>KK211271.1:0-257266 GCA_000621405.1 Lachnospiraceae bacterium AC3007
TACATCAACAAAGTCGTGTTCCTTCAGTCTGCGAAGTTTAGCCCGGGTGATCCCGGTCCTGCGCTCAAGCTCGGCGAGGTTAACGTGTTTCAAATCGAACTTGTCGCCAAGTTCACTCTTTATTTCGTTGAGTGCTTGTGCTATTGTTTCAGTTAAGTCATTGTTTTTTCCTTCCATCGATTGATTTAGCTGCTGCATTGGCATACAACAGTTTAAACTCAATGAATGAAAAAGCAATGGCTGTTTTATTCCGACTAATCGTGGTTGTTTCTCTCCGACGCGAAATGGTTATTTCTTCCCGACCCGGAGTGGTTAATTCAACCCGACCCTAACACATTTAGCGGACTCGTTTCAGTGGGTCAACGCTTTTTTTACAGATTAAAGAAAGAAACTGCATCCGCCAGATGCTCATTTATCGCCCGCATCTCTTCAGTCTGAGCCTGAGTATCCGTACATGCACCTGTAACAGTAGTGCAGCTTGCCGATACTTCCTGTGCACTGGCACCCAGTTCCTCAGAAATTGCTCCCAAATCTGTTGTCGCATTCGTAAGTTCATTTTTTATGCGATCCAGTTCTCCCGCCATTTCCGAAATTGCCGCTATTCCATTCACACTATCATTAACAGCTCCGGATAAAACAGTAAATTTGCCCTGGGTCTCTGTAATGTATTCCCGTTCAGCTTCGATAATACTCCTAACCTTTTCTGCAACGCTTACAGTCTCATTGGATATAGATGTTACCTTCTGCACAATATCGTTGATCTTTGATGCATTTTCGGAACTGCTTTCTGCAAGATCTTTGATGCTCTCGGCAACCACTGCAAATCCTCTACCTGCTTCACCCGCTCTTGCTGCCTCAATAGAAGCGTTGAGTGACAGTAACTGCGTCTGGTTTGCAATCGCATCTATCATCTGTACAGATTCTGAAATGTCTTTAACTGCTTCATTAGTTGCCGATATTTTTTCACTGATCTCCCCAACCGCCAAAACACTGTCATTGCTTGATTTAAGTACGGTTTCCATATACTGGGATGCTTCATTATTGGCTACAGTTATCTCCTCAGATGCGTTTCTAAGTATCCCGATATTGTCATTAAGCCTTTCAATATTATCGCCAAGTTCAACAGCCTTTTCGGCCATACTCTGCGCAGATTCTGCCACAGACTGTGAGGTTTCCGCCACCTCATTTATTGCTACATTTATCTGGCTGACGCTTTCAACATTATGTCCGGTCTTATCATCAACCTCAACAACAGCTCCGCTTAAGCTGCCTGCTGAACTCTTAACCGTGCCAACTGCGCTGACAAGTGCATTTTGCAGATCATGTGTAGAATTGACCAGCGAGGTAATTTCTTTCACATGACTAACTGCGCTGAATTTAATGTTCAGATTACCCTCTGCCAGCTTTCCTGATGCATCTGCAAGTGTCCTGATCGGATTGGCCACAAGGCGAGCGACCATAAATGCCACTACAGCAAATAAAATAATTATCACAGCCGCTACAATAATATTCGTACTTATTGCCTTGTTCTGTGCCGCCTGTACAGTCGCCATAGGTTCCCCGGCAAAAGACATGCCCCACACATTTCCGTCTGCATCATAAATCGGCATATAAAATACATAGAATTTATTTCCGCCGATATCAACATTGTCCTTCTCCACTGTCTTTCCGGACTGACAGGCACTCCATATCTCCGGTGCCGATGTGGTACCTATATTCCTGCTCCCATCAGCGTTCTTAATTGAAGTTATGAAACGAACGTCCCTTTGAAAGATTGTTATATCGACTTCATTTCCTGCAAAACTGTCAACATAGTCAAAACTTTCATCATCCTGAGCAATTATTCCGTTCTGGATATCATATTCAAAATAATTCGCCGCCCCGATTGCAGCCACCTCAAGCCTCTCATATACCTCTTCTTCCATATTACCGCTCAGCTGTCCCAATGAGATAAGCGTCAGTGCCACGGCTCCGATAATAAGCGGTACAAGTGCAAAAAGCACCTGCATGAGATAGATTGAAATTCCTTGTTTGCCCTTCATTTTTTCATTCCTCCTGGCAAGTAAATGTTTGCTCTTTATTTTCAAAACCCGTTTTTACGGATTTTTAAAGCACATCTCTCCCGATTCCGATTTCAAACCGGAAATAATAGTCCCCAGCTCAACCGGCTTGGAATAAAAGTACCCCTGAAAACTATGTATGCTCATCTCCTTCAGTATATTTCGCATTGCGGATGTCTCTATCCCCTCCACGCAGACATCTGAGCCAAAAATACTGGCTGCATCAGTGAAATTATAAACAAGTCTTCGTTCCCTATCATCTTCCTCAATTTTCTGTACAAAGCCCCTATCAACCTTTATCGTGTCAAACGGCAGATTCTTAAGAAGTCCTATTGAAGAAAATCCCGTGCCGAAATCATCAAGTGCTATGCGAATCCCACCTGCGCGCAGCGTTGTCATGACATTATTTAAAAGTTTCATGTCAAGCAGTCTGCATCTTTCCGTTATTTCAAGACAGAGCCTTTGCGGATCAAATCCCGTATTCTTAACTATATTCCAAACGCTGTCTGTAAAATCAGGCCGTTCAAGCTGCGCATAAGACAGGTTGACATTGATAATAAAATCGGGCAGGATCTCCTGTATCTTTTTTGCATCAGTCATTGCCGTATGAAGTATCCACTCTCCAAGCACCGGAAACAATGGATCTTTTTCCAATACCGGGATGAACTCATCCGGAGGAACCATGCCATACTTATCATTTTTCCAGCGAAGAAGCGCCTCCGCTCCTATCAGTTTTTCCGTTTTGGCATCAACCACAGGCTGATACAAAAGATAAAACCCGTCAAACTCATTATTGATCGAATTACGTATGGAATGCAGTTTTGCCGTGCTCTTTATGTTATCAGTCCTTAGATTATTGAAGAATTCCACGATATCGCCCTGCTTATTGAACTTTGATTCATCATAAGCATATGTCAGACAGGAATACACCGTCTGATCATCCGTCGTAAAATCATCCACTGATAAGGTTCCTGCATGCAATTCTAAAGGAGCATATTCATCACCAAGTTTTATGCCTTCCCTAAAGTGTGCCCTGAGTCCCTCATAGGTTCTTTCCATATCTTCGTATGTCTGGGTCTCGGTAATTATTGCGAATTTAGAACCATCCATGCGGAAGGTTCCGCCCCTGTTACCTACGTGTTCCATCAGGTAACGACCTACGCCCTGCAGGACGGAATTCCCCGCAGCATATCCATATAGTTCATTGATCTCTGCAAACTTGCTAATGCCCATCAGACAAACACGCATTGGGATTCTGTTGTCTATATGGCTTCGAATGTCCTCGAAAAACCCGTACTGATTTCGTAACCCTGTCAGTCGGTCTATATGGCTCTGCTGACTGTGGTTTCTTATTGCTCCCCCATAATACTCAGGCTGACCGGATACATCCTTGATCACAATCCCACGGCAGGTACAGACGTCGTATTCCCCGTCTTTCCTTCTTGCACGATACTGCATGTCATGTCCGCCTGATCTACCGCTGAATATATCATCTATTCCACGGTGGAAGGCATTTCTGTCTTCGGGATGAATGTGTTCCTCCCATATGGCTCCTGCTCCATACATGTATTCACCCGGCAAACCAAAAGCATCCGTCAACACCTTTGACCATCTCGAAAAATCATACTGCATGTCACACAGATACACATAGGTATCATCACCTATTACGGAAAAAGCTTCAAACAACTCATCAAGCCGCCTCTTTCTTTCCTCGGGTATCTTGTCGAATCCGTTCATATCATTCCTCCAATGCTGATAGATCCTTTTTATACTACGGGTTATGTTATAAATATACAATTCAACAGAATACTATAGTCTGGTCTGGTGACGCATATTTTTACACTCCTGTCAATAGTTTTATGTAACTTTTTTAAATCATATTGCTTAACATTACATTTTACCATATAATAACACTTGTTGCTACTGGATTATTATAATATCAGCATATTTTCTGAGGTTATATATGCAACTCAATATAAAAGTCATTTTATGCTTAAATATAAATGAAGGATGGACATTTATTGATAATTATTCACCCTTTCCTCAGCCTGTCACTGGCTACGATCCGTTAAATGACATTACTGTGTCCAGAATCACTCCATCTTCTCCCGATGGTTTTCCCTTAAAATCAGATATTATCGTGTTTTCCGATGATAAGGCTTATCTTGAAAGCCTTCCTTACGACCGTGCGATAAATCTATACCCTGTTTACGTAGGAGAATCCTCCAACATCGAAAGTTCCAAATGCACGCAACACCTATATGATATATGGCCCGCAGAGGAATCAGAGCAGATACGACGCCTGCGTTTCGATAGATTGCTTCACTCGATAAAAGGGCAGTTCGACGGATGGCTGTATGAAAATATCCTCACCATAATGAACGACAGCGTGCCGGATATGATCTGGTTCAAGGACCGGAATGGTCTTCACTGGAGGGTTAATAATTCCTTTTGCGATGTTGTTCAAAAAACCAAGGATGATTGCCGTGGCAAGACCCATGGTTATATTTGGGGAGTCCCCGAAGAGGAGGGACTTGCATGTCAGGAATCCGAAGAGACAGTAATGAAATCCGGCAAAACCTGTGAATTCGAGGAACCGGTCAAGACAACTGATGGTCTGAAACAGTTCAAGGTTTATAAATCTCCCATATACGATCGTTTTGGTGATATCGCAGGAACAGCAGGTATCGGACACGATATCACAAATTTCAGCAATATGGGGTTGGAGTTATCGCTTCTTGTAGAAAATCTTCCCCTCCCTATCGTTATATGCGACCCCAAGTGGAACACCGTTCGCTTCAACTCTATGTTTAAAAGCATAAGCAATATTGATGGTGATGGACAGTTATTTAACTACCTGAATTGGAAAAGCACACATCTGAATCCTGTCAAAAATCAGAACCTCAATTCAGATGTTTCCGCAGAATACACTCTTGGGTCTTCAGATGGCGCTCATACCTTTCTGCTTACAGAAAAGAAAATCCGGGATTATTTTGGTAATATTTCCGGTTATTTCTGCTTGTTCAGAGACATAACCCTTGAAAGAGAAAACGAGTCGCGCATACTTACACTTGCCAATACAGATGCACTTACAGGGCTTTACAATCACAGATATTTCTATGACCATCTCAGAGAAATGGCAGGATCTCCCATGACACTCCTGTACATGGATCTGGATTTTTTCAAATCCATCAATGACACCTATGGTCATGCCAGAGGTGACGAGGTCTTAAAGAAGACCGCCGACTTCATCAGAGAGGTTTTCCCGGAAGGGGTGGCTGCACGTCTTGGCGGTGACGAATATGCCCTGCTTCTTGACCGCATCATGGATGATCAGGAATTCTCTGTCAAAGAAAAAATCCTTCAGGAAAAGGTTCTTTCACTGTTTAGAAGACGCGAACCCGGCGATTTATATGTTACCATCAGCATTGGAAAATGCAGTACAGACGGTTCTAAAGATGACAGTAATCCCTTTAATGTCGATCAGTTTCTCCATCAGGCTGATGACAGTATGTATGAAGCAAAGCGCCGTCATCATACAGAACAAAACAGGAATCCTCTTATCCATATTGAGTGAACCCCCAGCTCCTCAGCTTCATACATCATTGTCGTAGCTGTGATGCCGGCATCCTGCTCTCCGGAATTGTAACCTCTGCTTTCAGCTTTCTCACCTTGACGGATAAGGATTTGCTCCTATCACGGTTTATGCTTCCCATATCCTTAAGAATATTCTTGATAAATCGTTCCTTATCATTAATGACGCTTTCAGCATGTAAACGGATGTCCCCAAGTACAGCTTCCTCAAGGTCCGGAGCATTGATACGATGCTGACTGCAATAAGCTTTCCCTCTCGTCCGGTAGGTGCGGCACTGGAAGTAAGGCTCGCTGATTGGAGCCTGTACTTCCGCACCTGCAAGGTCTGTGGCAGAGTTTTTCTTGCCAAGTCGTAGAAATATACCATGTGAAGTGATAAATGCCGTCAGAAGATGAAGACACAGGCAAAGCGTGACTTTGATGCCCGTGCCTTAGAAAATGAATATGATCATATATACAAAAATGAAGCCCAGCACTGGCTCCACTACATTCACCGAATGGAAAAGGATCCTGATTGTCCTCATGAACGCATCGTTGAAATCCGATCCGCTTATGAGGATTTCAAAAAGGAAGCCAAGAAGAGAAAAACGGCGGTGAAAAACGGCAAAGCCAGCGTAGCAGAGTTCCGAGATTGGACGCTACAGCAGTTAGAGAACATCTTATGATACTGCATGTGCTATTGGACCGGCGGTCCTATAGTTAGTCCTACTACTTCTGGACATCGTGTCCAGAAGTTCCAGTAATTTGCCTTATGAGAAGGTCGGCAAGAATGAGCCGGTATGTATCGCAGATGAGGTGCCTTTTGAGATACCGGAGAGCTGGGAGTGGGTAAGGCTCAATACTATAGCCGTAAGTGAATTGGGTAAAACACTTGATAAGGCAAAGAATACGGGGGAATATCATCCGTATTTATGTAGTATAAATGTGTACTGGGATGGAGTTGACCTGACCAAAGTTAAGCAGGCTAAGTTTGAAGAATCAGAGCTACCAAAATATCGTTTATATCCAGGAGATTTGTTGATTTGCGAGGGTGGAGATGTTGGACGTTCTGCAGTATGGAATTCAGAAGCGGAAATGTATTATCAAAATGCACTCCACCGTGTCAGATTTTTCGGTGAAATTAATCCTTATTATTTTCATATGGTTATGGAATGCTATAAGGGTAATAAAATCCTCGATGAACATAGCAAAGGAATGACTATAAAACATCTTGTGCAGTCGTCATTGAATTCAATTTATTTTCCGCTCCCTCCACTTGCTGAACAATCTCGAATTGTCGATGCACTATCAAGCATTCAATCTCAGCTTGAGCATTATAATACAGTCGAATCTGAATTATCCAACCTAAATAATAGTTTTCCGGGGATTTTGAGAAAATCTATACTTCAACAGGCTGTTATGGGTAAACTTGTCCCACAAGATGAAAATGATGAGCCTGCAAGTATTCTGCTTGAGCGTATTCGTGCTGAAAAACAGGCTCTTATAATAGCCGGAAAACTTAAAAAGGACAAACACGAGAGTATAATTTATCGTAGGGATAATTCTCATTATGAGAAGTTGGACGGTGTAGAGCGGTGCTTAGATGATGAGATACCATTTGAAATTCCCGCTTCTTGGGAGTGGTGCAGGGTCAAGGATATCGTAATAAAGGAGATAAAGCGAGGTAAGTCTCCACAATATGCAAATAGTGGCAGGAACTATGTTTTTGCACAAAAATGCAATGTCAAGACCGGTGGAATAGATATGACCTTGGCAAAGTTCCTTTCTGATGCGACTTTTGAGAAATATCCCCGCGACGAATATATGCTTGATGAAGATATTGTCATAAACTCAACCGGAAACGGCACTCTTGGAAGAATAGGCATATTTCACGACTCGGATCGCATAGGAGTAGGCGAAGTTGTCCCGGATTCACATGTAACTGTGATAAGAAAAAGCCAACATATATCAACTATGTATGTGTTCTATGTTCTTAAGTATTATCAGCCGTATCTCGAAAAGCAAGGCGAGGGGTCTACAAACCAGACAGAACTTAAACCGACAATCATATCTGATTTGTTATTTCCATTACCGCCATACAATGAGCAACAACAAATTGCGGAAAGAATCGCGCAATCTTTCACATCTATGACTGCATTATCATAGCATTTGATATAACCTCGTCTCGAAAGGAGGTCTTTCGAGATGATAGACACATTTAAGAACTATCTGAAGGGTACAAACCTTTCAGAAAATACGCAAGACTCCTATCTCTTTGCTGTAAAGCAATACTACAAGAGATACGGAGACAAGATCACGAAGAAAAATCTTCGTGATTACAAGGTCTGGTTAATTGAAAACTTCAATCCCAAGACCGTCAACTTAAGGCTACGGGGCATAAATTGCCTATTGGAGAGTCTTGGAAAGGAGCAATGGAAGCGATCCTTTGTTAAGGTTCAGCAAAAACCGTTCCTTGAAAATGTCATCAGTGAGGCAGATTACAAGTATTTCAAGAAACGACTGAAGAAGGACGGCGAAATGTCATGGTATTTTGTCATACGCTTCTTGGCTGCGACCGGCGCAAGGGTAAGCGAGCTGATCCAGTTTAAGGTTGAGCATGTGCGAACAGGATACTTTGACCTATACGCAAAGGGCGGAAAGCTCCGAAGAGTATACATACCGAAGGCATTGCAGAAGGAAGCCCTTTCTTGGTTGGAAGCAAATCAGCGAGAAAGCGGCTTTCTTTTTTTGAACAAGTATGGGGAGCGCATTACAACACGGGGTATTTCCGGGCAGCTCAAGAAATTTGCTGAAAAATACGGCATTGATAAAACGGTAGTTTATCCGCATTCGTTTCGTCATCGATTCGCCAAGAGCTTTTTGGAGAGATGCAACGATATAGCTTTCCTTGCAGATCTTATGGGGCATGAGAGTATTGAAACAACAAGGATTTATCTGCGCAAGACTGCTACTGAGCAACGTGAGATTGTTGATCGCATTGTAGATTGGTAATGGTTTATGGCGTATGCTGGGTGCTAATGAGCATACGCCTTTTCTTATCATAGTTTATCGCATAATGGTAAAATCCTTTCTATTTCTGTCACTATTCGCTTCTGTTCATTCATAGGTGGGAGGGGAATAAGTGTCCGTCCAAACTCCGATCCTGAGATTTCTTTGAATGTAGTGCCAGAGGCACGGCTTTGTATTTCAGGTGTCCTCTCAATCAAACAATAGTAAATATATTGGTTTATACCAACTATTGCAGGTATCAAAGACTTAAAGCCTTGATTTGTACAAATTTCATTTAGCGAAATTGCGACATATCCGATGGGCGCACGGCTTGAATACACCACGGTTCCTTTTGGCATAAGCTGTGCAGAAGAACCTTGCAACCCAGCATTTGTTATAAATCTTTCGCCGTGCGATACATATTTCCCGGAGACATATTTCATATCTGCTGGAGTAAGCCACGCAATCGTTCCACCATTCCAGTATTCAGCCTCTTCTGTCTTTGGGGTGCCACCGCCAACGATTTCTCCAAGGCTTGATAACCTACACCATACCCAATTTTGAGGTATTTCAAACGGTATCTCATCGTCGATGCACCGCTCCACGCCATCCAACTTCTCATAATGAGAACTTTACAAAGCAGATACCATTGAAAAAGCCCTTCCGATTGCTTCAACTATGCGATTCTGTTCCTTAAGCGGTGGAACGGGAACAAGGAAAGAACCTACCTTATCTGTTGATATATGGACTATGATATCACCAGTAGCAGTGCGACGCTTTCTTTCTATACAGTACGGACTCGCCATGTAATACACAAGATAAAGCGGATTCATTCCATGGGCGGTCCAATATGCAAGATCTCCACCAGCTGCTACTTTTTCATTTCCCAAATATGCAACTCCTTTTGCAATATCCTCCTTATTTTCTCCGGTAAGAGTAAAAATAATATCTCCTGTGCTGAAATGTAGGCAGTTCTTATCAATCGATTCATCTATAAATGATATAGTGTCAGAAAAAGAAACATTATATGAAGTGTATATCTCACCATATCTAACGCATGGAACACCTTTAGGAACTGTTTCTGTTCGTTTGATTCCTTTTCCACGAACCATAGATCCTATTGAAGAGGCTCTTGTCCATTCCCAAGTATTAGGGATTTCGAACGGAATTTCATCATCTATGCAGACCTCTTGACCATCTCGCTTTTCATAATGAGAATTATCCCTACGATAGATGATGCTCTCATGTTTGTCTTTCTTGAGTTTTCCGGCTTTTATGAAAGCAGCTTTCTCCGTCCGTATTCTCTCTAATAAAACAGAGGCAGGTTCATCATCTGGATCTTGTGGAACAAGCTTACCCATAACAGCTTGCTGAAGAATTGATTTCTTCAAAAGGTCTGGAAACAAACTGTTGAGCATAGAAAGTTTATTCTCAACACTCTTGTATTTTGTAATATAAGGCTCTATCAAAGAGAGCGCGTCAACAATCCGTCGTTGCTCATCTATTGGTGGGACGGGAATCAAAAGTGGCTCCAAATCCTTATTATTTATTTGGGGCACGGATGTTCCTGTTTGCAATTTGCCTAGATCAATAGTCATAAACCAGCAGGACAAGTAATCGAGACATTTGTCATCAATAACAGTCATAGACATTGTGTTCGAATCAATGCAGATACGTTTTGATATAACATTTCTTCTCTTGTTTGTAGCAATTGCACCACCTCTTTTTGGAAAAACGATGCTATTTATTGGAATATCTCCATTTTCGCTATCTTTAGTAAAGTGAGAGGATGTAACAATCTCATTTTCATTCTCTGGCAGATTCATATCAGCAACTTTAACATAAAGGCAACCGCATTCTGATTCAGAATACTGTGAACCACTCATTAGGTAAACAAAGTTATAAAGTCTGCACCATTCCCAGCTCTCCGGGATCTCAAAAGTAACCTCATCCGTAATATCTTTCACTGTTCCATCCGCAAAGCCCTCATATTGCTTTCCGGCTTCAAGGGCAGACTCGCGAAAATCCTGCGGATTTTTGCTCGTTGCCTTATGAGAAGCTGCAAGCAGCTTCTCATAAGGCAAATTATCTTCACCACGGAAAATAACAGAAGGATTCTTCTCTTTCTTGATTTTTCCCTCTTTTATAAGCTTCTCCTTCTCTGCACGAATACGCTCTAACAGTACACTTGCAGGCTCGTCGTTCGGGTCTTGTGGCACAAGCTTTCCCTGCACTGCCATCTGTAATATTGAATTTTTTAGCTGTTGTGCTGTCATATTAGTCCCTCTTAAAGTCAGATATTATATATCTTCTATTCCGGTTTCCGCCGATCCCTTCAAGGATTCCGCTGGTAACAGCCTTGGATAACAATCTATTTGCTGTCTTTTGTTCTACACCCAGAATATCCGCCGCTTCCTTACTGGATATTCCATTCTCTGTAATATTTTCGATTATTATTTTGATCCGTTTCTGCTCCTGTTCCGTCATTTTATCGGACATTTTATCGGACATTTTATCGGACATTCCGACGGTCAAATCATCCCCCACTCCCGAAATTATGCCATTTTTATCGGACGCTATAAAACCATCATGTATCCTGATAGTGGTTTCGAGGTACGCCCTGCTCTCATCTGTTTCAAATTCAGGTTTCGGAGAACCGTTTCTCTTTAATTCGCTCAGTATCTTTGATATCCCGGTAGCAGCCTTCTCAGAAAGATCAATTTCCTTAAAAAACTCTCCGATTCGGCGATTCCTGTATTTACGTGGTCTTGCTTTTCCGGAAGCGAATTTATCCATGCTTATATAGGAAGGTGGTCCGGGATAATTGATGATCACAATACTGTCAACATATATCCTAATCTCAACCGGCTCCCCATTCCGATATGTCTTGTGAAAAACAGCGTTCACTACAGCCTCTTCAAGAGCATTATACGGATAGTTATAAAAGCTTACCGACTCTGCCTGCCCCTCTATTTTTACCGTCTTGGAGACAATAATATTAGTTTCAATATAGGAAAGCACATCTCTTATCTGCTTCCATATCGGTCCGGTGAAAACCTTCTCCTCAAAGTCATTCCCTGCTTCAGCTTCTTCAGACTTAAAATGGATAAGATTGATCTGGGTTTCCGGAATATACTGCTCCGGATGCTCGGCAAACATCATTAGAGCTATATTCCGAAGCTCAACACCGGTGTCCGTTTCATTTGCAACCTCAAGAGAAACCAGCAGATCTTCCATTGATCTTTCGTTTATCTGATTTACAAGTGAACTATTACTCTCACGAAGGAAATCCTCCAGATATCCCCTGCGGATCACACTGATGTCAGCTCTGCGATTAACCCTGTCATCAAACGGTACAGCATTGAACTTTTCAAAAAGCTCGGATATCTCTTCCTGCTTGGCAGATGTAGTAACTGAACCTACTCTGATCCAATACTTATAGACATTCGGCTTCTTCTTACCCTTTTTCCCCTGATCCTCATCATTCAGATAAACCGTCTCCGGCGCACGATACGGACCCGCATCCCCAGCGGAACATTTCATATACAGGAGATATGTGTCCTTATCGGGATAATTTACAATTTCAAAATTCGGTATATACCTTGGCTCGATCTTATTACAGTATTCAAAAAGTTCCTTCTGAAT
Organism: Lachnospiraceae bacterium AC3007; assembly: GCA_000621405.1. GTDB lineage: Bacteria > Bacillota > Clostridia > Lachnospirales > Lachnospiraceae > NK4A144. Next base: position 12,288 of record KK211271.1, read on the forward strand.
ATCATCCACTCTGTTCTTGGGTATGCCGACAGGCGGGAGCGTGGGGATCCCATCCTCCGCTTTAATTCCAACGACAAGATAACCGCCGTTTACATTCTCATAATCATTTGCAAAGGCGCAGAGTGCCTGGACAACCTCCTGCGGATTCCAGCCTTCCTTATATTCAACTCTGTTTGCTTCCACCACTTTTCCTTCAAGCAGTGTTTCCAGTTTTAAAGATATCAAAACATCATGCCCTTTCTATTCCTCGACATCTATACCGAGGATATTTGTTATTTCTGCAAGGATACGGTCAATGTCCGCATTAAGACTCGCCCTTTTTTCCTGATATTGCTGTATCAGTTCCTTAGGCGGCAGTATTTCCTCTTCCTCATGAGGATATCCGCACAGGTCGATATTATAGTTTCTGTCGGCTAGTTCCTGTGCGGTATATTTTTTTGCCTTATCGAAACCATCTTCGCTAATTTCCTTACGGTCATTCCACCATTCTATTGCCGGGTTAAAGTGCTCCACTTTCATGGGCTTGGTTTTTGAGAAGTTCTTGTATCCGTCCGGCATATCCAGACGATAAAACCATGTTTCTGTTGTGGCTCCGGTATTTTCAAAGAACAGAATATTCGTCGTTATAGATGTATATGGTGCAAAAACACTGTGTGGTATACGGATCACCGTATGCAGATTAAACTCTGACAGAAGTTTCTTTTTGATTGCTACCTTGGCATTATCAGTACCGAAAAGGAAACCATCCGGCAAGATAACCGCTGCACGCCCCTTTTTCTTCAAGCGATACATGATAACAGACATAAAAAGGTCTGCCGTCTCACTGCTTGCAAGATCTGAAGGGAAATTACTCTTAATATCTGCCTTTTCATTACCACCATATGGCGGATTCATAAGGATTACATTAAATTTGTCATCCTCACCGTAGTCAAGCACCTTCTTTGTAAGCGAATTATCATGATATATCTTCGGTATATCTATCCCATGAAGGAGCATATTAGTGATACAGAGCATATACGGAAACTGTTTCTTCTCGATACCGTATATGGAATTATCATATTTTTCCTGATCTTCCGTGCTTCTGATACGCTTTTCAAGTTCGGTGAGCCAGCTTGTGAGAAATCCTCCTGTTCCACAGGCAAAATCAGCCATCTCCTCGCCAATCTGAGGCTGTATCATCTGTGCCATGAAGTCGGTCACGGCACGAGGGGTGTAGAATTCACCTGAAGATCCGGCACTCTGAAGCTCACGAAGGATAGACTCATATATCTCTCCGAAAGCATGCACCTCATCATAGTCGCCAAGATCCAGTTCATCAATGACATTTATCACCTGTCGGAGTAACACGCCATCCTTCATATACTGATTGGCATCCTCGAAGGTGGTCTTGACGATTGCTTTCTTAATAGGTGTTTCAGCACTTACTGGCAGATTCTTAAGCGTAGGAAACAGCGTATTATTAACGAAGTCGAGTAATGTGTCTCCCGTCATGGCATTGCCTGACTTATCGTCATGAGCCCACTCTGACCACCGACAATTATCCGGGATTATGGATGTATAATCATCATCGCCAAATTCCCAGTCCTGTTCCTTTGCATCATATACCTTCAAAAAGAGCATCCATGCGATCTGCTCGATACGCTGGGCATCACCATTGATACCGGCATCATTACGCATGATATCCCTTAACCGTTTTACAAAGTTAGTCAAACTGCTCATTATTCTTTACCCCACTTTATATAATTCTTCTTCCAGTTCGTGCACAGCCGCAAGATAACCGTCCCTACCGCCAAAGTAGGATGCGATCTTTGCAGGCTTACCGAACTTAAGAAATGGATCGATCTTAAGGACTTCGGTCTTTTCTATCTCATAGATACCCGTGTCCATATATTTTTCAAGCAGTGCTTCTAGCACTTCCCGTGCCGTACCACTATATTTACTGAAGAAATCTCGTTTTTTCACATTCTCCGCACGCTCTTTCCTTGTCAGCGGCTTCTGACCATATGCAACGTGACATATAAAGTCAAAATCATCCACCTCAGCCATATCCTGATCATTTTTCAAAGCTCCGAGGTCAATTCCACGAGTCTTGAACATATCTATGATCTCGACCTTTTTATTCAGATGCGCCCAATAAGTTATAAACCGGTCAAGAGATGCATATTCTCCTCTGATATTATGCCTCGTATAGTCAATAACGCTCTCCGTCCGCAATAGTTTACCATCCGGATCATATACTGATACGGTTTTATTGATTATCCTTACCGGGCAGCCATCAACATCAACATACGGTTGTTCCTGCGGCGGTGTAGGAGGATCGATCGGTCCCGGAGGAGTTTCCGGCGGCTCCGGCTTGGTCTTGGGTTTCCTGCCCGGATCATAGTCTTCATCCTGTTCCACTTCACCATCCCAATCAGGATCAGCAAATAAGCGGGTTACACCTCTGAAATCCATGACAACAAAGTGCGTTTTGCCTTCTTTTTCACGGATACGGGTTCCTCGCCCAATAATCTGCTTAAATTCCGTCATGGAGCCTATGGTCTGATCAAGAACGATCAGCTTGGTCATCTTGCAATCTGCACCTGTAGATAAAAGCTTCGATGTGGTTGCTATAACGGGATATTCCGCAAGGGATATGAAATAATCAAGCTTTGACTTTCCATAAGTATCACTTCCTGTGATACGCACGACATAGTCCGGATTCTTCTGGCACATATCGGAATTCATGTTGGCAAGGGCTATCCTCATACGCTCTGCATGAGCTTCCGTAGCACAGAATACAATGGTCTTTGCCATGCGATCCGTACTCTTAAGATAATTTGTTATCTCCGATGCGACCTGATTGATACGATCCTCAATTACAATGTTATAATCATAGTCGCTGTTGTTATAGATCCTGTCTTCAATCTCGTTACCGTATATATCTTTCTGCCCTTTATATGGTCTCCATCCGTCTCCGATGTCAGTTGTTATATTGATAACCTTAAAGGGAGCAAGGAATCCGTCATTGATACCCTCGTTCAGACTGTATGTATAGATAGGATCTCCAAAATAATCAATATTTGAGATATACTTGGTTTCCTTGGGCGTAGCAGTCATGCCAAGCTGTGTGGCTTTATTGAAATACTCTAATATTCTTCGCCAATTGCTGTCTTTCTTGGCAGACCCCCTGTGACACTCATCAACGATTACAAGATCGAAAAACTCCGGCGTAAAGAGTGCCTGGAACTTGGCAACCGCCTCTTCACCATCCTCCTCGGCATCATCACTCTCACTCCTGCCGGAAAGCTGCTGATACAATGAGAAATAGACCTCATAGGATGATATGGTCGTTGGATCATCCTTAGAAAAGTCTATCTTATGAATAGTCTTAGCCAGTGGTGCGAAGTCCTGCTGGATGGATTGATCGACAAGAATATTACGATCTGCAAGATATAGTATTTTTTTCTTCAATCCGCTCCGCAGAAGCCTGTAGACTATCTGAAATGCCGTAAATGTCTTTCCTGTCCCTGTCGCCATGACAAGCAAAATGCGCTCCTGCCCTTTGGCAACAGCGTCAAGCGTCTTGTTAATAGCATTCCTCTGATAATATCTCGGTGTATTGGTATTCTGACCGGAATAATAAGGCTGGTTGATGATAGCAACCTCGGTATCTGAAAGTCCTTCACCGCCGTTAGACTCGGTTTTATAGCGTTCAAACAGTTCATCCGGTGTTGGAAAATCCTCCATGGCTATCTGACATTCTTTTCCGGTAAGGAAATCGTATTCCTCAAAGGCATCACCATTAGAGCTATACGCAAATGGGATCTGCATCATCTGAGCATAGGTCTTTGCCTGTTGCATTCCAAATGAAACAGTATGATTGTTATCCTTAGCCTCCACAATGGCAATCGGATTATTCGCATTAATATACAGGATGTAATCAGCCTTTTTCGGCGTAGCTCGTGATACAAGATTCCCCTTAAGGTTGATCTTTCCATCGGTAAATCGTACCGCCTGTTCCATTGTGATCTTATCCTGCCAGCCCTTTGCTATAATGGCAGGGGTAATGAAATTAAGCTTGATGTCTTCCTCTGACATCTGGTTCTTAGGAAGAATCATGTGGTCACCCCCCCTATTTACTTCTGATAATCCGGAATTATCGGAAGTTTGTGGTCTAAAATGTATGCTCGCTGGTGCGGGCCAATCTAATCTCAACTATAAATTCATTCTATATCAACCGTACTACTTTTGCTGTCCAATAAGAAGCTCTTAGTATACAAACATTTGATCGTATTTTTACAGATGAATACATCAAAAGCGCATAATAACCCGCGTTATCTTTTAGGATAACATAAATCGCAAAAAAATGCCATCTGTTCATGCAAAAGAGTGTTCGCGAGTCTGAGATTTTCAGATGTGTCGGTTTGGTATTGTCCAATTCCTGCACCGCCCATCATTCCAAAGGATGCAAATCTCTTGAACATTGCAGATAGCGTATTGTTTTGAAAACTTGATGCACCGGTCCCGTTCCCATACAGGCTTCCGGATGCTATTTTTCCGAGTCCCTTGAAATATCCGATATCATCCATGTTGTACGAACCCATACCACCGTTATCCTTGCCGGTCTGATATGTGTCCATCGCCATGGCACTTTCCTTTTTCATATTTCTTCAGCAATGCCTCTTTCATAAAAGATGGTGTACGATATCTTATTTTTACCAACGTTGATGTATCTGCCGATGATCTGTTTAAGATGGCTGCTGAACTGATAAACCGATAATCGAACATTTGCGTAAATAATCATTTTTTCTTAAAAACAGTAAACATATTGCAAAAGGGGCGAAGTGGATTCGCCCCTTATCTTTCATCTTTTGTTATGATACCCCATGACACAAATATCGCATAAAGGTAACTTGCCCCAAATACTTTCAGACGTTTAGGTCCTTTTACGCAGCCCTCCTCTTTCTGGACGGCAACCGCATTCTCAAAAGCCATGTTTATCGTTGATCTGGTGATGGTCTTACTTTGTTCCTTCCTGCTGATCACAAGCTCATCCGTAGGCATGCCCGTCTTATTGGAAATCTTTATCTCATATGTAAAATCGACACCTGCTCTTTTATTACCTCGACCGGAAGTCGTAAACTTCCCGCATTGGGAGATGACAAGTGCATCCCACAACGCTGCTCTCCACTCACCATCCGGGTAATATAGCTTTATCCTATCGATAGCCTCCTTTAACTCACAATCCTCCATATCCGATGTCACTCCTGCGAAAGTGTGTTCTTGTGTTGTAAGAAGTCGCAACCAATATGCCTGTAACAAAGCATATGGCAATAACAAGAATGTCCCCGGCCGCCGTATAATTGTCAAAATATAGCTTTTGCCCCATTCATTTCTCCGTGGCGTATAATACGCCTTTTACATTTTTCCTGCATTCCTTTGTTTATCTATATAGAGCTTCTCATCTGCGCGGGTCATACACGCATATACTGAATCATTACCGTCTGTCACTTCATCATAACCGATGCTGACATCAAGCTCATAGGGAAGACTATTCTCCTGCTGCTTCTCAGCCAGATTATTTCTCAACAGTGTGATCAATCGTTCAGTGTGGTCCTCATCTTTGGGATTCTGTATAATGATCGTAAACTCGTCTCCTCCATATCTGCCCAGAAATACGGAAGCATTTATCTGGTCGCAAGTCTGTCTGAGAGCATCCGAGACGATTACCAAAGCACGATCACCCTCCGCGTGTCCATACCGATCATTAATCCCCTTAAATCTATCTATATCAATCATCAGTATAATAACTCTTGTATCTTCGCTGTAACGTATCTGCTCAAGGTAACGGTTTATCTGACCTCTGTTGTTCAAATGCGTCAGATCATCCACCGATATCAGTGCTTTAGTGTTCTGTATATAAAACCACAACCACATAATAGTACATCCAAAGCAGAAAGTCGGGGCATTAAGAGCAACAACCTGGATCATACCGAATGCCATAACACCAAAAGGGACACTACCAATAACCAGATATCGCCTCTTCTCTTCCCTTAGCTCAGATCTAAAGGCATAGGCCACAGAAAAAATGAATCCGGCAATAAGATATAATGACGGAACCGCAAACATCAGGGGAAAATACAGAGCATTCAACTCATTGTTCTCGTTTATCCAAAACAAAGGGCTTGTTACATAAGCGATCGAAATTAACAGGACGGAAACAACCACCGGTATAAAACATAACCGCCTATTCCTGATGCTGTTAAAAAAAGACATTTTCCCTGAAACGGCTATAAACGCGAACAGCCCATATCCCATAAGGCTTATCAGGATGTAGTTTGTATAGTTAAATAGCACAGCAAAAAAACGTATTTTCGGGAACATCCCACTAAGCATCGCGGCCCAGCAGGCATCGGAAATAAAGTACAATATAAATGCGGATATTGCTCGGCTGAACCATATCTGCTTCTCCTGCTTTGTGTGAAACATCCTGTCTGTTATAAGGATCATAGTTAAAATAATCACACAAACCAGGCTTGCTTCCGTGTAAAATACGAAATAATCAAATCCCATTGCCAAGTACACCCATTCCGGTTAGAAAGTTCCTACTGCAGATGTGTGAATCACACCTCTGCCTGAACTATGTGTCCAAAGTTGATCTCATCCTGCAAGAGGCCGAACACATATGAAGGGCTTTCTCTGTATAAGCCGGTCTCTGCATCCATAAGTTTTTCATAGATATCTGAATCATATACGGTATGAAGGCATTATCCTGATCTTCGATGCCGAAATCTTCAACAAGCTTTTCAAGAGTCTGTATGAGCGCGCTGCCGACGCCGCGCCTTCTGTATTCGGGATCCACATATAATGACCATATCTCAAAGACTTCATTATCTATGGCTCCGGCGATGGCGCCTGCTATCGTTCCATCGCAAGCCGCTGCGTATGCTGTAACGGGAAGGCCCTTCTTAAGGACTGTCTCGACCTCGGGCATAAGATAGCCCGATATGTCTTCCGCCTCATTCATGCCAACGGGATAGATCTTGATATCGCTGATTTCGCCAGCCGCCTTTTCAGGAATTCAGTTCGCCCGTATCGACAGCATCACGGAGCATTTTCTCGTCGCTGTCCAGAAGTACATATACAGCCGGCATTTTCCTTGAGAGAAATAAAACCGGGCTCTCCGTTACGGAATATGCTCCGCAGCGTCTGAATCTGAGTATGTCTCCTGTCTTCACCCCGTTAAGAGCTGTATTCCTTACGAGTACATCAGCGGTAGTGCAAAGGCTTCCGCATATCGTGTATTCCGCGGGCTCTCCCGCTCCTTCATGAAGCAGGACGGGAAGCTTCATGGCCATATTCTGGCCGTGATATTTCAGATGATGCGTTCCTCCGTCCACGATCAGATAATTCACGCCGTCAGTGGTCTTTATATCCTTCACGCATGTGCGATAGGTACCGCATGATGTTGCAAAGAATCTTCCCATCTCAATGCCAAGCGTATATCTTTCGCCAAGCTTTCTGATCATAGGCGCCACGGCATCCAAAAGGTCCATGTCCTTCTTCTCGCAATCCGCATCGGATGAGAGGAAGCATTCTGCCGCCATGCCCGGACCGTATTCCAGGAAGTCTATGTCCGATCCCGTCTTATCCCGGATCTCTTCCACGGCCTTATCAAGCTTTTTGATATCCGCTTCAACCTTGGCCTCTCTTCCGGCTGTCCCGGAATAATAATGAAGTCCCTTAATGCGAAGACCGCTCCTTCCTTTTGCATCAAGTATCACGGATATGATATCTTCCGCCGACATGCCGAACTGATTGCCGCTCGAAAGTCTTAATAGCAGATCTATGTCGCTTCCATGCCTCTCATTGCTCTTTCTTATGAGCTCATACTGTGAGCGGCTCTCGGCGGTAAAAGTTGTAACCCCGTATTCAAGGGCTTCTTCCACGTCTTCAGTTTCCTTCATCACTCCGGAATAGATGATACTCTCCGGTCTTACCTTATGTCTTATGCAGATGGCAAGTTCTCCGGGGCTGCATGCTTCTATTCCCTCTGTCTCATCCGGAAGATAATCGATGAGGAACGGATTGGCCTTTATGGAATATACGAGCTGCACATCGGGTATGGCACTTTTTACCGCAGCGATGCGCCGTCTGAACTCTCCGATATCAAATACGTATGACGGTGTATGCATATGAGGCACTGTCAATCTTCATCCTCCTGAAGTGAAGCCACGAGAGATTCCATGGCCGATGCCGAGTTGAAGTTGTCGGCAGTCAGATCCTTGGGGCTTATCTCTATATCAAATTCTGCATTCAGTCTCGACACAAGCTCGATGATATCGAAGGATTCCAGGATATTGTCGTCAATGAGGGCTGTCTCGCTCTCAAAGTCCACATCCGGTCTTATATCACTTAAGATCTCCATCAAACGTTCCTTCATGTCATGCTCCCTCCTTCATCATTGCATTAAGTCTCACCATATCAGTCTTGCCGTTCGCAAGTCTCGGAAGATCCTCTGCTTTTTTCACCTTCCTCGGTACCATGAATCCGGGTATCTTTTCTCTCAATCCCCGGATAACCTCCCTCTCTTCTGAAGCACCGATATAGAAAAGCCAGAGGGTCTCCTTATCGCTGTCATAGAGAGCTGCCGCTTCTTCCACTCCATCGAGCGCCACGGCTGCGCTCTCTATCTCATCAAGCTCTACCCTGTGTCCCATGTGCTTTATCTGCCTGTCCCTTCTGCCATGGAACTCCAGTATCCCGTCCTCCCTGAACCTTCCTATGTCACCTGTCCTGTATATGATCTCTCTGTAGGAAGGATTGAGAGGATTCTGTACAAAAGCCTTTTCCGTCTGCACGGGATCGTTATAATATCCCAAAGCGACAGCCGGACCTGCAATGCATATCTCTCCCAAGCCGCCTGTCATAACTTCTTTATCATCATCTCCGAGAAGGAATACCCTGTAGCCCTCGTAAGGTATGCCCACGGGTATCTTCTCATCTTCCTCTGCCACATGATCCAGCTTATGATATGTACAGGATGCGGTGACCTCGGTGGGACCGTATTGATTTACAAAGCGCGCTTCCTTCAGACTCTCCTGCCAGCCTCTTAATACAGAAGACGGCATGACGGAACCTGAAAAGCATATCTTCTTCAGATATGCAGGTGGCTCTTCCTTAAGAGCGTTCAGTTTGCTCAGCACACAAAGGGCGGATGTGCTCCATCCGACACAGGTTATCTGCTTTTCATTCATTATATCAAAGAGTACTCCGGGCTGCATGAAATATTCTTTCGGACATATGAAGGTATATGCCCCCCTAAGAAGAGGAAGGTATATATCCCTTATGGCTGCGATATAATCAAGCGGCGCCTGCGCGCAGAACCTGTCATCTTCAGATATCTCCATCATGTCTGCATAAGCCCTGATATAGCACATGAGAGAATGGTGGGAGGTGACTACGCCCTTGGGTCGTCCGCTGGAACCCGATGTGAAGATGATATAAAGAGGCTCGTCATCAGTCATCCGGCTCCTTATCCTTTGAAGTTCCGCCTCATCTTTTTTGCATGAGACAAGAGAAGAAAAAGTCATAAGCTTCGCAGGAGACACATCAGTTTGCGCATCATCATCCGATATCACCGCATCGGGATCGAGGGTTGCAAGCTGTCTTGCAATGCGGGATGCCGGCTGCGTTATATCGATCGGCGCATAGGCCCTTCCGGAATATACGACGCCCAGATAGGCCGATATGGTATGCACGCTCCGCTTCATCATGACAGCCACCGGCTTGCCGGATAACTCCTTCGATGCAAGAGCAGATCCTATGCTTTTGGCTTCATCGATAAGATCGCCAAAGCTTAAGGACTCCGTCATGTCTTCATATACTGTTTTATCCGCATGCTCTAAGGCCTTCGCCTCAAGCCATTCCAATACGTTTTTTTCCATTGATGCATCTCCTAGAACTGAGCGTATACAAGATCCTCCACATCGTAACCCGCACCGTATGCTCCGAATAATATCACGGCAAAGATACAGCAGTACCAGAAAGCAAATCTCACGGGAAGAGGGATCGCTTCGATCTTCTTTCTTACAGGTATCCCAGCCTCCTTTAATGTCTCAACGACGGATACAACGATGATACCCGTGACAGCCGCGAAATATCCGTACCTGTCGATCCCTATATCCTGGATATGCTTTATCACCATATCAAACCTTAGATCCGTGAATATCTTTTTGAACATTTCAAAGCCTTTGCCGAGAGTATCCGCCCTGAAGAACATCTCTCCGATGATCACGATGAAAAAGAGCTTCACATAGCGGAATATGCGGACGGCCGGAGAAGTCTCCCTGAGCTTAAGCTTCGCAAGCAGCTTCGCAAAAGGCTCCTCCAGGATATTCTCGATAAGGATCAGGACAAAATAATACATCCCGTAGAATACGTACGTCCATCTGGCACCGTGCCAGAGTCCGTTGGATATCCACACAAAGAAGAGCGCTATGGCGGGCGTTACAAACCTGCCGATCTTTCTCCCGATCTTCTTTGAGACACCTCCGGCAAGCTTTGTCACCGACGGCGCGAAGGATATCGGATAGAATATGTAATCCCTGAAGAATCTGCCAAGGGTAATATGCCATCTCCTCCAGAAATCCGATGCATTCTTCGCAAAGAAGGGCTGTCTGAAATTCTCGTGCAGCCTGACTCCGAATACTCTTGCGCTTCCTATCGCTATGTCTATCGCACCCGAGAAATCCATATATTCCTGGATCGTAAACATCACCGCTGCAAGAAGAGCTACGCCGCCGTCCATATAATCTCCGCTGTACAGGGAGTTCACTCCGGGCGCCAGCTGGTCGGCGATGACAAGCTTCTTGAAGAGTCCCCAGAGGATCCGCTGATATCCCTCCTCCACATCGATAAGTCTTATGGACTGCCCTTCAAACAGCTTTTCGCACTCCGGATATCTCGATATCGGACCTACGATGAGCTTCGCAAAGAAGGACATGAAGAGGAACATATTGAGCACGCTGTCCTCGGCTTTTATCTTTTCCCAGTACACATCGGACAGATAGGCGATGGCTTCAAGAGTATAGTAAGAGATTCCTGCAGGCGCGATGAGGTCGAGCATCTTCCAGTCATATGCTATCCCGACAGCCTGCGTGATGCGCACTATATTGAGCCCTATGAAATCAAGATATTTAAAGCCCACTATAACGGACAGTAATATCACGACTCCCCAGAAGAGACAGAGTTTTTTCTTTTTCTTTCTCTCCTTCTTTTTCAGGCTCTTATCAAGGCTTATGGCCTCGAGCTTCCTTCCGAGGAAATACACAAAAAGAGATGTCAGCACATTGACTGCGAGAAGGAATCCGCTGAGGCTTGCAAAGAAGAACCATCCGGATAAAAGAAGGACGATCCTCCGCCCGCGGCCGCGGCAGGCCTGATATATGATCATGACCAGCGGCAGGAAAAGAGCAAAATACATCCATGATGTATATGACAGCTGCTCCCACCACCTTGCCATGCAGTTCATGAATTCAGATGCATCCATCATTCAAGTCCTGCCTCCTCATAATCCGAATTCCATCCGGCATAAGCCTCATCCGTCCTGTGGTCTTCAAGATCGAAGTTATCTCTCAGATAACCGGCCAGATATGTGCTCACCTTTTTTGCTCCGTTATAATTCAGGTGGTCTCCGCCGTCCTTTGTATCGCTGCTCCAGTCTATGCCGAGCTCATCAGTCATAAGGTTGAGGTCTATATACTTCACTCCGTTATCAGCGGCCCATTCACTCATGCAGTCATGATGCCCTCTGTCATAGCTTACGGGAGAAGGCATCGAAGCAAGGACCAGTTCGATGTCATTGTCCCTGCAGAGTGTCAGGATCTTTTCCAGGTATTCTTCATTTAGTGGCTCTATCTCTATGACATCAGAGCTCTCTGCCATATAGTCAGCCTCTCCCGTATACTCCTTTACATCATACGAAGGCTGAAAGCCTTTCATCAGCGAATTACTCTCATCTCTTTCCTCAAACGGATGAAAGCTTTTGTAAAAGATATGGTAATGAAATATCGGGAAGATCTTCTCCACGAGATTGGTCGGAAGTGCATATCCGTCCTTATAGGGAGATGCATCGGAAAATACGGGCATGGTCTCAAGGACAAGGATCGAAGGACTCTGGCGCGTGAGCGCGTTCTGTATCAGCGCATACTGGTCGCAGAGCCTCATGCCTCCGTCGCTGAGATCATATGAAGTGATCCCTGTCAGCTCCCAGATATTAAGAGGGGATATATCCTGAAAGACAAGACTGCTGCCGGCAAAGATCACATCCAGAGACTCCTCCTTCTCTTTGGCAAGGTCCTCTATCTTCTCATTTGTAGCAACTATGTCGTATACTTCTCCTCCAAGGGGACGCACGAGATATGAAGTGATGAAAAGAAGGATCACAAAACCTGTCAAAAAGATCCCGGCTCTTATGATTCCTTTTTTTGATGAGCCTTCGCTGATCTTTGACGAAGCGTCCTGTTTCATGAAAAAGACGCCCCTTTATCTATGGAAAAGCCAAGCAGAAGATCATGAACGGGCATGCGCTTTTTACCTTCGAGCTGCATCTCCTTTATGATAAGAGAACCGCTCCCGCATGCAACGGTTATGGAGTCTTTTGAGACATCGACGACACTTCCGGGGGCGGCTTTACAGTCCTCTCCCGTCTCAGCCTTCCATATCTTTGCCATCCTGCCGTTAAGATAAGAAAATGCCGAGGGCCAGGGATCAAGCGCTCTTATTAGAAGCTCTGTCTCTTTGGCGCTTTTATTCCAGTCTATATGTCCCATCGACTTGTCTATCTTTTTTGCGTAAGTGGCAAGACTCTCATCCTGAGGAACAGGATGTATCTCCCCGCGGGATATGGCTTCGACACATTCTGCGGTCAGAAGAGCGCCCTCTTGTGCAAGCCTGTCAAAGAGACTTCCGCCTGTATCCTGATCTGAGATCGGAATGGTCCTTTGCATGAGGATATCTCCGGTATCGAGTCCTTCACCCATCTGCTGGATGGTGACTCCGGTCTCCTTATCTCCTTCAAGTATGGATGTCTGGATAGGTGATGCCCCGCGAAGCCGGGGAAGAAGAGATGCATGGACATTGATGCAGCCGTGCGGCGGCATCATGAGCACCTCCTTCGGAAGTATCTGTCCGAAAGCAGCAACGACCATAAGATCGCATGCTGTCTCCTTTAGACGTCTTATACTGTCCTCATCCTTAAGTCGGACAGGCTGAAATACTTCAAGGCCGCAGGACAGAGCATACTGCTTCACATCACTCATCTGTACCCTGCCGCCTCTGCCCTTGGGCTTATCGGGCTGGGTCACAACGAGTACGATCTCGTGACCCGCCTCATAGAGCGCACGCAGTGTATGTACAGCAAAATCAGGGGTTCCCATGAATATGATCTTCATCCGGCTCACCCCTGATCTGTATCGTTCATTCCCGATATGATATCATCCGGATCCGAAGTACCATCATCCGCATCATCGCCTTCGGCATCCACATCTCTTAAAGGTCCCTCAACCAGATCCACATAGAGCTTCCCTTCGAGATGGTCGCATTCATGACAGACGCACCTTGCAAATATCCCCTCACCCTCAAGAGTCTGAGAGTTCATATCTTCATCAAGGAAATCAACTATGACATGATCAGGCCTTGTGACTTTGCCGGTCTTACCCGGGACAGAGAGGCATCCCTCATATCCCGACTGCTCTCCGTCGCTCTCCCTTATCACGGGATTGATCATGACTACGGGCTCCTGCTCGTTCCCGTCCTCGGAGAGATCTATCACGACTATCCTCTTAAGTACTCCGACCTGGACAGCCGACAGGCCGACTCCGTTCTGTTCATAGAGCGTCTCAAACATGTCGTCGATAAGCTCTCTTGTCCTGTCCGTTATCTGTGTGACCTCCCTGGATCTCTTTTCCAGTATTGGGTCACCTATAGTCCTTACTTCTCTAAGTGCCATTTTGTCCCTTTCGTACCGGGCGCTGCGCTTTTCTTATTTTCGATGCAGCGCGCATCGGTGATACCGTGGCCGTATACCTGTGGCGGCCGTCAGGTACAAAATTATATCATAATCCCCTTCCGGGTGCACTACAGACATTGTCCCTCCGCTTTGCTGCCGGGGATCATGTCTTTCTTCCGTGCTGCTTTTCTTTGAGCCTGTCTCTGATGCTGTCGGTAAGTCCTTTCGCATACACGCGGATCAGCTCTTCTTCTCTCAGCCCGTATCGCCCGGCTATCAATCCGATAATGTCCATCGGGATGGATGCGCGACCGGGTTCTTCATGTCTTCCCATGTATCTTCCGAGTCCGAATAATTCTATCTTGATCTCGGCGGGATCCACATCCTGATCCCAGAGTCCCTCCTCCAGCCTCCTTCTTCTGTATGCCGAAAGCCTGTTTGATACATGTCCGATGAGGAAAGCTATCCCGAAGGATATGGCCAACATCGCGACGGCCGAAAAGGCAGCCGGTGCATATATGGTAAAGCAGTACATATCCTCCCAGCCGCCGTTTTCAGGTCCGATAAAAATGACCTCACGTACATATACGGTCCCGTATACGATAACCGGTATGAGGCAGAGAAGATTGTCCTGTATCGTATATCTGTAGTCTGACTCGATGAGAAGAAAAGAAAGAAGGATCATGGCAGGACACAAAGTATGCAGATAAAGATTCGCGCCGCCGAAAGCCATCACAGGATCGCTCCAGCTTATCACGCATACAGCAAAAAACATGATGAGTACTACGCTGGACGTGCCGATATAGTAAAACTTGGCAGCCCACCCGGGACATGAAAAGCGCTTCTTCAGGACGCCCTCCAGGGCATAAGGCGCCATCATGCCCGATGCGAATGCACCCAGGGTGTTCATGTCTATCGTGAAATAACGGAAAAGCTCAATCGGCGGCACACCGTTTCTGGTGTATAAGATCATTCCGAACACTATGCCTCCCAGAGAAAAAAACATCGCGATAATGCAGGCAATGAACGCTATGATGCTTCTTGTACTGTACAGACCGATGATATATCGCCTGCTGTATCTTCTGCCCCTCTTTTCTTTTCGATCCTCACTCATTGCCGGTCCTCCTTCGCTCCCTTAATATGAACGGCGAATATACGAGCGGGATCAGCACGATCCCAACGGCGACACGCACTCCAAGATATGCAAGATGCTGCCATTTCTCCGGCATCGGGATGCCTAAGGGATCATTGTATGATGAGAAATAATTAACGGCATACTCCACTCCCACAAGTCTTCCACCGTAATATACCGGAATACTGCACAGGGAATTGATATAGAATGAGGCAAGGTCAAGGGCAGTCAGTGTTACTATCATCCACCTGCAGTCAGCAAAGCGAAGACGGCACTCAGGGCTCAGACCGATATATAATGCCACTATTATGATCAGCGAATGATAAATGAAAAACTCCCATGCCCTCGGGGAAGACAGGAATGCCGCAGTCGTATCATAATCGGGAGCTATGGCCGAAAGGAATACGGCTATGGTGCCTCCGATCAACGCAGTCCCGTAGATCGTTGCATATATCCTCTGCTTCCATACATCCGATCTGACCGTTACGGCCAGAAACATGAAGACGATCTGAAGGGAGCATAGCTCGTACGGAAAATGCTCGGCCTGTAGAAATGCAGTATATCCGCCGGTCTCTCTGTATGTGAATACACCGTTCTCAACGAAAGGCTCCACCACCGGTACGATCTCCATGACGTCCAGCATCTTAAATATCTCCAATGCCAGTGTCATGACAAAGGCTATCCGCAATAGCCTGTCCACAGAAGGCTTAAGGCGGCAGCATATCCCCAGGCCCGCAGTTATCAATATCATGCTTATCAATATGAAAAGGCAGTGCCCGTTACTGAACAACTGAATCCCTCCGAAGAATATGACATCTGATCATCAAAAGCAGATAGTGACAGGAACGCTCCGACAGATCCTATTCATTATATCATAATAACCTGACCATATCGGAACAATCACCGATCCGCATAGAAAAAACGACCCGCTGCATATGCAGCGGGTCGCCAGAAGACTTGATTGATAAGATCTCTGTCATCCCTTCTTGCGCTTTGAGAGCACATCGAGAGTGACTGCAAGAAGCAGGACCATGCCCTTGAATATCTTCTGAACATCGGTCGTGAATCCCATCAGTGACATTCCGTTATTGAGGATACCCATGATGAAAGCTCCGACGACAGCTCCGACTATGGTACCTGCGCCTCCGGCAACGGCTGCGCCTCCGATATAGCAGGATGCTATTGCATCCATCTCGAAACCGTCACCTGCCTTAGGTGTAGCAGAGCCGTTTCTTGCTGCAAGGACTATTCCTGCTATCGAAGAAAGAAGGCCCATGTTCACATATACCCAGAAGAAAACCTTATTGGTATCGATACCGGAAAGGTTAGCTGCTTTCCTGTTGCCTCCGAGGGCGTATATCTGACGTCCTGCCACAGTCTTACTGGTTATGAATCCGTACACGGCGATCAGCACGACCATGATAAGGAGCACGAACGGCAGTCCGTTGTTACGAGCGAGCTTGTAGAAGAAGAACCATATTATGAACAGCATGATGGCAAGCTTAAGTGCTATCTGCCATACAGGATTGACCGCAAAGTTGTACTTCTTCTTTGTCGAATAACTCCTGAACTCGGAATATATCAGAGCGACAGAAGCGATTATCGCCACGATGATACTTACCATGTCCAGCGTTCCGTCCCCGAACGGTATCTTCACGGTCGGCAGGAATCCGGCTCCTATGAAGTTGTATGACTCGGAGAAGGGTCCCTTTGTCTGCGCCTGTAACAGCGTATATGTGAGACCTCTTCCCATAAGCATCGTAGCCAGCGTCACGACGAATGGCGGTATGCTTAAGTATGCAATAAAGAATCCGGCGAACAGACCTGTAAGAAGTCCGACAGCAAGGGCTGCCAGGATAGCCACCCACATGTTCATCTTGTAATCTATCATGATGATACCGGCTACGGAACCGGTCACGGCAACGACCGAACCGACACCAAGATCGATATTACCGGTAAGTACGCAGAGCAGCATACCTATAGCCAGAATGACCACATATCCGTTCTGCATTATGAGGTTGTTAATATTAACAGGCTTCGCGTTTGCACCATTTGTCGTTATGGCAAACAGAATAAAGATACCTATCAGGATCAAAAACATTCCGTATTGTTTTAAATCCATATTAACGAGTTTTTTGTTTTTAGTTTCCATTTGCTTCTCCCTTTCTCATATGAGCCATGATATGCTGCATGATACGCTCCTGCGAGAACTCATCCTTGTTAAGTTCTCCTGCTATCTCTCCGTCATTTATGACATAGCATCTGTCGCAGGTACCGATTATCTCAGGCATTTCCGAGGAAATAACTATGATCGCTTTACCGGCTTTGGCAAGTTCGTTAATGACACAGTAGATCTCATACTTGGCTCCTACGTCGATACCTCTCGTAGGCTCATCCATGATCAGGACGTCCGGCTGCGTCAACATCCATTTCGCAACGACGACTTTCTGCTGATTACCACCGGAAAGAGAACCGACCACCTGATTGATGGAATTTGTCTTGACCTTGACCCTGTCCGTATATTCCTGCGCAGCAACTATCTCTTCATTAGCATCGATAACTCCGTTTTTCGAGAAGAAGAACGGTCTTGCAGCTATCGTCATATTCTCCTTGACATCACCGATGAGATTAAGACCATATGTCTTTCTGTCCTCGGAGATATATGCAAGCTTGTTCTTAACGGCATCCTTCACTGTTTTAATATGTACTTCCTTGCCGTTTATGAGAATGGTCCCGGAGATCTTCTGACCATAGCTTCGTCCGAACAGGCTCATCGCAAGCTCGGTCCTTCCGGCGCCCATCAGCCCCGCAAGACCTACGACCTCCCCTGCACGAACTTTGATATTTATATTCTTCAGCATCTGCCGATGTTCATCATCGGGATGAAATACATTCCAATCCTTAACCTCAAAGATCACATCGCCGATGTCGACGCCTTCCCTTACGGGATAACGATTGGTCATCTCTCGACCGACCATGGCCTTTATGACACGGTCTTCCGAATAATCATCCACTCCCTTTACAAGCGTCTCGATCGTCTTACCGTCTCTGATGATCGTGACCGAATCAGATACGTATTCTATCTCGTTAAGCTTGTGGGAGATGATTATGCATGTGATCCCCTGCTCCTTCAACTGCAGCATGATATCGAGAAGCTTACGGCTCTCCTCATCATTCAGAGCCGCCGTGGGCTCATCGAGTATGAGCAGTTCAACCTTCTTAGCCATAGCCTTGGCTATCTCTATGAGCTGCTGCTTGCCGACGCCAAGGGTATTGACAGGAACATTGACGTCTTCATGCTCCAGACCGACACGCGCCAGCATCTCCTGTGCTTTGCGTCTTGTCTCAGTCCAGTCTATGACCCCCTTCATGCTTGTCCGTTCATTACCTATGAACACATTCTCGGCAACACTGAGCAGAGGGGAAAGAGCCAGTTCCTGGTGAATGATGACTATTCCCTTTGCTTCAGAATCTCTCAGATTGTGGAACTTGCAGTGCTCGCCCTTGTATACGATATCGCCCTCATATGTACCGTAAGGATACACGCCGGACAGAACATTCATCAGCGTGGACTTGCCGGCTCCGTTCTCACCGCAGAGAGCGTGGATCTCTCCCTTTTTAACCCTGATATTAACGTCATCAAGAGCTTTTACGCCGGAGAATTGCTTTGTAATGTGATTCATTTCCAAGATGTAATCCGACATCCTACCATCTCCTTTTTTATCTTAAAAACAAGGCGGCAGCTCTTTGCCGCCGCCTTTGTTTAATTAACTTAAAGCGGTATGAACCGTTGACTTACTCAGCCAGCTGCTCTTCTGTGTAGTAACCGCCGCCGATGATGACTTCTTCGTAGTTGCTCTTGTCAACAGGAACGGGCTCGCAGAGATATGAAGGAACGACGATCTTGCCGTTGTTGTACTGCTCTGTGTCGTTGATCTCGGGCTCTGCACCCTCAAGCACTGCCTGAACCATGGTAACGCACTTTGAAGCAAGAAGTCTTGTATCCTTGTAGATGGACATTGTCTGCTTGCCGGAGATGATGTGCTTGCAAGCCATGAGCTCAGCATCCTGTCCTGTGATCATAGGCCAGTTGGCATCTGTGTAACCTGCGCCCTCAAGAGCTGACATGCAGCCATAGGAAAGTCCGTCATATGCGCATGCGCAGATGTCGAGATCCTCGTCAGCATAGTACCTTGTAAGGATGTCCTCGCATCTCTTCATGGCTGTCTGCTGATCCCATCTCAGAGTGTTGTTGGAATCGAAATCGATCTGGCCGGACTTGCAGATAAGAGATCCGTCATCAAGGAGAGGCTGGATCTGCTCCATAAGACCTGCATAGAGCATGTGAGCGTTGTTATCATCGGGAGATCCCATGAAGAGCTCGATGGTCTTAGGATCATCCTTTGTAGCGCCACAGTTCTTAACGATGTACTCACCGATCTTTGTGCCGACACCCTTGTTATCGAATGTAGCATAGTAAGAAACTGCATCGGTGTTCATAAGGAGACGGTCATAAGCGATAACGGGTATGCCGGCATCCTTAGCCTGCTGCTCAACGTTAACAAGAGCATCAGAATCGATAGCTGCGATAACAAGGCAGTTAGCGCCAGCTGCGATCATGTTCTCGATCTGGGAAACCTGAGCCTGGACATCATCCTCAGCGTACTGAAGGTCAACCTCGTAGCCGAGAGCCTCGAGCTGCTCCTTCATGTTAGCGCCGTCGTGCATCCATCTCTCTGATGACTGGGTAGGCATTGCAACAGCAACCTTCTTGCCTGCTCCTGAAGCAGCTGTGTCTGCAGCAGCCGTATCAGCGGCAGCCGTGTCAGCAGCAGCTGTGTCTGCAGCAGCCGTGTCAGCAGCTGCGTCTGCAGCGGGAGCTGTGGTCTGTGCTGTGCTTCCGCATCCTGCAAGGATGGCAGCTACCATCGTCATGCTGAGCAGAACGCTCAAAATCTTCTTTTTCATACATTTCCTCCTTAAATAAAGTTAACTGTACTGTTGGGCTGACCCAACGTTAACATGTTAAGTAATATGAAAAACAATGTCAATAATAATTGTACAATTTGCATAAAAAATTTACCGTTTTTCATAGAAATACGACATTATTTACAGAACCTTGTTCAGACTGCCCATGCTGTATCCTAAAAGATCGACCGCTACATAGGCATATCCTATCTCTCTGAGTCTGTTGTATACACGCCCTCTCAGTTCAGTGTCGGCAAATCTGCCTATCATCTCCGGATCAGTCTCTATCCTTGCGACGTCTCCGTGATGCCTTACCCTGCACACGGCAAACCCTTCATCATGCAGGAAATCCTCTGCCATCTCTATCATATGGAGCTTTTCCTGGGTAAGCTGATCACCGTACGGCACTCTACTCGCAAGGCACGCAGCCTGCGGCTTGTCCCATGAGGGAAGGTCCAGGCTCTTCGAAAGAAGTCTCACCTCTTCCTTACTAAGACCCGCGTCAAGAAGCGGCGACCTGACTCCGAGCTCTTTTACGGCCTTTGAGCCCGGACGGTAGTCTTTGGAATCATCGACGTTCGATCCCTCCGCTACATACTCTATTCCCTGCTTCCTTGCTTCCTTTATGATCGCTTCGAAGATGGTCTTTTTGCAGAGATAGCACCTGTCGGTATGATTGGCGGCTATCCCCTTCACGGACAGCGGGTCATTGTTCAGTATCTCATGCCTTATGCCCCGCTCCCTGCAGAATGCGCCTGCCTCCTCAAGATCGCGCCCCGGAAAGAAGCACGAAGACGAGGTAACAGCAAGGACCTTGTCCTTGAGCACTTCATGAGCCGTATAGAGCAGGAGCGTTGAATCCACACCTCCTGAATAAGCAACGGCGACACTCCCGAGTCTTGAAAGTTCCGATCTTAATGCTTCATATTTTGATGATAATTCGCTGTTGATCCCGATCATATCTACCTCCATGCAAAAGCACTTTAAAATCCGAGATCCTCACCTACAAGTATCACGTGTATCCTGTCCTTATGCTTTGAAAAACGCGTGATAAGGAACTGACAGCATATGGTGTCCGGGGACTTACAGTCAAGACACTGTCCTGTCTTTGAGCACGGCGTATCAAGCCCGAATCTCTGGGCATTGATCGGAGCAGCCACATTCCTCGCTCTCTTCATCGCGCCGTCCACATCATCACAGACCTTGTTCATGCCTACTATGAATATGACTTTTCTGGGACCCTGCGCTATCGCCGAGACCCTGTTGGAATTGCCGTCTATGTTCACAAGGACGCCGTCATTGGTAATGGCATTGCAGCTTGAAAGAAAGAAATCGGCATCATAGGTCTTGAGCATCGCCTCGCGGGGATCCTCTTTCGCGCGGTCTATGAAAGTATAGTTGCCGTTCTTTATCTCATCCACGAGCCCTATCTCATTGGCGCTCATGCATCCGCCCATTCCCACGCTGCTTCCCTCGGGAATAAGGGAGAGCGCGAGCTTTTTGGCCTCCTCGGCATTTTCTGCGTAATATCCTGTCATGTTGCGGGACTCCAGGCCCTTTATGACCGTCTTCGAAAGAAGGGCATTTCTTTTTACAATGTTCTCGTTCATTTATATTTCTCCTTATAGATAGATCCGCCGCCCCATCTGAGGGGCTAAGCCATGCAACAAGAGGATTTTACCACAGGAAGCAACGTCACATCAAAGTCCGGATAAAAGGTATCCCGCCTTCAGCTACGCTCCGGCCGGCCTTCTATCAAGAGCCGATGTCCATGAGATATCGGTAATGATCCTTAGTCTGCTTGTCCGCTCCTGTATCTGCCGCCAGATGATCGTCACCCCCCGCAAGCGCTATGCGATATGCGCTATACGCTATGCGCAAATCGGTGCGCTATTCGGTGCGCATTGCGCTTTTTTTTGACGGCCCGGTTCATGCGGGATTTGTACCCCGGGGACCGGTTCTTCGTGATAAAGATACAATTGTCCCGTGATGACGGCCCGGTTCAGGCGGGGATTGTACCCCAGAGACTGTTTCTTCGTGATAAAGATACAATTGTCCGACGATGACGGCCCGGTTCAGGCGGGATTTGTACCCCGGAGACCGATTCCGTGTGATAAAGATACAATTGTCCCTTGGTGACGACCCGGTTCAGGCGGGATTTGTACCCTTAAGACCGGTTCTGTGTAATAAAGATACAATTGTCCCGGGATGCCGGCCCGGTTCAGGCGGGATCTGTACCCCGGAGACCGGTTCTGTGCGATAAAGATACAATTGTCCCGTGATGCCGGCCTGGTTCAGGCGGGATTTGTACCCCGGGGACCGGTTCCGTGTGATAAAGATACAATTGTCCCGTGATGCCGGCCCGGTTCATGCGGGATTTGTACCCCGGAGACCGGTTCTGTGTGATTAAGATACATTTATCTCTTGATGACGGCTCGGAAGCCAGGAAAGGTAGTCTATATGATCCGTCCGTTTGACTTGGCATGACCGGACAGATATAGTTGTGTCATGTCAATGGCAGCATTTAACAGGAAAAGATACATATATCCGGCCGCATTTCTGCTGCCGTTTTTAATGATATGGACTTTCTATGCCCTGTGCGGGGTGTGGCCGTTCGGAGATCACACCATACTCACCGGTGATCTGCAGCTGGAGTTCGTCAATTTCTACAAGTATTTTCTCAGTACCTTTACTACAAAGAACGATCTGAAATACATGCTCTGCAAGACCATCGGAGGGGAGGCGGCAGGCCTTGCCTCCTACTATATGCATGATCCGCTTCTTTTTATACTGTTCCTGTTCCCGAAAGAGAAGATAACCGTCGGAATGCAGTTTCTCTTTGCCCTGCAGGCTTCATTCGCCGGCCTTTCCATGTCGGTGCTCCTCAACAGGCATTTTGAGAAGAGGATATCTTCCCTGATCTTCTCTACGGCTTATTCGCTCTGCGGATTCTTCATAGGATATCTGGTGCTGACGATCTATATGTCCACCCTGGCATTCCTGCCCCTGGTTCTGTGCTTTTTCATGGAATATCTTGACGGCGACGGGAAAAAAGGCCGCCTACTTATGATCCTGAGCATAGCGCTTTATATCTTCATGCATTACTATCTCGGATTCATGCTGGTGATCTTTCTCACACTGCTCTATCTGACCCGTCTGATTGAGCGTCCCGAACTGATAAAAAAAGCCCGGGATACAGCTCTTTCGATGCTGGCCGCACTTCTCATCAACGGCCTGCATCTTCTCCGGACCGCGCTCGCGCTTAAGGGAATGAAGACGACCTCGACGGCTGACTACAGCTGGCACAGAAATTTCCTTATGTCCGAAGTCTTTGCCCAGTTTTACTCCGGAAGCACGAGGAATATCCTCATGCCTCTGATATACTGTTCCGTCACCGCAGTCTTTATGGCACTTCTTTATCTTATGTCGAAAAGATACCCGTTAAGACAGAGGATAGCGGACATCGTGCTGCTCGGACTCATCTTTGTCTCCATGCAGATCAATACCCTCGACTCGGTATGGCACGGCTTCAACAATCCCGAAGGCTTTCTGTGGAGATATTCGTACTATATAAGCGTGATCATGATCATATCGGCCTATAAGGGTTATCTTGCGCTTACGGATACTTCCGCAGGTGACACGGATACTTCCTCTGACGGCAGTGAGACATCTTCGGATCCGGAAGAGGATGGTTCATCAAAAAAGCGCCTCCTGTCGGATACGGTCCTCTCACTGATAAAATGCGCTGGCGCCGGGCTGCTGATAGCCGGCTACATGTTCTGGCAGGCAGGAAAAGGCAATCCCTATCTCGATCTGCCGAGGGTTATAGTCAATACGATCCTGATCATCGCTATAACGGCTGCAGCCGTTATGATACTGTCTGAGAAGTTTCTCGCCTCCCGCGAACAAACCGCAAATAAGATCGCTTCCGCTGGTATCATCCTGCTCGCGCTTTTAACCATGTCGGATCTTCTGTATGATGCAAAGACGATCTACTTAAGGCTCAACGGCGACGACGGCGAGCTCCCTTTGATCTCGGAATATGAAGAAGAATACAGGCGCATGGATGACGCGATATCCGGTATCAAGGCCATGGATGACGGGGTATACCGCATTGAAAAAGACTTTGACATGACCGTGAACGACACGGCGGAGTTCGGATATATGGGCCTCTCCCACGACAGCTCCTGCGAACAGGATTCCGTCATCGACTGGCTTACGAATTTCGGATTCTGCAAAACCGTATATTACACATACTATAACGGCGGAAGCACATCATTTGCGGACTGTCTCTTCGGAGTAAGGTATCTGCTCTCGGATAAAGACGATCATTCCAGATTTGCAAAAAGGCCTGCTCTCTATGAGCAGATGGATACCGGCTCTGATTTCAGTCTGTACCACAACAGATACGCCCTTCCGATAGCCTTCGGCGCGCCTTCCGCTCTGAAGACATACTCTTTCGGTGACAATAATACTTTTGAAAAGCAGAACGAAGTCGCCTCCTTCTGGCCAAAAAATACGGAAAAAGACATATACCGCAGGGCATCTTCTTCAAGCCGCCTTGAAGGAGCAGAGGAGCATGAAGCCGGACACTTCGTAAAAAATGATGAGGAAGGATATATCGTCTACGATATAAAGATCACGGAAGATCTTCCGCTATACATGTATTTTTCAGCGCCGGCAAGACAGAGCGCCGAAGTCTTTGTGGATGGAAAAAGCTACGACTGGTATTTCACCGAAAACCACTGGAACGTTTTGGATACAGGCTCTCATGATGTCGGAGACACCGTGGAAGTCAGGATGCAGATACTTCAGGAGGATCTTTGGATCTCGGAAGCCTGCTTCTATTACGAAGACCCTGAAGCGCTTGCAAAATGGGCCGAAAGCGCCGCTCTTTTATCCGAAGGCATCGGAGAGATCGAGGAGATCTCAAGTTCGCATTTCGTGATCCCTGCGGACATCAGCGACAGCAGGACCATCGTCCTCTCCATCCCCTATGACAGCGCATGGCATGTGAAGTGCGACGGAAAGGGAGTAAAGACCATGCCTGTAATGGGTATGCTCCTTGGCATGGATATACCCGAAGGCGCTCACAGCATAGAGATGAAGTATGTGCCGCACGGCACCGTTTTCGGGATCATCATCACGCTTGCCGGGATCATACTGCTCATCCTGCTGTGCTACTCAAAGTTTGACGATATCATCTCCGGAATAAAATCGCGCCTTTCGCGGAAGAACCGCTTGAGCTCTTCGGCTTCTTCATGAAACCTCCCGTTATCGGTCGCAAAAAATCTCCGGTAATGATCGTTCATGGCATCGTCCATGATACGCACAAGCTCATCCGTCTTTTCTTCCACCCTGTCCGGAGCAAATTCGTTATCCCTTAATGACATCAGTCGCTCTGTAAAATCCTGTCTGAATCCGTCGTTATTCAAAAGATTGTCAAGAAGCGGGCTCTGCCCTCTTGCCCAGGCTATGCTGTCTCTTTTAGCATCTCCGTCCTTATATGTCATGCCGCCCCAGTTCACGTCAAAAAGCATCATCCGCCACCGGCAGTCACCGTACTCGCCGTCGTCGGCAAGCCTTGTCCTCCACATTTCGAAGTTGCTGCCCGGCCAGTCCAGCCACCTTGCTATATATATCTCCGCCGCCATGTAGTCTGTGAAGCTCTCCATATCGAGGATGCGGCACGCTTTCCTGTAGTTATCATCCACCGTCATGTCAGCTTCACTGAGAAAAAGCATATCCTCCTGATATTTCTCAAGATCCGGGTCCACTCCTTCCTCAATGAGATTATCCTTGATCATGATCACATTATCATCATCCACGTGATATCTGTTCTCGATATACTTCTTGTCATACTGCTCGGTAAGGAAATAATAACCCCGGTACTCCCCGTCAATATACAGGTCACAGGGAGTAAAGCTCATAGTAGCAAAATCCATCTCCGAACAAAGGGCTGCCATAAGAGGATCCTTCAGTTTGGAATATATGTCCTCTCCTCCGTTGTAGAGAGTGAGCTTATCCTCCTGCAGCCTGATGCTCCCTCCCAGATCGAATGTCCTGTTCCCGTCGTACTCGCTTCTGGCATAAAGGTTCAGGCTTTTTGGATCGTACTCTCTGCTGAAGCCTCCTTTTATCCTTACCCCGGCCTGCTGTCCAAGGATCAGCCTGCCGTCCTGGAAGAACTGCACGGAAGCCTCACGTTCCCACTCAGGGCCTCTTCCGGTGTAATTTGCTTCCCACAGATCGCTCAGAGGATCTTCATCCTCATCAGTGATCCCTGAAGACTCCTCCAAAGCCTCCGCTAGGAAATCATCCATCCTGTCTCCCATAACATATATGCCTCGCTCGCTGTCAAAAAGATCCTCCGGATCCATGACAAGAGATATCATCATCCTGTCCTTGCAGTCTGCGGCCTTATCCTTCCCTACAAAAAAAGATCCTGTCAGGACATCGCTCTTATTTCCTTCATCATCATAATAGACTGCCCTTATCACACGGCATTTGCTCACGTTGTATCCGGGCATCACATAATCCGGCACAACACTTGTGATATCATCCTCAAGCCTGTGCTCCATAAAGAGTTCCTTAAGCTCCCTGTCATAGAAAAGGCTCACATCCGGGATCATGGAGTACACATTGGGATCATCCGTTGCATCATATATGTGGACAGGTCCCGTGTACCTTACAGAATCCCTGTCCGGCTCGCTTCCGTCCAGGGTATAATAGATCTCATCATACGGAGCATAGATCATAAGATCGAAGGGCTCGTCATAGAATCCGGATTCTCTCGAAAAGCCCCATACATCAGGCGTTCTGTCCGCAACGGGAGCCGCCGACAGCGCAGCGATAAGGAGGATCGAAAACAGGACCAGTATAAGGATACCGCCATTCCCTTTGCCGCCCGATATATCTTTTTCCCTGTGATCCATTGAATTCATGACAATCATTATATTGGATTACGGAAACTTTTCAAAGTAAGCCGGGATCCTGCCCTGTGTTTTCTTTTTCCGGACAATTGGATATAATAGACCGATACTGTAAGACATGATCCGGGGAGACGAGGGATGACAAAAAAAATATATGATGCCTTTTGCGGCATCTTCTCATATATGATGATTATCCTCTTGGGTATCCTCACATTTATCTCACTTATCAGCACCACATTTGTAAATGATTTTGACGAAGTCTTCTACACATCGGACAGACCTTATATCCATCTTCTGTCTCTTACCCTTATCCTTGGGATCGGATACCTGTTATTTGTAAAACTGAAATTCCGTATAACAGACAGGACGATATTCATCGTCACCGCTCTTTTTGTGATACTGGCCGGAATATATATCACCTGCACCAAACTTCCGCCAAAGTTCGATCAGAGAGCTGTAAGAGCTGTCGCGGGCGATCTGTACTACGGGGTCACCTATGCCTATAATCCCGGCGAATATGCCGAGATCTATCCGTATCAGAACGGCCTCGTACTTTTCTACGAGGGGATCATCAATATCTTCGGATACGAAAATTATGTGATAAATCAATATATCAATCTTCTCTTCATCGTGCTCACGGAGACCGGCCTGTACATGGGATTAAAGAAAACAAGCCGCTACTACAGAGAGATCACCATGGGCTTTATCCTTTTTCTTCCCTACTGGGGATTTGTGACTTTACTGTACGGCAATATCCCGGGCTTTGCCTGCGGAGTGTGGGCATATTATTTCACCAGGAGATTCCTGGATGACAAAAAACTGTGGGCATCGATCCCTGCCGGTGCGCTGTGCTCTCTTGCCTGTCTTTTCAAGCTGCATTTTGCAATACTGCTTATAGCTCTGGGCCTATTTATCATAATGGATATGCTTAAAAAAGGCGGAATGTGGAAGGTCGTACTGATGGCGTCGCTTATCTTCTTCTTTTTGCTTGGAAGAGAAGCGGTCGATTACGGGATAGAGAGACAGATAGGTCACGAGCTTACGGAGGGGATACCTAGTCTTCCGTACATAGCCATGGGACTGCATGAGCATTCGGAAAGAGGAGCCGGATGGCACGATAACTATCCGGAGAACACCTACGCGGAGATAGGGTTCGATCCCGATATCTCGGATGAAATGGCAAAGGAAGACATAAGGGCCAGTCTTGAGAACTTCCGGGAGCACAAGGCCTACATGCTTGGATTCTTTGAGCGCAAAGTGGCATCCATGTGGAGTGAGCCGACTTACTATTCATGGACTCTGCAGGAGGGGAGGAATGAGGAACTTGATAAGAAGATCTACTATCCCGGGATACCGTATGTGCAGTTCTTTACCGACCAGTTCCAGACCCTTCTGTACCTTACCGCGCTCTTATACTTCATAAGGCACAGAAAGGATAAGGATTTCGGGATGTACTTCTTTGCCCTGTATTTCGTAGGAGGCTTTTTATGCCATCTGATCTGGGAAGCGCAGTGTCAGTACGGGATGCTTTATTCCATGTCACTGATACCATACAGCGTGAAGGGATGTGCCGAGACAGCAGGAAGCATCGCGGATCTCATTTTATCAAAGGACAGAAAAAAGATCGCACTCACATGCTCTTTTATCATTGCCCTGACACTAATACTGTCACTTCCTTTCATACCTGATGTGCTGACACTGGGAAGAGATGATCTCAGATATTCCGAATATCTTTCGTCTCTTCTCTGATATAATATGATATCAGGGTCGACATAGAAGGAGAATGAATGGATCGAAAAAAAGTCCTTGTTATAGGCGCCGGACCGGCAGGTCTTACAGCTGCATATGAGCTTTCAAAGCTGGAGGGATATGACGTCACTATCTTTGAGGAGAGCGACGTCTTCGGCGGCATCTCAAAAACAGTGGTGCACAACGGCAACCGGATGGACATGGGCGGACACAGGTTCTTTACAAAGGTGTCCCGTGTGGATAAATGGTGGCATGATTTTCTCCCGCTTCAGGGATCTTATGCCAAAGACGATATCATACTCTCAAGGAAAGTCCCCCTGAACGAGGGCGGTCCCGATCCCGAGAAGACAGATGCTGTCATGCTGAAAAGGCGGAGGATATCCAGGATCCTCTTCATGGACAGATTCTTTGATTATCCGATCTCGATGAAGTTTGAGACCTTTAAGAACATGGGCTTTGTCAACACCATCCTCGTCGGATGCAGTTATCTCAAGTCCGCGATAAAAAAGCTTCCGGAGACTAATCTGGAAAACTTCTACATCAACCGCTTCGGACGAAAGCTCTACTCAATGTTCTTTGAATACTATACGGAAAACCTCTGGGGACGCCATCCGAGAGAGATAGATGCTTCATGGGGCGCCCAGCGGGTCAAGGGGCTGTCCATATCCGCAGTAATAAAGGATATCTTCGGCAAGATCTTCCACCCTGCGACCAGAAAGGTAGAGACCTCTCTCATCGAAGAATTCAGTTATCCGAAGCTCGGCCCAGGACAGCTATGGGAGACTGTTGCGGCTGCCGTTGAAGGCAACGGAGGCAGGATAATAAAAAACGCCTGCGTCACCGGAGTAAAAAGGGATAATAACGGCAGGATATCCGCTCTCGAATATACAAAGGACGGAAATACACAGACAGAGACCGGGGATATCGTCATATCCTCGATGCCGCTGAAGGATCTTGTGGGAGGCATGGATGACGTTCCCGCGGATATAGCCGGTATCGCGTCCGGCCTTCCCTACAGGGATTACATCACGATCGGCATTCTCTTAAAGAAGCTCAATCTTGAGAACAGGACATCTGTCAAAACCCTCGGCAATATCATCCCCGACTGCTGGATATATGTGCAGGAAAGAAAGGTGCGTCTCGGAAGGATACAGATATACAACAACTGGTCTCCCTATCTCCTTGCCGATCCTGAAAACACAGTCTGGATAGGTCTCGAATACTTCGTTAACGAGGGCGACGAATACTGGACCATGCCTGATGAGAGATTCCGGGATCTAGCGGCAAAAGAGATGATGACTCTCGGACTGATAGACAGCGAAGATGCTATCCTCGACTATCATGTGGAGAGGATAAAGAAAGCATATCCTGCCTATTTCGACAGTTATGACAGGATAGGGGAACTTAGAGAATTCCTCGACTCCATCCCCAATCTCTACTGTGTCGGAAGGAACGGACAGCACAGATACAATAACATCGACCACTCGATGTGCACCTCATTTGAAGCAGTGGATAACATAGTCAGAGGCATCCGTGACAGATCCAATATCTGGAACGTCAACACCGAGGAAGAATACCATGAGGCGGATTGATCTTTTCTGCATAATCTCACTCTCCTGCACGGCAGCCTTTATCCTGCTGCTGATGATCACAAAGGGAGATGCTGCAGGATGGCTTGTAATGGAAGGCAATTTCGACTACTCCTTCACCGATCATTTCAGACACATAGCATTCGCTTCCGACCGCACGCATTTTTATTTCAACACCTATGATGCGACATTCCCGGCTTTTGCCTATCTGCTTTATTACATCCTTGTGATGATAGATCCTCCGGAGATGCCCTGGGATGTGAACGGCTGGATGGATGCCAGGGATTTCAAGTTCAACATCCTGGTCTACATCATGCTGACGATCGTCCTTGTGATCATCTTCAAGCTCGCAGTCGATATCATACTGAAAGAGGATGCTCCGTTTAAGACTACTCTCCTGACTGCAGCGCTGCTCCTCTCCGCTCCTTTCATGTCCGGAGCCATAGAAAGGGGCAATATATCCTTCCTCACCGCTGTCATGGTGCTTATCGCGCTGTATCTTAAGGATTCCGATAATGCCGTACACAGAGAAGCCGCCCTTATCCTGATAGCAATGGCGGCCGGCCTTAAGCTGTATCCTGCCGTGGCAGGCTTTATCTATATCAAAGAAAAGCGTTACCGCGAGGGAGTGAGACTGCTGATCTACGGACTGATCGTATTCTTCGTGCCCTTTGCCTTTGTCGGAGGCATCCCCGCTCTCATAAGATATATCCAGGTGCTCTTCTTCTTTGAGAATCAGGGCTACTGCAGCTGGACCAACATCCGCAATTTCCTGCTCTCGATCTCACAGGTCATGGGGCAGTATGAGAATTCAGCATACTTTGTGAAATACTTCAAGATCGCGGAAAACCTCTATCTTATCCTGTGCCTTATAACGCTCTTTAAGGTGCGCGAGCGCTGGAAGCAGGCATTATACACCTGCGGGATCATGGCTTTGTACGTGCCGTACAGCTACAGGTATGTATCCGTATATATGATGGTCCCTCTGATCATGTATCTGAGAGAAGAAAAAAAGGACCAGCCTCTTATATACTGCATCCTTTTTGCCCTCACTTTCACCGTTCCGTTTTACGGATATTTCACGGGCGCAAAGGCAGATCTCTTCATCTTCCTGCCGATCTATATAATGATGATCTATTCTCTGATCAAAGACTGGTTTTTTGCACCGAAAGCCAAAGAGGATGTCAGTGCATCCTTGCCATGAGGCTCTCCCCGTTCTCCCTGAACCATTTTATGCTGTCCCTGTAATCGGGCAGGATATTCTCCACTTCCTTCCAGAATCTTGCCGAATGGTTCATCTCCTTAAGATGGCACAGTTCATGCACCACCACATAATCTCTGTGGCGCTCCGGCGCCAGCATCAAAAGACAGTTGAAGTTCAGATTCTTCTTTGCAGAGCAGCTGCCCCAGCGGCTCGTCTGATTCCTTATCGTGATCCTGCCGTAGGTGACTCCCATAAGAGTTGCGTACTTCTTTACCCTTTCGGGAATGTCCTTTGAAGCGCTGAGGGCCAGCTGTCTCAGTTCATCCTTTGAAAGGCGCTCGACCTCTCCTTCCGCCTCGCGCTTTTCCTTCGCCCGCGACAGATGCTTTTCTATCCAGCCGCGGCTGTCCGCTATAAAGGCCGCTATCTCCCTGTTGCTCATTCTCATCGGAGCCCTTACGAGAAGGGTGAGATCCGGTCTGATCTCTACTGATACCGTCTTCCTGCGGCTTCTTTTTATATAGATATCTATGTCTTCAAAATCCATGATCTTTAAGGCCTTTTCTGCTCTCTGTCATTTGACATGCCATACCGATTATGTATAATACATTCAGCACGCGGAATTAGCAATTCAAGAGGGGTCATGCGGTAGTCGGATAAATGGCAAAAGAACTGATCAGGATCGATAATATCTCAAAGTCCTTCGACGGCATGTCCGTTCTGAAGAATCTCACTCTATCCATACATGAAAATGAATTCGTGACGCTTCTCGGGCCCAGCGGCTGCGGCAAGACCACGACACTGCGCATTTTGAGCGGACTCGAGACTCCCGATGAGGGACGCGTCATTTTTGACGGCGAAGATATCACTCATCTCCCGCCCAACAGACGGCAGCTTAATACCGTATTCCAGAGGTATGCTCTCTTTACTCACATGAGCGTTGCCGAAAACATCGCTTTCGGACTCAAGATCAAAGGTCTTTCGGCGCAGACAATAAAGGAAAAGATAACCTATTCGCTGAAGCTCGTGGGACTTGAGGGCTACGAAGACAGATCTCCTTCCTCCTTAAGCGGCGGACAGCAGCAGCGTATAGCCATAGCGCGCGCCATAGTGAATGAGCCAAAGGTGCTGCTTCTCGACGAGCCTTTGGGCGCTCTCGACCTGAAGCTCAGACAGGGAATGCAGTATGAGCTCATAAGACTCAAAAAGGAGCTCGGCATCACCTTCGTGTATATCACGCACGATCAGGAGGAAGCCCTTACGATGTCCGATACCGTCGTTGTCATGAACCAGGGCAAGATCCAGCAGATCGGCACTCCGGAAGATATCTATAACGAGCCTCAGAACGCCTTTGTAGCCGACTTTATCGGAGAGAGCAATCTGATAGACGGCATCATGGTGCATGACCGTCTCGTGAACATAGGCGGCCTTGACATGCCATGCGTGGACGAAGGCTTCGGAGAGAACAACCCCGTCGACGTGGTGATAAGGCCCGAGGATGTGGAGCTCGACAATTCCGGCGCCGGGCAGACTCAGGGCACCGTCAGATCCATAGTCTTCAAGGGAGTCCATTGGGAGATGCACGTGGAGAGCGATACAGGCATCACTTTCCTTGTGCAGAGCACGGAGCATCATCCGGTAGGCAGCCGGGTGGGCATCAGCGTGGATCCGTACAATATCCAGATCATGCACAAGCCCTCCAGCGAGGACGCAAGAGTTTTTGATCAGAGCGAGGCATCAGCCGTCCCGGGAGAGAATTATGAACCGTAGCAGGACGAGGCTCCTCGCCATCCCTTATATTATCTGGATCGCAGGCTTTACCGTGATCCCCCTGATCTTCATCATAGCAAAAGCCATGACAGACCAGGGCGGAGCCTTTACTGTCGGCAATCTTTTTGCGATCTTTTCTCCGATACACCGCAAGGCTCTCATAATGTCATTATCCCTTGCCGCGGTAAGCACGGTGATATGCATCCTTATCGCCTATCCGGCGGCCATCATCCTCAGAGAAAGCCACATCAAAAAGAAGAGCATCATTCTCTTCATACTGATCCTTCCGATGTGGATGAATTTTATCCTTCGCATACTTGCCATGCAGATGCTGATATCGAACAACGGGATCATCAATCATATACTTGAGGTGCTCTCGCTCCCGCAGATCAAGATCATCAATACACCGCAGGCCATTGTCCTGGGCATGGTATACGATTACCTCCCGTACATGCTGCTGCCTGTATTGAACAGCATCCTGTCGATCCCTCAGGACGTCATAGAAGCAGCGCAGGACCTTGGATCAGACAGGCTTCATGTGATAACGCATATCATCCTGCCCCTCTCGCTCGGGGGTGTGGGCAGCGGTATCACAATGGTGTTCGTGCCGTCCATGACTGAATTCGTGATAGCCAACATACTGGGCGGAGGCAAGATCCTCCTGCTCGGCAATATAATCGAGCAGGAATTCACTGTTTCGATGAACTGGAATCTGGGTTCGGGCTTAAGCGTATCCTTAATGGCCTTTGTGCTGATCACCACCCTGATCTTCGGCAGAGGCAACGAAGAGAGGGCAGGAGGGTTCAGCCTGTGAAAAAGTCCCGCGTATTCGGAAGGATATATATTGCACTGCTCATGATCTTTTTATACGCCCCCATCGCGGTGCTCGTCATGTTGAGCTTTAATGATTCGAGATCCAGAGTGGTCTGGGGAGGCTTCACCCTGAAGTGGTATGTCGCTCTCTTCAGGAGTCATGCGATCACGGAAGCCCTCTGGACGACCTTTACTCTTGCGGTCCTTTCATCGATCATCGCCTGCGCTCTGGGACTTCTGGGCGCCATAGGCATATTCTCCATGAGAAGAAAGAATTACAGGCTCATGCTCTTCTTCACGAATATCCCTCTCGTGAATGCCGACATCGTAACGGGTATCGCTCTTCTGCTCTGGTTCGTGCGCTTCCTTCCGCTCGGATTCACATCTGTGCTCCTGGCGCATGTGACATTCAATATACCCTATGTGATACTGTGCATCCTGCCCAAGCTTCGTGACATGGACATGCAACAATATGAAGCAGCGCTCGATCTCGGAGCCAGCGGGACATATGCCTTCATAAGGATTCTGATCCCCCAGATACTCCCGGGAGTACTCTCGGGATTTCTGATGGCTCTCACACTGTCCATGGATGACTTTGTGATCACCTATTTCACCAAAGGCGCCGGTGTCAACACGCTGTCGACACTGATCTACGGAGAGATACGAAAGGGCATCAAACCCGAATTGTATTCCCTGTCTACTCTTTTATTCCTTATTGTGCTAATATTACTGATACTGGTCAATCTTCCGTATGACCGGTTATTCTCAAAAAACAAGTTAGAAACGAGGTAATGATGAAAAGAAAGATCACCGCACTGGCATGCGCCGTCACGCTCTCAATATGCCTTATCACAGGCTGCACAGGGGGCAGCACGGCATCGGAGAGCGCACACGAGACCCTTACGGTCTTCAATTACAGTGAATATCTGGATCCCGAGATGCTCGAGCTCTTTACCGAAGAGACCGGGATAGAGATCAAATATGAGGAAGCCACGACGCCTGAGGAAATATACACAAAATACATCTCCGGAGGCATCGACTACGACCTCATCTGCACCTCCGACTATATGGTAAAAAGGCTTATAGACGAGGGAGAAGCACAGCCTGTTGACTTTTCTTCAATGGAATATTCTTCAAATATCGGGCAGAAGTTCTGGGATATCTCAAAGTCGGTCGATCCTGACAATGCCTATGCTCTTCCTTATTTCTGGGGAACCCTCGGGCTGCTCTATGATACTACAAAGGTCAAAGGAGATATCGACAGCTGGGATGTGCTCTTTAACGGAGAATATGCTCAGGACATCATCATGCAGGACTCGATGCGCGACGCCTTCATGATCGCTCTTAAGTATCTGGGATACTCCATTAATACGACAAATGAAAATGAGATACGGGAAGCTGCGGACCTGCTCATGAAGCAGAAAAAAGATGTCCAGGCATATCTCGTGGATGAGGTGCGAGACGAGATAGTCGCCGGCAATGCATCCATAGGCGTCATCTATTCGGGGGAGGCATATCTCGGCAATCAGTACAACAGCGATCTTGCGTATGTGATACCGAAAGAAGGTTCGGAGCTCTGGATCGATGAATGGGTCGTGACAAAGAAATGCAAAAACATGGATGCAGCCGAAAAGTTCCTTGACTTTCTCTGCAGAGAAGATGTCGCGACCGCTAACTTCGAGTACATATATTATTCGACTCCCAATGAGGCTGTCGTAGCTGCAATGGATGAAGAATTAAAAGAAAACCCCGCAGTCGTGCCCACGGACGAATCCATAGCTAACTGCGAGGTATGTACTCAGAATGATCCTGCGACCATTGAGCTGTACAATGAGCTCTGGAAGGAGCTCAAGGCTCAGTAGGTCAATACTCTTTCTCTATCTCAAGAACACGTTTGTAAAGGTACTCGTTCGCGGGTACCTTTATATTATGCTTTTTGCCAAGGGCCATGACTTCACCGGCAAACATATCTACCTCAGAATGTCTCCCCTGTCTTCTGTCCTGTGCCATCGAGGGTATGGCGGACGGATCGAGCCCTGCGATTATCTCAAGATACTGCTCTATCTCCTTTTCGCCTATATCTATGCCCTCAGCCTGTCCTACTGCCGCAACCTCTCTCATTGCGCTTACAGTAAAGACAAACTCTTCCGAACCCGGTCTCGTAGCTCCCTCATAATCAGTATCAAAGACCATGCAGGTCTGATTGATGCCGACATTGAGCATGAACTTGCTCCAGAGCCTGTATATTATATCCTCTTCAACGGTATGGGGCACTTTGCATTCATCAAAGAGCGCGGCTACTTCCGTGAGCTTATCCTTAAGCACATTCGGTGCATCATCCGGCACGCCTATGAAGAGCTCTCCGTGCCTGGAGTAGACAAGCTCGCTTCCGGTCCTCTGCGCGTCCATGCCCTGGGATACGGTATATATCACATGGCTTTGGGGGAATCTCTCACTTATGA
This sequence comes from Lachnospiraceae bacterium AC3007, assembly GCA_000621405.1. Lineage (GTDB taxonomy): Bacteria > Bacillota > Clostridia > Lachnospirales > Lachnospiraceae > NK4A144. Next base: position 48,900 of record KK211271.1, read on the forward strand.
TCCTCTCGCTCGATATGCCGTTGAGCATAGATACAAAAACAGTATCTTCATTCACAAGCGGCTCAATTAGATCCAGCGACTTTGAAAGATCCAGGAATTTTACTCCGACCAGCACCATATCCGCCCTGCCATATGATGACAGAAAGCCTTCCGGTGTTGTCATAGGATATGACACTTCCCTTCCGTTGATCCTGTATATGTCCTCGCTGTGACGGCGAAGCCTTTCTTCATCCATCACAAAAGCTGCATTCCCGGCAAAGTTCTCCGCTATCTCTCCGCCGAAGAGAAGGCCCAGAGCCCCCATTCCGACTGTCGCAACATTCTTCATGCTCTACCTCTTAAAGGAAAGAAAATACGCCGAAGGACTGAAGGAAGAGGATGAAGAGCAGCACGGGAGCCACAAATCTGACCATGACTATATAGAGCTTTTTGCGCATGAACTTAGAACCGGTCTTGGTCACCTCATCTATGATTATATCCGGCGTGAGTACCCAGCCGATCAGTATGCAGGTCAAAGTAGCGACTATCGGCATGAGGATATTGTTGCTCACGTAATCCATTATATCGAGTATCTGAGCCGTAACACCGTTAGGCAGGCTGAACTCAAAGTAGAGCTTGTTGTAGCCGAGGCAGACAAGGATCGCGAGAACAAGGGCGATCACGAATTCAATGGCGCATGCCCTTCTCCTTGAGATCTTGAACTGATCCATGAAGCTTGAGACTATGGCCTCCAGTATCGATATCGAGCTCGTCAGAGCGGCAAAGAGGACCATGACAAAAAACAGTATACCTATGAAGTGTCCGACGCTTCCCATGGCTTCAAAGACCTTGGGTATCGATATGAACATAAGTCCCGGGCCCGAGGCGCTCATGCCCTCTTCTCCCATGAATACGAACACTGCGGGGATTATCATGACGCCGGCAAGTATGGCGACGCCCGTATCAAATATCTCTATCTGATTGATGGAGCCCATCAGATTCTCATCGTCCCTGACATAGGAGCCATATGCCACCATGATGCCCATGGCTATGCTCAGGCTGTAGAAAAGCTGTCCCATCGCGTCCATCACGACCACAAGGATATCCGAGCCTCTCATGCCACTAAGCCTCGGGATGAATAAAAGCTTCAGTCCCTGAAGTCCTGTCCTGACCGTCCCGCCGTCGTTATAGCTTAAGCTGAGGGAAAATACCGCTATGCCTATAACAAGGATAAGGAGTATGGGCATAAGGATTCTGGAAAACGCCTCTATGCCTTTATTTACACCCTGATATATGATGATGCAGGTGAGCACGAGGAATATGATCCCGTAGACCATGGGCTCAATGTCAGCCGTAATGAATGAAGTAAAGTAACCTTCCGCGGCAGGCTGTGTCCAGTCACCTGCGATATATGCAACGGCATATTTCATGACCCAGCCGCCTATCACGCAGTAATAAGGCATTATCATCATCGGAACTATGCATGCGATAATGCCGAGTCCCTTCCAGCCCTGCTTCAGAGTACCGTAGGCTGTAAGGGGGCTCTGCTTTGTCTTCCTTCCGATCGCTACCTCTGTTGTAAGGAGCGCAAATCCAAAAGTAAGCGCGAGTATGAGGTACACCACTATGAACAATCCGCCACCGTCCTTTGCGGCAAGGTAAGGAAAACGCCATATGTTGCCGAGACCCACCGCGCTTCCGGCCGCAGCGAGCACGAATCCGATGGAACTGTTAAATGAGTGTCTTTTTTTCTGCATTACATCCTCCCGTTACTTCTTTTCGCAGTTCAACTGTTTCCCTGTTTTTTCAGTCTGTATCTTCTCCCGCCTGCTTATCCGACCTGGGCAGCAAGGAGCTCTTCTGCCTTCTTAACAGCATCCGCGATGCCGGACGGATCCTTGCCGCCGGCCTGCGCCATATTGGGCCTCCCTCCGCCACCGCCGCCTACGCATCCTGCGACTTCCTTTATCAGATTACCGGCATGAGCGCCTTTTTTGACCGCTCCGTCGGTAGCCGAAATGACTATGTTTACCTTGCCGTTGTATTCGGAAAGCAGTACCACGACTCCCTCTGACAGCTTTTCCTTAAGCTCATCGGAGAGTTCTCTGAGCCCGTTCATATCCACACCTGCAGGGGTCGCTGTAAGGAGCTTCACTCCTCCTATCTCCTTCACATTATCCATGACATCCCCGAGAGCATCCTTTGCCGCTTTTGACTTCAGCGACTCATTCTCGGAGCGCAGCTCTTTTATCTCTTTCATGAGCTTACCGATATGCGAGGCGAGTTCTGCAGGGGCAGACTTTGCAGTCCCTGCTGCCTCCATAAGAGTGCTCTCAACGCCTTTGTAATACTTGATGACATTATCTCCGGTCACGGCTTCTATACGTCTTACACCGGATGAGATGCCGCTCTCCGAGAGGATCTTGAAATACTTGATCTCTCTTGTATTGCCGACATGAGTTCCTCCGCAGAGCTCCACCGACCAGTCTCCCATATTGACGACACGCACCTCTTCGCCGTACTTCTCTCCGAAGAGAGCCATGGCTCCGGTCTTCTTTGCATCTTCAAGAGACATGATCTTGGTATCGACCTGAAGTCCCAGCTCGATCTTTTCATTTACGATCTGCTCAGCCCTTTTTATCTCTTCATCAGTCATTGCCTGGGAATAACTGAAATCAAATCTTGTCCGCTGGGTATCCTGATATGAGCCCTGCTGCTCCACGCCGTCTCCGAGCACTGTGCGGAGCGCCTGCTGCAGAAGGTGGGTGGCGGAATGATTCCTGCAGGTAGCCGTACGGAGCGCCCTGTCGACTTCAAGGGACGCATTGTCGCCCTTCTTTATCACTCCGGAGCTTACGACGCCGATATGACCTGTCCTGTCACCGGGAAGCTTTACAGTCTCCTTAACGGTGAACTCGCCGTCGAGGGTCACGATCCTTCCTTCATCACCCTTCTGTCCGCCCATGGTGGCATAGAAGGTGGTCCTGTCGGTTATAACTGTGCCCTCTTCACCGAGGCCCAGACTGTCGATGAGTTCCTTTCCGTTGGATATCGCAAGGATGCTTCCCTTGACGGTAAGCCTTTCATATCCGTCAAATACTGTTTTGACATCGGGATCGAGCCCGTCATATACGGACATATCATTCGTAAGATCAGCAGAAAAGCTCTGATTCTCTCTTGCCTTCTGCTTCTGCTCCTCCATGGCCTCCGTAAAGCCCTTCTCGTCCACCGAGAAGCCCTTTTCCGATGCAAGCTCGACCGTCAGTTCCAGAGGGAATCCGAAGGTATCATAGAGATAGAATGCGCTCCTTCCGTCGATCGTATGATCATCGCCTGACTGCTTTCTCACAAAGATCTTGTCAAGCTCCTTCATGCCGTTCTCAAGCGCGCTCTCAAAGCGCATGATCTCATTGCGGAGCTCGGTGATTATGAAAGCCCTGTTCTGCTTGAGGAGAGGATAACTCTCGCCGTATATTTTGTGGATATAGAGCGCGGCGATATCCACGAGGTTCTCCTTCTTGAAGCCCAAGAGCCTTCCGTGTCTTATGGCGCGTCTTATAAGTCTCCTCAGCACATATCCCGCGCCCGCATTGGACGGGGTAAGGCGGGCTTCATCGCCTATCAGCATCACGGCGGTACGCAGGTGATCGGCAAGTATCCTCATGGACCTTGTCTTCTCTTCGTCCTCACCGTATTTAATGCCCGCATTTTTCTCTATGTACTCTATGACGGGAAGGAACAGATCCGTCATATACACGTCCTTTGAGCCGTTGAGGAAAGCAAGTATCCTCTCAAGTCCCCATCCGGTATCCACGTTCTTCTGCGCAAGCGGTGTGAGCTTTCCGTCCTTATGCTTTTCATACTGCATGAAGACGTCATTTCCAAGCTCGGTGTATTTGCCGCATGAGCATCCCGGTCCGCAGTCGGGTCCGCAGTCGGGCACATCCGCTACATAGAACATCTCACTGTCGGGTCCGCAGGGGCCGTATTCAAGTCCCCACCAGTTGTCCGAAGCAGGAAGATAGAATATGTTTTCCTTTTTGAATCCCGACTCTATACGGTAGGAAGCGCTCTCTTCGTCTCTCGGGGCATTATCATCTCCCTGAAAGACAGTCGCCGCAAGATGATCTGCGTCAAATCCAAGGACTTCTGTCAGAAGCTCGTAACTCCACTGGCACCTCTCCTTTTTGAAATAATCTCCGAGGCTCCAGCTTCCCATCATCTCGAAAAAGGTCACATGACTCTTATCGCCGACGGAATCTATGTCGTTGGTCCTTACGCATCCCTGCACGTTGCAGAGCCTCGTGCCCTTGGGATGCTTCTGTCCGAGAAGGTAGGGCATAAGAGGCTGCATTCCGGCAACGTTAAAAAGCACTCCGGTCGAGCCGTCCGATACAAGGGACACTGCCCCGACATCGACATGTCCTCTCTCCTTGTAAAAATCCTTCCATGCCTTCCTTAATTCATCGGCTGTAAACTGCTTCATGTATGTTCTCTCCTGTTCTGACTGTAGTATGGGCGATCCTTAAGCCCTTCATGATGATCCGTCAGAGATCGAATCTTCCCGCAAAATATGCCTCAAGCTCCGTTATAGGCACTCTCTCCTGTTCCATGGAATCACGATCCCTTATCGTTACGGCATTATCGTTCTCTGAATCAAAGTCATAGGTCACACAGTACGGCGTGCCTATCTCGTCCTGTCTTCTGTATCTCTTTCCTATCGCGCCTCTCTCGTCAAACTCGCAGTTGTAATGCTTTGAGAGGATGTCATATATCTTCTCCGCGCCCTCATTAAGCTTCTTTGAAAGTGGAAGCACGCCTATCTTCACGGGCGCAAGAGCCGGATGGAAATGCATGACCGTCCTCACGTCTCCGCCCTCGAGCTCTTCCTCGTCATAGGCCTCGCAGAGGAAAGCAAGGACTACTCTGTCTGCTCCGAGTGACGGCTCGATGACATAAGGCAGATACTTCTCGTTCGTCGTATCATCAAAATATGTCATATCCTGACCCGATGTCTTCTGGTGCTGGCTTAAGTCATAATCAGTCCTGTCCGCTATGCCCCAGAGCTCACCCCATCCGAACGGGAAGAGATATTCAAGATCGGTAGTCGCATTGGAATAGAATGCAAGTTCGGCGGGATCATGGTCCCTGGTCCTTATGTGATCGGGCGCCATGCCGAGATCATGAAGAAAATCAATGCAGTATTTTTTCCAGTAATCAAACCATTCAAGATCCGTACCGGGCTTGCAGAAGAATTCCAGCTCCATCTGCTCGAATTCCCTCGTCCTGAAGGTGAAGTTGCCGGGAGTGATCTCGTTTCTGAAAGACTTTCCTATCTGGCCTATACCGAAGGGAACCTTTTTCCTCGAAGTCCTCTGCACATTCTTGAAGTTGACGAATATACCCTGTGCGGTCTCGGGTCTTAAGTAGACCACGTTCTTCGCATCTTCCGTGACGCCCTGGAATGTCTTGAACATGAGATTGAACTGTCTGATATCCGTGAAGTTGTGCTTGCCGCAGGTAGGACAGGGGATGCCGTTCTTCTTGATGTAATCCATCATCTCCTCGTTTGACCAGCCGTCGACAGAGGACTCAAGAGTCACACCGTTTTCCTTTGCCCAGTCCTCGATGATATTGTCAGCCCTGAACCTCTCATGGCACTCACGGCAGTCTATGAGCGGATCCGAAAAGCTTCCGATATGGCCTGATGCCACATAGGTCTGGGTGTTCATCAGTATCGCGCAGTCTACACCGACATTGTATTTATTGCCGGTGACAAACCTGCTCCACCAGGCCTTCTTCATGTTGTTTTTAAGCTCGACTCCGAGATTGCCGTAATCCCAGGTATTTGCAAGTCCGCCGTATATCTCGGATCCCGGATATATGAATCCTCTTCCCTTGCAAAGATTGACTATCTTCTCCATTGAATCGACCATTACTTACTCCTCCCAAATATGATTTGCATAGTTATACGGATCGTCACCGGATGCAAAAAGACGCGCCCGTTCCGTATCCGGCATCAATATATGACAAACGCCAGCGTTCCGTCCGGTGTGGTGCAGTGTGCCAGCTTCTCATCATCTTCGTCTATAGTGACTGCCCCGCCGGTATAGAGTATCTTTTTCGGGCATCTGATATCCAGTGCCTCGGAGACTATGACCGCATGACTTCCTCCGGCCTTTACAGCCTCGCTGTCAAAGTTCACTCCCTGATCTATAAGAGAATCTATGGTATCGGCATAGAACACCTCGTCATTAAAGGCTGCCACGTCGTCATCCGAATCATATTTCAGAGTCAGTGTGGCGACGCCGTCATCGAATTCTATCCCGTCCGATCTTATGCTGCCCCCGGCAGCATCTATCCTCTTCTCGACATCATCCTTCAGTGATCCTTCATCATAAAAGCCAGGATTGAACTCTTCTATGATCGTCTCCTTTATGGTTCCGTTCTTGGCCACGTTTATCGTTGTGACCGTGACTTCAGGAGAGACACTCTCGCTTATGGTGTTGTATATCTTATTGACACCGAGCACTATGAGCGTGACAAGTGTAACGATGAACACGGCAAAGATAAGCCGCGCGATGATGACCTGCGTCCTCTTCTTTCTGCGTCTTTTTCTCTTTTGCCTGCTTCTGTTGTAGCTATTTGATGCCTGAGCCATCTTTCACCTGCCGTAACCCATTTCCTTCATAACTTCAAGGGATCTGAAATCTCCCTGTATATATCTCATCCTGTATTCATCTGCTATGCCGCAGAGTTCTTCCGACACTTCTTCTGTCACCTTAAAAGAGAAAAGCTCCCTTATCCCCGCGCGCTCGATATGATCCATCGCATTCGCTGTCCCGGGAAGTATAGTGCGTCCGGGAAGTCCCGGGTATACACCGTTCTCCTTAACCATCTTAAGCTCGTACACGGCACGGACCAGCCGGTTGTCTATGCTTTCAGTCTCAAGAGCCTGCAGGGATCTGTACAGAAGCTGCAATCCCGCCTGCGCATCCATATTCTCCCTGTAGGAGTGATCCGCAAGATCCGCAAAATATGACGCATAACACATAAGCTCCATATCCTGCCTTATGCCCTCAAAGTAATTGCTTATCTCCACACCGGACAGACTGTATGCGCTCCTGCCGGGGAAAAGCCTGAAATCACCAAAGGCAAAGGGTTCCGTGAGTCCGGTGAACTTCGAATTCTGCCTCCTCACTCCCCTTGCGAATACCGTGACCTTGCCAAGATCCAGAGTCAGCAGTATCAGCCTTTTATCATATTCCAGATGGTCAAACCCCGAAAGCACCATGGCCTTCGTGGTGATAATATCATTCACTGAAGCTCCTGTCGCAATACCCTGCGCATCACGTCTTATCGGAAAAGCCGAACTCCTTCAGCATCATGGGATTCTGTCTCCAGCCGGGCCTTACCTTTACAAACAGTCTGAGATTGACATGGGCATCCAGCAGTTCCTCTATATCCCTGCGGCTGTCGGTGCCGATCCTTTTAAGCATCGCCCCGCCTTTTCCAATGATGATGCCCTTGTGCGAATCCTTGTCACAGACGATATCGGCTTCTATATCTATAAGACCGTCTTCTCTTTCCTTAAAGGATACGATGTTGACGGCAACGCCATGCGGGACTTCATCCTTGAGGTTTCTTAAGACCTTCTCCCTTACGATCTCCGCAGATATGTCCCTCTCCGTCACATCAGTGACGGTATCCTCGTCATACAGCATGCAGCCTTCCGGAAGGAGCCTTATCAGTGAGGAAAGAAGATCGTCGATCCCCTCTCCCTTCAGCGCCGAGAGGGCTATGGCATCCTCGATATCAAGGACCTTTCTGTATGTATCCTCGGCTTTTTTTATCCGCTCTTCATCGACCGTGTCGCATTTGTTGACGGCGAGCACGACAGGCCTCTTTGATTCCTTTATGCGCTCTATCATCTTCTGCTCGCCCTTGCCGATGTAAGGCTCAGGCTCTACCACAAAGACTATCACGTCCACGTCATCCACGGACTTGTATGCGACATTGTCCATGTATTCGGACAGTTTTGTCTTTGGAAGATGTATCCCCGGAGTATCCAGAAATATTATCTGGGCATCCTCATTGGTAAAGACCGCCTGCATCCTCCTTCTCGTGGTCTGCGGCTTGTTCGAAGTGATCGCAAGCTTCATCCCCACTAGATGATTCATGAGCGTTGATTTGCCGACGTTCGTCCGGCCGACTATGGCCACGAAGCCGGACCTGAAACCCTCTTTGCTCAAAGCAGGTTATCGACCTTTCTGAATATATCTCTGTTCTTGTCTATCTTGGTCTCGGAGCCTACCACGACCATGGCTTTGTCATCCATTACCGCATCAATATAATCGGCAAGCTCTCTGATCTTCTTTACATTGCACGAAAGGATCTCGTCGCGCTCTTTCTGCACTCTCTCGAAATCCATCCCGGCCATGTATGCCCCGAGGCTTCTCGTCCCTTCCGCCAGAGGCGTTAGCGGCGTGTCAATATCCGATATGGTCCCAATGATGAACTTTGTCATATCCCTCTTCGACACATTGAAGTTCCTGACATATTCCGCTGCCTGTTCAAAGACCTTCAGTGTATTCACAAGGTGCGGATCCCTGAAGGATGAAAAGACCGATATCCCGGTGGATCTGAATGCGGCACCGCATCCGTATGCCCCGCCGAGCACTCTTATATTGTTCCAGAGATAGTCATATCCCAATATCACCCTCAGCACCTTCAGCTCGCCCCGGTACGGAAGTCCGTGAGCCTTGAAGTTGCCTGCTCTTGCCACAAACTGCACCTGGGATGCGGTCCTGAAGCCCTCATTCTTCTTGTGCTTTTTGAAATCAAAATCAGTGACTTTTGATCTCTTGCCGGAGAGCCTTCCCGTGAATTCGGCCACAAGAGGTGACAGAGTTTCGACCATATCGGCATTACCGGTGATATCGACCATAAGATTGTCCTTATGCAGCAGGATGTCCAGCGTCTCCTGCAGGCTGGACCTTATGACCTGAACCTTGCTCTCGAAATTCTTCTCCAGATCCTCGATGAACCTGTAAAAGTCTATGCCGTGTATCTTGCCGCCGTAATAGTGCGCATCGGATATGTATGACAGCGCCCTCTCCGAGGCTGTGGCGTTACCGGATGCCACAAGGGATGCCTGAAGGCGTGATCTTATCATCCTTATTATCTCGCGAAGCCTCTTGTCATCCGAGAAATCAGACGAGAAGAGTATCTCATCGGCAAGCGTCATGAAGGCCTGTATGTTCTGGGTAAAGACCTTGGTCCTGACTTCAAACTCAAAGTCAAAATCAGACTCGGAATCCGGGATCGGATAACATACCGGAGTAAAGTACATCCCGCCGGTCGAAAGATTGATCTCGGAATTAAGGTCCTCATATTTATGCAGGGCAGTATTCACATTACCGAGTGTTGCGGCAAGAAGCCCGATATAAGGCACAAGCCTCTCAGGCACAGCCTGAGTCGAAAACATCAGCCCTATGTATGCGATCCCGTTGGTCTCTATGTCATGATGAAGAAGATTGACTCCTCCGGTCCTTAAGACCTCGTTCTTAAAGGGAAGCGCCTTCTTGTCTATGTCCGATATCTCAAGCAGGGGCAGCGTCATGAGAGCCTCCTTGCTTGAGGGCTCCTCCTGATATGCCTTCAGGTCCTTCGTGGCCTGTACAAGTTCCTGCAGTTCGGCCGAAGAAAGAGAAGCCTTGTATTTCATGAGCTTTCTCGCCACTGCCTTCTCCTTCCTTGCGGTAAGCCCCTTTTCAGGCTTTAAGATGACCACGGAGGAATGAGGATTGTCGATCAGATATCTCTCTATAAGGTCTTCGAAATAACGGCTGTCGGATTCCACTTCCTTCTTGAGGAATGCATAAGTCGCATTCTGCTCTATATGCATGAAGGGATCATTATCCTTATAGAGCCAGGAATCAAGAGCCTGAAGCCCGTACATCAGTCCCTTCGGATAGCGTCCGAAATCAGCCTCCCTGTATCTGAATTCGAAGATATTGATGCCTGCAAGCAGGGTCTTCTTATTGAGTCCCTTCTTTACAAGCTCGGTCAGTGTCTTCCTTATGACCTTTAAGAACCTGTCTTTGTCCGATACATCCGCATACTTTGCGATGACTGCAAAGTATGGCTGAAGTATGCCGTTCTCATAAGAGCTCTCTATATCCTGTCCGATATGTGCATCCAGAAGCGCCTGCTTTAAGGGAGCTCCGGGGCTCTCCAAAAGCGCATACTGGAGTATGGCAAATGCCACATACAGCCTTGGATCAAGACTGTCCTTTATCACGCAGTTATAAGACAGGAACGTGTTATGAAGGATGCTCTCGGCATCAGACAGGGCGTATGTCTTCTCAAAATCCACCGTCTTCGTGAAGGGATCCTGTCTTACGATCGAAGAATCGATCTTGGATGCCTTGTAGTGTGAAAGGTATTCCTTATCGAGCCACGTAAGACGCTCCACCATGTCCGCGTCACCGTAGAGATATATGTATGAATTTGAAGGATGATAATACTTTTTATGAAGCTCCAGGAACTTCTTATATGACAGTTCCGGTATCTCCTCGGGATCTCCGCCTGATTCAAGCGCATATGCTGTATCGGGATAAAGAGACGACAGTATATATCTGTCGAGCACATCGTCCGGAGTGGAATATGCGCCCTTCATCTCGTTATAGACTACGCCGTTGTATTTGATATCGTCCTTCTCGGAGGAAAGCTCATAATGCCAGCCTTCCTGCTTGAAGATCATTTCGTTCTCGTAGATCGCAGGATGCAGCACGGCATCCATATACACATCCGAAAGGTTTTTGAAATCCTTGTCATTGGTGCTCGCCACGGGGAACACGGTCTTATCGGGATAAGTCATCGCATTTAAGAAGGTATTGAGCGATCCCTTTGCCAGTTCGATAAAAGGATCCTTTGCCTTATATTTCTTCGAACCGCACAGCACGGTATGCTCCATTATATGAGGAGCGCCGGTGGAATCCTCGGGCGGAGTCCTGAAAGCAACATAAAAGACCTTGTTCCTGTCATCGTTTGATATGACAAAGACCTTTGCGCCGCTTTTTACATGAAGAAGCAGATATCCCTTTGAGTTAAGATCCGGTATATCTTTTTTCTTTACTATCCTGTACTGTTTGAGATCCTCTATCGTCTTCATGATCCCTCCTGTTTGATCGGCACTAATCCCTCTATCTGATCGCCCGTAAGCCTCATGGCTTCGATTATCTCTTCCAGAGGCATCCCGGTTTCCTCGGCAAGCTCCATGGCTGTCACCGGTCTTTTCATCTCATCGGAAAACTTCTTTGCCTTCTCGTCTATGTCATTGACCCTGTCTGCCAGCTCCTCCGCCTGCCTGCGGATATCGGTATCCTCGTAGATCGCCTTATCCATTGCATCCATGATGAGCTTGCCTACAAAGGGCTCGACCTCATCTACGCTTTCAAGGGTGGCAAGCGCTTTTATCGCTGTCATAAGGCCTATATTGCCTTCGCCTATAAGGTCTTCAGCCGGAAGAGACTGATATATATACAGCTTTGCGATATCGACCACATCCTTCAGATAATGGTTCAGAAGCACGGCCTGCGCTTCCTCGTCATCATCGAATACGGCTCTGACCTTGGCCTTTATGATCTCCTCTTCGGTATACGAAGGGAGCGCCTCCATCTCCTTAAGATATACATCCAGATACTTGCCGTCGGCTTCGGTAAACTGCGGCTCCTCATACAGCGCCGGATCATCCTCCCCGAACTTAATGCCTATGCCGTCCAGATATTCTCTGGTGAGCTTGTCTTCTCTGGCAGTCATGCCCGTGCCCTGCATGAAAGAAGCATACCGTTCCTCGGTTATGAAGTTGTGACTCTCATGGGCGCTGCGTATTACCTTGTCAAGCGCTTCTCTGTATACAGACTCTGTCATCTATTTACCGAACTTTACATGTGTATGATTGAAAAGATGATCCTGGCAGTATTCGTAATTACCTGCGCACTTACTGCAGAATCTGAATTCCAGCATATCCCCGTCAAGCTCAGTCCTGCCGCAGATAGCGCATCTGTGCTTGGTAATGGCGCCTCCTCTCGGAGCGCTTCCCGAAGATGATCCGGCTTTTGAAGAAGCTCCGTATGCGGAACCGCCCCACGCTCCGGCCCCCTGACCGCCTGAAGGGTTCGATCCGAAGCCCGCGCGCTTCTGGTTACCCTGATAATAGGGGCCTCTCTCGAATGCCTTTTTGAAATTCTTCTTCCTTGCGCGCTCGGACGGAGATATCGACTTGTAGTTCCTCGTGGTAAAAAAGAAGATGATGAAATTAAGCAAAGACACTATGATCGACATCTTCTCGGCCCACCCCGAGACAAAAGCCTGATATACAAGAAAGGCTACATCCACGAACGCAAGATATTTGATCTTCAGCGGTATCAGAAAATACAGCATGACCTGCATATCGGGATAGCAGGCCGCAAAAGCAAGGAAAACAGACATATTGATGTAAAACGTCGTGAAAAAGCCGGACGGATCCATGTCCCGCCCGAATGCATATACCAGAAAGGCCCCTGCTACCATAAAGAACAGACCGGAAAAAATATAGAGATTATATTTGAAATCTCCCCAGGTCTGCTCCAGCGCCGTTCCTATCTGATAATAGAATAAAAGCATGATGATGGTGAATATCCCCGGTCTTGACGGAGGCATGAAGATCCAGGTGAAAAGCCTCCATATCTCACCATGGAGTATCCTTCCGGGACTGAGCGAGATAAACTGAAGTATCGGAACCCCTGCCATCGCGATAAAGTACAGGATATAACCCACTATATACGTGAGTATCATGTACTTCGTAAGCTGTGGAACGGCATATTTGCCGATCTTGCGCTCCATCTTGTTCAGAAATCCGTTAAGTCCGCCGTTCATTACTTCTCTTTCTTTCGTCTTTATCGCATCAAAACCTGACTGTCCGGCTCTTTCTCCGGGCAATCAGGACATACCAAAGTATTATAATATAAGACCCCGGCATTGTCTATGGATTTGGGGCTTTATGCCTCCGGCTCCTTAAGGCCTGCAATATCCTCCACGATGCCTACGCATTCAAAGACCATGCTGTCACAGTGAGGCTTCTTTTCAAGGCCCTTGTCATGGTTCAGTTTCAAAAGGTCCTTACAGTCGATGAACCCTTCATGCTCACTTTTGATCCTTCGCGCGACCTCAGTGACCATGGCCGGATCATCATAGCCCATGAGCCCCAGCGCCATTATCGCTCCGGTAAAGGCTCCGCAGGCGGATGCTATCCGCATTCCGCCTCCGAAGTTAGCTGTCATCTTAAGCGCAGTCTCTTCATCTATGCCGGCTTCTTCGGCAAAGGGAAGAAGCACTGACTGCGCGCAGTTGTAATGGGGAGTGACAGTTGCCCTGAGTTCCCTGGCTCTGTCCAGATACTTACTCATCTTTCTTATCCTTCCCTTCTGTATCAGCCGGAGCATCCTCAGTCTTTGAGTCCGCATTCTCAGCTGTATCAGTCTTATCATCCGTGCTTTCACCGGCTGCAGGAGTGATCGGCACGTTGCTCGTAAAGTGTCCCGGAGGGCCCTGCATCACATTCTGCTGAGGAACGGGATTCGGTATACCCTGCATGTGCTGCATGTTCTGCATGTTCATGCCGTTCATCTGCATATTCTTCATGCTCTTCTTTTTGGAGCTTTTGATTATGGCCTGGATTATCTTTACTATCACAAATACGATGAGCGCAAGGATCAGGAGCACAGGAAGGCGTGTGATGATGAAGATCACCAGCTGGATCGCAGCTTCCAGCCCGTCCTCCATCTCATATGCAAAATCATCCCATATCTTTGACCAGAAGCTCTTTTCGCCCTTGTTGCCTGCTATCGTTCTGGTCTCCATAGCGCTGATGGTCACAGTGCTGTAGGATACCTTGTTTGCCATTGTCTTGAGCTGGCTCTGAAGGCTGTCGAGCTCGTAATTGACCTCTGCGATCTTATCCCTCAGGGTCAGGATATCTTTCAGGTTGGTAGTCGTGTCCAGAAGCTCCATGAGGCTGTCGCGCTCTGCCTCGTATGTCGCAATCCTGGCTTCGACATCGACATACTGGAGAGTTACGTCCTCTGCGGATTCTGTCTTTGCTGTCACCGTTCCCTCATCGGATACGATGTTCAGGAAATCATCCAGCCTTTCTGCAGGGATACGCGCGGTGAAATATCCGTATCTGGACTCGGAATAATCAGAATCATATGCATTGATATCCATGCTCTCGATATAGCCGTCATAATCATATACGGTCTTCTTGAGATTGCCGGAGAAGGCCTCGAGACTAGCCACTTCAAGATCGATGCTTGCATTCCTGATTATCTTTGAACCGTGATCAGCTACTTCCTCTTCGGATATCTCCTTGCCGGCAGAGCCTGACTCTGAATCAGACACGTCTGCCGTCTCGCCGTAATCATATTCGGCTGCTTCCTCGGCCTCAGCATAACCGGTGGAGAAATCACTGTCTGCATAAACCTCCGGATCCTCATAATAATAGTCGTCAGCGGCAGCCCTGTCGTATGAGTTGCTATCCGACTTGCTCCCGCATGCCGAAAGGATCAGCATAGCGGCCAGGAATGCCGACAATGTCATTAGTCTCTTCTTCATTTTTCACCTCCTGTTAATGATCGCGTTACCAAAATGATATATCCGTAATCGTTATGTATGCCCGTCTCATGGACAATATAATTAGCTTAGTTACGCCGGCGCATGGACCATATTATTAGCTTAGTTACGCCGGCGCATGGACCACATGCCATCGGGCTTAAGCGCTGCAAAATATGCCCTTTGGCATATTTTGAACGCCGTTTACGAGCGCTATGCGCGAGTGGCGTCGGTAAAGATGCGCAAATGCGCCCGAGTGACATGTGTCCATGCTTCGGCTCACTTGTTGCAATAGATGAACTAATGCGCCCGAGTGACATGTGTCCATGCTTCGGCTCACGTGTTGCAATAGATGAACTAATGCGCCCGACGGCACTTACGGCATCATGTCACCGATCAGCATGAATATGATGACTGTCGCCGATATCACCATGCCCGCTATCATCGGAACGGTTATGATCCTTCCGTAGCGCTCGGCCCGGTTCTTCTTCCTGAATATATTTGCAAAGCACCCCGTGCGTCCTTCGGTCAGGGCGATGACCCTGAGCAGGAGCAGCGCGCCTATGGTAGTAAATATCGATATGAAAAGGAACATGATCCCGGTGGAGACATAAGCCGCTGCGCTCTCAGCGCCCGTGGCGGCAAGCATTCCGTCCAGATTTTCAAAAGTATCCTCCAGCAAAAACGAGAGAAGGACGCTCACGCTGTTCGTTGTCACATGACAGATCATCGACGAAAAGATGCTCCCGGTCGCTTCCACCAGAAGCCCCCAGAATATGCCCATGCATACTGCATACGAAAACTGATTGAGATTCATGTGAATAAGTCCGAATAAAAACCCGGAGAGGATAATGGGAGTCAGTATCCTGCCTGTGGTACGAAGCCCTGACAGCAGCACTCCCCTGAAGACAAATTCCTCGACTATAGGTCCTATGATTCCCGCAAAGATCCATATGGCGAGAAATGATTCCCCGTCAAACTGTGATGTAAGCTCCATAGCCGCATTATCCGTTACCGCCATCGTGAAGGCATTCATCGCTATGATCAGCGGATAGCAGCACATGTGATAGACCAGTATCAGAAGGACTGTCACAGGCTTGACAGGCTTGATATGAAGCTGTCCCGCAAGCTGTGCCCTTCCCTGCAGAAGAAAGAAAAGAGCCGGTATCAGAAGGCAGAGCTCACTGAAAAAGGCGGTAAGACCTATCCCGAGATCCGGGAAAAGCGAGCTCACCACGACCGAAGCCGCAAGGAATGCGATCGTCATCCACAAAAAAGTCCAGCCTGTTCTCTTTACGTTCATTCAGTATCTTCTTTCCGATATCCTCTCTATGGGATCAGATCCCGTTTTTCATCCACCGCCTTATCTCACCGAGCATCGCTGCCGTACCCAGGACGGCCGTCGGACGTGTCGCGCCTGAAAGCGCATCCGATACGCTTTCCGCATATATGAAAGGCACTCCGAGTCTTTTAAGCTCTTCCGGCTGCTTTGAAGTAAAGCGGTAATGCGGATTGGAGATTGCTGACAGTATCACATGATGTCCGGCCTCATGCGCCTTTACGGCCACTCCCGCAAAATCCTTATCATCAGGTATGGCAAGTATTATATCCGCCCTGTCTATGCCAAGCTCCCTAAGTGCTCTGAGAGCGTAGCCGGCGCTGTTGCGGTTCACGCAGCAGTCCACGAGCATCGGAGGATCCTTCCTTATCATGGAAAGCCTTCCAAACCACTCAAGATGCATGAGCCTGTCTCTCAGAAACTTTTCATCCGTCTCATCTGATGCAAGTGACCCGCCCTGTATCTCCTCGGCCGCTGCCATGGCAAGAGCGAGATTGCGGCACTGGTTTTCTCCAAGGAGCGAGATCCCAAGATCCCTGTACAGCCTTCTGTCTGTCCTTACATTACAGATCATGCCGTCTTTTTGAAACCTTATATCCAGGGCTTCAAAATCCCTGCCGTAGAGCTTCAGCGGCACTCCTGCCTCCTTGGCCGCATTTTCTGTTATCCGCAGGGCTTCAGCGCTCTGTTCTCCCGAGAAGACGCATTTCATACCGGGTCTTATGACAGACGCCTTGTCCGAAGCTATCTCTTCTATCGTGCTCCCGAGCTCTCTTGTATGCTCTAAGAATATCGTATTGATGATGGCATACTCTGCAGGCACATTGCGCACATCATCATATCTTACGCCCTTGCCGTGCTCGAATATATCGCAGACTGTATCATGTCGCGCAAAGAAACTCAGCGCCACTGCGGTCTCAATACCTATCGGACTTATAAAGAGTCCCTTGCTGTGGTCCGGCTCTGCCTGATCAAATAACGGCTTGAGCCCGGATACGATATCGGCAAACTCAGCATCTTCTATGAGATCATCGTCTATCCTGAACCTCTCGTTAAAATCAAGGATATGCGGGCTCGTCATAAGACCGGTCTTCATCTTCAGCGAAAGGATCGACATCAGGATGTAGGCTGCCGAGCCTTTGCCCTTGCTCCCCGTGACAGCCACTGCCGTATTGCCTCTGAAGAGACTTTTTATGATCTCCTCCGTATACTCGGGATGCCGCTTTTTACTGTCCGACATATCGTAGGAAAGATGCGGCAGCGCCTTCATATATGATGAGTATATATAATCTTCCGCCTCTTTCCGGCCAAGCTTCATCTTGATCTACAGGGTGGTCCGCACGACCTTGGGCTTATATCCTGTCTTTTCAAGAGTCGAGAGTATATGCGCCTTGTGCTCGCTCCCGAAGGCCTCCAGAGTGATCCGAAGTTCCACAGCCGCGTTCCTGTTGGTGGAGACAAACTGGTTGTGCTCGAGTTTTATGACATTGCCGCTCTCGGACGCTATGACACCCGCCACCTTCTGCAGCTCTCCCGGCTTATCGGGAAGAAGCACCGACACGGTGAATATCCTGTCTCTTTGTATCAGTCCCTGCTGGACCACAGACGACATCGTGATGACGTCCATGTTGCCGCCGGATATGATGCAGACTATCTTTTTATTCTCGCAGTTAAGCTGCTTTAAGACAGCCACGGTCAGAAGACCGGAATTCTCGACTATCATCTTGTGATTCTCGACCATATCGAGGAACGAAGCCACAAGGTCCTCATCCGGGACCGTGAGCACTCTGTCTATATTGTCCTTAAGATAGGGGAATATCTTAGTGCCCGGAGTCTTGACCGCCGTCCCGTCGGCTATCGTGGAGACAGAAGGCAGGGTCGTCACCTCTCCCCTGTCCAGCGATGCCTTGAGGCAGGCTGCTCCCTCGGGCTCCACAGCTATCACATCCGTATCGGGATGAAGCAGCTTTGTGAGCACCGACACGCCTGTTGCAAGTCCGCCTCCGCCTACAGGCACGAGGATCATATCTGTAAGAGGCTGTTCCTTGAATATCTCCCATGCGATAGAGCCCTGTCCGGTCGCCACATCCTCGTCATCGAAGGGATGCACGAAGGTATACCCCTCCTGATCTGCCAGCTCGTAAGCCTTCTCGCATGCCTCGTCATAGATATCCCCGTGAAGTATGACCTCTGCTCCGAGATCCTTTGTGCGGTTCACCTTGATAAGAGGCGTGGTGTTCGGCATGACTATGACGGCTTTGACGCCGTACCTGCTGGCCGCATATGCGACTCCCTGGGCATGGTTACCTGCGGATGCCGTGATAACGCCCTTCGCGCGCTCTTCATCGGAGAGCCTGCTTATCTTGTAATAAGCTCCCCTGATCTTATATGCTCCGGTGCGCTGCATGTTTTCAGGCTTAAGAAAGACCTTGTTGCCTCTGCCCGCAACCGCTGAAAAGTAGTCGCTGTATATGAGCTTGGTGTCAAGAGTGACCTCCCTTACTTTCTCGGCCGCTTCTTCAAAGGATCTAAGATTCATCCAATAATCCCTCCATGAATTTACCTGTATCAAACCTCTTCAGGTCGCTGACTCCCTCGCCGAGTCCCACGAACTTGACCGGGATCTTCAGTTCATTCTCTATCGCTATGACTATACCGCCCTTTGCGGAACCGTCAAGCTTTGTCAGTACCACTCCGGTAACATCCGTAACCTCGTTGAATTCCTTCGCCTGTTCCTTTGCGTTCTGTCCGGTCGAAGCATCAACGACAGCAAGAGTCTCTTTTACGGCATCCGGATATTCGGATCTTATGATCTGATCGATCTTTGAAAGTTCGTTCATGAGATTCTTTTTATTATGGAGCCTTCCTGCCGTATCAACTATCAGCATATCGTAATCCCGCGCTTTGGCTGACTGTATCGCATCATACACCACGGAACCGGGATCTCCGCCTTCTCTTCCCTTGACTATATCCACGCCTGTCTTCATGGCCCAGGAAGTAAGCTGCTCTATGGCGGCCGCCCTGAAGGTATCCGCTGCCACCAGCATGACCTTCCGTCCCAGAGACCTGTAGCGCGCAGCCAGCTTCCCCGCTGATGTAGTCTTCCCCACTCCGTTCACTCCGACCATGAGTACCACGGACTTGTTGTCTTCATAGTCAAAATCATGTCCGGTAGAGATGGCATCGAGTTTTTCTTTCATTATCACGGTAAGAAGCTTTTTTGCACCGTCCGGATCATGCACTCTTTCCTTTTTGACACGCTCTTTGAGCTCATCCGACAGCTCCATCGCTGTCGACATGCCGACATCACCCATTATCAGGATGTCCGTAAGATCGTCATAGAAGTCATCATCCAGCTGCGTATATCCGGTGAAAAAATCAGAAAGTCCTTTGAAAAAGCCCATAGACAGCCTCCTCAGTCGCCCTTTTTGTCCCCGGACTCATCCCACTCGGAATCCTCCAGGTTCACCGCAACCTGAGTCGATACGCCCTTCTCCTGCATCGTGATACCGTACAGTCTGTCGCACTTTGTCATGGTGCCGCGTCTGTGGGTTATGACTATGAACTGCGTATGCTCGGTAAGCTTTGACAGATAGGAAGCAAACCGGTCCACATTGGCCTCATCAAGCGCCGCTTCGATCTCATCGAGCAGACAGAACGGTGAGGGTTTCATATTCTGTATCGCAAAAAGCAGAGCGATGGCTGTGAGAGCCTTTTCTCCGCCGGAGAGCTGCATCATGTTCTGGAGCTTCTTGCCCGGAGGATGAGCGATGATATTGATCCCGGCTTCAAGGACATCCTCGTCATCGGTAAGAGTGAGATTGCCGTGTCCTCCGCCGAACATCTCGCCGAATACGATATCAAACTGCTTATTGATCTCCGTGAATCTCTCCATGAACTGCTTTCTCATGGAGTCGGTCAGTTCCGCTATGATCTTGTTCAGATCCTCCTCTGCTTTTACGATGTCATCTCTCTGACCTGTAAGGAAAGAATACCTCTCGGACAGTTCTCTGTATTCCTCTATGGCACCGACATTGACATCTCCGAGGTTCCTTATCTCGGATTTGAGCTTCATGGACTCCTGTCTCATCTGCGGAAGCTCGCCGAGAGTGTCGTCCTTCAGTTCTCTGGATGCCACCAGTGTGAGGTTGTACTCCTCCCACATGTACTTTATCCTGCTCTCAGTATTCTCGCCGAGCTTTTCTTTCTGATTCTCGAGCCTTATCCTCTCGCGCTCAAGACCGGCCTTTCTCTCGTTGATCGCATCCCTGTCCTCATAGAGCTTCTTCTGCTCCTTAGTAGCCTCGTCGCGGCTTTCTATGAGGCGCTTTAATTCGCCCTGTTTCTCGCTGTCGTAATCTCCCGCTCCGAGCAGGGCCTCTTCAAAGTTCTTTATCGCTTCCTTCTTGGAATTGACCTCTTCTTCATTTGAAGCGATATTGTCCTGTATAGTAGAGAGCTCGCCCTCAAGTCGCTTCACTTCTCCCTCTATCCTCCGGATGTTTTCATCCGTATAGCCAAGCTGCTCCTTGTATCTCGTCAGCTTTACGTCATATTCTCCGACCTCTTTTCTTAAGGTCATCGACTCCTCGGTAAGCGTCTTTACGAGTTCCTCAAGCTTTGCTGCCTCTTCGTCAGCTTCCTTTTCAGTCTTCTCGGAGTTCTGTATGGCCTCTTCATTCTCCTTCTGACTGTTCTTTATCGATACTATCTCTGTCTCGAGATCCGATACCTCCGAGGATATGCCGTCGCTTCCGCTCCTGTTCTCGTTGCGCTTCTCCTCGGCAAGGTTAAGGTTCATATTTGCGGTGTTGAGATGCAAGCTCTCCTCCTGCATCTTATCCGTGATCTCCTGGAGAGCATTCCTTATCTCGCTCTTCTTATCGCGGAGCTCTTCTATCTTCTGCAACACCTTATCCCTGTCGGCAAGCTTCTGCTTCAGATCCTCCGTAAGCTCGTCTATCTCACGGCCTCTGCCTAAGAGATTGCTCTGATTCCTGAAGGATCCGCCCGCCATGGAGCCGCCCGGATTAAGAGACTCGCCGGAAAGCGTCACAACCCTCAGGGTAAAGCGGTACTTTCGCGCAAGAGCAAGAGCATTGTCGATATTGTCCACCACGATGAAATTGCCGAGAAGGTTCTTTGCCACCATGTCATACTTCTTGTTCATCTTCACAAGAGTATCCGCCATGCCTATGACACCCTTCTCATTCACGGCATCTTTTGCCTTGAAATCGCGCTCCTGTATCGTGTTCAGCGGAAGGAACGTAACCCTGCCGGCCTTGTTCTCCTTCAGCATGGCAATGAGCTTCTTTGCCGATGCATCATCCTCCACCACGACGTTCTGGATATTGGCTCCCAGAGCCGTCTCTATAGCGGTCTCGTACTGATGGTCCACCTTGATGAGATCCGCCACGACTCCGCAGATCCCGGAGGACTTGTCCTTCTTGCGCTCCATTACATAGCGCACGGCATTGCCGTAGCCTTCGTAGCGCTCCGCTATATTCTTGAGACTCTCCAGTCTTGTCTTTTCCTCGGTATATGTTCTCTCGAGCTGTCTGTCAGACTCCGTTGCCTCGTCTATATCGGAGTTGATCTGCTCCAGCTCTTTTTCCTTTTCCTCTCTTACGGTATCAAGCTCACGGATGCTCTTCTGTATAGTCTCCATCTCCTGCTTCATGGCATTGATGGCATCCTTGGCTTCGGCTTCGGAGGTCTTGGCTTTTAAGAGCCTTGAAGCAAGCTCTGCTTTTCTGATCTCCGCCTGTGACAGCAGCGTCGAGAGCTTTTCCTTTTCTCCCTTGAGCACACCTCTTCCGTCTATGGTGTCGAGCACGAGCTGCTTCTTTGCTTCAAGCTCTGCAGAAGCCTCTTCTATACGGCTGTCGTAGGACGCAAGCTCTTTATTCTTGCCGCCGGCTTCTTCATCCAGCCCTTCCACCTTGCCGCCAAGCTCTTTTTTTGTCTCATTCAGCTTCTCAAGCTCGCTGCCGTAGGTCTCGAGACTCTTTTTGATATCCCCGCTCCTGCCCTTGAAATGCTCGGTCGTGGTATTGAGCGAATTGATCTGCTCAGTCAGCACCTTGATCTGCGAATCGATCTGACCGCGCTTTAAGTTGGAATCGGAGATCTCCTGTCTCATCTCCTCTATCCTGGTGTCGAGTTCGCTTATCTTCTCGCCTGCTTCTTCATATTTGGAATGGCTCGCATCGAGTTCATCGGTGACACCCTGTATATCGTTCATAAGGGCATCATACTTGCCGTCGAGCTCCTTCATGAGTCCTTCATAACGCTCGGATTCGGCAAGGAAGATATTGACGTCAAGCTTCTTGAGTCTCTCCTTCTTCTCAAGGTAGATCTTCGCATCCTCAGACTGCTTCTCAAGAGGACCTATCCTTCCTTCCACCTCGGAGAGTATGTCTGTGAGGCGGAGAAGGTTCTGCTTTTCGCTCTCGAGCTTCTTGACGGCAGTATCCTTGCGCTTTCTGAATTTGACTATCCCGCAGGCTTCATCAAAGAGCTCTCTTCTCTCCTCGGGCTTGCCCGAGAGGATCTGGTCTATCTTGCCCTGTCCTATGATGGAATAACCGTCCTGACCTATACCGGTATCATAGAAAAGCTCATGTATATCACGGAGTCTTACGGGATTGCCGTTGATCAGATAATCGGATTCGCCGGATCTGTATACTCTTCTGGTAACGGATACCTCATCATAGTCCGTGGAGAGAACATGGTCCGAATTGTCCATGGTGATCGTGACATAGGCGTAGCCCATGGGTTTGCGGATCTCTGTGCCGGAGAAGATGACGTCCTGCATGGAAGAGCCGCGAAGCTGCCTTGCGCTCTGCTCTCCCAAAACCCACCTTACGGCATCGGAGACATTACTCTTGCCGGAGCCGTTCGGCCCGACAATGCCCGTTATGCCATATTTGAAATCCAGCTTTATCTTATCCGCGAATGATTTGAATCCGTGGATCTCTATACTCTTAAGATACATCCTTTGTCTCCAGTTTCTGTAATGCATCATACGCGGCAAGCTGCGCCGCGCTCTTCTTCGAACTTGCCTGTGCCCGTGATACTTCCTTACCGTTGATCACGCATGCCATGACAAATCTCCTGTCATGCTGCGGTCCGGATTCTTCCGCAAGCACATATTCCAGCTTCCAGTTCCTGGCCTGGGCTATATTCTGAAGCTGTGTCTTTGAATCATGGAAGAGAGCCTTGTGCTCTATGTCGTTAAGTACAAAGGTCCTGATGAACTTCCCTGCTTCTTCTATGCCTGCCTCAAGGTATATCGCGCCTATCAGAGCCTCAAAGACATCAGATACTATGGAAGGTTTGTGTCTGCTGTCCTGCTGATCCTCGCCGCGCCCGAGTCTGATATAATCGGACAGACCTATCTCTCCCGCGCAGTTTGCAAGCGACATCTCACAGACGACAGATGCGCGAAGCTTCGTCATGTCCCCTTCTCTCATCCCGGGGTTCTCATGATAGATGAAATCCGAGGATACGAGCTCCAGTACGGCATCACCCAGGAATTCCAGTCTTTCATAATCCCTTCCCTGTCCCGCTTCATTTCTGAATGAGGAATGGGTCAGCGCCTGCAGCAGCAGATCCTTGTCCGAAAACTCATATCCTATGCTCTTTTCAAGCTCTTCTGTCTCTATAACACCGTTCATCAAGCACCACTAAAGAGCCGGCTGTCGCCGGCTCATCATTCGCTAATGATTATCAGTTCTTTTCTCTTGCAGACTTTATGAGCTCTACCGCATCTCCGACAGTCTTGATACCTTCGACTTCGTCGGTATCCACCGTAAGCTCAAACTCCTGCTCTATGCCCATGATGATCTGAAACACATCGAGTGAATCTGCCCCAAGATCATCTGTAAAAGTCGTTTCAAGTGTTACTTCATTCTGGTCTACGCTTAAGACCTCGGCAATGATCTCTTTCAGTTTTTCAAATTCCATACTGACTCCTTCCTAAATGTCTGATCATAGATCAAGATATTGCTTTATCTTTCCGTTCACATCCTGTTCCTTAAAAGTAATGCACTGTATCACGGAATTCTTGACCTCGACTGCTTTGGCGGAGCCGTGTGTCTTGACCACGAGTCCCTTAAGACCCAAAAGCGGTGCGCCGCCATACTGCGTGGCATCGAATTCCTTCAGGCATTCTTTCAGCCTGTCCTTGATGAGCATGGCTCCGATCTTTGTCTTTGTGCTGCTCATCATGACTTCCTTTATCTTCGATAATAAAACCTTCGCGACACCCTCATACATCTTCAGTGCCACATTGCCCGCGAAGGCATCGCATACTATCACGTCGGCTCCTCCCTGAGGGATGTCCCTGGCCTCGATGGATCCGACAAAATTGATGTCGGTACAGGCCTTCAGCAGAGGATAGGTCTCTTTTACAAGCGCATTCCCCTTCTCCTCTTCGGTACCTATATTAAGAAGAGCCACCCTGGGAACATTCACGCCCATGGCATATTTCATATAAGCCGAGCCCATCTTGGCAAACTGCACCAGATGAGTCGGACGCGCATCCACATTGGCTCCGCAGTCCACAAGGAGCGCCACGCCCTCAAGCGTGGGTATCAAAGGAGCAAGCGGCGGCCTCTCTACCCCTCTTATCCTTCCGATAAGAAGCTGTCCGCCTGCGAGCACCGCTCCGGTACTGCCTGCGGATACAAAGGCATCGCACTTTTTATCCTTGACGAGATTCAGGGCTACCACTATCGATGAGTCACGCTTCTTCCTGATGGCCATCACCGGAGGCTCACCCATCTCGATGATCTCCGAAGCTTCGACTATCTTCACCCTGTCGGACGGATGATCATAGGCTGCAAGTTCCTTCTCTATATCATCCTTCCTTCCGGTAAGGAATATCTTTACATTTTCATTTTCATTGACCGCCTGGACTGCGCCTTTAACTATCTCTGCGGGAGCATTATCGCCGCCCATGGCGTCTACAGCAACATTTACCATAGTACCCATCCGTTCAATATCTACACTCTGACTACCTTATCAAACGGTCAGAGAGATGTCAATAATGCCGAAAGCACCCAGAAAAGCCGGGATCCGGCCTGTTTTCCGTCATTCCCCGTCCTTCTGTCTGAACTCCCCGGGCATGTATACATGTCTCGTGGAACCGAAGCTCATGCGGTAGACCTTCTGCCATACCTTCCATATATATGCAAGGGAGATATAGGGCCTGTCGATCTTCTTCATATCGGCCAGGGCTGAAACCTCAAGATACAGTTCTTTTGCAAGATCCGACTCGAATCTAATCTTGTCCATATTTACCCTCTTCTGCGACCGGATATCCCGTTATCGCAGGTCATTCAGTATAAAAAAGGCTCCGGTGAAATACCGGAGCCTGCGTTGGCTATGATCATCAATCCTGAGCAAGGACTTCCTTTTTATTATATGTGCCACAGTTCTTGCATACTCTGTGAGGAAGCATGTATTCGCCGCACTTGGGGCACTTCACGAGATTCATCGGTGCCATCTTCCAATTCGCACGTCTCTTGTCTCTGCGGCTCCTGGATGATTTATTCTTGGGACAGATTGACATTTCTACACCTCCTTCACACTATACTTGAGCCTTTTTCATATATCCCTCCCGAAAAAGGCACTTGACCATTATAAGTACGTATAAGGGGTTTGTCAATCCCCTGTTTCCTCAGTATTTTCAGACAGTTCGAGCGCGATATGCACTTCGGACAGCTGCGACGGCTCCACCGGTGAAGGAGCGCCCATCATGAGATCCTCCGCGTTCTTGTTCATGGGGAACGGAATGATCTCCCTTATGGATTCCTCGCCTGCTATGAGCATTATCATCCTGTCGACACCGGGAGCTATGCCGGCATGCGGAGGCGCTCCGTAACAGAAGGCATTGTACATGGCCGGGAATTTGGCCTTCACATCCTCCTCGCCGAGTCCCACTAACTTAAATGCCTCTATCATGATCTCAGGGTCATGATTTCTTACAGCACCCGAAGACAGCTCCACTCCGTTGCAGACAAGATCATACTGATAAGCAAGTATCTTCAGCGGATCCACATTATGAAGCGCCTCTAGTCCTCCCTGCGGCATGGAGAAAGGATTATGGCAGAATTCGAGCTTACCGGACTCCTCTCCTATCTCATACATGGGGAAATCAACGATCCAGCAGAATTCATACGCTTCACGATCCATATGTCCCGGTACCGCCTGAGCTATGGTCTTGATCAATACTCCGCCGGTCTTGAGCGCCTGTGCCCTGCTTCCGGCGCTTATGAACACCGTATCACCCGGCTTCAGCGCGAACTTTTCGATTATATCCGCCTGCTTATCGGCAAGGAACTTGGATACTCCTCCCGCAAGGGCAGCGCCGTCATCGCCGCATTTTATCCAGTAGCTCTTGCCGCCCGAGACGACCTCCGCATCCGATACGATCTTGTCTATTACCTTTCTCGAGCCCTCGAAGCCGTGCACGGTGACAGCCTTTATCACATCAGCTGTATCAAAAGGCTCAAACCCTACGCCCTTAAAGATATCCGTTGCCTCCTCAAGCTTAAGGTCTATGCGAAGATCGGGCTTATCCGTGCCGTAGGTCTCCAGGGCATCCAGATATGCTATGCGCCTGAAGGGGGCAGTGGATGCCTTCTTGTATTTTCCGTACTTTTCAAATACACCCGGGAGCACATCCTCTATGACGTCGAATACATCCTCCTGGGTCGCAAAAGCCATCTCCATATCCAGCTGGTAGAACTCTCCGGGAGAGCGGTCTGCCCTGGCATCCTCATCCCTAAAGCAGGGAGCTATCTGGAAATATCTGTCAAACCCGGACGCCATGAGTATCTGCTTGAACTGCTGGGGAGCCTGGGGGAGAGCATAAAACTTGCCCTCATGAAGTCTTGACGGTACAAGATAATCCCTTGCGCCCTCAGGTGAAGAGCAGGTCAGTATCGGCGTCGTGATCTCAAGAAAATCATGAGATGCCATGGCCGCCCTTAAGTCTGACACAACCTTCGATCTAAGCACCATATTATCCTTCACTGCAGGATTCCTGAGATCGAGATAACGGTACTTGAGTCTGGCATTCTCGTCCGCTTCCTTTGACCGGTTGATCTCAAACGGCAGCTCGTTGTAGCGGCATTTTCCGAGGATCAGGATATCGTTTGGAACCACCTCAATGTCTCCCGTGGGCAGATCCGGATTCTTGCTGGATCTTTCGCGCACGACTCCTGTCACCTGAAGCGTTGATTCCGTATTGACTCCCTGAAGACGCTCCATCATCTCCTCGGTCTCTATCACCACCTGTGTGACCCCGTAGAAATCCCTCAGCACCAGAAAGCCGAGATTCTTACTCACCTTTCTCATATTTTCGTAGAAGCCCGCAAGCACTACCTCCCTGCCTGCGTCCTCTATCCTTAAGCCTCCGCAGGTATCAGTCCTTGACTGTCTGATCTTTTGCATCTTCACTCTCCTTTTTACTCTCTGTAAGTATCATCCTTACTTTATCTATCCTGTTCTTGGCTCCCTCCACTATCTCGAAGGATATACCGTCATCATTCACGAAGGTCTCTCCCGTCTGGGGTATGCTGTCGCTCATCCCTATGATATAGCCTCCGACCGTATCATAATCATCGGAGGACAGAGATGTGCCGAGCTCATCGTTAAGGTCGTCAAGCTTGACGGAAGCCTCCACCAGATATTCCCGCTCCGATACCTCCTCGATAAGGCTGTCTTCATCGGCATCGTATTCGTCCCTTATCTCTCCGACTATCTCCTCGATGAGATCCTCCATTGTGACCACGCCCTCAGCCGCGCCGTATTCATTGAGGACGATGGCCATGGGCACGGATTCCTCCTGCATCTCGAGAAGGAGCTCCGCTGTCCTCTTCGTCTCAAAGGTATAATATGCATCTCTCATGATGTCGGTCGTCCTGAAATGCTCTCTGTCGGCAGTCAGCAGGAAGTCCTTCATGTTCATGACACCTATGATATTGTCTCTGTCATTCTTATATACGGGTATCCTGGTGTACCGCTCTTCATTGAACATGGCCCATACTTCATCGTAGGTCGCGTCTATATCTGCTTCGACCACATCTATCCTCGGAGTCATGATATCCTTCGCCTTTGCGTCACCGAAGTCCACCACGTTATTGATCATCTGCTTCTCTTCGGTCTCTATGACTCCGTCCTCGTGGCTCACGTCCACGATCGTCCTCAGATCCCCCTCAGTCATGATGCTCTGGGAATCACTCATATCTATGCCAAACAACATGAGAAAGCCCCTGCAGATCAGGTTTACCAAAAAGATCAGCGGAGTCAGCAGGATCATAAGGGCATATATTATGCGGGAGTAAAATAAAGCCAGTCCGTCTGACTTGACCGCTGCCGCGTTCTTCGGCGTGATCTCCCCGAAGACAAGGATCACGAGAGTGAGCAGCAGCGTCATGATACCGACATTAAAGCCTATAGACATTGCTATGGTCGCAGCGAGCGCGGATGCCGCAATGTTCACTATATTATTGCCTATGAGGATGGCTGAGAGCATCTTCGGCTTGTCGTCGGTCATCTTAAGAAGCAGAGCCGCCGCACGGCTGCCCTGATCGGCCTTCTCTCTCATCCTTATCTTATTAAAGGTAGTGAGTGCTGTCTCCGCGGCAGAAAAGAATGCAGAGAAGATGATGAGCAATATGAGTTCGATCCATTTTTCCATCTACAGGATCTCCCTCGATATCCGCCTCAAAGACGAGGCAGCATTCAATATGTCGGTCTGACCGAATATCCCGGTGGCGGCTCCTATGCCGGATATGCCGGTACCCCTTAAGAAATTGATATCCGTATCGGCCAGTCCGCCGTATGCTATCACCGGTATATCCACTGCGGCGCAGACAGCCTCGAGCTCATCTATCGTGATGCAGTCCGAATGCTCACCGTCATGCCCCACGCTTACAGGGCCGCACATCAGAAACCACGCTCCGCCGTCCATGGCTTTTCTCGCTTCATCGGGCTTAGAGACCAGTACACCTATGCTCCTGTCGCTTCCGAGTGTGGAGCGTATCCTTCCCGGGTCGAATTCCTCAAAGGCTACGATTATCCCGTCCGCATCAACGGAATCCGCTATATCCACATGTCTCATCATCACAAACGGAATATCATGCATGCCGCAGAGGATCTTGAGCCTGACCGCTTCCTTCATGAGGGCGTCATGAGACAGAGTAGGCTCATTGAGCACGACCATGGTGGCTCCGCCTTCTATGGCGTCTTCCACAGCGTCTCTTAATGTCATATCCACTCTCATGCTGGCAAGATCTGTCACTGCCACTAATCCCAGATCTCTGTTCAGTAATGCCATATCCCTAATCCCTGTAAAAATCCTTGAACGATGTATATCCTGCTTTTTCCAGATTATCCTTCTGGAACTTTTTATTCTTGGCCATCCGGGTCACAAGAACAGTATCGCCGCTCTTACGAAGCTCTGCGGCTTCCTGCATTATCCCGGCAAGCTTCTCTCCCGCTATGCCCCGCTCTATGAGGAAGGCTGTCTTCTTCGGAGCAGTCGGCACGACAAAGCCTTTATCAAGGAGTATGCTTATGATGCGCTCAAATCCTATGGAAAAACCGCAGGCCGGAACCTCTCCTCCCGAAAACCTTCCTATCATGCCGTCATATCTTCCTCCGCCCGCAACGGAGCTTGAGAACTCTTCCATCTCTATCTCAAAAATAGGGCCGGTATAATATCCCATCCCGCGTACGAGCGTCGGGTCAAAGCATATCGAAAAAGCGTTATCCGCAGATGATACTGCTCCGGTCATTATATCGGAAAGATTCTCCGCTATCCCTTCTTCAAGGGATCCGCCGAGCGTATCTTTGAGTTTCTTTATTCCATCTTCTCCGTCAGATGCCCCCTCGAAAAGAGCTGTATATTTTCTTATCTTCTCTTCATCATATCCCCTTTCGGAGAGCTCGGAACGGACACCGTCCAGACCTATCTTGTCCATCTTGTCCAGTATGATGAATACTTCCGGAAGGTCTTTCTCCTCAAAGCCCGCGTATGTACCCATCGCTTTGAGAAGCCTTCTGTCATTCACCCTGACCTTGAATCCTCTGAACCCAAGTCTCATAAGAAGGGTCGTGGTCGCATTGATAAGCTCGATCTCCGCAAGGTTTGAAGGGTCGCCGATTATGTCTATATCGCACTGTCTGAACTGCCTGAACCTGCCTTTCTGCGGCCTCTCCGCCCTGAAGACATTGCCGGTCTGAAGCGCCTTGAAGGGCATCTGAAGGCTCTGGTTGTTATTGGCGTAATATCTTGACAGAGGAAGAGTAAGATCGTAACGGAGTCCGGAATCCGCGAGATCATTCTCGGATGCCGCCCCGGAGATATCGAGCTTTTCTCCTCTCTTCATTATCCTGAATATAAGCTTTTCATTCTCGCCGCCCTGATTGGAACAAAGATTCTCGATATGCTCCACGGCGGGAGTCTCTATGTGTTCGAAGCCGAAGCTCGAATATACTTCAAAGACCACGCTGTCCACATAGTCCCTTATCTCCATCTCGGAAGGAAGTATATCCTTCATGCCGGTGACCGGCTTTTTTATCAGTTTTTCACCCATATCGGTAATTCACCTCTTAATGATCATTCTGTCAAAGTCCGCCGAGGAAGGGATTGTACCTCTTCTCGTCGGCTATGGTGGTAATTCCTCCGTGTCCCGGATACACGTCATAGTCCTCCGGAAGCGTCGATATACGCTCAACCAGAGTCCTGCTCATCTGCTGCATGCTGCCCGTGGGAAGATCGGTCCGTCCGATAGAGCCCTCAAATAAGGTGTCACCGGACATGACGGCCTTCATGGAATCTATGATATAGCAGCAGGATCCTTCGGTGTGTCCCGGTGTATGTATGCACTTTATGCTGATCCCCGCCTCTTCGAATACCTCATTGTCTTCAAGAAAGCGGTCGGCATCCACAGTTATGCCGCGCCCGTAGGACATGAGTGAGTGATTCAGTTCCACATCCTTCAAGAGCCGCTTTTCGCCGGAAGAAGCATAGACGGGTATCTTCCACTTTTCGAGCACCCCCGCAACTCCGGCTATGTGATCATAGTGGCCGTGAGTCAGAAGGACAGCCGCAGGCATCAGCTCCTCCTTCTCCATGAAGGCGATGATCCTCTCCGGGCTGTCGGCCGGATCCACTATAACGCACTCGTTTGTGTCATCATTGATGACAAAGAACACATTTGTCATCACGGGTCCTAAGACCATACTTTTTATCATTCTCTCGCCCTTTCTATATCTATCACGTTCTCGACACGTCTGAGCTTATTGATCGTTCCTTCAAGCTCCGCCGTATTGTGCACCTCAAAGCCCATGGTTACGGTCATGACTCCGAGCTTCGATGCCTTGGAGTTGATGCTCCTAATATCAATGCCTGACTCGGTGAATATCTTCGAGATATCCACGAGCAGTCCGCTCCTGTTATTTGCGTAGATATTGATCTCCGCAAGATATGTCTCATCGGGTGAGCCCTTCATGGCCTTCTTGTCCCACTCAGCCTCTATAAGACGCACTCTTTCAAGCTCGGACAGACTCATGATGTTCACGCAGTCGGTTCGATGTATGGAGACTCCTCTTCCCCTTGTCACAAAGCCCACTATCTCATCTCCGGGAAGAGGCGCGCAGCACTTCGAGAATCTTACCGACAGGTCGTGCACTCCGCTTACGACTATGCCGCCTCCTCTTTTGCGCTTGATCGCCCTGCGGGTCTTCTCGTCAAGATCCTTGAGTATCTCATCATCGGATATCTGCTTGGCATGGTCTCTCTCGTAGAGTTCGACCATCTTGTTGACGATCTGCCCCTCCTTGAGACCGCCGTGTCCTATGGCGGCATAGACGGCATCCCATTCCCTGAAGCCGTACTTGTCCATGACTTCTTCCATGTACTCGCTTGTCAGAAGATTCTTGGCTTTATATCCGTGAGTCTTGCAGTAGTTAAGGAAAGTCTCCTTTCCGTGGGCGATATTGTCCTCTTTAAGCTCCTGCCTGAACCACTGGTTGATCTTGTTCTTGGCCTGGGGAGACTTGACTATATTGAGCCAGTCTCTTGAAGGGCCGTTGGAATTCTGCGAAGTGATAATCTCGACCCTGTCGCCATTCTGCAGCTGATAGTCTTTATTTACAAGCTTGCCGTTGACACGCGCACCTATCATCCTGTTGCCTACAGCAGAGTGTACGGCATATGCAAAATCAATCGTAGTGGAGCCGGAAGGCAATGTCTTCACGTCTCCCTGAGGGGTAAAGCAGTACACCTGATCGGCAAAGAGCTGCAGATCGCCCTTAAGCGACTGGAGAAATTCCTGTCCGTCGGAGGTCTCCTGCTGCCACTCGAGTATCTGCCTCAGCCAGGCGAGCTTCTCCTCTTCCTGCTTGTCGGCATTCGCGCCGTCGCTGCCCTCTTTGTATTTCCAGTGGGCGGCTATGCCGAACTCGGCGGTCTTATGCATCTCATAGGTACGGATCTGTATCTCGAACGGTATTCCCGAATGCCCTATGAGCGTGGTGTGAAGAGACTGGTACATATTGTCCTTCGGCATCGCTATGTAATCCTTAAAACGCCCCGGGATCGGCTTGTACATCTCATGGATCACTCCGAGAGCCGCATAGCAGTCCTTTACGGTATCCACATATATACGTATCGCAAAGAGATCATATATCTGATCCAGACTCTTATGCTGATTCTCCATCTTCTTATATATGGAAAAGAAATGCTTGACCCTGCCGTCCACCTGGGCTTTGATGCCGGCATCATCCATATGCTTTTTGACTTCACCGACTATGGAAGCAAGAAAGGCCTCTCTCTCACTCCTCTTCTGATCTATCTTCTGGCCGATGTCCTTATAGTCATTCGGATGCAGATATTTCAGGGAGAGGTCATCAAGCTCCACCTTTATCTTTGATATACCAAGCCTCTCCGCGATCGGAGAATAAATGTCTATCGTCTCTCTTGCAATCTCCTCCTGCTTTTCGGGAGGCTGGTATCTGAGAGTCCTCATGTTGTGGAGACGGTCCGCAAGTTTGATGATTATGACCCTGATATCGTGAGCCATCGCCAGGAGCATCTTGCGAAGGTTATCTGCCTGGAATTCGACCTTGTCTCCGTGATACTGAAGCTTGTTGAGTTTTGTGACACCGTCCACGAGAACAGCGACGTCGGATCCGAAAGTTTCTTCAAGCTCCTCTATAGTGATGGAAGTGTCTTCAACAACATCATGAAGAAGCCCGGCGACGATGGTCTCCTTGTCCATCTCGAGATCGGCAAGGATGATGGCAACGCACAGTGGATGGACGATATAAGGTTCACCGGATTTTCTTGTCTGTCCCTCATGAGCGCTTTTGGAAAGGCTGTAAGCCTTTTCTATCATCGAGATATCGTCGGAGGGATGATACTTTTTCAGTTTTTCGACAAGCTCGCCGTACAGCGCTTCCGGGTCCTGATATTCAGGCATGGATTCAAACTTGCCTCTGTCCAGAACTACTTCTGTCATATCTCCCTCCTTTCCGTGATTTTTTTCTTGCAGTTAACGTTTTATTATACTCCTCGCCTCATGCTGCGGTCAAAGCAGGCCGTATCAGATCGCTACAGGTATGTTCTTTATCTGCGGACCATAGTTATAGTCCTTTAATTCAAAGTCATCCACAGTGAAATCATAGAAGGATGAAACCTTTCTTTTTATTTCAAATACAGGTGCCGGGAACTGTTCGCGCGAGATCAGTTCCTTTATCATGTCGATATGCCTGTCATATATGTGGGCGTTGCCTATCACGTGCAGGAGTTCTCCCGCTTTCATGCCGCAGATATGTGCGAGCATGTAGATAAGGACCGAATACTGGACCACGTTCCAGTTGCCCGCGGCAAGCAGATCGTTAGATCTCTGATTGAGTATCCCGTTCAATACAAGTCCTTCTCCTTCTTCATCCCTTGTGACCATGAATGTCATCTCATAGGCGCAGGGCGCAAGATGCATCTCATACTGATCCTCAGGATCCCACATGGAGACGATGATCCTTCTCGAAAACGGTGTGTTCTTAAGATCATAGATCGCTTTATCGAGCTGGGTCATAAGATAACCGTCGCGCTCTCCCCTTCTTTCCTTAACGGCATAGGTGTGTCCGTCTTTAAGATCACCGAAAGCGGCCTCAATACCGGCCTCGCTCACATCGGGGTAGAAATGCTTTTTGCTCTGCTGATATCCGTAAGCCTTGCCTATGGAACCCGACTCGTCTGCCCAGGAATCCCAGATATGGCCTTTCAGATCGTTGATGTTCGCAGACTGCTTCTGCCATATCCAGAGCAGCTCGTCTATGCAGGTCTTAAAGGCGACTTTTCTGAAAGTGAGTGCCGGGAATTCATGCGCAAGATCGTATCTGTTCGTGACACCGAATCGCGCAAGTGTATAGGCCGGTGTGCCGTCCTCCCAATGGGGTCTTATGGCTTCGCCTTTATTGTCCGTTCCGTTCGCGAGGATATCCTCGCACATATTTTTAAAGATAACATCTGCCTGACTCATATCCACCTCCTGGGGAATAATTATGCTGAAGACTCCCTGAACCAAAATATATCCGAAGACTTCCGACTATGTCTCACGCATGAACATATTGCAGCATATTCATGATCCGTTTGTTGAATGCAGCATTTAATGCACATGGCTTATCGGGAAGATCCTCTCCGCACACATCCAGCGCTATAACATTCCTCGTCTTATAAAGCATATCGAGGATCCCGAAAAGCTCTTCCTCTGTCATGTCACCCTGATCCCAGTTGGTATTGAGCACATCCCCGGACAGGATGTCCTTATCAAGGGAAATGTACAGCGGAAGGGCGGATCTGACGTGCAACAGGTCAAGATCCTCTGCCTTTTGTATCAGTATCGATTCCTGCAGCATTCGGTTTTCTTTCTTTATATCCAGCCTCCATGATCCGCAGGATCTCAGTCCTTCAAAAGCCGAAGGCTTATCATCCGTGTGATTGTCGAATGTGATGAGGTCGAAGGGAACATCAATGTATGATGCCAGTATCCTTGTCATATAGTGATAGTTGCCGTTATCAAGAAAACGAAGTCTGTACTCTCCCGGAAAGCCTGCATCCTGAAGTCTCTTTCTGATGCTCTCTTCGGCTTCTTCGTCTATATACATTCCGGTACCGGATATATCCTTCAGATCTATTGCAGTTCCGGCCGGTATCAGACCTTCTTTCTCATATACTCCCGTAAAATCACAGATCAAAACACCCATGGCAGATATTTTAACAAAACGAAAAAAGCCATGCAATCAGAGGGGCAAAAGCGAAAGGTATCCCGCCCTCCGCTGTGCCATATGGTTGTATCCACGTCTTGTCCATGCTTGCCGGGGGTTGGTTTGTACCCCGGAGACCGGTCCTGTGTGATAAAGATACAATTGTCTCGTGATGACGGCTCGGTTCATGCGAGATTTGTACCCCGGAGACCGGCTCTGTGTGATAAAGATACAATTGTCTCGTGAGGACGGGTCGGATCAAGCAGAATTTGTACCCCGGAGACCGGTTCTGTGTGATTAAGGTACAATTGTCTCGTGATGACGGCTCGGTTCATGCGAGATTTGTACCCCGGAGACCGGCTCTGTGTGATAAAGATACAATTGTCTCGTGAGGACGGGTCGGATCAAGCAGAATTTGTACCCCGGAGACCGGTTCTGTGTGATTAAGGTACAATTGTCTCGTGATGACGGCTTTGAAGTCAAGAAAGGAAGGCAAAAGCAGAACTCCGCACCCCCGGATCACCGAAAGCGCGGAGCCATATGTTAGGAAGTCAAGATGAAATCAGTTATTACAGTTTGCCGCCCGAAGTGGCTATTCCCTCGATGAACTGCTTCTGGAAGAAGATATAGATCACGATCATCGGCACGCAGGAAATAAGAGCTGCCATCATGAGCTCCGGATATTTCTGCTGATACTGACCGTTCATCTTGGCGAGAGCTGAGGCAAGTGTCGTAGCCCTGTTGTCCGGGCATACGATCATGGGCCACATAAGATCCTTATATGCAAAGACCGCGGTGAAGATACCCAGAGCGATCATGGCCGATCTTGTAAGCGGCGCCATTATATAAAAGAAGGTCTGTGGGATATTGCATCCGTCAAGTCTTGCAGCCTCTTCGAGATCACGCGGCAGCTGCATGAAAGCCTGACGCATGAGGAAAGTTCCGAATGCAGATACCATGCCGGGGAATACGAGTCCCATGATGGTATTGGTCCAGTGAAGCTTGCTTACCATTACATACTGGGGAATGATGAATATCTGCACGGGTATCATCATCTGAAGGAGCACCAGCGCGAACATGACTTTCTTGCCGATAAACTGAAGACGCGCAAATGCATAGCCCGATATGGTGGCGGTAACAGTGGCAAAAGCGATCCTGAGCGCCACCATGCCCAATGTATTGGCATAGAGTTTTACGAAATCCATTGCCTTTATGACGTTGCCGAAATTCTGGACCTGCCATACCGAAGGGATTATGACGAATGGATCTATCTGCATGGTCTCCGCTGTCGTCTTGAATGCGGTAAGGAACATCCAGAGGAAGGGGACCAGCATCGTTATCGAGACAAGTATTAGCACTATGTATATCACACCGTTTGATACTTTTCTTTTCATGACTGTCCCCCCTTATTCGTAGTGTACCCACTTCTTCTGGCCGATCAGCTGGATTACGGTGAGGATCAGGATGAATGCCAGAAGGACTACTATGACGGTCGCGCCATATCCCTTCTTGCTCTGCTGGAAGGAATATTTATAGAAAAGATACACGAGAGATTCCGTCTTCTTCCATGCCGGATTGTTCAGATCTATCAGCATATAGATAAGATCGAACACCTGCATTCCGGCAATGACTCTCGTCACTATCACAAAGAATATGGTAGGTGATATGAGGGGCACCGTTATGTGGATAAGCTGCTGCCAACCGTTGGCCCCGTCAAGTGAAGCCGCCTCGTAATAATCTCTCGGGACCTCCTGAAGGCCCGCAAGAAAAAGTACCATATTGTAACCGATCACTGACCATATGCCTATCACAGCTATTGAATATATGGCTATATTGGGATCGGATATCCAGTTGACCTTGATATGGAATGTGTTGTTGATGAGTCCGAAGTTTGAATTGTACAGCCACTTCCAGACCATAGCTACCGCAGCGGGAGCCACGACCATGGGAAGGAAAAAGACCGTCCTGAAAAAGCTCCTTCCTTTGATCTTTTTGTTCAGGATAACAGCAAGAAGAAGAGCGATCACGACAGAGAACGGAACCTCGACTATGGCATATTTTATGGTATTGGCAAGAGCCTGCCATACCTCGGCATCTCCGAATACTTTCCGATAGTTGGCGAGACCGACGAATATATTGCCCTTCCCGAAGTCCCCTGTCTTGTAAAAGCTCTGCTTTATCGTATCTATCATCGGGTAGATGTTCAGTATGATAAGTCCCGCCATAGTCGGCAGGATGAACAGCCATCCCCAGATAAACTCGCTTATCTGTCTTGATGAAGGCTTCTTTTTCACGAGATCCTCCTTTACAGTTGCTGTACCATATCAGAATGCGCCCAGGGGAGGGATCCCCCGGACGCACCCTTGAAAAAGTTACTCTTACTCTTCAGCAAGTGCCGCATTCATCTCTGTAGCGATATCTATGCAGACATCCTCTACAGGCTTCGCGCCGGTCCATGCATCCTGAAGCTTCTCGATCATCATATCTTCCCAAACTGTGGTATCTCTTGAGTAAGGTCTGAACACGAGCTTAGCATCAAGCATCTTCATGTGGCCGTTAAGATCGAAGCAGTCTACGCTGTTGACCCATGCATCGGATGTGCCCTTGTAAGCTGACATCGTCACGCCGAGTTCTGCCTGCTCAAGCTGAGCTTCCTTGGATCCGAGGTACTCTATAAGAGACCATGCCGCATCGGTGTTCTTGCCGTTTGCTGCTGCTGCCCATCCGAGTCCGTTGTAGATGGATACACGGTCATCGGGAGTGTTTGTATAAGGAAGCACTGCCACGTCACAGTTAGCTGCTGCATATTCATTGTCGCGATATCCGGCGAGCATCCATGATCCGTTGATGGACATTGCAGTCTTGCCTGCGCAGAGGAGCTCATTGGGAGCTGTCTCGGATACTGTTGCAAGATCAGGGCAGGAGCCTTCTGCTATCATATCTGTGAAGAGCTTGACAGCCTTGATGGAATTAGCATCATCCATGCCGGAAGTCTTCTTGTCATCGCTTATCACATATCCGCCCATTGAATAAATCGTGTTGTAATAACCTTCCT
This sequence comes from Lachnospiraceae bacterium AC3007, assembly GCA_000621405.1. Taxonomy (GTDB): domain Bacteria; phylum Bacillota; class Clostridia; order Lachnospirales; family Lachnospiraceae; genus NK4A144. The sequence continues at coordinate 87,212 of KK211271.1, forward strand.
GGTTGTTGCCGGGAGCTATTGCATATCCCCAGTGCTCATCATTTGTGAGCTTCTTTGCATTTGCTTTGAAATCTTCCCATGTCCATGTATCATCGGGATAAGGAACACCCATCTCATCAAAGATGGTCTTGTTGTACCAGAGAGCTATCGTGTCGATGTCCTTGGGCACTGCATACTGCTTGCCGTTTGACTGATAGAGCTTCACGATACCTTCATAGTAGTTGTTCATATCGATCTTGTCGCTTGCAGCGATCTTGTCTGTAAGATCAAGGAGCATATCGTTCTCCATATACTTCTGAGCGACATTTGAGTGCATCCAGAATACATCGGGAAGCTCTCCGCCGGTTGCTCCTGCCTCAAGGAGTGTCCAGTAATCATTCCAGTCTACAACCTGGATAGTTGCCTTAACGCCTGACTGTGCGCTCCACTCGTCAACTATCTGCTGAAGTCCGGGCCTCTGACCCTCGTCCCAGATCGTTATAGAGAGCTCACCCTCTACGCTGCTTCCGATGCTTGTAGGAGCTTCCTCTTCAGCTGCTGCAGTATCTGCTGCTGCCGAATCATCCGCTGCGGGCGTCTCCTGTGCTGTAGCGTCCGCTGCAGGCTCAGCTGTTGTTGCTGCTGTTCCTCCGCATGCTACGAGAGAAGCCGTCATCGCTACTCCAAGACAAAGCGCGATAAGTTTCTTTACCATTGCATACCTCCCTTTTCTCCTCATAAAAGATTGTTGAATAATGTTGTATTTCCCGCAAAATGCGAAACGCTTCGCATCTCACATTTTCATTTTACGTCCGACCATTTTTGCCACAAAGAACAGTTTGTTACTGTTTTTTGTAATTTTGTGACATCACATTTTTTACTTGCTGATTTTTTCCAAATGGATAACACGGGAATCAAAGTCTCCCCGTGGAAGCTTTATTACATCCGGAGCCTCGTTGATCTCTATACCGATATTCATGAGTTCGCTTCCGTAGAACTCTCCGTCGTCTGTCCTGTATAGAGAATCCGGATCCAGTCCTTTGAGCCTCACTCTGCGGCGGCCCGGATTCACTTCCGCAAGGATCCTGTAATACGCAGCGAGGGCCTCGCTTTTGTCTTCGGATACCACCATCCATGCACAGTAATTGTCCTCAAACGGAGATATGAGTCTGTAGAAGTCTCCGCCCTGTATCAGCGCGCGGTGCTCCTTCATAAAGACTATCTGTTCCTTTATCTCTGCGAATTCATCATCTGTGAGCTTATTGAGATCCATCTCATATCCGAAGGTACCGAAGAAAGCCACATTGCCGCGTGTTCCAACGGAACATATGCGTCCTGTCTGCTGGTTGGGACATTCCGAGACATGAGCTCCCATCGAGGATACGGGATATCCGTACGATGTCCCGTACTGTATCTTAAGGCGCTCCACGGCATCCGTATCATCGCTTGCCCATGTCTGAGGCGCATAGTAGAGCATCCCGGCATCATATCTGGAGCCGCCGCTCGAGCAGGATTCAAACAAAAGCTCCGGGAAATCAGATATCAGTCTCTCATAGAGCCTGTACACAGCCAGAATATATCTGTGATATGTCATTCCCTGCTCAGACGCGTTCCTTCCGATGCTGTAGCATTCGCTTATGGTGCGGTTCATATCCCACTTCACGTAATCTATGCCGGCTTCGGATATGATGGAATGCATCCGCTCATACAGGTATTCCTGCACCTCGTCTTTTGTCATATCAAGGACCATCTGGTGACGGCCAAGAGACCGCTCGCGATCCGGAGAAGCAAGCACCCAGTCGGGATGCGCCCTGTACAGATCGCTGTCAGGATTGACCATCTCCGGCTCAAACCAGAGGCCGAACTTCATTCCCATATCATGTATCTTTTTTGCAAGCCCGGCGATCCCTTCCGGGAGTTTGTCTTTATTTACATACCAGTCGCCGAGTCCGCTGAAATCGTCGTTTCTGACCCCGAACCATCCGTCGTCGAGCACAAAGAGTTCCACCCCGGCCTCTTTGCCTTTTTCAGCGATCTTAAGCACCGACTCTTCGGTGAAATTCATCAGAGTCGCTTCCCAGTTGTTCAAAAGGATCGGTCTTTCCTTCTCCTTCCATATCCCGCGGGACAGTCTCTTCCTGTACAGTCTGTGAAGAGACTGGCTCAGATCGTTAAGTCCGCTCCCGGTCCACACGAGCAGTGCTTCCGGCGTCTCAAAGCTTTCTCCCTCTTTAAGCCTCCATGAAAATCTGTCGGGATGGATGCCGGTCATGACACGGAGCATTCCGTAAGTATCCACCTCAGCCTGTGTCAGGAAATTACCGCTGTAGACGAGCGATACGCCTATGGCTTCGCCCGCTGATTCATCGGTATTAGGTCTTTTCAGTATCACAAAGGGGTTATGGTTTGCGCTGGAGTGTCCTCTGAGGCTACCTATCGCGGTTATGCCAGCCTCGAGTTTCTTCTCCACAGGGGTTTTCTCCCTGCCCCAGGCGCCCGAAAACTGCATCCATGTGTAATCATGATCCGGCAGGTCGAGCGACAGGCTCATGCAGCGCTCTATACGCACTTCTTCGCTTCCTTTGTTGGCAAAGACAACATTCCTTGTGATAACGGGATAATCTCTCATTATGGAGTAAAACAAAGAGATGCCGACCCCGGTAAGCTCGTCCGAAAGCATTATCTCAAGGGTCTTTGCTTCATAGTCCTTCTCCGTATATACGGCGGGAAGCCCCGCTATCTTCGGCTTGCCTTCTGTAATCTTGTGTGACACATATCTGAATGCCGATACATGAGAACCGTTTTCCGGTATCACCTCAAACGCAGGGAACCTGAGGTCAGTCGTTCCGAAAGACGGATACTCCCTGCGGTTCATCTCGAGCGAGAAGGTCTCGTCATCAGGCGTTCCCACCATCATCGCGCGGAATTCATGATTGACGAGGTATGACATGTCCTCCCTGTCATGTACCCTTTTACCGAAATAAAACTGTCCCGGCTCTCCGTTTGGAAGTATCCCGATAATGTAGCTTATCCGGTCATTGCAGAGGTGGAACAGTTTTGTTTTCTCGTGGAAGAATATATCCATGTCTACTCCTTTCGCCTTCCTGTCATTCCTTGTTACGTGTCAGATCGAAATACTGATCGACCTTTTCAAATGCGCTCTTCTGGTCCTTCCTGTAGCGCTGGGGGCCTACCCCGTACTTCTTCTTAAAAGCCTTGGAAAAAGCCATCTGATCGGGATAGCCGACACTCGTCGCCACCTGGCTTATCGGGGCATCGCTGCCGGTAAGAGCAAGCGCAGCCCTCTCCATGCGGTAATTGATCAGATATTCCTTGGGTGTCATATCTGTTTCTTTCTTGAAATTCCTGGCCAGATAGCATCTGTTGATGCCTATGTACTCCGCTATCTCGCCTATCTTCACTTCGCTCCGGTAATTATTGCGGATAAAGTCCATAGCGTACTCAACATAGGCTCTCGCAGGATATCGTTTTTCTGCGCCCTGCCCTTCGCCAAGCTTCTGACGTCCCTCCAAAAGACCCAGAAATCTTATGGTCTGGCCGAGACGGATGAGTTCATTGGCATGAGTCATCTGGCTCGCGCTCATAAGCTCTTCGACGCTGGCCTCGATCTCGGAGGTATCTGAAAGTTCGATTATAGGGTTATCGGGAGTGATGTTCATCCCTGTGAAGAATTCTTCAACGTTGTACCCGTGAAGCCCGACCCAGAAATATGACCAGGGATCCTCGGTGCTGGCCTGATATATGGACTCTACCCCGGGGAATATGACAAATGCAGAGCCCTCTCCAAGCTCATATGTCTTCCCCTTTACACGGTATACGCCATGACCGCCGGTGATCACGTGTACCAGAAAACAATGCCTTACGAAAGGTCCGAAGCGGTGACCCTTCTCGCACTTTTCAAACCCCGTATAATCAAGGCTGATCGCCATACTGACCCCAAACATGCCCTTATCCTGCATGTTCCCGAGCACCGTATAGTCTTCAACGTTGGTATAGACTATCTCCCTGTATTTCATTTTTCCCCCTGCCAAAGTCTACTGCCCGGCTTTTGGCCTCATTTTTACCTTATGATACCGAAAGTTACCGAACAATGTACAAATGTGCTGCGAATTTGTCAAAATGTTACCATTTGTCCACGAGCGTTTCAAGAAAGAAGAATGCAATTTCACAAGCCGAAAGATCAGAATGCGTGCAGGCATGCTTGCATGCATGCAAAAGCAGTATGATCTTTCGGATTGTTATAGTTCTGAGGCAGCACAACAGTGCCGCCCCAGAACTATATATATGAAATTGCATGGAAAAACTATGATTCTCTGCGATCAATGGTGAGCGAACGCTCACGATGGACGATCTCTTTTTTCTTATACATTGCTGTATCGATATGCTTTAAGAAGCTGTCTTCTGTATCATTCTCGCGGTCATACAGTGCATGACCTGCGGAAAAGCCTATCTTATATGGACGGTCATTCTCCCTGTTGAAACGGTCTGCGATATCATGGAGCTTGCTTTCAAACTCAATGACCTCCTTTTCCTCTTCAGCCTTCACAAGGATTATGAACTCATCGCCCGCGTACCGGAAAAACTTCTGATATCTGTCATCACATGCTTCCCTTATCACATCGGCCATGTCGTTCAGTGCTCTGTCTCCCGCGGAATGTCCGAACTGATCATTTATCTCCTTGAAGAAGTCCATGTCGATCATGATACCGTAGAAATTTCCGCTGCTCTTTTGCATCTCATAGATGAAATGCTCCAGATACTGTCTGTTATAAAGGCCCGTCAGCATATCAATATATGACCGGCGGTTGAGCAGACTCATGTACAACGCGACAGTTCCGACCGACGCTCCGAGCCAGGCAAGAGACACTCCGTAGAAGAGCATCTGGGCCACGCTTCCCGCAACTATCGGTACCAGGAACATGAAGATCGGGAAAAACGCTGTCTTTCCATGCCTGTATCTGTGCACGTATGTAACGACCACACTGAATATGCAGCAGGAAAAGACATACAGGAAAAAGGCATAAGAAAGAGGCTGCCTGTGATATAAGTTATCCGAGTCTACAATAAAGTAGAACCCCTTCCATATATTTATGACAAGTGAGAAGATAACGAGAACTACGACCCCGCTGAGCTTATAATATATCCTTCTTATCCTCTCCCTGCTGTGGTAGAGGCATTTATCCACATACATGCACCAGAAAAAAGAGCCCAGACAGTTGGCAAAGTAGAGATAGGTATTGCCAAGGAGATTAATGAGATGATTTGCCTTGCCGGGCTTGCCGTCCACAAAGAAAGTCAGCGGCTCAATAAGGCACGCGATCCCGGCAAGAAAGAGCATGACTTCAAAAGTAGGGTCCTCCGCCTGTCTTTTCGTCCGCGTCATGAGGCGGCTTATGAACAGGAACACAAGCAGGATAAAACCCGTTAGATTTGCAACAAGTATGGCCTGCAGATTCACCCGGTCCGCTCTCCTTTCAAGCTTTCGGTTACAGTTTATTACATTACCACAGCAGGCCTGTCTGCATCAACTGTCAATCAGAGAACCGTCCCCGTGATTGATGGCAGGCTCACTTGCCGGACAAAAGAACCGTCCCTCTGTCTTGGATGTCCCATCCGCTGACTCCTCTATGAAAAACCATAATAATAATGTATAATCTTGTAGTCATTCTACTAAGATAGAGAGAGGTACATCATGATCGCAGCAAATAACGTAACATACAGGGTCGGTAAGAAGGCACTCTTCGAAGAGGTCAACATCAAGTTCACGGAGGGCAACTGCTACGGCATCATAGGAGCCAACGGAGCAGGCAAGTCCACCTTCTTAAAGATACTCTCGGGAGAGCTCGAGACCACGAACGGCGATATAGAGGTCACGCCGGGTCAGAGGATCTCGGTTCTCGAGCAGGATCACTTCAAATACGACGGACAGACTGTCCTTGATACAGTTATACAGGGCAACGAACACCTCTTTGAGGTGATGAAGGAAAAGGAAGCCATTTATGCGAAGGAAGATTTCTCCGACGAGGACGGCATGAGAGCCGCAGAGCTCGAAGGCGAATTCGCAGAGATGAACGGCTATGAGGCAGAAAGCGATGCCGAATCCTTGCTCAACGGTCTTGGCATAGATACGGCTCTTCATTATTCACTGATGGGAGATCTTTCGGGATCCGAGAAGGTGAAGGTACTCCTTGCACGCGCCCTCTTCGGAAGCCCCGACATACTCCTTCTCGACGAGCCTACCAACCACCTGGATCTCGACGCCATAGAGTGGCTTGAGGAATTCCTCATTGATTTCCCCAATACGGTCATAGTCGTATCCCATGACAGATACTTCCTGAATAAGGTCTGCACACATACCGCGGATATCGACTACGGCAAGATCACACTCTTCTCCGGCAACTACGACTTCTGGTATGAGTCATCACAGCTTCTCATCCAGCAGATGAAGGAGGCAAATAAGAAAAAGGAAGAAAAGATCAAGGAGCTGCAGGAATTCATCTCGCGTTTCTCCGCAAACGCTTCCAAATCAAAGCAGGCAACTTCGAGGAAAAGAGCTCTCGAGAAGATCGAGCTGGATACGATCAAGCCTTCCTCGAGAAAATATCCTTACGTGGACTTCAGGCCTGACAGAGAGATCGGCAATGAAGTCCTCACCGTCGAGAATCTCACCAAATATCAGGACGGCAAGATCGTTCTCGATAATCTTACATTTACGCTGAGAAGGAACGACAAGGTCGCTCTGGTGGGCGCAAATGAACAGGCCATCACCATGCTCATGAAGATACTTATGGCTGAGGAAGAGCCTGATTCCGGATCATACAAGTGGGGCGTAACGACCTCCCAGGCATATTTCCCCAAGGATAATTCGAGCGAGTTCGACAATGATTACAATATCACCGAATGGCTCATGGGCTATTCTCCCGAGAAGGATGTGACCTACGTCAGAGGTTTCTTAGGACGCATGCTCTTCCCCGGAGAAGACGGAGTAAAGAAGGTCCGCGTACTGTCCGGAGGAGAAAAGGTCAGATGCATGCTCTCAAAGATGATGATATCCGGAGCAAACGTGCTTCTTCTTGACGAGCCGACGAACCACCTCGACATGGAAAGCATAACCGCTCTGAATAACGGCCTTATCAAGTTCCCGGGTGTGGAGATCTTCTCCTGCCATGATCATCAGTTTGTGCAGACCACCGCCAACCGCATCATGGAGATAAGAGCGGACGGCACTCTGGTCGATAAGATCACGACCTATGACGAGTATCTCGAGAGCGATGCCGAGGCAAGAAAGAACTATGTATACACCGCTAATCTCGACGATGATGCTAACTGAGACATATCTGACGGCGGATCAGCACTGAAGGAATCAGTATGAAGGTAACCGGTGTCATAGCGGAATTCGATCCTTTTCATAACGGACACGCGTATTTCCTGCGGAGGGCGAGAGAGCTCACCTCCGCAGATTTTATTATCGCCGTGATGAGCGGAGACTTCACTCAGCGGGGCACGATAGCCTGTGCGCCGAAAAGCGTCAGAGCGGAAGCAGCCCTTGCCTGCGGCGCCGATCTTGTGATAGAGCTTCCGGTCGCATTCTCCACAGCCTCTGCGGAATACTTCGCAACAGGCGGGGTGTCCATCCTTGACGGACTCAGGGTTATCGATGCTGTCTGCTTCGGTACGGAGGATGATGATATCGCATCTCTTAAGAAGATAGCAGGATGCCTCGCAGATGAAAGCGATGCTTTTAAGGAACACCTTGACGGGCAGCTCAGATCGGGCATGAATTATCCCGCAGCAAGACTTGAAGCTGTCAAAAAGACCGTAGAAGGCTCTGACGGCACATCGCTTACCGGAGAGCTCATATCAGATCTTTTAAGCCGTCCCAATAACATACTGGCCGTGGAATACATCAAGGCTCTTATGCGCCTTTCCTCAGATATCACTCCGGTATGCATCCGCCGCGAAGGCTGCGATCACAACTCCACCGAGTCCTTCGGTCTGTACTCAAGCGGCGCAAATATCCGGCGCACTTTGAGCATCACGAAGTCTCTCGATGCTCTGGAGCGCTACCTCCCTGAAAAGACGCTTCCCATTATGAGGGAACATTTCGGCATAGATCTTCCTCTCTTTCCGGATGACCTCTCTTCCCTCATGCGCTACAGGCTTCTTATGGAGGATGCTTCATCTCTCATGGAATACGCCGACATGAACTCATCCCTTGCAAAGCGCATCATAAATAAGAGAAATGAATTCGTATCCGTAAGCCAGTTCACAGAGCTCATAAAAACAAAGAATCTGACATACACCAGAATATCAAGAGCTCTGCTCCACATGCTGCTGTCCATAAAAAAACAGGATACGGAAAGTTACGTCACGCCGCGCTATGCAAGAGTCCTGGGCTTCAGAAAAGAAGCCTCCTCTCTTCTCGATCATATAAATAAAAACTCCGCCATCCCTCTGATATCGAGGACGGCGGATTATAAAAAACAATTGTCGGAACCCTATGTAAAGATGTTCGAAGAAGATCTTCGCGCATCAGGTATATATGATTCGGTGATCCGTGACATATACGGCACCGACGTGACGCCGGATATCTCAAGGATGGTCACCGCTAAGGACGATATGATCCTTAATTCTTGAAAGAATGTATGGGCGCCGGTATCCGGCCAGATCTCTTAACAAAATCCTCACATGAAAATGTATTGACCGGCATTATGGGAGCATGACCCAGAAGTCCTCCGAACTCGGCATGATCTCCTGCCTTTTTGCCTATGACAGGGATAAGCCGCGCGGCGGTGGTCTTCTGATTCACCATACCGAGCGCCAGTTCATCGGCTATGATCCCGGCTATCGTCGATGACGGAGTATCTCCGGGTATCGCTATCATATCCAGTCCCACGGAACATACGCAGGTCATGGCTTCGAGCTTCTCTATCGTCAGAGCGCCCGCTGCAGCCGCATCTATCATGCCCTGATCCTCAGATACGGGGATGAAAGCGCCCGAGAGTCCGCCCACGGAACTTGCGGCCATGATGCCGCCCTTCTTTACCTGATCGTTGAGCAGGGCGAGAGCCGCCGTGGTACCCGGTGCTCCTGCATGCTCGACTCCTATCTCATGAAGTATATCTGCTACGGAATCACCTATGGCGGGAGTCGGAGCAAGAGAGAGATCTATGATGCCGAATGGGACTCCGAGGCGCCTTGATGCCTCCTGTGCCACAAGTTCCCCCACACGGGTCACCTTGAACGCTGTCTTTTTGATCGTCTCGCAAAGTGTCTCAAAGTCGGCTCCTCTTACCTGCTCCAGCGCCTTCTTCACGACTCCGGGGCCGGATACTCCGACATTGATCACTACATCAGGCTCCGTCACGCCGTGAAATGCTCCTGCCATAAAGGGATTGTCATCAGGCGCATTGCAGAGCACGACAAACTTCGTGCAGCCTATCGAATCCTGATCCTTTGTCTTCTCTGCCGTCTCAAGTATGATATCTCCGAGAAGACGCACGGCATCCATATTGATGCCTGTCTTCGTAGATCCTGCCACCACGGATGACATTATCCTTGATGTACCGGCAAGCGCTTCGGGTATGGACTCTATAAGGAGTTTCTCCTTATCTGTCATCCCCTTTGCAACGAGCGCAGTATAGCCGCCGATGAAATTCACGCCTGTCTTTTCCGCAGCCTGATCGAGGGTTTTCGCTATCTTCACGAAATCCTCCCTGCTCCTGCAGGCAGAAGCTCCCACGAGTCCTATCGGAGTCACCGATATTCTTTTATTTACTATCGGTATCCCGTATTCGGCCTCTATGGCTTCACCTGTCCTCACGAGGTCCTTCGCCCTGTCGGTTATCTTCTCATATATGTTTTTGCAGAATCTGTCTATGTCCGAATCGATGCAGTCCATGAGGGAGATGCCCATCGTGATGGTGCGCACATCAAGATTCTCCCTCTGGATCATCTCATTAGTCTCTGTAACTTCGCTTATATTGATCAACTCTATCCCCCTGACTTACACTCTGTGCATTAGGTCGAAGATCTCTTCTCTCTGTATCTTGATCACGACACCGATCTCTTCTCCGAGCTTCTCGAGTTCCGCAGATATCTCCGCAAAATGCTTCTTCTTGCCGGACAGATCGGCTATCATGAGCATGTTAAAATAACCGCCGACTATCGTCTGGCTGATATCCAGGATGTTGATATTATTATCGGCAAGGTAGGTACATACTCGCGCGATGATACCGACCGTATCGTGTCCGACCACCGTGATCATGGCTCTTTGTCTGTTCTCATTCATACCTCGTAACACTCCGTCCTTTCATTTCTTCTTGCTATGCATACGGGAAAACCTCCCCAGATATGGTCATCCGACATTGTGACCTCAAGCCTCACCGTCTCGTAGGCAAGCTCTTCGAGGTTATTGTCCTGTGACAGATGCCCCAGTATCACCTGATCGAGCCTGTCGGATATCAGCTCGCACAAGAGCCTTCCGCACAGATCATTGGAGAGATGCCCGATCTCACTCAGTATCCTCCGCTTTAAGGTATATGGGTACGGACCCGCCTCAAGCATCCTGACATCATGATTTGCTTCAAGCATGAGTATGTTGGAATCCTTCATGCACTCCACAAGATGCTCGTCATATATCCCGAGGTCTGTCGCGATCGATGCTCTCTTCCCTCCGGCCTCAAACCTGTAGGCCACAGGCTCTGCGGCATCATGTGAGATGCCGACCGGCAGCACATGGATGTCACCTATCGTAAACTCCTCATCAGCATGCACTGTATTAAAAAGATGATCGGGGATATTCTGAAAACGCGGCATTCCCTGAATGGCATCTATAGTCCCCGCTGTCGCATAGATCGGAAGGTCAAATCTTCTTGCGAGGACCCCGAGCCCTCCGATATGATCCGTATGCTCATGGGTTATGAGAACCCCTGCCACGTCGGATGCTGACAGATCGAGATCATTGAGTCCGGCTTCTATCCGTTTGCCCGAAATGCCCGCGTCTATTATAAGATGTGTGTTATCGTCACCGACATAAGTGCAGTTGCCGGAGCTTCCGCTCGCTATGTTGCAAAACCTCATTGTCCCTTATTTCTCCCAGTAGATATCGAGCCTGTCACCGTCTTTGATGTTCTCTGAATACTCGGCTCTCATCCCGTTCTTTTTGGTAACGACCATCTTGCCGTGAGGCTTTGAAAGGTCGAAGTCTATATGATCGAATACATCCACAAATATGTAACTCCTCTTGCCGGTAAGAGTGACGGCCTGATCGTTCACTATTACAGTGATCTTCGTATCATCTGTCTTAGGCTCTTCTTTGGGAGCTACTGCCGCATCTTGTGCCTCAGTATCGGAAGAAGCCGACTCGCCCCTTGGAGTCTCTTCCTTCTCTCCGGCGTCAGCTGATCCCTCATCAGAAGAAGGCTCCGCATCTTCAGCCTGCTCCTCTTCTTCGGGAGTATCCTCTATCTCCTCATAATGCGGAGAGTCGTCTATCACTATCTCTACGGTGAAATTCTCGTAGACCTTTGTGTCGCCGTCAGCGGGGACATTATTGATCATGATCTGGCTGCCGGCATCGGACTTCACATCAAGGAAGCTTAAGAGCTGATCGACCGTCACATAATTTCTCATGATGATCTCATCGCCGTCCTGTATCTCATAGAAGCCGCTCTGCAGCTCGCCGTTCACCTCGGCATACTTGGGGATCGACACATCGCTCCCGTTGAATATGACCTTAAGCGACTCCGTGAATTCGGGAAGCTCCCCGATAGTAAGATGCGCGGGCGCTCCCGCCGTGGATGCAGTGACCTCTATTATATCGCCCGCCTTTATCGGTGTGTTGAGAGATGACTCGTCGCCGTTAAGGATTATCACCGCTCCGTCTCCGGTCTCGCCTCTTACCACCCTCTTTTCTCCGTTAATGGTATAGGCTATCTCCGCGCCCCTCTTCGGGAAAAGATCCGCGTTCGCAAATCCTGCCTGTACGGCCGCATCCATTACCTTCAGTTTGTTATTGTCATAGAGCTTATACTGTACATCATTGAAAGAGACAAATATGAAGTTATTCTTCTGTCTGAAGAAATTAAGACAGATTCCTATAGGAGTGACAAGAAGCGAATCCGCATCAAGAGATCTGTCCTTAAAATCGATGTTCCTTAAGACATCCTCTCCCCTTACGGCCACTCTCGTAGGATCGATCCCCATCTCTTCTGCGAGGCATTCGGTATATCCCGGCATCTTTCCGCCTCCGCCTACCACGAATATAGCAGACACAGGCTTTCCTCCGTTAAGCTTCTTGATCTGATCCGAGGTCTCCCTCGCTATTATCCTTATGGTATCACGAGCCGCCTCCTCGACCTCGGCTGCAGTGACCTTGCGATCTATGCCCATAATATCGGTGTATTCCACATCACCGCCCTTGGAGGCTTCAAACTTTATCCTCTCGGCCTCATTGAAATCCGCAAGGAAATGCTTGGCGACAGTCTCCGTGAACTCATCTCCGGCGCTGGGTATCATTCCGTATGCGACTATTGCCTCATCACGCGTGATCGAGATATCACTTGTCCCGGCGCCCACGTCTACAAGCGCAAGGTTCAGCATGCGGAAGCTCTGCGGTATAGCAACCTCCATCGCTGCTATAGGCTCGAGAGTAAGATTCGCAACATGGAGTCCCGACATCTGAACGGCCTTATAAAGTCCGTCTACCACCTCGTCCGGAAGGAAGGTGGCTATGACATCAGCTCCTATCTCCGTGCCCTTGTGCGCGAGAAGATCAGTCATGGGATATTTATCGAGATAGTATTTCTGCACGGTGTAGCCCACGCAGTAGAATTTCAGGTTCAGAGTGCTCTCTTTGATGAAGCGTTCATACGCTCTCTGCGCTCCAAGAAGCTCGAGGGAATAGATATCCTCGCTTGTGACATCCCTTGTGTCTCCAAGGCTCTGCTCCACATGAACAGTGACAGTGCGCAGCACTCTTCCTGCCGCTGCGATACAGACATCATGCAGAGGACGGCCGATCTTTATCTGCAGCCTGCTCGTAACCTCGGTGATGGACTCGGCGACATCGGCGATGCTGTGTATCTGACCGTCCATCATGGCTCTCGTCTCATGCGGCTTGCTCTCTATCGCCACCACATGAAAGGTCTTATTATACATATAGCCGACTGTGCCGACTATGGTCCTCGTGCCTATATCAAGACCGTATACGAGCTGACCGGGATACTTTTTGCTGTCCGATACTTTTTTGCTCTCAGCTGCCTTTTTACTCTCTGCTGTCTTCTTTGTCTCTGCTGCCTTTTTCTCAGCCATTTGATCCACTCCCCAGATATTGTTCCAGACTCTTATGTCAGGACATCAGCCTGTCGGCGAGTCCCATCGCTAATTCTACCACAAGATCGGAATTATAGTGTTCCCATTCTCCCCATCGCCCGAGTCCGTATACGTTGTTTGATGCTGCCTCATCAAGCACGGCTTTGATGGCCTCCGGCTTATCAACGGTATTTAAGGGATAGGCATAATCGGAAATAAATGCCGTATCACCGTCTTTTGCTTTATATCTCTTTGTGTTGATCTCTGCCCAGGATCCCTTTGATCCTTCGGCAAAGGTATTCCTGTACAGTATCCTGTGCATGTCGATGTCCGGCGCAGGGATGTATTCCCAGTTCACTTCCTCATCCTCCGTATCCGGAAGATACTTCACAACGATAGAGGAATGCTCAAGTTTTGACACACAGTCCATGAAGCCGCCGGATGCACCTTTGATGTTCTCAAAGGAGGTCCAGGGCGCAGTGTTTATTATTATGTCGGCCTTATATCTGCCGTCTGAGACGCTTCTGCCCTTAAGGTCTATATCCTTGATGCAGACACCGTATTCTATATGGTCTTTTATCCTTTCCGACATGCGGAGCCACAGCTCACCGGAGCCGTACTTTTTAGGATAATAAAAACTCGCGTGACCCGGAAGCGTGCCGTAGGGCTGCTTCGTAAGGCATGATCTTAAAGTGTCCTCAAAAGATACATCAGGGAGTTTGTTCATCCAATAGGTGCCAAGCGTATTTAGATCCACAGAAAATATCTTTTCGTTATATGGAATCAGATAATCCTCGGCCACGCTCCTGCCGAGCTTCCAGATTATCCAGTCCCTGAAGCTTTCCGGCATTTCCCTGCCGGTATTGACACCCGCTGCCGCGATGGATTTCAGATGCCGTATCTCATCCTCAATGGGAAGCTGCCATATATTTGCTTCAAAAGGATAGTCGATCCTGACCCCGGATACCCTGATCTTCGTGATGCGGTCGTAGCGGTTCATCTCGTCCTCGCCCAGGAACCTGAAAAGGAATTCATTGACCTTCGGACGTCTCACGTCTATGAAATGACCGCCGCCAATATCTAGAGGATATCCGTCCACCATTGCGGATCGGCAGAGTCCTCCGGCTTCATCCTCTTTTTCTAGCACGAGAAAATCATCTATTCCGTTATCCAGCAGTCTGTTGGCAAAGGTAAGGCCCGAAGGGCCTGCGCCTATTATCAGATATTTCATTTGATCTTCATGCCTTGCAGGATCTCATCCACGCTCGATCTCATATGCTCAAGATCTGCGTCATTGTCTATTACCCTGCTGCAGTTCCTCCTGTATTCTTCTTCTTTAAGCTGTGAAGCAAATATCCCGTCTATCTTTTCGTCGGTATATCCCCTGGTCTCCTTAAGTCTTCTCCGTCTCGTATCCTCGGATGCGAAGACATACCAGAGCTCATCTAAAAGCTTATCGTATCCGCACTCTATAAGGAGCGCCGCCTCAATGAAAAGAAAATCCCTTTTGCCCTCTGCCTTCTCAAAAGCCATCGCATCGAGGATCATGCGCTCCACTGCGGGATGGACCGTCGCATTGACCTTTTCCAGAAGGTCCCTGTCAGAGAAGAGTCTTTGCGAAAATAAAGCCCTGTCGAGACCGCCCTCTGCATCCAGTATATCCTCTCCCGCAAGCTCCACGATCCTTGAAAACACAGGGCTTCCGGGAGTATATAACTTTTTGGCCTCATCATCCGCAATGAATATCCTGCTCCTTGTAGTCTTCTTCAGATATTCGAGGACTGCGGACTTGCCGGCTCCGACGCCTCCCGTGATACCTATGCATCTGGTCTTTCTCTTAATGTCATTCATCTCCGGTACGAGCTTCTTTCCCTCATGCATCAGTGTGCTTCGTAGAAGTCCCTCCCTGAATTGATGTCCACTTCAAGCGGGACCGCAAGTGACGCGGCATTCATCATGCCCTCACGGAGGATGCTCTTCACTTCCTCCTCTTCGCCCGGCGCAGTCTCTATCAGCAGTTCATCATGTATCTGGAGTATGAGCTTTGAGTTAAGACCCTTATCCCGCAGCATGCCGTACACCCTGACCATCGCTATCTTCATGATATCGGCGGCCGTGCCCTGCACGGGCATGTTCATCGCAACTCTTTCTCCGAACTGTCTCCTCATGAAATTGGAATCCTTAAGTTCGGGGATCGGTCTTCTCCTTCCGAAGAACGTGACGGCGGCTCCCGTCTCGCGCGCGGATGCAACAAGGCCGTCCAGGTACTTCTTGACCTGAGGAAATGTCTCAAAATACTGATCTATGTATTCCTTTGCTTCCTGTCTTGAGATCGAAAGATTCTCCGAGAGCCCGAAGGATGATATCCCGTAGACTATGCCGAAGTTCACGGCCTTGGCATTGCGCCTCATCTGCGGTGTGACCTCGTCATATGGCACACGGAATACATGAGAGGCAGTGGAGGAATGGATATCCAGCCCTTCCCTGAAAGCTGCAATGAGCTTCTCATCCCCTGACAGAGAAGCAAGTATCCGCAGCTCTATCTGCGAATAGTCCGCATCGGTAAAGGTGCAGCCGTCTTTTGGAATAAAGACCTTTCTCAGTCCCCTTCCGCGCTCTGTCCTTATCGGTATGTTCTGAAGATTGGGATCTGCTGAAGAAAGACGTCCGGTCGCCGTGACCGTCTGATTGAACGTCGAATGTATCCTGCCGTTTTCATCGATGTAATCCGTCAGGGCATCGGTATAGGTATTCTTAAGCTTATATACGCTCCTGTATTCAAGGATCTTTCTTACGACAGGCTGCTTGGGCGCAAGCTTTTCCAGCACATCGGCCGCAGTGGAATAGCCGCTTTTTGTCTTCTTGCCGCCCGGAAGTCCCATTTTTCCGAAGAGCACCTCGCCGAGCTGCTTCGGAGAATTGATGTTGAACTCCCCGCCGGCATCCTTATATATCTCCTGCTCGCACTCTGCTATGTCCTTTGCAAGCTCGCCGGATATCTTCACAAGCTCTTCTTTTGAAGCTCTTATTCCCTCGCGCTCCATGTCAAAGAGCACAAAGGCAAGCGGCATCTCCACATCTTCAAAAAGCTTCTGCATGCCCGAATCCTGCAGTTCGGTAAAGCTTTTCTCGCCTCTCCTCATTGCAGCATACGCCTTTTCTTCGGCGCTCTCCGGCACATTGTAATCATCTATAAGAGGATTGAGAAGATAATCTATGAGAAGCAGGTCTCTGATCTTCGGACTGTACTTTATATCCATGACGGCGAGCTGGCTCTTGATATCCATCGTATAATAAAAGCCTTCACCGTCATCCAGCATGCTCTGAAGATGCGCCGCAAGATACATAGGAGAAGCAAAGCCTCCGGCCTCTATCCTGTAGAGAGCATCATCCGAAAGCGCTATACAGATGCCGCCTTCATCAAATGCGACACCGGCCGAACCCGCTCTTTTTGCTTTTGCGAATATATCCTCCATGACTCCGAGATCCGCAACAGTCTCGAATTCAGGCCTGCTGTCTGCTTTTGCCATTGAGGCGGTCTCATCATCAAAGTATTTGAAAAGGCTTTTTAATTCGAGCTCCTCGAATATCCTGTAGGCTTCCCCGTTAAAAAGATCGCCCTTCCTGGCCGCATCCCATGAGAAATCAATATCGGCGTTAAGATCGATAGTCGCAAGCCTCTTCGAGAGCACTGCAAGGTCGAAGTTCTGCTCCAGAGATTCTCTTATGGATTTCTTTGATATCTCGGATATGTGCTCTTTGAGATTCTCTATGGTGCCGTATTCCTGTACGAGAGCCACTCCCGTCTTCTCGCCTATCTTCGGAACTCCCGGGATATTGTCGGATGAGTCTCCCATGAGGGCCTTCAGTTCTATTATGCCCTCCGGAGTGACGCCGTATTTCTCTTGCACGTCAGCGGCATAGAACATATCCACGGTAGTCTCCCCCTTGGATGTATGGGGAAGGCGTATCTTTACAGTATCTTCGGTGGCGAGCTGCAGCAGATCCCTGTCTCCCGACAGGATCACCGCATCCTTCCCGTCACGGATCGCGATACGGCTTATGGTTCCCAGGATATCGTCGGCTTCGAGGGAAGCCTTTGAGATAATGCCTATACCCATCGCGGCAAGCACCTCTTTTATCAAAGGCACCTGCTCCTTCAGTTCATCGGGCATGGCATGTCTTGTGCCCTTATATGCCTCATAGATCTCATGTCTGAAAGTAGGAGCATGCTCGTCGAAAGCCACGGTAAGATAGTCAGGCTCCTCTTCGGATATGACCTTAAGCATTATATTCAAAAAACCAAGAACGGCATTAGTATGACACCCCTTGCTGTTCGTCATAAGGGGCAGTCCGTAGAAGCCCCTGTTCAGCATACTGTGACCGTCTATCAGAAGAATCTTTTCTCTCATCAGCGAAACACCATCATCAATACGCAGGCAATGAGCACGAATACGGCAGTGGACTCCATGAGATATACCGCCGTACGGAACTGGATGAGCCTCTGTATCGCTGTCTCAGTCCCCTCGAGCATCCTCTGGAGATCGGCATGCAGATCGATCGTCTCGCCGCTCTCAACACGGGCTATGCCCTCTTCAAGAAGATAGCTTATCTCTATCTCCTCGCGGCAGTCGTCACAGTGCTTCAGATGTCTGGTAAAACGCTTTGCTTCATGCAGCGTAAGCTCCCCCTTCAGATAGCCGGGGATAAGGGACATGATATATTTGCAATCATTTGACGGATCACTCTTTTTTGCGGCCTTGATGCCTTTTCCAGCGCCTTTTTCCATAACAAGTAATTTTATCATTTATAAGGCAAACTCTCAACCGCGAGTGGGCGGATCCTTTATTGCCCGTACATGTCTCCCTTGCCCCAGGATGTCACTTTGATCTTGTTATAATGGTCAGACCCTGTCTTATCGTCATATCTCCAGAATGATGTCTTCAGTATAAGAAAATCATTTTTCTTTCCTGATACAAGCACCTGCGATTTGAACCAGATATCATAATTATTGTTCCACATATTTCCTTTGAGCTCACATACGCGGTTTTTTCCGTCTCCTCCCAGTCGCTGGAGATTGTTGGAATCCTGAGGAGCTCCGAAGAGCTTTGTAAAATCTCTTACAGCCTGATCTTCAACCTTTGATGCACAGTACGAAGACAGGTCTGAACTATGGCCTTCGGCCTCAGTTGTGATATTTCTTACATAGACATACATCTGGTCGCCGTCATATACATAGAGGGCATCATCATCCGCATCCGCATAATAACTGGCGGGATATTTGATCTGTACGCCTCTCCAATGAGACTGTATCGCGGTGCGTCCGTCTCCGAGATCCTTGTAATATGGGTCTTCCTCAACAGACTCTTCAAGCGCTGCTTCCCAGTCCTCATCTGATTCAGGCTCATCGCCCTCTAATGGCTGCGCCTCCAGCTCTTCATCACCTGCGGATACATCTGTCAGATCATCATATTCGCAGATATAGCCATACTGGCTGCCCCGTGAATCTTCATTGTCAACGTCGTTCCACGTCATGTCTTTCCAGAAATGAACAAACCATTCCGTACCTCTGGAATTGCTGGGCTCACCGTTATCCCAGTTGGTATAATTCCATTTCTCACCTGTCACCCAGCACCAGTCGTTTTTATCGCCGCCGTAAGCACCGTCACTGTATGCGCCGAGCCACCCTCCTCTGTCGTCGCCGTTGATGTGTAAGTAAAGACCTTTCAGATACTCTTCCTCCTCCGCGGACGTGACAGTCACCAGATGTCCGCCGCGTTTGACACATTCAAGCCTTGCCTCCTCCCAGGTCATATCCTGAGGGACGAACTCGTACTTATGACCGTTGAAATCCGCCGTATATTCTTCTGTAGCAACGCCTGTTCCGCTTGCAGGTGCCTCTTCAGCTGAGCCGGTATCTGAAGGCGCGGCCTCATCCGAGCCACATCCCATAACCCCGATGACGGAGACAAGGATCAACAGAACGCATATTTTGCCCAATACTTTTTTCTTCATATCATTCTTCCTTATCTTTCACTCTGATGTGTTCACGAAAATACAGATCACTGCTTTTATGATTATAAAAGCGGTAACAGGAAAAAAATACATCCTAAAAGTATACTGTTCGCAGACTTTGGATCACCTTCTTGCCGTTATGATCCACGGCGCAGGCTGGTTTTCAAAAACATTCTTGGATGTAAGCCTGGAGACTGCTATCTGGATGATGTTCACATCGTTGAGTCCGTAGCGTGAAAGAATATCCCTCATCGAAGCTGCAGCCTTGAAATCCAGCGTATAGATCACGAATTCCATATCGGGATTGACAGATGTAAGATATTCCATCTCCTGCTCGAAGCTTGCCGATACGACCATCATTGTGGTGTCGGGAACCGGAAGATCATCCATCGTATCGCTCCCCGCATGATCGACTATGATGACGTTCTGGAGACCAAACTGGTTCACGTTTTCTTCCATGGTCTCGCGGTCGCTCTCCTTGTATTCGACTGCTATGACAGAGCCTTCGCCCGTCATCATGGCTGCCTCTACGGCGATGGATTCGCCGGATATGACGCAGAGGTTTTTCTGCTCGTCTATCTGCATCTTGGAAAGAAGGACCGAACGTATCTCGGATCCGACATATTTGACCGAGCCGGATGCGAATTTCTTATTGTCCATTCCGAATTTGACGGTGCTTCGCGCATTGGGATTCAGCACTATCATACCGGCAGATGCATTGATGCCGCGGTCTATCATATCAGACAGCTTATCCCGCTTGATCTCACCGGAAGGCTCGGATCCCTCGTTGTATATCACTTCGCAGTCTCCCAGCCCCACAGTCCACATCTTATAGAATATGTCCTTATTGCCGGCCTCGGTAAAGACAAGCACGGTGCGGTGGGACTCCACGGTTGGGATCAGGTTTTTATTCTTCCTTGTGATATCAAGGATCTTGACGTGCTCCAAATCGATATCGGTATTATCGGAGAAATACTGGAGCCATGCGATGATATGCGTATTCGTGAAGAGTCTGTTTTCCATGATGATCCTCCCTTCGTGCTGTAAGTCTCAGTCAGATTCCGTAATGTATCTTCATCCGCATTTTGAAAGCAGTTCTTCCCACTTCCTGTCCACATAGGACTGTGCGGCTTCAATGGTCCACTCGTTGCCGGGCTTGAAGCAGTGAGCGAAACGCCCCTGCAGCCTCATGAACTCCTCTACGGGAAGCTTCTTTGCCGGTTCATATGTGAGTCTGTATTCGCCCTCCACGACCTCGTACATCGGCCAGACGCAGGTATCGACAGCGGCCTTGCAGATCTCGATCAGATTCTCCGAAGGATACTGCCAGCCTCTGGGACACGGAGTCAGCACGTTCACGAAGGTGGGCCCTTCTGTATAGATCGCACGGTGCGCTTTTTCATGAAAGTCCTTCAGATTGCCGACGAGTGTGGTCTGTGCCACATAGGGCGATCCGTGAGAGACCATGATCGATGTAAGGTCCTTCTGATCCTGCTTCTTGCCGACGGATTCCGTTCCGGAAGGAGTAGTCGTTGCAGAAGCAAATCTCGGCGTGGCTGATGATCTCTGGGTCCCGGTATTCATGTATGCGTTATTGTCGTAGCAGAAATACGTAAGATCATGACCTCTTTCAAAGGCTCCGGAGAGCGACTGGAATCCGATATCATATGTGCCTCCGTCTCCTCCGATGGCAAGGATCTTGACGTTCGTGTCATCCGGAATCCTGCCCTTCTTCTTCATGATCTTCAATGCTGCCTCCACGCCGGAGGCCGTAGCCGTAGCGTTTGCAAATGCCGTATGGATGTATGAGTCTTCCCAGGCTG
This sequence comes from Lachnospiraceae bacterium AC3007, assembly GCA_000621405.1. Taxonomy (GTDB): domain Bacteria; phylum Bacillota; class Clostridia; order Lachnospirales; family Lachnospiraceae; genus NK4A144. The sequence continues at coordinate 108,364 of KK211271.1, forward strand.
TAAAAGGATACTGGAAAGAAGAGACCTCAAGGCATCCGGTAGCGTTGCAGATGACGGCCTTATCCTTTTCATTGACCGCTCTCATCATCCCGCGGCATACGATGCCGGCAGCGCATCCTGCGCAGAGCCTGTGCCCGGAATGAAAGCGTTCGGGTTTGTTAAGTTCCTGTTTCAGATTATATGCCATGGCTTATCCCTCTCTTTGTCCCAGGTGCGAATAGACAGGTCCGATATCACCGCCCGATGCTATATCAAGAAGCCTTGAATACACGCTGTCGGCGGCTTTCACTGTGAAATCCCTGCCTCCGAGACCGAACACCACATCGATCATCTTAGGGCGCTTATCAAGATTGATGCATGCAGATGCAGTCTCCGCAAACAAAGGTCCTCCGCACGAGGAAAAGCCTTCGCTCTTATCCATGACCGCCACTGCCCTGCAGTTCTTAAGAGCCTCCGCTATCTCCTCTCCGGGGAAAGGTCTGAAGACCCTGACTTTTATAAGACCTGCTTTTATCCCGCGCGACCTTAATCCGTCCACGCAGGCCTTTGCAGTACCCGCAGAAGAGCCCATTATCACCATCGCGACCTCTGCGTCATCCATCATATATGACTCAAACAGTCCGTAGCTCCTGCCGAATGTCTTTTCAAAATCCGCCGACACATCAAGGATCACCTGCTTTGCCCTCTTCATGGCTTCTGCCTGGGCGACCCTGGCCTCCATATAATAAGCCGATATCCCGTAAGGCCCGGCGGCAAGCGGCTCGTTAACGTTCAAAAGGTAGTGCTCCGGCTCATATGTCCCCACAAAAGCTTTTACGGCAGCATCTTCCTCAAGCTCAATATTCTCTATCGCATGGGATGTGATAAAGCCATCCTCACAGACCATGAGAGGCAACCTCACATCGGGATGCTCAGCTACCCGGTGAGCCATAAGGTAATTATCGTACACCTCCTGGTTGTTCTCTCCGTACAGCTGGATGAATCCCGAATCACGCTCCGCCATGGAATCCGAATAGTCGTGATTGATATTGATCGGGCCGGTCAGCGCTCTGCATGACACTGCGATCACCACGGGAAGTCTCATCGATCCTGCCACATAGAGGATCTCGTTCATATAGGAAAGCCCCGCAGAAGAAGTGGCCGTCACGGCCCTGCACCCTGCTGCTTCGGCACCGAGGCAGGCAGACAGCGCTGAATGCTCGCTCTCCATGCAGACAAATTCAGTATCCACCTTACCGTCCGCCACATAAGAAGCATAGTACTGGGGGATCTCCGTTGAAGGAGTGATCGGAAACATTGCAAATACATCCGGTTCTATCTGCCGCATCGCTGTAGCGATAGCTTCATTTCCGGACAGGCGTTCACGTATGCTCATTACTGATCCTCCCATTCTATAGCGTTGAAGGGACAGGCCTTTATGCATATGCCGCAGCCCTTACAGTGGTCAAAGTCAAAGTCTTCACGTTTGCCGTCGCACACAGGTATCGCGGAATCAGGGCAGAACGGCGCGCAGAGAACGCACTGCTTGCACTTATCCTTTATCCATTTCGGCGTCCTGGACCGCCATTCCCCGGTCTTCGTAAGACGGCTTGTGCCCGGCTCATAGATCTCACAGCCGGTGGTCATATCCCTCCAGGGGATCCTCTCATTTATCTCTGATGCTTTTTTTACCATGATCTTTATCCCCTTACTTCCTCCATAGCGGCCTTAAGACACTTCAGATTGCCCTCGATCACCTGAGGTTTCTTTGCAAACTTATGACGATAGGATGTCTCCATGTCGCTTAAAAACTGCTCTCTGTCCACACAGCCGCTGACTGCTACGACGGCAGCGAGCATCGGTGTGTTCGGGAAATAAGACCCGAGACAGTCCATCGATATCTTTCTTGCGTCGATAGCGCATACTCTTCCCCGGTATCCCTTAAGAGATCCGCGAAGCTCATCGGGAGACCTGGAGGAGTTGATAATGACTGCTCCCTCTTCTTTCAGTCCCGATGTCACATCCACGCTTTCTATCAAAGTCTCATCCACGACCACGACAAAGTCAGGCTCATATATATTTGAGTGTATAAGACATCTCTCATCCGAGATCCTGTTGTATGCCGTAATGGGAGCACCCGAGCGCTCCGGTCCGTACTCCGGGAACGACTGGACGTACTTTCCGGACATGAAGGCCGCATCCGCCAGAAGCTGACTCGCAGTCTTCGCTCCCTGTCCTCCTCTTCCGTGCCATCTTATCTCGATCATTTATCTCCTCCGTATCTGCTCTTATACCCTGCTCGAATCATGGGAGCATTTGCACATCTTTTGAATCATGTAAGCCGATGCATGAGTGCATGCCGGGCGGGCGCATTTGCGCATCCTTTGCAACTTGTAAGCCTGAGCATGAGATACATGCCGGGCGGGCGCATTTGCGCATCTTTTCAGTGCTTAAGCCCGACGGCATATATCTCATGCGAGGGCGTACCTTTACTATAATGCAGTGCTTAAGCCCGACGGCATGTGTCTCATGCGAAGGCATATTGCTTATCTTCGATATCAGTGTCGTGTACCATAATACGACATCAAAGCCCTCTTGACCAGTACCCGCTTCCATCCCCTCTTAAGCCCCATCCCCCAACTTGAAGACATCCGGCCAATCAGATACAATATCCTTGCTTTTCACACCTATAAGAACACAGGATACAGAGGACGATATGACAAGATCTACATTATGCTATCTCAGAAATAAGGGCCGCACATTGATGATGCTCCGCAACAAAAAGCATGGCGATGTCAATTCAGGAAAATGGATCGGGGTCGGAGGCAAGTTCGAATCAGGCGAGAGCGCGGAAATATGTCTTCGCCGCGAAGTAAGAGAAGAGACCGGCATCGAGCCGGATAACTTTGTCTTTCACGGGATCATAGACTTCATCAGCGATACCGCCGAAGATGAGGAGATGTATCTGTACTCTGCCGAGATAAGCAGCGAGATGGCAGAAGCCGTAACTCTTAATGCCGAAGACGAAGGCACGCTTCGCTTCATCCCTGATGATGAGATAATGTCACTTCCTCTCTGGGAAGGCGACAGAGTGTTCCTTGATGAGCTCTTAAGCGGCAGAAAGCGCATATCCTATGAATTCACATATAAAAAAGACAGACTGGTAAAAAGCAGAAAGGTCCTGATAAGGAACATCCTCTTCGATCTCGACGGGACGCTCATCGATACCGGAGAAGGCATTATGCGGAGCGCCCAGTATGCTCTGGAGAGCATAGGGATCGAAGTCAGTGACTACCGGGAACTGTCCTTTTTTGTAGGACCTCCGCTTGTACATACATATACGCAAAGATACGGTCTGGACATGGATACGGCAAGACGGCTCGTCACCAAGTACCGTGAAAGATACAACGATATCGGTCTCTTTGAATGCGAGCCTTACAAAGGCGTGATCGAATGTGTGCAGGATCTCAGAGATAAGGGTTACCGTACCTTTGTGGCTTCTTCAAAGCCCGAAGCCATGTGCAGGAGGCTCCTCATGCATTTCGATATGCTGAAGCTCTTTGATGATGTGGCAGGCGCCACACCGGACGGTAAAATAGATACTAAGAGCGAAGTCTTATATGAGCTTTTCGGAAGATATCCCGCCGATACTCCCGGATTCGCCGCTTCGTCCATACTTATAGGCGATACGAGATACGACATCGCAGGAGCCAATGACGTGGGAATATCAAGTCTCGGCGTATCCTACGGTTACGGCAGTGCAGAAGAACTCTCCTCTCTTGGCGCAGCATCGATAGTGTCGGATATCAGCGAGATCACCGACAGCCTCATACAGGGACTGTAGCGCCTGCTCTTACCGTATTCACAAGCCTTCCTATACCTTCTATCTCGCATACGACCTCGTCCTTATCCTTAAGGAAGCAGGGCGGATCCATCCCCATGCCTACTCCCGAAGGGGTCCCGGTCGCTATCACCGTGCCCGCAGCAAGCGTCATGCCGGCTGAAAGAGTCTCTATGATCTCAGGGATCCCTGTTATAAGATTTGCGGTGTTGGAGGACTGCCTCAGTTCTCCGTTCACATACGTTTTGATATCAAGATGCGGTATCCCGTCAAATTCATCCTTTGACACTATGCACGGTCCCATCGGTGTAAAGCCGTCAAGGCTCTTTCCGAAATACCACTGCTTATGCCTGGTCTGCAGATTTCTGGCCGAGACGTCGTTTATTATCGTATATCCGAAGATATGATCCAGTGCATCTTCCGCCTTAACCTTAAATGCGTCACGTCCGATGACCACTCCAAGCTCTGCTTCATAATCCAGCGAATCGCAGATATCCTCATGAAGAGGTATGATATCATCGGTCCCCTGCGAGTAAGATACTCTTTTTGAAAAGAAGATAGGCTCCGGACGCTCCTTCGAGAATGCCTCACTGTCAAAGCTCTTTGCTTCCGTGGCATGATCTGCATAATTGATCCCGAGGCAGACCACATCCTGTCTCGGATGAGGTATGGGAGACAGTATCCTCACATTCTCATCTTCAAGATCCACCGCCTCCGAAAGCCCCGGTATGCTCCCGTCATGATCCTTTAAGAGCAGCACGTTCATCGTCCTGAATGCTCTTAAGATATATGCCCTCTTCCCGTCCTTTGAAGCTGCTACATGGGCCGTGCCCTTATAATCTATGGTGTAATATCTCATATCTCCTTACTCCCTTTTTGATAAAGCAGTGATAATTCCGACCGCTCCATTATAACGCAGAAATCCCGGAGCTGTAACTCTTCGCTCCGGGATCTGAAATTTTATATATTTTATCGGGGCATGCCCGTAAGAAAAGCTTATGCGGTGAAATCCACGTTCCCGCCTACACCTGTCTCCTCGGCCTTCGGTCCGAAGAAATCAGAGACCTTTGAGAAAAGCTCATCAAGGGTATCAGCCTTTACGATCTCGTATCCGAAATCCTCCTGACCCTTATATGCTTCTCTCGCCTTGGCGCTTCTTGCGCTCCTTGCTTTATCTATCCTGCCTTCGAGCTGCTCTTTGGCTTCTTCCTTAGCCTCGGCCTTCCTTGCCTCCTGCTTCTCCTCACGTCCCTTCGCTATCCTGTCAGCCTGCTGCTCATTTGCCTTCTTGAGCACTGCGAAGTAGGATATCTCTCCGTTCTCGCCGATCTGCATGCCGTAACCCTTGACATCATCATTGTCGCCGAACTGATCCTTCATCGCTGCAAGACCTTCTTTGGCCATCGTGATGATGCCCTCATATTTGTTACGGAAGCTCTCATCGTTTGCCATCTTCTCGACTTCATCCTCACCTATGAGGACTACAGGCTTGTCGGGATTGGCATAGTTTGCGGAATTAGCCATCGCATTGGCTTTTTCCTCGCTGGATACGATGATGAAATCCATGTCACCGAATTTGGCCTTGAGCTGCTCATAATACTTCTGAGCCTTCTCGGAGAGATGAGGCTGTCCCACAGTCTTGCCGAGGTTCTGGGATTCGGTCATGTTCTTTACTTTTTCGCCGACGATCGAATCAAGGACAGAGCTCTTCTCATAAAAAGCCCCTGCATCCTTGCCCCTGGCTCCGGCCTTAAACTGTTCATTTGTCTCCTGGGGTGTCCCTGCCTTGGCTGTCCTGCCCTGATTGGCAAAGTTGTTCTGATATGCAGGTACCTTGGAAATGCTCGAATTAAAATCTACCATTGTCTTATCCTCCATGATCGTGACAAAATGCTTGTCGCAGCGGGATATCCTTATCCCACCTGCGACTCTCAGATAAGGCGCGCACACACCTTTACTGAGTAAAGAAATCCGTTTCTTATAATGCAAACGGATCTGTAATATCCGCTTACTAATCTATATATCGGATAAAATCGGAAAAAGTTTAGTCTTTTCAGAGACCGCTGCAGAAATATCTGAATACTTTGAATCTCCGGAGGATCAGTGAATCGGTCCCGGCGGCTTTGGCGGCAGCTCCGTCTCTGTCATCCCTGTCACCTACCATGATGACCTTTGCGGCCGGGACATTGCCGTAAGAGTTCATGATATAGAAAAGCCCCGACGGATTGGGCTTCATGGTCTTTATCTCATCCATGCCGCAGTATATCTGATCAAAATCTTCAAGACCCACAGCCCTGCATTTTTCTTCGGTCGGATAGTCGGAATAGATAACGATCTTAGAGCCTGCTGCCCTGAGAGCTTCCATAGTATCGATGAGATCCCTGTCCCTGCATTTTCTCACGACATCCATAGGCTCATCAAACATCCACTTTGATATCAAATCTTTTATGTCTTCCAGGCTGACGCCGCTCTTACGTGACAGACTGTCAAAGAGCTCGTCATCCGTGACAGCCCGCATGCTGTCCCATTCTTCCCTGAGCTTCCTGTATGAGAGTATCAGTGAGAGATGCCTGAAGCCGTGCTTTGCAGTCAGCGCATGGCGCATGAGCCTTACAGCCATGGCAAGCTGCATCCCTCTCTGGAAATACAGCGTGCCGTCCATGTCAAAGACAATAAGATCGTATTCCTTAAGCCTGTCGTATAGCTTTTGCCGTACCATCACTTAAAGAGATTGACCACAAGCCTTATACCGTACTTACAGTAATTAAGGAATACGGAAGGCTGCTTTGCGCACTCCGACATCTTATGGAATATATACTTCGGCCTGAGATAAAAGCCGAGGATTATCTTTCTCCTGAGCTTCTCCACCTCTTCGATCGTAAGGTACTTCGTTCCGTTCATGCTCGAATGGAAGAAATCACTTCCGAGGACATTCTTTGCAAGCAGTCCCTCTTCCTTGCAGGTATCATAGAGAGGAGTCCCGTAATAAGGCAGCGCCATCTTGACCTCTATGAAATCAGGATCCGCCTTATATATGAGCTTCTTTGTCTGCATGATATGGCCCTTATTCTCCCAGGGAAATCCTATGACGAAGAATCCCCAGAAGGGAAGACCCACCTCATGACACCATCTTGCAGCCTGAAGGTTCTGCTCGACCGTGGCTCCCTTTTTGATCTTCTTTAAGATCTCATCACTTCCGGATTCAAATCCGAAAGCCACCATGAAGCAGCCGGCTTTCTTCATAAGTTCCAGAGTCTCCTTCTTCAGCGGATTGACTCTGGAATTGGCTGTAAAGTGGATGTTGCCGTACAGCGGAGACTCTATGATCATATTGCAGAGTTTTTTGACCCACTCCGCATTGATCGTAAAGGTATCAGCCTTGAAGAAGAAATCTTTGATCCCGTACTTTTCATAGCATTCCGTAAGCTCGGCCATGACATTCTCCGGACTCCTGAATCTCACGCACTTACCGGAGATACCCGGAGTAAGGCAGAAGACGCAGCTTGAAGGACACCCTCTTGCAGTCTGTATCGTAGCCATCGGAGCATCGGTATCGGGCCTTTTATAGAGAGCATTATTCATGTAATCCCTGGCCGGGAACGGCTGGGAATCAAGATCCTCTCCCCATACATGGAACTTTGTCTGTACGAGCCTGCCCTCAGCATCCTTATAGAGGATGTTGTCCACGGCTCCTATATCGCCCTCACCCCTTAAGGCATAGTCTGCGATGCCGCCTATTGCAAAGTCCACCTCTCCGCCTATGAGATAATCTATATCGGTAAGATCCAGAAGATCCAGCATCTCCTGCTCGGGAGCATAGAAGATAGCGCCCTTGAAGACGGTGACGGCATTGCATCTCTTCTTCAGTGCCTTCATGATCTTTATGTCTTCAAAGACAGATGTGTTGGTTGTGCTCATCATCAGCATGTCGGGCTTGAACACATCCACCTCGGAATTCATCTCCTCGATGCTGCACTTCTCTGTTTGGTAGTCTCTCAGCATTATCTCGTACCCCTTTTTAAGGAGCACTGCCGCCGCATAACCCAGATCGTTGCAGGCTCTCATATCCTCGGCGGAGCTTCCGTCGACAGCCTGCTGGCATCTGTCCTCACCCCTCTGGTACATGGGACCCGGAGGGTAAAATAAAAGGATCTTGTTTTTCTCACTCATATCGATATCTCCCTTAGATCTCTATCAGGAACGGATCCTGGAACAGCTTCAGAGCCGGAATGTTCACAAAGGTAAGTATGATAAATATCACAACTATCATGAGCACAAAAGCCATGAGCTTTTTCTCCTTATACAGCTTCTCAGGCTTCTGGACAGCCGAATCGTCCTTGAACGCAATGTACAGGTAATAACAGAAGAGCAGGAAAAGAAACGGCATCGCGAGCACGTATTCTATCCTGTACTTCACAAGGAAAAGCCCCATACAGAACGTGGAGCAGAAAGCATAGAACATGCTCGAGCACAGAAGGGTCTTCTCCGAATATGCGGCAAAAGACTTCCTGTATAGCCCTGCGGTATCGGGATCTCCTATCATGCGGTACTCGGCAAAGCGCTTGATGCCCATAAGAAAGGCTCCGCCCATCCAATAGCCGAGCAGTATGCTTCCCGGAGGAACCGAAGCATCCGTCACTATGAACCATCCGAGCAGAAGTCTTATCATGTTATTGACCGACTCGGATATAACATCAAGGAACGGTATATCCTTGGTTCGCACAGGCTTGACATTATACAGTACGCCCATGACGAGAAGCCATACTTCAGTGATAAGAAAGCCTGTATTGATAAGCAGTGACAGCGCCAGTCCCGCGACGGACAGGATCACGTATTCCAGCATCACAAGAGAAAACTTCATATTCTCCGATACGACCGGCCTGAATTTTTTAGTGGGATGATATTTGTCAAACTCCGCATCGAGCCATTCATTGATGACGTAATTGGCGGAAGCTATCATGCATGTTGCGGCAAATCCTATGATAAATCTGTAGATAAGCTGCGATACAGGCGGCATGTCTACCAGAAGAAAGCCTACAGCCAGCCCCGGTACGATAAACAGGTTTTTGACCCAGTGATCGGGCCTTGCTATCCTGATATAATTCTTCATCCAAGCTCCTTATGCCCTGTTAAGCAGCAGCCTCATGATAATTGTGGACAGTCCGTTGTAGATGAAAACCAGTCCCGTGATCCTCGTAAGAAGATTGGCAGTACTGTCAAGGTTCACAAGTATCACAACTCCAAGAGCCACGGTGATCAGCGCAAGGATGAGCGAGACCACCCATCTGGACGCTCCGGCCTTTTTTGCGGAAAATGCATTACCGATATTGAATACACCGGTCAGCAGTATCAGCACTCCCATCACTATCGGAAGAATGTGCTCGATAAGCCCGGGCTGGACGAGACATATGATGCCGCCGACTATCGACACGGCAGCTCCGCCCATGGTATAGGCTCTGTAAGCTCCCTCGCTCTTCAGTCCCATGATGACTCCCACAATGCCTGCAACCAGAAGCAGGACGCCTATCACGGTGATCACGATATCCATGGCCTGGCCCGGATAGATCACCAGTACCACGCCTATCCCTATCATAAGGATGTCCCAAAGTATCTCTTTCATACTGTTCCTCTCTGTTCTCCTATAAAAATAACTCAACTAAGAATACCGCAACACAGGTGCTTATTGCAACCGTGAAGAGGTCCCCACCGAATAGCGCTACGAGTATGCCTATGACAAGAGCGGCACATCCGGAATACACCGAGTTCGTTGCGGACAGTATTGCCGGAAAGGTCATCACAGCCAGCGTCACATAGGGCACATAATACAGAAAGGATCTGACCCATCTGTTCTTGATCTCTTTCCTGAAGATAAGGAAAGGCGTTACCCTGATGGCGTATATAGTAAGTATCATGATCACAAGTGAAAGATATATCCTGCTGCCCATTCCTAAGTCTCCTCACTGACAGGCCTGACAGCCGCTGCCACGCCTGCTGTCACTACAGTCAGGATGATGATCCTGAAGCCTTCCGATATACTGCTGAGCAGAGGAAGACTGGCAAATAAAATACTCGCTGCCATTGAAATGATGATCAGCAATGCCATGAAACGGCTCTTTCTTGCGGGCGGTATGATTATCGCAAGGAACATGCCGTAGAGAGCAACGCTGAGCGCCGACTCGAGTCTGTCAGGCAATATCTCTCCCGCCACAACGCCAAGCACAGTGCCAAGGGTCCATCCTGCTACCGACACCACCGCAGCTCCATACGTGTACACGGGATCCAGACGGCCTTCCACTGCAGAGGATATCCCGAAAAGTTCATCCGTCACAAACCAGGCGAGCAGAAGCCTTTTCCATATGGGAGTCTTTTCCTCTATCTTCTGTGACAAAGAGCAGCTCATAAGGAAATACCGCAGATTGATGACAAGAGTCGTTGCTATCATCTCTCCTATGCCGGCCGCAGACCCTATCAGCATTATGGCTGCATATTCTCCCGCCGATGCCAGCATCCCGAAGGACATGAAAAAGCTCTGGAGGGCATTCATGCCGGTGCCTGCTGCAGCAAAGCCCAGCGCAAAAGCAACCGCAAGGTATCCCAGAGCTATAGGTATTCCGTCTTTTAATCCTTTTATAAAAAGCTTTCCGTTCATGGTCTGTCTAAGTATCGATGAAGGGCACACCTTCATCATTAAAAAAGGGAGCCCTGTCCATGGACTCCCCGTCAGTATCAAGTAGCAGTATCTGTATCAGTTGGAGAAAAGATAGGCTGTGGTAAGCCTCGTCCCATCAGCGGTATTGGCAACGTTAGTCCTGATCCCAACCTTGGTAAAGGATCCAAATGTCATATTATCATAGTGTGTAGGTGATGCCACAAGGTTATCAAACATGATCTGAGCCGCCTCGCTCTGCTCCTCATCGGAATAGCCGAAATCAGGGAAGCATACGTACGAGAGATTCTCACCCCTCCACTTGTTACCGGGGATCATGTCGCACCCCTGAGCTCCGTTGGGCCTCGTATGTGACCACTTTGTAGTAGCCTCCACCGCCCGGGTCGCTGCGTAGGAATTCAGGGTGCTGTCGATAGACAGCGATCCAACGCCTACTTTAGCTCTGAGGTCGTTCATTTTATCAAGCATCATATTATTGAGTTTGTTCACGTTGGAGCTGTTAAGCGCCGATGCACCTATAGCTTCGGTACTCTTTGCCTCTCCCTCTCTTGCGGCAAGCACGCTTGCCAGGGGAAGCGTCACAAGGATTACTGCTAATGTGAATCCGATAAAAGCCGCATATATCTTTTTCATGTCCTTCTCCTTTCTTCATCCATGAAGAACTGAGACTGCATGGCAACTGGCTGTCTGACATCCGCCAGACCCTTTAGCTTTGCGTCCCTGCCTCACGACAGGTTTGCCCATACAATCATATCTTTCTCATTCTCTTCTAAATATAATGCTTTAATTATTTTAAGTCAACAGAATGCCATGTACTAAATTACGAACATCCGTTCGCGCGCGGGTGCTCAGCATGATGAACAGAGTTAATCGCACCCGCGACCGTCCCAGCAATACGTGCACAGCTTATCCCTGTCAATGCCGCATGAATCAAGCATATCGTCCAGCCTGTTGAAGCTGAGCGTAGTGAATCCAAGCTGACGTCTGATGTCCTCTACCATCTTCTTATACCGGTCCGAATCAGGATTCACATAGTCGTCAAGGACAGCTCTCTCAACCTCCTGTCCCTCTTCCTTATTCACCATGCGTCTTGCTATCAGCTCGAGCTCCGATGTGGATCTTGAGAAGTTGATATACTTGCATCCAAACATGATCGGAGGACATGCGGGGCGCACGTGCACCTCCTTCGCTCCCGCATCATACAGGAACTGAGTTGTCTCCCGAAGCTGAGTGCCCCTGACGATCGAATCGTCTATGAGCAGTATGCGGTTGCCGTCTATAAGCTCATGAACGGGTATCAGCTTCATCCTGGCGATCATATCCCGTCTTGACTGGAGAGTCGGCATGAAAGACCTTGGCCAGGTCGGAGTATACTTGATGAAAGGTCTGGAAAAAGGCACTCCCGATTCATTGGCATATCCTACAGCATGAGCCGTACCCGAGTCAGGCACGCCTGCCACGATATCTATATCCGATCTTGTCATCATATCCCTGTCCGCCATATGCTGTCCGCAGCGGTAGCGCATCTCCTCCACGGAGACTCCTTCATATCCTGATGACGGATATCCGTAATAAACCCAGAGGAATGTACAGATCTTCATCTTGTCGCCGGGGCGGACGAGAGTCTTCACTTCCTCGGGCGTCATGATGACTATCTCGCCGGGGCCGAGTTCCTTATAGTCTCTGTATCCGAGATTCAGATAGGCGAATTTCTCAAAAGATGCGCAGAAGCCGTCGTCCTTGACGCCTATGGTAAGAGGCGTGCGTCCCAGTCTGTCGCGGGCGCAGTATATGCCTGCAGGCGTAAGTATCAGCATTGTCATTGATCCGTCTATGGTCTCCTGGGCATACTTTATGCCGTCGATGATATTATCCTTCTGATTGATGAGAGCCGCCGTAAGCTCCGTAGCATTGATCGATCCCCCGCTCATCTCAAGGAAATGCGTGCCCGAAGCCTTTATCACGCTCTCTGAAAGCTCTTCGATATTATTGATCTTGCCTACCGTGGTGATGGCATAGGTGCCGTGATGTGATCTTACTATAAGGGGCTGGGGCTCATAATCCGATATGCAGCCTATTCCCGTATTACCCTTCATATCATGGAAATCAGATTCGAACTTGGTCCTGAAGGGAGAGTTTTCTATGTTATGGATCGCGCGGTTGAATCCCTCCTTGCCGTCAAAAACAGCCATTCCCGCACGTCTTGTGCCGAGATGAGAATGATAGTCCGTACCGAAATAAAGGTCGAACACACAGTCATTTTTCAGCGCCGCAGCAAAAAAACCACCCATAACAACTTCCTCCTTTATATTTTGCTGGTTTGACGTCAGTCAAACCAGAAGACCACGCTCATTATCTCCAGGTCTTATGTGACGCACACTGAGTGGTCCGTCAGGCGTATTCGTCCGAGGCCAGATTGATGTAGTTATTTACAGGCTTCTCCTCGGAATTAAGCCTGGCATGCATATCCTGTATTCCTCCTATGTCGTAGGGAGTATTCTGATACACGTAATAATTGAGCCAGTTCGTATATATTATATTGGCATGGCTCCTCCAAAGCAGCATGGGCTTCTTTGAAGGATCGTCATCGGGATAATAATTGACGGGCAGCGCCGTATCCAGCCCTTTGTCCCTGTCACGTCTGTATTCTGTATCCAGCGTCCGCCTGTCATATTCGGGATGTCCGAAAAGAAAGACCTGCCTCCCCTCCATCGCGGTGCAGAGGCATACCCCGGCTTTATTATCTCCTTCCGCGAGGACATTAAGATAAGGGCATGCATGTATATCTTCCCTTGCGACCTCCGTATATCTGGAATGAGGAAGATAAAAGAGATCGTCAAATCCTCTGACCAGAGGATCCTTCCTGTTCATGACCCTGTGCTGGTATACACCGAAAAGCTTGGTATCAAAGGTTCTCTTCGGGAGACCGTAATGGTGATACAGGGCAGCCTGGGCTCCCCAGCAGACATGCAGAGTGGAAGTGACGTTAGTCCTTGTCCAGTCCATGATGCGGGTAAGTTCCTCCCAGTAATCCACCTCTTCGTATTCCATAAGTTCCACCGGAGCGCCCGTGATTATGACCCCGTCAAAACTCATATCCTTCAGCTCTTCCCAGGTCTTATAAAACTGATTCAGGTGATTCGCGGAAGCATTCTTCGAGACGTGGCTCTTCACTATCATGAAGGTCACGTTGATCTGAAGCGGTGTATTGGACAGAGATCTTAAAAGCTGAAGCTCAGTGTCTTCCTTCAAAGGCATGAGGTTTAAGATACATATCTCAAGAGGTCTGATATCCTGATGCATGGAGCGTTCCGGCTCCATGGTGAAGATGTTTTCTTTTTCCAGTATGCTTCTTGCCGGAAGATCTTTTTGAACACAGATGGGCATTTCCTGTATACGCCTTTCTTTAAAGGCCTCTTTTTAAGGCCTCTTCCTGATAGTTTCAGAGGCTTACACCGCAAAACCAGCTAAGATAATAGCATGTCAGATATTTTTCAGCAACCGGATCTTCTCGGCGGTAAGTTCAGCTGTTCTTTTCCACAGTGAGTGAAGCTGGTTCTTATGATGGCAGAGCTTCTCATTGCAGTTCTCACACTTCAGATATGCGTTGGTCCTTATGGAAAAGCGCTCCGGATGCCTGTAGAAAGTGATCTCCCATCTGAGCATCAAAGCAAGGGATACGGCCAGAAGGCTCCATGCATAAAAGCCGCGCACGAAGATCAGCGGAGTGAACATCATGGCATAATCCCAGTTATATATCCTGCAGGTTGTGCAGCATTTATTCTTAAGGAACCAGCTCTGAAAAGGGCAGAAGAAAAGGATGCATATCAGATCTCCTACCGAATATGCAAGACAGAGCAGGACCATCATGTCGTCATTTAAGATCCCAAGCTTATATAAGATCCCGAAGACGGCATTACCCGCTATCCATATGATCCCGACGAGCATAGTGGCATTATTGTCCTCTATGATGATATCGGTATTGCCTGTATTTCTGTGATTCCTTGCAAACTGCTTCTGACATCCGGGACTCTCGAGCTTTGACGGAAAGAAACGGAAAAACATCTCTGTCATGAATACCAGCCAGACAGCCCACATGATATAGGGGTACCTGAGCCACGGGGCTTCCGTGGGATACCCTCTGACAAGATCATATATATATATCACCAGAGTGACAACAAAAAGCGCGAACCGGTATACCAGCCGCACATAATGTATGATGCTGACTGTCGTCAGCTTTCTCTTCGGTTTTTTGATATCAGCAGTCTCAGACATTGGGAATAAATGTTATATCCGATGTTTTACTCGAGCTTGTATTCAGGTCTTGATTCCGCGGATCTTACCACGAGAGAGAGGCTCTGGACATCAGATACAACACTCTCCTGAACCTCTGCTATGAGCACAGCTTCGACCGAGCTGTACGCAGGAACTGTGCCGTCATACTTGGACAGATCATCCGGCAGTATCGTCTGCTGCACCGTATGATTCTCTCCGTTTATCTTTACCCTGAAGGTAGGATGGAGGTCTATGATATCGCACTGCCTGTCCAGACCTTCGGTATTGCTTATGTTGAAATGCATTATGAGAAGGGTATCTCCGGGAGCTGCCGTCATGCCCATGTACACATCCTCTTCTGTCATGGAACCGGATGTGGGATAAGACGGGCTGATCTCGTGATCGGTATAATATACATCAAACTCCGGCACTCCGATCGCCTCGGAAAGAGAGATGTCGGGCTCGGTGTATTCTTCGCCCTCTCCGCTCTCGCTTCCCTCGCCGCTGCCTTCCGCATCAGAGCTTGCAGCTGCTTCTTCGGCTCCCTGCTCTAATGCCCTGAAGTTCTGTCTCTTGATCTCGAGATCGAGCTGCTCCTGATACTTCTTTTTTACGGTAGCAAGGCTGACCAGCCTGGTATCTGACTTGTCATTATGCTGGCTCACGACATCCGACGAGTAGTTAGCGACCTTTTTGGCGTCCTCGTCCGAGAGGTCCACGCCCGCCGCGCCACAGCCGGAGACTGTAAGCGCGTACAGCGCAACTGCCGAAATCAGTATTATCTTTTTTACATGATCACTGACATGTATCATCTTTTTCATCCTCATAAAAGGCTTTGATCATATGTCCCGATTCAGTCGGCCCTTTCAAGCTCAAACCAGAATACGACACCGTCATCATAGTTTACCACACCATAAGGTTTATTCAAAGTTTCCATTACTGCCTTCACTATCGAGAGTCCGACGCCCGAACCTCCGACCTCACGTGTACGCGCCCTGTCGACTTTATAGAACTTCTCCCATATCCTGTCTATGTCTTCCTCAGGGATCCGGTCTCCGGTATTAAAGACCGAGACTCTTATATTCTCACCCTGATCTTCAAGCGAGACCCTGATCTCTTTATCTCCTTTGGCATAATGTATCGCATTCGTAAGGTAATTCGTGAAGACATCCTCTGTCATGCTCTCATCGCTCCACACATATCCTCTTACGCTGTCATCAAAGCTCACGCTGACCCCGTACTGCTTTGCAAGTATCTCAGAACTTGAGATGATGCCCGATATAAGGGACACCAGATCAAACCTCTTCATCTCGGCAGTGCGCGCTCCGAATTCCAGATGATTGAGCTCTAAAAGGCTTTTTACGAGCTCTCCCATCCTGTCAGACTCGTCGATTATGACATCGAGATATTCCTTTCTGCTCTCCTCATCATCAGCGATACCGTCACGGAGTCCCTCTGCATAGCCGGAAATAAGAGCTATCGGTGTCTTCAGCTCATGCGACACGTTGGATATGAATTCACTCCTCATATTCTCTATCTGCTCTTTTTTCTCTATATCCGCCTGCAGCTCGAGGTTCGCGCTCTTAAGGTCGGATATGGCCCGCTCCAGCTGCATGGACATCTCGTTCATATGGAGTCCGAGCTCCCCGATCTCATTGTTCACTGCACTCTCGTATTTCACATCAAAATCAAGATGCGCCATCCTGTCGGAGATATCCGTGAGCTTAAGGATGGGATCCGTGATCCTTCTCGTGACAAACCATATGATCACTACTCCGACCACGGCGATCATAAGTCCTATATAGAGCATGAATCTCGTGGACAGTTTGACGCTCTCCCTTATACTCTCGAGAGGAGTCCTGATAAAGATCAGATCGCCGCCGGACAGATACCCCCACAACTCTATGTAATCCGACTTCATCGCAGGATCCGTGCTCTTTGTTATCTTATATGCATCCGTCTCATACAAAGTGACATCATCAGGCGGCATGTCTTCTTCGCCATCGTCTCCGATATCCTCTCCGACACCGGGAGGGTTGTTGTATCCCGGCTCCTGCACAGGGTCTCCGGATATGGCCCTCCAAAGCAGCCTCTCCGTCATCTTCTGTGATTCACGTTCCGTGGTATAGAGTATCCTCATGCCGGGATCGGCCACGACAACTAAGAGGCTCCTGTCGGCAGTGAGTCTGTCGGCGCCTGTCTTGAATTCCTCGGAGGATGTTCCCAGGCTTTCGGAAAGCGCATCCATCTGCTCATAGGATTCCACTATCTCCTCTTTCTTGTTTGATATGTAATATCTCGTAAGAAAAGCGGTATTTACAAAGAATATGGCTCCTATCACAGCTATCAGCAGGATGATGAAGATAGCTGCAAATTGGAATCTTATGCTCTTTTTCCAGTTAAGGCTCCTTCTTTTCAAGGATCAGGCTCCTTTGAATGAGAATTCAAGTTTCAGCGACTTTTTATTGTCGATCATATACTGCGGCAGCGTACGCGCTCCCCAGGCATCATCGCCCGCGACTCCCATCTGCGCAAGACCCACCCTGACGTAGGTATAGTGTATCCCGGGAAGGTCAAAATGATGATCCGCATTTTCGATCTCGGAGGGCTTATAGGGAAGGACTGACAGCATAAGGTCTTTTCCCTGTATAGTAAGTCCCCTTCCGGCATCATCTGTGATCTGAGCAACGCTCACACCGGTATGGGCTCCCGATTCCTGAGGTCTCAGATACCGGGACATCATATCCTTAACCTTTCGGTTATAGACCCCGATCTTTCCGCAATCCCTGTCAGCATAAGTCTCTTCAGGCCCTTTGCCGAACCATGCCACATCATCATAGTCAGCGTTGAGAGTAAACATCATCGAATACTCCGGAAGCTCTCCGACATCTGAAGAAGCCGGCATCGTCATCTTTACATCTATCCAGCCGTCTCCGTGAACGGTATATGTGACCGTAACCACTACTTCGGGCGTCGTGCATAGATGATACTCAAACGACACATCCACGCTGTATTTCTTCTCTTTGATCTTTATCTCGTCCGATCTCACCTGCTTATCATAATACCTTATCGAAGGAAATTCCGAAGCCACCTTCCACTGCGCAGACCTTTGGAACTGGAGATTACCCAGATCATTGTCTGTCATCGGCCTCCAGAAGTTCGGATGCGGTACCTTTTCGATAAGCTCCCTTCCGCAGTATTTGTACGAGCAAAGTCCCTGGGAAAGAGAAGAAAAGATGGCATGGAAGCCTTCGCCGTATACTCCTGTCCCGTTCATCCCGTGTACAACTTTTACGGGAATCATTTTGTGTTCTGTTTTTTTCGGAGTCCCGTACACATACTGCGCCCAGGCTACCTCATGTCCCTTGTCCGAGTACAGCGTATCTTCCGCCAGCACAAATGATATCGTGACGATATATTCATGTTCTTCTTCATCCGGAAGAAAAAGAGGCCATGAATACTTTGCGCGCCCAAGAGGGGGCACCTCAAACCTCCCGGTGATAGCGTCCAGGGGCATCCCATCCTGCTCCACGCTTACCACGCAGTCATACTCCGAAGCATCGGTAAAGAGATTTCTGTTGAATATCGTCAATCCGTCTTCATCCGCTTCTATGATGAACGGCCTATAATTGTATTTCACATCCTGCATCTTTGGAGACGGCTTCCTGTCACGCGCATAGGCTATCCCGTCGCCAGAGAAATTTCCGTCATTGGGCCTGTCATAAAAATCACCGCCATAGCCCTCGTATTCCTTTCCGTAGCGGTCCTTTGTCCTTACGGCCTGATCGATATAATCCCAGATGAAGCCTCCCTGATACCGGGGCTCTTTATCGGCAAGACCGGTATACAGGCTCATGCCGCCGAGGGAATTCCCCATCGCATGAGCATACTCGCAGCTGATCAGAGGTCTGTCGTCATCCTTTGCAAGATATTTCTTTATGTCTTTAACGCTCCAGTACATATTGGAGACTATGTCCGTGGTATCGGGATATCTGTCATCCCACACCACTCCCTCGTAATGCACCGGTCTTGTATCATCCCAGCCTTTGAACGCATCATGGAATTTCTTCATCATGAGTCCGCCGTAGCATTCATTTCCGAGGGACCATATCAGTACCGAAGGATGATTCTTATCCCGCATGAACATGTTGTGCCCGCGGTCGATGATATTCTCGAGATACTCCTCCCTGTCACCGGGAACAGCATATTCAAGCGGCATCTTCCCGCGGAATATCGGATCCCATACTCCATGGGTCTCAAGATTCGTCTCATCTATCACATAGAGTCCGAGGACATCGCACAGATCATAGAAGTGCGACTGATCCGGATAGTGACTCGTCCTTACGGCATTGATGTTGTTTCTCTTCATGTTGAGCAGGTCTTCATTTATTTCAAGTTCGTCTAAGGTCCTGCCGCCGATATCCGAAAACTCATGCCTGTTCACTCCGCGAAAGACTATGCGTTTGCCATTTATAAGCATCAGACCGTCTTTTATCTCAAACTTCCTGAAACCTATCCTCTGTCTTACGATCTCCTGAAGGTTACCGTCATTATCGTACAGCCTTATGATCAGCGTGTAGAGATCGGGCTTTTCCGCAGACCATTTCTTTGGATCACGTATCTTCCGCTCGATGATCACATCCCTGCCGCAGATCTTACTACCTTCAAGCAGGGTTCCTTCGTCCTTATGGCCCAGATCATACTCGATCCGCCCTTCTCCTGTAAGGGAAAGAACGACGCTCAGGGTGGCATCCCTGTAGTCATCATCCAGATCCGTCCTGATATCCATATCCTGGATATGAACATCCGGAATGGAATAAAGCATGACGTTCCTGAAGATCCCGGAAAATCTGAAGCAGTCCTGATCCTCAAGCCATGAGCCTGACGTGAATTTGAAGACAGCAACTGCAAGCTTGTTCTCACCTTTTCGGTCTATGAATTCAGAAAGATCGAATTCAGACGGCGTGTACGAATCCTCCGAATATCCTATATAATGGCCGTTGAGCCAGACTGCAAGCCCGCAGGCTGCACCCTCAAATCTAATGCATACGGGATCGTCACCGCAGGTATCCGGCACCCTGAAGTATCTCACATATTCTCCGACAGGGTTATATGAGTGAGGTATATCGCCGGGAGACACCTCTTCATGAGCCTCCCAGGGATATTGTGTATTAAGATATGTGATCTGACCGTAGCCCTGCATCTCGATACAGGAAGGCACCCTGATATCATCCCATGCGCTGCAGTCATGATCCGTACTGTAGAAATCCCCGCAGGCTTCAGACACGTTCTCAAAGAATCTGAATTTCCATATACCGTTCAGAGGATGATAAAAAGAGGACGAATCATTTATTAACTCATCCTCATTCCTGAAATAATCGATATCCGCATGAGCGGGTATAGTATTCTCCCTGAAAAACTCCGGATCTGCAAGCAGCTTTTCATCAAAAATCGCCATGTCATCCATCCTCCGGTCCTGACCGGTCTTATCAAAAAAAGTATATCACAGTGCCAGCTGCACCTGATAGTCTTCGTAGTTTTTCTTCAGAAGCTCAGGTATGTTCAGACCGTACGGGCACTTGGGAAGGCAGGCGCCGCAGGATATGCAGTCTTTTATCTTCTCCATCTCACCCTGCCAGTGCTCGTTCAGCCAGTCCTCGCTCGGAGCACGGCGCAGCATAAGGCTCATGCGATTGCACTGATTGATCTGTATCCCCACGGTGCACGGCATGCAATAGCCGCAGCCCCTGCAGAAATCCCCCTTAAGCTTATCCTGCTCCGACCGGATGAAATCTCTTATCTCATCATCCATCTTCGGAGTATCGTCCATGAAGGAAAGCCATTCCTTAAGCTCGACCTCCTTCTGTATGCCCCAGATCGGGATCAGCCCGTCATACTGATCCATGAATGCCATGGCAGTCTTTGAATCGGTGATGAGGCCTCCGGCCAGAGCCTTCATGGCGATAAAGCCGACATTATTTTTGTTGCAGATGCTTACAAGTTCCTTTTCCTTCTCATCTGCAAGATAGCTGAAGGGGTACTGGAGCGTCTCATATAATCCGGACTCTGCGATCTCCCTCGCGACACCAAGCTTATGAGCCGTGCCGCCTATATGACGTATGAGTCCCTGCTCGCGGGCCTTTATCATACAGTCATACATGCCGTTTTCTTCACCCGGCTTCCAGCACTCCCCCATCAGATGGAACTGGTAGACATCTATGTAATCCGTCTTAAGATTTTTAAGCGAAGTCTCAAGATCCTTCCAGAAACCATCCGGATCCTTCGACAGCGTCTTGGTGGTGATGATGATATCGCTCCTGTCGATAAAGCCGTCCCCGAAGGCCTTGCCAAGCTTCTCCTCGCTGTCGCTGTATCCGCGCGCCGTATCAAAAAATCTGATGCCGCCGTCGTACGCCATCCGCAGTATCCTGACGCCTTCCTCCATCGACACCCTCTGTATCGGGAGCGCGCCGAAGCCGTTCTGAGGAACTGTAATGCCTGTTCTGCCAAGTGTGACTGTCTTCATGATATATCTCCTTTCGGTCAGGGGGTGTCAGGGGGTGTCAGGGGGACGTACCTTTTGACACTTTTGTACTACAAAGTGTCAAAAGGTACGTCCCCCTGACACCCCCGTCATCTCTCCGGTATCGTCCCGTCTTCATATGCCGACAGCAGCACCGTAAGCTCCGCTATCTGCTCCCTGAGCTCCCGTCCCGTGTCGGTATCCTCCACGAGTATCCTCTCATTGCTTGATTCTATTATCTCCGAATCAGATACGATGTCGGTCTCGTTCCTAATGGCGTCTGCGGCAGATGTGAAGGGCTCATGAGCCACAAGCCTCAGACCGTGTGAATTATAGACGAGCGTATATCCCGCTATCCCGGTCTTTGACTGATATGCCTTGGAGAATCCTCCGTCTATGATGAACAGTTTGCCTCCGCAGAGCACCGGGGACTCTCCCTTCTTCAGCTCTACCGGCACATGCCCGTTGATGATATGTGCATCGTCAGTATTATCAAGACCGAATTCCTTAAGGATCGCATCCACCGTCGCTTCATTATCCCTCAGATCATAATAGGGATTCTTGGTCTCCTTATGTGCTTCCTTATCTTCCACCAGATAACTCTCAAACGTAGTCATCCTGTCCTTGCCGAAGACCGGGGACTTGGCGCCTGTCCATATATAATACATATAATCCTGGCCTTTTTTCTTGCCGAGGGGATCGTTTGAAGCGTAGTAAGCCTTTCTTGAAAGGCTCTCGAGCTTGTCATAGAGCCTGCGTCCGGCGTATTCCTTGCCGTCTATCTCCATCGAAAGGAAGTGCCCCTCACTGTCCATCGGCACGCATCCGTGATAGAGCAGATTACCGTTATACACCTTGTACATGCTCCCCTTGGAATACAGGAATCTTACGTGCCTCTGCAGCTTTTCGCTGTGCATGAAAGCAAGCGAGAGTCTGTCCATCACCTCTTCTTCCTCGGGAGTAAGCGCATAGGGATCTGCAGGATCTATAGTAGGGAAATCAGAGCATATCAGCGGATATGTCCTGCCGTACAGCTCTACAGTGCCTTTATCGTAATCTATATGGTCGAGCACCAGCCTGTCATCCATGTCAAATTCCGGATGTCTCCTTATCAGCTGTCCCTCGAGCTTCATCTGTATCACAAAGATGGCCTTATGCACCATCACATCCATGTCCATGTCGTGGCGGTTGTACTCCTCACCGGGCCGTATCACAAAGGGAGTACAGTCGCTGTCCTTATAGGTCTCCATGGCAAAGCTCACAAGCGGAACCAGATTGATCCCGTAGCCCTCTTCTATCGTGCTGAGATTGGCATATCGGACAGACAGACGTATCACAGTCGCGACAGATGCCGCATGCCCCGTCGCGGCAGCCATCCAGATGATGTCGTGATTGCCCCATTCAATGTCCACGGAATGGTACTGCAAAAGAGTGTCCATGATGATATGAGCGCCGGGACCCCTGTCGTAGATATCCCCGACTATGTGGAGATGATCGATCACGAGCCTCTGTATGAGGTTTGAAAGAGCCGTGATGAATTCAGGTGCCTTCTTCAGCCAGATGATGGTCGAGATGATGGAATTGTAATACCCTTCCTTATCCTGCACCTCGGCCTTTTCCGTGATGAGCTCTTCTATAACGTATGCAAAGTCCTTCGGCAGGGCCTTTCTTACTTTGGATCTGGTATATTTTGAAGCAACACGCCTCGTGAGCGCCACAAGCCTGTGCAGCGTGATCCTGTACCAGTCATCAATGTTCTCTTCTTCTCTTTCTATGAGTGAGAGCTTTTCTTCTGGATAATATATAAGAGTGGCAAGGCTCTTCTTGTCCTTCAGAGTCAGGGTGTTGCCGAACTCTTCATCGATCTTGCGTCTGACAGAGCCTGAGCCGTTTTTCAGGACATGATTGAACTGCTCATACTCGCCATGTATGTCGGTAAGAAAATGCTCGGTGCCCTTTGGAAGATTCAGGATGGACTGCAGATTGATTATCTCGGTAGATGCCGCAGCCTTGGTGGGAAATTGCTTTGAAAGACTTTCTATCAGTTTCTTTTCTATATCTTCGGTACTTTTTGCCATGCTGTTCCTTTCATGCCTGCCGTCTTAATCTGTCTGACCCTTTTCCTCCTCGCTGAGTATCTCTATCATCTCTCTGACCATCTCTTCATCCGTCAGACGGAATAAGAACTCCACGCGGCGGGAAGCAGCCATGTCTATCTTGCCGTTTTCATCATAGATGGGATTGCTGTAGGAGCGTCCTGTAGCCGATATGAGAGAACGCATCTCCTCCAGCTGCTTGTCAGAGAGGATCTTGCTGTTGTCGCTGAGGCAGTATTCGGCGACCGCGAGAGCCCTTTTCTGTGAAAGCTCGAGGTTTGACATGTAATTGCCTTCAGTATCGGTATGCCCCTCTATGAGTATCTCGGATATATTGTCCTTATACTTCTGGCTGAGCAATACATCGGCGTAGCGCGGCAGGAAGTCCGCAAGGAATTCCTTTCCGGAAGGCTTCAGCACTGATTTATTGTAATCAAAGAGGATGCTTGCATCAAAGGTTATGGCGCCGGTAGTCTCATCCACCGACACCTTGAGATCCGAATTATTGAATTCGTTGCTGAGATCCTCCACGAGATCCGCCCTGACTCCTATGATGTCGTCGAGCTTCTGCTGCTGTTCGCTCATGATGGCTTCGAGCTTGTCAAGGAGCTCATGCTGCTCCTTCAGGGTCTCTTCCTGTATCGCGATCTTCTCGCCCTGCTCGGCAAGCGCCTGCTCCTGCGCATTGAGCTTCTTTTCCTGCTCATCAAGAGTCGTCTTCTGCTGGGATACTATCCCTCTCTCTTCCTCAAGCTCCGCCGTCTGTACCTCAAGCTCCTGCTCCTTGCCAATGAGCTCTGTCTGCTTTTCGTCGTACTGCATCTTTGCGTGCAGCATCGTAAAAGATATGATAAGGACGAATACGAGCAGGAGTCCCGCCATCATATCGGAGTAGGAAAGCCAGTATGTAGTTTCTTCGTCGATGCGTCTTTTGCGCTTCATCTTCAGGCTCTTTTCCTACTGTCTTCTTCTGTAATAGGACTCTGTGGTCTCTATCACTTCCCTGAGTCGCTCAAGAGAGGCGGCGACCTGATTAAGCCCCTGCTCTATGCCGCGGTATGAATAATCCACTACCTCGGGAACCCTGTCCATCGTGGAATTGATATGCTCTATCGTATCCTTGAAATGATTCTCAACCTTCTGCAGGTTTTCGTTGATTATATTGAAGGTCTCATTGACCTCAAGCGGCACCGCCTCCGTAAGCTTCTGCAGATCGCGAAGTCTCGCCTCCTGCGCCTTAAGTCTCTCATCATATGCCGCAGAGAAGATATCTATCGATCTCTTGTAGTTCTCAAGATCCGACATGTAATGGGTGGCTCCGTTAAGTATCGACTGGCTTGCCTCATTCTGTCTCCTCAGAAGATCCAGCGTATCATTGGTCTGCTTCTCCATCGAGAGCACCTTGTCGGAATACAGTCTCAGCGCATTGGCCACGGACTCTGTCTGCTCTGACATCGAGCTCACATTTTCCGCGGTCGAAAGATTCTTTTCAAATATGGTCTGTATCTGCTTCCTGTTCTCTTCCTGAATGACAAGAGTGTCATTCACCGTAGCAGAGAGACTTGTGAATGCATTGCCGAGCGACCTGTTCATCTCGGAAATAAAAACATCCACGATACGGCCCAGCTGCTCAGCCTGGTTCTTTGTTGCCACGTTGGCAAAGTTCTGGATGGTCTCGTCAAAGCGGTCAAACTGCGGCTCGAGGAGCTCCTTTAATCCCTCGGAGAGCTGATGCGCCACTGTATCAGACATGCTGATGATGGCCTCTGTCTGCTGCTGCTGAAGCTCCATCAGACGGTTCACGCCATCGGTCGTGGTATCGGGCAGGACATATTTCCTGTATGCGGAAAGAAAAGCTCTGACGGCATTCTCGGCATCATCAAGACGCCTCTTATAGATATAGTTGAAGACGAGAGAGAATACCATGCCGTAGATCGATGTATGGAAGGCAACCTTGATGCCGCCCATTAAAGGCGCGATGCTGTTCGTGATCTCCGCAGTGGTCCCTGTGTTGAAGCTCTGGAGTCCGAGTGAGAGACCTATGAAGGTACCGAGGATACCAAGTCCCGTCATGACACCCGCGACCTGATTAAGCCTGTCGCGGTGGATCGTTGAATCTATAAGATCAAATCCGATATAGTCCTCTATATCACACTTGTAATATGTCTTATCCGTATGTACTATGCGCTCAAGCTCATACTGATAATCCTGATACTGCCTGATGAGGATGCGGTTCTTGAAGAGCTCTTCTTTCTCTTCGGCATACTTTTCCCAGAGAAAACGGTGTGAATTTCTGGCGTCATTTTCTATCTTTTCTGTGACCCGTATGAGATCGGCAGTGACGTGAGATGTCGGCAGAAGGCTTCCGGCCACACTGAAGAAAAGTATGACGGCGACTATCACAAACATCGCTATATTCACTATCAGGTTCGTAATATTTCCTGCCTGTGCCTTCGTGAAAAACTGGAGATAGACACATACCGCGGCCATCGCGACATATGTGATCAACAGCAGAAACTCGTACCCTCTTTTACGCAGCATGTCATTTTCTCCTTATTACTGAAATTACCTAATGATATCACACACGATCGGGCTCATTCAACAATCACGCGATAAAGAAACCCCGTTTTAACCCTCGTCTGATCCTGCATAAAAAAGGCTTCCCGGTATCATCGGAAAGCCTCAATTCCTCATGTCAGGCTGCCAAGGAACTTCTCCAGTTCAAAATATTCATAGAACTTATCTATCTGATCCTTCCATTGAACACCGGAATCCCATTTTTCACCCTTTGCTTCTCTTTGGAGCTCTTTTCTCCACTCTCTCTCACCATCATCACTTCCGTCACAGATGATCATGTGAGAGCCGTCAGAATTCCACCTGAATAATCTGACATCTGCCTCCATGCATTTACGGTTTTTTTCTTCGTAAGAGGCTATTGCGTTGATAAGTTTTTGAAGCGGTACATAGTCCTTCAGATTTCTGATCACGCTGTTATCCTCTCTCTGCCTGTATCTGTGGATATTCCCGTCCTCCTCTATATAGCATAATATAGAATCGTTTTGATCCCTTACGGCAAAATCCATACACATACCGGCAAGATCTGCCTGGCGGTATTTTTTCAGGAGATTCCCATCATCATCCATATCAACCGCATCAAACGAAAATCCAAGCTTACTGCAGGCAAGTTCCAAAAACATATCGACTCTTGCCTCATCATATGAAAGAGATGTAACACCGCTTATCACATCTTCGCACTCCGAGAGCAGCTGCAGGCCCTTTTCTTTTGCCCATGCTGTTACATCCTGAAGCGGGATCTCGAACAACGTATGTACGGCCGCTTCATGGAACCCGTATTCATTCCTGTCCTTAGAAGTGGGCTTTAAGAAGAAACTGTCTCTGCCCGTGTCAGAATATGCCGAGTAAATATACTCTATAAGCTTATCCACATATCTGTTCTGAGAGGTATCCTGTCCGTTTGTTTTATTGCTTTCTTCCTTAGTCGCAGGAATACTGTCCGGGATAACATGATATTCCTTTTTCATTTCATCGCTCATAAGCTCTGCGGATGCGATGATGCAAAACTCCTTCTTTGCACGTGATACGGCCACATTGACCAGATTGCCCTGCTGTGAAAAAGGAGGCTCCCATCTTCCAAACCGCGCGGGATCATCATCGACCGGCATCAGATAGACCTTATCAAATCCCTGACCCTGAGCAGAATGTATGGTGAGAGATTTGCTGTTTTTCAGGATCAGGGCGCTGATCCCTTCCTGAGTATCTTCATCATCCTCGGGGTCTTCATTATCTGTTATCATTTCAGGTCCGACGATCTCAAGGTATTTCCCCCATTCCTCCGGCTTTGTCTTAAGGTCTTTGGCCAAGACAGAGTCCAGAGGCCATCTCCTGTTGACGGGAAATACATCTGTTGCATTGGGATCTGAGACTCCCTCTTTCAGTTTGTATATCCGCTCTCTAAGCTCATATATCTGCGCTTTGTAAGGAGACAATATGCAAACGGAATAACTGCCGTCCGTTTCATCGGCCCTTTTTATCTCTTCCAGTATGTTATCAAACTCCTCTGCAAGAAAAATATGGATCTGCCGCATATTTCTGGAAGACTCTTTTGGTTTTACCCGTACACCGGGACTGTTATCTGCCTTTTGGTACAGGCTCCTCACACAGGCAACCTGCTCCGCAGCTTTATACTCCTCATTCTCACCGGGAGAATATCTAACCGGATATAATCTGTCGACGCCTCTTTTTTTTCGCCACATTGTCTTTCCCAAAAAGCATTTCTCGGTAAAGTTCCCGCGGTAAAAAATATACTTCATAGGACACGGATTACCCGTTCCTGTTTTGTCCTCACCGATTATCTCCATTTTTTTGTTATAAAAATGTCTTCTGCAAAATTCAAAGATCCCGGGTGCGCACCGGTAATGGATCAGCAGCATCCTGCCAAGATCATTGAAGATCCTCCCGGCATCCTTCTCTCCAAAAGCTTTTGTCAGACGGTCTCTGAGAACAAATCCGGCTACGTCCAGAAAGCTTCGCTGCTCCTTGAGCATAAATATATTATTGGCTCCACCAAGGAAGAGATCTCTGTAATCCTCTTCCTCGACGATCGGCGGGATCTGTTTGTTATCTCCCACCAGGACCAAATGCTTTGCCGGGAACATTGTAACAAGTCCAAGCATTGAATCCATCTGAGATGTCTCGTCGACTATCACATAATCGTACATGGCATCTTCGGAAAAGCCGTCAAAAAACAGTTTCATCAATGAATGCGGAGTAGATGTGATGATCCTGTACTTTTTCCGGAATTCCTTCTCTATATTTCCGTCGGGATTTGGACGAAGAAACCAGTTATTGGTTTTTTCAAATTCGTATTTCTGATTTTGGTAAATGAACCCTGTTCTGTTAAAGGCTTTTTTGTTTTCGGTGTTCCCGAGTTTGGCTGTGATCTCCTTCAGTGCTTTTACATACTGAGGAGCAGAAGCATTCAGAAAGATGTCATCGGTTATATTGGCGATCGCCTCATTATTCACCGAAACAACCGCCACTGATTTTTGCTTCACAACAGCCAGCACGTATAGAAGTGCCAGGATCATATGTGTCTTCCCCGTTCCGGGAGGCCCCTGAATAAGACTGACAGGCATTCTTACTGCGGTCTTAAGCGCATCCACCTGACTGTCATTGAGATTCCAGCTGACATCAGCAAGTTCGGTATCATTGACATCCACGTAATCCGTGCTTCCGGGACCTGCAAACAGTTCCCTCCACAGATCGTTATCTTCCTGAATGAATGTATAAAAAAGTCTGTGATGACTTAAATCTTCATCGTTCATACCAAGCACTGTCCCGTAGAACGGATTGACAGAATATGCCGCCGGCGTGCACGTTCCATCATCCCTGATATCGATATCTCTGGCTGCCGCCTCGGTGTAATATCTCAGAATGTCAATATATGCCTGGTTGGGATTATTGGTCTTCATATCTGCCTCTCCTTTATACATTCGTGGGTTGTCAGGGAGACGTACCTTTTGACACCCCTACATCGGGCGATGCTCAATAGCTGTCTAATTCACGCCTCGGGATTATCTTCTGATACGTCAATATTACAGTGTTAAATGTCACCTGTAAGAGCCGCAAGGTAATCATCAAGTTCCTTCAATACACTCCGCTTGGACTCGGGTATATTTCCTCGTATACCTCTCCAGAAATCGATCATCTCTTTCTTATTCTTTCCGGTAGGTCGGTATTCCCTTTTGATCAGTTTAGTTTTTATCCCGTCCAAAACATTTTCTTTCTGTTCTTCATTCCGTGATTCTCTATCAATCTCGTCACTCTCTATGGTAGAAGGCTCATTGCTTACTGAAGATTCATCAGTGCTGTTTTCTGAACCCGAGTCCTGATTGGGCGTATAAACATCTTCTAGGGGCACAACTATTGTGCACGGCCCTTTCTGTGTAGATAAATAAACTCTATAAT
Organism: Lachnospiraceae bacterium AC3007; assembly: GCA_000621405.1. Classification (GTDB taxonomy): domain Bacteria; phylum Bacillota; class Clostridia; order Lachnospirales; family Lachnospiraceae; genus NK4A144. The sequence continues at coordinate 137,733 of KK211271.1, forward strand.
ATGATCCGCTTTCATCAGGAATTTGGTCTTTTATAAAATCATTGACATATTTGTCGTATGATAGTACATTTTCAAGTTTTTTATAATCTTTTGTTTCTACAAGTCTATTTACATATTTTTTTCTTGCCGCTGATGCTGCAGGGACATATTCACACATGAAAGCCTCATATACGGAATTAAGAATTTCATCATGCTCCGTTTTTCTGTTGTATATATCAATTATCTTCTCAACAATCTCTTCGTCCCTGTTACTATCCCACTCAACATCTTCATAGGTCAGCATAAACACCACTGTGCTGTATGCTCTAATTAATAACGTCAAAAGATGATCATCTTCACCCACCACATTAAAAATGAGATCAAAAGAATTCGATTCATAAGTAGAATCAAAAATAACATTTACCCTTGGGCACGTTTTTATCAAATCCGGATATTTTAGCAAACTCCAAATAAGCACTTCTAATTCTTTCGATAGATCACTATTCAACGCAAAAGAAGCATAATCTGAAACGAATTTCCCGTATTTCTTTAGTAATCCGGTAACCTCCTCTACAATATCAGCGTGATGCTCTACATAATTCCGGACTGTACCCTCTTCTCCTTTTTCAATGTGCCAAGGATATGGATAATATTTACAGTAAAAGTAATAAATAAAAGCAGACTGCCATTCTTTTCCAGCATCATTCTTTTCTATTAGAGCTTTCCATATATTCAGTCGATCGACATCCTGTATGATGTATTCGGCAATCTCATACAACAAAATAAGATTATGTTTCATACAATCACTTTGTTGTTGCTGCATAATATTTAGAAACTTATACAATACATCTCTAGTAGATTCCGGACAAGGCTGAATATCATTTAGAGCCACATATGATGCAGCAAGATTCCTTTTCTTAATCTTAATTTTGGGCTGATTCATTATTGCTTGTCTTATAGCAACACTCAGAGTAGAATAGATCGCGTTCAATTGTTCATTAAATATGTCGGAATTGCTTTCTAAACAAAGACTGATCCAATACGACTTATTATGAGTATTCATATAATCAAAAATATTCCGGATATAATCCCAACATCTGTCCCGCATTGTTTCATCTATATGCATGTCATAACAGATTAATTCAACAAGATAATCTAGATTCTCCTCTGTAGTCCGGGAATTATGATTATCGATAGAGGCGTAGGTGAACTCACGTAACGTATACAGATTAGCAATGATTTGCTCTCCTACCTCGTCTATTATTTTAGAAGTAAAACTTGTCTTCTTTGATTGTTCTTTTCCTAAACTCAGGCGAATAATGTCCAGCCGCTCTTTTATCGAAAACAGTTTTTTTATTTTCAGCAGACTTGCTAACGTCAGTGGACTGTTGTTTTCTTTTAGTTGCTCCAGTTTTTCCAGTCCCTTTATCCTGGCCTTTTCCGTTTCCTTTAATTTCTTCAGATAATGATTCCTCCAAAAGTAGATAGAACTCATTTTCCACCAGAGTAGTATGATAATTGCAATACCTATGCAAAAACTTATGAAAAAGCCATATTTCCAGTCTATGTTAAAGAAACATATTGTTTGAACGATCAGTGAAACGTATCCTGCTACCGAAAGACCTATAAAATTAATGATTTTGGGGTAAACCATCACGTACTCTGTAAATCTCTCCCAATATATGGTCTCACTTCTGTCTGAAAGCATACTAAGCAGTGAGGTAGTAAGGAATATCACCTGATAGCTTATGGCAAGAAAGCCCAACATTATCTCATCATTAGGTATATCTGTTGGATGAATGATAAATAACAGATAAGCAAAAAGGCCCAGAAAGACCGCTCCAACAACAATTATTGGTACGATGGTATCTTTTAATGATCTTTTACTATTCATGTAATCTGTCTCCTTAATCAATATGTATCATTTACTTATGACCAATCCTCTCAAACAGAGGAAAGATCTTCGGATATACGCCCATCACAAGAATAATATTGATCGCATACCGGGCCGTTCTTACCAGAAGTGCGGCGAGGCTTGCTTCCGCAAGAAACTGCTTATCAAAGGGAATCTTCAGCAGCGAATTAATGACAAAGTATGATAATAACGCTCCGGTCAGCCTGAGGATCATTGCCGGGATCTTTCTTGTATCCTGAAAATCAACGAATCTCCTCTCAAAAGGGATCGTCACGGCAGCACCGATGAGGCACCCCAGAGAAGTATAAAAATCGTTCGTGCGGACATAGAATAATCCAGGAAGGGCAGATACTAACAATATAAGATAATACAGCCACTCATTATGTACATATCTGTCCATAAGCGCAAATACCCCTATCGCCGCAAAGCCAAGGATCCATCCGGCCAGCACATCAGTCGGATAATGCTCGCCGACTACAAACCTTGAGACACCAACCAGTACAGTCAGGAGGGCTGCCAGGATCCAAAGCCATTTCTTTTTAACTTCTTTTGCAAGCGTAAAGTATAATGCGGGGACGGATGCGCTGTGCATACTGGGAAAGGAATAGCCCTGAGTCACTACATCCCTGGCTTCTGTCTCCTTAAGTACCAGTGCTTTTACCCTATCGGGATGTTCCATATACGGTCTTGGTCTCAGCACGATCGACTTGATCATGGGAAGCCATATGTTCAGAGCAGAAACTATCAATAAAAGCTTCTGACCTGCTTTTTTCCTCCAGCAGAACATCACGGTCATCACAAGCAAAAGAAGCCCTGTCTCGGAACCGATGAAAGAAAACAGCCCGGCTAAGCCGCCTGCTGAGCTTAGATTCGTCTGTATCCACTGGATCAGACCCACTTCCCATTCCATACTTATTCTCCCGTAGTTACGTCTCTCAGGAAACATTCTCTAAGATCGAGACGGTCTCCTTCGCTTACGTCTAATTCCTCTGAAAGATATCCCATTACGGATCCATACCTTTCTTCAAGTGTATCTATCGCATGCTCCATGAACTCCCGGATCACGCCGCCTGCCATGAAGAGATATACCCCGGTCTTATCAGAAGAAAAGCCGAATTTTTCTGCCTCTTTCCTTGCTACTGCAAGTCTTGTTCCGTTGAAGATGTTCGTCATCATATAGTCTTCCAGGATAGTCTCTCTTGACGCTCCCAACGCAGACAGAAGGAGCATCGATGCCAGACCGGTACGGTCCTTCCCGTCCGTACAATGCCAGAGCAGGCTTCGGCCTTCTTCTGCTTCAAGAGCTTTTACCGCTTCGAAAAATCCCCTGTAGGCCTTCTTTCCTCTCTCCTTGCAAAGAAAATCAACATACAGAGTATTGTTAATAAAGTTCTTTTTATAAAGTATATTGAAACGATCCAACGGCGTTGAGGCGGGATCGCTTATCACTGCCACGACCTCGGGATCAGGCTCATCCATGTCAGCCTGCTCCAGGACCGGAAGAGAGATATGCGTGCACCCCGGCACTTTTATATCCGGCATGCTCTCCTGCTCCTCGCTCATGCGAAAATCAGCGATGTATAAAAGCCGGTACTTTTCTGCAAGGATGTCTGCCGCAGACTGCGCTTCGTCAAGTTTTCCGGTCCTGAGAAAGGTATCCTTCGCTATCACCTTTTCTCCGATCCGGTAGCCGCCGAGTTCTCTGGCATTTACCACGCCGTCAAGCCCTATCCCGTATTGTTCATAAGCTGCTGTCATACCTGCCATGCTTATCTCCTTCTCACTTACCGTCAAAGCCGTTCCATCGGACACAGAGCATGGTGATATCGTCTGACTGAGGACATCCCTTCGTAAATCTGTCAATGTCTTCCGACACCTTACGACACACCGACTCGCAAAAGGCATTATCATCCGTATCATCTGTATCCCCCGCGCATGAAGCGAGCAGGTTCAAAAGCCTTTCTTCTCCGTATTGTACCCCATCAGGATCCATGGCTTCATTTACACCGTCGGTATACAGGAAGAGACTGTCGCCCTTTTTCAGCCTCAAAGTCTGGGTATGGAAAGCAGTGTCTGCAATATATCCAAACATCAGCTCCTTGACCTTTTTGACGGATTTTGCTCCTCTTTTACCGAATACTACAGGGAAGGTATGACCCGCGTGAACGTATTGGATCACTCCCGTCTTAAGGTCAAGGAAACCGATCCAGGCCGTAACGAACATCTCCATCTCATTATCTTCGCACAGCGCCCTGTTCGTAAGATCAGCCACCTTATCCGGAGACAGTCCGCTGCTCATATATGTCTTTATGAGCGTCTTGGCACGCATCATGAAAAGCGCGGCCGGCACTCCCTTGTCGGAAACATCGGCTATGACTACAGCCAGCTTATCATCCGTCAGAAGGAAGAAATCATAGAAATCGCCTCCGACCTGCTTTGCAGTATCCATCATCGCAAAAAGGCCGAACGACGTCTCATCGGGAAAAGGAGGAAATACAGACGGTACAGCCGACGTCTGTATCTGACTTGCAAAATCAAGCTCCGCATCTGCTCTGGCCTGCCGCTCGGTCATCTCCTCATTCTTACGGATATGATCCTCTATCTCTCCTGCCATATCCGAGATACCGTCGGCCAGCCTTCCCACCTCGTTGCCCGCCCGGACCTTTTCCATGAGAGATCTTACTTCATCCACGTTTTTATTGTCCGCATATTCCCTGACGCCGCGGTCGACCATGGACAGAGGACGGATAACGTTAAGATACACGATCAGAAGTATCACGATACATATGAGCACAGACAGGATGATATTCCTTTTCATGATACGGTGTGACCAGTTGGTGTTCATGGAATCAATCGCTTTGGTATTTATCCCGAGTATCATATATCCGTATATATTACCTTCATCATCCGTAAAGGGATAGACCTCGGAGCCGTAGTTCTTTTCATCCGGATCAGTACGCGCTATCCACTTATAGCACTCATCCAGATATACCGGCAGATCATCATCCTTCAGTCTGTATGTATCCTCCATCGGAAGGATGTCGACCGGATCTCCCGGAGAGTAGGGATAATTCTCTTCAAGCGACATCACTATGTATGTCTTTCCGTCTTTTACACAGGCGATCATCGGTCCGTCCACCATATACTCAGTTGTATAATCATCATCGGATTCGAATCCGGCGTCTAAATACCAGACCATGTAACGATATAAGATCTTAGCGTACTCTGCTTTATCTTCTTCGCTCAAAACAGAAAGGATCTCGCCGGATTTCGCATCAGCAAGTGTACTGTCATGCGCGTCAATAAATATCTGTAATCTTTCGACCACGTCTGCGCCTATGATATCTTTCTCTGTAAATTCCATAGTCTCAGGATGTTCCAGCCAATAAGGTAAAAGCCATTCGCACGGCGCTATACCTTGATAGTATTCGGCAATATACTCCGCTTCCTGATAATTTTCTCTCGCGGTGTTCGTCACGATCTGAGACATTATGCCTCTCCAGTACATGAACGAATTAAAAAAAATCAGGATACCGAAGCTCGTGATGAGGATCAGCCCGAATTCGATCAGGATATGGGATCTGCGTTTTCTTTTATTTCCTTCCTTCATACCCTCAGTCAAAGATCTCCTTATCCTGCGCAAAACACCACATTCTCTTAAATCCTTTTTCACTCAGGGATTTGGTCATGGTAGATCCGCCGCACTGTCCGGAATACATGAATGATTCACAGCGTGACAGAAGATACAGGGCGTAAAAATAATTAGCCGTAGAATCTTCTATGAACTGATCGTAATCCTCGCCGGGATGGCGGAGGCTGTCAAGTTCGCTTATAGTCGTTACGCCGGCCTCTTTGAAATCTTCTATGCCGTATCTCTCCTGTGATACGGCACGGATCTGTCCGGGAAATGCCCCTACCATCTGCCGTAAGATATCACTGTCCTCGGTAGCAAGGAATATCCCGTCATAGCCGTCCTCCATCCACTCACGTATCTTCGGGATGACCGACTCGACAGTTACCGGAGCCGATGCACCGCTCATACCGGAAGCTATATAATCAGAACCTCTCAGCAGTATCCCGAGCATCCTCCTGTCACCGAAAACGGCATCTCCATACTCCTTCATCTCCGCTACAAAATCCGGATTCAGCACCGACATATCAAAGTCGTTTCCGGATGAATACCGGAGCATTTTTGTGAAGAGTATCCCGTAATAATTTGTGATATATACCGTATTGCTCTCATCCGCATCAGACGGTGTCAGCTGCATGTTAAAATACTTTGTGATGATGCTGTCCGCATATCTCGAACTTCCGGGACGAAGCGTCACAGTAAGGTTAAAACGCTCAAGGAAATGCTTCGCTCTTGCGTATATCGTGAGCACGCTACCTATCCCCTCGCTCCTTGCAACAACTATCTCGGCATATTTCATCTTTTCCATCGGATAAGACGTAAGCCACTGATATAAAAAGATATGATGAAAAAGCACCACCATATCCATCGTGTAAAAATCACAGATAAAAGCCGACGGATAAAAATCACGTATCACACGAAGAGTGCCGTGATCCGATGCGGGCGGTATCTCCTCCGTTATCTTCAGCCTTTCGTTTTCTTCATAAAACCACAGTATGCGCTTATCATGACAGGATATGTTAAGACCTGTATATCTTAAGAGCACTCCGATGAGTACAGCCGTATACTCATTTGCTTCCTCGAACCACACGCTGTCAAAGCCTTCCAGGATATCAAAGCAGAGCCTGTCCCTGTCATATTCGTCATAGAAAAAGTAAGGCGGATAAAGCGGATCTTTATGAAACAGAGGAGAGTCGGGATAATCAGTGCCTGACTCGGCCCAGCTCTGATTCTCTTTGTATTCGAGGTTGTAACGGATGCCGTTCTCTCCCGTTACATGAAACTCCCTCTCCCCTTTCAATACCGCTTCAAGAGCCTTATGGAAGACATCCTTCCCGTGAGAAAGAATCCTGTGATTGACTTCAGTGCTGTATTCTTTGATCAAAAGCATGTCATTACTCCCTATACGATCCGGCCGACTACCACGCCTGTGCTGTCCATATCCGGAGCTTCTATCGCGATATCCGCTGCCTCGCACAAGATCTCCACGGACTCCGCTCCGCAGGGGAAATTCCTGTAAGTGCTCTCGGGCACATAGATATGTCCTCCGACCCTCAGCTTGTCTGCAAGAGCAAAGAACGTCTCCGTCATGGTCTCAAGGTCCTTGCCGTCTGCATGCGCGATATCGAGTATCGCATGAGAATATCCCTCCCTGGCATCCTTTATCGTCTTATGATCAACGACAGTAGCATCCGGAAGATCATCGATCTCATCGGAGTATACGATCACGCTGCCCACAGGATGGATCTTCTTTATGAATCCTTCAATATCCGGGACGCTCTCGTCTCCCTTATAAGGCTTCTTCCCCGCTCCGAAAAACAGCATATCAAAATAAAGACTCTCTGCCCTCTCCAGGAAATCTCTGTCGCGTATCAGCTGCCTCTCATCCGTATTGGCAAGATAGACCACGCCCGCGCTCGTATCAAGATCCACGGTGCGTGCAAGATGATCTGAGACAGCTTTGCCTAGTCTTGCATGACAGAAGCTTTTCTGCCTGCGTATCAGAGAAAGCACGGGAGCTGAAGAAAAATCTCTTTCGTCGTTTGATATGAGATGCTTCTTAAGTCCCTTGGCAAGAGGACGGAAGGGATCGCCTGCATGCTTAATGAACTCGTCGGGATGAAGATATGCATCGAGCGCCAGATCGGTCTCATGATGTCCCCATATCCTGTCCAGAAACTGTGCCGGCATGTCGCTTCCCATGGGACGGGCATTGACCTCTATCAGCACCGGCCCATTCTCGTCTATCATAAACTCGCTGTGTACATTGCCGTATCTGACGCCTACGGCATCGAGCACATCAAAAGCGTATCTGATAAGTTCGCTGCAGCCGGTCTCAAGACGGCTCAAAGTCTCGGTATAATTATAGACCATGCCGCCTCCTTCGACCTTTTTCTTGGAGTGCTTCCACACCGCGGAAAGCTTGTGTCTTCCGTTATACGAGACCGTGTTCACGATGTATTCCGTACCGACTATCCTCTCCTGTAAGAGCATGCCTTCCTCTTCGCCGCCCATGTAATTCCCCGTGGAAAAAACTTCATCATAGGCAGCGATGAGTTCCTCGCGGCTGTCACAGATACGCACATCCACTGAACTTGCGCCGCGATAGGGTTTTAACACGCATCCGGTCATTCCTTCTTTGTCGTAGAATTCCAGCATCTCATCCCTGTCATGCACTATCTTTCCTCTGATGCCGCGGATCCCGGCATCTGTAAGAGCCCTGTGCATGAGGTATTTGTTTGTCATCTGCGGTATCTTTGAAGTACTGTTGCCGGGCAGCCCGAGATCCTCGGCGAGACGTATCGCAAGCTCCACTCCGAGATCAGCGCCGGGCAGCACTATCTTTGGGTCGAGCTCCCGAACCAGAGCCAGCGTATCATCATAAGTACCTTCTTCCACGTAGAATACGGCTTTCTCACGGAATCTGTGCTCAATGGGATCCCTCACTCCTTTCATAAGAGTGAAGATATCATCGCTGCGTTTGGACCAGAGGACTATCGGTCTATATCCCCGCATTATTATATCTTCAATGAAATTAACCCCGGTGGAAAAGGCATCGACTATCAGTATGTTACGCATATCACCCCTCCTTTTCCCTTAAAGCAGTTGATAAAAAGTCGGGTATCTGATCGGGATATTTCTTCTGCAGCGCATCAAAACCGTCTAGCAGTTCCTTCATGGTGGAAAACCCGCCTATCACCGTATCGTTGAACCAGAAAATTTCCCGGCCCGGTATCCTTACCTCATACTGTATGATGCTCTGTATCGCCTTCTCAGATGCTATCTTCTCCAGCGTCTCAAGCTCCACCTTCGGCATCTTGAACTGGCAGGCGTAGGTCAGCCTTTCCACATCGTTATAATCCCGGTCCGCTCCCACAGCCTCATCCACATAGACATCATAGGGAAGACGGCCCTGAGATGCCGTGATGAGCGTCGTAAGCCCCGACCAGCGGTTATTTACCTCAAGGATGTACCACTCGCCTTTAACGAGGACGAGATCCACCTCCATTATCCCGGAAAAGCCCATGAGCTCTGCCATTCGCTTTAGCTCTGCCATGACCTCACTGACCTTAAGGTCTTCATCCAGTATGGGACCGTATTTCAGAGTGGTCTGCCCCAGAGGGTCGTTCAGCTGTCCCGGCACCGTATTGAATATCCTGAAAGGAGGCGATACATAATAATTTCCGCGGTCGCCGTGTACTTCGGCGCCGTATTCCTCGCCGTCAAGGAACTGCTCTACGATCACATCCTCCGTAAGCTTGTCAGACAACAGGTAATCTCTTGCCTCCTCATAGCTTTTTGCAATGAAGATGCCCATCGACGAGGATCCCGTCGTGCTCTTTATCACCACGGGCATGTCCATGTTTTCGATCTCCCAAAGGATGTATTCCTGGTATACGTTTCCCGTGCAGACATCGCCGAGCTTGTCGGTCACAAAAAGCTCATGATGCAGGTACAGGGCATCCGGTATCCTGAACCCGTTCTCCTTCAATACCCTGTGTGTCCTTGCCTTGTCAAAGCAGTCAAGCGCCGTGTCAGCCGAGTAACAGATCGTATCGATCCCGCGTTTTCTCAAGCCTTCCGCTATGGCCGCATCCCTCAGTCCGTTCCAGTCATAACCGCTGACAGGCCCGGGCATCGCTACAGCTATATCAGGCTCCTGAGCCGCTACGGTATCCAAAAACTCGGGAAGTTTGGCATCCATCGGAAGCGTTATGACCTTTATGTTTTCAGGCTCCTGCACAAGTTCCCCGTCCTTAATATCTAGGAAATATCTGCCGCTCAGCTGCACTACAAGAGTGATCTCCACGTCCTTGTGACGCGCTGCCATCTCGTCCCACTGCATTGCCCACTTCGGGAATACCGTACAGTTGGAGCTTTTGTCTCTGTGCTTGGAATTGCTTGAATATAATACTATCTTTTTCAAGGCTGTCTCCTCCGTTGTAGTATGCTCACCAGTCCACTGCGCCCGTCAGTTCATCGATCATCGGGATGAAGTTTGCCTTTGCATCATCCACGCTCGCTTTTATTATCTCCTCGCTTGCCCCTCTGCCGAAATACGGCGCCAGCGCAACCTTGAGCTTTGAATAATCGCAGATCTGCTTTTCTATGCGTGCTCTCTCGTCTGCAGTGTAGTCTGCAAAATATCTCTCAATAAGCCGATCCCACGTGCGTTTTATCAGTTCCACGGGCATACGTGTATGGAACTCGGCGTATTCGGGTGACAGCTTCACAAGATTGACCTGAGTCGCCGCGGTCGCAAGGAAATCAAAAATCGGATGTCCCGTACTCATATCGCCCATGTCTATCAGCATCAGTTCCCCGTCCTGCACCATGATATTGTTGGGATGATAATCCCCGTGGATCAGCGTCTTCCTGTCGGGCACCGCTTCCACTAGACCCCTGAGTTTTGACACCTCTTCATCGGTATAATATACGCTGCATTCCTCAATGGCTTCCATATAGATGTCTTTTATCGGAGAGAATGCTCCCGTATCGTCCTTGGTCTCATGTATGGTCTTATAAAGATCTGTATATTCATTCACATACTCATCATAAGTATCCGGGTGATCCTTGAGCTGGATCGAAAGCGTATCTGCATCCAGTGCCTCAAAGACGATACCGTAACGGTCGGGTTTTCCCTCCTCTTCCATGATGGATACCATGTAGGAAAGCGCTGTCGGGATACCGAAGATCAAAGCCTGCTTTGCAAGCTCCCTCTCCCTCTCTATAGTTTCGATGGGTGCTTTTTCGGCAAAGACTTTGACGATGTTTTCATTATCGAGCCGATACACCTCGCCGTTGGCTCCCTGCGCGATCTTTTCAAGGTCCTTCATGTCATAGTGCTTCACAGCCTTGAAGATCTCAAAGATACTGGTAAGTCCCGTCTGATCAAATAAGTCCATGATCTCTACCGGCACATTGATGATCCTTACCGTACCCTCCTCTTTCTTCCTAAACTTCATCAGCACGCGAAGGCCGGCGCTGGATATGTATTCCACATGTTCAAAGTCAAACACCGGTATACCTTCCGGATTATCCTCGCGGATCTTTTCGATCATTTTCTCAACTTCATCACAGCTGAGTTTGTTGATCACGCCTTCAAGAGAAATGACGACTTTTTCTCCATCGCTTTCTGCCAGTCTTACATTAAAATCTTTTTCAGCCATCGTTTATCCTTTCTTATATGATGATCTCCTGCGCCTTTGTTCCGTATCGTTCAAGAACTGTTATCAGTTCCTTTTTGTATTTCCTTCCGTCGCAGGCGTCAAACCCGCTTATATACAGACTGTCACCGACTGCGCTCCCGTATACCATAAGGGGAAAAATCGCGGCTCCAGCGTATACACCTATTACATGCTCAGCATAAGAAGCACCGACAAGCTCCTTACCGAGATAGCTGACTAAGATAGCGTCCTGTCCCATGAGATCTATTATAAGCTTCATCCGCTCCCCGGGATCTTTTGCATAGAGGACTTTGCGCCATTCGTTGAACTGATGCGCAACAGGATCCCTGCCGCTCTGCTTTTTTATGCCGTCTGCTGTCTTCTTCGCAATATCAGCCTCACCGGCGTTGATCTCATCCACATCAAAAAAGATACGCATATTGGCGATGCTCGCATTCTGGAACGTATGAGGAGCATCAAACAGGTTTCTCGCGTTGACCGGCATGCGAACGGATACATGATCGTATCCTTCCGGGAAAGCCGATGCTAGAGCCTTCAGGCTCAGTATCGTAAGCGCTGTCTGGCCGGAAGCGTTCCACTTTCCGCACATCTCCTTAAAGCCTGCATATGGTATCTTAAGTATGAATGACTCACACTCTTCTTTATCCTCGCTCATCTGAAAGGTAAGATAACTACCGTCCGGCTTAGGCATTTCCCGGTACTCTTCCGATACAGGAAGTTCAGAAGCCATAAGTTCCCTGTCATAGTCAGGCTCGTCCGAAAAATGATAAGCTCCCTGCTCCATACCGAAATAGTGATCGAGCAGAGTCCTCGCTGCCCAGAATATCCCGCATCCGTCGGTCAGAGCATGGGTGATGGATATCGTGATACTGTCCCCTTTATAGTACACTATCACAGAGTGCAGATTATTCTCCTTCGTATTGATATCCTGCGATTCATGGTCTGAGAGCACAAGCGGTAACGGGTTCTCCTCAAGTTTCAGAAAAAGCCCCTCGTCCGGCACCACATTGTAAGAAAGGAACGGACAGTCTCTTACCGTCTCCTCCAGCGCCTTCTTTAATCTTTCCTCATTGACCGGACTGTCGAGCTTAACCCTGATATGGGGATTTGCTTCCACAAGATGACGGTTCTTCTCCGACATCCCTATGAGCGATCCGGAATACAGTCTTGTATCTTTGATCATGGGAATACCACTCCTATGTTGTTCTGTTTTCTGTTCTTTTCTATCGCTTCCACGCTAAGCCCCTCTTTTTCCAGCTCTCTAATATATGCATCGATGACCGGAGCATTTTCATTCCCGTGGAGCAAAGATACGGAGAACCTGCCGTTTCCCGCAAATATCACCGTGCCGCTCTTATTGGATACCGAATCCAATATAAAATCCTCAACGTATCTTTCGATCCCGGGCACATCAAGCTTTCCGACATAACTGACTAAAGCACTTGGCACCATGTCAGCTATCATGGAATTCTTTATATAAAACTGTATCTTTTCTTCAAGTGTCGGGAGCTTATCCATTTCTTTAAGCGTATCCCGCTCCTTTATGAGCAGTCTGTCTGTCGCTCCGGGATCCTTCTGCTCCTTTATCATGCTCCGTCCCTTGCTGCAAAGGTTTTCTGTATCAAGTACACTGTCCTCTCTTGATATTACAAAATGCAGGAACTTGGTGACGAGCGACATGCTCTCCGATATGCCGTATCTTTCGCTCACATCGCAGGCGATGCCCATGTTCATGTATTCAGGCACATCCTTAAGGCATCTGACGATAGCCCTGTAGTAGATAACTGCAAACCACACGGCAGGAGAAGTTTTGCAGGCCTTGACCCGCTCTATAACCGATCCTTCGTTCAGCGTGATAGTCGTCCTGAAAAAGCCCTCCTCTCCCTCGCTCTTAAGGCAGCTCTCCAGCTCGGATGGCAGGATGGGCTTTACTTCGGGAGGAAATCCCTTCCAGAGTACCGGAGTATCATCCGGGATCTTATCGAAGGGCTGGATCAGCTCCTCTCCCGGTTCACAGGGATCATCCGGCTTCCTAACGCCCTCCCAGGCGGGCTCCGTACCGTAACGGTCCGTTACATACTGATACAATACGGTAAGACACCATCTCAAAAGCCCGCGTCCGCCGCCGAGATTGTGGAGCAGTGTGAAATAGATAAAGTCATCCTCATAGTCCACGCACAGCAGATGCCCGTTCATCTCATCGCTTCCGAAAGGAGGCATGGGGTATGATGTCTTCATGACAGGGACCGGGAGCGGATTATCTTCCAGCACAAATGTGCCGTTATCTACCGCGATCTTTTTCTTAAGATAAGGATAACGCTGCATGGCGCGCTGCACCGCTCTTTGCAGGATATCACCGTCCACGGCATCCTTCATCCTGAAGCGGTACCGCATGGACAGGGCCCCTACGACCTTCATCATGTATAAAAGCCTGGTATTATAATCGATCATGTATGCTCCTTTTCTTCGCTCTTAATCCACTCTCAGGCTGTGCTCTTCTCATACAGCCTGCTGTATGCCCCGCCGAGCTTTATAAGCTCGTCATGTGTCCCTCGCTCTATGATCCTTCCGTGATCGAGGACCAGTATGCAGTCGCTGTTCATTACGGTCGACAGTCTGTGCGCTATCACAAAGGACGTCCTCCCCTTCATAAGGTTATCCATCCCCTCCTGTATGAGCCGCTCCGTCCTGGGATCCACGGAGCTTGTCGCTTCATCAAGGATAAGGATCGGAGTCGCGGCGGCAACGGCTCTTGCGATATTAAGAAGCTGCCTCTGACCTTCCGCCAGACTGTCTGCGTCATTTGTGAGCACGGTATCATAACCGTTCGGAAGCCTCGTTATAAAATCATGGGCATTCGCCGTTTTGGCGGCCTCTATACATTCTTCATCCGAAATGCCGGGATTCCCGAAGCGGATATTGTCGTAAATCGTACCCGTGAACATATGGGTATCCTGCATGACGAGTCCTATCAGATGTCTTAGATCCCTCTTATCAATTTGGGCGACGGGCCTTGAATCTATCAGTATCTCGCCGCTTTCGATCTCATAGAAACGATTCAGCAGATTGGTTATCGTGGTCTTTCCCGACCCGGTGCTGCCCACTATGGCTATCTTCTGCCCCGGTTCCGCAGCAAGGCTTACGTCATAAAGTATCTGTATGCCCGGCAGATAGCTGAAGTTCACGTTCTTCAGTTCTATCCTTCCCTCCGGCTTCTCGTCTCTCAAGGAGATCTCTCCGTCATAACTCTCCGGTTCCTCATCGATCATGGCGAAGATCCTCTCTGCCCCGGCAAGAGCCGTCACGATCGAATAGAGCTGCCCGGAAGCCAGGATCACCGGAACGTTCATGGTCTTTGCAAGGCTTAAGAAGGCGATCGTTTTTCCGATAGTCATTCCTCCCCATCCGTTTATCACAAAGACAGCGCACAAGACGGCAAACGGAAGATAGAATATAAGGCTCCCTGACTGCATGTTCATTGCAGTTATTATCCCCGTATACTTTATGGCTTCAAAGGCGCTCTTCCTGAGTTTCTCATTCTTCTCCTTAAACTCCCTGAGGCACTCTTCTTCCCTGCCGAATACCTTTACCACCTTCTGTCCGCTTATGATCTCCTCCGTAAAACCGTTGAGGCTTCCGAGATCCTCCTGCTGCTTTGTATAATATCCTCTGGCTGAAGTCAGTATCTTCATGCTGGCCCCGGTAACAACAGCCAGGAGCAAAAGAGCCAGCAGAGCCAGCGGGATGTTAAGTACCAGGAGCACGATGATTATCGCCACCGCCGTGAGTACGGCCGAAAAAAGATATGGTATGCCCTGACTCAGCATGAGCCTCATCGCATCTATATCGTTGGAATAGATGCTCATTATCTCTCCTCTTGTATGAGTATCAAAATACTTCAGCGGAAGCCTCTCCATCTTCTCAAAGAGATCCTTCCTGAGACTGTACAGGATATCGTGCGACAGCCTTGCTGCCGTGCTTCCCTGGAGATAGGTCGCTCCCCCTCCCAGGACAAAGAGCACCAGCATACCGCCAAGCGCGGAAAGAAGGGCCTTGAAGCCTTCAGCTTTATCTTCCATGTCGATCAGAGGAGTGATGTATTTGTCCACGAGTTCGGACAGGAATGCATACACAAGCACCGATGTCAGAGACGAGATCACGACACAGGATAAGAGGAGTATGAAGAGTCCTTTTCTGTGGGATGCTATGTATCTTATGAGTCTTTTAAGTGTATCCTTCATAGATGCTCCTTTAAGATACTCCGCAGAGATCCCTGTATATCTCGTTTGTCTTTATCAGATCCTCGTGGGTGCCGAACCCGTTCACGCGTCCTTTGTCCATTACAAGTATCTTGTCCGCATCATGTATGGAGGCGACCCGCTGGGTGATAAGGATCTTCGTCACGTCGGGCATGTCGGTCTTAAGACTGTGCAGGATCCTTGCCTCGGTCTCGTTATCCAAAGCAGAGAGTGCGTCATCAAGAATAAGTATCCCGGGCTTCCTGACAAGCGCCCTTGCAAGGCACAGTCTCTGTCTCTGGCCTCCCGAGAGATTGGATCCGCCCTGCTCTATATATTCATCATACTTATTTTCCTTTTCCTCAATAAAGGTATCCGCGCACGCCATGGCGCAGGCTTTGCTGCACTCATCATATCCTGCGTCCTTCCTGCCCCAGCGCAGGTTATCCATGATCGTGCCTGAAAAGAGAACATTCTTCTGAAGGACTACGGCGATCCTGTCAGACAGAGCCGCCATGGAATACTCCCTTACATCCTTCCCGCCGACCTTCACGCTTCCTTCTGTGACATCATACAGACGGCTTATGAGATTAACGAGCGAACTCTTGGATGAACCTGTCGCTCCGACTATGCCTATCATCTCACCGGGAGCGAACTTAAGGCAGATATCATCCAGCACGTTAAGGCCTCCGCCCCTGCCGTAACGGAACGATACATGATCGAACTCCACCGAATTATCCTGTATGGAAGCAACCGGCTCGTCGGCCTCCTTTATCGAAGGCTCTGTTATAAGCACTTCCCTAACTCTCGCAAAAGAGGCAAAGCTTGCCGAAACCTGCACAAAGCTCAATACAAGCGTCGAGATGTATGTCATGATCTGAAAAGCATAGTTGATGAAACCGGCCAGATCTCCCGTCGTCATATCACCCGCGCTTATATATCGTGCTCCGATCCAGCTGATGCCCACAAAGCAGAATTCAAGCGCTATCATCATCACGGGATTATTAAGAGCCTGGAGTTTTTCAACCTTTATAAAGCCCTGTCTGACGGATGCTGCCGGCTCATCAAAGCTTTCGCTCTCGTCCTTCTCCCTTACGAACGACTTCACGATCCTGATCCCCGTAACATTCTCCTGTATCCTGCCATTGAGCCTGTCGTACTCACCATAGACCTTTTGATATATAGGCACAGTGATCCTGATGATAAGGGAAAGAAAAACGGTGATGATCAGCACTCCGATGAGCAGGATAAAACTAAGCCGTCTGTTAAGAGTGGTCGTAAGATACAGTGCATAGATCACGGCTACGGGAGTCCTGAAAAAGGAGGTCAGAACGGTCTGCGCAGTATTCTGAATATTTGTCACGTCAGTCATGGTCCGGGTTACGAGACTTGCAACCCCGAACCTGTCCAGATCTGCAAAAGAAAAGGACTGTATCTTCTCAAATACAGCCTCTCTCAGATTTGCCGCCAGCCCGCTGGAGGCTTTTGCCGATGTAAGATAGCCAAAAAATGCAAAGATCAGCGTCCCGAGCGCCAGGACGAGCATGATCTTACCCCAGTAAAAGACCGCGTTCATATCGCCGGCCGATATGCCGTCGTCGATTATATGTGTCGTAATAAGCGGTATCATCGTCTCAAGTATGCCGCTTATGATCATAAGTACCGGAGTCAGGATAAAGACATTCCTGTATTGTTTTATCTGATTAAAGACAGGGTTCTTCAATGGTCAGGCCTCAAATTTATACCCCATCCCCCAGATAGTCTTAATGAGGTCGCCCTTGTCACCCATCTTGGCGCGGAGTTTCTTTACATGAGTGTCTATGGTACGGGCATCGCCAAAATAATCGTAGTTCCAGACATTATTGAGTATCTTCTCCCTGGAAAGAGCAAGCCCCGCATTCTCCATGAAGTATTGCAGAAGCTCAAATTCCTTGAAGGAAAGCTCGATCTCGCTGCCGTCTATCCTGCAGGAATGAGCGCCGGTGTCGAGCACTATGCCGCCGGCTTCAAGCTTTTTGCCGTCTCCCAGCGCGTTTGAGCGTCTCAGGATGGCATCCACGCGGGCCACAAGGATATTGGGCGAGAAAGGCTTTGAGATATACTCATCTGCTCCGAGATCAAAGCCCTGCAGCTCATCCTTCTCTTCTCCCTTCGCGGTCAGCATGATCACAGGAGTCTTTGAATACTGTCTTATCTCCTTTAGAGCCGTATAACCGTCCATGACGGGCATCATGACATCAAGGATCACGAGTGAGATATCCTCCTGCTCGAAGAAGATGTCGACTGCCTCCTGTCCGTTTGAAGCCTCCACGACCTCATAATCCTTCTTCTTCAGGAAGTCTCCGACGAGCTTCCTCATCCTTGCTTCATCGTCCGCTATCAGTACCTTGATCTTCTCCATTATTAAGCGCTTCCTCTTTCTCTCTCAGTTCTTTCTCTCTTTGCGTAAGTGATTCCTCCCACTCCGCATACTGATTCTCTATTGCATTTTTGTAATTAAGTATATTGGGATTGTCCGAGCTCCTTGCGACGACGAACATCGCTATGACAAGACAGACACATATTATCGCAAAGGCCAGCGAGATGAAATACTTCTGCTTCAGCTTCTTATTCTCGGCCACGAGATCGGTCGTGACTCTGGGCCTGCTCTCGGCCCGGGCTTCATTTCTTGCCCTCTGGGTAAAGAGAGACCCTGTCTCTATCGGCCTGATGCGTGAAGGATCTATGCCCCCGGGACCGATGAGATATTCCCTGATCCTCATAAGGAAATCAACGCCTACCGGTGTCACAAAAAGGCCGTTCTCTATCATCTTATGGTATATCGCGAGCACCTCTTCGGGGTTATCCATGTTCATGCGGCCTCTGATATATACCATCTTCTTGTATTCTTCTTCAGCCATGCGGGCATCTGCGAGCGCTGAAAATCTGAACCCCTGAAAAGTAAGGAGGTCCTCCTTCATATCGCCGGATCTCTCGCCCTCCGGCGCATTGACAGTATCCGACGCATGCTCTGCGCCGGACATGGTATTCACCGCGGAGGCTTCCGTTGCAGTCCCCGCCGAGGTGGAATTCTCCACCGCTACTTTTACGATCTTATCCGTATCTGCCATGTATTGATAATGATCTCTCCGCTTCTAAATGTAAGCGTCAGGTAAACAGCCCAGGCTGCTTGCGCCGGAACACGCTGATTTCTATGTAAAATGTTAATGAAGCCGATAAGTCGTGTCAAGTTTTTTTCTCTTTGTTTCTATGGTATACTGTCACATATATTAGTTACTTTCAGGGGGTTTATCTATGGATAATTACAAAAAGATCGATTACAACAGAAATATAGACGTCGTGCTCCGTTACGTACCCGGACACTTCATCACACCCAAGTCCCATGTCAACTATTACATGGACTTAAGTGATATGAAATCAAGACAGAGAGAGGCCAGGGCCACAGGTGAGGAGCTCGCCGAGATGTATCTTACGACCGATGTCGTGGATACTATCCTCTGCCTCAATAATATGGAAGTCGTCGGCGCTTATCTTGCAAATAAGCTTACAAAAGCGGGCGTGGTATCAGCCAATGCACATAAGACCATGTATATCACGACTCCCGAGTTCAATACCAATTCCCAGATGATGTTCAGGGAAAACAACAAGCACATGATCCGTGATAAAAAGGTACTTGTGCTGATAGATACCGCATCGACAGGATCCACGGTCTCCAGCGCCGTAAGATCCGTAAAATACTACGGCGGCACAGTCATCGGAGTCGCTGCCATCTTCTCGCTCGCGACCCAGGTCGGCGATATCCCGATAAGATCGCTCTATTCCGGAAGGGATCTGCCTGATTATGCGAGCTACCCTGCTGACAAGTGTCCTCTTTGCGACAAGAGCGTTCCCGTAGATGCGATCTGTAACGGCTACGGTTACTCACTGCTGTAAATAAAAGATATATCCCTCAGTCAGGGGTTGAGAAAGAGAAGGATTCTGCCGATATACTAAATGATAGCATAGAGAGGCACGTTTTTTACTGTGCGTACACGGAAGTACTTCACTTAAGATAAGGAGATTAGGCTATGTCATCACTTGATTTTTCTACATTTTTCGGTGCGGGAAGTTCCGCCACCAGGCCCGCTGCTCTGTCCGATATGCTCGGAGACTACGCCAGCATCAAGAACGGCAGCTACGGCAAGCTCCTCAAGGCATATTACAAAAAGCAGGAGACAGACTATGCATCTTCCGATGAGGCAAAGGCCGAGGCATCAAAGTATACCAGGGTCAAGTCCTATGCTTCAGACCTGAAGAGCGCAGCATCAGAGCTCTCTGATACGAGTCTCTATAACAAGGGCGACTTCACCGTGAACTACTCCGACGGGACCAAGGGACAGTCGGAATACAACATGGACAAGATCTACGAAAAGGCAAAGGATTTCGTGGACAACTACAACAAGGCCCTTAAAGGCGGAGCATCCGATGACAATTCAAAGATATCTTCAAGGACACTTTCTCTCGTGGAATTTACCTCGAAGAATTCTGCTCTCCTCTCTTCTATCGGCATCAACATCAGTTCCAAGGAAGGCGAGGAAGGACAGCTGTCCATAGATGAGGATAAGTTCAAGAAGGCCTCCGGGAATTCGATCAGATCTCTCTTCTCCGGATCAGGCTCGTATGCATCAGTTGTCGAGAACAAGGCAGGGATCATCGCATCCATGGCAGAGAGTCAGGTATCGAAGATAAGCTCATATGATGCAAAAGGAACCTATAATTCAGGCTCCTCGCAGTTCTCGAATCTGTTTAATTCGGAAGTGTAAACTAAGGGACAAGACAGGGGGGACGGTTCTTTTGTCTGGCCGCATAGCCAGACAAAAGAACCGTCCCCCTGTCTTGTCCTCTTCACGGATCCATCCTTCCGTTCTTCCTCATCTCCCTCACACATTCGCTCAAACGCTTAAGGTCAGTCGCCAGGGGCCTGAGTTTTTCTATGGCCTTTCTGTTCTCATTAACGAGCTTATAATTATATCTGTATGAGTCCTCATATGAAGTCCTCATTGCATAGCGGATACCGAAGATATACGCAAGATACTCCCTCTCATCTATATCCAGCACACTCTGATACTCTATCGAGTTGGTATTCCCGAAGGGAGGGAAGAGCTCCGGAGTATATTCATTATCGTCGATATCAAACCGGCAATGCTCATATTCATTAAATACCACATACGTAGTATCAAGATAATCCGCAAGGTCATATGTGCTCTGAGCCATCTCCCATGTCTCCTCGGGAAATCCGATGATATAAAATCCCATCGTATCGATCCCCAGTGAGTGAGCGTGATCTATGAGTTCCTTCACCCTCCTGATCTCACCTTTTATACTGTGATAATCCTCGAGGAGCACAGCATCCGCGGACTCAACCCCGAAGCATATCATCCCGACTCCTGCTTTTTTCATGAGTCCGAGCATCTCTTCATCAAGACTTTCCAGCCTGGTCTCGATCACGATCCTGATCTTTATTTCCTGCTCTATGATACTCTCAAGGAGTTCCTTCGTTTTCTTCCTGTCCGCTGAGAAATACTGATCCCTGAACTGTATCTCTTTACTTCCGAGCTCCACGAGTCTTTTGATATTCTCAATTACCTGTTCAGTACTCTTTGTCTCATATCCGGAATAGCAGAGCTTATAAGGACAATAAAGACAGGACATCGGGCAGCCCCGGCTTGCTATGAGTGTCAGCCTGAGTCCCTTTGCTTCGTCTGTGTATTTCGTATAATCGACCAGCGTGTAATCGGGGATGGGAAGATCATTTATACCGATGTTTTTCTTTCCGATATATTTCAGTGCATAATGATCCAACGGCTCCTCTATGATTTCGTTAATATAAGGAGCATTATTACTGATCCATTTTTTAAGTATTATCGCCGCCAGACCGGCTATCCGGATATCAGCCTCCGGCATCAGCGCTCTTACGGCCTCCAGGAGTTTCAGATCGGACTGTACCGTCTGTCCGGCAGTCTTAAGGATCACAATATCAAATGATTCTTTTTCAAGTTCTTTTAGGAGCTCATCCGGCAGCATCCTGCCTTCGATCATGGCATCAATGACCCTGACCTGATAGTCTCCGCTTTCGGCAAAGACAGTCGCAGCAGTCAAAAAAGTCAGATCCGGATAGATGTCGTTTGTGTTAAGAAGCATGCCCAACTCTCCGTGAGCATCTGTGTGAATGTTGAACCCGTAGTACGGGCGAAGAAAACAGACCTTTGTTTTCATAGTTTTTCGGGGTCAGCAACTGCTCGATCATGAGTTGATCATGAGGACGGTTCTCTGATTGACTCATCAATCATGAGAACGTTTCCCGGAACAGATCTCACTCTGTCGTGCAATATTCGTGACTACCTTCTGCGTGACCTACACTCTCCTTATTTTTTATCATTTCTTCCATGGTATGCCAGCCAAGCACTGCGCACTTCACGCGTGCCGGCATGTGCGATATGTCCTTGAGGGCTGAAGCCTCGTCGAGATCGTCCAGATCGTCTTCCGTTGCCTTACCATGGATCATATTCATGAATTTGGAGCACAATTCCATAGCTCTGTCTTCTGATTCGCCGATGATAAGATCCAGCATTATGTCAACCGATGCCTGCGAGATAGCGCAGCCGGATCCTGAAAAAGCGCCATCTTCAATAGTTCCGTCATCACCGACCTTCAGTTCCAGAAATATATCATCTCCGCAGGTTGGATTCTTTCCTTCCAGCCTTATCGTCGGATCGCTTAAGTTGCCGCGATGTGAGGGCCTGAGGTTGTGCTCATTCAGTATCTCTCCGTATATGGATTCAAGTCCCATGGATCTTCCTCTCTATAATGAATAATGTTTCAGCCGGATCATGAAGCATGAAATATTATACCATTATATACGAGGTAAGTCATTTGGGTGTCAGGGGGACGTACCTTTTGACACCCCTGACGGCATAATGAAGGCGGGGTGTTTCACCCCGCCTTCCGTCAGCCTTACGGCCTCGTCAGATCTTACTTCTCAGCCTTTGCTTTGGCTCTTCCGAAGAGTTTCCTCTTCTTTTTCTTTGTGCCGTCTCCGTTCTCTTCTTCCTCTTCATCATCCGAGTAGACGAAGCTCATGCCGATGAGTCCGGCTACACCGAGGATCATGATCCAGAAGTTGAGTGTCAGGTCGTCGCCTGTTACAGGTGACATCCTCTCACCAAGCACTCCGGCCTGAGGACCCTTCTTGACGCCAAGCACGTCTGACAGTACTCCGCCCTTCCTTTCACCAAGCACTCCGGTCAGATACCTTCCGCTCGAACTTGCGCTCGATGTCGCAGTCCTCGTGCTGGACGATGTCGTAGTCGTGCTGCTCGTGCTGCTCGTCGTCCTTGTCGAGGACGAAGAAGTAGTCGTTGAGCTTGAAGAACTCCTTGGCGGTGGCGGCGGCGTCTTATCGTTCGCTATGTAGTGCAGCTCGAGATAATCATCGCTGCCCGGCGTATTATGAGTCTCATCCACATCGAAGATGAATACGTTGTTCTCAGGAAGTACATAATCCAAAGGAGCCTTTGTCTCTTCGAGATAATATGTACCCCACTCCAGATCCTTGATCACGATCCTTCCGTCAGAACCTGATACATATGTACCGAGTTCGTAGAGAACATCCTCACCTGCGATGTAGTTCGAAAGCACTCTTGAACCGCTCTTGTAGGCCTTATTTGAGTAGAGCTTGAACTCAGCGCCTTCCAGAGGTGCCTCATCCTCTCCGTCAACCTTGATGATCCTGAACTCTCCGTAGAGAGGCTCATCAGCGAAGCATATTGCTTTCTTATCCCAGTTAGCCTTCACCCACGAATCCTTCTGAGTGACTGTACCGTCTTCTTCTACTATGAAGTGAGCCTGCTGGCTGTTAAGAGCATAGCCCTTAGGAGCCTTTGTCTCTGTCATCACATAGTAGCCGGGGCGTATTCCACCTGAAGCGGATCCTATAGCCACCTCAAGAGTCTGTCCGGACTTGAAGCTTGCGCTCCAGCCGCCCTTTATGATCTTCCAGTCCTTGTCACTCTCATTGATCGTGAACTCAGCGCCTTCAAGTGCAGTCGGCACCGCTTTACCGTCATTTACATCGTACTTCTTGATCTCGGTCTGGATGGACTCGTTAGTGAATATCCACTTTCCGTCTGCATCCTGTACGACCGTTCCGGGCTTATAACCTAGTACGGGTTCCTCTGTAACCCTGTACTTGATCAGCTTGTAATCATTTGCTGCATCGTACTTCTGAAGATCCTTTCCGTCCTTATCCTTAGTGAACGTGAAGGACGTCGTTCCCGGGTTAAGTACATAGGTGTTGATCTCCTTCTCACCCTTGCCGCTGTCCGCAAACAGGTGGAACCTGATAGCGGGACGGGCATCGGCCCTCTTGTGATCGACCCATCTCTTCTCAACCGGTATCTCGACAGGAATGTTCGTTACGATATTCAGGAACCTTACGGTGTCATATCTTACATCGCCTGTCTGGCTTCCGAGAGTTCTGTTGCCCTTGATACCGTTGTAGCTGACTCCTTCGTATGAGCCCTCATATGCGGTGTATCCGGGCACAGGATTCTCCTCTATCTCATAGATATAGTTCTCGTACTTACCTGTCCGCTCACTCCAGTACTGCGCAGCATACTTATTGGTAGTGTGCTCCTTTGCAGTCTGGCCCTTCTCGGTGATGATAGTCTCTTTAAATACCTCAGGCTTATCACCGGGCTCCATATCCAGAGGCTGCTTGTTCCTGGAGATCCTGACAGTCACATGGTCATAGACTTCGCTAAGTTCATTAGCCTTTCCACGCCATGTCTTGATGAGCTTGAAGTACAGCTCCTTCGTGTTCTCAGCCTTGTTGTTGAGCACATATTCATCACGAGGTGCAGGGTTATCTGTTGAAGTCAGGCAGCCGTCCTCATCTACCTTAAGGTCTACATACCCGCCGTTCTTTACTACTTCCTCATTGGTGAACTTGCAATCATCCGACACTTCCTCATACAGTCTGTAATTGCCCTTAGGCAGTCCTGTGAAGGTCCTTGATTCATCAGCAGTCCTGACTGTCCACCAGCCGTTCTGATCCGAATCTTTCTCGTCAGGAGTTGCATACCATTCACTGACCGTACCCTCATCAGGGGTTACCGACTGCTCAATTCCGAAGATGAGCCTTCTGGCAAGCCTGAGCCTTACACCCTTGTTGATAGGATGCTCAGCGTCCACACCAAGGAACCTCTTGGTAACCTTGATCTTGCCGATCCAGGGGTTATGGACTTTGAAGCTGATCTTGTTGTCAAGGATGGAGAATGTGTTCGCATCACCGGACGACATTGTAACCACGAGCTTACCGTAATTATCTTTACTGATAACCTCAGGATCTTTCACATCAACGGTAAATGACTTGCCATCCTTCCATGCCTTGTCAATATCAAACAAACGCTTTTCTACAGGTATATTTTCAAGTCCTGTCTCCTTGATGGTGTAAGTATGCCTGCCGGGGGCGTCATACTTGATCTCCTTAAATTTGATTTGTGTTTTCACATTGCCATCAGGTTCAACTGATATGTCGATCGTACCGACATTAGGAGTATTATCTTCGGCTATCACAGGCTGACCGTTCTCAGTAACTTCAAATCTGAGAAGCTTCATCTGCTCCTGAACTTCCTTGGTAGGCTGGACGAGCGAGTCGTCCACATACTGCAGGAGTTTGACAGCGTCAAACTGCAGTGAGCCTGTCCTCTTGACATAGTTCCTGAAGTAAGCATCAGCCGTAACCGGAGGCTTTTTGTTAAGAAGAACATCGATGAAGCTCTGCTTCTGCTCAGGCGCCACGCCTTCATATTCCACATCCTTGGTTACGCCCAGTGTACCATCCTTATTATCCTTGATGGTGACTGTGACCTTTGCATACTTCTTTGCACCCTCATAATCGATCTGAGGATTCTTATCGCTCTCATCTACCTCGTAGATATAGTACGTACGCGTTCTCTCGGGCTGATACTCATCTCCCACAAAGAGGTCGTCCTGAGTATAGTCGAAGTGCCATTTTGCGATATCCTCAGCCTTTGTGATCGTCTGTACTCCACCAATGGCGTCTTCCTGCTTCCCGCCTTCCTTGTCTGTGATGTATAACTTGAATCCTCCTGCAGGATAATCGTAATCATCATAGACCTTGGCTGCAGTTACATCTATTCCGCCATCAGCTCCGTAGACGTTGGTAAATGCCGAGAATCCGTCTCCGCTGAATGTCACGGTAGGTGTAAGGGTTCCGTTCTTTTCAGCATCAGACATCACTACCGTAATGGTCTGTGACTCGGGCTTTGTATATCCGGCACCGTCAGGAGTGGTCTCCTCGATAGTGTAGGTATATGTGCCCTCCTTTGTGTACTTGATCTTATCAGCAAACTGGGCCAGACCACTTTCGTCTGTTTTAGCTGTGATGTAGTCCTTTTCACCGGTTTCAGTAACGATCTTGCCTGCCGGATCAGTTGCTGTGATCTTGAACTCGAAGGTCCGCTTGATCTGGTTATAAGGAAGAGTCTTGCCGCTGGGTGTCTTTACAGTCTTCATCGCTGCAAACTGTACCTC
Organism: Lachnospiraceae bacterium AC3007; assembly: GCA_000621405.1. Lineage (GTDB taxonomy): Bacteria > Bacillota > Clostridia > Lachnospirales > Lachnospiraceae > NK4A144. Next base: position 163,779 of record KK211271.1, read on the forward strand.
TCCCTTGGTGCTGTATTCATTGGTGATCGTAAGGATATTGCCCTTAAGACCCTTAAGGTCTTTCTTTATAAGGCCTCCCTTGCCGTCATCATACAGAGTGAAGGTTATCTCATGATTCTCTATACCGCTGATATCGTACTTCATTCCGGGATTGGTACCGGGAACCTCGCGGATATAGTATTTGAATTCCTTCTCCTTTGCACCGTCAAGATCTGCAAGAGTGTAGCCGATCTTATCAAAGACTACCTTGCCATTCTGATCGTTGTACTTGGTCTGGAGCACATTGCCGTCAGCATCCTTCAGTTCGAAGCCGAACTCTTCGGGATCCATGGTCTTGCCGTTGAGTATCTTCTTCACTTCAGGTGCAAACTCACCATTAGCTCCGTATCCGTTCTCGACGCTTCTTTCGATCTCCGATACTTCCTTGCCGTCGACAACTGCATCAAGTATGTTGTCGGTCTTAGCCCTGGTGTCGGTAAATGTAACAGTCACAGGATCGATAGCGCCATATTCTACATTGTCCACGGTCTTTCCTGAAAGAACGTTATCATTGCCGTCCACTTCGGCTAAGGTGTAGACATGCTCCGCTGCCTTTGTATATCCGGTAAATTTCACACTGCCTACAGGATTAGCCTCAGTAAGAGTTACATACTTGGGCTCCTTGACCTCACCGGCAAAAGCACTGTCGGTCACACTGTCAGTCACCTTCACTCTGAACTCGGCTCCTGCGGGCCATGTCGTCATGGACTTTGTGACCTTGATCGTCACTTCGCCCTCTGCATCATATCTGTTGGTTATCACCGCGCTGGTCGGACCATAAGTCGCGGTGGCAACAATAGACTTTTTGTCGGGACCGTAAGCTACGTGCACATATACAGGATGATACTTATCGGTAAGTTCCGTGCCGTTATCATCTACATCGGCAGTGAAGCCTGTCTTTGCATCTTCCTTGATGTAGTATGTGTAGTCTCCTATCTGATCCTCTTCATACCTGATGGTTGCAAACTTGAACTCACCGGTCTCGGCATTTGTGGTAGTTACGGCAGGAACTCCATCTACAGCCACATATTTGCCGTCCTTCACCTCATACAGACCAAAGGTGAAGCCTGAGAGATCCTTGCCGACTCCAGTGGTGGAGAGCACCTTCTTTTTGCCCTCTATGACCACTTCGCCGGGCTTAAGTTCCGGATGATCATTGAGAAGATCAAGATCGATCACGCCGTCAGGCGTATCATCGGGTGTCTTCTTGTCGGTACCCTCTGCCTGAGTGATGCTTCCGTCAGCATTCCAGTAGTAGGTATTTGACTTATTGGTCTCAACCACTCTGTAGACGATCTCGAAGCCATTCTCGTCATACTTGTCAAGACCCGCAAAGATAATATCGCCAACCTTGGGCACAGGCTTCGAAAGCACATTGCCCTCACTGTCCTTGACGTCCACATAGTTACCGTTAGCATCCTTCATCTGAAGTGTTGCTACGAACCCGGTATAGATACCATCCTTTGAGACTCCGCCGGTCTGCCATGTCTTATGCACATGAACATCGACAACCTCAGGCTTCAGTCTGTTTGTGATGACATAGCCGCTTCCGTCATTGGATGCAGTCACTCCGATGCCCTGATTGTCTGCAAGATACCTTTCTTTCGTATTGGTATCGAGTTCCTCAAGGATCTGGTATTCATATGCTACGCCAAATTCGTTGGTCTTAAGTATGCTCTTGCCGTATTCTTTTGCTACTTCATTATTGAATACGAAGCTGTATGGATCTTCACTATCCTTTGTCGCCCAGACTGTAAGGAAGTTCGGTTCAGTCCAGCCCTTATCAGTTGCGAGCTTTCTCTGAAGAGCTACCTTGATCCGATCAGGTCTTACCTTCTGCTGATTCTCACCGTCGACCCAGATCTTCTGACCGGAGAATACGAGCTCGCCGATCTTCGTATCGTACATGCTAACAAGATATGTACCGTCGGCATCCTTCGGAGCATCATTACCGTTGATATATACCTTGCCGTATTCATCTATGGTGAATGCAATGGGATCAGCCACAAGATATCCCTTGGGTGCCTCTGTCTCTACAAGAGTATAATCTCCGGGGGTCAGCCTTGTTATCTCTATCTTCTCTGTAGCTGATGAAGTAAGACCGGTCTTTACAGCCTCGCCATTGGCATCTCCCTTGAGGATCTCAAGCTTCGCATCCTTAAGAAGCACCTTATTCTCCTCTGTAGATGCGCTTCCATCATATTTCGCAAGATAGAGCCTTATAGGAGGATCAGCTATTGTGATATTCAGACTGTCTCCGAGACTGTCTTCGCTCACATTGGCATGGTCGGCGCCAGGTCCAGGTATGATCTTGATTTTCCTGTCGGACTGAATCTCGAATTCCACATCAGCTGCCTTCGCATAGCCGTCGGGAGCTTTTGTCTCAGTGATCTTATAAGTCTTGCCGGTTGCAAGGCCCTTCAGGGTCATGGTGCCGTCCGACTTCATACTGTCTTCGACAGCGCCATCAGGTAAAGCAGTACCGTCAAGCTCAGTCACTGTATACTCGGCGCCTGTCAATACCGTCTCGGGTGAATTCGCATCAACCTTTTTAATCGTGATCGGGCGAACCCTGTTATTGACAACTATAAGATTAGTAACAGAGCCGTCTGCGGCCTTGACTATATCCTTGCTGTCCTTTACCTCGACCTTGTTATCCTCTGACAGGACCACGGTAGCTTCCTGTGCCATTTCGTAGCCTGCGATCCGGTTTGTCTCTTTAAGTGTGTATTTGCCGGCCTTCAGACCATAGATGGTCTTATATGTGCCGTCTGAGGTCCACTCTTTTACGACCTTGCCTTCGCTGTCCACAAGCTTAAGAGCAGCACCCTTAAGCTCTGCGCCGGTTGAGAAATCCTTCTTGCTTATGTTCAACTCGGTAGGAGTATTCACGAAGGAAAGAGCCTGCTGCTTGTCATCGGAAGTCACGCTGAGTGTTCCGTTGCCGTTGTCGGCTATGGTCACCTTGAACGTCCTGGAAGCAACAGCGATGAACCCATCCTTTTTACCCTCGGTTACCGTGTACTCCTTGGTACCGATGTCTTTAGATGTGTACTTAAGCTCATTACCCTGCCCGAAGCCTTCTGCTACTGTGTAGGTGATCTTGCCGTCCGCATCGCTGATACCGGTAGCGACCACCTGTCCGCCAAGCTTCACCTCAAAGGTGAATCCATCAAGTGACATATCGTCATCGGACTTCGCAAAGCTCTTGATGCCTTCAAGAGGAATGCTTCCTTTTGCCTCATACTTATTCTTGAACCGTATCGAATCATTATCGCCATTAAGGAATTTGTCTGCAATTGTAACCCAAAAGCCCTTGTTCTTGTCGGTGTCGGTTATGGCCTTGACAGTCTCTTGAGCCTTAAGCTCGCCGCCCTCGAGCTTCAGCACCACGCGCATCGCATATTCCTTGGCGTAATCCGGTTCTTTTACCTGTACTACTCCGTCTTCAACAGCGCGCTCAGTGACAGAGTAATACAGAGTCTTTTCTGTCGCGCCGCCAAGATCCGAGAGATCGTATGTCAGATCATCGAACGCGAAGGGCTTGCTTCCGGTCTCACCGGCTGTATATGTCACCGATGCCGACTTAGCATTCTTATCAGCATCGATCTGTCCCTCAGCAGGAACAAGGTCGAACGTGAAGGTCTTATCCTTAGATGCCCTTCCCTCAAGAGTCTTCGTGCCGCCAAGCTTTACTTCGGCATGGTCGCTGAACACATTCTCAAATTCAGGGAAGTCATCGCCGTAGGTCGGCTCTGCCGTAAGAGTTCCGTCTCCGTTATCCTTTACTTTCACGGTAACAGTCTGGGTGTCGGTCCTCTTTTTGTAGTTATCCGAATCTTCGGTGATCTCATCGATAGTATAGGTGTACGTACCTGCTGTCGTATACTTGATAACGTCTTCTCCGCCAAAGGTCACAAGACCATCCTTGTCGGTCTTTGCCTTCTGAAGAGACACGCCGTTTGAATCCTTCAGCTCAAACTCAAACTTTTTATCAAGATCAAGCTTAGTCAGATCAAGTTCATTGGTCCCGTCAGTTACCTTCTTCTGAGCGTTAAGCCAGACTGTGCCGGCTGCATTATACTCATTCTTGAACACAACATTGACAGTTGCATCATCGCTTAGGGCTACTCCGTCCAGAGTGACCGTCTTTACAAGGCTGCCCTTTCCTTTGTCCTCAAGAGTCACATTGATCTCATGATCGGTATCATCATATGTGATGCCGTCAAGCTTGTTATTGACCGCGCCTTCAGGGATCACCTCATGTATGTGATAGGTATAGGTCGTGCCGTCATCGGCGAGAGTATATGTCTGAGCGGCAAATGTCGCCGTACCCGAATACTTCTTACTGTTAGCTTCGCCGCCGATGGTCTGGGTATCGATCACATTACCCTTATCATCCGTGAACTCGAATGAGAACGGCTTTGTAAGAGTCATTCCGGTCATTATCTTTGTAACCTGCGGAGCAAAGCTTGCGCCTGCATTGTATGTATTAGTGAAGGTAACTGGAATCTCCTCAACCTTCTGTCCGTTGTAGACGGGCTCCAGCTTACCCTTTCCGACGCTGGTCCATGTGACAGAATAGATCTTCGGAGGCCTGTCGTAGATGATGCCCTCCGAATCCTCTCTCGGTGCTACCTCGACAAGCTTATAATCATGTACCTTGCCTGCCTCTGATGCACCTGCTGTGACCTTGATGGGATCAGACTCTGTCTTTGCAGCACTGAGCACTATATCCGATCCGACCTGAGTGCTTCCGTCATAGAGCTTAAATGTAAAGGTCTTGTCCTTAGGCCACTTGTTGATGGACTTCTTGACCTTGAAGTTTAACTCTCCCTTCTCATCATAGGTATTGTTGAAGCCTGTGCTCTTAAGAGCTTCTATAGCTCCGGAAGTGTTCACGCCAAGAGTACCGTCTCCGTTATCCGTGATGGATGCCTTAACGGTGTATGTCCTGGTGTCATATTTAATACCGTTAACTGTATAGTCGTTCTTTGCGGTAGCTTCTTCGGGAAGATGCTCTCTTACGACATAGGTGTAGGTCTTACCGGCATCATTATTGGCAAGAGTGTAATTGATCTTGTCAAATGTTACCTTGCCATCAGCATCATTGCCCTTTGTCTGGAGCACCACACCGTCCTTTACAAGATCGAACTTGAAGAGGTCAGCTGTAAGAGCCTTGTTGAATACCTTCTTAGTCTCAAGATCGAGAGATCCTGTCGCATTGTAGGTGTTGATGAAGACGATATCATTTGCGCTCTTCTCCACGTTGATCTCGATCTTGCCGTCTACTATGGAAGGAGTTACCTTTGCGGTATATACAGTCTTATCATAAGTAACACCGGGCTGCTTTGTATCTCTCTCCTTGAACTCATAGAGATCGAATTTCTCATTAGTCACGTAATCCTGAGCGGAATCCTGATCAAAGGCGTCAAACTTAACATCTATATTTGAAATATCCGATCCAATATCCGATCCGGATCCTGCCTGGAAGCTCTTCCAGGTCTTGCCGTTCTTCGTCACATCGATCCAGAATTCATCATCTGCGGTAAACTTGCGGCCCGTGATCTTCTTCTGGATACGGACGGAAGCCTCGCCGTTCATGGGATAGATGTTCGTGATCTTCCTGGCATCCTGATTGGCAGTCCTGTCATCATTGGTAGATGACACATTAAGTGAACCGTCCGCATTGTAGCTGACCGTTACCGTAAATGTGATGCCGTCGGAAGGCGTAACACTGGCTGCACCATTGCTGTCTACTTCCTTTATCCTGTAGTGATGCACGCCTTCGCCGTAATATGTGAGTGCATCGAAGCAGTCGATGAACCATGACCCTGTTCCCTTGACCTTGACGGTCTTTTCCTGAACCGTCTTCTTTTCATCCTCGTCGATAAGCTGGAACTTAAGGAACTTTTCTACGTTGCTGGGAAGATACTTCGTAGTCTTGACAGCCCAGGGCTCATAAGTCACGGGCCTGGACTCTTTGTTGGTAAATACTGCGCTCTCGGCATTTGTTCCGTCTGTAGGATAACTTACATCAGCAACTATTCCATAGAAGGTCTCAGCGGGATTGTCGCCGACTTTCTCCTTGCTCTTCTTATAGAATGATCCCTTTGTGAGATGTACATATACCTCAGCCTCATGGACAGTCTTGTCATAGAGTATGCCGTCCTTGAGCCAGTAGGTCTTTGCATCATTTCCGCTGCCTACAGTAACTTCGGTAGCGCCGTTCACTATCTCTTTGATCTGATACTTATAGACTGTCTCCTCATAATCCTTCTCAGGATACTTGATCGTGCCGAAGGAGACCGTAGGATTATCCTTCCTAGCAACAGCCGTATTGCTTTCAGGCATGGGCACAGACTTATCGAGCTTATTGCCTGCCTTATCATATGCGCCTACTGCGCTGAGTTCGAAAGTAAAGCCTTCACTCGGCCATGTCTCTCCGTTATAAACCTTTGTAGCCTTGAGCTCAGCCTGAGCCTGGCTGTAGTAGTTGTAGACCTGTACGCACTGCACATCCACACCGGGTCCTACTGTAGCGATGATACTGGAATAATCGTCTACCTGGTTGGGGTCATCTGAAGCCCACCAATACTGTCCCGCTTTTCTATCTCGAGCATCCTTTTCATAGTATTTGTATTTTGCAATACTATACTTCGTAACCTTTGTATATTCGGGATGAAGAGCAGTCTGTCCGGGCTGAGGGATCACGACACCGTCCGCTATCTCCTGTACAGTATATCTGCCTGCAGGGATATCATAGATCGTCCAGTGTGCATTATGATCATAGGTCACTTTGTATGTAACACCGTCATTGCCTTTAACCGCTCCGGCAGTTCCCTGTGTTCCCACATATCCGTCAAGAGTGAACCGGAAGTTCTCGTTGCCGACCTTATGGTCAAGGTTCGTAACTACAAAGAGCACCTGATTAAGGGCTGAATTACTGTTATCCCTGACCTCTTTAGCCCCAAAATCATTGACCACGGTCTTGTGGATACGAAGATTCCCCCTTGCATTCCTGGTGTTCATGATCTCGATATTCGTATCGCCGCTTCCAAGCCTAAACTGGATGACATCCACATTGGTGTCAGGCTGCTTGCCTATGGTGTACTGCGTTCCCTCAGCTCTGTAGGACGCCTCGAAGCCTTCGGGAGGTCCGTATTTACCGTTAGAGTACTTGTTATCATGCTCGACGATATAGTAATCCTCGTCATTCCTGAGAGTTACAGTCTGACCGTTCAGCTTGTAGCCAACTATCTCGACGGTCTGCCCATTCTTTATCGGCTGGAACCATTCTTCCTTTCCGTCGCTGGTTACTGATATTACGGGATCATATGTTGAAGCTCCATTTGCCTTACGGAAAAGTTCGAAATAATAATCTCTCGAAAGATCCTCATTTCTGGAACTGTTCACGTTCTTCGTGACCTTGAAGGACCTCTGCTCAACTTTGTGGTTAATAAACTCGGGCATGCCGGGCCAGCAGTTGTATTCCGTTACATTCCTGTTTACCTTTGTCTCGGTCCAGACAATATATTGGGTGATACCGTTGTTAATCAGCTTTTCACAATTAACGAATACCTTGATGTAGAAGGGTTCAGCATCATACTGAATACCTGACGCACTGCCATTTACTTCCGTTACCTTATACATAAAGGAAATAAAATGCACCCCGGAACCGTAACCGTTTGGAGGATTCGGGCTTGGACTTCCCTGCTTCCAGATATCCTCCCCCTTAAATGTCAGCTTTCCTATCAAAGCCTGGTGATCCGGAGTATCCCTATTGACCGTTACCGTCATCTCACCGTCGGAATTCATTCCCGGGATAGTGGGAATCTTCGACTTGTCCGTAATGATACCGGAATTAACGTCGCCCGTTTCTTTACCTGTATATTTGGAAACCTTGAAGGTGAATCCCTCATCAGGCCACTGATCATTTGAAACTTCCTGCTCTTTGTCATCCTTGAGGAACTTCTTGAGCTTCAGATCAATGCTGGTCTTGCCGTTTTCTACTATCTCGATGTCCTTTGAGATGCAGTGCCACTCAGCTCCGCCGATCTTCCTGATGTTATTCGCTACAAGGAAACCTGCTGCTACGGAATCATTCCAAAAATCACCTCTGGGTACGAGGAATGTGCCGGTTACAGGGGTTGAAGTATGTACTTCTTCAGCATTAGGGCAGTTGAAAATGATCTTCTCAAAGAGCACACTTTCATTGGAATAACCCTGAGGAATATACTGCTCGCCGTCAATAAACAGCTTATACTGATCGATATAGATCTTCTTGTCCGGTATATTGAATACAAGATTCTGATCGCTCCTGATCCTTATCTCGTAACCGCTCTCAGGGAACTTATTCTCACTCTTGCCGTCGGAAGTATCGAAAGAAATGTAATATGTGCCTCCGGGATTGCTGCTGTCTGTCAGATCTACAGTCTTATCCCCCTGATTCTTCCAAAGACCGCCGTACTGGTAGCAGTTTTCCTCCCTCATAAGCTCATCGGACTTGATACGCACCTTATCCACCATGCCCTTGACCAGGCTCTTGATCTTTTCCTCTGAATAGGCACGAGTATCTATCACGACACCGCTCCGGCTCTTCATTGCAGGATCCATCCTGTTCAGAACATCCTCCGTAGTATAGATATAAAGCGTACCGGCATTGGAATTCTTATCCATTAAGAACTTCTTGCTGTCGTCATCATACGAGCCGATAAATACTCTGCCTGCTCCGCCGCCGTCATTCTTGCAGGACTTTATCTGAGCCTGACCATGCATCGCGCCGACAGCAAAATTTGTCTCCATATCACCGTCAAGATGCATATCATTTGCCACGACACCGTATTTGACCGCTTCTCCGAGTACATCGGCATAGGTGATCGTCTTGCCCGGCTTGAGATTCTTCACTACATGATCGGCCCAGATACCATACACGCTGAAGCTGTCGGTAGTGAAATCAACCGTATTATTATCCGCAGAAGCATCTGCCTCAACTGTCACTGCATCTATATTATTGCCGTTCTCCTCAAAGTGGGTGACATTGATATCCTCATCATTCTCAACCCCGAGCTCTTCGCTGATCTGTTCTTTCCTGAACTCTATAGATATGGCAACGGAGCCTTCCTCGGGTTCGATCTCCTCGCTCTTTGACTCATCTGTGTAGAAAGCAATGTCATAGAGCAGGATGTCATCTTTCGTGACTTCAGGCTGGCCCTCTTCAAGATTCTCATTCAGAGATGCTATATACTTATCTGCTTCCTCATCCGTAAGCGGAGTTACTGCAAAATAAGCATCATCAGGAACCGCATCGGCTCTCTCGAGCGTAGCGGTAACCTTGATCTTATCGTCCTCAAATTCGTATACGCGCTTCTCGGCCTCTTCCTCGACCTCGTTCTCTGATACTGTCTCCTCTGCCTGCTCCTCTTCGGCGCTCCTGTAATTAAAGACTACCTCGGTATCCTCCGTAAGCTGTGTCCAGGAGATCTCGTCTGCATTCTTGTCTGCTATATCTTCATCGGTGGTATATGAATAGACTTCGGTACCTTCCACGTCCTCGGTAAGGATCGCAGTGATATCGTACTCAGTATCTTCTATATTGATAGTGGTCTTGTCGTAGGTGTAATTCTCGATCTCGGGAGCCTCATCCCTGATGACGAACATATAGTTCGTATCGATGATAAGGTCTTCGCTGTCTTTGATGGCCGCTCCTGAATCAGAGTCGACATACGAAGCAGTGAGCCTGATCTCTTCAGCCTCTTCCTCTTCTGCCTCTTCTGTGACCTCTTCTTCCTCACCGACGGCTCCTGCTCCTGCGTCGATGAGAGCATCATCCTGGGCGTCCACAGCTTCCTCGCCTCCTACGGCTTCGGCCTCTGTTGCCTCCTCGACGGCCTCTTCGGTGCTGCTCTCAGCCACCTCCCCGCCTTCTTCGGAGTCGTCCATTGTGGATTCGTCCACAAATTCTCCGGGTTCTACATCCTCTGCCATCTCATCATCGGCGTACGCATATGACTGAGCGTTGACACCGAAGATGCCGGATGCTGCCGAGTACAGTGTCTGCGACAGCAGCGTCGCCAGAAGGATCCCTACGATGATCTTCTTCCTTGTCTTTTTCATTAGTTACCACCTCTCCAAAACCACGTGTTTTGTTCTTTTTCAGGCACAATTTTATACTTGTACCCACTATCACTATTAATTACACTCTAACATACCGATTTTATCGCGTAAAGCAACAGATAGTCAAAGAAATTTAACTTCTTTTGTTTAAATTGACGAAAATTTTTACTTAAATTTGGAAGGTGTTTGTCAAGATGCCGCGGAACGCCCTAAATACAAGGGTTTGCGGGTTTTCGAGAGTCATGCAGGCTTATAGAATCCTACGTTAATTGCATGGACTAAGAATCTTTGTTTTGCTTCTCCGGACCCGTTGCAGGTCGATAGAGTGATCGAATTCCTTCGCTTATCGATGGGGGTGCTCATATCCTGGGCCCTGTCGCTTAGAGCCATATCCACATAATCCCAGTACTTGCGCTGAGTCACCGAATACTCAAAATAGTCGGACTTCGGCGGAACCTTATGGAAGGAGTAGGTACGATAGGCGTATACTCCGTCCTCCGTATAAAAGTATATGTAAGGATCCTCGGTGATAGGCTTCGGATCGGAGAGAAGTTTCCTCAAAGAACCGAACATGGATCCGTTCTTCATGTTATGACCGTAAAAGAAGGTATTGTAGTCGCCCATGTCCTTGGCACAGCCTGAATCGATGAAGATGCAGCCCGTCACGTTCTCTGTTCCTTCATATGTATGATGAAGATAGTAATCATTGTCCTCACCGCGGACTACGGGATAGCTGATCTCAAGACTCGGCACATAGAGCCAGCCTTTATAGTCAGGATTCTGCGCCTTAAGAGATGCATGATCCACCACCAGATTGGGGTAAGTCCCGATATCATAGTGAGGACCGTCATCCATGGAGGTGAAATCATCCTCCGCTATCTCTTCCACGGGCTCAACCGGCACAGCCTCCACGGGTCCCCCCTCTATATGGACTGTGGATACGATGTCATCATATTCAAGATCAGCCGTGGCATACTGTGACTGCGAGCGGTATATATTTACCCCTGCGATCACGACTACCACGGCTGTTATGCATATTCCTATCCTTTTCTTCGTACGTTTCTTCATACGATCAGAGGGATCAGATCATCAGAAGCTGACTTCTCCGTCATGAGCGAGCAGAGATACGGAAGATACTCCGTCCACTGCCGATATGCTCTTTGAAAGAGCAGATGCATCCTTTACTCTGAGCTCATATACGAGTTCGAGAGATCCGTTTGCAAGCACTCTTGACTTTTCTATAAATGCGCTTGCGTTGTTCTTTACAGCTTCAGCTATGGCGCCGTCACTGTCCTCTTTTGCATTGACCACAAGGATCATCGGGGCCTTGATGACCGGGATACGATCCAGGACCATGATAAGGGCCGTTGCCGCAAGCGAAAGGATGATAGCGACCTCAACAAGTCCGGCTCCGCAGATGATACCTACCGATATGGACCAGAAAAGAAAGACGAGATCCATCGGATCCTTTACCGCTGTCCTGAAACGGACGATGGACAGGGCACCGACCATACCGAGGGAGATGACCACGCTCGACTGTACCGTGAGGATGATCGCCGCTGTGATGACCGACATCAGCACGAGCGATATATTAAAGCTCTTTGAATAGAAAGTCCGCTTTGTAAGGAATCTGTATACCAGATAGATATAGACTCCTACGAGGAGCGAAAAGAACATCACGATGAGTATCTGTGACGTCGAGAGTTCCACATTCGCATAGCCCTCCAGGAACGAACGCTTGAAAATGCTTGAAAATGTTGTCATGTTTTCCTCCTTATATATATGGACTGATCCTTCCAGTCTATCTTACTTTTGCCAGCGTATATTTCGATAATGCAGAGAAAGAAAACTCTCTCGAGAGATAATACTTCGAAAAGGTCTCTCTGCGCATGTGTCCCGTCTCCAGAGCATGTCCGATGTGATCAGGAAGGAAAGCATCGAACTTGACCTCAAGAAGATTCTTACCCGCTTCAAGCACAGGGCGTGCTGCAAGCTCTCTGTCGGAAAGCAGTGCGTCGAGCTCCATCGACGAGCGGATGTTCCTGTCAAAGGTAACCCTCGTATTGCCCTCGTGCACGACGAAAGGCGTTCTTTCATATTCGACTATGACCACCGGATGAAGCCCCTTTGCCTTAAGGCCGATGATGAAAAGATTCAAAAGCGCAGGATTGCTGTCGGATACGGAAGCCGTCCCCTTAAGGATGGCATCATATGTCTCCCTGTCGATAGAACAGGAATCCTTCGCTATAAGGTCTGATTTCTTGGACTTGCGCTCAAGGCTTATAAAATCAGCGCTCCTGTCATATATCCTGATGCGCCATTTCTCACGCTCATCCACTCCGCTGATATTCTCATTAAGGAAAGAGTCGAAATAATCATCAAAATAAAGGCTCCTGATGCTGTAGAATCCCTTCTCTCCGGCATGCGTGTCCTTCTTTACAAATGAAGACAGCCTGAGCTCCGAGGCCTTAAGCCTGATCTCCGGCTCTATGTATTTGAATTCGTGTCTGAAATGCGTGTTCTCGTCAAACATGATGGACATTATAGCACAATGTAGATGCAAATTCCAATAATCGCGACGTCATTTTCACTCTTTTTTCACAGACTATTCCATTATCTTTACATTTTTAGTATCATCTTCTTTGACAAATATCATCACCGATCCTTTTATGCAGGATCAGGCACTACAGAAGAGGTACCATATGATCTGGAATGAAACAAAAGAATGCATGCCGCGCGAAGAATTAAGAGAGCTTCAGGGCAAGAGGCTCCGCAAGCTGGTGGACAGGGTCTATCACAATGTGGACTTCTACCGGAAAAAGATGCAGGAGGCAGGAGTGGATCCTTCGGATATCAATTCCGTCGATGATGTAACAAAGCTTCCTTTCACGACCTATGCGGATCTCAGGGATAACTATCCTTATGGTCTGCTCGCTGTCCCGAGACAGCAGATAGTAAGGGTGCAGGCGTCATCCGGCACGACCGGCAAGCCGAAAGTCCTGTGCTATACAAGGCGCGATATCGAGATCTGGTCTGAGTGTGTGACAAGGGCCATGTCCATGGCAGGGATCACAAGAGACGACATCATACAGGTCGGCTATGGCTACGGTCTCTTCACGGGAGGACTGGGCGCACATTACGGCGCAGAGAATCTGGGCGCTATGGTCATACCCATGTCCACAGGCAACACGAAGAAGCTGATAGACATGATGATAGACTGCGAGGTGACAGCGATCGCCTGTACGCCGTCCTATCTCCTCCACGTGGCGGAAGCGCTCGAGGAGCAGGGGCTGCTCGATAAGATCAAGCTGAAGTACGCTATATGCGGAGCCGAACCCTGGACCGATGAGATGAGGGCTCAGATGGAAAAGAGACTCGGGATCAGGGCATACGACATCTACGGTCTCACAGAGATAATGGGACCGGGTGTGGCCTGTGACTGCGATGCTCACAGAGGTCTGCATATATATGAAGATCATTTCCTTCCGGAGATCATAGATCCCGATACTCTGGAGCAGAAAAAAGACGGTGAGCTGGGAGAGCTCGTCATCACAACACTCACAAAGGAAGGCATGCCTCTCCTTAGATACCGTACCAGAGATCTTACATCCCTTGAATACGAAACATGCGACTGCGGACGGACCATGGCGCGCATCCAGCGCTTCAGAGGAAGATCGGACGACATGCTCGTGATCCGCGGTGTGAATGTATTCCCGTCACAGGTCGAGCACGCTCTTCTTACGGTTGCAGGGACTACTCCGAACTATTTCATCACTGTCGACAGGATAAATAACAACGATACCTTCGACGTGGCCATCGAGGTCGAGGAGAGATTCTTCTCCGACGAGATCAGAAAGCTCGAGAAACTCCGTGCGGATGTGGAGGATGCGATACATCAGACCGTGGGCATCAAAGCCAAGGTCAAGCTCGTGGAGCCCAATGCCCTTCCTCATTCCGAAGGCAAGACAAAGCATGTCGAGGACAGAAGGAAGCTTAGCTAGAAAAACAGCTTAGCTAGGAAAACAGCTTAACTAGGAAAACAGCTTAAAGGCATGTTATTTTTCTAATATCATTTTGGTTTTTTGCGATCTTCGCATATATGGAGGTACAGACATATGTTGATAAAGCAGCTTTCAGTATTTCTGGAAAACAGACCCGGCACCCTTGACGAGGCATTGAGGATCCTCAAGGATGCAGACGTAGATATCAAGGCACTGGCGCTCGCCGATACATCGGAATTCGGAGTCTTAAGGATAATCGCAGACAAGCCCGAAGAAGCAAAGCAGGCGATGAAGAGCGCCGGCTACACATCCACCGTGAATGAAGTGATATCCGTCGAGTTAAAGGCCGAGGTCGGATATCTCGCAGGGATAGTGAAAAAGATCTCAGCCGAGGGAGTGAACATCGAGTACATGTACGCCGCCCCGTCGGATGAGAATGAAGCAAAGATGATGATCAAGACCGACGATCCGGAGCGCGCCGAGAAAGCGATAGCAGGATAAAGCATGCAGGAGATCTGGCTCTATTCTGACGGAAGCTCAAGAGGGAATCCCGGACCCGGGGGATACGGCACCATTCTGAAATTCACCGACAGCAAAGGGGAAGTCCACGAAAGAGAATACAGCGAGGGCTTCCCTGAGACCACGAACAACAGGATGGAGCTCTCGGGTGTGATCAGAGGCTTTGAAGAGCTGAAAAAGCCCTGCATAGTTCATGTGGTGACCGACTCACAATACGTCGTAAAGCCCTTCAGCGAAGGCTGGCTCGACAAATGGATCGCCAACGGCTGGAAAGGCTCGGACAAAAAGCCGGTTAAGAACATCGAACTCTGGCAGAGACTTAAAAAAGCCATGGAGGGACATCAGGCGGACTTCATCTGGGTGAAGGGACACGCCGGACATCCCGAGAACGAGCGATGCGACAAGCTCGCGACTACAGCTGCGGACGAGATATAACGGACGAGTCAACACTCCTCAGGCAGCATACCCTGTCTCAAACGCCTTCAGATTGATATCTACAGTCTTTGGGGGAACAGTCTTTTCAATTACGCTGACCCATTGTTCCTTTGAAAAATCCATATGGCGGGCTGCCATGCCGAGCACCACGAGATTGAACACTCTCTGATTGCCCAGTTTCTTTGCTTCATCCATGGCATCAATTGAATATACAGTATGATCCTTTGAAAGATCCTCGAGTATGCCCTCGGGATAGACAGCCTGGCCGGTGACTACAGGCATCGGATCTATGCGCTCGTCGTTCGCGATGAGCACCCCGTCCTCCTTCAGAAAATGCGCATAGCGCATGGCTTCGAGTCTCTCAAAGGCTATCAGCACATCTGCCTGTCCTTCCTCGACTATAGGCTCGTACACTTTGTCGCCGTACCTTACAAAAGTCACGACCGAGCCTCCGCGCTGAGCCATTCCGTGAACCTCAGAGATCTTTACATCATATCCGGCGTCCGCCATGAGGCCGCCCAGTATGCGGCTCGTCAGCAATGTTCCCTGACCGCCGACTCCGACTATCATAATGTTTCTGGTTGCCATTATAATCTCCTTTTTCGTCCCTCTGTCCCGCAGCTTACACAAACTTCACAGCCGTGCCGTATGCCATGACTTCCGCCGCGCTCTGCATTATCGATGAAGTGGAATACCTCAGGGCTACTACGGCGTCTGCCCCGAGCTGAGTGGCTTCCTGTACCATCCTGTCAGTTGCCACGGTCCTTGCCTTTATCATCATCTCGTTGTAGTTGCCGAGCTCTCCACCGACAAGTGTCTTAAGGCCGGCGCCGATGTCTTTGAGCGCATTCACAGTCTGGATCGTGCTTCCCTTCACGGTGCCCAGCATCTCAAGGTTCTTTCCGTTAATTGTCTCTGTTGTTACTACTATCATTTTGCGCCTCCTCATTATTAATATAATATTCTCCTGATATCGGAGATGGCCATCATTCTATTCTTTCGAAGCGACTGAATGTCTTTCCGTCCCTTTCCATGGTCTCATTCCACATGTAAGCCGGTCTCGTCCACACCTCTTTCTCCCCGTAAAGAGCCCGGTATACCACCATGGGCTCCATGGTCTCGGAATGCCTTGCTATACAGAGGACCTCATATTCGTTACCCTTGAAATGTCTGTACCGGCCGGGCTGTATCGCTTCTTTTGCCTCTTCGTAAGTGGGAAGAAAATCAATGCTTGCTATATCTGATCCAAAAAACATATATTCTCCGATCTTTATGGCCTCTTCTTCCCTGTCATACTCGTGAAGCCCGTATTCCGCCGGAAAAGTCTCTGCTGTTCCGGTAAAGACATTCCCCTTATCATCCGTCACACGGACGAGTCTGTCTTCATATTGCAGAAAGCTCATATCTCATACCGCTCCAGAGCGCCGAAATTACAAAGCTGCGTGCACAGTCCGCATCCGTTGCAGAGCGTATCGTCGATCTCTATGGTGCCGTCCTCTTTCTTCTTGACGGCAGGGCATCCGGGTTTCAGGCACATACCGCACTTTTTACATTTATCCGGCAATGCTCTTACCTTGTACGGGAACTTCTGTCCCTTGAGCAGCGCACAGGGAGCGCAGACTATGATCACGGACAGTGCATCCCGCGAAGTCTCCTCCTTCACGACTCTCTCGAGCTCTGCCGTATCGAAGGCATCCACTTCGACAACGTGTTCTATGTTCATCGCCTTGCAGATCCTATATATCGATATCGCGGGGACCTCCCTTCCGTCCAGAGTCCTGCCTGTAGCAGCATGGTCCTGATGTCCTGTCATTCCCGTAGTGGAATTGTCGAGGATCATGACTGTCGCGCTCGAGCCGTTATATGCCAGGTCTTCGAGAGAATTGATCCCTGTATGCATGAATGTCGAGTCGCCGATCACAGCTACCCATTTCTTTATATATTCTGCGCCTCTCGCCTTTTCCATTCCATGGAGCATGGATATGGAAGCTCCCATGCAGACCGTGGTATCGACCACTCCGAGAGGTGCCACCGCTCCGAGCGTGTAGCAGCCTATATCGCCGGATGCATGGATTCCGAGTTTTTTCAGCACGTAATACGTACTTCTGTGAGGGCATCCGGGACAGAGGATGGGCGGACGGTTCGGCACTTCTTTTGCCGATACTTTTGCCTGCTCGCTCTTAAGCCTCTCCCTTAGCAGATTTGCAGAATACTCCCCCTGTAGGGTGAAGAGTTCCTTACCTTCACACTCTATACCCCAGGAGCGCACGTACGTCTCTATAAAGGGTTCAAGCTCCTCAAAGATGATGAGTCTTTTGACCTTCGATGCAAATTCCCTTATGAGCTTCTCAGGAAGCGGATACACAAGCCCCAGCTTCAGGACGCTTGCTTCGGGAAATACTTCCTTCACATACTGATATGCCACACCGCTTGTAATAAAGCCTGTCTCGTCATCTCCGGGCTCTATACGGTTTATTGCCATGGAGGAAGCATCCTCCGCCATCTTCTTTTCACGTTCCTCTACGTAGACATGTCTGCCCTTAGCCATGCCGGGCATCATGACATTCTTCATGACATCCCTCTCGTACGGGATATCATCCGGACAGACTCTGTCGGAGAGTTCCACTGTCCCCTGCGAATGCCCTATCCTCGTCGTAGTCCTTAAGATCACCGGGGTATCGTATTTCTCAGAGAGTTCAAAGGCAAGCTTTGTCATATCATGCGCCTCAGCCGAATCCGAGGGTTCCAGCACGGGCACGTGTGCAGACCTGCCGATAAGCCTGGTATCCTGTTCGTTCTGAGAAGAATAAAGCCCCGGATCATCTGCCACGCAGAACACAAGTCCACCCTTTGCTCCGATATAGGACACGGAATAAAGCGGGTCACTTGCTACATTAAGGCCCACATGCTTCATAGAGCACATGGCTCTGACTCCGGCCATGGATGCTCCTATGGCGACCTCCGCTGCCACCTTCTCATTCGGCGACCACTCGGCGTATACATCCGGATACTTCACGAGATTTTCCGATATCTCAGTGCTGGGCGTACCCGGATAAGCAGCAGATACCTTCACTCCTGCTTCCCATGCTCCTCTTGCTATGGCAGCGTTGCCAAGCATTATCTCTTTTTTGGCCATCATATCTCTCCTGTTTTATATTATTGCCGGTTCCTAATGCTTCGGACCATGCTTTTTCTTTTTGGGAAATCCAAACTGCACTATCTTCTTTTTGGGCTTCACGCTTCCGTCACTGCCGATGTCCCTCGAGCGCACGTCCTTCTTTCCAAACCACTCTCCGTCATTTCTGCCTCTTGATCTGCGATCCCTGTGATTGCCGTGATCCCTGTGATTGCCGCGATCACCGTGATCACCGTAGTCCTTATAGCGTCCGCGCTCACGCGATCCTCTCCCCGATCTCTTTCCCTCATTCTCTCTGTAAGCGATGAAATCAGAATCTTTGACCTCTCCTTCGCCGGAGCCCATCTCCTTTTTAAGAAATGCTGCGGCGATATCGAGTGACGTGAGTTCGCTGTCCGCCATGCCGGTCTCTATGAGACTTATCATATCCGTAAGATCTTCATTTTCGGCTATCTGCGTCACGGAATCAAGAATACTTTGAGCCTTTGACGCCTTCACGTCCTTGGCTTTCGGGATGCGTCTTGATTCGATCCTTGTGTGGCAGAATCTCTCTATATCCCGGATCTTAAAGATCTCACGGCCGACCACCAGAGTAAAAGCCCTTCCCTTGCGTCCGGCTCTGCCGGTACGCCCTATCCTGTGGACATAGTACTCTATATCTTCAGGCACATCGTAGTTGATCACAGCCTCGACATCATCTATGTCGAGTCCTCTTGCGGCTACGTCAGTGGCGATAAGGATCTCCGTTCCTCCGTTCCTGAAGCCCGCCATCACATGATCTCTCTGCTGCTGCGACAGATCCCCGTGAAGCGCATCCGCAAAGTACCCCCGTCCGATCAGGGCCTCGGACAGCTCATCCGCCATCCTCTTGGTGTTGGTAAAGATAAGCGTCCTTTTCGGATTGTAATAGTCAAGGAGCCTCGAGACCGCGTCTGTCTTCATACCCTTCGGAATCTCATAGAAATACTGCTTCACAAGAGGGATGGTCAGTTCCTTTGCCGGGATCTTCACAAAGACCGCGTCACTCTTCTGATAATCTTTGGTGATCTGCAGTATGGGGTGGGGCATCGTGGCTGAAAATAAAGCCGTCTGATGGTCGCCGGTGATGTCCTTTAATATGGTCTCTATGTCCTCTCTGAAGCCCATATCAAGCATCTCGTCGGCTTCATCCAGCACGACAGTCTTAACGGCGCCGAGCTTGAGCGTATGGCGTCTGATATGGTCCATCACACGTCCGGGCGTGCCCACAACTATCTGACAGTTGCCTCTGAGGCTCCTTATCTGCTTTGAGATATCCTGTCCTCCGTAGATGGGCAGCACTCTTATCCCCGAATAATACTTGGCATACTGCCTTATATCGTCCGCAGCCTGGATGGCAAGCTCCCTCGTGGGGCAGAGGATAAGCGCCTGCGTCTTCTCCTCCGAACTGTCCGTGCTCTGAACTATGGGTATCCCGAAGGCCGCGGTCTTGCCGGTCCCCGTCTGTGCCTGACCGATAAGATCCCTTCCCTGCATCATCACGGGAATGGCTTCCTTCTGTATCGGAGTCATGATCTCATAGCCAAGCTCCCCTACTGCGCGCAGGATCCTCTCATCAAGTCCCGCATCCTCGTATTTTATATCCATATCTTCTTCCTGTCCTGTCACTTGCCCGAAGTCTGTCCTTTCTTTGCGATAACGCTCCTTTTCACTAAACGGAGATGCCTCATCTCACATCTCGATCAGCTCGTACTCCCTGCTGCCAAGACCGATCTTCTCGCCGTGCTCAAGAGTTTCCTTCCACTTGATGTTCGGATTGCTGTCCAGGAAATGATCATGATGATGCCCTTAAGGGTTATAGTGCCGCAAAGAGGGTCGGGGAATTTAATGCAGGTAGTGGGACTTGAACCCACATGTAGTTGCCTACGGCAGATTTTGAGTCTGCTGCGTCTGCCATTCCGCCATACCTGCCGGGTATTCTATCTTGTTAAAGCCGCCAACAGATTTTGATGTCTGCTGAGTTTCGCCATGGGCGAAACTCTGTCTGCACAATTCCGACACGCCGGCTTATATACTGTATTTAGTTATCGGCAGATTTTGATGTCTGCCATTCCGCCATACCTGCCGGGAAGGGTTTTATTACGCATCTCAAATTCATGCGTCTTCCCGTGAAGGCACGCAAGCCGCATGAATATGAGATGCTAGGCCCACATGTTGTTGTTTATCTTCTCCAGCTGCATCATGATCGTGCTCTTCTCGCCGAGGCCTTCGGAGAATGCAGTAGCGGCGCCGGCTGCAGTAGCGAGATTCATGGCCTTCTGCATGTCGCCGTTCTTCATGTATCCTGCGAGGAATCCCGCAACCATGGAGTCGCCGGCTCCCACAGTATTGATGACCTTGCCTTCGGGCACTCCCATCCTTATGACCTTGCCTTCTTCGGGAATGAGCATGGAGCCCTCGCCGCCCATGGAGATCAGCACGTTTCTGGCACCCTTCTCCTGGAGCTTTCTGGCATACTTCTCGATATCCTTGTCATTCTTGATCTTTGCCTTGAAGAGGCTGCCAAGCTCTGCCTTATTGGGCTTGATAAGGAACGGATGCATCTGTATGGTGTTCATGAGGAGATCGCCGTCAGCATCGACTACGACCTGTACATTCTTATCAGCGACTCTCCTGCATATGCGCTCGTATATCACATCATGCATATTCGGCGGTATGGAGCCGGAGAGCACCAGATAATCGCCGTCTGTCAGATCGTCCAGCTTCTTCATGAAGGCCTTCACATCATCGTTGGAAAGCCTCGGACCTGCCGCATTGATATCGGTCTCTTCGCCGTTTCTTATCTTTACATTCACCCTGGATATTCCCTGACGGAGTATGATGAAATCAGTGCGGATACCTTTGTGGGTGAGACCGTGCACTATGGCTGCCCCGGTGAATCCCGCGACAAAACCCATCGCCACAGTATCTATGCCGAGATTGGTAAGCACCGTGGATACATTGATGCCCTTTCCTCCGTAGTAAAACTCTTCCTTTGTGCTCCTGTTCATGGTTCCGCTTTCTATGGCCCCGTCAAGGTGTACCACGTAATCCAGAGCAGGATTAAAAGTGACTGTATATACCATTCAGATACCTCCGGTTAATTGGCTGTAACAACCCATAATTATAGCAAAAATCACACTCTCTGCAAACTTTAATGATGAAAGAGCCTCATCCCGGTAAAGCACATGACCATGTCATGACGGTCGGCAGCCTCGATCACCACATCATCCCTGATCGAGCCGCCGGGCTCTGCGACATACTTAACTCCGCTTCTTGCCGCCCTGTCTATATTGTCCCCGAAGGGGAAGAACGCATCAGAGCCAAGCGCTACGTCAGTATTGCCCTTAAGCCATTCCTTCTTTTCCTCATCGGTGAAGACATCAGGCTTCTCAGTGAATATCCTCTCCCAGTTCCCGTCGGAGAGCACGTCCATATAGTCGGCACCGATGTAGAGATCGACAGCATTGTCCCTGTCGGGCATCCTGATATCGTCTCTGAAGGGAAGTGACAGTACTTTGGGGCTCTGCCTTAAGTACCAGTTGTCAGCCTTGCTGCCTGCAAGACGGGTGCAGTGGATCCTCGACTGCTGTCCGGCACCTACTCCTATAGCCTGTCCGTTCTTCACATAGCATACAGAGTTGCTCTGTGTGTATTTGAGGGTAATAAGGGCTATCATAAGGTCTGCAGCCGCTTCATCCGTCAGGTCCTTATTCTTCGTGACGATATTGTCGAGCAGTTCTCTGTTGATCTCAAACTCATTCCTTCCCTGCTCGAAGGTCACGCCGTATACCTGCTTGCGCTCTACAGGAGCAGGCCTGTAGGAAGGATCTATCTTAAGTATGCAGTAGGCTCCCTTCTTTTTCTCCTTAAGGATCTCGACAGCTTCTTCATCATAGTCGGGGGCTATGATCCCGTCCGACACCTCGCGCCTTATAAGCTGAGCAGTCTCCCTGTCGCATTTTGAGGACAGGGAAATAAAATCACCGAAGCTCGACATCCTGTCTGCTCCCCTTGCCCTGGCATAGGCGCATGCCATGGGAGAAAGAGCCGTGTCGGGATCTATCCAGTAGATCTTTTTTTCAATATCAGTAAGAGGGATCCCGATCGCTGCGCCTGCCGGAGAGACATGCTTGAAAGAAGTGGCGGCCACGTGTCCTGTCGCATGCTCAAGCTCACGCACAAGCTGATATCCGTTTAAGGCATCAAGGAGATTGATATAGCCGGGTCTTCCGTTCACCACCTCTATGGGAAGGCTGCTTCCGTCCTCCATGTATACCCTCGACGGCTTCTGATTAGGGTTGCATCCGTATTTCAGTTCAAGTTCGTTCATGATCTGGTATCCTCTCTTCTTTATCCGGCTCCGCCCTGTCATCTCGTCCTGCATCAAAGGGGCGCGGCCTCGGTTTACATAATTCTAGCGGCGTTTGTTCTTGTTTATTATCCTCGTCTCATACTTTCCTGTGGCGATCTCAATGTAGCGCGTAAAGAGAGACACTTTGTTGTCATCATTGAGCGCCTTCCAAACCTTCTCGGTGAATTCATCGATATCACCCTGAAGGATGACAGGAGTCGGCTCACCTTCAAAGGAAGGAAGCGGATCGCCGTCACTCATGTAGGTGTGGATGAAATGACCCTTTCCGGCCTTCGGTCCCCAGTACGAAAAAGTATAGCGGTTATCCGAATCGGGATCCCCGTTGTCGGACTTCAGTATCGACATCTGATAATCAAACTTGCCGCCTGTCACATGCAGGATGCTCGAGATACGGGGAGTGAAATTGGGTGGATCGGGCTCGTACCTTCTGCCTCTTAAGCTCTCGGCAAAACATCTTCCGCGCTTCATCTCATCATAGATCGTGTCCGTCTGGTCTCCGTTCGTCACGATAGTGATGTCCCCCATCACGCGAACAGGAGAATAGATGATAAGTGAAGGATCCACGAGCTTGGAGGGATCGTAAGCCTCAGTCCTTATCCCTTCGCCTTCCTCCACGAAGATCCGGTTACGGGAATTCTCCGATCTTCCCATTATGAAGTAGGCTGTCACTGCATATCCGCCGCCTTCGGAGACTCCGATCACGATACCCCGTCCCGGATATGTGGTCTTTGCAATCTCATCGTACAGGTTTACATAATTCACAACCGTTCTCCTTTATACCTTATCCATATCTTTATATTCTTCGAAGCAGTCGAAGGTAGCAAAGTAATCCGCAAGAGTCTGCGCACGCCTTATCAGTGAGAACGTGCCGTCCTCATGGAGCAGTACCTCCGGGCTCCACAGTCTGCCGTTGTAATTATATCCCATTGCGAATCCGTGCGCTCCGGTATCGTGGATGTAGAGCAGATCTCCCATATCTATCTTGGGAAGGAAACGGTCTATCGCGAATTTGTCGTTGTTCTCGCAAAGGGAGCCTGCCACATCATACCTTTGATCATCGGGCGCATCCTCCTTGCCGAGCACGGTGATATGATGATAAGCCCCGTACATCGCAGGTCTCATGAGATTCGCCGCGCAGGCGTCGACTCCGATGTACTCCTTGTAGATGTGCTTTTCATGTATGGCCCTTGTGACGAGAGCGCCGTAGGGTCCCATCATGTAACGTCCCATCTCGGTATATATCTTCACTTCCCCGAGTCCCGCAGGAACAAGGATCTTTTCATATTCCTTCCTTACTCCGTCTCCGATGCGGTCGATGTGATTCTCCTCCTGGTCAGGCCGGTATGGTATGCCGACGCCGCCGGAGAGATTGATGAAATCAATTTCAATCTGACACTTTTTCGAAAGATCGGCCGCGAGCTCAAAAAGCTGGGAAGCAAGCGTCGGATAATATTCATCCGTCACGGTATTGCTCGCAAGAAAAGCATGGATCCCGAACTTCTTTACGCCATGAGCCTTGAGAGTCCGGAATGCCTCTGTCATCTGGTCGAAGGTCATGCCGTACTTGCTGTCTCCGGGATTGTCCATGATGTCGTTGGATATCGAGAACGTGCCGCCGGGATTATATCTGCAGCATACAGTCTCCGGGAATTCACCGACATGCTCAAGATAATAAGGGAGCATCGTGATATCATCGAAATTGATCAGAGCCCCGATATCCGCTGCATATACATATTCCTCTGCAGGAGTGTCATTTGAGGAGAACATGATGTCATCTCCGGAAAAACCCGCAGCATATGCCATCTTTAATTCCGCCATGGAAGAGCAGTCGCAGCCAAAGCCGTAATCCTTGAATAGCTTCAGTATAAAGGGATTGGGGGTCGCCTTTACGGCAAAATATTCCTTAAATCCTTTGTTCCATGAAAAAGCGTCAGCCACGCGTTTTGCGTTCTCTCTTATGCCCGCCTCGTCATATACATGATAGGGAGTGCCGTATTTTGCCGCTATCTCCTCTGCTTTTTCTCTTGTAAGAAATGGTGTTTTCTTCATTGTTCCTCCTTTTTACCAGGACACAGGCATCGCGCCGTTTTCTTCAAGAAATCTGTTGCACTTTGAGAAGTGCCTGCATCCGAAGAAGCCGTTGTATGCTGAGAGCGGACTTGGATGCGCCGCTTCCAGCACAAGATGTTTTTTATTTACGATGAGGTCCTTCTTGTCTCTTGCGTTCCTCCCCCAGAGCATGAATACAACGGGACGGTCCTCTCTGTCCACAGCCCGGATGACGGCATCCGTGAACTGCTCCCATCCCTTTCCCTTGTGGGAATTCGCCTGATGCGCCCTGACAGTGAGCACTGCATTCAAAAGCAGCACACCCTGCTTCGCCCATCTTGTAAGATCACCGCTGTCCGGTATCTTCTCCCCGACGTCCTCATGGATCTCCTTATATATATTCCTCAGCGAAGGCGGGATATCCACGCCATCCGGAACGGAGAAAGACATGCCCATGGCCTGACCGGGCTCATGATACGGATCCTGCCCCAGTATCACTGCCCTGACCTCTTTGAGAGGCGTTACATGCAACGCCGTAAAAAGCTTGTCGGACGGGGGATATACGGTATATGATGCATATTCCTCTTTTACGAAAGAATAAAGTCTGC
The DNA here is from genome assembly GCA_000621405.1 of Lachnospiraceae bacterium AC3007. GTDB lineage: Bacteria > Bacillota > Clostridia > Lachnospirales > Lachnospiraceae > NK4A144. Next base: position 189,075 of record KK211271.1, read on the forward strand.
GGTAATAATCCTTATGAAATTCGTCCTTTAAAGCCTCGGCCCAGTCACCCTCTAGCGCTGCCATCTGACAGGGACTCCTTCCTGTTTAAGGTACTGTTTGACATCCGATATGGAGAGTTCTCTGTAGTGAAATAAGGACGCTGCGAGCGCGGCTTCCGCATGGCCCTCGGTAAAAGCATCTCTGAAATCTTCAAGGCTTCCTGCTCCGCCGGAGGCTATCACGGGGACCTTCACGGAATCGGCGATGATGCGCGTAAGGGCAGTATCATAACCGGCCTTTGTGCCGTCAGCATCCATTGATGTGAGAAGTATCTCTCCCGCTCCGAGCTCCACTGCACGGATCGCCCATTCGACAGCATCCATCTCCATGTCTATGCGGCCGCCGTTCCTGTACACTGTCCAGCCCGTACCGTCATCTCTCCTCTTTGCGTCTATCGCTAGCACGACACACTGAGATCCGAATTTGTCCGCTGCCCGGGATATAAGCTCAGGCTCGAGTATGGCCGCGGTATTGACGGATATCTTGTCTGCGCCTTCTCTCAGCACAGCCTTGAAGTCATCGACTGTCCTTATCCCGCCGCCTACGGTAAAGGGTATGAAGACCTGCTCTGCCACACGCCGCACCAGTTCCACGACAGTCGCTCTGTGATCGCTGGACGCCGTAATGTCAAGAAATACAAGCTCATCGGCTCCTTCCCTGTCATAGGCCTTTGCGATCTCGACCGGATCTCCGGCATCCTGAAGCTGCACAAAATTAACGCCTTTTACCACCCTGCCGTCATTTACATCCAGACAGGGTATGATGCGCTTTGTGCTGCTGCTTATATTATTGAGGATCCTGTCATCTGACATTGATGAAATTCTCCAGTATGGACAGTCCGTCGGACGAAGATTTTTCAGGATGGAACTGACAGGCGAAGACATTACCGGCCTCCACCGCAGCATCGACCCGGACTCCGTAATCTATAGTCGCCTTCACTATATCCTTGTCATCCGCATCAAGATAATATGAATGAACAAAGTAGACAAAGCTTCCGTCTTCTATTCCTTCAAAGAGTCTCCCTCCCCTAATGGACAGGGAATTCCAGCCTATATTGGGAACCTTCAGTCCTCCTTCTCCGGGGAGCCTGCGTATCTTTCCCTTCAGTATGCCAAGGCCTTTTACACCGGGGGATTCCTCGGATTCCTCAAAGAGGAGCTGAAGTCCCAGACATATGCCAAGAAAAGGTATGCCCTCATCGCATACCTTTCCGATCACATCGATAAGCCCGTATCCTTCGAGGCGATGCATGCAGTCCCCGAAAGCGCCTACACCGGGCAGGATCACATGATCAGCGCCAAGTATCTCATCCGCATCTCTTGTGATCCGGCTGTCACAGCCAAGATACTGGACCGCCTTTTCAACGCTCTTTATATTTCCTGCATCATAGTCAATGATCGCTATCATCTGCTCTAATTCGTCTGATGGTATCTTCCGTCAGGGCCCTTCTTTACATTGAAGCTGTAAAGGGTAGTCCCGTCACTTGCCGTATTCTGGTCTCCGGGATCCGTGCGCTCGGTACCTCCGGAAGGCGCTGTATAATCATCGGTGCCCCCGCCGGTATTGGTCTCGGGATTTGATATCTCCACATGAGTCCCGTCAGAATTGGTGATCTCTGTATCTGCATCCGGAGTGAGTGTAAAGCCGCCGTCGCCGGATCCTCCATCCGGATTCTCTTCTCCGCCTTCCGAAGGCGCTGCCTCATCAGGGGCCCCTCCTTCATCCGAAGGTGCGTCTTCGTCTCCGCCCTCTGCATACTCTTCGGGCGAAGGCTCTTCATAAGTCTCGGGCTCGCTTCCTGCATCCTCCGGCGCTTCCTCCACGGGAGGCTCACCTGTATACTCGGGCATGGAAGCTCCGCCTTCCGTAAGCTCCACAGTCGGCTGTATCTCATCCCTCCAGGAAGGATCCACTATATCGAGCAGAGCCATCGTATATTCCAGATCATCGGGTATCCTGGATATCTCCTTCGCGGAATCCTCACTGACTCCGAACATTCCCGAAAGGTAGCCCAGCACTTCCTGATAGAGCGCCTCGAATCCGGAACCCACTCCCAGACTGTCCGCGTACTCCGTAAGAGCGTCATGGATCACCACGCCCTGCATCAGCGCATCGATAGCTTCAAGCGCCATCTCTCTCTGCTCATAATCGTTATATGCGTCTATCTTTCTCTGAAGGCGCATCAGGACAAAGGACTTATTATATATATCCTTGCTCTCTCCCGACAGATGGGTAAGTCCCACCAGGGACTCATATGCTCCCTCATAGTCGCCCTTGTCGTAATTGGTCTTAGCCGCGCTCTCATATCCGACATTGGCGAAAGCAAAGGTGCAGAAGGTCACAGCCGCAAGGAATGAAGCAAAGAACAGCGCTACCGCTATTACCTTCTTCCTCGGAAGCTTCTTTTCGGGAACATACTCCTCCTTGGGTTTTTCCTTCTTAGGCTTCTTCTCCTTGGGTTTCTTTTCCTTCTTAGGCTTCTTTTCTTTTTTCTTCTTCTTTTTCTTTCCGCCCTCGGCGTCCAGATCCTCGTTCAGAATGGCAGCATTTTCAAGAGTCTGCTCGCTGGGATTTGCAACATTAGATGCTGCGCCCTCTGCGCCACCGTCGGCTTCTTCTTCGTCGTCCTCACCCGCAAAAAGGAACGATTGAAGCATTTGGATAAAGCCTTTCTTTTCAATCGGATTGCCTTCCTCATCCGTCTCAGGTTCAGCGCCTTTCTTTTTCTTCTTTTTTCTTCGCTTTTTACGACGTCCTCCAGACTCTTCATCCTCGTCAGAAGATCCTTCACCGTTTGCTCCATCCTCGTCTCCCTCTCCGGTCAGCATGGACATCAGATCGTCATCCACAAGATCGAGATTATCGTCCTTCTTTAAGAGATCGCCGACCTCTGAGAGGTCCTCATCTCCGCCTATCTCATCAATAAGTTCAGTCACATCCTGATCTATTCCGGCTACATCTGCATCGTCAAGAAGTCCTAATGCTTCCTCAAGGGCAGCCTGCGTAGGATCTACGTCCCCGCCTGCTTCCTGTGGCTCTCCCTCAGAGGCTTCACTCTGAGCGCCATCACCGGAGCCCTCTCCTGCTATCTCTTCCGCCTCGGCAAAAAGGGCATCGATCTCATCAGCAGTCATTGTATGATTGGGATCGTCTTCAGCGCCTTCGCTCTGTCCGGCTTCGGGCTCGGGAGAAGCTTCTGCCTCAGGTTCCGGCTCTGCTTCTGCTTCGGGCTCCGCTTCTGCTTCGGGCGCAGCCTCGGATTCTTCCGCTGCAGGCTCTTCCGCTGCTTCCTCCGGTATATCTCCGGCGTCAGCCGCTGTATCCGCCTCTGCAAATAATGCTGCTATATCATCCGGGCTCAGTTTCTTATTCGGATCGTCGTCTTCAGGAGCCGCTTCCGCTGCAGTTTCTTCTGCGACGGGTTCTTCTGCTGCAGGCTCTTCCGGTGCTTCTTCCGGTATATCTCCGGCATCAGCCGCTGTATCTGCCTCTGCAAACAATGCTGCTATATCGTCAGGGCTCAGTTTCTTATTCGGATCGTCGTCTTCAGGAGCCGCTTCCGCTGCAGTTTCTTCTGCGACGGGTTCTTCTGCTGCAGGCTCTTCCGGTGCTTCTTCCGGTATATCTCCGGCATCAGCCGCTGTATCTGCCTCTGCAAACAATGCTGCTATATCGTCAGGGCTCAGTTTCTTATTCGGATCGTCGTCTTCAGGAGCCGCTTCCGCTGCAGGTTCTTCTGCTGCAGGCTCCTCCGCTGCAGGCTCTTCCGCTGCTTCCTCCGGTATATCTCCGGCATCAGCCGCTGTATCTGCCTCTGCAAATAATGCTGCTATATCATCCGGGCTCAGCTTCTTATTCGGATCGTCGTCTTCAGGAGCCGCTTCCGCTGCAGGTTCTTCTGCGACGGATTCTTCCGCTGCTGGCTCTTCCGGTGCTTCTTCCGGTATATCTCCGGCATCAGCCGCTGTATCTGCCTCTGCAAACAATGCTGCTATATCGTCAGGGCTCAGTTTCTTATTCGGATCGTCGTCCACGGGCGCCGCCGGCTCCGGCACAGGCTCAGGCTCCGGAACTGCTTCCGGCTCCGGCTCGGGCACGGGCTCAGGTTCTGCGACGGGTTCTTCTGCTGCTGGCTCTTCCGGTGCTTCTTCCGGTATATCTCCGGCATCAGCCGCTGTATCCGCCTCTGCAAATAATGCTGCTATATCATCCGGGCTCAGCTTCTTATTAGGATCGTCGTCCACGGGCGCAGCAGCCTCAGGCTCGGGCGCGGGTTCCGGTTCGGGAGCTGCTTCCGGCTCGGGCACAGGCTCAGGCTCGGGTGCTGCTTCCGGCTCGGGCTCTATTTCATTGATATCTTCAGGTTCTGCGGGGGTATCGACATCAGCAAGAAGAGACGCTATATCTTCAGGACTCAGCTGTACGTCGGGATCCTCCGGTTCTGGAGCAGCTTCCTCGGGAACTGCGTCAAGAGAATCCAGATCTATCTCGTTCATGGCCGAGAGCACGTCAAACGGCTCTTCCGGCTCTACCCCTTCCGGCATGTCAAATCCCGGCTCGGGTGTAAATGCCGGTTCCACCGGTATCTCAGGTTCAACGGCAGTTCCCTCATCGGGAACTGCTGGGATCTCAGGTTCAACCGGCATCTCCGGTTCTGCGGCAGCTTCCTCAGGAACTGCGTCAAGAGAATCCAGATCTATCTCGTTCATGGCCGAGAGCACGTCAAACGGCTCCTCCGGCTCCACTCCTTCCGGCATGTCAAATCCCGGCTCCGGTGCAAATGCAGGTTCCACCGGTATCTCAGGTTCCATAGGGATCTCGGGTTCAGCGGCAGTTTCGGGGACTACCGGGATCTCGGGCTCCACGGCAGTTCCCTCATCGGGAACTGCTGGAATCTCAGGCTCGGGAGCCGGTATGGTCTCCGTAGTGATATCTGCAGGCATCACGACATCCTGCCGCGCATCCGGCGCTTCCGGCAGGACTTCAGACTTAATCTCTTCTTCTTTATTTTCGACAGACCGGAGCAGTCGGTCCAGATATTCTTCAGTCGAACTCATCTCTGCTCTTTGCTATTAAGCTTCCTTTCATATTCTTCCATCCATATCAGGAAATCTTTTATCTCCACAGGCTTTGAATAATAATAACCCTGGAAACTCGTGATCTTGTAATTCTTTTTGATATAATCCTTCATCTCGGCGGTCTCTATTCCTTCCACGCAGCAGTTCACGCCGAGCTTGGATGCGCAGTCAGTAATAGCTTCGAGAAGGCACTGCCTCGGGATATCATCCTCGATATCGTCTATGAACGACTTGTCGATCTTTATCTGATCCACCGGCAGATTGATGAGAAGTCCGAGCGCCGAATATCCTGTCCCGAAATCATCCAGTGCTGTCTGTATTCCGCTGCTCTTAAAGAAAACCATATCGTTCCTAAGTGAATCGACATCCAGAAGCCGGCATCTCTCGGTAAGCTCCAGCTTGAGGTTTTTCGCGTCATATACTTCCTCGGCTATGATGCGGCTTAGGTCGCTCTTAAAATCGATCCTCTGCAGCTGCGGATATGCGAGATTCACGTTCACCACAAAATCCGGGTGAGTCTTTATGATCTGCTTTGCGTCATTGATAGCCGTCCTTAATATGAACTTTCCCAGTTCATAGAATACGGCATCTTTTTCAAGCCAGGGGATGAATTCAACAGGAGGCACGGTCTTCCCGTCTTTGTCCCTGTATCTTACAAGAGCTTCCATGCCTATCACGCTCTCGTCATCCGACCTGATTATGGGCTGATATACAAGATAAAAACCCCTGCAGCCCTTCGTGACGTCATTCCTGATCCTGCTCAGGGATGACAGATGCTGTCTGCTTTTATTCTGCATCTCCTCGTCGTAGACGAGAAGCTCCATCCTGTTCTCCGACTTCGCCTGAGACAGAGCATACTGGACACTGTTGTAGACAGAAGATGCGTCCAGGGTCATATCCTTAACATGCATGGCTCCTCCGCATACATCAAGCTCCACATGCATGCCGTTCACGAATATCTCTTCTTTGAGATGCTTCTTCAGTCTGTCAAAAAGATCATGTATATCGCCCTCCATGTGATCGCTCTCGGGCACCACATAGGCGAACTTTGTACCGTCAGTCCTGTAGAAAAGGCCGTTCTCTCTGGTGTTGCTGAGCCACTCGGCGACTTTTTTCAGGGTGCGGTTTCCCTCTTCAAAGCCATAGTTGGAATTGAAATCAAAGAAATTCCTTATACCCACGGCAGATACGGCAAAAGGCTTATTCTCTGACAGAAAATGCTCGATAGTGGATATCAGAGTGTTCCTTGTATAAAGTCCGGTAACGGGATCAATGGTATCCAGTTTTTCGTAGTTCTCGATAGAGCCCACGAAAAATAAAGGCCTTCCCTCAAAATCCTTTATGAGCCTTGCCTTGCATCCTATGGTATGATATATCCCCTCTGCGTTCCTGACCTTTGTAATGTAGTCAAGAGTCTCTGATTCTCCGGCTTCAAGGGCGCGTATCTTGTCAAGATATGCATCCTGCTCATCAGGTATGATGAGCTCTCCCCAGACTCTTGCTCCGTCCCTCAAATGAGTGCCGGGCAGCCCGAAATGATGCACAGTCTCTTTGGACCAGCGGGATACGCCGGAAGGTATGTATTCCACAAAAAGAAACCTGTCCGATATGCATTCGGCCAGCACATCAAAAAGCTGCTCGAGATTGCTTCCGGATATGCTCTCAAGGCTCTCCATGAGTTCAGAGTTTAATTCATTTTTTCCAACGGTTATAACTGGTGTCATATAACAAAAACGGAATGACCGGGATCAAATCAGCCCCCGGCGCATACTAAAAAAACCTACACTCCGTAACGTCTAATTGTAGCAAAGTAACAGTCAAAAGACAATACTGGCCGAAGCCTCGCAGACAGCGAGTCTGTACCAGTTTTTATCCAGTCCGCTTATATTCCCGCAGTCCCTTACGAGTATCTTTTTTTCAAGCATTTCCTCGTACAGCGGACGGGAAGTATTTGACAGGATATATCCGCAGCTGCCGGGGATGACCCGTATGCCGGCCTTCGTCATATGATCGACAAGACTCCCCCTCATACGGATGATCTCCCGTCTCGATCTTTCAAGATAATCGCGGCTTTTATCCCATGATAAGATATCTGTTCCTATATGGGTCGCAAAAGCAGAGATGTTCCACTCCGGAAGTTCATCTTCAATATCCGATAACAGTCCGGAATTGCATGTCAGAGCAAAACCCAGTCTTAATCCCGGGACCGCATATGATTTTGTAAGAGACCGGAGAACGATTAGGTTGTCATAATGTTGTATTACGTCAACCGAACTCGCTCCTTCTCCCGCATCGCATATCTCAATGAAGCTCTCATCGATGATGACAGTGCAGCCGGATCCCGCGGCGGCATCAAGAAGTCTCCCGATCATCTCCTTCCCCGTAAGTCTCCCCACCGGATTGGATGGATTCCCGAAGACAAGCGCATCGGGTTTCATAGTTTCCATGATCGATATAACTCTGTCCGTGATATCAAAGTCATCCTTTTCATAAAGCATTACAGTCTCTGTCTCACAGTGCCTGAAAGCCCTCTCATATCCGGTATAGCAGGGTATCGGAAGCAGAACCTTTTTACCCGCAAACACTCTTCCGATCGCATCAAGGAGTTCGGATGTTCCGTTGCCGCATACGATGCACTCCGGATTCACTCCGTAGTATCCCGATGCCGCAGCCTTCAGATCACTGCTGTAATAGTCCGGATATCTGTCTATCCTCTCCAAAGCAGCAAGCGCGGAACCTTTAACGATCTCAGGCGGACCCGCAGGATTCACATTGACGGACAGATCACAGACTATATCCATTCCGCAGATGCATCCCCCGTGCCTGGCGATTTTTTTGCATCCGTTTTTTAATCTGCTTTTTTCATATTTTGATAATTTCATGTTGAAATTCTCTCCAAAGAAGTATATTATGTATTACTGCACGCGACTACGATTTCATTATAGGGAGGAAATATCATGAAATCAGAACTTACCATTCAGTATGGTGGACAGGACAACAAGGAGTCCGATCTTATAGCCAAGGCAAAGGATGCATTCAAGGCCGCTGGTAACAAGGCATCGGATATCAAGAAACTGGACGTGTACTTCCAGCCCGAGAATTCCATAGCTTACTTCGTGGTAAACGACGACTTCAAAGGCGAGTTCCAGGTCTGAACTGCTATCAGGTATTAAAAGAGCCGCAGCCATTGGCTGCGGCTCTTTGTTTTACTCTTATCACTTTGTCTCATCTATGAGCTTGTCTACTACCCTGACCAGATTACCGATCTCAGGCTTCGAGAGCTGAGCATCAGCTCCGAGCTGCTCTCCCTTTCTCCTCATCTCCTCATTAACAAGTGATGAGAAGATAACGACGGGAAGCTTCTTTGTGTTGTCATTGCTCTTGATGAGCTTGGTCAGCCTGTGACCGTCCATGATGGGCATCTCTATATCAGTGATAACACACTTGACCTTTTCATAGACATCGCCCTCTTCCGCCGCCTGGGAGATAAAATCCCATGCATCCTGTCCATTGACACAGTCTATGAGATTGACATAGCCGGCTTCCTTCAGCGAATCGGATATCAGCTTGTTGAGCAATGCGGAATCCTCCGCCATGAGGATCGGGATATTATTCCTCTCTCTTTCACCGAGTTCCTTGATCTCTTCGATGTTCAGACCTGTCTCGGGTGAGATATCGGTGACTATCTTCTCGAAATCAAGAATGATGACCAGTTTGTCTTCGTATTTTACTATACCCGTGGATACACCCGCATCTGCATTATTGATCGTGGCATTGGGCTTAATGATATCTCTCCAAGAGATCCTGTGTATTCCGACAACCGAATCCACATGGAAGGCAATATCGAGCTTGTTAAAATTCGTGATGATGAAAAGACCCTTTGTATCCTGAGAACCTCTCTGCAGGCAATTCTTAAGGTTGATAGCCGTGATCATGGTATCTCTCGGCATGAATATGCCTTCGATACTGGGATGAGCATTGGGAACCGGCGTGACCTCCTGATAAGGGATGATCTCTTTGATCTTTGCCACATTGATACCGTAGCAGTTCTCGTCCAGCATAAACTCAAGTATCTCAAGTTCATTCGTGCCGTTCTCAAGAAGAATATTTGTATCCATGGATAAGCCCCTCCAATTAAAGAAATCCTATGATGCCGGATATGAGCAATATATAAAGCCCCGACACCGGGTTATTATACCACAAATACCAGGGCGCGTAAAACTTATTTATAAAATGAATTTATCCTTCTCTGAAGGACGTAGCTTTCAGCATACAGCGGAGCATTGTTCGCAACACCGTCTCCGGTGTCCTCCACAAGAAGGCCCACGTAGCAGTTGGCGATCTTCCATTCATACATGTTCAGATGGTCGGTGCACTGATATATGTAGGGGGCCACGTCAAAGAGACCTTCCACTGCGATCGCTTCATTCATGGGCGTCCCGTTCCAGCGCTTAAGATAGGCCACGATCACATCATCCTGGATCCCGAAGATCTCTCCTGATCCGGGAGACTGATAATACGTAAGATTACCGTCATTCAGGAATCTGAGCTGAGCTATATCTTCCTCTTCCGCTTCAAAGTCAGTGTAACTGTAATCATTTTTGATCTGTGTCCACGAAGCTCCGATTATATTATTCTCTATAAGACCCGCTTCGGGAACAACGGCTGTTCCTTCGGGCTCCTTCACGGTCTTGGCTTCAAGGAGCGGGTCGGTTACCTTGACGCTGTTCTGGACAGATATACCCTCACCTCCGGCAGGAGCCTCAGTTGCCCCTTCCTCCACAGTGACATCGCTCTCCGCTTCAGTGGCCTCCGCAGAAGTCTCAGACTGCTGCTCCTCTTCTGCTTTCGAAGCCTCCTCCGAAACCTCCTCACCGGTTGCATTGTCACCGGATCCGATATTGAAATGCTCCATGATGACATCCCTCTTCATGAAGATAAGGACGCCTATAACTGCTACTATGGCGATTATTATTCCTATATCACCTAATCTGTTTTTCATGTTCCGACGACTCTCCTGTTAATAATTTATAGGAATGCTTTATTCCGGATTTTATGCCCCAAACTCATAAAGCAATGAAAACCGGGCCTGACGATTCTTTGATCATCAGGCCCGGGGGGTCTTACTTTGCGTAATCGGTCACTCTGGATTCTCTTATCATGCTGACCTTGACCGTTCCCGGATACTGCATCTCGCCTTCTATGCGCTTTGCGATATCCCTGGCCATGAGCACCATTTCTGAATCAGTAACCTGTTCCGGAACAACAATGACCCGGACTTCCCTTCCTGCCTGAATAGCAAAGGATTTCTCGACTCCCTTGAAGGAATCGGCTATATCTTCTAATTGTGTAAGCCTGTTCGTATAGTTCTCGAGCGTCTCTCTTCTTGCGCCCGGTCTTGCTGCGGAGATCGTATCCGCTGCCTGTACGAGACAGGAGATGAGTGATGTTGCTTCAGTATCGCCGTGATGAGACTCCACGGCATTGATCACTGTCGCCGACTCCTTGAACTTTCTGCAGATCTCAGAGCCAAGCTGTACGTGGCTGCCCTCCATATCGTGGTCCACAGCCTTGCCGATATCATGGAGAAGACCTGCGCGCTTTGCGAGTCTTACATCGATACCGCCTATCTCGGAAGCAAGAAGCCCGGTCAGATGAGCTACTTCTATGGAATGCTTAAGAGCATTCTGGCCATAACTCGTCCTGAATTTCATCTTGCCCAGAAGCTTGATGAGCTCCGGATGAAGACCATGCACGCCAACTTCCAGCGTTGCTGCCTCTCCTTCTTCCTTTATCTGTGTCTCGACTTCCTTTTGAGCCTTTTCCACCATTTCCTCAATGCGGGCGGGATGTATCCTTCCATCCACAATGAGTCGCTCAAGAGCGATCCGCGCCACCTCTCTCCTTATGGGATCGAATCCCGAAAGTATCACTGCTTCGGGGGTATCATCTATGATAAGATCCACGCCCGTAAGTGTCTCAATGGTACGGATATTTCTGCCTTCGCGGCCTATGATGCGTCCCTTCATCTCATCACCGGGGAGCTGCACCACGGAGATCGTAGTCTCTGCCACCTGATCGGCAGCGCAGCGCTGGATAGCGCTGACCACATACTCCTTGGCCTTTTTGTCCGCTTCTTCCTTCGCACGTGATTCGTATTCCTTGATCATCACTGCGGACTCGTGCTTCACATCATCTTCAACTATCCTTAAAAGATATTCCTTGGCCTGTTCAGAGGTAAGTCCTGAGATCTTCTCAAGTTCCCGTACGCGCTCTTCGTTGAGCTTTGCCACCTTTTCCTTGTCTCTGGCAAGCTCCGCCTCTCTGGCTGTTATGCTGGCTTCGCGCTTATCGATCGAATCTGCTTTCTTATCGACAGATTCCTCTTTCTGCTGCACTCTTCTCTCGAGCCTTGAGACCTCTGAGCGTCTGTCCTTGATCTCTTTTTCAAGTTCATTCTGCTTGCGGATGGATTCTTCCTTAACCTCCAGCAGAGCTTCACGCTTGGTCTCCTCAGCTTCCTTTAGTGCATCATCTATGATCTGTCTGGCTTTCTCATCAGCTCTTCCGATCTTGTCATTGAAGACTCTCTCGGTATGGCCTGAGGCTATGAAAGCCGTGACGACGATAGCGACAACCAGTACAACTGCAAAGATGGCAACAAGTGCTAATGTTGACATTGTACAGGTGTACCTCCTAATTAAGTTTTGGATCGCGCCACGCCTACGCAGAGCATGGCACATTAAGTTATATTAGAATGGTTTGGATGTTATGTCAAGTCAATATCAGATTGATAAAAGCTCCGCCCCGGAGTCAGTCATTGACCTCATCTGCCGGGAATGCAGCTCTCACGTCATCCATTATATCGTACAGATCTTTTATCTGCTGTCACTGCATTATTAACATACAATAAATCATTCTGAAGCGGAAATAACATTCTTTATCGCATCATATGAAAACCCCTTGCCTAAAAGGCTTCTGATAAGCTTCTGCCGTCCTGCCGCGTCCAGGAGCTCTGTATCTACATTCTTTTTTGCGACGATCTTTCTTATAGCCTCTTCTTCAAAGATATCGCTCTCCTCAAATGCCGCCTCGATGATCTCCTTAGGTATGCCTTTTTCAAAGAGCTTACTCTGTATCATGCGCTTTGACAGTTTATCGGATCTCGACTGTATGAAGCGTCTCGCGTAATCATCATCATCAATATAATGCTTATCCTTGCAATAGGATATCGCAAAGTCTACAGCCTCCTCGGGATAATATCCCTCCCTGAGCTTACGTCTTACCTGCTGCTCGGTCCGGGCCATATCCTCCAGGAGATACAGGCTTCTCTCTCTGGCTCTTTTGCACAGCACGGATATGATCTCCTGATACTGCTCATCGGTGAGCACGGCGCCTTCCTTCAGACCGAAGGTACTTATCTCCTTTGTATAAAGGCAAAAAGCCGGTGTACCTTCTTCAAGGTACACCAGCTTCCTGTTCTTTTTATATTCTTCGATCCTTAATATCTCCACATCAGTCTTCCATATCGTCACTGTCAGATGCTTTGCGCTTTGATGCTCCCTTCTTGGCGGAGGAAGGAGCAGCCTCGTCTTCGTCCTTCTTCGCACCCTCGATCAGTCCGTAATGCTCTCTTATCTTCTGATCCACGACCTCCATGACATCGGGATTAGTCTCTAGATAGAGCTTCGCATTCTCACGGCCCTGTCCGATCTTCTCACCGTTATATGCATACCAGGCTCCGCTCTTATTGATGATGTCGAGATTGGCCGCAAGGTCGAGCACATCGCCGCTGGTGGATATGCCCTTGCCGAACATGATGTCAAACTCCGCCGTCTTGAAAGGAGGAGCGACCTTATTCTTCACGACCTTGACTCTCGTCCTGTTACCTATGATCTGTCCGGCCTGCTGTATCTTGTCGATACGTCTGACGTCAAGTCTTACCGATGCGTAGAATTTGAGGGCATTGCCTCCTGTCGTCGTCTCCGGGTTGCCGAACATGACTCCGATCTTCTCACGGAGCTGATTGATAAATACGACCGTGCAGTTCGTCTTGCTGATGATGCCGGTGAGCTTCCTCAATGCCTGGGACATGAGACGCGCCTGAAGTCCCATATGGGAATCTCCCATATTACCCTCTATCTCGTCCTTGGGAACGAGGGCTGCGACGGAGTCCACGACCACGATGTCCATCGCTCCGGAGCGGACCATGGTCTCGCAGATCTCAAGTGCCTGCTCGCCGGAATCCGGCTGGGATATGTAAAGATTATCTATATCTACGCCTATATTCCTGGCATATTCGGGATCGAGCGCATGCTCTGCATCCACAAACCCCGCTATGCCTCCCATCTTCTGTGCTTCCGCTATCATGTGGAGCGTAAGAGTGGTCTTACCTGAGGACTCGGAGCCGTATATCTCTATGATGCGTCCCTTGGGGACTCCTCCGATACCCAGTGCTATATCCAGGGAGAGAGATCCGGTCGGAATGGCACCCACGCCCATGTCTGCGGTCCTCTCGCCGAGCTTCATCACCGATCCCTTGCCGAATTCCTTTTCTATCTGGGATATCGCTACATCCAATGCTTTGATCTTTTCTGAATTGTCCATTGATATTCTCCGTTTCTCGAACAGTTGTTCGTATTTGATAATACTATCTTAAAAAACCTATGCTGTCAACAGTTTTTTCTACATGGATCATCACCTCTTTTCTGTCACAAAATCCGCCTGACCTTAAAAAGTGGATCTGCCGCGGTGAACCCCGCATTATGAACGGACTGAAGTGTCCGAAGATCGAGCAGGGGACCTGCCCGATTGACGCGATACCCGCCGGATATGATCATAAATGATCCGGCCCGGCTCGTTATCCGCGCAAATAAACGAGTGCACGAAGGATCCGTGCACCCGTAAGATTATCATTAAAGAATTTATTTTGCAACCTTATATCACATGACGATATTAGTCTCTTCCATGGCATCCTCGACCGCGCTCTCGCCCGCTATCTCATGGAATTCCGCTCTCGAATTCCTGAAGGCCTCGATGAGTTTGGGATTGAAGGCTCCGCAGTCACCGTTAATGATCATCTGGAACGCGACGTCAAAGGTATAAGCTTTTTTGTACAGGCTCTCGCTGATGAGTGCTTCGAAGCAGTCGGTCACTGATACGATCTGGGCCGCTATAGGGATGTCATCTCCCTTGAGATTCTCGGGATAGCCTCTGCCGTCAAACTTCTCATGATGGGACCTTGCTATCTCCTTGCAGTATTCCATAAGCTCCTTGTCCCAGTTGTCCGCGATCTGCGCTATGATGTCATATCCTCTTATGGTATGGCTCTTCATGTAATCAAACTCATCCGGCGTGTACTTGCCGGGTTTGAAGAGGATATTATCCGGTATCATGATCTTGCCGATATCATGCAGCGCGCTCGCCGCCGTTATCTGATCCACCTTCTCCTGAGTCAGTCCGTACTCGGGGAACTCATTCATCATATGACTCGAGAGTACTTTGGTGAAGGCCTTGACTCTTCTGATATGCTCATGGTTCTCGGTGTTACGGTACTCTACTATGGTACCCAGGGAATCCATCAGATTGATATTATCTGTCTTCTGCTGTCTGGCCTGCTGCTCGAGCATCTTGTTCTGGTTCTGGAGCACCTTCGCAAATTTTCTCAGTTTCTCATTGCTTTCCTTCTTTGACTTGTATATGGAATCAAACTGCCTGACCCTCTGAAGCACCATGCCGTTCTCATAGGGCTTGCGGATGAAATCACAGATGCCAAGAGTAAATCCCTTTTCAACCGCATCCATGCTGCCTTCCCCGGCGCACATCATTATCACCGGGAATTCATCCATGAGATCATCTTCCTTCATCTTCTTAAGGACCTCGACCCCGCCGAGCTTCGGCATCACCGTATCAAGGAGCATCACCGCGATGCTGTCCTTTTTCAGTATGAGCATATCCAGCGCTTCCTCGCCGTTTTCTGCCAGAAGTATCTTGTAATCATTCTTCAGAAGATCCGCGAGCAGATCTCTGTTGACCGCCTGATCATCAACTATAAGAACCGTGTCTCTCATGTCTTCACCCTGTTCCCGTCTTTATTTGATAACATTCACCGATGCTCCGCCGGTAGCCTTGAGAGTGACCCCTCTCTCCCCGGCTGCTTCCCATCTGCTCTTGCCGAGTATGCATACCACGCCTTCATGGGCTACTCCGTCGATTGTTATGGGAGCTTCCCTGCTGTACATGATCTGAAGATTCAGGAGTTCGATCTCCTTTTTGATCTCATCCTGCTGCTTGTTGATCGTGAATATCGCATTATCCACCTTCAGGAAAAGAGGCAGGGTATTCCTTACCTCGGGAGGATACTTCAGCTGCAGTTCCTTCTGGGAGTTGGCAAGAAGCATGAGCTGCTTGGAGTTCTCCTTCATCTTGTCGTTCAGCTCTCCTATCCTGTCCACTATCTCCTGATCGACTCCCGTCTGTATCAGAGTCGCTGTCCCGGCCTCGTTGCCGGCGTGAGATATCTTGTAGCCCTTGGACGAAAAGGCCTTGCCCCCTATTATTGATTTGGTGGACTTGATCCAACCCTTTGCGCGGAGGATGCTGTTCACGCTGTTCGTGACCTCGATATCTCCGTCCGAGAGCACTATCACGCTCTCGAAGAATTTGCTGACCACTCCGCCCTTGCCGGCTTTGACCTTGCCGCGTCTGCCTGCGTTCATGCCACGGTTCAGCATGATCTTGCCGTCGGATACTATCTCCGCTCCGCCAACATTGCCGTCCACCACTATATCTCCTGTGGCCTTCACCACGGCTCCGTTCTCGATATTGCCCTTCACATGCACGCTGCCGTCGAAGTTGATATTGCCTGTCGCCAGAGTAACCTCCTGCACTTCGAGGTGCTTCATGACCGTAAGGATACTTCCCTTAAGCTCTACCATGCCGTCCATCTCGGCGGTATAGGTATGCTTGTCCTCGGAGAGGATAAAGCCCGATCCCTTAAGAAGCTCCTGCTCTATGCCCTTCTTGCCCTTGATCACCGTGCCGTCCACTGCAAAGCCGTCATCGCCTTCTTTGGCGTCATGATAGACGGCAAGCACGTCTCCCTCCTTGACCACCGGAAACCAGTCGGTATTCTGGTAATCCACGGAGCCGTCCTCCAGTATCTTGGGCTTCTTTCTGTCGATCTCGGTATTGAAGAAGAATTCGTATCTACCGTCTTCACCCTTTTTGGGTATGCTCCCCCTTGCTATGGGCATAGGCTTTTTATCGTATTTGCCGTCAGCGAGCTTCTGTATCGTCTCCTCTATGAGCCCGTGAGATACATTGTTCTCGGCAAGGGACGCTATCAGCGAGTCCCTGTTGATCTTCTCGCCCTCTTTCTTCATGGCGATATATGCT
The DNA here is from genome assembly GCA_000621405.1 of Lachnospiraceae bacterium AC3007. Lineage (GTDB taxonomy): Bacteria > Bacillota > Clostridia > Lachnospirales > Lachnospiraceae > NK4A144. The sequence goes on from KK211271.1 coordinate 205,590, forward strand.
TCTATGCCGCCGCTCGTGATATTGAGGTCGTAATCCTCGGAACTGACGGATACGTCCGCCGCGCCTTCCGAGAGCTGGATCCTGCGCTTGCGCATCTCGTTGCTCGTGTACATGAAGGTACTGTACTTTGAGACATCAAGGCCTTCCGCAAGTCCGAGCCTTATCTCCCTCATCTGCTCCCAGTCATAGTAAGGGTTCGCATATATGGAGATGTCCAGACGGCTCTCAAGGCCGAAGCGTATCTCTCTCATCTGACGCCATCCGTATTTGATATCGGCATAGGTTGTCACATCTATGTCTTCTTCAAGACCTTGCCTTATCTCGGCTATGGCCGCTCCCCTGAAGTCCGTCTCTATGTACTGGTCCGGATCCACATGGTGATTGATGGCAAGCCTTATCTGATACAGCTGCTCCGGATCGTATCCCTGCTCTATGTACTTTGATATGTCGATCTTTTCTTCTTTGGATTTGCGAAGCTGCATTAAGACACCGGCGCTGTATTTTATATCGCCGGAGATATCGATCCCATGCTCAAGGCCTTTCCTGACCTGATGCATCTTTTCATAGGGGATGGAGGGATCGGCAAAGCATGTGACATCCACGCCGTTCTCAAGTCCTGTGAAGATCTCCTCCATCTGCATCCAGTCATACTCAGGCTTAACATACGGAGTGACTTCAAGGCCCGCCGCCATGGCGATCCTGATGCGTCTCATCTGGATCGCAAGAAAATCGGGATTCTCATAGACAGAGGTGTCGAGAGATTCCTTTTTACCTTCTTCTATCTCGAATAATTGATCATTGGTATATTCAGCCAACTGCCCGTCCCCCGGAAATAAACACACACAATAATTTTATCACTATATCCCCTGGTTCACAAGGACACACGAGACCATTTTTTATCACTTTCGCATCTTTTTATCACTTTTTATCACTTTGAGAATTTTTTATCACTTTTTATCACTTTGTAAACAGTAATAAGACACCGGGGCCTTTGGTGCAGGTAAATCAGATACCGTCGGGACAGTGATTTATGATATACTGTAAAAGTTGAGACGGACCGGGCACCAAGAGGTAAAAAGATGCAGAGAAACAGACTGATCAGCGACGACATAATGTATACCATTCCTTCAAAAGAAGGGATGTCCGCGGCGGAATGGCTGGCCGAACAGATGCCGGGAGGCTTTTTTATCTACCGCGCGGATGAGACCATGGAGCTTCTCTACGTGAACCAGTCCACCTGTGATATCTACGGTTGCGACACCGTGGAAGAATTCCGCAAGCTGACAGGCAACTGTTTCAAGGGCATGGTGCATCCCGAGGATTATGAAAAGATCCGGATTTCCATAGACGAACAGATATCCCAGCCCTCCAACAGAAGGAGCATGGACTATGTGGTATATCGGATCATCCGCAAAGACGGCGCCGTAAGATGGGTGGATGACTACGGCCACTTTGCGACTCTTCCGGGCTACGGAGAAGTATATTACGTCTTCATAGAGGACATCACCGAGAACAGGCTGGCGGAAGAAGAGAAAGAAAAGGCACGAAATCTCGCCTATGCGCTGGAACAGGCGGAGCAGGCCAACAGCTCCAAGAGCGCATTCCTGTCCAACATGAGCCACGAGATCCGCACTCCCATCACCGCCATCCTGGGGATGAACGAGATGATACAGCGCGAGACCGACAACTCCATGATACTCGATTATTCCGAAAATATAAGAAAAGCCGGTGTCAGCCTTCTTGGCATAATCAGCGACATACTTGATTTTTCCAAGATCGAGACTGGAAAGATGACACTGGAAAATGAAGAGTATTCTCTGACATCGATGATAACGGATCTGTATAATCTGGTGCAGTTCCGCGCAGAAGCAAAGGCTCTCACGCTCACCTTCAAAGTGGATCCCCGTCTTCCCGTCCATCTGTACGGTGATGAGATAAGGGTCAAGCAGATCATCACAAACCTCCTTACCAATGCGGTAAAGTATACCGAGACCGGCTCCGTGGACTTTGAGATAAGTCTCATGGAAAAGCAGAAAGATTCCGTCAGCTATGAGGTATCCGTCACGGATACCGGCATAGGCATCAGGCAGGAAGACATGGAACGTCTTTTCGAACCCTTCGACAGACTCGATCTCAAAAAGACCAGGACCATCGAGGGTACAGGCCTCGGTCTTGCCATCACGAGACAGCTCCTCTCCATAATGGACAGCGAACTCAAGGTGGAGAGCCGCTATGAAAAGGGATCCAGATTCTCCTTTGTCCTGACCCAGAAGGTCTCCGAATGGACTCCTGTGGGTGAGTTCACTCCCGAGCTGCATTCTAATGAAAAGTACCACGGCCGCAGCAGGCATTCGCTTTTTACGGCTCCGGGACTCAGGCTCCTTATCGTCGACGACACTCCGATGAACCTGCAGGTCGTCGTGGGTCTTTTGAAACGGACTAAAATGCATATCGATGTCGCGACCAGCGGAGCCGAGTGCATCGAGAAGTTCGGGCGCGAGCACTACGATCTTGTCTTCCTGGATTACAGGATGCCCCAGATGAACGGTATCGAGACTCTGGAGGAGATAAAAAAGATCTATCCGGATAAATTCAAAAAGACTCCGATCATATCGCTCACTGCCAGTGCGGTCTCTGGCGATAAAGAAAAAATGATGAAGGCAGGATTTACAGATTATCTTTCAAAGCCGGTCAATATCGACGACATGGAACGCATGATGATCAAGTATCTGCCACAGGATTCCGTGATAATAAGCGACGGCAAAGAAGATGAAGCCGAAGATGACGAACTCTCAAAGCTTCCCGATATTATTTTTGCCCATCCCGAGATCGATCCCGAAAAGGGAATAGAATACTGTGGTGATGCCGAAGATTATATATTTGCCATAGAGACCTATGCGATGTCCATCGATGCCAAGGCGGAGCAGATCGAGAGCAACTATGCGGACGGAGATCTTGAAAATCTTGCGATAAACGTACACTCATTAAAGAGCACATCAGCCGCCATAGGCGCCATGGATCTTTCAGAAAAAGCAAAAGCCCTCGAGTTTGCAGCCAAAGACAGCGATACCGATCTCATATCAAGAGAACTCCCGGATCTTCTTGCATCATACCGCTCTCTTAAGAGCATTCTGGAAGAGATACTGCAGTATTCCGAGAACAAGGACGAGTCCTCAAGAGTGTCCCTGCAGGTCGTCGAAGAAGAGCGCCGCAGGATGCTGACGAGAGCTCTGGAGGAAGCGGAGCGCGCCAACCTTGCAAAGACTGCTTTTCTCTCCAATATGAGCCATCAGATACGTACGCCGATGAACGACATCGTGGGACTGTACAATCTGGCGCTCAGAAAGCCCGACCTTGATGACGATACAAGGGAGATCGTGACTCAGATAGGGACAAGCGCAAGGCAGCTCATATCCCTGATCAATGACATCCTGGAGATGAGCCTCATAGAATCAGGAAATATTAAGCTCAGGGAGGAGGAATTCTCCTTCGGGAGCATGCTCGAGCAGATAAATACAGTGACCGAGTCCAAATGCGATGACAAGGGACTCACCTTTGACTGCAGCGTTACGGGACGGATCGACGATCATTATATCGGCGATGACTTAAAGCTCAAACAGGTGCTCTTTAACATCCTTGAAAATGCGATCAATTATACCCCTTCGGGAGGCAGGGTCTCTTTTACCGTAAAGGAAGGCAAAAGAACGGATGACAGGGTGGACATATGCTTTGTGATCTCCGACAGCGGAGAAGGTATCGATCCCGAATATCTGCCTGCTCTCTTTGAGCCCTTCGCGCAGGGTGCCGGGATCGACGCAGCCCGCCCCGGCAATACTGGTCTGGGACTTGCGATATCAAAAAAAATCATCGATATGATGGGAGGAAGGATCGAAGCGGAATCCGAAAAAGGAAAAGGATCGACTTTTACTGTCTGCATCCCTCTGGGACTCGGCGGCGGAAAAGAATCCGGAAAATACAGTTTTGATCCAGCAGGACTTCGTGCCCTCATAGTGGATGACGACGTCACCGCATGTGAGCACGCCGCCATGATACTCCGTCGCATCGGGATAGACTCCGAATATGTACTGAACGGAAAAGATGCTCTGTCCATGCTGGGTGATCTCTCCGCACATGAGTCACCTTTCAATCTTATGCTGATCGACTGGAAGATGCCGGAAATGGATGGCATAGAGCTGACAAAACGGATCCGTAAGAACTCCGGCAGTGAAGATATCACCATAATCCTTACCACATATAACTGGTATGAGATCATGGAAGAAGCTTTCAGGGCCGGTGTGGACGGATTCCTGGCAAAGCCGATGTTTGCGGGAAGCATGAAGGAAGAGCTGGGAAAAGTCCTTGCCGACAGGAAGACCGGAGCGCGAAGATCGGACAGATTCCAAAAAGCGGCTCCTTTAAGCGGCAGAAACATACTGCTGGCTGAGGATATGCCGATCAATGCGAGCATAATGAAAAAACTCCTGGCGACGAATGAAATACACGCAGAATGCGTCTCTACCGGTGAGGAAGCCGTGGAAGCATTCAGGAACAGTAAGGAAGGCGCATTTGATGCCATACTCATGGATATACGCATGCCCGGAATGAACGGACTGGATGCCGCACGCATGATCCGCGCAACGGACCGGCCGGATGCAGCCTCCATCCCCATCATCGCTCTTACGGCCAATGCCATGGATGAGGAAATAAGACTCTCATTTGCTGCCGGGATGAATGCTCACCTGACAAAACCCATCGAACCCGACGAGCTGTTTTCGGTGTTAAAGAGTCTGCTGTGAGGCATTTGCCTCACAGCAGTCTGAGAAATAAAACCTGTATTATTTCGCGGAAAACGTCCTTTCCGTGAGGTTTTCAAGCAGACACTGCCGAAGGAGAGTCAGCGAAGCCGCTGTGGCTGATTCACGTATCTTCTCTCTCTCTCCGGAAAACAGGTACTTCTTTGTCTTCACCTTTCCAAGCACCGATACGCCTATATATGTGAGGCCCACAGGTTTCTCCTCCGTCCCTCCGTCGGGACCGGCTATGCCTGTAAGCGATATGGATACATCTGATTTGGCAGCCGCTGCCGCGCCCTTTGCCATCTCCTTGGCGCACTGCTCTGATACCGCGCCGTACTTCTCCAGAGTCGATCTCTTGACTCCGAGATATTTCCTCTTTGCTTTATTGGAATAAGTGATGAATCCCATCTTAATGATCTCCGATGCTCCGGGGACATTGATGAGACGGCTCGCCGTCATTCCTCCTGTCAGGGATTCGGCTACGGAGAGCGTGAGCTTATTCTCATTCAGAAGCTGCATGATCGCTGCCTCGAGAGTCACCTTCTCGTCAGTCGTGAATATCTTCGATCCGAATCTCTTTTTGATCTCCTTTACGACAGGCTTCACAAGCTTGTGCGCTTCCTTCTCGCTCTCAGCCTTGGCGGTAACTCTCACATGCACCTCTCCCGTATGGGCATAGGTCGCTATGGTGGGATTGACCTGCGCATCGATAAGATCCTTGAGCTCTGTCTCCACAAGGCTCTCGCCCGATCCGCATATCTTTACCGTCTCGGAATAAAATGCCTCCTTGGAAATGCTCTTAAGATAAGGCACGACCTGATCGTCCCACATGGGGATAAGCTCTCCGGGAGGTCCGGGAAGCATTATCGCGGTCACATCATCTCCTTCCACTATGATGCCGGGAGCGGTGCCGTTTTTATTGTATAAGACCTTGGATCCCTCGGGAACCATAGCCTGCTTTTTGTTATTGTCGGTAAGGGTCAGGTTTCTCTTTTCGAAAAACTTCTGTATCTGTTTCCAGGCTTTGTCATCAAGGATGAGTTTCTTTGCCATGACGTCTGCAACGGTCTCCTTGGTAAGATCGTCTTCAGTGGGACCGAGTCCTCCGGAGAGTATGACCACATCGGCTCTCTTCGCGGCCTCTTTGAAGACTTCGCAAAGGCGCGCGTCATTGTCTCCGACTACCGACTGATAGAAGCAGGACACTCCTATCGAAGCCAGCCCCTCAGCGATATAGGCAGCATTTGTATTCACTATGTTGCCCATCAGTATCTCGGTACCTACGCAGATTATCTCAGCCTTCATCTCTTTCCTCCCTGTCATCTCGTATGAAAACTTATGATCGATCGGTCATGACATTTTTGTTCTTTATGATGTAATCCACCAGTGATATCACTGTGAGTATCAGTGCAATATATGTGACGACTGCCGAAGCAATACGCCAGCCTTCAAGATCGATATCGGCTATCAGCATTATCACCATGATCATCTGAAAAGTCGTCTTGAACTTGCCCCACCATGATGCTGCTATCACGACATCCTTCTCCGCAGCTATGATGCGGAATCCGGATATGATGAATTCTCTTGCAACGATCACTGTCACTATCCATGACTTGAGCTTCGACAGCTCCACGAGACATATCATCGCGGATATCACGAGCAGCTTGTCGGCAAGAGGATCCGCAAACTTCCCGAAGGTCGTGACAAGGTTGTATTTCCTTGCTATCTTCCCATCCAGGAGATCGGTCAGAGATGCGATGACAAAGATGGAAAGAGCGACCCATTTTGATGCCGCGCCGAAGCAGTCCGTAAGAAGAACGGCCACAAAAAAGGGTATCAGTATGACTCTGAACAGAGTAAGTTTGTTTGGCAGATTCATCTTCATCTTCTGTTATCCTGCTGTATCATGGCGGCAATAAGATCATAGTCCCTTGCCTTCTCTATCCTCGCTCTTACTATCGTGCCGCTGATCATATCGGGATCGCTGCTTTTTACGAACACATATCCGTCGACATCCGGAGCATCCATATAGCTGCGCCCCGCATACATCTTTTCTTCGGGTATATACCCGTCTATCATCACATCAAGCTCGCGCCCGATCTGGCCTTCGGCTGTCTTAAATGCCGTCTCCTGCTGAGTGAGCATGATCTCGCGCATCCTCCTCTTTCTCGTGGATGGATGCACCTGCCCCTTCATCACTGCTGCAGCCGTACCCTCTTCCCTTGAATAGGCAAAGCAGCCCAGTCTTTCAAATCTCATCTTTGCAACAAAGTCTTTCAGTTCTTCGTGCTCCTCTTCGCTCTCCGTCGGGAATCCGGAGATGAGAGTCGTGCGCAGCGCTATGCCGGGTATCCTGCTCCTTAGCTTATCTATGATGTCTTCGATACTTTTTCTGTTGGTCTGCCTGCCCATGAGCTTAAGGATCCTGTCGGAACAGTGCTGTATCGGAAGATCCAGATAACGGCATATCTTAGGCTCATTTTTGATGCAGTCTATCAGCCCGTCATATATCTCCTCGGGATAGCAGTACATTATCCTTATCCACTCTATCCCGTCTATCCTGCAGAGTCTCTCAAGAAGTATATGAAGTGATTTCCTGCCGTAGAGATCCCTCCCGTATACCGTGGTCTCCTGAGCCACGAGTATCAGTTCCTTCACTCCGGATGAAGCAAGAAGCCTTGCATCTGCTTCGAGATCCTCTATCGGGACCGATCTGTAATGTCCCCTTACTTTGGGGATGATGCAGTATGTGCAGTTTTTGTCACAGCCTTCCGCTATCTTGAGATAAGCGCTGTGCAAAAGGCCCTGGGAGGCAGCATATCCTTTGACATATACGTACCTGTCTATGCTGTTGAGGTGAGTACATCCTTTTCCTTCAAGGACCTCCCTGAGCGCCTGTACGATATCGTCAATGGATGTGGTCCCCACTATCGCATCAACCTCGGGCAGTAGTTTTTTTATCCTGTCCGGATATCTCTGCGCAAGACAGCCGCATACGATGATCGCCTTCAGGCTTCCCTCTGCTTTTCTTTCACCGAGCGATATGATCGTATCGATGCTCTCCTGCTTGGCATCTCCTATGAAGCAGCATGTATTTATCACCGCCACATCCGCTTCTTGATCATCATCCGTAAGCTCATAGCCTTCGGATCTCAAAAGGCCGATCATCTGTGACGAATCCACCAGGTTTTTATCACAGCCTAAAGACACAAAAAAAATCCTGATATCATCAGGATTTTTCTTTTTCATGGCATTATCAGATGAAAGCCTCATCCTGATCGCGGCTCTCGATCTTCAGCTTTCCTTCATAGAGCTCTTCGACAGCCGTGGATAAAGGCTTATCGTATTCTGTAGTCTCTATCATGGGATCCGAGCCGTCCACTATCTGTCTGGCTCTCTTTGCAGTAGCGAGCACTATCGAATACCTTGAATTCACGATGGGCGCATCTCCGTCATGCACGTCGGCATTGACTACGTCCATCAGATCTCCGTAAGACGGGTGTAACATGATCACAATCCTCCTGTTAATTCATTGAGTTCTTTTATCATCCGGTCTATCATGCCGGTCTCATGCGCCGTGGAGTGATGGGCGGACCTTATGATCCCTCTCACCCTTTCGACACAGTCATCTATATTATCATTTATGACAAGATAATCATAATCTTTTATGCAAAGCGCTTCTTCAGCAGCTCTTTGCATGCGGCGCTTAATGACCTCGTCGGTCTCCGTTCCCCGGCCCTTCAGCCTGCCATACAGTTCCGCAGCGTCCGGGGGAGTGAGAAAGATGAGCAGCGACTCGGGATATTTCTTCTTTATCAGCATGGCGCCCTGAAGCTCTATCTCCAGGATCACGTCATATCCCTCGTCCATCTTTTTGAAGACGAAATCCTTAGGCGTGCCGTAATAATTACCGACGTACTCAGCGTATTCCAAAAACTCGTCGGCACGTATCATCTCCTCAAACTGCTCTCTGGTCTTGAAGAAATAACTGACGCCTTCTTCTTCGCCGGGTCTCGGAGCCCTTGATGTTGCAGAAACCGACAGCGCAAGATCATCATATTTCTCTGTCAGTTTTTTCATCACGGTGCCTTTGCCTGAGCCCGCGAATCCGGAAACGATTGTCAGTATACCACGGCCGGGGTGTGACATACAAATTCTCCTTGAGGTTGATATGGTTTAGTACTGCTTCTTTTCATCTTCGAATAAAAGCCCTTCGCATCTCTCCGTGCCTTCGGCACTCCCGAGATGATGCAACTATTCGGAATCCGCGCTATCGCGCTATTTCCTCATAGTTGCTAGCATTTCTGATGCATATGCAATATCGTACGCAAGCGTACGAATTGCAAATGCATCGAAACAGGGCTTTTATTCTATGTTCTGAACTTGTTCTCTTATCTTCTCTATCACGGTCTTGAGCTCGATGGCTTTGTCGGTCAGAGCCAGATCGCCGGATTTTGAAAGGGTGGTGTTGGCTTCACGGTTCATCTCCTGAGCGATGAAATCAAGCTTGCGCCCGCATGCTCCGCCTCCTGAAAGCTCGTCCTTCATGGCCTTGACATGGCTCTTGAGCCTCACTATCTCCTCATCCACGCATATCTTGTCCGAATATATCGTCACCTCTGTAACGATGCGGCCCTCATCAGCTTTGACATCCAGAGTCGAGAGCATATCGCGGAGCTTGTCTTCGAGCTTCTTCCTGTACTCGGCTACTATCTCGGGAGACCTCTGCTCTATGAAATCCACATAGCCTGCCATCTCGTCAAGCTTTTTCATGAGATCCGTCCTGAGATTTTCGCCTTCTTTTTCACGAGCTGCGACAAACTTTTCGCATGCGCTCCTTACCGCCTTCTCGAGCGAGCCCCACAGCTCATCCTCATCGGCCTCGATATCCTCCATGGTAAAAACATCCGGAAATCTTGCGAGCACGGAGAGCCGGATATCGTTCGCAACGCCGAATTCCTCGGACATCTCCTGAAGATACTTCATATACTCATGCGCGAGAGCGGAGTTGTATTTTACGGTCTCGGCGGCTTCGTTATAGTCCTCAAGAGTGATAAAGACATCCACCTTGCCGCGTTCCATATACTCCTTCATCACATTTCTGATATTAGCCTCAAACGCAGACAGCTTTTTGGGAAGCTTCAGCGACGCCTCAAGATATCTGTGATTGACAGCCTTGATCTCGACCGTGAATTTTCTGTTGTTTTCGGTGACCTCGCCTCTTCCGAAGCCGGTCATGCTTTTGATATTAGCCATGACAGTCCTTTAAGATAAAAAATATTTCCCCAACCTGTTAATCATACCATCTCGCCTTAAGTATGGCAAAAACGGCTTTTATTTATACCACTTCAGAGCTTCTTCCCTGAAGCGTCCGCGGGACTCTTTGTCCAGGTAAAACAAATGTCCCGACGGATAGAAGGAGAGTGACAGATCAGACTTGCGGTCATCGCTCAGGAAAATATGGTCGAATATCCATTCAACCGAATAAAACGGCGTGGCTCCGTCGTAATATCCTCCTATGACCCAGATCTTCAGGAACTTATTATTCGACATGATATTGTATATCATCTCCTCCTGCGAGATATATCCCATATAGCCGTCGTCAAGAAAATCCCAGGCATAGAACACATCATAATTAAGCGGGATGAACTCTCTGTCAGTCTTAAACTTGAGTTCCTCAGTTACATACTCAAGGAAAGTATCGGTATATGCGATGTCCGCGGTATGAGACGAGGGATCGGCACTTCCGTTCAATACAGATCCGCTCACGGAAGGACCGGTCATGCGCCCGTCGTATCGTCCCACCGTCCGGCCTTTGTCTTTCAAAAGCTCTCTGCAGAAATCCTCGAAATCGATCCTGAGATTCATATCCAGAACATAGTCCTTTGAAAGTCCGGTGTAGCCGGATATTTTTTCGGCAACGGAATCCTTTTCGCTCTCCGTCAGTCTGCTTCCCTTAAAAAGGGCGATCAGATATTCGTCTGCCGCAAAGGCCTTTACCTCTTCAAGATAGGCTTCAAGTTCCATATCCTGATAGTCACCGGACAGCTTCCCGTGATACCATGCATCTGCCGCATATGTCGGCAGGCTTACCACATACGGATCATCATTGCCCTGCTCCGGCATGTTGACCGAATAATCATTGGCGCCTGAGATCAGCATCAGTCCGTTGAGATACATTGCATATGTATCCGCCAGATAATCGCATACTCCCACAGCCCTTGTCGTGCCGTAGGATTCGCCGGCGATGTATTTCTCATCTCCCCATCTGTTATTCTGATCTGTATACTGACGGATGAAATCGCCTACGGTACGTACGTCATTATCATAGCCGATGAAATGATCCAGATCCTCTTCGTTTTCAGGATACGAAAATCCTGTGCCCACAGGATCGATAAATACGAGATCGGTGATATCGAGAATAGAGTTGTCGTTGTCTGTCAGCTCGGTGGGAAGAGTTGCGGGTTCTCCCATGTAATTAAGCTTAACGGTCCTGGGACCCAGGCATCCGATATGAAGATAGAAGCTGCTGGCACCGGGCCCTCCGTTAAAAGCAAAGGTTACGGGTCTGTCCTCTTCATCATCCACTGTATAGGCAGTGTAAAACATCTTGCATTTTACTCCGTCGCTTTCAAGCTCCATCATGCCGGCTTTTGCGGTATAGGAGATCTCGTTGCCGCTGATAGTGACTGTATGCTTTGTAGTGACGATGCCGTTTTCATCCGTGACTGCTTCTTCGCTGTCTGTATCTTCTTTTTCTTCAGCCGAATTATCGGATACGGATGATCCCGTTTCGTCGACAGCGTTATTCGGGGACGATACGTCATCGCTGTCGGCAGAGTTGTCAGAGACCTGCCCCTCACCGCTGTCAGCAGGCTTCTCAGGCGTGGTTTCTGTTTGGATATCAGAGGGTTCCTCGGGCACGGCTTCCGCTATGTTATCCATGGGCTTCCCGGGTGCAGCTTCTGCTTTGATATCCGCGGGTTCCTCGGGCACGGCTTCCGCTATGTTATCCATGGGCTTCCCGGGTGCAGCTTCTGCTTTGATATCCGCAGGTTCCTCGGGTATCGCATCTGCTATACCGTAAGTATCACTTTCTTCTGCGCCCCGGGCATCGCTTTCCACATGCTGCCCGACATATTCGTATCTCATGCCCGGCACCGGATTCATCGCCGAAAGGATCAGGCTGCATACCGTAATAAGCGTCATTATCAATCTTGCCATTTTGTCCCCCTTTTTTCTTTCCCAAAAAACCGCCTCAGCGTTTGTGCGCGTCTCTCTTATTCTTCATCTCGTACATCTTCTCATCCGCTATCGCTATGTATTCATCGAGACTGACCATTCCTTCTTTATAAGGCATGATGACCCAGCCGTAGCTTACGCCTATCTCGTACGGATTGTTGTGAGAGCTGTTGTACGATCTTAAGCCCTCGTCTATCATCCTGCCCATCTCCTCGGGAGCATGACTGTCTTCATCAATGACCCCTAAAATAAGGAATTCGTCGCCACCGGTACGCACTGTCTTCGCGCCTTCGGGCGCCGCCTTCAGCAGTTCCGAAGACACAGCGGCTATCGCCTCGTCTCCCGCAGCATGTCCGTATGTATCATTAAGATATTTCAGTCCGTTAAGATCCGCCACGCATACAAAGAGCGATCTGCCGCTCTTTTTGGCCTCTCTCAGGACGATATCGGAATAGTATTCCATCCCCTTTCTGTTGAAGCATCCGGTCTGATGGTCCGTCATATTCTCGATGAAAAGCGCATCATATCTTCCCTGAAGATCCAGCATCATGAATCTGGTCTCGGCTTCCTTCCTGAGCTCATATGATTTTCTTTCGTGGATGTCATGGATAAGGAAAAGCAGGTCATCCCCCTTTGCGCTGTCCTCATATGCGGAGTTGCAGATTATGATCTCCGACCAGAAATAACTCCTGTCCATATGTCTGATCCTGCATTCCATGGATATGTATATCTTTCTTCTGAGACGGTCATACAGATCCTCGGGATCCGTGAATCTCATGAATGCTTCTCTGTCCTCCGGATGCACGTATACGCACATGGAATTAAAGAATCCGATAAGGTCTGAATGCTCTCTTCCAAGGTGTTCAAGTTCCGGATTGAGATCCAGCATCCGGCATTCCTGATCTGCAGCATCCACAGCCATTATCAGCTGATACAGACTCCTTATGGCATTATCCACGTGGCGTTTTATTCCTTCTTCTATCACTTCAGGCTCCTTCTTTCTTCATCCTACAGCTTCATATCCCCGTCTTTGACCCAGCCAAGCCGTCTTAAGCCCATGTTGATCAGCGGGCAGAGCACGGCAGGAAGGATAAAAGATATAAGGATAAGTCCGGTCCAGTCCATGCCCGTTATCGATGCTTTGGCGCCGGATGCGATGTCATTTATCCAGCCCGTATATACACCGATCTGTCCCACAAATCCGCAGGTGCCCATTCCCGAAGATACAGGCGTACCGTTCATCTGAAGCTTGAAGACACAGGTGGCAAGAGGTCCCGTGATTGCCGAAGTTATGATGGGCGCGATCCAGATCCTGGGATTTTTCACTATATTGCCCATCTGCAGCATCGAGGTACCTATGCCCTGGGAAATAAGACCTCCCCATTTATTCTCCTTAAATGACATGACTGCAAAGCCTATCATCTGCGCCGAGCATCCCGCCACGGCCGCTCCTCCCGCAAGTCCCGTAAGAGAAAGGGCCGCGCAGATCGCTGCCGAAGATATCGGAAGAGTGAGCGCCACACCCACTATGACTGATACCAGTATGCCCATGAGGAAAGGCTGCAGCTCGGTAGCCCACATGATGAGCTTGCCGACCTGACTTGCGGCCGCACCGAGAGCCGGGGCCCACCATGCAGACAGCGCGATACCCACACCGATAGTCACGAGCGGTGTGACAAGTATATCTATCTTCGTCTCCTTTGAGACTGCTTTGCCGATCTCTGATGCGATGATCGCGATGAATAAGACCGCCAGAGGACCTCCCGCGCCTCCCAGCGCATTCGACGCAAATCCAACAGTCACCAGCGAAAAAAGAACGAGCGGCGGACACTTGAGAGCATAACCTATGGCAACAGCCATTGCCGGTCCGCTCATTGCGGAAGCAAGTCCTCCGACTGTATATTCAGCGCCTCCGATCGTGGCCACGGTAGTGGTCAGGAATCCGATATGGAACTGCGTTCCTATCGTATTGATTATCGTTCCGATGAGAAGCGAACAGAAAAGTCCCTGCGCCATCGCGCCGAGGGCATCTATTCCGTACCGCTTAAGGGATATCTCGATATCCTTTTTCTTCATGAATGCTTTGATCTTGTCTTTCATCATGCACCTCTTTCAAATGATCTTTCCATATTTTAGATTATACGGACGGAAGAGGTCAATCATGGGCAAGACAGGGGGGTGACAGGGGGACGCAAGACAGGGGGACGAAGACAGGGGGACGGTTCTTTTGTCTTGCGAGACAAAAGAACCGTCCCCCTGTCTTCGTCCCCCTGTCTTGACCCCCCTGTCTTGCCCATGTCTTGCTCTCCCATGAAAAAATGCCGATATATATATAAGACGAAACGGATTTCGCTCATGCATGCATCACACGGAGGTAGATGAATGACTTCAAACATCGCATCTTCTTTATTTTCATGTAACAATGATCTGATAAAAAGACCTGATCTGTTCGGGCATTCCATGTCAAAAAACACCCGGCAGGAAGAGGATCCTTTTGAATCTGCAGATGAAGCCAGAAAAAGAAGAGCCATGATCAAGGAGCTCTTTAAAGAGGACGACGGATCAAAAGATCAGGGCGGGACGAACATCTTTGAAAAGTTATCCAGTCTGTCCGACACGGAGGATGATGATAAGGAGATAAAGAAGGCCGTCAGCTATAATTACCGGGAGGTCGCAAATAAGATACGGCAGGCAAAGACCTCTGTAAGCGCGGCACAGGCTGTCATAGCCGCAAAGCGGAAGGTCGCAGAGATAAAGCGAAAGATATCCGCAGAAGACGGAGATCCCGAAGTGCTTCAGCTCTCCTTGACCCATGCAAAAAGGATGGAGATGGCAGCAAGGAAAAAAAGGCATGACCTGGAGCTTGAAGAGCTGATAGAGCATACTTCGGCAAGAGATGATCGCATGGAAAAAGCTGAAGAAGCACGGGATCACATGAAGCAGTCCATGACAGAAGCTGCCGAAGAAGAACTTTCCGAAAAAGAAGATGCCGTATTTGAAGAAAGAATGGATATGCTTGAAGAAGCCAAAGAGGCTTCCCCGGATCTTCTTTCAAACATGAATGCCGCCATCGCCGAATACGGTGAGGACCTGCTTGAGGCACTTGAAGAACAGATGGAGCAGCTTGAATGTATGGAAGTCGTGGATCCTCACATGAGCGATGAGGACCTGAAGGATCTGAAGATAAAGCACCGCGCCGCGGAAGATAAAGCCATGATGAAAGCCGACATGGATTATCTGAAGGGTATGATAAAGCATATGCAGGATAAGACCGGAGCTGTCTCAGGCTCAGCGGCGATCCAAAGCACGGCAGGGATCGTTTCGCCTCCTGCGGGACTTCTTTTTGCCGCTGTGACTGACTATGACATAGAAGACGCTCCGAACAACGATATCTTTTCTCCGACGACCTCTTTCATGGCCTCGATCTGATACGGCATTAGGGCAGTGATCGTAGACGCTCCTTCTGCGAGTCCTTTTTCGATCCCGGCCCTTCCGGCCTTGTCGATATCGGTAAATATATTGATCTTGCTTACTCCCAGTTTTACAGCGGTCCTGAAATCATCGTCTGAGAGTCCGGAGCCTCCGTGCAGTACCAGAGGTATGCCGGTCCTGTCTGATATTTCTTTTATCCTGTCGAAATCAAGTTTGGGCGGAAATGCGTAATCTCCGTGAGCATTTCCGACTGCTACGGCAAGAGCATCGACGCCTGTCTTTTTCACATATTCTTCCGCAAGATCGGGATCAGTGAAATAATCGCTTGGGTTTTCAAGCTTTCCGCTTCCGGCATTATCTCCCACATGACCCAGTTCGCCTTCAACGGTCACATCCATGGCGTGGCAGATCTTTACCATCTCCTTGACCAGGCTTAAGTTTTCTTCATATTCTTTGGTGGAACAGTCATACATTATGGATGTAAATCCAAGACGCAGCGCTTCCATGCACCTTTCAAAGGTAAGCCCGTGATCGTAGTGGACGCACACCGGCACGGATGCTTCTTTTGCCATCGGAATGAGATAGCCTGCTACATCCTTTAACTCCATAAAGGGAAGAAGTATCTCAGCCGTGCCTACTATCACAGGAGATCTCAGCTCTTCCGCAGTCTCGATGACGGCGCGTGCCATTTCAAGATTCACTGCATTGAAAAAACCTACACCGTATTTCTCTTCTTTTGCTTTTTCAAGCATTTGCTTCATGTTTACAAGCATACGGAATACTCCTTTATACGAGTCAGTTTTTCCCCCAGCCCGATCTTATCCTCTCTCTTAATTCATCAAGAGGCTTAAGGCCCGAAAGTGCATCATATGCAGATACACAGCAGGCGCCTGTGGCTGCGGCAAGCTTAATGCATTTATCGGGGTCATTTCCTTCGAGCATGGCAGTAAGGAAAGCCGCTATGCAGGTATCGCCTGCGCCGGTTCCGGACAGGATGATGTCAGGCTTATAGGATCTTTCAAAACCTTCTTTATCTGCCCAGGCGCTTACATCAAGTCCTGTGATCTTTGGGACCTTATTTAATCCCTCAGCGCCTGCAGTCCTGTAGTACAGGCCCGGTGCGCCGCATTTCAGCATCAGGACTCTGCATCCCATGTCCATGCAAATATCAGCCAGCGGGGCGATGTCTTTATTTACATCAAGGATCTCGGTTATATCTATTCCCCGGGCTCTTTGCTGCCAGTCATCAAATCTTTCTTTGTCGAGCATAAAGCAAAGCTCTTCTATGCTGGGAACAAAAAAGTCCGTGAGGGGGATCACTTCCTGAAGTATGCTTTTCCAGTCGGTCCTTCCCGCATCGGAATTAGGATCGACTGCAGCCATATCAAGAGAGACGGCGCATCCGTTTTCTCTGACCCTTTTAAGCAGAGAGATCAGTTCGTCGCCGTTATTTTCATACATGCGCTTCATAAGAGGAGGGTATCCGAAATGAAAAAGAGAAGCGTCCTTTAACACATCCTCCGGAATATCCGAGGCTGTAAATGTATTGTTTGTTCCGGGACAGTGAAGAAAGATACGGTCTATGCCGGGTATCGCAAGGACTACGGAATAAGATGAAGTCTCATCCGTTGCGTGGATCATGTGGTCGTCTGCATCATACTTTTTTAAGATGCTGCAGATCATATCGCCAAGCTCATCGGAACCTACCTTACCCATGAGCATCACGTCTGCTCCGAAAAGCTTCATGGCAAGTCCTGTGTTTGCCACGGCGCCGCCGGCAGACACTCTGACTCCCTTTGTCTCGATGAGCTTGCCGGGCATCAGTATGTCAGATATGTCTTTTTTGCCGGGATCTGGAAAAGCAGGAGTGATATCAAGGCAGATATGTCCTGCAACGATCACCTTTTTTGATGATTTTTTCTCCCTGGCATCCATAGTGATATCACAGTGAGACAAAAGAACCGTCCCCCTGTCCTCACCCCTCACCCTGTCACATCACCTTCAGTATCTCGTCTCTTACTTCATCCATCCTTGAGTCGAGCAGTCCGAAGTCCATCTCTTTATAATTCCACAGCGCCCTGCCTATCCCGTAGCGCTCAAAGCAGGAGCCTAAGACCTTCAGCCACTTCAGAGCCTCCTTCGGATCCGCATTATCTATGGCGCCGTATTCTCCGCAGTACAGAGCCACGTCTCTCTCTTCGGCGACAGCAACGGCTTCCCTGAAGCAGTCATCAAAGTATTCTTCACCGATCACTTTGTCACCGTCATAGGCGTCCATCGTCATCGCCATCTCACCGATATTCTTTTCGGTCATATCGATATATTCCTTATAGGTCAGCTCAAACGGTATCCTAAGATCCTTGTCCATGGGAGGACACATCCACGATGCACCCTGGTGGGTAAAGAGATGCGGCTCGTAGAAGTGGAAGGTATAGACCACATTCTCATCATGCGGCTTCGCAAGATCCTTCAATGCTTCGATGCTGTTATGATGATAGCCTCCCGTTATGATCTTAATGTCCGGAGCGATCTTTCTGATGCGCTCTATGCAGCGCGTGAGGATATCATTCCAGCTGTCGGAGAATTCCTTATTCGTCACCTCATTTAAGAGTTCAAAGCACATGTGATCCTTCCTGTCGCCGTAACGGCGTGCGAACTCCTCCCAAAGCCTTATGAACCTCTCCTGAAGACCGGCGTCTTCAAATAGTCCCGACTCACCATAATGAGGATCAAAGCTGTATCCTAAGGTCTTGTGAAGGTCGAGGATCATGTTGAGGCCGTTGTCCGTTGCCCACTTATAGGCGCGCTCAATGTACTCAAACCCTTCCTCTACGTAATCTCCGTTCGCATCCTGGACAAGCTCATAGTCCACCGGTATGCGCACATGATCCAGTCCCCATTCGCTAACCTTCTTAAAGTCGCTTTCGGTGATGAACCCGTCATATCTCTCCTTGGTGTGATCACACTGGGACAGCCATCCTCCGAAATCCACCCCGTGCATATATCCTTCAAGCTTTTTCATAATTACCCCCTGTCAGTCAAATGGTTCCGAAACTTCCTGAAAATCAACCTCACATACCGCCCGTAAGTTTATCAAATGCTTCGCGGTATTTTTCGATCGTCCTGTCTATCACATCCTGAGGAAGATCATAATCCGAATCCGGATTGGCCTTCAGATAATCCCTCACATACTGCTTGTCGTAGGAAGGCTCCGACTGGCCCGTCACATACTCGGATGCCGGCCAGAATCTCGAAGAATCCGGGGTCAGCATCTCATCGGCAAGGACTATTTTTCCTTCCTCATCGAGTCCGAATTCAAACTTGGTATCAGCTATTATTATGCCGCGCGATGCAGCGTAGTCGGCGCATTTTTTATACACCGCTATCGTGGCATCCTTTATCGCCGCGGCGTATTCTTCGCCATGTCCGGGATATTCTTTCTCAAGGATCTCCACGGATCTCTCAAAGGAGATATTCTCGTCATGCTCTCCGATCTCGGCTTTTGTGGACGGAGTGTAGATTGGCTCGGGGAGTTTCTCGGATTCCTTTAATCCCTCGGGGAGCTTTATCCCGCAGACAAGTCCCGTCTTCTTGTACGATTCCCATCCTGAGCCTGTGATATAACCTCTTACGATGCACTCTATAGGGAGCATGCGAAGCTTTTTTACGAGCATCGAGCGGTTCTTAAAGTCATCATTCCTGAAATACTCCGGCATGTCCTCTGTATCTGTCGAGATCATGTGGTTGGGTATGATGTCCTTAGTATAGTCAAACCAGAACTTTGACATCTGCGTCAGGATCCTGCCCTTGCCTGTTATCTTATTCTTTAATATGTGATCAAAGGCAGATATCCTGTCCGTAGCGACAAGTATCAGATTATCCCCGATGTCATAGATTTCTCTTACTTTCCCTTCCTTAGCGGGAGCATATTCCTTCATTATCCTGACCTCCATTATTGATTATCGATCCGGCGCCCGTGATGTACATCATCTACAGGAGCCTCTTTTCAATCTGATGAATGATGAACGCTATATATGGTATCAGATAAAGCGCGATCACGAAAGCCCCGAAAAGAAATGCGAGAACATAGGCGCTCACTTCCTCCGCAGCCCGCACTCTCATGGGGTACAGAGCACACAGCGCTATCGCAAAAAAGATGAAGATCGATATCATGATGCCGACCCTCAGTCCTGCAGGCGAGAAATCAAGAGTTATATGATCTTCACCCTCCGTGAGCGGGATCGCCATGAAGACATCCGATACATTGATGATCTCTGCCTTCGCGCCGTTTATCTTTGCAGTATATCCATCGTCATATGCCAGCGGGATCAGCGCATACTCTCCGTCATGGGCCTGAATCGTGATATCGAGTCCATGATGACGGACATTGATCTCCTCCGCTTCTCCGGAATAACTGCTGCAAAGACTTTCAAGCTTATCCACGTCGAACTCAAAAAACCTTGTATCCCCGTCGTAGTCCCCTTCTATCTCAACGTCCTTATCCTCATGTATGCCGAGGAAGAGCGCCGCGCTGTTGAACCACGCAGGATAAGACGTGCCGCCCGGATCTCCTATATCAGGGACCGGTACGACCCTTCCGTCAAGCATAAGCTCCGTGAAGGATCCACCGTACAGATACAGCGCCTTTTTCCCGTCCGCATGGAAGGATCCGCTCCTTACATCCTCAGTGATATCCCTTACTATCTGATCCTTCGATTCCTTTTCATCCGGGGAAAGAAAACCGTACGCAGCATTTGTGGCATCGCAGAAATCCTTCCCCGCAAGCGGATCCAGAAGAGATGCCTCATCAGCTGTCGTCTTCATGATAAAGGGCAGGGTGTACTTATTCTTCAGCAAAGTATAATCACCGCTTAAGCCCTCCTGCTCCCACGCTTCCTCCGTGTACAGTTCCGGGCTTACAGTCACTGTCTCGGTCACGTGCAGCATCGCATCGGAAAGAAGAGAACCTCCACAGTCCAGTATCCTCATGAAATGAGCCCCGTATCCCAGCGCTATGGCAGAATCCATCTGAGGTCTCGGTACCGTATTGGCCCACCCTCCGACGGTGGCTCTTCTAAGGACAAATCCGTAATTGGTATTGAGCGTCGTATCGGGATTCTTGATCCTGTCGATCCTGCTCTCGCTTATCCCAAGCTCATCCGAGAGGGTCTGAGCGGTCACGACATAGTCTCCCGACTGCTCCGGATCCGAAGAATATCTGTCGGTAAAATTCGGCTGTCCGTATCCGATAAAAGATGTCAGCGCAAGCTCCATGATCAGGACCGGAGCTGCATAGGCAGGTCTTTTTATGATCGCGAAAAGAACAAAATAAACGAGAGCAAGGATCAGCGCAAATATGACCCACGCATTAAAAAGATCCTTTATCTCCCACACTCCGTGGCCGGTATAATAAAAGATCAGGGCCGTATCGCAGGCTGCCGCTGCGATCCCAAATGTGGCAAGTATCGGTCTGCTGTTGCGGGAAATACTGATCCCGCCTGATCCCGGCGCTTTCTTACCGCCTGTCGGATCCATCTCCGTACCGCCTGATCCCGGCGCTTCCTTACCGGCTTCCCCGGTATCTGCCTCTGTCTCAAATCTTCCGGCATAATACGCCGCCGTTGTCAGGAGAACTATCGGTATCAGATATCCGCATCTTATCGGATAGTGATAGTAAGTCCCCATGTGCCAGAGCAGATTGATCGATTCGAATACTATGAGCGCGGTGGGATACATGCAGAATAAAAAGAAGAAAAGCGTCACCCTTATCTCACGCCTGAAATGAACCATTCCGCAGATCAGTATGACGATCGCAAAAATACTACCCGAGAGCAGCCACCATTTGATATAGTACATGTCCGCGCCTATGGCCCAGAGGATATCATGAAGTGTCGAAAAGAGTCCGCCCGAAAGATTCGAGTTGAATCTGGAACTCTTCATCATCTGGCAGGCGGCGGGGATCAGCATGAAAGAAGAAAGTCCTATGCCCGCAAATGTCCCAAGGCCGAGTCGGAGCGAGGCGCTGCCGACGGCCCGTGCTCTCCTCTTCTTCTTTTCAGCCCTGTCAATGACGATATCAGATGCGGCATCTTCCTCTGAGTCTTCCCGCGACTCATCCGTGCCCGAAAGCAGAAAGATATAAGTTCCCGATACAAGCAGGATAAAGATGAGATTCATAAAAGCCATATAGTAGCCGAGTCCCGTCATATATCCGGTCATGAGAGCATAGATCAGGACCGGGTTTTTAAGAGCCCTTTTGATCCGGTCCGCCCTCCTGATCTCACCGTCTGCCTGTGAGGAAGCGCCTCCTTCCGCCGCGGAATGCTCCCGCCCCTTCAGCACGCCGTGCAATGTCATGAGATACAGCGGCATAAGAGCTGCGGTATCAAGGTATGTCGGTATGGTGTAGTGAGTGAGAGTGAATCCCGTAAGACCGTAGGACAGTGCAAAAAGCATCCTGTAGGATCTCGGTGTGTCGGTTACGCGCCCCAGAAAAAGATCCATGTTGAAGGCCATGAAGAAAAGATGCAGTCCCATGAAGATGGAAAGGGACTTCATCACAGCGCTTCTTTTTACTAAGAGAAAAAAGAGATTGAATACCGAGATGTTCCACTGGATGGAACTTCCCATGGAAAGATTCTGCGCCTCATCTATGTACCAGGAATAAAAGAGGCCGCCCTTTCCGTGGAGGAAATCCCATATATGATAATAAAGCGGGGCATTGGTCTGCCCCATGTCGTAGTAATCGATGCGCAGAGATCCAAACGGGAATATCCCCTTTGCGAGCAGGACTCCCGAGAAGATCAAAAGCGTAAGGAAAGCAGGGATTAAAGCTTCTTTTATCCTGTCCTTTGTCATCTTATCAGCCGGCCACTATCCCGAATGCGGATACACCCGCGATGGAAAGGGTCATCATGATGATGCCTGCAAGAAGGACGCCCACCATGGCCGCTACCACCGTCTCCTTGAACTTCATATCGAGTATCGATGCAGCAAGAGTGCCTGTCCATGCTCCGGTTCCGGGAAGCGGGATGCCTACGAAAAGAGCCAGAGCCACGAAAAGACCTCTGCCGGCCTTGGCCTGAAGCTTCTGTCCGCCCTTCTCTCCCTTTTCCAGGCAGAAAGTGAAAAAGCCGCCTATGACAGGCTTATCCTTGCCCCATTCAAGAACCTTTCTTGCAAAAAGATAAATGATGGGGACAGGCAGCATATTGCCCACTATTGCTACGGCAAATGTCATGACCACATGAGGCACGGTATCCGTTAGCCCCATCACGGCAGCGATCGGTATCGCACCCCTGAGCTCTATGAGCGGTACCATGGACACAAAGAAAACCACCAGATACCTTGCCACTATCGATGTCCCTGCAAGAGACGCAAAAAAAGTGCTCATTTTCCTGTTATCTCCTTTATCGTGCTTATGAATATGCTCATCTGCTCATCGGTTCCCATCGAGATGCGCAGATGATCCGTTATCCTCTTTTTGTTAAAGTGCCTCACATAGATCCCGCGGTTCTTTAATTCCTCAAATATCGTGCCGGCATCATATCCTGCCGGAGGTGAAGCAAATAAAAAGTTCGTATCGGAAGGGAGGACATCCCAGCCGAGTTCTTTCAGTTCTTCAGCCGTCTTCTGCCTTGTAGCGACAGTTTTCCCTACGATCTCCCTGAAGTACTCCTCATCTTCAACCGCTGCTTTTCCTGCCGCGATGGACGGGGAATTAAGCGTGTAGGAATTCACGGAATACTTTACGTCGTTCAGATATTTTATCAGCTTTTCGCAGCCGAAGCAGTAGCCTATCCTCATTCCGGCCAGGGCTCTGGATTTGGACATGGTCCTCACAACGATCAGATTATCGTAGTCCTCTATCAGAGGCAGCACGCTCTCTCCGCCAAAATCGATATAAGCTTCATCTACCACGACTACGGAATCTCTGTTGTTCTTTATTATCTCCTCTAGGAGATCTCTTCCGGATGAAATGCCTGTCGGCGCATTGGGATTGGCGATGACTATGCCGCCGTTTTCTCCCATATAATCTTCCGCCCTGATCCTGAAGTCCTTATCCAGCTCTTTTGTGATATAGGGTATGCGGTATACTTCCGCCCATACATCGTAAAATGAATATGTGATGTCCGGAAATAAGACCGGCTTATCGCCCGCAAAAAACGTCAAAAAGCACATGGACAGTACATCGTCCGAGCCCGTGCCGGCAAAGACTTCCGTCGGCTTCACTCCGTAATACGAAGCAAGGGAATCGATAAGATCCGACATCTCGGGATCCGGATAGAGCCTGAGGCCTTTCCAGTCGAAAGAATGCATTTCATTAAGTACCTTGGGTGAAGGCGGGTAGGGACATTCATTCGTATTGAGTTTCAGTACCTTGTTCCTCGGCTGCTCGCCGGGAATATAAGGCACGACCTTTCTTATATTGTCCTCAAGACTCATTTTCTTGCAACCCCGCTCCTGATCGCTGCCTCGGCAGCAGCCTTTGCTACCGCATCCTTTACTCTCGGATCAAAAGCCTTCGGCAGTATATTGTCGGGCGTAAGCTCATCATCCGATATAAGTGATGCCAGAGCCTTCGCCGATGCGATCTTCATCTCGTCATTGATATCAGACGCCCTCACATCAAGCGCTCCGCGGAATATACCGGGGAAGCAGAGGACGTTATTGACCTGATTGGGATAATCGCTGCGGCCCGTGGATACAACTGCGGCGCCTGCTTCCTTAGCCTCATCCGGGAATATCTCGGGAGTCGGATTGGCGCAGGCAAATACCACGGGATCATGAGCCATGCTTCTCACCATATCCTTTGTAAGAGTCCCCGGAGCTGATACTCCGATAAAGACGTCTGCGCCTTTTATGACATCCTCAAGGGATCCCTTCTCATTGTCCTGATTGGTGATGCGCGCCATCTCCTCCTTGATCGGGTTGAGACCCTCGCGGCCCTCATATATGGCGCCCTTTCTGTCTGTCATTATGACATTCTTAAGTCCCATTGCCATGAGGAGTTTTATGATCGCGATCCCGGCAGCGCCTGCCCCGGAAGTCACTATCTTTATGTCTTCGATGTTTTTACCTACCACCTTGAGAGCATTCATGAGACCGGCAAGAGTGATCACCGCGGTCCCGTGCTGATCATCGTGGAATATGGGGATATCGGATACCTCCTTCAGGCGCCTTTCTATCTCAAAGCATCTGGGGGCCGAGATATCCTCGAGGTTGATGCCTCCGAAGGAGCCCAGCAGCATCGATACCGTATTCACTATGGTGTCCACATCCTTTGACCTTATGCACAGAGGGATCGCATCCACATCTCCGAAGGCCTTAAAGAGCGCGCATTTGCCTTCCATGACCGGCATTCCGGCCTCGGGTCCTATGTCACCGAGTCCGAGCACCGCCGTGCCGTCGGTCACCACAGCGACGGTATTCCACCTGCGCGTCAGCTCATATGAAAGATTGGGATCCTTCTGTATCTCGAGGCAGGGGCGCGCCACTCCCGGAGTGTAGGCAAGGCTCAAAGCCTCCGAGGAATCGAGCGGTGCCCTGGTTATGACCTCTATCTTGCCCTTCCATTCGTAATGTCTTTTAAGAGATTCTTCTGCGTAATCCATTATTTATCCTCCCGTGATCAAAGCCCTTATGCATCAGAGGGCGTGCGTTTTATTGACTGATAAACCTTTTTCATTGTAAGTCCCTGTACAACGGTAGTAAAGAATACTATGGCATAGGTGCATCCGAGCACTATATTATAGTCTTCAGCGGCAACCATGGAAGATGCGCTCATGGCAAGGGCTATGCACAGTCCTCCCCTTAAGCCTCCCCATGTAAAGAGCGTCGAAAAACCAACCCTTCCGAATCCGTCCGGCAGCTTCCCCATGAAAAATGTGCTGGCAAAAAGGCTCGCAAACCTTCCGGCAAAATTGCACAGGATCGCTACAAGAGACAGCGTGATCACCATCGGCATCTGCATTATCCTGATAAAGGACAGACCGAGGATCACATAGAGGATGGAATTCAAAAGACAGTCTATGACCTCCCAGAAATTATCAAAGATCGCAAGTTCCATCTTTTCCCCTCTCTCCTCCTCGCGGTTGCGCAATGCCGAAAAGAGCACTCCGCATACTACCGAGGCTATGGCACCCGAGCAGGAGAATGTCTCACAAAGGACATATGAAAGCGACACCATCAGAAGACTTATGAATATCCTGCGGTTTTCGTCCTTCGTTCTTTTGAATATCATGAAGAATAAAAGCGTGACCAGAATGCCTATTATCAGCGCGCCTGCTATCTCTCTTATCATGACGGTAAAGAAACCGCCCTCCGATGTTCCTGTCACTGCGCTTGAGAAGCACACAAAAAGCGCGACTCCAACACCGTCATTTAATAAGGACTCTCCCTCCACCAGAAAGCCTGTGTCTTTCGGGAGTCCGAATTTGTTCAGTATGCTCGTCGCCGCAATGGGATCGGTAGGCGCCACGATGCTTCCGAACATAAGGCACATGGGCAGTGTAAATGAAAGGCCAAGGATAGCGGAAGCCCCGTAAAAGAGCAGTCCGTAAAAGACGGCTCCCAGAAAGGTGCAAAGGAAAGCAAGCACTCCCACGGGTCTTTTCAGTCGCCAGAAATCCCTTAATCTCATATGGCAGGAGCCTGCAAAAAGCAAAAAGCAGAGCACTCCTTCCATAAGAAAATCCTCAATGCTGAAAAGGCTTACTCCCTCCAGTATATCCTTCGATGCCATATCGGACGTGGCAGCATAGATGATAAGGATCACGCCGCCGAGCAGTACAGAAAAAAGCATCAGGGATATCTCATAGGTCAGTTTCGTGACCTTCTCGTTAAAAAACCCGATAAGGACTATGAGCAGTAGAAAAAACACTGAATACGGCAGAAAAGACATCATGTTAATGTTACCTCTTTATATTTTTATTTTAACGGATACGTCTCGTCATGAGATCAAGATCCACCCTTAGCAGGAGTTTGATCAGCGCACTCTTGCCGCTGCCGCTCTTGCCTGTTACAAGAATGAATTCTCCACGATCTATCATCAGAGCCTTCTGATCCTATCCTTTCACGAGTCTGAAGGCATCCATTCCGCCTCTTCCCGAAAGGTATCTCTCCATCTTCTTCAAAGCCGAATTATGTCTGAGTTTCACCTGACCGTACGACAGACCGGTCTGCTTCTCGATATCAGTAAGCGACAGCTCTTCATAGTAATGAAGCACTATCACGGTACGCTCCTCATCTGAAAGCTTCTGCAGGGCCTCAGCCAGCTCTTCAAGTGTCTCCCTGTTGAGCAGAGCTGCATCCGTCTCTTCACCCGATGATAAGGTCGCAGACATCTCATCGGTCAGCTCATCCGCATCCTTATGGGTCCTGTAATAATCGATCACACTGTTTCTTGCGATAGTATATATCCAGGTAGAGACTCCGGCCTTATCGGAATCATAATCGACGAGTTTTCTCTGCACCTTCATGAAGACATCCGAACAGATATCCTCGGCATCCTCGATCGAAGTCACCTTCGTCCTTATGTAATAGAACAACTTGTCATGATACTCGTTATATATTGATTCAATATCCATTCTGCTCACTGTATTATACCTCGATGCTCTTCAGTTATTCTTCCGGCAGTGAGATCCTTTCTTCAATGTCATTGGATATCACGTATCCGGGATATATAATCCGGATACCGGTCCATTGTAAGAGTACGTCCTTCATTATCGCATAAGAACATGATAAAGTCAGCAAAAAGATCAGGCTGCTGGCACAGGACGCCAAAAATATACTTTATGTTAATCATTTCATACTCCGGTCTCCCTATGTTGACCGGCAGTCTGCAGGACAGATGCCTGAATCAAGACAATACGCTTCCCTGATAAGCTTCCTGCAACAAAACCCGATACCGTTTTCGCCGGCTTTTTTATCAGATCTGATACGGATATGAAAAGAAATTCCGTCAAAACAGAGCAGGATATATGCTTTGCGATGAACCTCCGTCCTTGCCATGATGAATCTTATAGCGGTACTTAAAAAAACATGCAATCAATGTAACACAAAAAATATGTGTTAAGCAATGAAATATCACATTCCAAAAATGGCACAGATGGCCGGAAGTGATGTAAAGATTATGTTAATTAGAGACGTGAATAGTGTCAGGGGGTAAGTCAGCGGGGACGGTTCCCTAATCGATCAAAGAACCGTCCCCCTGTCTTGATATGATAAGAACTATATTGTCTACGTCAGTCTTTGTAGATCACGCTGAAGGCGTAGCCTTCGAAGTTAAGCGGTGAAGTGAATACGAAAGGAAGGGCATCCGTATCCTGGTAGATGTGGACCTTTCCGTACTTATCCATCGCCATTACTGCGTACTGGCGGCCGGCCTTCTGGTACTGGGCCGGGATATAGAGCTGCAATGTGCCGTTCTTGAGAGTCGATGTATAGACTCCGTCGTATGACATCGACATTGAGAACGCTTCGATCCACCCCTTGGGGCAAGATGCCGTAAATAAAGACTTGCACACGGGGCCCTGCTCCTGCTTGCCAAGCTTTGCCTTGCCGTCCACGGCGCCGTTTACGATATAGAACGCTACGATAGCGTCGGGATTTGCGACAAAGTCGGATGAGCTGTCGTCGCTGTGCTTATGCTTATGATGCTTGCCGCTGTCCTTCTTGTCTTTCTTATCATCCTTCTTGTCGTCCCCGGAATCAGAGCCCTTCTTTATGAAATTGGCCGAGACGGTGACATTACGCGCCGGCATCTCAAATGATGTGTTGGCAGAGGATGCATCATCAAAAGATACTCCCTGGGTTCCTGATGTCCACTTATCAAATTCATAACCGTCGTCCGGTGTTGCAGAAAGATTGATCGTAGCACCCTCTTCTGCTTCATTATGGTCTGCCGAAGCTGTACCGTGATCTGCCTGCACCGTTATCTGATATCTTGTCGTAACAGGCGAGCCGTCACCTATAACCACATGCTTTGCACCTGCACCATCCTTTTTTATTGTATAGCCGTTAAACGTATAAGACCCAAGTGTAATTGAATAGCTTTCGCTGCTACCTCCTTCAGGCGTCTGTACGCTTACGTCATCCATTGTTATATTATTTAATGACATGATCGCAACCTGATCATCATGACTTACCTTAGCTTCAAGATTGCCTCCTGTAATGTTCAGCGACCTAACAGATATCC
The DNA here is from genome assembly GCA_000621405.1 of Lachnospiraceae bacterium AC3007. Taxonomy (GTDB): domain Bacteria; phylum Bacillota; class Clostridia; order Lachnospirales; family Lachnospiraceae; genus NK4A144. Next base: position 234,258 of record KK211271.1, read on the forward strand.
CGGACACGAGGAACCTTCTGCCATCGCTGAATTCATGATTGGCTCCTGTGGCTTCGGCATAGACATTTCCACCTGATATATTGAGAGTCATTTTACCGTACATAGTTCCACTGCGGATTTCCTGACCGATACCATAGTCCCCTCCTACAGCCTTTACGGTACCACCGGTGATATTAACGGTCGGACTGCCCCAGCTTCCGCATCCAAGGGCAGCCTCGACGGTTCCTCCTGAAATATTGATGGTCCCGGCAGATATTCCTCTTGCACCGGTTTTAAGCGTTCCGCCCCTCATATTGAATGTTCCTCCGCCAAATACTGAACCGGCATTATCGTTTTTTATCTCCACATTTCCGCTTTCTATAGTCAATTCATTGTGTCCGCTGGTAAAAATAGGATCATTTGTACTGGTAGTGCCTATAGTCAACTTATGGTTTCCATCACCTTTTCTTATTGTAAGTTTATCTCCTGCACTCATGACTATTTGTGCTGCACTTGAAAGCGCCAGTGTTTTGTCCTGGTCAATGATAAATATTACATCTCCGTTGATATTATACCGAGTGTTGCCATCCAGTGTTGAAACATTATATGTCCCACTGGACAGATCTTGTGTCGCCGCCTTCGCCTCCTTCGGATTTGCCAACCCGATCAGCAGTCCTGATGCAATCGCAATTGCCGAAAATAAAAATTTTGATCTTCTCATGATCTCCTCCTGAAAACAACATAGTTGCGCAATCATATCGGAGAAATTTTAAGCTCTACCCCCCCCGCACAATTGTCATGTTTCTGCCAATTGTGACAAACCGCGTGGTTGAGGGTTTTGTAACGCATGTGTTTTTATTGCGAAAATGTCTGTCATGCCATCCGGGAGGGTAAAAAAACCGGCCTCCTTCCGTATCCGGAAGAAGGCCGGGCCTTCATGTAAGTCAGCGGGGAGTGTCAGGGCAAGTCAGCGGGGACTTGCCCTGACACCCGGTATCTTACGCGTACTCTTTTATCACGTCCTCGATCCCCGCTCCTGCGGACAGGCGCTTCAGCATGCGCTCGGCGGGATTCTCGCGCTTTTCGACTCTCTCAAAGAGAGGCGTCAGCAGTTCTTTTTCACCGAATCCTCTGCGCTCCAGACCGGAGGCAGCAAGGTCGAGTATCCTTTGTGCAAGGTCATATACCGCGTCTCTTTCCACGAAGGAAGGAAGCTCGCGCTTTATAAAGAGATGCCGGAGTTCGGACGCGTTATATCCATGTCCGTAGATCACCCTGTCTTCCTTGAGAAGGCCGGTCAGCTCCTTGAGGTTTTTCTTGAGACCCGCATGGAAGGCAGCGACTGTCATGGCATCCTTTATCGGCTGGCAGCATACGCTCCTGAATTCCACTGTGCCTCTGTAGGTCAGATCCTCATGCTTGAAGGACCTAAGATAATCAATATCGCTCTTTTCGGGCGTTATGATTATCTTATGATACTTGCCGTCCCTGAAATACTCGCCTTCGATCTCGTCCTGGGAAAAGAATTCCCTGAGAGGCATCGGAGAGAAATTGATGTATTTATCCCCTCTTTCCGCGCAATAGATGCTCGTGGACTGTATATAGTCGAGGAACTCTTCCGTATCCTCAAATACGTACTCGTACGGCCCCACATTGTGAGGATTGATACCGTGCGTGGAATTCTCCCAGAGTATGTCCCTGAAGCAGAGATATTCCTCAGCTTCTCCGAGCAGTACGGAATTGGAGAAGATGAGCGCCTTGACGGGCTCTAAGAGAGAGAAGGTATTGATCACCTCCGGTATCTCCTCGTAAGTGACGTCCAGCTGCACCTGGGATGCGCTCGCAAATGTCCCGAATTCCGGATGAGGATGGAAATACATCGGCAGCTTTCTGTATTTCTCGTACGAGTGCAGATGGTGGAAAAGCATACGGTATCTTCCGTTCGGCACGGGCACGTTCTGATTGTATATTCGATAGGGATTGATCCCCATGCCTGTCAGTGTATAGCCGTATTCCGCAAAGCACTCCTGCAGATAGCCGTAGTATCTTTCAAATCTCTTCTGCACCTCATGTATGTCTTTTTCCTTGCCGAATGACAGCTCCAGATTATTGTACGAGCAGTCATAGGATATGCTGTCATGGAGCGTCGGATGCTCCGCAAGGCAGATCTCCCCGTTCTCGTCGTACTTGCCGGGCTCAAATGAAAACTCTTCGATAAAGCGCTTCGTGACCTTATGCACATTTGCAAAGTCCACTGCCTCGCGGCCGAGATTCACTATCGGCATCTCAATCTCTACGCCCACGTCATCGCCTTTTTTATTCTTCGTGGGCGCTATGTATTTTTCGTAAAGAAGTGAGCGCAGGTCATTCTCTGCTTTATCACTCTCACCCTTTATCATCTGCATGCCCTTCTTCACGAAACCGCCGGAAAATCTCTCGCGCACCTGCCATGCGTATCTGTTCTTTATCTCTGTGAATTTTGATCGCTCAAACTGCAGCACTTCGGTGGCGTGATCGCAGCCTGCAAAAAAGGCCGCCATCTCGTCTATGACCCTTACAGCCGCATCGGCTATGGACTCCGGCTCTTTGTTCTCGTCCACAAGGTGCACCGTCTTCAGATCAAATCTTGCGGCATTCTTGGTGTTGCCGATCGCCTTGATCTGCGCATTGGCGTCTGCGTTCTCGCTTTCTTTGCAGGCAAGAAAGATAAGCAGCATCTGAAGGAATCTCACATCCCTTACATCTATTCCCGCTTCGTCCAGCGGGTTCAGATCTATCATGCGAAGCTCTATGTGATCAGCGCCGTTTTCCGTAAGACTCTTCTGTGAATACGCTCCTTTTGGCTTGATCCTCACAGGGAAATAAAGCTCGGACGGAGACCGTATCAACTCGTACTGCACTATGCTCTCTATGCTCGCCGTATACGAATCAAGGTCCGTATAATCAAGGAGCGGCGTAAAGAAATTCCAGTATCCGATCTCGGAGCACCGGCTTGAAGCCATGCCGTTATATACGTCATTGCCGCATTTTCCTTTTTCAAAATAAGAACTGTCGAGCAGAGGACTGGCCGCAGATATCGCGACCACGAGCCAGTTGTAGATCTGAGTCATCGCAGCAAGTGACACATAAAACCGGTCCTTGTATTTTCTGAAATCAGACTCGCCCGAAAGCTCAAAGTCTTTCTTTAAGAGCTCATCTGAAAATGAATAATTGAAATGAATTCCGGAAAAAGTCATCTTGTATCGGCCGTAGCGGTTTGCAAGATATTCCCTGTATTCGGTCTTGTTCTTTTCTTTACCCTCAAAGCGGGCTATGGGGATATTTTCTTCGTTAAGGATGTACGGCGGATTGGAAAAAGGCCACAGATATTCCTTTTCTTTCATTCCGGCAAGAGTCTTTCTGATCCGTCTGGTCTCTGACAGAAGATCCTCATACGACTCGTCGGCGGTAGCTTTGGGATCAGTATTGATCTCGGTCTGATTCTCGGAAAAGTCCCGCACTATGTGCGGATCGGAAGGATCAAAGGGATGCGGCGTCTGCGCCATGAACCCGTCAGGTGTTACTCTGAGTCCTTCTTTTTCAAGGCCTATCGCCCCCTTAAAAAGAAGCCTTTTGACGTCCTCGTTCTGATAATGCAACATGATATATCTCCTTAAATAAACGTCTCACAGGAGTGGCCGAAAACCTCCCAGGTGATGTCTGACACTCAGGCTCCTTTATAACCCCGAATATGCAAGATACAGCGCATTCAGGCTGCACTCGTCGGGGAAATACTCATGATCGTGGGCTGTGCCCTCAAACACTGACTCGTCCTCTCTGTATCCGATAAGTCTCATAAAGGGGACGTGTTCCCATGCGCCGGTACTGAGCGGTCTGGAGGAGAAGAAGACACTCCCGTCCTCTACCCTTTGATACAGAGAATCCCTGAAGTTCGTATGTACATATGTGATCTCACCGTCGTGGATCAGAAGATTCAGTTTATTTTTATAGGAAATACGGGTGATGATCCCGTCAAGGACTTCAAATCTTTCTTTCGCGTCAAGGGCTCTGCCCTTAGTCTCAGTCTCCCTGTTGATCCTGTCTATGATATAGAGCAGGATCCTCTCGCTGTCGGTAAAGCCGTTCTGCACGTAAAAGAACGGGCTCAGCGGACCGCTCTCAAATATAGTGCCGTTGTGAGCGAGAGTCCAGGTCCTGTAGCTGATATCAGTTCCCGTAAAGGGATGTGTGTTCTCAAACTCGTCATAGCCTATCGTCGCAAGCCTGATATGCGCAATGAGATTAGCGGCCTCGACAGGGGAAGACATGAGCTTCTTAAGCCTCCTGCTTTTGTCAGCCCTTTTCTCCTCCTTGTCAAGCATCTCCCTGCCCTTATCAAAAATAGCCAGTCCCCATCCGTTGGGATTCTCCTCAGCATGGGAAAAGAACTCGCCAAGTTCCGCGTTCAACTGCCTGTTCTTTTTTCCGGTAAGTCCGAATAATTCACACATTGTCTTAATCTGCTAATATCCTACAGGTTTACTATGTATTTGTGATTTTACATCATTTCACCTCCGAATGCAACTGTTTTTTTTGGAGTGTCAGGGGGACGGTTCTTCGAGACAGGGGGACGGTTCTTTTGTCTTGCCGTTCCGGCAAGACAATAAGAACCGTCCCTCTGTTCTGTCCCCCTGACACTCCCGCTGACTTACCCGATCGACCACCCGTCCTTCAGTTCCGGGCTGCTGATTATCACCGAATTATAGCTGCACGGTACCTCCCAGGTTGCGATCACGTTCCCGTCTTCATCCTCCACTATGAGGGTCCCTCCGGCTTCCGCTGTCTCATCAAGAGTGACAAGCTCGTTGTACTGAGTGGACTCTTCGGAAAATCCCTCAGCCATGCCGGAGCTTCCGCAGCCTATGATATCGCCGCCTGTGACTGTAAGCTTCCCGCCGCTCTCACTTGCGTAATCTATCGCGGAATTATTGCCGTCAGCCGTCATGCTTATCCTAATGACTCCACCGCTGATAGTGATATCTCCGTTTGAATCCAGACCGTCTGCATCGCGGGCTGTGGAATTGACTATAGTGATATTGCCGCCGCTGATATTGATGTATGTCTCTTCTGCTTCTTCGCTATCAGAAGCTTTATCAGCGCTTCTACCAGTGCCATTTCCGGCAGCACCCTCAGTGTCTTTATTTTCCGGTCTCATTCCCTGCGGCATCTGTCCGTCCATCATCGGAGGCATCTGTCCCATGTCATCAGGCCGCTCCGGAAATGCGCTGTTGCCGCTTACAGCGCTGTTTTCACTGAGAGAATGCATCCCGGGGCCGCGCATGCCGCCTTTATTTCCACGAAAACCGCCGTCATCGCCGCTCCCTTCCGTGCCCGGTGCGTGACCGCGCATCTGCCCGTCAAAGCCCTCCGGCCTTTCTCCGAAGCCGCCCATGCCGCCCGGCGCTCCGCCGAACTCCGATCCGCTGTTCCCGTTGGCATTGATCCCGTCGTCCGTCGTATAGATCGTCACATCACCGTCTGCGATATTAATGATCCGGGCTTCCAGACCCTCATAGCATTTATTTACCAATATGCTTCCGCCCAGGATATTGATGATCTCATCGCAGTGTATCCCGTCATCACCCGCGTCAATGGTTAGATCCGCGCCGTCGAAATTGAATTCATCATTCACATGTATCGCATCCTCGGAAGCAGTTATGCTGATATCACCGCCCGTGATATGCAGCGAATCATTCGCATCTATCCCGTACTTGTAAGGCGCATCTATCACAAGGGTCCCGCTGCCGTTGATCGTGATATCGTCATGCGAGAAGATCACACCCTTGGCATTGTCTGCAAGCGCCTCCTCAGAATATGCCTCCCCGGAAGACAGCTTATTCTCACTTCCTTCGACAAGGGAAATAAAAACATTATCCGCCTGGTCCACTCTTATCGCGGCATTATCCTCACAGTGAAGTGTCACCCCGTCAAATATCAGCCATACCTTCGATGAAGAATCACCTTTTATTATGATGCTCCCGTCACTCAGTTCGCCGGAAAGAAGATACTTCCCGCCGGTCAGGATGATAAGATCCCCGTTCGCAAAATAAGCGCCCCTGCCTTCGACGCTGCCCCCGTCACCCTCAAGCTCTATCACGCAGTCAGCATCCTCCGCCGCGGCAGGCTCGGTATCATAAGATGTAAAGTACTCTGTGTCAGAACCCTTCTCACCGGCCTCGGCTGTGACACTGCAATATCGGGCCACAAGAAAGATAAGCGACGCCGCTGCTGCCATGATGACGATGATCATGCATGTATTTTTAATGATATTCCTTTTCGACATAGAAGCTCCTCATTGAATGATATGACTTAATGAACTGTACGTATCATACAATGTAAAATGTGTTTGTTCTGTGTTTATTTTTGAATATATCTGTGTTCAGGCAGGACAGGGGGACGGTTCTTATTGTCTTGCCGTTCTGGCAAGACAAAAGAACCGTCCCCCTGTCCTGCCCCTGTCCTGCATTGGAAAAGGACTGCCATTCGGCAGCCCTCCCCCGTGTAAAGCGATGTTGTGAGGAAAAAATGTAATTTAAGAATTACTTAATTAAGTATTAATACACTGTCTTCCACTCATCGATGTTGCTCGGATCAAATTTGAAAGGAGGTCCGAGGATTATCTGTGTGGAGCCGTCGATCTCCTCTATTGTGTAATCGCCGAGATCGCCTGCCTTGAAGCTGTCGCCTGCAGCGCCGGTGATGGAACCGTCTACAAGTGCGATGGAGGTGTATCCTGCAAGCCTGCCGAGGTCGATGGGATTCCAGAGATACATGTAAGGGCATGAATGTGCATCGTCTTCGCCGATGTACTCAGCCATCTCTGAAGGAAGTCCGAGACCGGTAAGCTTGACGGATGACTTCTGATCCTGAAGGACCTTTGCTGCTGCTGCGATACCAACGGTCGTAGGAGCGCAGATGACCTTGAGGTCGGGATAGTTCTGAAGCAGAGCCTGTGTCTGGTCGGTAGACTTCTGAGGCTCGTCGTCGCCGTATGCTACCTCAACGAGGTTGAGCTTTGCATACTTGCTGTCGCTCTCCATGAGCTTCTTCATTGCGTCGATCCATGCGTTCTGGTTTGTAGCCTGTGATGTAGCTGAAAGGATAGCCCAGTCGCCCTCGCCGCCTGTAAGATCATAGACAGCCTCCATAAGAGTCTCGCCTATCTGTGATACGCCGGCCTGGTTGCAATACACTGTACGTGTATCGGGAGCCACATCGGAGTCAAGTGTAAGGATCTTGATGCCCTTGCCTGATGCCTCGGTAAGAACTGCCGTAAGAGCATTAGCATCATTTCCGTCTACTGCTATGGAATCAACTCCCTGTGAGATAAGTGACTGTATAACGGATATCTGTGCATCGGGTGTAGCTGCCTCAGGATTCTGGATTACAACTGTCCCGCCCTGTGCCTCTACTACTTCCTGGAATCCGGAAGCCATACGCTCCATGAAAGGATTACCTGCGGACTTGGTAACGAGTGCATAGGTCTTGCCGCCGCCTGATGAATCCGCGGGTGCTGCTGCATCTGCTGCAGGAGCTGCCGCATCTGCTGCGGGAGCTGCCGTATCAGCCGCACTTGATCCGCAGCCTGCCAGAAGCGAAGCTGCAACTGCTGTAGCAAGTATTACGCTGAGTAATTTCTTCTTCATAAAGTTCCTCCTTTATGCCTTCTGCTGCCGAAAGTCCTCCTTCGGGACTTCTCTCCGGCCTGTCTTTTTCCGCACCGAAGTACGGTTTTCCTGACCGTATAATATCAAATGAAAATTTGCCGTACTATCGTAAATTTTTTTTATTCTTGGTAATATTTTTTAATAAAGCAAAACGGACAAAACTATAACGTTCTGTCCGTTTTACATGCGTTGTAAATTACTGTATATATCAGGCTTTGGCTCTCTTCTTTCTTATCGATATCGCGCTGCTTATCGCAGGAACAAGTACCGAGATTATGAGCATGAGACCTATGATGACAAGTATCACCTGAGTGTTGATATTTCTCTGTCCGAGAGCTATGCGAAGACATACTATTATAAATGCAGCGATGAACCCTCCGATCAGATTGCCTTTTCCTCCGGTAGTCGCGATCCCTCCGAAGACGCACATTGCTATGACTTCCATCTCAAAGCCCTGTCCGGTCGTCGTATTGGATCCGAAGGTCGCGGTAAGAAGGAACAGCGCGCAGAGTCCTGCCAGAAGTCCCAGCACCGAATAACATATGAATCTGATCTTCTCAACCTTAACTCCCGCATAATAAGCCGCAGTCTTGTTGGAGCCTATCGCGTAGAGCTTTCTTCCGAAGGTGGTCTTTGCAAGCACGACTATCATGATGATGCCTACGATCAGCACACAGAAGAATGCGATCGGGAATGGACCGATCTTTGTAGCAAGGAGCATGAGTCCTTTTGTGTCAGTCATCGAAGCTGTGCCGCCGCCGTTGCCCCAGGTCTCAAAGAGCACCTCCGCTATACCGCGGAATATTATCTGAGTGCCGAGCGTCACTATCATGGTAGGAAGCTCGGTGAATCTCGTTGCGATAAAACCGTTCAGCATGCCGCCGAGAAGTCCGACACCGAGACAGATGATGACAGCGACCCCGAAGGGCAGACCTGCATTTGATGAAAGCACTGCGACCGTACCTGCAAGACACACAAGAGCGCCTACCGAGATATCGATGTCTCCAAGTACAAGTATATATCCCATGCCGAACATCATGAAGATCTCGGCGAGATATCTGGGCATCTCGCGAAGCACGTTTTCCACGTTATAATTCGGTGATATAGCCACTCCGAGTATATTGACGGCTACTAATATAAGAACCAGAGCCCCCTCCCAGGAGAGGATCTTTGATCTTATGCTGCCCTTCTGGACAGCTGATATCTCTCTTCCAGATCTTCCGGCCATTACATCTCCCTCCTTAACAGATTCTGTTTCTCCATGGTACGCTGTGTCACCACGTTCAGTATGACGACAGCAAGGATTATGACTCCCTTGATAAGGTTCTGCCAGAAATTAGGGATATTCACCATGGGCAGAGCCTTTGATATGATACCGATGATAAGAGCGCCGAGGAATGTCCCCGCGACGCTTCCGCGTCCGCCGCTCATCGCCACACCGCCGATAACGCAGGCAGCTATCACATCCATTTCTTTTCCGTACTGCATATTGGGCTGGGCCGATGCATATATGGAGACGGAGAGCACACCTGCGACTCCTGCCAGGAATCCCATTATCGTGTATACGCTTGCAAGCGTGCGGTCCACATTGATGCCCGATACGCGCGCTGCTTCCGTATTGCTCCCGACTGCATATATCTTCCTTCCGAACCTTGTCCATTTCATCATCACAAAGAAGACCACATAGGCTATGACGAGTATGATATAAGGTCCGGGCGCGCCGTCTTTGCCGAAATCGGAAAAGCCGGCGACATCCATGCCTGATGCCCAGTTGTTATTGGAGATCACATATGCCATTCCTCTCCAGATATACATGAAGCCCATCGTGCATATGATGGGAGCCACATGACCCTTGGCGATTATGATCCCGTTCAGGAATCCGCAGAAGATACCTATGGCCGCGCCTATCACGAAAAGAAGAAACGTATTATGCACGACATTGTATTTCTGCAGCAGTCCTATGCTCATCCCCGCAAAGGCAAGCGTGGAAGTGATGGAGATATCTATACCTGCCGTGAGCATGACGCAGAGCATGCCGAGCGCCATGAGGAAGGTCAGGGTATTGTTAAGAAATATCTGCCTGATATTTGTAAAAGAAAGGAATGAAGGATTGATCACTCCGACTACGATGAGCAGCACGATGAGCACTATCACAAGGCTCGCTTCTCTGGAGCCGGACAGGAACTGTCCTATTGATTTCTTTTTCATTATGCCGCACCTCCTTTCCCTGCGCTGCCCTTTTCCATGGACAGTTCAAGGATCCTCTCCTGCGTGACCTCGGATCTTATAAGACATCCGGACACGCGCCCGTTGCACATCACGAAGATCCTGTCGGCCATGCCTATGATCTCGGGCATCTCCGAGGATATCATGATGATCCCGTAGCCCTTCTTTGCAAGCTGACCCATGATCTCGTATATCTCTTTTTTTGCTCCGACATCTATGCCCTTTGTGGGCTCGTCCATGATGACGACCTTCATGCCGGACTGCGCGAGAGCCTTGGCGACTACCACCTTCTGCTGGTTGCCTCCCGAGAGCGAGCTCGCCGGCTGGAATATCGTGACCGCCTTGGTGTCGACTTCCTCCAGCCTCTCCTTGGCTATCTCTCTCTCCTTCTTCTCGTTATTAAATCCTTTATTTGCAAGCTCCTCCTGTATGGGAAGAGTGACATTCCTGCCAAGTCCCCATGAAAGGATCAGTCCCTGCTTCTGCCTGTCCTCGGGAAGAAGTATGATGCCTGCCTTCATGGCATCGAGCGGCTCTTTTATCGTAAGCTCTTTTCCTTCGAGGAAGACCCTGCCGGAGTCGGGCTTTGTGATGCCGCAGACGCTCTCTATGGTCTCGGTCCTGCCGGCTCCAACGAGTCCCGTAAGTCCTACGATCTCTCCCGCCTTCACGTCAAAGGACACATCCTTGAAATACCCTGTCCTCGTCATTCCTTCGACTCTGAAGATCTCCCCGCCGAGCTCTATATCCTCCTTCGGATACATATCCGTGATCTCACGTCCGACCATCGCTTTTATAAGATCCGCGTTGGATATGCCGTCCACATCATAAGTGCCTATATATTGGGAATCCCTGAAGACCGTAACTCTGGATGCGAGCCTGTACATGTCTTCAAATCTGTGGGAGATAAAGATGATCGACTTGCCCTCATCCCTCAGTCTTTCGACTATCTCGTACAGCTTCTCGGATTCGTTGGCGGTGAGAGCCGCTGTAGGCTCATCGAGGATGATTATCTTTGCATTGGTCGAAAGAGCCTTTGCTATCTCCACCATCTGCTGCTGGGCTATGGTAAGCGCACCTACTTCATCCGTAGGCTTGAAGTCAGCATCAAGGCTGTCCAGAAGCTTCTGTGCTTCGGCGTTCATATTCCTCCACTGTATCATCCCGGTCTTCACATCCTCATGTCCCATGAAGATATTCTCCGTGACAGACAGCGTGGGATAGGATGTGGGATGCTGATAGACAGCTGCGATCCCGGCATCCTGCGCATCACGGGGTCCCCTGAAATGTACCTCCTGCCCTTCAAGGAACATCTGTCCTTCCTCTGCTGCATGGACTCCTGTTATAACTTTGATGAACGTTGATTTTCCGGCTCCGTTCTCGCCCATAAGCGCATGCACCTCCCCGCGCCTGAGCTGAAAATGGACCTTATTAAGCGCCTTTACACCGGGAAATATCTTCGTGATGCCCTTAAGCTCAAGAATAAGATCTTCCGCCACTTTTTCTCTCCTTTCCCTATGTTCAGATGATAAGGGTCTGACCGACCCGGATACCTCATTATCCGATATTATCTTATCATCCGCATCATCCTTCAAAAACAGTAACATCTTTTGATTTTAGGTAAAATCTTTTATAATCGTTCTATGAAAGTACTGATAGTGGATGACGAAAAGCTTCCGCGCAGCGGACTCATATCTTCCATCGACTGGGACAGGCTCGGCATAGAGACTGTGCTCGAGGCGTCCGACGGCAGCGAGGGCATAAGACTCGCTCTTCTTGAACGCCCGGACATCATACTGACCGATATGCGCATGCCGCGCATGGACGGTGTGACCATGGCAAGAAGAGTGCGCGAGAGCCTGCCCGACTCCGCCATCATCTTCATGAGCGGCTACTCTGACAAGGAATACTTAAAGGCCGCCATAGATCTTAAGGCTGTAAGCTACGTTGAGAAGCCTCTCGATACGGAAGAGGTAACGGATGCGATAAAAAAAGCATCGGACGAGCTGATCGCAAGAGGCTATGTAAAACGCGGCCTCACAGCTTCCATAAAAGAAAATGAATATCATCTGGCGGAGCTTCTGACACGTCCTGCGCCGGAGGACTTCCCAAAAGATGTCATACTGCCTGATGCGATGAACCCGGATGATCATTTCACCTGCATCATACTCAAATATAACGATCAGCCCGGCGACTCCCCGGACGACATATCTTCAGCCGTCAGCCGGAAAAAACAGGGCGAGATACATATATTAAAGGAAAATAACTGCGTCTGCTTCTTCATCTATGGCGCAAGGTGCGAGCGCGACGATATGATGCGTCTCTGCAGCGATATAAAAAGACAGGTCCCGGAAGGTGATCTTGCCTGCATAGCACTCGGAGATACCTTCCATGGCATCGCGCGTGCCTACGATTCCTATGCTTCGGCCGTAGTCCTTCTTCAGGAGGCCTTTTTCTGCGATCCCGGAGCAGTCCTTGTGAATACGGAGGATGTAGCAGCCTCCGCTCCGATCATAAAAGATATGATCCCGGAGTATTCAGAAGCTCTGGAGTCCGGTGACGGCGCGCAGACGGAACAGGTCCTCTCGGACATACTGTCGCAGTTCCTTCCGCCGTGCAGGATGCTTCCCAGTCAGGTCAAGGATATCTACTATCAGTTGCTCCTTACACTTCAAAAGGCCATGCGGCATGCTCAGATGTCCGAGAAGATATTAAAAGAAGACCAGTCGATATGGGACACCGTGGAAAAAGCAGAGAGTCTCCACTCCCTTCACGGCGAACTGAAAAAGCTCACCGATGACTATATAACAGGGCTTTCAGAGCGCGGCAGGGAGAGCGACATGGTATATACGATCAAGGAATTCATCCGCAAGAATTACCGCAATGAATCCCTGTCCATCAAATCAGTCAGCGATCACGTGAACCGCTCCGCTCCCTATGTCTGCACTCTTTTTAAGAACGAGACCGGGCTGACCCTCAACCAGTACATCACAGGCTACCGCATAGAAAAGGCTCAGGAGCTTCTGGAAGACCCGCGCTACAAGATTACGGAGGTCGCTTCGCGCGTCGGCTATAATGACGTGAATTATTTCGGAAAGATATTCAAGAAGGTAACGGACTTCTCTCCTTCGGAATTCAGGAGCAGTCTCATGAATGACAGCAGGGTAAGATCGGAGAACACCTGATGAAGTTTTTTCGTGATGCATCAATAAGGACAAAGCTCATATTCACCCACCTGATCCTTATCATACTTCCGACCCTGCTGATCATAGGTCTCTTTTATTCTTCTCTCTACGACCTCATAGTCAATGACTCCATAAGACAGGAATTCGCCACATCGAGACAGAGCGCCGAAGCGCTGGACGCCCAGCTTGTCCAGATCACCGCAGTATCCGGCGCCATAAGGAGCAATACTTTTATCAGGCAGCTATGCACGGACTCCGTCACAGATGAAGCCAAGGATGAGTTCCTTCAGAACAATGCCGTCCTGAGCGATCTTGTCTCACAGATAGATTCGGATATAGACGGCACGATGATAACATCCATCCATATCTATACGGATCATGTACCGGATGATCTCTATGACAACTGGCTCCTTGAGGATTTCTTCCTGCCTGTGTCGGAATGCGCGGGCACCTACTGGCACGGCATCATGAATTCTTCGACCACGACCGGGCTGTACTGTCCTTCCTTTTATCTTTCACACGGGGAAATAAGATCCTATGGTCCGCTTGCCTATATAGAAAAGCTGTATCCCACCTCCGAAGCCTCCTATGCTTCTCCTTCATATCTTGCCGTATATTTCTCGGATGACGAGTTCAGGAGGATACTGAGTCAGGATATATCGGACGGTCAGGGAGTCACTTACATAATGAACGAGAGAGAATCGATAGTCGCAAGCTCGGATGCAGCCCTTGCGGGAGCATACTTCATGAATCCCGACACATTGAAGAGCATTGCCTCCTCCGATACAGGATACACGAAGAGGATCGTGATGGATCAGGAAGTATATGCCGCCAGCTTCCCGCTCGGCAATACAGACTGGTACATGGCAAGCGTGATGCCGTCCTCCGTGGTTACATCCAAAGGCATCGACCTCATAAGACGTTTTGCGCTGATATATCTTTTCACCCTGGTAGTGGGATTCCTTATAGCCCTCCTGCTCTCACACTCGATCAATGTCCGTCTTCTTGCGATAAATGAAAGGATGAGAGAAGCAAGATCCCATCCTCCGGTGCGCCTTCCTGATCCGGGATCCCACGACGAGATCGGCGAGCTTACGGACTCCTATAATTATATGGCGACAAGGCAGAATCTTCTGGTAAAAAGGCAGCAGGAGACAGCCGAGGAACTGAGGATATCGGAGATCAACGCATTGCAGGCTCAGATCAATCCGCATTTTCTGTACAATACAATGGACATGATCAACTGGCTCTCAAAATCAGGCGAGCCGGAAGAAGTGACAAGAGCGATACAGGCTCTGTCGAGCTTTTACAAGCTGACGCTCTCAAGACGGGATCCCGTCACGGACATAGGCTCGGAGCTGGAGCATATAAGGCTCTATGTCGAGCTTCAGAACATGCGCTTTGATGAAAAGATCACGCTTACCATAGATGTCCCGGATGAACTGCTCTCCGTGCAGCTTCCGAAGCTCACTCTCCAGCCCATCATAGAAAACTCCATCCTCCACGGGATACTTGAAAAGGAATCCGGAGAAGGGACCATAGTGGTAGCCGGCTGGGAGGACGGAGATGATGTCGTGATACTCATCTCGGATGACGGTGTCGGCATGGATGAGGAGACGCTGGCTGCCGTGCTCTCCGGGGAAAACAAAAATGCGACGGGTACGAACATCGCAGTGTTCAATACCCATCGCAGATTGCAGATCCTGTTCGGTGAGGAGTACGGTCTTACCTATACGTCCCGTCCCAATAAAGGCACGGAAGTCGAGATACGCATCCCCTCAGAGCTCCCTCATCAGTCCAGATGAAATAAAACCGGAAGATCAATGCTCACGGGAGAATTATCGGGATTCGTCTCCATGATGTCAGCCATGAAATCCCACCATTTCCTGTTGATCGCAGTATCGGCGCCCTTACTCCAGAGCTCTTCGTCCTCGATCTCTATGTATCCGAAGAGAGTCAGTGTCTCCTTATCAAGACATATCGTATAATTTTTCCCGCCGTGCTCATGGATCATATCTATCATCTCGGGCCACAGCTCATTATGTCTTTTTTCGTACTCCTTCTCCTGACCGGGATAGAGCTTCATCTTGAATGTCTTTATCATGTTATATCTCCTTCTCCTTATCCCCTCTTAGAGAGCACTTCCTTCTCATACTTCTCTACTTCCTCAAACCATGTGGCCTCTGAAGGCGCGCCGCATCTTGCAAGATACTCCTCCCAGACATCTCCGAGAGGACATACCTTCAGCTGCTCCTGACATGCCATCAGCTTAGTGAGCTGATTGGTATCCTGAAGCTTTTTGAGCTCTTCGTTGGGAGAGCAGAGCGCCATGAGCAGAGCCTTCTGCAATGATCTGAAGCCTACCGTCCATGCTGATATGCGGTTGATGCTCGCATCAAAGTAATCCAGAGCGATATTGACTCTCTCAAGACTGTCGCCGTTGCGCACGATCTCTTTCGCGATCTCCTTCGTCTCGTCATCAAGCAGTACCACATGATCCGAATCCCATCTGACGGGCCTCGTGATATGGAGCGCTATCTCGTCAAAGTAGCAAAGAAGCGATGATATCTTGTCGGAGACCATCTCCGTGGGATGATAATGACCGTTGTCCATGAGAGGGATGATGCCGGGATGGGTAGCCGCAAAGAGCAGCGTGAATTCCGCGGAACCCGCAGTATAGCTCTCCACTCCGATACCGAAGACCTTTGACTCCACGGTGATCTTGACCTGCTTCGGATCATGGGGTTCGCTTATTATCTGCTCTATGGCATCCTTGTATCTCTCTCTGGGTCCCATGCGGTCTGCAGGTATATCCTTGTAGCCGTCGCCGATCCAGATGTTCATCACGCAGGGTATGCCTGTCTCCTTCGCAAAATATTCCGCGATCCTGACGCATGCTTTGCCGTGATCTATCCAGAATCTTCTGTTGGCTTCATCGGGACTTGAAAGCGTGAGTCCGTCCTTCATGTTGGGATGAGAGAAAAACGTGGGATTGAAATCAAGACCTATATCGTGCTTCTTAGCAAAATCAACCCACTTTGCAAAATGCTTCGGCTCCAGCTTATCACGGTCTACGTACTCGCCGTCTTCGAATATCGCATAGCTTGCGTGAAGGTTGAGCTTTTTCTTTCCGGGGCAGAGAGTGAGGACCTTTTCATAATCAGCCATCAGCTCTTCGGGCGTGCGGGCTCTTCCCGGATAATTACCGGTCGTCTGTATCCCGCCTGTCAGGGGCTTTGAAGGATCCGTGTCAAATCCTCTCACGTCATCACCCTGCCAGCAGTGAAGGGATACGGGCACATCCTTCAACCTGTTTATCGCTGCCTCTGTATCGACTCCTATCGCGGAGTAGATCTGCTTTGCGGACTCATACCTTGCTTTCTGATCCATTTGCCTTCCTCCTCTTTTTTGTTTTTTCTTTATCTTATTCCGGGTCAAAGGTCGTTATCTTAAATGACCGCTCGACCGAACTTCTTGCTTCCTTGAGACTGCCGAATTCACCGAGGCTTATCATCTGGCACATGAGATTGCCTATAGCCGTGCCTTCATCGGGACCGGCAACTACACGTCTTCTGCAGGCATTGGCCGTAAGACGGTTGAGATATCCGGCCTTCGAGCCTCCGCCGATTATATTCACGGCATCGTAGTGACGTCCTGTGATGGCCTCGATCTCATCCACAGTCTTTGCGTAGGCATCCGCAAGACTCTGATAGATGACGGTCGCCATCCGGCCTGTGCTGTCGGGTTCCTTCTGACCGGACTCCTTAAGGGCATCCTTTATCTCAGCCTGCATGTTTGACGGAGACAGGAATCGCGGATCGTTCGCATCCACTCTTGAAGGAAAATCTCTTTCTTTTTCTGCCATATCGCAAAGCTCTGCAAAGGAATACATATCCCCGAGCTCATGTCTTACCTGCTGGATCATCCAGAGACCCATTATGTTTTTAAGGAATCTGTAGCGGAGATCATAGCCGCCTTCATTTGTGAAATTGGCTTCCCTGGCCTTACCTGATGTGATCGCGACAGCGCTCTCGACGCCCATCAAAGACCATGTTCCGGAGCTTATGTAGAGAGTATCTTCGGCGGATGAAGGGACCGACATGACAGCGGATGCCGTATCATGGCTCGCTATGGAATATACGTCCAGATCAAATCCGACCTCTTCCCTGATCTCAGCCTTGAGGCTGCCTAGTTCCTTCCCAGGCATCTCAGGCTTTAGAAAGATATGCTTCGGAAGGCCGAGCTTATCGATGATCTCCTCGTCCCAGTCATTGGTCGACGCATTGATAAGCCCCGTTGTGGTCGCATTAGTATAATCCTGATTCTTGATGCCCGTTAATCTGTAATTGAAATAGTCCGGCATCATGAGCATGGTCTTAGCTCCATCGAGGATATCGGGCTCGCTCTCCTTCAATGCAAAGAGCTGGAAGATGGTATTGAAGGACTGCTTCTGCGTGCCTGTGCGGGCGTAGAGCTCCTCCTCGGGTATGATCTTATATACCTTCTCCGGACAGCCGTCAGTCCTGTGATCGCGGTATCCGTATGTCTTTCCCGCGACGTTGCCGTCCTTATCGAGCAGCACATAGTCCACGCCCCAGGTATCTATGCCCATGCTGCCGGGTATCTTCCCGAGCTTTGTGCACTGCTTCAGTCCGTTCACTATCTCGGTAAATAAATGCTCCGTATCCCAGAGCAGAGAGGATCCCTCGTGCTTCATCCCGTTCTCAAAACGGTATATCTCCTCGAGCTCGATCCTGCCGTCTTTTATCGTGCCGAGTATATGTCTTCCGCTCGAAGCGCCTATATCCACTGCAAGGTAATATCTGCTCATCCTGCCCCCTTTTTCCGGCTGCTTAAGAAAAAATGCCGTCTGCCATCTTCTCATACTCCAAAGTATAAAAAACAGCTCTTTCGGAAAAAAGAGTAAAATCTTTTAAAATCTGGTCTATATTTATTTTTTATTCTTTTTCGTACAGGAATCTTTCGGGAAGATCCACCCTGAAAGCCTCAGCGAGTTTTCTGAATTCGTCGGGCTGTATCGTCTGTCTCTTGCTATCGGACATGGACAGTACCTTAACGAGGATTTCAGCTGATTTTTCTATGGTATGCATGAGTCCGAAGGTAGTATGAGCCCCCTCGCCCGCGCAGAATATTCCATGATGCGCCCATATGACAGCATCATATTTTTCCATCATCTTACTTGTGGCGACAGCTATCTCTTCGCCGCCCGGAACCATCCATCCTACGACGCCCACGCCGTCGGGAAATACGACCGGACACTCCGTAGCCATCTCCCAGAGCTCTCTCGTGAATACCTCGTCCTCAAGCGGGAGCACGAAGGTGAGAGCTATTATATTAGCCGGATGCGCATGATATATGACTCTGTATCTTCCGTCGGAAGTGCGTTTCTTTACTTCATGATTCATAAGATGAGAAGGCAGCTCGCTGGTCGGGCGCCCTCCCTCGACAAGGCCCCACTCAAGCCTGTAATTCTCGCCCTTGTCGTCCAGTCCTATGATAGCAAGAGTGGCCTCGGGGTCATCCTTGATGTCCCTGAAAAACTTGCCGCTGCCGGTGACCAGAAAGTGCTCTCCCGCAAGGTCGGGAACATGAGCGCCTATGGGGATCCACTCCCCGTCCTTTCTGAGCCTGGGTTCTATGATATGTATCTCTTCGGGCCTGATCCTGTAGGAGAGATTGCCGCCGTTACGCTCGTGCCATCCCATGCGGAATCCGTCGTCCGCCATCCTGATAAAGCCCTGTACAAATGTCATGTCCAATATCTTCATTCCGCGCCTCCCTCACTTCCTGCATCACGAGATCCGCCATCATCAGATCCGGTATCTCCTCCGTCTCCCTTCGACCTTTTTTGCAAATGCGATGTCGTTGGGATTTGTGGTATGGATGCGGCTCTGCATTACAGGGCCGCGGTTTGCCAGCTGCTCTACTCTTGAAGACTGCAGGTTGCCTGAATCGCTCATTTCATACCCTTTTTATTGAAACCGGTCATACTACCGGACATATCATTACCTGCCGAAATGGGCTTCTTGTTTTTGTCATACATCTTTCCGCAGGAAGAATCGGTACAAATGTATCCGAAATCTGTCTTTTTAAGATATGCTCCGCAGGAACATCTGCCGTATGCCTGAGGATCCTCCCCGTCGCCGCCGAAGCCGCCGCCCATACCGCCGGCCGCATTCTCAAGCTCATCGTCCGTGAGAAGCCTGATCACAGGCTTGCGCGAATGCACCTCATCTATAACGCCCTGAAGCTTTGGCTCCTTTTCAAACTTCTGATAATCAAAGAGCTGTCTCAGCTTTTTTTCTATATTACCCATTATCTCTCTCCTGTATAAAAATGCAAGAATTTTTCTGCTTCCACCTATTTATACGAAGCGGATCATGCATCTGGCAGTGAATTATTTCCGGATCAGTCCGAAGCTCTCTGCGACCTTCTTAAAGCCGGGCAGGGAATTCACGCAGGTCTCATAGGACACGCAGTATGCAAGGCGCACAAATCCCGGGCAGGCAAATGACGAGCCGGGAACCAGGAGTATGTGCTCTTCCTTTGCTCTTGATACAAATTCCTTCTCATCAGGAGTCGGGGACTTGATGAACATATAGAATGCTCCCTCCGGCTTGATGCAGGAAAATCCGTACTCTCTTAACGCATCATATAAGGTGTCCCTGTTTCTTGCATAGAAATCAATATCTGCCTTTTCGTCAAGACATTCAGCCACGACCTTCTGCATGAGAGACGGAGCGTTGACAAAGCCCAGCACTCTGTTGGCTATGGTCACGGCCTGGAACAGCCTGTCGTGATCGGAAGCCTCGGACGGTATCACAAGATAACCTATCCTCTCTCCCGGAAGCGACAGGGTCTTCGAGAAGGAATACCCCACTATCGTATTGTCATAATATTTTGTGATATAGGGAACCTCAGCTCCCGTATATACGAGTTCCCTGTATGGTTCATCGGATATGATGAAGATCTCGGTGCCGTATTCCTCCTGCTTTTTCCTGAGGATATCAGCTATCGCCGTTATCGTATCCTCCGGATATATGACTCCGGAAGGATTGTTGGGATTATTGATGATAAGAGCCCTGGTCTTGGGCGTCACGGCGTCTTTGAAAGCCTCAAGATCAGGCTGGAATGTCTCGGTGTCCGGCGCCACTTCCTTTAAGACTCCGTCATAATTGGCCACATAATTCCTGTATTCCACGAAGTACGGGGCGAACGTGAGCACCTCGTCTCCGGGATTGATAAGGGCTTTCAGCGCGCAGTTGAGCCCGCCTGCGGCTCCGACTGTCATCATGATATTGTCCGCAGTGAATGACGTATCAAAGCGCCGGTTCAAAGAGGATGCAATCCTGTCCCTCACATCCGTAAAGCCCGCATTCGGCATGTATCCGTGAAGCATGACCGGATCTTCATTTTTGAGCAGATTCTCTATCGTCTGCCCCACCTTGTCGGGCGCAGGCACGTTCGGATTGCCCAGTGAAAAATCGTAGACCTTGTCTTCGCCGAACTCGAGCGCCATCCTCTTGCCTTCCTCAAACATCTGACGGATGACGGAGTTGTTGTCGACAAGACCCTGCATCTTCTGTGATATCATAGTATCCTCCATGACGAGCTCTTGTGCGAGGTGTGCGATCCGAATTTCAGATCCGGATCTGCCATCAGAACAATCTGAGCCCGTCTCAAATTGCCGTGTATCTAGTCAAATCTCTTGAATCCCTTCCAGTACTTCAGCACAGCCTTTCCCACTATGCCGTCGCGCGTAAGGTATGTATTCTTCCAGTATCTGGAATCCGCGCTGTCATTCCGGTTGTCTCCCAGCATGAAGTAGCATCCCTCGGGCACATCATAAGGTCCCCACTCGCCTTCCGTCACCACATTGAGATACGGCTCATCCAGCGCCTCGCCGTTCACATACACGACTCCGCCGGTAATCTCTATATGATCCCCGGGAAGACCGATCACGCGCTTGATGTAGAGTATGGTGGGATCATCCGGGAAATCAAACATAATGATCTCTCCGCGCTGCGGATCGTGGCGAAGATAATAGAGCTTTGATCCGATGACCCTGTCTCCGGCCATGATCGTATTCTCCATGGAGGAAGTCGGCACGGTCGCATTCACTATCACGAAGGCATGCAGCATGAAGGAGAATAATATCGCGAATATTATGACCGCGATCCATTCAAATACTTCCTTTGCAACATTTACCTTCTGCGGAGCTTCTGCCGCTTCCTGTTCTCTTTTCTCCCTTTCCCTGTCTACTTTTTCCTGGATCTCCTGAGTTAACTGTTCCTTTGTCTTTGCCATATATACCTCTTAAAATAGATCGCAGAGCCTGTCAAAAGAATCGATCCTGTAGTCCGATGCTCCCGGCTCTCCGAATCCGTAATCTGCTGCTATGAATCCTGTTCCCGCTTCGTATGCCGCTATCCTGTCGCCCTCGGTGTCTCCCACGTAGAGCGCATGTGAAAAACCGTTCCTTGCAACGACTGAAGCAATGTTCTCTGCTTTCCCCTTACCGGTGTCTCCGAAGCATTCCTTATCGCATATCTCCATGTCCGTAAGGCCTGTCTTTGCCATGAAGAGCTCTATATAGCCTGACTGGCAGTTGGATACTATCGCTATCTTCATCCGCCTTCCAAGCTCCCTTATCGTATCGATAACGCCCGGATAGCAGATGTGGCAGGGATCATTCTCCAATGCCTCCTGCTCATATTCGACGCACCTGCCGATGAGTTCCTTCCTTTTCTCCGGATCGGCATCGGGCACAAGAGCGCAGGCTATGTCGTCCATCGTCTTGCCGAATAGTCCCTTCAGTGTCTCGGGAGGTATCTTCATACCCGAAAAGCCGGTCTCTTCAGCAGCCCTCTCCCATGCCACGGAGACTATGCCTGTGGAATCCCACAATGTCCCGTCTATATCAAGGATCAGTGCATCGATCCCGTTCTCAGACGCTGCGGCCGCCACCTCTGTATGCGCCACCTCAGTATGCGTCACCTCTGTATGCGCCACCTCTGTATGCGCCACCTCTGTATGCGTCACCTCAGTATGTCTCACCGTTAGGTCTCGTGAATTCCACGGGGCCCGTATACTCGGCTGAGTTCCTGGTCCCTGTCACCTTGTCGTAGAAGAGCGTGGAGGGATTATCCAGAAGATCTATGAGAGCATCTCCGCTCCATGTGCGGCTCTTAAACTTCCCGCACCAGGCCTGGAGCTTGTTTCCGTCCACGGTGACATTATAGACGAGTCCGTCGCTCACCATGACTCCGTCCATCTCAAACTTGCCCTTCTCATCCTTTGTATAGCTGTTGGCAAATCCGCTGAGGGCGCTGATATCGATCTCCTTCTCCTCGGCTGCCATAACGAAGACTGTGCTCAGCCTGCCGAAAGATCCGAGCACCAGGAATGCGCTCATGATCAGAAGCAGTATCTTATGCGTGATATCATGTCTTCTCATGTCTTGTCTCCTTTCCTGCATTCAAATATACATTTTAACATATACCGCCGGAATATGCACAACAGAACAATTTGTACCCCGGAGACTGTTTCTGCGTGATTAAGATACAATTGGCCCGGGATGACGGTTCGGATCATGCGGAATTTGTACCTTGGAGACCGGTTCTTCGTGATAAAGATACAATTGTCCCGGGATGACGGCTCGGTGACGGCCCGGTTCAGGTGGGATTTGTACCCTGAAGACCGGTTCTTCGTGATAAAGATACAATTGTCCCGGGATGACGGCTCGGTTCAGGCGTGGTTTGTACCCTGAAGATCATTTCTGCGTGATTAAGATACAATTGTCCCGGGATGACGGCCCGGTTCATGCGTGGTTTGTACCCCGGAGACTGTTTCTTCATGATTAAGATACAATTGTCCGACGATGACGGCTCGG
>KK211271.1:257631-353764 GCA_000621405.1 Lachnospiraceae bacterium AC3007
TGACGGCTCGGTTCAGGCGTGGTTTGTACCCTGAAGATCATTTCTGCGTGATTAAGATACAATTTGCCCGGGATGACAGCCCGGTGACGGCCCGGTTCAGTCAACATCCGAAAGGCAATAACGGGCAGGTCGCTCTATTCGATCAGGATGAAGGAGGTCCTTCGGAACGCGCTTATTATGCGCATTATCGCAGAGTAAATAAGACCTGCGCTGTAGATCGTAACAGCTGTCGACGTATCCCTTATATAGATGATGCACATCAGTGCAAGGATGATATTGATAATGCCGTGCGACATCTTCATGAGCCAGAATCCGTCTACCGTCCGTCTGGATTCTCTTGCGCGGAGCACTTCGATCACACCGGAAAAGGCATGGATACTAATCAGATATATCATGACGTAAAACTGCGGCACCCCGGTCAGTGTCCCCGTGAACATTGCAAAATCAAAGACGACGACACCCTGAAAGAGTATCATCTTTCCGCCGACCATGTGGCGCGCCATCACAAAATAAAAGACGATATCCTTGATCCCCTTTATCGCAAAGCCTATCGACACGAAAAAAAGGACAATATCCAGCGCATTATCATCAGGCAGAGCTACAAGGATGATCGCGGCAGCTATCATGAGGAGGGCATACAATATCTTTTTTATCCGCTGAAATAAAGTCATGCTCCGCTCCTTTTGAAAAAGCCGGCCCTCGCCACTCCGGCGAGCATATTCTTCGATCTCTGGATCTCGGAGATCACCATTCCCTTATGCGCTATGGCTCCCAGGATAAATCTTCCGAGGAAGGTCTCATCCTTTTCATCTTTGGAGCTTTGCATGTATTCTTCAAAATATCTGTCGGTCGAAAAAACATCTATCGTATGTCCTGAAAGCTCTTCGCCGAGCGCCCTCCAGTCATCACATGCCGACAGCTGTCTTTTTTCTATTGTCTCCCTTATCCTGTCGCGCCAGGGCCCCGAAGCCTCCGTGTCATACACATCCTTCTCAAAGACTTTTTCTTCCCCGCGGATATACTTCATGGCTCTTATCATCTGCGTGAAAGCCTTCATGTAATCTGAGGGATTGTCTTTTATGATCTCTCCGTAATCTCCCCATGCCGGAAGATATCTGTATCTTACAAAGCTGTAATCGGGAAGATGCCCGGCCCGTCCGTGGCCGAGGTTCATGATCGTATTCTCATTTCTCTGATACAGGCTGTTGGTATATATGCTGTTCTCAAGATCATCCGGCGTGGAAGTCGTATGCCTGAAGGTGATGAGTTTTTCCCTGAAGCCGTCTTCTTCCGGAAAAAGCTCGTAAAAAACATGATTTGTATTGTTGATGACAAGAGAAGGCGTCCCTGCAAAATTGGCATGAGCCCATGTGTCCGCAAGGACGTGCATGGCTATGCCGACAGACTGCAGAGGTCTTCCCTTTGCAAGCTCCACTGTCTTAACGGCAAGGTCTCCGTTGGGACCGCAGATAAGACGGTACTTGTTGAGATACAGTCTGGAACAGTGAGGCTTTGAAGCATAGAGATCCCTCGGAAGGAAGTGGAAAGAAGACCATATCCTTGTGATATCCTGTCTTCCCACGGGATCTGTCCTTGCATCCATCATCTCGAGTTGCAGCTGAGTCGTCGCCGCTCTTAACGGCCCTTTTATCTTTGCAAGAAGAGTCCTTGAGCACTCATCGACGAACTGGGCGCTGTAGGCGATATCAAGACTCTCCTCATGAGAATAACCCGCAAGGAACGCCGCACAATATGTCGCATAATAGTGAAAATCCATCTGCATGATACGTGCTACTCCCGCGGCTTTTCTTTACGATACTTCCTGACCTTGTTTGTGGTGATGATAACGCTTAAACACACGTAAGCCGTAGTCATATCCACAAGCAGCGAGGCTATGGTAGTATCGATATTCTTCATATCCGTGAACTTGTCTTTGTAATAGAAAAGACTGATAAGATTGAGCAGGAGCATGATACAGGTTCCCACCATATATCCCTTTTTATGAGGTTTTCCTTTTGAGGCCCGTATGGCATTCAGTCCGATATAGAAGTGATAATACATTATCAGCGCAGACATGACAGCGACCGCTATGACTGTGAAAATGATCAGTACCGCCTTGGAAAGAGCGCTGTCCGCTTCAAAGGTTACAGTGCTTTCCGCTCCCCAGAATACGCCCAAGGTAGCTTTTACCACACCCCACAGGCCCATAACAATAAGACCCATACCGCTTACGTACAGGTCATCCTCGTATTTTCTGAGTTCCGCGTTCTCTCTGTTGAGCGTCATTCTTTGATCAGCCCGTACAGCTTTTCGGCAAGTATCCTGTGTCCTTCGGGTGTCAGATGCAGCGAGTCATATTCCGACGGGCGGATGTATTCGGCTGCATTGAAGAATATACAGCCGAGCTCTTCTGCGACAGCCCTGTAATGCTCCGGGAACTGTCTTGATCTTTCAATGGCATCTTCGTAGAAGGCTCCGTAGAAGGGCGAGGATTTGATCCCCTCTCCGATCTCAGGAGGCGATACCAGTATGATCTTAGGAATAAAGCCCTGCTTTTCGGCAGTGAACTCCTTTATCACTTTTACGAGCACTCCCGCGCCTTCAGCTATATCCTTTGCGCTCATATGAAAAGTATCCTTCAGGTCATTGCTGCCTAGCATCATGATCACGATGTCCACAGGCTTGTGTGAATTAAGACACGGCTTAAGATAGTCGAGCCCGTTCTTCCATCCGTCTATCGGGTCGTCATGGATAGTCGTGCGCCCGTTGCAGCCCTCCTCGATGACAGTATGATCGTCGCCAAGCAGCATCTGCAGCCTTCCGGGATAGCGGACGTCTCTGGGATAGCGCATCCCCGTCTCGGGTACGTAACCGTATGTATTTGAATCGCCGTAGCAAAGAACCGTGGTCATAATTCCCTCTGTCCTGCTTCAATCAGTTTTCTGAAAATGCTGATAATCCTTCAGAGTCTTCCAGTTGCCGCCCCAGGTAAAACCATGCGCCTTGAACAGCTCGTATACGTCATCTCCCGGTCCGATCTTGTGAGGAAAATCGGACAAACGGTCTGCGTAGGGTTCCGAGCCCGGAGGAGATATCCTCTCCTTGCCGCCGGGATAGGTTACATATGGATTATAAAACGGATTGATGTCGATGGCTACTCCGTACGCATGCTTTGAGAGATTCTGCGATCCAGATACGGTACGGAAATTAAAGCATGAAGTGTTGTCATCTGCGCATGAGAGATCATCGTCTCCGCCGTATTCATCTATGAGACGCATCTTGTCTATCTGATAACCTCTTTTATAGAGTTCCTCAAAGATCTCCACGAGGTCTGAAGCTATCTTTTTGTTGCAGACAAGCTCGCCTGTCTGCGTATTGCCGTTGAAATCATGATAGGAGAGCCGGAGGTATCTGAGATCGTCTCTTGATATCGGACAGTCCTGAGGATAGGATACACCGAGCATCCTTGAGAAGACTTCATCGGGGATGGGCTCCTGGGTGAAGACACCGGCGGCATCTTCGCTCTCTGTCTCTTCGTCTTCTTCAGCAGTAGTGTCTGCCGCAGTCTCTTCTGTCTCTTCTTCCGCGGCTTCTTCTGTCTCTTCTTCTGATCCCGAAGGCTCTGCCTCAAGGAACATCGGCTCTGTGATGTTGGTGTCCGTGTCGCTGACAGCGGAGTCGCCTGCCTCGACGGCTTCAAAAGGGACCATGGTATCGGTGTCTTTCATGGCATTCTCCTCGATGGTGACTGACGCTGCTTCAAAGGATTCGGAAGGGGAGTCAGCTTCGGCTGCGCAACCGGAGAGAATAAGGGTAAAGAGCAATAAAGCAGTGCAGCTTCGCTGCACCGTAAATGCACCCCCGGAGAGCAATACAAACAGCTCATGCAATATAGCAGTGCAGCTTCGCTGCACCGTAAATGCACCCCCAAGGAGCGTTGCTCCTTGGGGGTGCATTTGCGCGGCACACGAAAAAAAATGCTCTTGTGCGCAAGCGCCCAGAGCATTTTTTTCGTGTGCCTTTGCTTTATTGCATGTATTGATCAACGAGTTTATCAAAGGTTCCGTTGTCTTTGAGTTTCTTTATTGCTACGTTGACGGCTTCCTGAAGAGCTGTGTCGCCCTTGGGAAGGGCTATCGCATATTCTTCGATCTCAAAGTCGAAATCTGCTCCGTCGAGGTCTTTGATCTTGTCGGGATATTTTGAAGCAAATACTCCTGCGGGGTTACTGTCGATGATCACCGCATCGAGTCTTCCGTTCGCAAGATCGTTCACGGCATCGACTGCCTTGTTGTACTGTTGGCTCGTAGCGCCCTCGATCTCTTCAATTATGAAGTCACCCGTGGTGCCGAGCTGGCATCCTATCGTCTTGCCCTTGAGGTCGTCGTAAGTTGCGATAGTGGAATCGATCGGCACGAGCACATGCTGCACTGCATTGTAGTAAGACTCGGAGAAATCAACGCTCTGCTTTCTCTCATCGGTTACTGTCATGCCTGCTATGGCAACATCGATCTTTGATCCGATGGCAGATACAAGAGAATCAAACTCCATGTTCTCTACCACTACTTCTACTCCGAGCTCCTCTCCGATGGCCTTGATGAGAGCCATGTCGAAGCCGTCAGGCTCGCCGTTGTCTCCAAGGTATTCGAAGGGCGGGAATTCCGCATTGGTACCTACGGTCAGTACTCCGTCCGCAAGTGCGGCCGAATCAATGCCGGAAGCTCCGCCTGCGGCTGCTCCCTTATCCGATCCGCATCCTGTAACGACAGCTGCCATGAGCGCAACTGTCAGTGCTATGCTTACTATCTTTTTCATAATGTCCTCCAGTTCGGGCGATACCGCCCTCTTATATATCATTTTTACGTGTCGCATGATACCACGACATATCATGTTTCGCAAGTTTTCGTGCCGCACGCTCTTTAGGTCTGCTCTTACGACCTGCTCTTTCCGCCTGTTCTTCCGACCCGCTCTTACAACTCGCTCTTACGGCCTGTTCTTTGGGCCCGTTCTTACGGCCTGCTCTTCCGGCACACTCTTTGGGCCAGCTCTCCCGGCCTGCTCTTAAGGCCAGGTCTACAGTACCTTGGAAAGAAAGTCCTGCAGTCTCTTGGTCTCGGGCTCTCCGAAGAGCTTATCAGGCGTATTCTCCTCCATGATGATACCCTCATCCATGAACATCACTCTGGTCGCGACCTCTCTCGCGAAGCCCATCTCATGAGTAACTATGACCATCGTCATGCCGCCGTCCGCAAGCGTCTTGATAACGTCAAGGACTTCTCCCACCATCTCCGGATCGAGCGCCGACGTCGGCTCATCAAAAAGCATGACATCGGGATTCATCGCAAGAGACCTGACTATCGCGATACGCTGCTTCTGTCCGCCGGAGAGCGATGCCGGATACACATCGGCCTTCTCCTTTAAGTTTACTCTGTCGAGAAGCTTAAGCGCTGCTTCCGATGCCTCTTCCTTTTTCATAAGGCCCAGCTTCACCGGCGCAAGGGTTATATTTTCCATTACCGTCTTGTTTGCAAAAAGATTGAAGCTCTGGAAAACCATGCCCATGTGCTCACGGATCTGATTTATGTTAACCGAAGGGTCGGTGATGAGCTGGTCTTCAAACCATATCTCTCCCGATGTAGGCTCCTCCAAAAGATTCAGGCACCTTAAAAATGTGCTCTTGCCGGAACCGGAAGGTCCTATGATCGCTACCTTCTCGCCCTTGTCTATCTCTGTGCTGATGCCTTTTAACACCTCAAGGCCGTTGAATGTCTTGCATAGATTCTTAACGGAGATCACTTCTACGCATCCTCCTCTCCAGAGCTTCAAGCAGAAGCGTAAGTATCTTGATGAGAATAAAATAGATCACGGCTGCCCCGATGAGCGGCATGAACGCCTCATAGGTGCGGCTTGAAATCTGGCTCGCAGCCCTTGTAAGATCGGAGAGACTCACATATCCGACTATGGCCGTCTCCTTGATAAGGGTGATGAATTCGTTGCCGATGGGCGGCAGTACGTTCTTAAATGCCTGCGGGAGCACTATCTCCCACATCGTCTGACCCTTTGTCAGTCCCAGCGAATATCCGGCCTCCGTCTGACCCTTGTCCACAGCGAGGATCCCGGCTCTTATTATCTCGGAGACGTACGCTCCGGAATTGATGCCAAAGGAGAGCGATGCCACCAGCACGCCGTTCTTCGAAGTGGAAAAGACTATGAACCACATGATGAGGAGCTGCAATACCGCGGGTGTTCCTCTTATGACGTCCACATAGGCCGTGGCCAGGTACCACCAGAGCGTGTGTTTGCGCCCTTTTTTCGGCTCCGACAGTTTCATCAGAGCTACTATGCATCCGATAATTATGCCGATGATGCCTGCAAATAACGCTATCTCAAGCGTTACTCCCAGTCCTTTGACATACAGCATCCATCTGTCATTCACGATGAATGCGTTATAGAATTTTGTCTCTATATTATTCATTGTCCCAGAAACCTGTGCCTTCCATATGATCCTTCAGTTCTTCAGTATAGACCTCTGCTCCGCGCCGGTTCACGTGGATGGAATCGCCGAAGAGGGCATTCTCATATACGGGAACCTCCGTTATCACATCCATCTCGGGATGGCGCGCCTGTACATCTTCCATGTAGGCCGTAAAGCCGTCCATGAAGGCTGCATGCATCGCATCGGATGACGCCTGATTGATCGGAGGCTGCGCCACGATCACTTTCACGCCGTTATCCTTCAGCATGTTCAGAAGCCTTTCATAATAATAGACTACAAGCGGCGAATAATCAAAGACTTCATGCCGGCACTCATATGTCTCGCCGTCATCACCATCGGCGCTTCCGAATTCGCAATAGCCGAGATCCGCTCTTATAGAGTCAAATTTCACCAAGTTGCTGTTTTTATTTCCGATAAAATGCGACTCGTACATCTGCGACAGATACTTTGAAGGAAGGCGCAGTCTGTATGAGAGCATGTCCGTGAACCTGCCCTTCGACGCGACTATGGGATCCGATGTTCCGAGAGCCCTGATGTAGATCTCTCCTATCTCGGATGCATCAAGGAAGTTAAAGTAGAGCGTCTGATCCCAGTTGTCTATGTCGCAGAAATGATACGGCGCAAAGACCACGACAGCGTTTTTGGGAGCGCCGTTGTGCTCGATGTAATTCTCGACCGCGTAATACATCTCTATTGGTGTCGCGCCGCCTATCGCGATATTGTAGGTATCCTCATGCAGAAGAGACGGCAGCAGCGAGGACTTCGCTCTCGAATCCCCGATGATCAGCGTATCTGCATCGATATAAGGATCCTTCGAATTCTCGAATTCCTCGTACCACATCACGTATTCCACCGACATATAGCCGAGCGGCAGGACAAAAGCCGCTATGCACAGAACTATCAGCGGGATCGAGATCAGTATGAAATTTCTGAACAGTCTAAGCTTTTTCATCGTCAGAACTTGAAATATATGAATGACTGCGTTCCTATGAACGTCGAGCCAAGTATCATCACAACAAAAACATAATATATCGCCCATCTTACAGGAGCGCTCTTTGACGCTATGATGCCGGCAGCATCGCCTGTCTTTTCATTCACTATGTCATATATCAGGAGCACGATGAGCCCTACTATGAGATATACGAGGTTAAATGCTCCGAGTCCCAGTTCAAACGGCGATGTCGTAAGCACCGAAGCAAAGTCGAACTGCGTGAAGACCTTGCCTATTATCACGCAGGCTTTTTCCATATCCTCCGATCTGAACAGGAACATGGAGAAAGTAAAGAGCATGAAGGTCGTAAATACCTTGAACCACCTCGGAAGCTTCGCCCTGAAAGGTGAGATAAGCGCCTGTATTATCTGGAAGAGCCCGGATACCATGCCCCAGAGGATGTACGTGATATCGGCCCCGTGCCACATGCCCGAGAGCGTGAACACTATGAAGATATTGAGATACTTGCGGAAGGTACCTTTTCGGTTGCCGCCGAGAGGGATATACACGTAATCCCTGAACCAGTTGTTGAGCGTGATGTGCCAGTGCCTCCAGAACGACGCGCATGAGTCGGTAAAGAAAGGCTGTGTGAAGTTCTCGGTAAGTGAAAAGCCAAGCACCTCTCCCACGCCTATCGCTATCGTGGAGTAGGATGCGAAATCACAGAAGATCTGCACGGAATAGAGGCAGGTCGCAAGGAGCAGCTGGTAGCCCGTCACGTCCATGTAATTGTCGTAGATCAGATCCACGGCTATCGCAAGGCGGGAGGCCAGCACGAGCTTAAGAAAATACCCGTACGCCATCCGTATCAGTCCGTGCCTTATCCTTTCATAATCAAAGACATGCCTCTCTTCAAACTGCGGGAGCAGATGAGACGATCTCTCTATAGGCCCCGAGAGCAGCACCGGAAAGAAGGACGCAAACGCCGCGTACTGAATAAAGGAAGGCACCTTGTCGACCTTACCCTTATATATCTCGAATACAAATGTCAGGGACTGGAATATATAGAATGAGATCCCGACCGGTAGTATTATCTGAAGCGCTCTGTCCTTATCAATAAGAGACGAGAGGAGTCCCGCATACTTAAAGAAAAACAGCAGTCCCACGAGTATCACTACGGTAAGAATTAGGACCTTTTTCCGTATGCGCGCCTCATGCGCCACATATCTAAGGAGATATCCCGAGCCGTAGGACACGAGCGTCACGCCCAGGAGCAGCAGACCGTATCCTGCGCCCGCGCGCATATAGAAAAAATAAGATGCAGCAACAAGCCACACGTTGCCTGCTGTAAGGCTTACGGCTCTCTCCTCCAATATGAAATATACTATAGCGACAACCGGCAGGAATATCGCGAATTCAACCGAATTAAAAAGCATGGGGAAATATTACAATGCAAAATAAGAATGGTCAAGCAATACGCACCTCGGCGCCATATCCCTGTGGCGGATGTCTTGCCTTTATCGCCGATTAGTGTTTTAATGCTTTAGTAAATCTTTTATGGCGGGGAGAACATGAAGGAAGACGTCAAAAGAAGAGCTGCCGCTTATATAGGTATCAATGTGATCCTTGTGATCTTTGCGGTTCTCATCATTTATTCAAAATATGTATATGACATCGGCGTGATATGTCCCATCCACGATATCACCGGGATCAACTGTCCCGGCTGCGGAGGGACCAGGATGATCGTGGCATTTCTGCACGGGGAGCTCTATCAGGCGCTCCGCTACAATGCGTTTTTATTTATCTCGCTCATACCCATGGTGATCCTGTATCTGTACGAATCATATCTCTTCGTATTCCACAACAGGTTCTCAAAGTGGCTCGATAAGTTCCTTATCTGCTATCTCGTCCTTTTCCTGCTCTTCGGAGTGTTAAGAAATATATATCCCTTTACTGCGCTCGGACCCGCAGAAGTGCTTGGCACATATCAGGCGGGAAGATAGCACATCAGGTGGAAGCATATCAGGCGGAAGACAGCACATCAGGCGAAAGCATATCAGGCGGGCAGACAGCATGCGAAGTATGCCTTCCGGCTCCTGCTGCGTCCTTTATCAGTCCGGGTACTCGCAGATATAGCCCATCCTTCCCTTGAATGAAGGATAGAATGCCACCACATCCTCCACGACATCATTCAGATAGAATCTGTCATCAGACTTCCTGTAGAAGAATTCCACATATTCCTCTTTGACCTCTCTTCCGTCGGGAAGCTTGTCAGTATAGCTGGGGCCTGAATTCAGCCAGTGATCGTAATTGCCTGACGTTACTGCATTGTTCTGAGTAAGGCCGGGTTCGATCCATTGCCAGTTGTAATCCTTATACCTGGCCCCTACATAGAAAGCGATGTTTGTAAGCTCCTCCCTGCGGATGAGATCCTCCACCTTCTCGTATTCCTCGTCCGTAGTAAGGCATGCCAGATATCCGCCCTTATCCTCGCACTTCCTCTCTGCCTCTGTCCACGAGCAGTCATCCACAAAAAGCTCATAGCTGTGGTTCGCGGAAAGAAAATCTCCGGTGGAAAGATAGGACACTATATCATCATACAAATATGAAGGACTCGGATCTCTCGCCTTATCCAGATCGTACACCTTCTTCAGAGCCTTCATGTAGCCGGCCTCGTCGGTCTCCTCGCCGTCCACGTAGTAGTGGTCCGTGATATATCTTCCGGTCTCATCGTCATAGTCCATATTGCTGTCATTGCCAAGGCTCTCATATTCTCCCGAAAAGACCTCGGTCCACTTACCGTCCTCTATGGAGTAAATAAAATCATAATAATATCCCATATGACCGTCACAGTTATTCAGGAGGTTCTCCCTCTCTATATAGGTAAAATTCAGGCGCCCGGTCTGAAGCTCATCGATCTCGCCGTCCTTATACGTGTATATCCTGCATCCGCCGGCCTCGACCATGGTGTCTATCACAAGCTCCGGGATATCATCGTCATCAACGTATATCAGATTATATACATATGCCCCGTCTCTTTCATCATCATTTTCGATCTGTTCGAGATAGAGCTCCTGCCATGTCGCTTCATCGCTCTTTTTCCTGCTGTTGCCGAACATGGCGCTTTTGTCCGAATCATCCTTTGTAACGGATTTATTGCCGCTTTTTGAAGAGTCGTCATCATCGGATCCGTCTTCCTCATCAGAAGAGTCATCCTCGTCTTCATCTTCATCCTCATCAGTATCATCGTCTGAGTCATCCTCGTCAGTATCATCATCGGAGTCATCATCATCGTCGGAGTCATCACCTTTCAACTTTGAGCTTACCGTCTCAGCAAGCCTGGAAACTACAGGGATGCTGCATCCTGTAAGCGACATCGTCATTACGAGCGCCATTATCATCACGATAAGGCGGATCAGTTTTTTCTTCATTTTATTACCTCTGTATATCACTGATTTGATTTATGTAAACCAAAACGTTATCCCGTTCATCATACACCCAGCGAATCGATCTCTTCAAGCCACAGTGCGGCCGATGCATCGGACGGCATCCTGAGATCTCCTCTCGGAGACACGGCTACGGTACCGACCTTGGGACCGTCGGGCAGACAGGATCTCTTGAACTGCTGGGAGAAGAATCTTCTGTAAAAGACCCTCAGCCATTTGAGTATCGTCGCTGCATCATATGAACCCTCGTGCGCGATGAGCGCCATCCTGTAGATCTTGGAGGGAGAAAAGCCGAAGCGCAGCATGTAATAAAGAAAGAAATCATGAAGTTCATAAGGACCCACGATATCCTCTGTCTTCTGGCTGATCTGACCGTCGCTTGGCGGCAGAAGCTCCGGTGATACCGGTGTATCGAGCACATCCTCGAGCACTGCCTTAAGCTTTTCATTGCCGGCTTCCCCGGCTTCAGCAGCAAAATAAGCGACAAGATGCCTGACCAGAGTCTTCGGTACGCCTGCATTGACTCCGTACATCGACATATGATCTCCGTTGTAGGTCGCCCAGCCAAGAGCAAGTTCGGACATATCGCCTGTGCCGACCACGAGAGCATTGACCTTATTTGCCATATCCATGAGGATCTGTGTCCTCTCGCGCGCCTGGGCATTCTCATATGTGACATCGTGCACGTTGATATCGGCTTTGATGTCGGACATATGCTGAGTGACGGCCTGCTTTATGTCAACCTCTATCAGTTCGCATCCCAGTGTCTTTGCAAGACTTACAGCATTGTCATATGTCCTGTCGGTCGTTCCGAATCCGGGCATGGTCACTGCTTTTATGCCATCTCTTGAGAGTCCGAGCCTGTCAAAGGCTCTTGCCGTGACTAAGAGCGCCAGCGTCGAATCAAGTCCACCGGACAAGCCGACTGTTGCATTATGTAAACCCGTGTGTCTCAGTCTTCCGGCAAGGCCTATCGCCTGTATGTCCGCGATCTCTTCGCACCTGTACTTTCTCTCGGCATCATCATGCGGTACAAAAGGAAGGGGCTCAATCTTCCGAGTTATGTCAACTTTCGTCTCGTTGATCAAAAACGGGATCCTTACATAATCGTCATAGACATTTTCCGTGAATGTATTTCTCCTGAGTCTTTCGGATGTAAGACGCTCGATATCAATATCCGCAGTTATGACCCCCGTGGAAAAAAGCTTTGATTCGGCAAGGATCGCGCCGTTCTCCGCTATGATGTCATGTCCACCGAATACCAGATCCTGACCGGATTCGCCGTCTCCTGCGCTGGCATATATATAGGACACTATCCTGGAGCCCGAAGCCTGAGCTATAAGCTGCCTTCTGTAGAAATCCTTGCCCACGAGCTCATCCGAAGCGGAGAGATTCACTATCACATTGGCTCCCGCAAGAGCATGTACTATGGAAGGCGGCGCTGCGACCCAGGCGTCTTCACATATCTCGCATGCCACTTTAAGTCCGGGCAGGCTCTCTCCGTTCTCAAATATGATATGGGTGCCAAAGGGTATGCCTGTATCGAAGAAATCCGTGGTAAGCACCGACGAATTCCCGGGAGTAAAATATCTCGCCTCATAAAATTCCGAATAATTGGGAATGAATGACTTCGGGACCATACCGATACAGAGTCCTCTGTGCACTGCCGCTGCCACGCTGTAGAGTTTGTCCCTGAAGTAGTAGGGCAGACCGACAAAGACAAGGACATCGAGTCCCGACGTATATTCCGCGATCTTTTTCAGTGCCCTCTTGCATTCGTCGATAAGGGTATGCTGCAGCAGCAGATCCCCGCAGGTGTATCCGGATATGACGAGCTCGGGGAAGACTATGATCTTTGCTCCTGCCACGCAGGCCTCGTCTATGCCCTCGATTATCTTCTCGGTATTATATGCCACATCCGCAACACGCACTTTGGGCGTTACGGCAGCTGCCTTTACGAATCCATCTTTCATGGTGATCCCTTTCTGTCTGAATGTATTATGCTCGTATCAAAACGCTGTATGCTCACCGCAGGAGCTCCGCCGCGGCAGGGCTATTGCGATGATCCTTGCTATAATATTATATTAATATTATTATCTTTTTGCTCTGTTGAGGGGTCGTGCTCCGGCACCGGCGGTTTCCATGTGTAAAATTGCCGCCTTTTGGACGCGCCTTAAGATAAGGCTGCCGGGCATATGATAATTCTATTCTTTGATTTTAAGATCAGCCCGGAGGAAGGACAAGCTGCTGTCCCACATAGATAAGTGACGGATTGGATATGATCCCTTTATTCAGCTCATATATCTCTACCCAGCGAGTTCCGTCGCCAAGGCGATCACGCGCGATATTCCAAAGGCAGTCGCCCTTCACGACTTCATATTCGCCGTCATTATTACCGACAGAGTCATCTCCGGCATCATCCTTCTTCTCCTCTGCCTTCGTATCTTCCTTTTTAGCAGCCTCAGTCTGCTTGTCGTCTGCCTTGGCCTCTTCCTTCTTTGTATCTTCTGCTTCGGCCTTGGTCTCTTCTTTCTTTGTATCTTCTGCCTTGGCCTTTGTTTCTTCCTTCTTTTCAGCCTCTGCCTGCTTGTCGTCCGCCTTGGTTTCTTCCTTCTTTGTATCTTCTGCCTTGGCTTCTGTCTCTTCCTTTACAGGCTCAGCCTTCGTATCAGTGGACCCGGCCGCCTTCTTTGACTCCGTTGCTTCGGTTGCTGCCTTCTTAGTCTCCGCTGCTGCAGTCGCCGCCTTTTTTGACTCTGCTGCTTCTGTCGCTGCCTCAATGACTGCCTCGGTCGCTGCCTTGACAGCTTCTTCGGTAGTCGCCTCGGCTGAAGCACCTTCGCCGGCCTTGGCAGAAGCCTTGGCACCAGCCTTAGAAGTCGCAGCCATCGCAGCGCTTCCGATCGCGGGGGTATCTCCTACTCTCTCCAGGATCCTCGCTGAAGACTCCGTCACCTTACTGTCGCTTCCGAGCTTGTCTGTCTCTACCAGATAATGATCGGCGATATTGCCTTCGCCGTCTACGACCACTACTCCGATATAGGCAAATCTCTCACCTGCAGCCTGTACCGGCTCGCCCTTGCTGCCTTCTGTCATGGCGGCATTCGAGTGTCCGCCAAGGATCATGTCTATATCCTTTACCTTTGAATACAGGTCACATGCGCCTGAATCTCCGGTCTGTGCAAGTGCTATGACGAGATCGGCGCCGCTCTTCTTAAGGCTGTCCACCTGAGATGTGGCAGCAGCATACATATCATCACCTGATAAGAACGTCACATCCGCGGCGTCTTCGGTTCCACCGATACTGATAAAACCGATCTTGACTCCTGAGCCGGCTTCATGCAGATAACCGGGTGTCAGTATCGTCTTGCCATCCTTCATGCTGTTGGTGCTTATCAGACGGAACTTGGAGCTGCTTACGGCCTTCCTGAACTCATCATAGCCGCCTCTGATCTCGGAATCGCCGATGCCGGCAACCTTATATCCCGCATAAAACATCATGGTCATGGCATCAAGGGTTCGATAATCATTGTATTCGGGCTCCACGGGAGTGTATCCTCCGGTATCGCAGAGGACGACCTCGGCTCCTGCAGCCTCATACTGCGACTTAAGCCAGGCCATCTTTGAATAACCGTCTATTGCTCCGTGCACGTCATTGGAATGTAAGATGACAGTCCTGCCGTTCATGCCGGCAGTCTGAGGCTCTCTTACGTCACACTGTACCTCGCCCTGAGCGAGCGAAGCCGTATGTACGCCGAAATACGCGGCTGTACCTGCAAATATCGAAACTGCAGTCACCGCGGATATCAGAGCCTTCCTTATGCGATCAGATCTTCTGCTTCTTTTTCTCTTAAATCCTTCAAACATTTCTTATTTATATATAAAGGCAGAAAGCCTTTTTCATCTCCCCGGACCCTGCCGTAAAACGGGCACAGCAAGAGTACGCCCACAGAGTGAGTGGACTCTAATAATATCACATAAGAAGTCAATCGTTAATACCTATTTTTATTTTGTTGATAGTGTATTTATTGTGGATTACTAAGATGTGGAAGCGCGGGAAAGGAGTTTCTTTAATTCCTCTACAGACACTATATATTTCTTCCTGCAGAAGCTGCACTCCATCTCTATCTCTCTCCCCTCGTCTATCATGCTCTGAAGCTCGGCACGGCCTGTGGCTATCAGCGCCTTCTCTATCTTCTGAGGAGAGCAGTCGCACTTAAAGAAAGTCGGTGTCTCATCAAGCACCTGCATATCAAGGCCTTCAAGAAGCATCCCGAGAATATCCGTGGGAGTCCTGCCCTGATCCAGAAGGTCGGTCACGGATGATATCTTCTTAAGATTATCCTCCAGCCTGTCTATAGTCGCATCCTTCACATCCGGCATCAGCTGAACTATGAAGCCTCCGGCGGATCTCACGGTATTGTCCTTATTCATGAGGACACCAAGGCCTACGGTAGACGGTATCTGTTCGCTCTGGGCGAAATAATATGTAAGATCCTCCGCTATCTCGGATGTGACTAGGTCGACCTCTCCGACATAAGGCTCTTTGAGGCCAAGATCCTTTATGACCCTTAAGGTCCCGCGGCCTATCGCGCCGCCCACATCGAGCTTGTGATCGGATTCTCTCGGGGGCAGGAGTACCAGAGGCTCTATGGGATAGCCTTTTACATTGCCATGTGAATCCGCTGTAACGGTAAGGCCCTGCATGGCTCCATTACCCTTTATCTGAAGCGTCAGTATATCATCATCGCCCTTCATCATGGCGCCCATCATCGCCCCTGCTGTGAGAAGCCTTCCAAGCGCCGCTGTTACAACAGGCGAAGAATTATGCGCGATCCGGGCATCCTCCGTCATATCCTTTGTCAGAGCCGCAAAAGCCCTTATATGATCATTGTCGGCAACTGCCCTTACTATGTGGTCCATACCGTCTTCCTTTTCAGATATATTATATGATGATCTCTGTCACTGATCCGGCTGCATCGCCGGTCTGTCATGTCGACCGGTACAGTATATCACATGCTCCCGGGTCGCAAAAGGATGCTCTCCCGAAGACGCTGCGCCCGGCGCTATACTTTTATCCTTATACTGCTTCCGCCGCTTTTTTCTTTTGTGACGATCACCTGCCTGTCGATCCTCTCCTTCAGATCTTCTACGTGCGATATGATCCCTACAAGCCTGTTACCCTCAGCAAGACCAGCCAGAGCCCTGTATGCCTGGTCAAGAGAATTCATATCAAGAGATCCGAAGCCCTCATCCACGAACAGCGTGTCTATCTGTATGCCGCCGGCGGATGACTGCACCTCATCAGAGAGCCCCAGTGCAAGCGACAGAGCAGCCATGAAGGATTCTCCGCCGGACAGAGTCCTGACGCTTCGCTCAGTTCCGTTATAATGATCCGTGACACCAAGGTCCAGGCCGCTCTGGCTCTTGGTATTGCCGGCCTCCTTAAGCCTTACCAACTCATACTGACCGGCGGACATGGTCATGAGCCTCAGATTGGCTCTTTGTATTATCCTGTCGAAATACGCGGTCTGGATATAAGTCTCAAGCATGATCTTTTCCTTGCCGGACAGCTGGCCGTTTGCCGTATATGACAGAGTCCTGACCCATTGAAGCTTCTTTTCAAGCTGCGACAGGCTGTCGGACTTCATGATGATGCTGTGCCTTATGCGCTCATTGGAAGCTATCCTTCCGGCAACTGTCTCGCGCCTTCCCATGCATTCCTTTCGGATGGCGTTAAGCTCTGCCTGCCGCTCCTTCTTGGCCGTTAAGTCGACTTCCCCTGCCGAGCTGACAGTCTTTTCGTTACTCTTTATCACGGCCTTCAGATCATTGATCGTCGAAAGATGCTCCTCATATGACTTCTTCGCAAGATCGTAAGCAGACTGAAGATCCTCCGCCTTCTTTTGAAGCTTTTTCATCTCGTCCTGTGCCGACTTTTTATCCTCAAAGCGCAGGCTCTTCTTAAGATCGAGGAGCAGGGATGTCTTAGCCTCAAGGTCGGAAACGATCTGCGCCGTTAGTATGCCTATCCTTCCGATCCCGGCTCTTATCTCCTCAAGCTCCTTCTCCTTCTTCGGGATCAGGGCATCAAGCTCATCCTTCCGGCCGGCGTCATCCCTCAGTTTTTTCGCTTTTTCCTCTTCTTCCTTAAGTCTCTTCCTGCAGTCGAGCGATGCTTTTTTGAGCGATTCATAAGCCCTGTCCAGACTGTCATCATTAAAGAGCTTAAGGAGCTTTTTCCTAAGTTCTTCCTCCTTATTCTGTACAGTCTTATCCAGTCCTCCTGCTTCGGTGGCTGCAGCCTCCCTCTTAACACGGGCGCTTTCCGCGCTCTTCTTTGCCACTTCAAGCTCTCTCTCCGTGGGAACATCCTGCGATATGCAGGCGGGAGACGGATGGGACAAAGAGCCGCACACCGGACATTTCTGTCCGTCTTTGAGCCCTCTTGCAAGGATACCGGCCTGACCGTCAAGAAAGGCCTGCTCCAGGTTTTCATATTTAAGATTCAGTCTCTTAAATTCTGCGTCTGCTTCACGGTATCCCTCCTGAGCCGCAGTAAGCTTCGCCCTGTCCTTATCAAGACTATCCAGGGCTTCCTGCACTTCACCGGTCTCAGACGCTTCAGCCCTGATCCCGCTTATCCTAGCATCGCACTTTGCAAGTTCCGCCGCGGTGTCCTTTATCCCTTCGAGCTCTTCCCTGTAACCTGCAAGCTCCTTTATAAGCGCCTGCTCCTTCTTTTTATCTCTTTCTAGCTCTGCCTCAAGGTCCGATCTCTTTTTCCCGGTATCGGATATATCCTTATCAAGCGCAAGGGCTTTGTCATAGCTTTGAAGCTCGCTCTCTATAAGTGTAGCCTGCTTTTCATATGACGGCTTGTCTTTGAGAGCATCTTCGGCTTCCCGAAGCGCCGCGCCAAGGCCTTCCTTTTTAGGCTCCTCTTCGGCCAGCCGCTCGCGCGCTTCCTTAAGTGAGTTCCTCGCCTTCTCTATGACCTGCGCCGCTCCTATTGCAGCATTCACGCTCTCAAGCTCCCTGCCTGCGCTCTCCAGCTCCTCATCGATACAGTCCTTAAGAGCCTCATCCTTCCCTGTGAGAGCATCGAGAAGCGCGACTACATCCTCTGTAGTCATCTCATCCTTCTGCGCTCTCTCCACCTCTGTCATCAGCACGTCATCCTTATCGACCTGTATGCCGCTGATATACTGGGCTATGCTCTTCCTCTCGTCCTTCACGCGTCCATTCAGGTCTTTCTCGCTGCCGTCCAGCTTTTTCTGAAGAGCCAGATAATTCTCTGTCTTAAAAAGCTCCCTGAAGACCTCTATCCTGGTCTTTGTGTCAGCCAGCAGAAGCTTCAGAAAATCGCCCTGCGCCAGCATCGATATCTGCGAAAACTGGTCCCTGTTGATCCCGAGCAGGCCCTCTATCGCATCATTCACAGGCCTGATCTTGGTGATGACCCTCCCGTCAGGCATATGAAGCTCAGCCTCGGCAAGCTGTCTGGTAAGACCCGTGCCCTTCTTTGCGGGACGCATGTATTCGGGGTTCCTCCTGACCGTGTACTCCTCTCCGGCATGGGTAAATAAAAGCTCCACCACGGTCGGTGTATCGGGATCAGCGTATTTGGAGCGGAACATGGATGTGTCGTTCCTTGTATGTCCGCTCGCCTCTCCGAAGAGAGCGTAGCATATCGCATCAAATATGGTAGTCTTCCCGGCGCCGGTATCGCCGGTGATAAGATACAGTCCCTGCGTACCAAGCTCACCAAGAGGTATCTCCGTATATCCGGCATACGGCCCGAATGCTGATATCTTAAGATGTACAGGTCTCATGTTACTTCCCCCATATCGACTCGATGCACTCGAGCGCAAATGCTCTCTGCTCTTCACTCATGGCTGCATTGTTCTGCTTCTCGTAAAATTCTTCGAACAGCTCTATGGGAGTCTTCCTCTCGACATCCCCTGCATTGGTGACGACACGCTGCTCCTTTGTCCTTTTATTATCGTAGCTGAGCTTCATGAGATTCGGATAGATGATACGGAGCTTGGCTGCGGCATCTATGACATCTTCCTCATCGGTGAGCACGGCATGGATATAGTCGTCAAGGCAGGTGCCTTCGTAGCCGGTCTTAAGCGTAAGCTCCTCATAGGTACCCCTTATCTCTCGAAGATCGCGCTTCGGAACAAGCGGGATCTCGCTTATCTTTACCTCTCCCTTCTCAGGCATGTCCACGACAGTCACCGACTTCTTATGATCCTTCTCCGAAAAAGAATATTTGAGGGGTGTCCCGCAGTATCTGAGCGTATCCCTGCCTATAGTCTGCTTCCCATGAAGATGACCGAGGGCCACGTAATCAAAGTCGTCAAAGACAGACGCATCCACATTGTCGAGGCCGCCGACCATGATATCCTCCGACTCGCACCTCGTTCCTCCCGTGACAAACTGGTGGGCGATAAGTATATTGCGCTCGTCTGTATTGATATCCATATGCTCCACGGCCACCCTGCAGGCATCTGTGTGATCGGCTATCTCCTCATCCGGAAAGAGGCTTCGTACGATAGAGGGCTTGATATAAGGAAGAAGAAAGATATTGACAGCGCCGCTCTTATCCTTAAGCCTGTAATGCGCCGCCGACCCGTCATACTCCGGAGACAGATGTATGCCGGTATGATCGACCAGCTGTCCATGATCGGAGAATCTCACGGCAGAATCATGATTGCCGTATATCGCAAATACGGGAACCTTCTTTTCGGCGAGACTTGTAAGAAAATCATCCCAGAGTCTCATGGCGTCCTCTGCAGGGATGGTTCTGTCATAGACATCTCCCGCTATCAGGATGCCGTCCGGCTTCTCCTTATTAATAATGGTCAGGATCTCCTTTAATATATATCTCTGATCGTCGATCATGGAGAATTCATTGACTCTCTTCCCAAGATGCAGATCAGACAGATGTATGAATCTCATGCACTTACGCTCCTCAGTATTCTTAAATCGCTCGCCCACTTTCGTGCAGGCACGTTCCGGATTATAGTATATCAAAAAATACTGACCTATAATCAGTACAGAAAGCAGATCATATCAAATCTTGGTTTACATAATTCAGAATCTTGGTTGAATTTTTCCTGTTCTCTGATAAAATATACTTGATATGGGAACCTATGTATGCAGAAAATGCGGAAAAAAATTTGAGTCAAAGACTCTTACAGACGGCTTCTGTCACGAATGTCTCGCCGAGTTTCTGGATAAATATCATCTTGTAAGGGAATATCTCTGGGAACACCCCGGCAGCAACGCGAGCGAGATCTCCAAGGCCTGTGAAGTATCGGTACATCAGGTGATGGAATGGGTGAGAGAAGACCGTTTCATGCTGACCAACGATTCAAAAGTTTTTATTTATTGCGAGGTATGCGGAGCCAAGATCACATCCGGAAGGCTGTGCGAGAGATGCTCCAAGGTCGAGGCCCGTGAGCAGAAGAGCAAGGATGCTGTCAGACGCGCCAAGGCCAAGGCAGAAGAAAGGCAGGGAGTCGCCGTAGCCAAATATGACGGTGACGACGGCAAGATGCGTTTCCTGTAAGTTTTCCAATTTTCACTTTTCATTTAAAAGACTTAGGCGGAGCACTTCTGATCATCAAGTGCTCCGCCTATCTGGATATTTCATCCATTACTTCGTGTCCCATTGGACCATACCTCTCAATCTGCTCTCCCGCTGCTCGCTACTCGTCTATGGCACATCGTCCTCACACTGTTTGTAGGACATCTTATATGTGATTTTTGCCATCATTCTGCATCGGTCAAGCCTGTTAAAACTACTTTGTCTGTCGCTTTTCTCAAACCCGTCTATAATTGCTCCTCTATGATAATCCGGTCTGCAATACTCATTCACTTCTTTTGATTGTTCACTTCACCGCCCTGACCGGATTTGAAAGGCTGTGAAGCTACATTCCTATGCTGGTGGTTTGGCCCTCCTTTCAAAGAATATTGAGGTTAACTGATCTGTACATCGGATCGTACCTCCCCATCTCTTTGGAATG
This sequence comes from Lachnospiraceae bacterium AC3007, assembly GCA_000621405.1. Lineage (GTDB taxonomy): Bacteria > Bacillota > Clostridia > Lachnospirales > Lachnospiraceae > NK4A144. Next base: position 278,542 of record KK211271.1, read on the forward strand.
ATTAAACTATACCACGGGCATATTAAATTGTCAATACATTTTCGTAAATTTTTTATAATTGTCTGACAATTTTTTTATCGCTGCAAATGCTGAAAATCCCGCTCCTTTTAAGGAGCGGGATCCCGGATCGTATTTATTTACCCTATCTTCTGTACAAAATCTGTCATCACTTCGGATATCTTGATCTGCTGGGGGCAAACCTTCTCGCAGCTCCTGCAGTGGAGGCAGGCTGCCGGCTGTCTCTCCGCCGGAATCGCCGAAAGAGCCATCGGTGCGATAAAGCCGAATCCGCCGTCTTCCGTGGTCAGCAGATGCTCATTGTAGAGTTCGATCATCCTGGGGATGTCGATCTGCTGCGGACAATGGCTCGTACAATAATGACATGCCGTGCAGGGTACTGATCTGCCGGACATCATCTCGTCCACGATGCCCATCAATGCTTCCATCTCAGGATCTGTCAGCGGCTTTTCCTCTTCAAACGTCCTGATGTTGGCTGCCAGCTGATCTGCATCGGACATTCCCGACAGGACCACAGTCACCGAAGGGACCGACTGCAGGAACCTGAACGCCCATGCGGGTATGTCTTCATCCGGACGAAGGTTTCTCAGCTTCTCTTCCATTTTGCCCGGAAGATGAGCGAGCTTTCCGCCTCTTACGGGCTCCATCACCCATACAGGGATCCCTCTTTCATTCAGAAGATCCACTTTTTCCTTGCCGTGCTGGAATTTCCAATCGAGGTAGTTGAGCTGGAGCTGTCCGAATTCCATGCTCTCGCCATATGCATCAAGGAATCTCTTAAGGACATCTATCTCGCCATGGCCTGAAAATCCCAGGTGTCTGATGCGTCCATTTTTCTTCTGCTCGATAAGATAATCATAGATCCCGTACTTCGGATCCAGATACTGCTCTATATTCATCTCGCAGACATTATGGAAAAGATAGAAATCAAAATAGTCGGTGCCGGTCTTTTTAAGCTGCTGCTCAAAGATCTCCCTGACCTTCGGCATATTGGAAAGATCGTATCCGGGGAATTTCGATGCAAGATAAAAACTGTCTCTCGGATACCGAGCCAGAGCCTCGCCCAGGACGATCTCGGAATTGCCGTTATGATAGCCCCAAGCTGTGTCATAGTAGTTGATGCCGCTCTTCATGGCATCATCTACCATCCTGAAGGTCAGCTCGCGGTCTATATCGGAATCGTTACCATCATGCACGGGAAGGCGCATTGCGCCGAATCCGAGCATGGATAGCTTCATACCCTGAAAGTCCCTGTAGATCATATGTCACACCTCTTTGTCAGGATTGCCGATATGAGCGAAGAGGTACTCCAGGACTTCCTTTGTGAACTTCTTTGCGCTGATACCGACTGTATATGTGCCGTCCGCGCGCTTCTCCATGCGCGCTACGGTAGCGTACATTATCACCGTGTCTGCTACTATAATAACGTCCAGGCCCATGATGTCGGGTCTGTCGTCCTTCATCCAAAGACCCATACCCTTGGGGCTCGCATCCTCCACCTGCACATAGAGGGTCTCGCCTGTATCGCATATCACGACGATACTGGGCGCCTTGAACTCAACTCTGCCTATCTTACGCTTCTCGCTGGTTACTTCCGCTTCAAGTGTCATACTCTTCTCCTTAAGATTTTTCTAAGACAGGTGGGATAGCTTTTATCTCCTGTCCGCCACCTGACTGCAATACTGCAATTATTTATTATACAACAAAAAAACCGTTATGGCACGGGAGAAAATAAAAGAATCTCGCCACCATCGGAATTACATCTTATCTCATCCCAGCGCTACGTCCAGTGCCATCATGAGAGTGAAGCCCAGGGCGAACATGATGACGCCGATGTTTGAATGCTCGCCTTCGGACATCTCGGGGATCAGCTCCTCCACCACGACGTACATCATGGCGCCTGCAGCAAAGCTTAATAGATAGGGCATCGCCGGAATTATGGCGCCCGCTGCAAGTATGGTGATGAAAGCTCCGACAGGTTCCACGGCGCCCGAGAGCACGCCGTCAAGAAAAGCCTTTGACTTGCTCTTTCCCTCCGCGCAGAGCGGCATCGAGATGATCGCTCCCTCCGGAAAATTCTGAATGGCGATACCTAGCGCCAGAGCCAGCGCTCCGCCGGTCGTAATAGAAGAATTCCCAGATACAAGACCCGCATACACGACACCGACTGCCATCCCCTCGGGAATATTATGAAGCGTGACCGCAAGAACCATCATCGTGGTCTTCTTAAGCTTCGCATTAGGGCCTTCGGCCTTATCGGCGTTCATATGAAGGTGTGGTATAACGGAATCGAGAAATAAAAGAAAGAGCATTCCGAGCCAGAATCCCACACAGGCGGGAAGGAAGCTCAGGCTCCCCATCCCTTCGGTCTGCTCCATGGCAGGGATTATGAGGCTCCATATGGAAGCTGCAACCATGACTCCGCTGGCAAATCCGGTAAGAGCTCTCCTTACCTTATCGCCAAGTTCCTTTTTCATAAAGAAGACACAGCCTGCGCCGAGCGCAGTTCCTGCAAAGGGGATCCACAGTCCCGGAAGTATAGCAGCAGTCATAGTCAGTCACCTCATTATCAGATTAATATTCGTTTGCCCGGATCAACATCACATAAGGAGCATGAGCTTCTTATCATGGATATGATACCTGACTTCATCGCCCGGCGTCTTCACCTCTCCGTCTGCATGAAGATGTCTCGGACCGTCAAGTTTCATGTATATTTCTCTTCCTCTGAAGATATCTATCTCTTTATATTTCACATGCTTTCCCGAGACCGCCATAGGGAACATGCGCATGAACTTCATCACGCTGATGTCATTGGCCACGCAGATATCCAGCATGCCGTCATTATCTGATGCTTCGGGGCAGAACATGAATCCCCCGCCCTCATATCTGTGATCCATGCAGGCTGCAAAGAGACATTTCTCATAGACTCTTGTCTGTCCGTCTTCCGTATGGATCTCGCATCTGAAGCTTTCGTTTTTAAGGATGAGCCTGAGCGCGATCAGTATATATACAAGCCGTCCGAGCCCGATCTTATTGAGGATGCGCTTCATTCCGGATCTCTCGACGTAGTAGCATGTCTCGGCATCAAATCCGGCGCCGGAACTGATATTAAAATAATATCTCTCCTCTCCGGATTCCACGACTCCTATGTCCATGCTTCTGGCTGTCTTCCTAAGAGCTATGGTCCGGACCAGACTCTTTATCTCTTCCCTTTTCCTTGCCGTATGCCGGCCTCTCCCGGAGACTACGGGGATGCCCAGATCTCTTGCGAGGTCGTTGCCGCTTCCTGCGGGAATAAAACCGATCCTTGTGCGCTCGAAATCCACTATCCCGTTCACCGCATCATTCATGGAGCCGTCGCCGCCTATGATGACTATGTCCGTATAGTCGCTGTCGCCGTCACCGGGGCCGGACAGTTTTCTCACGACGTCTGTGAGTCTCTTTTCTCCGCCGGGATAATGCACCTGATAAGCCACTCCCGCGGAGTCAAAGTATGGCTTTACGCTTTCAAATATTCTCTTTCCGCGTCCGGAGCCGGTAGCGGGATTGACCACAATGTGCAGCATCTGTGATCATCTAGGCCGCGATAAAGAACTTCAGCAGGAACAGTATCGATATGATCAGCGACAGGATCAGAAAGATCACGCCCTCCATAAGTATGATACAGAGCGCAGCCTGAAAAGACTGAGCATAAGTGGCTCCGGTCAGAGTGACTATATTGGCGATCACCTCGGTCCTGACATCAGTTTTGTTTTCCTTAAGCTTGAACAGCTTTTCCATAATCATTTCCCGTCAAATGATATTACCGATCTGACATCATATCCGGAAAGGATATCCCTTCCCTTTAAGCCCTTCAATTCCATAAGGCACAATATCGCAGCGACTTCTCCGCCGAGTCTTTCTACGAGAGACACCGATGCGGCAAGAGTACCGCCGGTGGCTATCAGATCATCGACGAGGACAACCTTCTGACCGGGCTTCACGGAATCCGTCTGTATCTCTATCGTAGCCTTGCCGTACTGAAGCTCGCAGTCCTGGGATATCGTCTCATACGGAAGCTTGCCCTGCTTTCGTATAAGGGCAAATTCCTTATTCATGGCATAGGCCATGGGAGCGCCGAAAATAAAACCTCTCGCCTCCAGTCCCACCACCACGTCAAAATCCACATCCTCTGCCAGCTTTATCAGCTCATCGACCGCCATGTGGAATCCGTCCGCATCCTGAAGGATGGTTGTGATATCTCTGAACATTATCCCTTCCTTCGGAAAATCAGGGATAGTCCTTACGTATTCTTCAAGTTTTTTCATTTTTATCCTCCGTGGCTTTGTCCGGATCGGCCCGGACATACACTATAGATTATCCTTTTCGCATGCGGACAAGTCAAGAGGAACAAGACAGAGGGACGGTTCTTTTGTCTTGCCATTCGGCAAGACAACAAGAACCGTCCCTGCTGTCTTGTGTATTGTCTTATTCTACAGTCTTTACTTCTCGGGCTCAGTCTCCTTAGCCTCTTTCCTGCGGCTCTTCACATACATCTGAACTCCCTTTGCTCCGAGAGCCAGCATGATGAGCCACCACATGAAGCTGATCTGAAGTCCGTCCTCTACAAAGAGCATGTTTCTCTTGAATGTTCCGTTATTCACGGCATCAACGATAGGCGCCATCCTTTCACCGAGGACTCCTTCTTCGAGGAGGTCGCCGCCTTCATCAAGCACTCCGCTCTCGATACCGGAGATATCTGCGAAAGCTCCTGCGTCTACGGCTGACGGTCTCGTACCCAGATCGACAAATGCCGCAGGTGCCGTCTCACCGAGAACTCCTGCTCCGCCTGCAGCTTCAGCAACTGCTCCGCCTGCAGGTGCAGTTATGTCAACCGATGCCCCGTCCGAAGAAGCGGCCGCTGTGACATCTCCGCCACCGGTGGAACCGCCATCTGAAGTAGTGCCATCTGTGGAACCGACATCTGTGGTTGTGCCACCTGCAGAACCGCCATCTGCGGTTGTGCCACCTGTGGAGGTATCTGTCGTACCACCTGTGCTGCCTCCGCCATCGGGAGTTGTATCAGTGACATTGTCCGAGTTGCCTGCCGCATCTTCAGCCGCCGCCTTGAGCTCATTATATTCCTGCTGTGCTGCAGCAAGACGGTCCTTAAACTTCTGAATATCCGCATTGTATACGGCACTTACCTTCTGTACATTCAGTAATGCCTGCTGAGCCGCTACAACCTTGTTTCTTGCATTTTCGACTGCTGCCAGAAGACCATTTGCCTTTGTCTTATTATTCACAAGCTCGTTATATCCTGCTTCCTGACCAAGGATGGAATTCAGGTCATAGCGTCTCTCATGGTCAGGATCTGTTCCGTTTCCATGATCACCATCATCAAGCATATACTGGTTATGGTCGTTACTATTACCATAATCATTCCATGCAGCTTGCATCTCTTTCGGAGTCCGCTGGTAGATGGAAACAGCATTGCTATTCGTATCAGTATTATATACAAAATAGAAATCCTTTATGCTGCCGTCTTCAGCGTTATAGCGGACCGGGATATATCTTTGATCATTCTTTGTTCCTGCAGTTCCTTTTGCAAGTCCTGTCTTGTCACTACGACTGACATTATACCAGCCGGGAGTACCAAGCCTGTCGATATCATAACCCTGACCTGCCAGATACAGCTTCGCCATCTCCACCGCAATCTGCGCTTTGAGGGTGCTGTTCTCCTCCTTTATATTTCCCGTCATCAACCTGTCTATCTCTTTTTTGACTGCATTATATGCCGCCTGCTGTGACGGATCCACTTCTCCGGTAATCGCACCCTCGATCAGCGAACCATTCTTATTTACACCGAACTTCAAGTTGTCCGGATCATTGCAATTATCACCAAACGCATAAGGCGCTTCATCCAAAACAAGATGCTCACTGGCTATAAGCGAATCGAGGTTCTTTACATTATCAAAGTGCAGATCCAGATATACACGATGATAGCAGTCATCGTCTGCATTCTTGTACTTGACACACCAGAAGTTTCTTTCGTTGTAATTTCCCTTAAAGGTGGTATCATACACGACTTCTACGCTGTCAGGCTTGACGCCTTCCCAAGTGGAAACCTGATAGGCCTGCAGATATGCGGCAAGTTTATATCCCTCATATATCTTGGTGCCTTCAGTCCTTTTGTTGCCCTTATCCGTGCTGTTGCTGACAACCTGCATCTGCTTTTTGACCATTTCAAGCCACTTGTTCAGAGACTTAGCCTCATCTAATGCTGCCTGTGCATCAGCATCCTTCTGTCTTGCAGCATCCACTGCAGCCTGTGCCTTTTCAAGGGCATTTCTTGTCCTTGTGTCAAGCTTTTCTTCGTCTGTGACAGTTATATCACCGGTCTCAGGGTCGACATCATACTTGACATCGCAGTCAGCCAATATGGCTTCAAGCTCGGTTGTTGCCTTATCTACCAGTCTTTTAGCCTCAGCCTTGTTTTTCTCAGCTTCTTCCACAGCTTTATCAGCTTTTTCGAGTGCCTCTTCTACTTCAGCATCCGTTGCAGTTCCGGCTTTTGCCTTTTCGACCATTTCCTCTGCGCCACCGATCGCTTCCTCGAGCTTCTGCTCTTCGTCCTCGGTCTTGTGGTTTTCATTGAAGATCTTTGCCTCTTTATTAGTCTCATCAAGAGCCGCTACTGCATTCTCAAGGCTGTCATCATTCTCCTTAATGCCGCTCTCATCTGAATTCTCTATATTGACCGGGAGTCCTGTGCCATTTCCGTCATCAGGGCTCTGCTTAGTTATACCTACGATCTGCGCCGCATCGGTGAGATTATCTATTATTGTCTGTATCTGATCATCTCCCAGGGCACTACTATCTGCAACAGGCGCTCCGGCACCATCGCTTTCACCTGCAGCGGGCGCTCCAATGACATCCCCTTCACCTGCAGCGGGCGCTCCGGCACCATCGCTTTCACTTGCAACGGGCGCTCCGGCACCATCGCTTTCACTTGCAGCGGGCGCTCCGGCACCATCGCTTTCACTTGAAGCCGTCTCTTCAGAAAAAGATGCTTCTGCAAGCCCTACAGCGCTCTCACAGGCATCAAATGCCTCATCACAGGATTCTCTTGCTTCCTGATTCTCACTCTGCTCTGTAGTTTCAGATGCAGATTCATTCGTTTCATTACTACTGCCGCCTTCACCTGAAGTATCATCGTCAGCAAATGCCGTAACTGTCGGCATCAGGGATAAAGCCGCCGTTAACCCGATACTTATAGCCTTAAGCACCTGCCTGTTCACGTCCTTATTCCTCATAATCACATCCTCCTGTTCACCCAAGTCAGAATGTCCGAAAGCAACGCTTTCGGAAATCCTGCCGCATGCTTCTTTGCATGTTACTTATATTTAACCACTTTTTTATATATCCAGTCTAATGTATATATCGGCAAAAACCGCGTTTTTCTTAATTGTTTTTAAAAAAATGCAGACTTTTCTTTCCTTCATCCCGATTTTGAACTTACAATATATCTCATGGACGAGACGAATAAGAAAAAAGCATCTGACGCCCAGTACAGAAAGATGACCGAGACGCCCGTAGTAAGGCTCATCGTGATGCTCTCCATACCCACGGTGATCAGCATGCTCGTGACCAATATATACAATCTCGTGGACACTGCCTTTGTGGGAACGCTGGGTACCAGCGCCAGCGGGGCCGTAGGTATAGTCTTCGGCTTCATGGCGGTGATACAGTCCTGCGGCTTCCTCTTCGGTCAGGGCTCCGGAAGCATAATATCAAGACTTCTGGGAAGCCATGATGCAAAAAACGCCTCCCACACCGGATCCACGGCCTTTTTCCTGTCATTTGCAGGCGGGCTTATGATATCTGTCGCGGGATTCATCTTCCTCGATGATATCGTAGTATTGCTCGGAAGCACCCCGACCATAGCCCCGTTTGCAAAGACTTATATCTCCTATATCCTTTTTGCTGCTCCTTTCATGACATCCAGCTTTACACTTAATAACATATTAAGATACGAAGGAAGAGCCCTTTTTGGCATGATAGGTCTTCTGACCGGCGGGATCATCAATATCGCAGGCGATGCTTTCTTCATATTCGGTCTTAAGATGGGGATCGGAGGCGCAGGTCTTTCGACGATGCTGAGCCAGACCATCAGCTTTTCGATCCTTCTGTCCATGTTCATAAGGGGAAAGACTCAGACAAAGCTCACCCCGAAGTATCTGTCCTTCAGCCTCCCGCTCATAGGGAATATCATAGCTACGGGCCTTCCGAGCCTTTTAAGACAGGGGCTCGGGAGCCTTACGACCATCATGCTGAACACTATATCCGGAGGATACGGAGACAGCGCGATAGCGGCCATGAGCATAGTAAGCCGCATCATATTCTTTGTGTTCTCGATAGCTTTGGGGGTCGGTCAGGGCTTCCAGCCTGTCAGCGGCTTCAATTACGGGGCAGGTAAATACAAACGTGTTCGTCAGGGCTTTATGGCAGCGCTGCTCATCGGGGAAGTCTTCATCATATGCGCATGCATAGGAGTATGCTTGTGTCCGGACAGGATCATATCCCTCTTCAGGGACGATCCCGACGTCATAGCCGTGGGACACAGAGCTCTCATCCTGCAATGCATGGCTCTCCCGACACTGCCTCTGTCCATGATGACGGAGATGCTCCTTCAGAGCACGGGTCAGAGAGCAGGAGCAGCCATACTCTCATCCTTGAGGAGCGGTGTGTTTTTCATACCGACACTCCTCCTTCTCTCGCATTACAGGGGACTTGCGGGCATCCAGGAGACGCAGGGCACAGCCTTCATCCTGTCCTTCTTCGTCTCGCTTTTATTTGTCATAAGCTACATGAAAAAACTGCCGAAGGAATAACGGCAGTTTGAGGCATCTCAGTCTTCGAATATCTTCGAACAGGTGACGGCAAGAGCGCCGGGACCTATATGACACGATACAGAAAGAGATAACGGGAAAATATCAATATGGTAATTTGGGAAGGCCTCTTCCACTTCAGCCCGGAACTCCTCTGCTTCGGGAAGATTATGGGTGTAAGCCATCCCCAATATGGCACCCGGCTTATCGGGCGTCACGCCGCCGTAATGCTTTTCAAGATCATCCCTTATGGCATTGATCATGACCTTTTTTGCATTCTTCATGCCCCTGGCCTTTGCAAAGGCGTCAAGCTTCTCTCCGTATATGCGCAGCACAGGCTTGATCCCCAAAAGCTCGGCAAAAGCCGCTGCCGCGGGTGTCACTCTTCCGCCCTTCTTAAGATACTTCATAGTATCGACCGTGATATATATGTCGGAATCGAACTTGGTCTCTTCAAGACGCCTCTTGATATATGCGGCATCCCTTCCGTTCGCAGCCATCAGCTTCGCATCGAGCACGCTCGTGTACTGAGTCACGGATATCCTCTGATTATTGACCACCTGCACACGACCTTCATAATCGGCCGCAAAGACGGTAGCGCTCTCACAGGAGCCTGACAGTCCCGAAGACATGGGAATAAATACGACCTCGTCGTGCGTCTCAAGGAGCTTGTCCCAGAGCGACATCACATCTCCGGGGAGAGGCTGGGATGTATGTATCTCGACCTCGGGATCCTCGAGCTTTTTATAAAATTCATCCTGGGTAAGATTGATATCCTCATAGAAGGTCTCGCCGTCTATGGTAAAAGGCATGGGAAGCACGCTGATGCCGAGCTCCCCGGCCAATGCCTGTGTGATCCCGCTGTTACTGTCGGTAACTATCGCAACTGACATATATCCCTCCAAGACTGTTTTTCCTAGTCACATAGCGGGATTTTAGCATAGTGCATATGCCATATCAATGGACATTTTGGACAGATTGTTTCCTGTGTCCAATTTTACTTCTCTATCGCGTGTGTCTTAAGATAATCGGTCCACTTCCCGATCGCGTCAGCCTTCACGTGGATACCGTCAAAAGAGTCCTCGGACGGCATCCTGCCGTTCTCATCGGTGAATACCTCATTGACGTCAAGATAATAGACATGCTCTCTTTCGGCGACTTCTTTGATGTATTTGTTTCTTTCATCGATCCTGTCATTGGTGAATACGGAAGACTTCCTCTCCTCATCCTCCGTTACATGAAGGATGCTCATCACATATATGATCGCATCAGGCTGTACTGCCTTGATATAGTCGATAAAGCTGTAATAGTACTCGGCAAACTGCTCATTCGTGCCCCATCCGATCTCGTTCAGTCCGAATTTTAGGTATATCTTGCCATACTGGGGGCCTACAGCCAGGGCTTCGGGTATCGTGAGCTTGCCAAGGGGCGTGGTGATGCACTTCTTGTCAAAGACTCTTGAAAGGGAGATTCCCACGATGCCGTAGTTTGTGGCAGGAAGGCCCGAGTACATCCCGAGTCCCTGGACTCTTGAATCTCCTATCAGGCAGGCGTCGGCAAAATAATCATCATCGACGGTAGTGAATTCCTTCATTTCATTCTCGTCGGTCTCATCATCCTCGTCCTCGTCGCTGTCCTCTTCATCCTCATCTTCGTCTTCGTCGCTGTCCTCGTCGTTGTCTTCTTCATCGTCCTCATCTTCATTGTCTTCTTCGTCTTCGTCATGATGAGACTCTTCTTCATCTTCCGTATCTTCGGGCTCTGCCTCTGTCGGCTCCTCACTCGGGATCTCGGAAGCTGCCTCCGATACGACCTCCACCCCTGCATCCTTCTGCATATCCCTTGCAGCCTTGATCGCAGCTTCTGCCATCTCGTCAGGATCCTGGGTTTCAAAGCCCATGAGTTCTCTGATCCTTGTCATATCGCCGTTTTTCACTGTCTGGATAAGCACTGCGGCCGAAGGGTACTCAAAGTTGCGCTCCTCAAGGCTTACGAGAGCCCCGGGGATCGATACGAGGAGGAATGTCGCTATTAAGATTATCAGCAAAGGATACTTTTTCATATTATGTAAACCTATTCATTGTGCTTTTAACCCCTACGCATCGCTCCGCGCTCCGTGCTTTCGCGCTGCTACACGGATTCGGAATCCGGGCTGCCGCCCTACTTCCTCATCCGTGTTTGCGTCGCTAATAGGTGCGCATATTCGCAAACAAGCTTGCTATATGCGCCCCTATTGCGACAGGGCTTAAAATCGGAAGTATAAAAACGGGTTATACGCTGCATCCACCAGCGATACTATGCTCGCCCAGAAAAGCACGAGGTGCAGCACAAGCCCCAGCGCATTGTCCTTGATCCTGTCGTACAGCTTCCGGAATATCGGAGCCGACAGCAATATCCCAACCGCAAGATATATCGCGACGCTCACGATATGATCCATGTAGTCCTGACCTGCATATCCGCCGAACATTCTTGTTATGTAAACCAAAAACTCATCCACTCCCTCTACCGCGAAGAGCACCCAGCCTATTATCACGACCAGCATGGCATAGGCCCAGCCGAAGATCCGCGGTATCTTCTTCAGTATCCGCCCCAGCAGTATCCTCTCAAGCGCGATAAAGAAGAAATAATACAGTCCCCAGAGCACGAAATTCCACGCCGCTCCGTGCCAGAGACCGGTGATGAACCAAACGATCAGCAGGTTGACATAAGTTCTAAATCGTCCATGCCTGTTGCCTCCGAGCGGGATATATACATACTCGCGGAACCAGTTGGTGAGCGTCATATGCCATCTTCTCCAGAAGTCCCTTATCGAGGTCGCAACATAGGGGTGGTCAAAATTTTCCGGAAGGGTGAAGCCGAGCATCCGCCCGAGTCCTATGGCCATCATGGAATATCCGCCGAAATCAAAATATATCTGCAGCGTGTATGCCAGTGCGCCGATCCACGCAAAAGGAGTCGATATGTTTTCATATCCCACGGTACCTACATTGCTCCATATAGTACCCAGATTATTTGCCAGAAGCACCTTCATGGCAAGTCCAATAATAAAGGGCTTAAAGCCTTCCTCCAGATCCCTGACCCTCGTGCTCCTGCTCTTTAAGCCGAGCGCCACCTGAGAATAAGTTACAATGGGTCCCGCTATCAGCTGAGGGAACATCAGGATATACGTTCCCAGATCCACGAGTGACCTGTCATACGGGATCCTGCGCCTGTATACATCGATCACATAGGACAGTATCTGGAAGGTGAAAAAAGAGATCCCGAGCGGCAGCTCTATCTGTGGCACCGTAAAGGCGCTGCCGGATATCGAGTTGATATTCTCGATCACAAAGCCCAGATACTTGAAGAAGCCGAGGATCCCTATGTTGAATATTATGTCAACCAACAGGAGCAGCGTCCTGACTGCCCTTCCCCTGCTCCTGCCGATCCCCGCTGCCAGGAGATAGTTGACAAGGACCGAGGCGATGATGAGCAGTACATATTTGGGCTCGCCGAACGCATAAAAAACAATACTTCCTATAAGAAGTACAGCATTCTTCCAGTATCGCGGAACGAGATAATACACCAACAGAAATACCGGAAGGAATCTGAAAATGAAAATCAGTGAACTGAATACCATGATCTATCCAATATACTCTCTGCGGGTCAGCGCCCGCCTTCATTCTTTTTTTCTTTGCCGACTTTTCTCCTCCGGCTTCTTTTCTTCCTGTCTGTCCTGCGCCCTTATCTCCCGGGACCTGCAGTCCGATCTGTCCGGCTCCTTTATCTCCCGGGATCTGCCGTCCGATCTGTCCGGCTCCTTCAAGTATCTCTCTTCGTACCGGTCCGGAAGATCCTGAATCTTCTATAAAAGATACGCATACTTGCCGAGCAGATCAGCCGTAAACGAGACGGATGAAGCCTTACCCAGCTCGAGCCTGACCGCGTGTATAAGATGAGCCATGGACAGGATCTCATCCCGTCCCGCGGCATACGCGCACGCATTAAGGAATACGGTTTTGATCATGCTGCCGGTAAAGGTATCAAACTGCGACGAAAGATAATCCATGTCCAGATCCTCATGCGGCAGGCCTTCCGGAATACAGCTCTCCCATATCTCGCGCCTCAGACTCTCGTCGGGATTTTCAAAACGCACCACATATCTGATACGGCGAAGAAAGGCCGGATCGATATTGCTCATGATATTGGTCGCCATGATGACGATACCGTCATACGCCTCTATCCGTTGCAGAAGATACGAGATCTCAGTATTGGCATACCGGTCCTTCGAATCATGCACCTCGCTCCTTACCCCGAAGAGCGCGTCAGCCTCATCAAAAAAGAGCACGGAATCCGTCTTTTCGGCAAACAAAAAACCCTTTTCCAGATTTTTCTCTGTTTCACCTATATACTTGTCGACTATGCTCGACAGATTCACCTGATACAGAGGAAGCGAGAGTTCTCCCGCAATGGCGTTCGCCGTCATGGTCTTGCCGGTGCCGGGAGGTCCCGACAGCAGCAGCGATACAGAGCGGCCATAGGGGTAGTTTTGGCGAAGCTTCCAGCTGTCCAATATCACGGGACTCTTCCGTATACCCTCGATGGCGTCATTCAGGACTGCCCTGATCTGTGGCTTGACCTTGACGTCATCAAGATGCAGCGAGGGATAGAGCACACGACCCACGCTCCTGCTCTCCCCGGCCTCTGCCCGCTCGATACAGAGCCTTGCGAAAAGAGCCTCCTCTCCGGCGCCTATATCGGTCGTCTGCGGCATACGCTCCGCAAAGCCCCGGATCATAAGTGATATCTCGCTGGGACTCAGTCTGTAACGCATGGCAAATCTGTCTGCTTCAAGCGTCAGCCCGCCAAGCTTTGCAAAACCCTCCCACAGTCTTCTGCGATCTTCATAGTCTGTCTCCTCCGGCAGTTCCAGCAGGAGACATTCGTTGGGTAGCTGCGGATCAAGGATCGCCCTCCTCATATCCGAGCAAAGGATCAGCGATATCCCGGCGTCAGTGATGGGCGTAAAGAAGATCCGGCCCAATGCTTCCTGATCCAGGCGGCTCTTCTCGCTCTCTTCCACGCCTCCGGTCATGAAATACTCCGTGATCCCGTAGAAGCAGACAGCGGCATCGTCAAAGACCGCCTCGCGTATCAGTGCTGCCTTCAGGGATTCAAGTCCGTCCCGTCCCGCTTTACGGAAAAAATCCGATATGTTCACAAAGAGAACTCTCATGGATAGATTTTTAGCTATGTGCTTTACCAGAAAACGTCTGCCTCCCTTTCCGGAAAGCTGGAGGATCCTTCCCTCTCCCGGCCGGTCTCCCTCATTTCCCAGAAAGGCCGTCCCTGCACTGATGAGTTCCTCGTGAACAAATGCCTCATGCAGCTTATCTCCGTCACGTCCGGGATCAAAGCAGAACGTAAACTCCGTAAGCAGAGGATTCATCTCATCACTTCCGAAAAGATATCCGAAGACCCTCTCATCTATCCTGAGTTCGGCATACTGCATCGGTGATGCCGCAGGATCCACATAGCATATCTTTCCTGCATGAAATATGCAGCGCTCTATCTCCTCAACCCCGGGAAAAGGCACCCCCTCAAGCAGAAAGGCAAGATGAAGGTTCACTGAATAACCGAAATACTCCGTAAGGTACGCTCCGAATTCCGGGAAAGAAAACAGGGCAAGGGATAGCTCCAAAAAAGACTGCATGACGTCCAGATCCCCCAAAAGATGCAGCACTCTTCTGTAGCGTACTACCCTTATATCCGGCTCATCCTTATCCTCACTCGCAAGCGCCTGCGCCCAGGACTTCATATCTCCGTCTGTAAGGAGCGAAACAAAGGAAGAGAGAGACGGGTACTTCTTAAGACTTCTTCTCACCCCGGTACTCTCCAGATACCGGTCGCATCTTAATATTATAAGTGCTATGGCTGTCTCGGGAAATGTCATCTTAACCCCCCGTCCTTATCCCGTGATGGATCTTCTAAGCACTGCGCGCCATCCGCTGCCCGGATAACGCCGTGCTAAGCAGGTTGCATGTTCGGGCATATTACTTACTTTTTCTTACAGCGGATATTTGTCCGTAAGTGTCTTAACTATATCTCTTGCGGGAGCGACTCCGTCCTCTTTCTGTTTCACTACAAGAGAGATCGCCTCTGCAACCTTGTCCATATCCTCGGTATTGAATCCGCGGGTAGTGACTGCAGGTGTTCCGAGCCTGATTCCGCTCGTTACGAAAGGCTTCTGGGGATCATTGGGTATCGTGTTCTTATTTGCCGTGATATGAGCCTCGTCAAGCCAGGCCTCGACCTCCTTGCCGGTAAGGCCCTGGGGCACAAGGTTCAGGAGCATGAGGTGATTGTCCGTACCGCCGGACACTATGGCAAGATCCCTGCCAAGCAGTCCCTTTGCGAGCGCCTGGGCATTGTCGATGATGTTACGCGCATATTCCTTGAAAGAAGGATCCAGCGCCTCCTTGAAACATACAGCCTTCGCCGCTATCACATGCATCAGCGGACCGCCCTGTATACCCGGGAATATGGCCTTGTTGAAGTTGAACTTGTCGGCAGCCTCCTGATTGCAGAGGATCAGTCCTCCTCTGGGGCCTCTCAATGTCTTGTGGGTGGTCGTCGTCACGACATCAGCTATGCCTATGGGGCTCGGATGATAACCTCCTGCCACAAGACCCGCGATATGAGCCATATCTACCATGAGGTAGGCTCCGACCTCGTCGGCGATCTCTCTGAACTTCTTGAAATCTATCGTGCGCGCATATGCGGATGCGCCGGCCACTATGAGCTTGGGCTTGCACTCTTTGGCGATGCGACGCACCTCATCATAGTCGATGAAGCCTTCGTCATTGACGCCGTAAGGCACGCAGTTGAAATACTTGCCGCTGAAATTGACCGGTGAACCGTGTGAGAGATGTCCGCCCTGATCGAGGTTCATGCCCATAAAGGTATCGCCCGGAGTCATCATCGCAAAGAATACCGCCATGTTGGCCTGAGCGCCGGAGTGCGGCTGCACGTTGGCATAATCACAGCCGAAGAGCTTCTTGGCCCTCTCTCTGGCTATGTCCTCGACCACGTCCACGCACTGGCATCCGCCGTAGTATCTCTTTCCGGGATAACCCTCTGCGTACTTGTTGGTCAGAGGACTTCCCATTGCAGCCATGACTGCCTTGGATACCCAGTTTTCCGAGGCTATGAGCTCGATATGGTCATTCTGCCTCTGCTGCTCTGCTTTGATCGCATCAGCGATCTCGCTGTCCGCCGTGCGTATCTCATCAAATGAATACATCTCCTACCTCCTGTTGAATATTAGTTTGATAATATCATCATCCGCCGGTCGGCCCGCCGGATGTTCAATTCATCCATTTAAAATCCCCGTCATCCTCGTAATCCCGGGCGCCATAGCCATAATCATCGGCCCCGTCCTCATCATATCTGTAATCGTTGTAATCCTCATCATATCCGCCATCCCGGTAGCTTCGCTTCTGACGGCCGCTGTCTTCGTAGCCGCTGTCCTCGTATCCCGTCTCATGCAACAGCTCATCCTCCACGGCTGTCCTTGCATTCTTTGCGCTCCCCGCGATAAGGCTCAGCAGATGACTGTGATGAATGATAAATACAGCCGCCAGCATGAAAAGATGCGTGTAAAAAACTCCCACAATATAATAATTGCGCTCCAGCAGGTATCCCGCTCCGAACCCGAAGATGCAGAGCACGGATGTCGAGACAAGTCCCATGATGAGCAGCGGCAGGTTTTTGAAGGCATTTACGATATTATGAAGGAAATCAGAGAAGGAAGCGTCGAAGTATACGAAGCGTCCTATCATCAGTCCCAGATAATACATGACCACCGGGCTGTACTCGCTCTCATCCCCGATCTTATTGAGCCACACAAGGATAAGTATCGCGTAAAACATGCCTAAAAGCCTGATCGAAGCTTTTTCCTCCCTGGTGAGATTCTTAAGCGGTATGATCAGCTTGTCCAGTATGGTATTGAGCACACATGACAGGCAGATCAGGAGAAGAAGGACAAAATCCTTCCATTCGCCCCATATCATCATGAATGCTTCCAGTCCCGCATCCCCCATACTCCCGCTCTCAAGGCAGAGCGAATATATATGGTTCAGGATCACGTACGCGCTCGCAAAAGACATAACGGAGGTCGCCGATATCATCATCTCGTAGAACAGCTGCACCAGAGTATGCGTCCGGATATTGAACGCCTTTTTCTTCTCGCGCCTGTCCATTCCCGCTGTCGTGACAGCGGCTCCGCCGATGATCAGGGCCACGCACAGGATCATTGCTGCAAGGGATGCTGCAAGGAATAATATCTTTTCAATCATCCCGAAATCGGGATTGGTATATGCTTCAAGCGACATATCTCAACGGCACCTTTTCCCTTAATTAAATCCCACGAGCATCTGTGCTATCTTATAGCCGCCCGTGCATATCTTTCTTCCGCCCTTGCCGGGAAGATTGATGGTCTCGCCTACCACGCTGTGACGAATAAGGAAATAAGTCTGCACATCCTTTGATCTTAAGTATTCCCAGAGCTGCTTTTTCTTTGCCAGCGACTCGGCATCTCCGGCCTTGATAAGGAAGATCGAGGAGATCACCATCATGATCTCGAGATAGTTCCTCATGTACTTCTTCAGCTTTCTGTTCTCGATCTTCGTGTCCCTGAAATAATCTATCATGAGCTTCGTGACCTTGATCTGCTGATCTATGCGCGAGATCATGACGCTCTCATTAACGGACTGATCCTCCCTGCCGATGTAGTATCTGTAGAAATTCACGGGCAGATAATAGATCGACTTCACGTAGGGAAGCGGCTCGAAGACATATATGTTGTCCACGTAGAAGGTATGGGAAGGAAGCTCCATTCCGCATTTCCTCAGGAGCTTGGTCCTGTAGATCACGGAGTGCATCAGGATGTAGCGGCCCTTCCTGAAATGCTTTGTGTCATCCCAGCTGACTATCTCCTCCACGGGAACCGAGGACTCATAATGCATGATCTTCTTGCGCTTAGCGCCCTCTTTGTCATATACGAAATTGCAGAGCATCATATCCAGGACTTCGTCTCCGCCCGTAACCTCGCGGAGCTTCTCCAGTACCTGCATGTAGGCGCTCTCATCCACCCTGTCATCGGAATCAACTACCTTGAAATAAAGACCTGTCGCGTTCTTTATCCCGGTATTGACGGCCTCGCCGTGTCCTCCGTTCTCCTGATGGATCGCCCTTATGATCCCGGGGTACTTTTCCTGATACTTGTCTGCCATATCTCCGGTGAGATCGCTGGAGCCGTCATCGATTATCAGTATCTCCACCTCATCCCCTCCGGGAAGCAGCGACTCTATACATCTCCCCATATAATCCTGCGAATTATAGCAGGGTACAGCAAATGTCAGCAGTTTCATTGTCTCATCCTCTTTCCGTCATATTGTATCTGAAGGGTAAGATAATCCCTTATCTGATCTATGCAGGACTCCTTTGAGGCGCTTCCTCTGGCGAGGGAAAGCGAAGCAGCCATCATGTTCACCACATGGTCATCCACTCTTTCCTTTATCTCTTCAAGAATCTGAAGCTTTTCCTCGTAATCATCTGCATCCAGAAATCTGAGCAGATCCTCATTCACTCCGTCCATTGTCTCTCCCCCATGCTACCGGCGCGCTCTCCCCGGATGTCCTTCTAGTCCATCCTGAGGCCCGCTGCCGTGTTGGTGATGATAAGTTCCACAGCAAGTCTGTCCTCGATCCTGCCCTGCTTTATCTCTCTGTCAGCTTTTACGCAGGAATCGATGACGCTTATCATCCTGCTCCGGCTGTATTTCTGACCCTGGCGTATGTATTTCTTGACGAGCCAGTCCTTAATGTCTGTCGTATCATGTATCCCGTTGATGTCCAGGCCTTTTTTGTTCAGGTCCCAGACCATCAGCATGCTCCTGAAATGGCTCTCTATCCTGCCGAGCACGCTGTATGCGCTCTGCTTTTTGTCGCCGGCCATCTCGTAATATATGCCGATTGCCTCGTCGAGCCTGTTGTCGGCTATCGCATCCATCATGGCGAAGATATTGAAGGACGGTGAGCGCGGGACCATAAGTATCACGTCATCCTTAGTCACTGTCTCTCTGTCAAAAGCATAGGATGCAAGCTTTTTTATCTCCATATCGAGGGGTGTCATCTCGTCGCCGACCCGGTCGACAAGGGCTTCGACGGCATCCGCGTCGACACCTTTGCCCTGCCTCTTAAAATCCGCCCTGATCCAGCGCCTTAAGAGATCATCCTTGAATCTCTCCGCCGGGGCATCATATCCGTTCTTATGCGCAGCAATATAGCTCTTCCCGCGCTTATCGACATCCTCTTCATCAAATATGATGACCGTTGTCCCGGAAGGATCATCGATGTACTCTGCGATCTCCTCGGTGCTTTTCTTAAAGAAGCCGGAATCCTTCACATGTATCACCCGCTTCTCGGCCATGAAAGGAAGAGTCACTGCAAGCGAGATGACCTCTTCAGGATCCGTGGAATCCCCGGAAAAATGCGCAAAGTTGAGATTGTCCCCGGGGGCTACGAGGGCTTTTATCAGCTGGTTCCTGTAGTTTTCCCGAAGGTACGGCTCGTCGCCGTATATGAGATACACAGGAGCGAAATCATTATTCTTTACATCTTCCGATATATTTCTCATCCCTTGTTGTTCGTTATGGCCTCCGGCACGTACCATGTGTATCATCAGTTAATGCATTTGCTGCGGTTTTCGATGCTCGCCGGAAGATATATATTTTTCAGAGCAATAAGCACGTCGAACTTAGCGAAGGCGAGTGCCCTGGCCCGACTAAGCTGCGAAGCGCGTTACGAGGGCCGCTTGGGCACGAAGGCTGAGCTTAGTGAGATCGTAGCCGCGGTTGAAAAATATATATCTTCCGGAGAGCCAATGACCAATGTCCATAAGTGGCACCTGCACTTTATACCTCATGCTGCCGGTCTTACCTTAAACTATCACTCCTCGCCTTCGATATCTCCGGTCTCTTCGACCACGTCATCGCCGGCGAGCGTCTTCTGATACAGTTCCGGATCGAATTCGCCCGTGTATATCTTTACGTGATCGTGTATAGCGGTCCATCCGCCGTGGGCATAGCCCGTGCAGCAGATATAGCCGTTGCCGTCGTCGGACTTACCGTAACTTACGGCGCAGTTCAAGGACTCCTTCACATAGCCTGTCTTGCCGCAGAGCACCACACCCGTAGCCTGCTTGTCCTCTATGCGGCGCAGGAACCAGTTCGAGACCAGTATCCCCTGCGGATGATACGACGTGGCTGTCGTGGTGTACGTATGCTGCGAGAGTATCTGGAGGCAGAGCGGATTGTTGATCGCCGCATTCATGATGACAGCCATGTCCGCCGCCGTGGTATAATGCTCGTCATTATACAGTCCGACGCAGTTGGTGAAGTGCGATGTCTCCGACAGTCCGAGCTCATCCAGCTTCTCGTTCATCATCGCGACAAAGCTCTCCTGGTCGCCCGCCGTGTATTCCGCAAGTCCCATTGCAGCATCTGCCCCGGAAGGCAGGATGGTCCCGTAGAAAAGGTCTTCCACCCTGATGCGCTCTCCCGGCGAAAAGCCGACGTTCGAGCATCCGTTCTCATAGGAAAAGCCTTCTATCGCCTGAGTCATCGTGAAAATATCATCAAGATGCTGCTCACCTTGCAGGTGCTCTGCCGCGACCAGCACCGTCATGACCTTCGTCATCGAAGCCGGGTACATCTTCGTGTGGGAATTCTTTTCTTCCACGACCTTATTGTCCGAGATCGAGATCAGGATCGCATATCCCGAATCCACGCCCGCAGCTACGCTCCTCGTGTCGGCATCGACCGTGGTATTGAGCTCCGGTACGCCCTCTCCCGTGGTAAGCGCGGCTGCTTCCTCTTCCTTTATCTTCTCGATCTCTTCTTCAGAGAGCTCCGTCATGGCAGGAGAGGAGCTGTCTTGATTTATGTCAACCTCTTCGCCTTCCTCGTACAGTTCTTCCCGGGGATCTTCCCCATCGCTCTCTTCCGCGAGCTTCTCGACCTTAGATACTATCTCGGCGGTCTTGTCCGCAGCCGTAGCCCTTTTGTGCTTTCCCACTGCGATGAACACTATCACGGCGATAACAATGAGGATAGTGGCACCCGCAGCCGCTCCCGCTATGATCATGTATCTGCGAAGCTTTTTTTCTCTTTCCCGCTGCTGCCTTAAATGCTCCTCGCGCCTTGCGTTCCTCTGTCTTCGCCTCTCCTCGTATTCTTCAGTTTCTTTATCAAAAAAAAGATCTGACATCTGTCGTTATATGATCCGGTAAAACCCGTAAATTGTAATAATAAAGTAAGCTGCGACAAACTTTTGCCACAGCTTACCATTTTACCATATATTAATGAAAATAAAAATCTAAACTCTTAATCCTCTCCGGCCTTGACCTTAGGGGTGAATTCCTTCTGGATGCCCTCATCATATGAGAGAATGGGGTCTATATCCTTGCCGTGGATCTTCCTGTCCACGTAGTTGTCCGTGATCTTGATGATGAGCGGAGTCAGTGAGAGCACGCCGATAAGGTTGGGGATCATCATGAGACCGTTGAAGGTATCGGAGATATCCCATGCAAGCGAGGATGTCATCACTGCGCCCGAGATCATGAGCAGCACGAAGATGACCCTGTAGACCCTGGCTCCTGCCACGCCGAAGAGGTACTCCACTGCCTTGGAGCCGTAATGAGACCAGCCCAGCACCGTGGTGAAAGCAAATAAGAGCACCGCCAGCGCCACGAACCATTCGCCCGGCTTGCCGAATATATTACCGAAGGCCTTTGCGACAAGAGTCGCATCATCTGTGCCTTCCTTTACAAGTCCTGTAGTAAGATCTATGGCTCCCGAAGAGAGCACCACGATGGCCGTCATCGTACATACGACCATGGTATCAGCGAAGACTTCGAATATTCCCCAGAGGCCCTGCTTTACAGGCTCCTTGACGTTGGAATTCGAATGAACCATGACGGAGGATCCGAGTCCGGCCTCGTTTGAGAAGACGCCCCTCTTACATCCCTGTGTTATAACCTGGGATATCGCGACTCCGGCTGCTCCGCCTGCCACGGCCTTGATGCCGAATGCAAACTTGAAGATAGCTGCGAACATGGCTCCGACACTTCCGATGTGTACTATCATGACTATCAGTGATCCGATGACATATGCGACCGCCATGAAGGGGACCACGCGCTCAGCAAAAGCCGCTATCCTCTGAAGGCCGCCGATGATGACGAATCCGCCGACGATCATGAGGCAGATGCCTATCGCCCAGTTCACGAACGACACGCCTGCGATATCAGACGCCTGTATATTTGAGAAGAACGCCGACTTGATGTTCAGGGTTATCTTATTGATCTGTCCCATATTACCGATACCGAAGGAAGCGAGTATCGCAAATATCGCAAAGAGTCCGGCAAGGAACGATCCTATCTTCTTGCAGCCTTTGTATGAGCCGAGACCGTCCTTGAGATAATACATGGCGCCGCCTGACCACTCGCCCTCAGTATTCCTTCTGCGGAAGTATATACCCAGGATATTCTCGGAATAATTGGTCATCATGCCGAGGAATGCAGCGATCCACATCCAGAAGACCGCTCCGGGACCGCCTATGCAGATGGCGGCGGACACGCCCGCGATGTTACCGGTACCGATGGTCGCAGCAAGTGCCGTGCACAGAGCCTGGAACTGGGATACCGATCCCGACTTCTTGCCCTGCTTCTTATGGGTATCCTTGCTGAAGACGGATCCGATCGTCTTGACCCACCAGTGCTTAAGATGCGTGATCTGGAAGAATCTGGTGATGATCGTGGTCACAAGTCCCGTTCCAAGCAGAAGGAACAGTCCTATCCTGACCCACACAAACCCGTTTACAGCGTCATTAACCGATGTCAACGTCTCAATAAAGCTGTTCATATGCATTTCCTTTCATGGTTTTGCGTTGCCTGCAGCGCTTACTGCATTGAAAAGGGCCCACTCCCGCAGGATTGAGCCCCCTTGCTTACAAGAATGTAATATAGATTACATTCGGTATTTTTGTCAAGGGGTGTCAGGGGGACTTCATCCGATGAATATGCCCATGAGGAATGACGCCATATTAGCTGCAAATGAAAAAGAGAAAGGCCGCTCCAGCGTCGGGATCAGCTTCCTGTAGATCAGCGCCTCGCATATCACGACGACGGCTTCCATCGCATATAAAAGAGGCCTGGCCCCTGCGACCCCCATCCTGAGCACGGCCATCATGAAGATCAGGTTGAGCACGGGATTGGTCAGTGTGTTCGCGGCCAGGACCACCGTAAGGTCCCTCGCGCTCTTTATACGAAAAAGCAGCGCCGCTGCCGTCTCCGTCGCTATCGTTATTACATATGAAGAAATGAAGATAGCTTCTGTCTTCACCTTACGTCACCGTCTTTCTTGCTTCACTGTTTCCCGGGGTCACCGTCCTTTTTACATCACCATTGTCCGGGATCACAGTCTTTCTTCCGCCTGCGAAGAAAAAGACCGCATACAGCAAAAGCAGGGATATTATGCACAGAATGCAAAGCCCCGCGCCCGATGCACCGACGCTGATGCCCGATACCATCGAGGGAAGCGTACCGAGAAAGAGAGCAAACATCAATACGCCAAAAGCCGCCCCCGGATAAGACGGAATGCATCCCGCCATCAGGAAGAGCGTGACCGGCATTGTCATATTGAATAAAAGCACCGAAGCGCATCCGAAAAAGGGGATCCTGAAAGATAAAAGAGCCGTGGCTCCCGCGATCAGAAGGGAAAGAAAAGAAGCGGTCCGGACACCTGCAAGATCCGCAAATATACCGCCAAGCATCTTTCCAAGGACGATGCAAAGAGTAAATATCAATCCCGTAAGGAAGGTATCATTCCAGTCATACTTCGTAAGCGTCCCGTAATACGAACGGATAAAAACCACTGCAAAGACCGGAACAGCGCAGAGCACGGGCAGCTTCATCCCGGTAAAGGCAGGGACGTCACTGAGCGAAGGATGCTTCATCCCAGTATAGGCCGGGACGGATGCGCCCGAAGTCGCAGTATCGTCCCGCTCCCGGATGGATAACAAAAGCAGCACTCCGCAGACAAGCGGCAGGATAAAGAACACATGCCTTAGGGCAAATCCCGATCTCCCCCAGAATCTCCCAAGAAAGACTCCCAATGCGCCTGAGGATATAAAAATACCGGAAGGAGACATGCGGCTTCCCTGCCGTATCAGCACCTCTCTTCCGGCTCCGATATGAAAAAGACCGTTTCCGGTCCCGATTATCACTACAGTGAGCAGGGGATCGCGCCAGGAAAGAGCCGCAAGGCTTATGAGCAGACATCCCGCTGCCGCAAATATCCTGTCTTTACGGACAAGATCCGCTGCGATGCCCAAAAGCGCCGGCAGGGCAAAGGCCAGCAGATTGTAAAGAACAACGTAAAACAGCAACTCCCCGCCGTCTTTTGTGCGAGGCGGGATAAGAGCATTCATGCAGTAGATGCAGGACAGATCCACTGCAAAATGGATCACGGTAAAGAAGGGCAGATAAAAGCGCCTTGTCATTTCTTTTTCAGCAGCAGAATGATCAGAACAGCAATCGCAGCGGAGGCAGCAATGACTACTATCAGCGCGATGATAATGACCTTATGCTTAAATGAAAGCCCCGTATCGGATGAGTCATCATTCTTCTTGCTTACATCTTCCGATGCCTCTTCATCATCCGATATCTCTTCTTCGGATGCTTCAGACTCGTTCGATACCTCCTCTTCAGTCGCTTCGGACTCTTTGGATGCGGCTTCTTCATCGGTATCTTCCGATGCGGCAGAAGAGCTCTGAGCCGCCTCATCCTCTTCGTCATTATCCGACGATGCTTTTGATATCACCTTATCGGAAGCGGAATTAAAATCCGACTCCTTTGAAGGCTCCTCTTCTTCCGCGGGCTCTTCTTTATCAAAAGTTCTGCCCGTCGACTTAACCTGGGACAGAGCGACCCAGCCGTATGTACCGTCATACTCTGTCTCTCCCCAGTGATAGTCATGATCTCTTTGCTCATCACCCAATGCCTCTATGGTAAGGTATGTACCGTTGGGTATCTGAGTGATGATATCATAGGTCGTATCCGGACCGTACCTGAAATTCACATATCCGTCAGGCGCAGATACCACCACTTCATACGAAGTATCAAGATAATCATACCAGTAAGACTCTGCATCCGCCCTTGCATCACAGGGTTTCAAAAAAGATAACGCGCAGATGAGCCCCATTATGGCATATTTCAGACAGGTTTTTATCTTATTCATCGGTTTCTCCTTATCCTGCTCATTACTGCAGGCCGTCACCGGACGGACTGCAGATCATACTCTGTACGACAGACTGTCACGCACCGGACTGCAGATTACGCTATGTACGACAGGCTGTCACGCCCCGGACTGCCGGGCACGCTCTGTATCTGCGGGCTGTTCTCACAGATCGTAGTACATGGCAAATTCCTCCGGATGAGGGATCTGCGATATCGTCTCGAGGTCCTTCTTTTCAAGGGCTATGAGCTGATCAAGAAGCCTCTCCGGGAAGACTCCGCCTTCGGTAAGGAAGTCGTGGTCCTTCTCAAGGGCTTCTATAGCCTCACCGAGGTTCTTCGGCAGGCCGGATATCTTTTTCTTCTCCTCGTCCGAGAGCTCATAGAGATTGAAATCATAAGGTCCCCAGCCCTTTTCGTGGGGATCGATCTTATTCTTCACGCCGTCGAGACCGGCCATCAGTATGGCCGAATATGCATAATACGGATTGCAGGTGGCATCGGGATTCCTGAGCTCGAAACGCTTGGTCTCGGGAGTCTTGGCGTAGGCCGGGATCCTGATCACGGCGCTCCTGTTAGCCATCGCATATCCTATCGTGACGGGAGCTTCAAAGCCGGGAACAAGCCTCTTGTACGAATTTGTCGAGGGATTCGTGATGGCGCATAATGCTGCGGCATGAGTCAGGAGTCCGCCCATGAAGTAGTGAGCCGTCTCACTGAGCTGCGCATACCTGTCCGGATCGTAGAATACAGGCTTGCCGTCTTTGAAAAGATGCATATGTACATGCATGCCGCTGCCGGCCTCGTGTGCCAGCGGCTTCGGCATGAAGGTCGCCGTGCATCCGTTAAGAATGGCTTCGTTCTTTATCACATATTTGGCGGACATGGTGTCGTCTGCAAGTTTCAGCATGTCGCCGAGCTCGACCTCTATCTCCATCTGGCCGCAGCCTCCGACCTCGTGATGATGGTATTTGACATCAATGCCCCAGTCGGCCATCGCAAGGCACATGCTGCTCCTTAAGGAATCATGTATATCCTGCGGAAGTGTCGTGTGATAGCCCTTGCCGTGCGGTATCTGAAAGCCGTTGTTATTTTCATCAGATTCACCGACCCAGGGAGCCTGACGGGTAAGGATCCTGGAACTTACCGTACCGCCGCTTATCTCATAGCCCACCTGATCGAAGATGTAGAATTCATACTCGGGTCCGATGCGCATCTCGTCGGCGACGCCCATCTCCTTCATATATTCAAGAGAGCGGATCGCGACATTCCTCGGATACTGGTCAAAAGGCCTGTTCTCCGGGAGATCGATGACCCGGACATCTCCTATCATCGACAGAGTCGGGATATCGGAATACGTGTCGATCACAGCCGAATCCAGCACAGGTACAAAGACCATGTCACTGTTTTCGATCGGCGCGTAGCCGTAGTTCGATCCGTCAAAGCCGATCCCGTGCTCCATGGTGCTCTCCGTGAGCCTCTCTGCCGGGATCGAGAGATGTCTCCAGCGACCGGTTATGTCCGTAAGCTTGAAATCAACGAACTGGATATCCTCCTCGCTTATCATGGTGCGGATATCAGATAGAGTTTTTGCCATAG
This sequence comes from Lachnospiraceae bacterium AC3007, assembly GCA_000621405.1. Taxonomy (GTDB): domain Bacteria; phylum Bacillota; class Clostridia; order Lachnospirales; family Lachnospiraceae; genus NK4A144. The sequence continues at coordinate 305,361 of KK211271.1, forward strand.
TTGTTACCCCCTGTGTGGTTTGATTCCCTGAACACGATACAGTATAACACATAAGAGGGAAAAAACAGATTTCAGGCATTAACTTTTCATCCCGGTCTGCCGATAAATAAAGTAACAAAAAAATACAGTCCCGAAGGAGCAAGCGGATCCCGCAGACTCTGCTGTCAGGTTGGAAGATCGGCCGGGCGGCACGACAAAGGAACGTAACTCACAAGAAGGACGCTGAAAGGAGATTACCACATGAAACTGGTAAATCTGGACTAAGGGGTGTATGGCCGAAGTCATACACCCTTTTCCATTCTGATGATATATGCCGGGAACCGGACATCTCCCGCGAACCCGTATCACTTTCCACTCCCGGTATTCGAACCGGGAACCCTCCCATTAAGGTTTCACAGTCGCGATCCTGTCACTTATTTCCTTCAATACATCGTACGGATAATTCCTGAAGAAAGTATTGTATTCATTCGTGGGATCATGGGCAAAGTCCTCATTCTCCCAGAGCTCCTTATAGCATACGTCATATGAAAGGTCCGGCCACAGGATGCTTCTGACGTTGTCCTTATACATCTTCGCAAAGCAGATAAAATCAGCGGCAAGCTGTGGATCGGCAGAGGCCGCGCATATCACCGTGGCCGAATCATCAAGGCATACGGAGCACGGCTGACCGTCAGTGAAGACAGGACATTTTGTGATATACCACTTCCCGGACTCATCATGCATGTCCTGTACAAACCTGTCCATGAAGACAAGACTGCCGGTGAAGGAAGCAATGCTTCCGGTGGCGATATCTCCGGGGATATCGTAAGATGACTTTGCCATTCCTGAGCTGATCCACCCCTGATACTGAGCCTGCATATTCGAGACGGCAGATGCCGTATTCTCGGGCTCGTTGCTGTATTCGGCAAGTGCCAGCATCGGCCAGACCGGATCCTCCTGATCCACGACTGTAAAATATTTTCCGGCAGCTGCCGGAGACGCTCCAAACCTCTCACCAAGTGCTTTGTAATCGTCCCATGTCTTTACGGAATCCACATCTTTTTGGGTGATCCCTGCTGCCTCAAGCAGCTCCATGTTCCAGTACTGGACCGCCGCTCCCATCCTGAACGGGACGGCGTATCTTTTGCCGTCGCTTCCTTTATATACATCCGTCCGGGCCTGATGCATAAAGAAGATATACGGGGCATAAGCCGTATCCAGAGGGTACAGCCGGTCGGACAGCCCCTCCGTCAACTCTGCAAAACTGAACGCATCTATGTCACATATGTCGGGCGCTCCTTCTCCGGTCTGAAGCGCCGTGATGAGCGAATCATGCAGCTCGTTATAAGGCATGACCTTAAAGGTTATCTCAAGAGTATAGTCCGGATCCTCATCGTTCCATTTGCCCAAAAGCTTCCTGTAGTACTGGACATGGGCATCGCTGTATGTCCAGAGAGTGAGAGGAACCCCCTTGGGATCTCCGTCCTTGATGGCATCTCCCTCCTCCGTGACTACATCCGCCGTGGCAGAACTGACCCTTCCTGTGAGCCCCGCGCTGAGAGCGCCGCTTGCAGGCTGCTCTACAATCTTTCTGCTCTCGGGCGCGCTCTCTATCCCCTCGCGGATCGACGCCGCGATCTTTGATTCACCGACAGGGCTTTTGGGCCTGTCACAGCCGGAGACAAGGATGGCTGTAAAGAACAGCATCGCCAGGACAGCCGGGATATGCAGTGATCTTTTCTTCTTTACCTCTTTCTTCATATTATAAGATTATACAACCAAAACCCGCAGTATAAAACCTGTAAAGGAATCCTCCTGACAGGGTACTAAGGCGCGCCGGTCGTTCTTATTTCTTATGATTGACTGTAGTTACCGCCGTCCGTATAATTGTTTTATTCTTAAATAAACGCGGTTTTCGTTTGAGATCATATTCCGCCCTTATATCGCCCGCATGATATCGGGCTAAGGGCTGCAAAGCGAGGCGTATCATGCAATTCAAAGTGGATCAGGACTTCATCAACTCAATAGTGAATTACTTCATCGGAGGCATCTGCGCATTTAATATCGACTCCAAAAGCCGCAGTATAGAGCCATTGTACTTCAATGACGGATTCTACCGTATGTTCAGCGGCGACAAGGCCGATATAGACCGTATCTTCAAGGATATCCGCATCTCCATCATCCCCGACGACATGCCCATATTCGAGCAGGGGATCGATGACATACTCGCGGACAACGGCGCTGCGGAATTCGAGTTCAGGATAGTGAATTTTGACGGAAGCCTCATGTGGCTCAGGTTCCACGGCAATCTCTACTCAAGAGAAGGCGATTCCAATATAGTGAGCGCCGTCATACTGGACTGCACCGAGGAAAAGACGATCGAGGAGGAGCTGAAGCGTCAGTCGGATTACATGCATCTCCTCATGGATACAGACATAACCTTCGACTTCAACTGCAGGACTGACGTCTGCATCTACAGATTTACAAAGACCGACTCTCTGGAGCATGATTCCGTGATCAACGGCTACCACGACAGGATACCGACTCTCGGGATCCACGAGGAAGACCTTGAGACCTTCACGGAAGTCATAGACGGGGCCATGACCCATCCGCACAGGGATTCTCTGGAGTTCCGCTCGGTGGGGCTCATCAATCCCTCGGATGATTATCGCTGGTATCGCGCGGACGTGGTCAGCATCCTCGGCAAGGAAGGCTACGTATCCCATGTGATAGGCCACATCGTGGACATCCACGAGAGCAAGCTCAAGGAGATAGAGCTGAAGCTCAGAGCGGATCACGACGGACTCACCGGCCTTATGAACAAACAGGCTACCGAGACCCTGATCTGCAACACTCTGGAACAGTACAGGCAAGGAAAAGATATCAAGGGCGCCCTTATGATCCTTGATACGGACGATTTCAAGACGATCAACGACACCTACGGCCACAGCGCGGGCGACAGGGTGCTCTCCACGATCGGAGACGTGATAAGAAATAACTTCAAGGGAATGGACGTGACAGGACGCATAGGCGGCGACGAATTCATGATCTTCATGCACAATATCCGCAGAAGTTCCGATGCTGAGGTCCTGGCAGCAAAGATCCAGGATACCATACGGCATTCATTTGCCGGGCAGCCCTACGAAAATAAGGTCTCGATGTCGATCGGAATAGTCAACGTGCCCGAATTCGGCACGGATTTCAGGGATCTCTACGACAAAGCCGACAGAGCGCTCTACTGCGTCAAGTCAAACGGCAAAGCAGGTCACAGGTCATATTCCGAAGATATGTGATATCAGGTGCAAAGGGAGACTTATCTTTCACAATACATTCATAAGGGCGGACAGACCGCCCTTTTTATATACATCTTTATAGAAGCCGACCTCTTCTCTTATCATCAGATCTATCTCCCTCATTCCCAGTAGTTCTACCGGGGCTTTATCGTCTGTAAGGATGAGATCGCCTCCTTTATACACATTAGTAACACCCCTGATGTTGACCATCAGTTGATACAGTTCATCCTTCATGGTTATGTTATCCAGTGCTGCATCAAATCTTGCAAGGATATCCCCAGTTCCAACAGTCTTCACATTCGTAACGCTTCTTACATTATCAACACCGGCTGCGCCGCCGGAATTTTTGACGGCAAAAAGTTCCCTGTTGGTATACCCCTTAACATCGACCACCGCCACCGACGGGAAGACAGATGCGATCGTATCGGACAGGTGTTCGTTTATATTTCCCTTCATATCGGAGTGCATGTTCATATTGACGACAAGGACTCCGTTATCCTTCAGATGAGCGTATACTTCCCTGAAAAACTCGACTGAGGACATCTGGAAGGGTATGGATATGTCCTGGTACGCATCTACCATGATAACGTCGTATTTCCCGTCCACAGCGTGAAGATATGCCCTTCCGTCATATGTTGCGACAGGTGTTTCGGGGTCTGCCTCAAAGTATCTGTAGGACAGATCCGTTATCCTGTCATCTATCTCAACGCCTGTGATATTAATATTATCATAATATCGTTTGCATTGCTTTGCGAAGGTTCCCGTGCCCATCCCGAGTATCAGAACATCAGTGTTTTCGGGCTCTTCGGCACTTTCGGACCCTTTGGCGCTTTCGGTCTCTTCGGCGTTTTTATCCTCCGTGCCGACGTCTGATTTTAATCTCGCTCCGGCGATCAGCGGAGCGGCCATCGCATAGTCATAATACATGCCGGAGAGCTCATCTGACTTCATCATGACAGACTGCACTCCGAAGAGGACATTGGTCGAAAGATATACGGCCCTGTCATCCTCCGAGACCTTGAGATAATTGTATACAGACTCTCCTTCGTAAGTGATGTCCTTCTCCCAGAAGGCGAACGAGTCCGAATTACCGAATACGGCGCACAGTATGAAGAGTATCACCGCTATGACGCAGAGCTTTACATGGGAGCGCTTGGAGATGAAGTAAGCAAGCCCGGTGATAAGGATTATCCCTGAAAATACAAGAAATGTGACGGCGGTTCCGACAGCGGGGATCGTGACAAAGGTCGGCATGAACGTGCCTATGATGGAGCCTATGGTATTGGCAGCCCCGAGCTGTCCCACTATCTTCCCTGAATCGCCCAGAGCGCCGTTATCGCCGTTTTGGGCCGGTGCAGAGGGATTACCGCCACCGCTCCTTAAAAGCGTGTATTTGGCAAGGGAAGGCGTCACAGTACCCAGAAGAAAGAGCGGGAACACGAATATCACCATACAGGCCACGAAAGCCGCGATAATAAGGAGATGCGTGCTGATAGTCAGTATCAGCACTCCGGATATCAGGATTATGAGGTACTTCCCGATCACGGGGATCGCCGCTATCCATACGGAAGCTATGATGAGCCTCCTGTACAGGATATCGGGCGAAGGATCCCTGTCCGCGCTCCTTCCGCCGTATACGTTGCCGAGCGCCATGGCTATCATTATCGTCCCTATTATAATTGTCCAGACTATCTGGCTCGAAGAGAAATACGGGGCCAGAAGGCGCGATGCGCCGAGCTCGACCGCCATGACTCCCATCCCGGCAAAAAACTCGGTGATGTACAGATATAATCTGCTGCTTAAGATATCAGCTTCGGGTTTGTTTTCCAAAATAATAACTCCTTTGTTTACATAATGTATTTACAATAATTAGTTTGCATAATTGGTATACATATTTTATTTACATAATGCTATTTATGTTGACCGATCCTTGTTATATCTCCTGCACTTTTCGGCAAAGGACCGCACAAAGCCGGGACAGCTCCTGAAATAAAGATGCGGCCATCCGGCCCACATGGTGTCCGAGATATGGACTTCCCTGTACTGCTTTCCGGAGGACGCCTTCCTGATCAGTGCTCCCTCTCCGTTGTCTTCTGCATCATAATAATGAAATTCGTGCCCTCTGATGCTCTCTCCTTTGCTCAGCCAGAGACCTGTCCCGTCGGATATCTCCACATATCCGAATCTTACGAGCCTGTCCTTTTTCCCGCACGGGGTATCTATAAGGCCGCACATTCCGTGCCTTTGGCCGTCCCCATCCGATATCGAGTCCGTAAGATACATGAATCCGCCGCATTCGGCCACGACCGGCATCTTATCCGACACGCATCTTCTGATATCCCCGATCATCTCCTTATTCCCGGAGAGTCTCTCTGCATGAAGCTCGGGATAGCCTCCTCCCAGATAGATCCCGGATGCGCCGCCGGGAAGGGATCTGTCTTCCAGCGGCGAAAAATACGCTATCTCAAAGCCCGCTCTTTCAAGGGCTCTTAGGTTTTCTCCGTAATAAAAGCAGAACGCCGCATCATATGCCGCTGCAAGCTTCAATGATCCCATCTATATCCACGCTTTCTTCCATGACGGACGCAAGCCGGTCGACTTTTTGCTTTATGCCAGCCACTTCGTCCGGAAGGACAAGACCCAGATATCTGCTCTCCACAGCGATATCCCTGATCTCCGGAACGGCTCCGAAGCACCTGATGCCCAGCTCTTTTTCGATCACAGGGGAGAGCAGGCCGGCAGATGAGCGGCTGCACCGGTTAATTATCACTCCCTTTATCAGGGAAGATGCATCATAATCAATAAAACCCTTTATCATCGCAACGACAGATCTCATCGCGCCCTTTGCATCGGGTACCAGGATGACCGGGACCGACAGGGCGGCGGCTGTGTCGTAGGTTGAGTATTTTGAAGAATCAGCTCCTATCCCATCGTAGAGTCCCATCACTCCCTCGATGACGGATATGTCGGCCGCGCGGCTCCTCTCCTCAAAGATCTCCCTTATCCCGTCATATCCTGCGAGGTATATATCGAGGTTTTCGCAACCCTCGTTTGGATTATGTAAACCTTCCGCTTTCTCTTCCGATACCGCATCATGAAAAAGAGGGTCGATATAATCCGGCCCTGCTTTAAAGCTCTGCACCGTATATCCTCTGTTCCTAAGGGCTTTTATCAGTCCGCAGGTAAGCATCGTCTTGCCGCCTCCGCTTTTTGTAGAAGATATGCAGAAGGATGTTTTGTGTGTTACGTCAACCGTCTCGTTTCTTTCCATCGTCTGTCTTTACTGCTCATTCACTCCCTCCGACAAGGTGGAAATGAAAGTATCACTCTCTGTCGTCACAAAGGACATGAGCTTCTCACTCTCTGTCGTCACGAAGGACATGACCGTCTCACTCACTCTCCTCCGCCACGAAGGATATGATCGCCAGAAAGATCGGGTTTAGCGACTTTATCATATGATACTTCCTGATCGTCTCTGTCTTTGCGATATTCATCTGGATGACGTCGATCGATGAATACGGTATCTCCGACATGACCTGCATGAGTGAATTAAGAGTCTCAAGCGTCACAGCGCCGGCGACGACTCTTACCTCGCGGTTTTTGTCCTTGAGTCCCCTTATGATCTCTCTCAGCTTGTTGCTCGAGCCGCCGATGTATGCGGCATCCGGCTTCGGAAGCAGATCGAATGACTCAGGGGCCTGGCCTCTGACCACTGTCACGTTATCGCGACCGTATCTTTTCTTGTTCAGTTCCGTAAGGTCGGCCGCCTCTTTTCTTTCCTCGATGGCATAGACATGGATGTCGTCCGAGATGCCGGCGGCAGCCACGGAGATAGTACCCGTGCCGCTCCCTATGTCATACAGGATCTCGCCCTTTTTAAGGCCGAGCTTGCCGAGGACCACGTAGCGGATCTCCTCCTTGGTCATCGGTATGCCTTCCTTGCGGGTGAAGTCCTCATCCTTGAGAGCAAATCCCGAGGTATCGAGCGGATCCTCGTTATAGATGTACAGCGTTGCAAGCCCTTCCTCCATATCCTCGGGCATCTGGGCCGCGTCACTGGCCGTCCTAGCATAGAGCCTCATATCGACAGAGCCGAGATTCACGCCCATCACAAGCTTCGTATCGCCGAGTCCGGCCTCCGTCAGGAGCTTGCCGTAGTAAATAAAATCGGCCGGCTTCGTGAGCAGCAGGAAGGTCTTTTCGTTATTTCGCACCGCGGTCACGACGCTCATGTCGCTCGCCGCATCCTGATCCCTGCCGTGCATCGAGATCACGCGGCTGTCTTCGTAGCTTATCGCCATGATCGACGAGAGCGCAGCAATGGAAGACACGCCGGGTATTTGCTTTATGTAAACCACTGTTCCGCGGCCTCTCTGCTCTTCTTTCCACTCATCCAGAGCCGGGATCAGAGCGCCCGTGCCGCTGTAAAAGCCTGAATCTCCGGAATACAGGACCGCTGCCTTTATCGTATCGTCCGCGAGAGAAGATGAAAGACGGTCGAGGTACTGAATTATGTCAACCGGTTTGTAGAACGGAAAGCTCTGTCTCTCCCGTCCGTACATATCCACGAGTCTCTTGGAACCGAAGATATACTGTGCATCGTCGATGGCAGCGCGGGCTTCTCCCGTCAGGCTTCCTTCATTTCCCATGCCGCAGCCGATGACGGAGACCTCAAACTGCCTGTCGCGGCCTATCCTCACTCCGGTAAGCTCAGTCAGCCTGCTGCAGACCTGATCAAAGCTCATTCCCTCTGTATAGTCCGGGTTACCTACTACGAAAAGGCTTATCCCGGCTTCATCGGCGGCAAGGGCCTTTTCAAAGAAGCCTCCTGCCTGCCCCGTCATCTTTGTGACCATGACGGTCACGTTGTAATCTTTTATCTGAGCGACGTTCATCTCCTTGCTGAAGGGTCCCTGCATCGCGATGATGTCGCGTCCGCCGAGCCCCAGAGATTCGCAGGTCTTGATGCTCTCGCTCCCGGAGAGCACGCGCGCGATGAGTCTTCCCTTCAGGGAGCCCCGCCTCGTATATATGCCGAGTTCCTTGGTCCCTATGGTGAGCAGCACATTGCCTCTGGTAGCCTCAAGAGCGATGGCGCAGGATTCATTGTCATCGAAGTAATGCACGCCGGCTCTTGTATAATCAGAGCTCGACCCCGTCTCTCTCTTAAGCCTCAGATACTGCATGAGAGTCGTATCTGCCGCGGCCTTTATATTATCCGAAGCGATCGTCGCATACGGGTGGGTCGCATCCACGACGCAGATGAAATCCTCGCTCTCCATGAGCTCTTCCATCTGAGACTCGGTAAGACGGCCCTGGCGCACCTCTATGCCTTCAAGATCAGGCATGGACTGCATTCCGTACTCCGTGGCCACGCAGACAAGGGCGCTCGCCCCTGCAAGAGATATCTTCTCGGCAACCTTCCTGCCTTCAGTCGTTCCCGCAAATACAAGTATCCTGCTCACTTTATATACTTCCTTCCTGTGATCATCCTTCCGCCGATGCTTTTTGTGTCCTTATTTCCTATATATACCGTGGTGAACATATCAAGATCTTCGCTGTACAGTCCACCAAGAGTCGTGATCTTATGCTCCTCGCCGTCTCTTCCTATATTCTTCACATAGCCGGCGACGCGCTCTCTTCCCGTAACTGCTCCTATGATATCAAGAGCCTGCCGCAGCGTATCAGGCCTTACGCGGCTTACGGGATTATAGAGGACTATGGAAAAATCGCCCTCGGCCGCAGCCTTAATGCGCACTGCGATCTCCTCCCACGGCGTAAGGGCCGTCGACAGGGAAATAACTGCAAAGTCGCTCCCGATGGGCGATCCAAGGATCGCAGCTCCGGACAGGGCCGCCGTCACACCCGGAATTATAGTTATGTCAACCTCTCCGTCCCGGTCCTCTCTGTCTCTCGAGTCCAGCTCCAGTATCAGGCTCGCCATCCCGTAGACACCGGGATCTCCGCTGCAGACTACCGCGACCTTCCGTCCTTCATAAGCCTTATCCAGCGCATATTCGCAGCGTGCGACCTCATCCCCCATCCCTGTGGAATACATTTCCTTGCCGGGGTATCTGTCCTTCAATAGATTTATGTAAACCTTGTATCCGACTATGAGATCCGCCGCATCAAGCGCGGCCTGTGCATCAGCCGTAATATACCCCTCACTCCCGGGTCCTATGCCTGCTACGCACAGATCCCCTGTCATGGCGCTACGCGGTCCTTCTTTCCGATAGCGACGGTGACGCCGGAGTTTGACATCTTCTTTGCGTAGAGCCTGCATCCGGCAGCGACTACCGCCCTCTCGCATACGTTGTCGGAGCCTGTATTCTTCCTTACAAAATCAGATCCGGTGAAGTCTCCCTCCTGGCGCATGAGCTCGGCTGCCGTGAAAGTAAGCAGATGCTTCTTATGAGCCCTGCACCATTCGATGAGCCCGGGTTCGTTCTTTTTCAGATCTATGGTAGCCACGAGCCCTATATCACTGATGTCCAGACGATAATCGTCCAGCACGGAATTGATATATCCCTCTATCTGGGAGCGTCTGATTCCTTTCTTGCAGCCTATTCCGAGCACGTACGGCTTTCTGGCAAGAGTGTACCGAGCCTCGTCTACAGTTATGTAAACCGAGTCTTCGGACGGATCATTCTTGATCTTGACCCTTGCTCCGTCGAGCACCTTGGCTGATATCTCGACTATATCGGCCTTCTTGGGAAGCTCCAGTCCGTTTTCCTTTGCATATATATCGACCGCAAACTTGTCATTCAGATCGGTCGCCGTCGTGATGACCGGTATCGCTCCGATCGCGGATGCGATCTTCCCCGACAGCTCATTCGCGCCGCCGATATGTCCGGACAGAACCGGGATCACGTATTTGCCCGTCTCGTCGAGGACCACCACTGCGGGATCGGTCATCTTGTCCTCCACAAGAGGAGCGATGAGCCGCACAGCTATGCCTGTAGCGCCGATGAATACGATGGCGGCCCCTTTTTTGAAATGGTCTTTGATGAAGTTATGTAAACTATCTCTTTCATCATTTCCATGAGCATGGAAAGCATCAGCATCCGAAAAAAGCGGGACGCTCTCAATGAGTCTCTCCGCAAGCTCTTTGCCGTTATCGGTAAATGTGATCAGCGCAGTATTCATTCTTCACCTTTTCTGTATCCGGTCGTAAAACCGGGATCATATAGCCTGGATCTTACAGTCTTTTTATCACCTGACAGCCGCCCGACGGCGGGTCCCAGGAGTATGACCGCAAGCCCTGTGATATTATTTTCCTCCATTATGGAAGTGAGACTCTTAAGATCGCAGAGTATCCTCTTCTCCTCCGGCCAGGACGCCTTATATACGACCGCGACCGGCGTATCCGGAGACAGCCCGTGCTCCGTAAGTCTCTTTGTGAGAGACTCTGTAAGCTTTGAGGAAAGATATACGGCTACAGATGCATTCGAATATACAAAATGCTCGATGCTCTGAGCCTCAGGCACGTCAGTCCTGCCCGCGATCCTGGTTATCACAAAGCTCTGCGCGACCTCCGGAAGCGTGAATTCCATCCCCAGAGAGGCCGCAGCCGCCATGGCAGCAGTCACGCCGGGAGTGATATCGAAGTCTATGTCTAGTTTACATAATTCTTCGATCTGTTCCTGTATCGCTCCGTATATCGAAGGATCGCCGGAGTGCAGCCGCACTGTTTGCAGGCCTTGGCGGTCCGCTTCCTTTATGACCCCGATGATCTCCTCCAGGGTCATTTCGGCGCTGTCATATAGTGTAACATTTTTCCTGCAATAATTCAGCAAGTCTTTATTTATCACGGATCCGGCATATATTACCACATCCGCTTCCGACAGCAGCCTCTGCCCTCTTACAGTTATAAGATCCGCGGCGCCGCTCCCGGCGCCGACAAAATGTACCATATCTATCCTTTCAAAGAAGTCACCGGAAGTCAGCGGGGACGGTTCTCAGTGACTTATAAGTCAGCGGGGACGGTTCTCACTGACTTTTTTGCCACCGGAAGTCACAAAAACGGTTCAATTTGACCAGAAATCACTTTATGTAAACCTCCCAAAAATCCGTTTTCGGATCAGGACCGAAGCGAGATTGTATACAATCCGGTCACTCTCAACCCTCTTCCCTAATGATCCTCTCAAGCATATTTTTTATGTGTGCGCTCTCGCTCACCAGTGCATTTTCACCACAATATATTGTAACCTCGACATCGAACCTTCCGTCTGCTTTTCTGTCAAGCACGGACTTCACCCGCTCAATAATGGTTGACATAACACTTTTTAAGGCATTTTTATCCGGTGTTTTTTCATCATATTTTCTTATGATCTCAAGCGCTTCGGCTGTAGATACGGAGTCAAGGATCCGGTTCAGGATCTCCCCCGGCAGTCCCGCTCTGATCCCGGCCGCCGCAATCGCTTCCATCCGTCCGTCGGCTTCACGGCTGTGGGTGTTCATTATGCCGGAAGCAACTTTTACGAGCTTCCCGGTATGACCTGCAAGTATCACATCCCTGTATCCGAGCTCGCCGCACATATCCAGAGTGTCTCCTATATAATTAGAGCACTTCACGGCCTTGTCTATGTCGTAACCGTATGTCTCCATCAGAAACTTCCGTCCGTAATTGCCCGGAGATATGACGACTCCCGTATATCCGGCTGCTCTTCTCTGTTTTAATTCGAGATAGATCGCATCCTTCAGGGCTTTCTCACTCATAGGTTCCACGATCCCGGTGGTACCTATTATGGATATCCCGCCCTCGATGCCCAGTCTCGGATTGAAGGTCCTCCTTCCTATTTCTTCTCCGCCGGGGGCCGATATGACGATGTCAAGACAGCCTTCGTATCCTGCAGCCTCGCATGCATCAAGCACTGCTTCCTTTATCATCTTCCTCGGAACGGAATTGATGGCCCATTCTCCGACCGGCTGATCCAGCCCGGGCTTCGTGACCCGTCCTATCCCTTCTCCGCCGATTATCCTGACACGGTCCGAAGACGCATCCCATCCCGGCTCCGTCTCACCCGGATCAGCAGACGCATCCCATCCCGGCTCCGTCTCGTCCCGATCCACAGACGGATCCCGTCTCTGACGATTCCCTTCCGAAGGCTCCTCTCCATCCCTCTCCCGGAACGACACCGTCGCGTAGATCAGCATCCCTGTCGTAATATCCGGGTCATCTCCGCCGTCCTTCCTGACGGCACAGACAGCCTTAATTTCGGTTAACATAACGCCCTCTAAATCAGCCTTAAAAACATCTCCTCGTGGTACAGTTATGTCAACCGATTCTATCTTCTCCCCGGTCAGCAACATATAAGCTGCCGCCTTCGATGCGGCGGCAGCACAGCTTCCCGTGGTATATCCTTCCCTGAGTTTCTTTTGCAAAGACGATCCTCCGGTGTCTGTATCAGATCTTATCCATCACCTCATCCAGTGTCCTCACTTCGATAAGCTCCATGCCCTTGATATCCTTTAATGATCCGTGATTGGCGGCCGGGACTATGGCCCTCTTGAATCCAAGCTTCTGCGCCTCGATAACCCGCCTCTCGCACATCGACACGGCGCGTATCTCGCCGGAGAGGCCGACCTCTCCGAAGGACACCGTGTCCTTGTCGATGGGCCTGTTCCTGAAGGAAGATGCGATCGCGATTACTACAGCAAGATCCACGGAGGGTTCAGACACCTTCATCCCTCCCGCTATGTTCACATAGGCATCCGACTGGGCAAGCCGCATTCCCACGCGCTTCTCCAGCACCGCCATAAGGAGCGACACTCTGTTGTAGTCGATACCGGCTGCCTGTCTCTTGGGATAGGTGAAGCTTGTATTGTCCGTCACCAGCGCCTGGATCTCTATAAGAAGAGGCCTGCTGCCCTCCATCACGCAGGTCACGATGTTGCCGCTGGAGCCTACGGCTCTGCCTGACAGCATATATTCCGAAGGATTCTTTACCTCCTTCAGTCCACCCTGGCTCATCTCAAAGACGCCTATCTCGTTGGTGGAGCCAAAGCGGTTCTTTACAGCTCTCAATATCCTGTAGGAGCCCTGCAGATCGCCTTCAAAGTAGAGCACGGTGTCCACCATGTGCTCGAGCACCTTGGGACCTGCCACGGCCCCGTCCTTCGTCACGTGTCCCACTATGAATATCGAAATGCCCATGCCCTTTGCGACCCGCATAAGCGTCGCTGTCGACTCTCTCACCTGGGATACCGATCCCGATGCGGATTCGAGTCCGTCATTCGTCATGGTCTGTATTGAATCGATCACTACAAGGTCCGGCTTTTTCTCTTCCATGACAGAGACCGCATTGTCCAGCAGCGTGTCACACAGAAGGAAGAAATCAGGGCCGAAATCCCCGATCCTCATGGCCCTCATCTTGATCTGCTTCTCGGATTCCTCACCTGAGACATATAGGACAGTCTTCCCGGTCTCGGAGACGGCGCGCGCCGCCTGCAGAAGGATAGTGGATTTGCCTATGCCCGGATCGCCGCCGACTAAGACCAGGGAGCCCGTCACGACTCCGCCGCCAAGCACCCTGTCAAATTCCGCGAGCCCGCTGGACATCCTCTGCTCATCGGTAAGCTCGATCTCGGAAAGCCTGACTCCGCGCGAAGGCCCGCCTGCAAAGGAGCCGCCGGAACCGGCAGAAGCTCTTCCCGCGCGGCTTTTTGAAGACGATGCGCTCTTCGGAGCTTCCGTCATGGTATTCCACTCATGACAGGAAGGGCACTGGCCCAGCCATTTGGCGGACTCGTGCCCACAGTTTTTACAGAAATACAGTGTTTCGGATCTGGATTTAGCCATGTTCAGGCTTTTGTGACCTCTACCTCTACCTTGCCGGAGCCTTCAAGTTCAAGAGAAAACGAAAGCTTCCCCCCGAGATTCGAGGATATGATGCCTATGCTCTCGCCGGAGACCTTTACTTCATAGCTTGTCTCGGGATCGACGCCGACAGTGATCTGCGCATCCTCGCTGCCTTCCGTCGAAAAGCTCATCCCGTCAGCCGTACCGCGAAGTCCGGTGACATTGGTGCCGGGCACTGATTCATATACCAGCACGCCGTCACACTCGAGACGCGTGATCTCATTATAGGTCTTGACCTTATAAGATCCGCCGTCCGCCTTGAAATCATCCTGCTTTGTCTTTTCCTGCAGCGTGTAGTCTCCGAATGTAAGAGACCCGTCTGCTTCTTTTTTGATCAGATCAGCCATTTCTCCTCCTGTCTTATCAAACCCGGGATGCCCTTCCCGCCCCGGTCTTCCTTGCGGGCTTTGCCCCCGCCTTTGCCTTTGTTCCTGCTTTTATTCCTCTGCCGGCAGAATTCCTGCCGGTCTTTTTGATCTCTTTCTTAAATACGATCTTATCCTTATCCTGAAGCGTGATGCTCACGGTATCCCCGCTCTTCACCCGTCCGCTTAAGATCTCCTCGGCAAGCGGATCCTCGATCTCGCTCTGTATCATGCGGCGCAGGGGGCGCGCTCCGTACTTCTTATCGGAGCCCTTGCGAACGATATATTCCTTTGCCTTGGGCGCCATGCGGACCGTGATATCAAGCTCTGTCTTTGCCCTGTCGATAAACCGCTTTGAAAGAAGACCGACTATCTCCTTCATGTTATCATCATTCAGCTGCCTGAAGACGATGATGTCATCGATACGGTTAATAAATTCGGGCTTGAATATCCTCTTGACCTCATCCATGACGTCGCCCTTCATCTTCTTGTAATCATGCTCCTCGTCATCCGAAGCGCCGAAGCCGAGCTTCTTCGGCTCCACGATCTTCTGCGCTCCCGCGTTTGAGGTCATGATTATCACGGTATTCGAAAAACTGACCTTCCTGCCCTTGGAATCGGTGATCCGCCCGTCATCAAGCACCTGAAGCAACACGTTGAAGACATCAGGATGGGCTTTTTCTATCTCGTCAAATAAGACCACCGAATACGGATGCCGCCTGACCTTCTCGGACAGCTGGCCGCCGTTTTCAAAGCCTACATATCCGGGAGGAGAGCCTATCATCTTGGATACGGAATGCGACTCCATGAATTCGGACATATCAACTCTGATGAGAGCATCCTCGCTCCCGAAGAGAGCTTCGGCAAGAGCCTTTGAGAGCTCAGTCTTGCCGACACCTGTAGGTCCTAAGAATAAGAAACTCCCCACCGGTCTTGCCGGATCCTTGAGTCCCACTCTTCCGCGCTTGATGGCTCTTGCAACACTGCCCACGGCTTCATCTTGGCCTACGACCCTCTGCCTTAATATGGATTCAAGCTTTAAGAGCCTTTCATTTTCCTTTTCCGTGATCTTGGAGACAGGGATCTTCGTCCACATACTGACGATATCCGCTATATCGTCCTCGGTGACATTCTTTCTGTCATCTCCGGCCTTTTTCGCCTCTCTTATCTTCATCCGCTCGAGACGCTTCTTTAATTTCTGCTGATCCCTGTATATCTCTCCCGCGATCAGGAAATCAGAATCCCTTATGGCTTTCTCCTTGGCCTCCGTCAGTTCCTCAAGCTCTTTTTTCAGAGCCTCTTCAGCCTTTGACGCCGAAGTCTCTCCGATATGCTTCTTCGAAGCGGCCTCGTCCATCACGTCTATAGCCTTGTCGGGAAGGAATCTGTCATTGATATATCTCTCCGACATCTTGACTGCGGCAAGAACAGCATCGGGAGTTATGTTAACCCCGTGATGCTCTTCATATTTGTGCTTTATCCCCATGAGTATCGATACAGCCTCGTCTACGCCGGGCTCTTCCACGGTGACCGGCTGGAACCTGCGCTCTAAGGCCGCATCCTTTTCGATGTATTTGCGGTATTCATCGATAGTGGTAGCGCCTATCATCTGAAGCTCGCCTCTTGCGAGCGAGGGCTTTAAGATATTCGAAGCGTCCATAGCGCCCTCGGCGCCTCCCGCTCCGATGAGCGTATGGAGCTCATCCACAAAGAGGATTATATTTCCCGAATCGACCACCTCCGCGATGACCCGCTTGATCCTCTCTTCAAACTCTCCCCTGTACTTCGAGCCCGCCACCATGGCGGTAAGATCGATGGATACCACCCTCTTGTCCCTGATAAGAGGCGGGACTTCGCCTGTTGCTATGCGAAGGGCAAGACCCTCCACTATCGCGGTCTTCCCGACTCCGGGTTCGCCTAAAAGACAGGTATTGTTCTTGGTGCGCCGCGCCAGTATCTGTATCGTGCGCTGTATCTCGGTATCGCGTCCTATGATGGGATCGAGCTTTCCTTCTCTTGCAAGAGCCGTCATATCCCTGCTGTACTTGTCGAGCATGGGGGTAGCGCCTGCATCCTCATCCTCAACAGGCCCCATGGACTTGCCGATGCGCCCGGGCTGGTCATAGCCCATGGCCGCTACCGTATCATCAAAAAGCTTATGGATATTCACACCCATGGTGTTCATCAGACGGACGGCGGTATTATCGCCTTCCCGAAGGATCGCTATCAGGATATGCTCTGTGCCTATGGCGCTCGCCGCAAAATTCCTCGCAGTATCACCCGCAAGCGACAGTATGCGCATCGATCTCGGCGTGAAGCCGTCGCGCTCGGCTACGGAGGTATTCATATCGGAGTCCATCGGAGAGACCAGCTGCTCTGTGAGCAGGCGTATGTTTTCCCAGGTGACTTTATTTACAAGGAGCACCTTCGCGGCGAGTCCGCTGCCCTCTCTCAAAAGGCCCATGAGCAGATGCTCCGACCCGATGTAATTCTGTCCCAGCTCGGCGGAAGACTGCTTTGCGAGCGCTATCGCGGTCTCCGCCTGCCTTGTGTATTCTTCAAACATTAAAGAGCCTTTATCCTCCTCACAGCCTCGATGGTATTCTCATGGGTTCCGAAGGCGGTCAGTCTGAAGTATCCCTCTCCCGACGGGCCGAACCCTGATCCGGGCGTCCCCACTATATGTGCATCGTTCAGCATATGGTCAAAGAAATCCCAGCTCTTCATTCCGTCCGGCACGGCAAGCCATATGTAAGGCGCGTTCACTCCGCCGTACATCGTATAGCCGGCTTCCGTAAGCCCTTCCTTTATCGTGCGCGCATTCTCCATGTAATAAGACACCAGAGAAGCTATCTCCTTCTGTCCCTCAGCCGTGTATACGGCAGCTCCGGCTCTCTGCTGGATATAGGGCGCTCCGTTGAACTTCGTCCCGTGTCTCCTCGCCCATAATCCGTGCAGCGCGACACCGTCTGAGTCCTTCAGATCCTTCGGGACTACGGTATAGCCAAGTCTCACTCCGGTGAACCCTGCATTCTTGGAGAAGGAGCGTATCTCGATCGCGCACTCTCTTGCGCCGTCCATCTCATATATGGAATGCGGCACGTCTTCTTCGGAAATATAAGCCTCGTAAGCCGCATCGTATATTATGACCGAGTGACGCTCTGCCGCATAATCAACCCATGCCTGAAGATCTTTTTTCTTCATCGCAGTACCCGTGGGATTGTTCGGTGAGCAGATATATATGATATCCGGCGTCTTCTCAGGGAACGCGGGAACAAAATCATTTTCCGCGGTGCAGGGCATATAGATGACGTCGCTCCATCTCTCGAGCGCAGCATCGTATGTCCCGGTGCGCCCCGCCATCACGTTTGAATCCACATACACGGGATATACCGGATCACAGACAGCGATCGTGCAGGTCGCGTCAAAGATCTCCTGGATATTGCCGGAGTCGCTCTTGGCGCCGTCGGATACGAAGATCTCATCTTCTGCTATCTTACAGCCTCTTGCCTTGTATTCTGTGTCGGCTATTGCCTTCCTCAGGAAATCATAGCCAAGGTCCGGAGCGTAACCCTTAAAGGTCTTGCTGTCTCCCATCTCGTCCACGGCATCATGAAGCGCCTTTAATACAGACGGTGAAAGAGGCTGGGTCACATCGCCGATACCGAGGGATATAACGGATTCATTCGGGTTTGCTTCCTTAAATGCTGTGACCTTCTTTGATATCGTGGAAAAAAGATAGGATCCCGGAAGCTTGAGATAATTCGGATTTGCTTTGAACATTGGTGGATCTCCTTAGTATTACATGATAACAATACAGATATTATAGCAGATTTTAAAGATTATTTGTATCTACTTTCCGACCTGCAACGAAACAAGTCCTCGCATGGACACATGTCACTCGGGCGCATTTCACGCATCTTTTCAGCGTGTAAGCCCGATGGCATGTGGTCCATGCGAGGACTGTATTCTATATCTACAGTTCAACTTCACCTTCGAATACTGTCCTGGCGGGACCGGTCATATAGACATTGTCGTCGGATGCTCTCCACTCGATATCGAGATCTCCGCCGAGGAGAGATACCTTCACACGGCGGTCCGACAGATTATTCATAACAGCCGCTACTACAGTGGCGCAGGCTCCCGTTCCGCAGGCCATCGTCTCGCCTGCTCCTCTTTCCCAAACACGCATTATTAAATGCTCTCTGTCGACCACGTTGACGAACTCGGTATTGACCCTGTCAGGAAAAATAACATGGTGCTCGACGAGCGGCCCTATGTCTTCTATTTTAAGGGTTTTGACGTCTTGATCCATAAAAATAACGCAATGAGGATTGCCCATCGAGACGCAAGTGATATTGTACGTCGTTCCATTGATATCAAGCGGTATGGAAACCACCGGATCCGAATCATCACACCCGTTTATAACGACGGGTATTTTTGACGCTTCTCTGATCGGCTGACCCATGTTGACGGTAGCTCCTACAGCGATCCCGTTCTCTGTCTTAAGGGTTATCCTCTTGATCCCGGAGCCTGTCAGGATATCAAATTCCGTCCTGTCTATGAGCACTCTGTCATACACATACTTTCCCACGCACCGTATGCCGTTGCCGCACATGGCGCCAAGCGAGCCGTCGGAATTATACATCTCCATCTCAAAGTCAGCTTTGTCAGTGGGATTGATAAAGATAAGACCGTCAGAACCTATGCCCGTATGACGGTCGGACAGACGTATTGCAAGGCTGCTCTTTTGCTCATCCGGCACAGACTCAGTGCCGGTATAGACGTAGATGTAGTCGTTGGCGCAGCCTTCCATCTTAGTGAATTTCATTATCCTGTCCCCCATATCTGTATTACTTTTTATTGTCCACGAACATGGGGTCTATCTTGTTCATGCGCCTCATATTGGAAGCATAGACATTGGCGGCCTTCACGGAGCTTTTATTGTCCTTTATACCATGCCTTCTGTTCTTCATGAACATCTCGAAATTGGCCTTCGATCTGGCCTCTATAGCCTCAACCTCGGCGATCTTCTCCGTGATCTTCCGGATAAGGTCCTGAAGCCTCAGTATCTCCTCGCGGTGGGCATCCTTATTGGCGATAAGCTCCTCGCGTATCTTTTCATAGAGCGCCTCGAAGCCGTCGTCTAATTTATCGAGTTCGTCAATAAGAGCACCCTTTGCGTCCATATTCGCATCGAGTGCTCCCATATCAGGCTTGTCGCCTGTAATTATTTCTTCCTGTTCCTTGTCGAGCTCTATGGCCCTCTCCAGAAGCTCCAGCTTCTTTTCCTGGCTCTCTATGAGCATCGTCATATATGCTTCTGCCATCTTCACCTCCGGTCAGTGCCGGACGGTGCGGTGATTCATGCCTGTGCGGCTTCCGGCATAGCGGGCTGTCCGGCCTGCTTCATAA
This sequence comes from Lachnospiraceae bacterium AC3007, assembly GCA_000621405.1. Lineage (GTDB taxonomy): Bacteria > Bacillota > Clostridia > Lachnospirales > Lachnospiraceae > NK4A144. The sequence goes on from KK211271.1 coordinate 325,274, forward strand.
CTTCTTTCCATGTATCCCTGAGGCTTCTCATGTGAGTAATGCACTCGTTCAGGATCTCCGTATCCTTGTGCATATTGGCCTCGTGAAGTCTCCTCAGAACATAATCATATATATTATCGAAGTCTTTTGCAACCTCGTATTTGTGATCCAGAGTCATCTTGAACTCGCCTATGATCCTCTCTGCTTTCTGGATGTTCTTGTTGGCTGCGGCATAGTCCTTACCGTTGATCGCCATGACGCCCATGTTACAGAACTTGATGCATCCGTCATAAAGCATTAATGTGAGCTCCGCGGGAGAAGCTGTGAGAACCTTGCTGTTCTTATACTGCTGATATGCTACTGCTGCTTTCATTATCATGTCCTCCAAAATCTATGAATCCGGGTGATGATAGTTCAATGTTTTTACACTATATATATCGGTTGAGGGGTTCAGAATCTGAACCCCTCAAATGTAAAAACATTAATTTTCTGTGATGCCCTGCCCCGCTGCAGGAGCACCCCAGTCAACCGGCCTCTTAATTTGTTCCGAAGAGTCCTGCCAGCGCGTTGGACTTGGCATTGACCTTGGACATCGCCTTCTCCATCGCCGCGAACTTGTCGTACCATTTGTCCTCATAATCAGACAGATAATCCTCTTCCTTCTTGATGTCACTTGTGAGGTTATCGTACTCCTTCTGGAGCATCTTGTCGTCGTAGAGGCTCTGGAAAGATCTGTAATCCGGGACTCTCGTCATCTGCTTGCCGAGGGCATCATATAAGCCCTTGGACAGCTGATTGAAGAATTTCACCGTATCATCAAAATTATCGGTAAGAGCAGCCTTGAGCTTATCGTCGTTGCCCTTGGTCTTGTCATCATCGGCATCGCCGTCCAGATGGTAGGCGCCCTTTTCATTATCTCCTGCCTCGAAATAAGAGAGGGTATTGATACCGAACGAAGCAAGGCTGTATTTTTTGCCGTTTTCAAGCGTGAAAGACTTTGACATCCCGTCCTTTAAGGTGGATATAAGAGTCCTTAAGTTATCGTCACGGCTTAAGAGCGAATCCTTGATCTTATTCTCCCACTCCTTGATCTCCTCTTCGGACATCTCTTCCTTCTCCTCGGAAGTGAGCGGCTCATAGGTCTTGTTGGGCTTCTCGTTGTAGAGCTTGTCCATCTCGTTGATGATCTCATTGTACTTCTTCAGGAAGTCCTTGATCATGTTGTAGGCGCCGTCCACATCTGTCTGCGCGGAGATATTGGTCGTGACATATTTGCCGTCGCTGCCGATATCAGAGACCTTGGTAGCCGTGATATCCAGACCGTTGATCTGGAAGAAGTTCGTATTGCTCTCGAACTCAGCACCGTTGAGGAGGATCTGAGCATTCTGACCCGGTATGAAGCCGTCACCGGAAGCGCTCTTCGTAAGTCCGAGGGTATTCATAAGCTTATATGCATTGGACTCCGGAGCAGCGCCGTTAAGTACATCCACATTATCCGAAGAGAGTATCTCAAAGTTGCCGCTTGCCCCTTCTGCCTTGGATGATATAAAGAAGCGGTGAGTATTTGAATCAAAGTTTGCATTGAAGCCCGCATTTGAAAACTGCTGGGCAACCTCTTCCATGGTCATGTCGGCAGCCAGGGTAACGACCTTCTGTGATGCCCCCGTCGAGCTCTTGACCTTATAATGCATAAGGTTGGAGCCGTCTTCGCCGAAATATGTCGCAGCGTCATCACCGAGAAAATCCTTCAGCTTTGTCGATGCCTTGGTGCTGTCTGCAAGCTTGCCGCCGGTCATATAAGCAGTCTTTGCAAGCTGCTTGACTGCAAGCGTCTGGGTGCCGTTGACCGCGCTGCCGTTTGCAGATACACTCGCTATGGAGCCGTCGACTATGGATGCCTTCTTTTTCTTGAAGGCTCCGTCAAACCTTAAGGTGCCGAACTGCTCATTATAGAGGCTGAAAAGTTTGGAATTCAGGGTCTTCCATGCGTCCTGCTTCCACTCCAGCTTCGTCTGCTGCTTCTTAAGCTTTTCTTTCTTGGTGCTCTTGGCCTGTACCAGCTGCTCGACTATAGACTGGGTGTCCATGCCGGAATTGATACCGCTCATTCTCATCCTGTTAGACATACGTTACCCCCTTACTTCTTCTCGTCTACGAGTATGCCCGCCATCTCCCAGACCTTCGCGATCATATCAAGAGTCTTCTCGGGCGGAAGCTCTTTTATAACCTTCTTGGTATCCTTGTCCACGATCTTGATCGTGACACGGTTGGTCTTTTCATGTATACCGAACACTGCCTCCGAATGGCTCTCTATCTTTTTGTTGAGTTCTTCGACTGCATTCTTGATCTTCTCGTTCTGTACCTCGAGATTCTTCTGGGCCTGCTCTCCGGCCAGGTTCTGATTCTGGCCCTGTCCGCTTCCGGATCCTTCCTCAGCGGCGCTCTGTGTCTCCTGGATCTTGGGCTCTACGGCCTGCTGCTGCTCCGAGATGACTGTCTTCTCCGCAAGATCTGCGGCGGTCTGCTCCACAGGCTTTACCTGCGGCGTATTGATCGCCTGATAGGTCATGCCGGTGCTGATAGGTTCTATGGACATAACAGTTTTACCTCCTTGTCTTAACTGATATGATGCACGATCAACGTACGTAATCTGATACGTCTATTTGATTTATCGGCACATTTTACAAAATACTTTAGCATGAAAATAAAAAAGCCCGCAGGGTTTAACCTGCGGGCATCGGATGATCATTTCTTGAAGAGGACCTTCAGGCCTTCCAGTCCCTCCACGGATGTGGCGTTCTGGTTCGCATCCTGTATCTGCAGATAGATCTCCTTCCTGTATATGGGCACCTCCTTGGGAGCGGATATACCCACCTTAACCTGATCTCCCTTAATGTCCAGGATCGTGACTTCTATATTATTGTTCACGATCAGGGATTCGTTCTTTTTCCTTGAGAGAGTGAGCATAGGTCAATCCCCCTTTGCTTTTGCTATGGCCTCATCCTTTGCCTTGGCGAGAACCTCGTATATCGGATACTTGACGGGATACTTGTCATCCTCATCAAGGATCACCTGAACGGCCTTCTTGGTAGCTGCATTCACGATAAAGGGAGCCATGAGGTTCACCGTCATCTTGGTGATGTCATGCGGAACGGTGACAGTCACGAGCACCAGCATATCCTCTTCCTTGAGCTCGCCCAGAGGAATAAGATAATCGTCCTCTACCACCGGATTATAACTGTCCTTTACCACCAGAGGATTCACCACCGGCATAGCGAATGCGGGCTCGTCCAGAGACAGCATGAATGAAAGTCCCTGTCCGCCGTCGTCTTCGTCTTCATCATGCATCAGCGCAAATCTCTTAAGATCAGGGAAGCCGACTATGCCGCCTTCAAAAGTGATGATCTTGTCATCATCGATTTCGATCTCGCCGAAAAGCTTTGTATTAACCTTCATGTGTACCTCCAAAAAGAATGACATAAAAGAAACAAGAGTATTATAACATAAACACCCTTCAAACAACTACACTTTTTATATCGGTGTCAGGGGTGTCAGGGGGACGTACCTTTTGACACCTTGCAGTGCAAAGGTGTCAAAAGGTACGTCCCCCTGACACCCCTGACACGTCCTTAGATATAATCCACCAGCGTCTGCTGGCTGATGCGTCCGGTGGCCATCAGCGCCGCGTTGTACACGAGGTTCGCCTCGCTGACTTCTACCGCGATATTGGTGATGTCCACGTTCTCATTCTCGGAGGCAAGCGTCGTGACCGTTGTCTTCTCCTCCATGAGACGGTTTGAGACGAGAGTCAGGCGGCTGTCCACGGTTCCGCAGGCGGTCTCGGCTTTGTTGGCCTGATCGAAGAACTTGCCGAACTGCGTGATCGCATCTTCGTAGGTGCGCTGCAGCTTGTTCTTGGCATAGTCGAGCTCCTTGTTGGCTGCGTCAAGCAGGAGCTTGATCTTCTCCTGATCAGCAGGGCCGTAACTTACCGTATCTTCCTGCATCTCCTTGAGACGCTTCACCTTGACCTCGACAGCGTCATAATCCTTGATGGCATTCATGATGTCATCCATCTCACGTGCTATCTGGGTATCGAAGACCTCGTCGGCATTGGTATTGATCTTGATGCTCTGGTTGGTGCCTATGGTATAGGTGATAGCCTGGTGCGCATCATCATAGACTATGGGATCGAACACGGTGTGCTTGTCATCCATGCCGGTGACATCAAAGTAATGCTCGGGTCTTACATCACCTTCCTTGTAATTGCTCTTGTCATAGACAACAGAGATCGTATCCACACCCGGGATGTCCTTAAGAGCAGAAAGGGTATTTGCTATGTCGCTTCCGAATACCAGCTCTCCGGTATCGGCGAGGAGATACACGCTTTTTGCTGCCGATGTCCTATTGGTGGGATCCGTGATATCCTCCTCATCCGTCCTGATATATCCGTTGTCCGAATTCTTGTTGTTCGGATCAAGGGCAAGATATTCATAGGCGGTAACTCCCTTGCCTGCTGAGTCCTTTGCCACTGTCGCATCGGATGTGACGATCTTTGCCGTAAGGATGGACTCATGATAAAAAGATGTAACGGAGCGCGCATCCGCGCTGATGTTAAATACGTTCCATTCCTTTGCTGTATTCCAGTTCCCGCCGTCCGTCGGGACCTTGACTGTAAGCGTCCCGTCTGTATTATTGGCTACATCTATATCCATAAAGGCTTGAGTATCACCCGGATCCGATACAGCCCAAAACTTACCGTCCTCAAGCTTTTTGATGTAATAGGTCTGGCCATTATATTTGATCTCAAACTTCTGAAGTCCGTCTACGGGATGAGTCTCCCGGCTGTCTGCAGGGATCGAAGGGACCTTGTCCGGATCAAGCTCAGTCCTGTAGATGACTTTGGTCTTGTCTTCAAGCTTCGTAGCGTATACATTTCCGTCGCGACTGATACCTCCGTAACGATTGCTGTCAGGTCCTTCCTTGAATCTCCCGATGAAGTCATATACATCATCAGGCATCGGAGTGGCATCGAGAGTCTGATCCCCCTTTTCATCCCATGAAAGCTTTACTGTCAGGCCATCAACGGTTAACTCTGAGGAGAAACCTAACCCATCCCCCGTCAGTTTCCCGTTCTGCCAGTACCTCTCCCAGTCGGTGGAGCCTCCCCATACGTCGATATCCCCTGCCTCATCGCCATCATATCTTCCCAGAGCGGTGCTCTTTATGGTCTGGTCTATATTATCGTAAGACAGGCGGATACGGTTGACCTTGTTTTCCAGGACGGCGACCTCTCCTTCCACATCATATGTAACCTCTCCACTGTCAGAGATATTGTATGTCCTGCCCGAGACTGTAATGGGATCATAATGCCCTTCGGAATTCCTGCTCACAATATGGTCGGTCCCGTTGATCGTGATCATCTTCGCAGATGTCAGAGTCTCGCCGGTATCCTCCCAGACGGTAGAGTTATCCGTAATATAGTATGTTTTGCCACCTTCAGTAAAAGGAATATAGTATCCCTCGGCATCCCTCTCGCAATAGTGTGGTGTACCGCCGATATCTACGCAGCCATTATATACCTTTCCAAAATATGTAGCAGCATGACCTTCATCGGAAAAATAGTATTCAACACCTCCAATATTTTGTGTTTCATAATGGCCCTTCGCATCTTTTTTTACGGTGTAATCCGTTCCATCCTTCTTGAATATCCCTATATCCTCCAGATCCCCGAACTTCTCTGAGATTGAAAGAGAGTTGATGCTGTCCAGAGAGAAGGGGCTCGAGATATATGTGTTCCTCGAGATATCGGAAGCATTGAAGCCGTCGTGGATCCCGCGGTAATCAGCCACCGTATCCTCCTTGAAGGTAAGAGCCTCTCCGGTACGGTAGCCTGTAAATACAGACCTTCCGGCATTGGTCACGTTGCCGTTCTGGTAGACCTGCTTCCTCATGTAGCTCATATTGTCGTAGATCTTCTGCCTGTCAGACGCGGTATTTGTGCCGTTAGCGCCCTGATCGGCATATGCCTTGAGGGAAGACAGTATATCCTTGGTGGAGCTTATGGCGCTCTGTGTGACCGATACCCATGCCTGAGCGTCGGGAACATTCGCTCCGTAGTACTGGGTGACCTCGGAGAGCTCACTCCGAAGTCTCAGCGCGCGGATCGCTATGATAGGATCGTCAGAGGGACGGGTGATCTTCTTCTCAGTCGCCATCTGATTGTTCAGCTTATCCAGGTACTGCTTGTTGTTGTTGATATTTGCAAGCGAATTGCCTGACATCATCTTGTTGGTGATCCTCATACTGTCTTCTCCTTGTTATGTGCTTATTTTGTTACCTTCCGACCGGCCCGAGGGATGAGTGTATGTCACTCGGGCGAATTACCGTATCTTTGCAATCTGCGAGTCGGAGCATGAGTGCATGCCTGGCGGGCGCATTTGCGCATCTTTACCGACGCCACTCGCGCATGGCGCTCGTAAACGGCGTTCACAATATGCCAAAGGGCATATTGTGCAGCGCTTAAGCCCGACGGCATGTCATCACACGCCCGTATTAAGTATCAACCTGTCATACATCTCAGTCATAGTCTGTATGACCTTCGCCGAAAGCTCATACGCATGCTGGTACTTCACAAGATTCAGCGCCTCCTCATCAGTATCCACGCCCGATACCGAGAGCTTCTGGTTGGTGATGCTCTGCTTGATGATCGTGTAATTCTTCTCAAAAGTGTTGGCGCTCTGCTTTGCCAGAGCCACATCCGACAGGACGCACTGCAGGAATTCCGCACTCGAGCAGCCGCGGAATATGATCTTGTCCTTGTCGGTCTTCAGCGAATACAGATCCATCACAAGATCCGCCGAATCCACCGATATATCGGAATCTACATCATAGGAGGTGGCCATCTTGCCGACGTCTGCGAATATATCATTGTTGAGTACGAAATTCTTCGCTGTGAGAGAATTATATGTATAGAAGTCCCTGCCCTCGCTGTCTACGCCCGCGGTCCCTGTACCGAGCTCATAATCTCCGGTCCCTATCCTGCTGTCCTTTGACTGTATCAGGTTGTGCTCCTCACCGAAGGGATCCACCATCCTGAAGAAGCTCCGGTCCTCCATCTTGCGGCCGTAGATATCCTGACCCTTGCTCTCAATGAGGTTGAAAGCGCTCGCAAGGCAGCGTACGAATTCATTGAGCTGCTCCTGATAATAAGGTATGCCCATATAATTGATGCTCTCGCTGACGCTTACCGTGAGGTTGCTGTCTATATCCTCCATCAGGCCGTACTGCAGATCACCGTTCGCATCCCTGTATCTGAGATTATCAAATGTGTATGTGCCGGTCCCGTCTTCGTTTGCCACAAAGGACCATGAGGTGTAAAGATAATCAAAACCGCTCACATTGATCGTGCCGCTCTCGGGAAGCGTGCTCTTGTTCATGTCAAGGAGTCTGTCATCGCCCGTATCGATCCTTCCGAGGCTTACGGCTGTCCCGGCCGTTATGTCATTTTTAAGCCCTGAATGCTCCACTCCGTTCTCATCCTTATACTTAAGGCCTGTGAGTCGTGTATCGTCCCGACCCGAATATGTATAACGGGTTCCGTCTATCACCACAGTACCTGCATTGGGAACTGTAGTATCCGCCGGTATCCTATTAATATCAATATAATTCTGCCCTGCAGGAGCGGCATCTGTAACGGCACGGCTGTAAGGGATCAGCGCAGGAACAGTTACCGAGATGGAGGATGTCCCCCTTCCGGCAGCTACTTCCATGTTGCCCTCAAAGAATTCCTTGTTGTTGCCGTCGCGAAGCTCCAGCAGTCCCTTCAGCGCTCCGCTTAAGGTGTCCGCCATGGGATAGAACTTGCCGCCGTTCTTCTTCCAGTAGATGTCATAGAGTCCGTCGATATCCGACTGATTCATCTTGGCTTCTCTGGAGCGGCACTCTAAGGTGTCATATTCATATCCGTCGACCAATGTGCAGGCTCCGCCTATCATGACCTGGAAGACCTTGCCGCCGGTGGGATTCTCGGGGTCGCCGTAGTTATACATGTCGACCTCTCTGATATCGACGTCCACTATGCGGGAGAGCTCATCCAAAAGCACCGCCCTCTGGTCTCTGAGCTCATTGGCGACAGTGCCCCTGAGTTCGATCGTATTGATCTGCTTGTTCAGGGATGCTATCTGGCTTCCTATGGAATTGATGCGGTCCACCACATCCTTTATTTCCTGATTGACATTATCCTGAGTCTTCTCAAGATTGATGGCCATGTTGTTGAAGTACTCGACCACGCTCTTTGCATGTCCGATGAAGTCTGTCCTTGTGGTGGAGCTTCCGGGATCGTCCTGTAGCTTGGAGATCGAATTAAAGAACTGCTCCACATATACGGTATTGAAGCCCGGGACCATGTCGTTGTCCACGAAGTAGTTCTCAAGCTCGCCCATATATGTGTTCTTCCTTGAATATTCGCCGAGAGTGCCCTCGTTCTGTCTGTATTTGACATCCAGGTACTCGTCCCTGATCTGGTCTATGCTCTTTGCATCGACTCCGGCGCCGGCCATTCCGTAATGGGTATAGGTACGAAGAGCCTGAGCCGCTTCCTGCTTAAGCTCCTGCCTGGAGTATCCCTCGGTATTGATATTGGCGATGTTGTTGGCCGTGACATTCTGGGCCGCCTGTGCTGCGGTAAGTCCCGAATATCCGATCATAAGTCCGGAAAACTGTGAAGGCATGTGTCTCTCCTTTCCCTTCTGCTACAGTTATTACTCCAGTCGTTGCTGTTATCGATCTGATCTAAGACGGATTGTTTCGTGCTTCGCACTCCCACGATCCTGCCCGTCACTTTGTGAGTTTAAATCATCTCATGCTGTTGATCAGTGTCTCCAGCAGTGAATTAACTGTATTGATGTATCTGGATGATGCATTGTATGCATTCTGATAGCGGATCATCTGGGTGAGCTCATCGCTGTCCGAGACTCCTACTACCTCCTGTCTCTGGTCATCCAGCGCCCTCTTCATGGCATCCAGATTCTCGGATACGGCCCTGTAGACCTTGCCGTTGGTGCCGTTCTCACTTATTATCGCTGAGTAGTATCCGAAGAAATCAAGTCTCGTACCGGTATCCGGATTCAGTGAGCCGTACTTGTCTTCGAAGAGACGCGCAAGAGCGTCTGCCTTGACCTGGTCTCTTGAGCCGTCCGGAAGGCGGAAACCGTTGTTCATATAGGTAGGTGTCTTCTGTACTATGGGATTGACCATGATATTGCCCGTGGTCCATCCGTCCGTCCCGTCCGTGATCCTTTTTTCTATATATTCTTTACCGTTCTGGTCGTATCTGACCACGTCCTCGGTGACTCTCTTGAAGAGGAGATTGTCTCCTTCCGCTCCCTCGTAAGTGCCGTTGGATGACAGGACCTTGTTGATGCCCGTCACGACACCGCGAACGAGGTTGTCGAATTCTGCCATGACCTTCATGACAGATGAACCGGCCGTCTTTTCATCAAAATATACTGCGCTGTCAGCTTCGCTGATACCGAGCTTGCCGACCACGACGTTGGAATCGACATTGGTGACCGTTCCGTCATCCGCGACATAGTATGCATCAAACGCGGTCATCGTACTGAACTGGCCTCCGGACCTCTTCGCCATATATTCTATGCCCTGGATATTGATCCTTCCGCGGGCATCCAGAGAGCCGACAGCAGACCCTGTCGGCGAGTCTTCGGTGACAGCTCCTGCATCGGATATGTAATAGTCCTTGCCGGAGATCGTGAACTTGCCGTCAGAAGCAACATCGTATACCCTTCCTTCCTTATCGAAGGTATATTCATTGATAGCCGTTACTAAGGTACGACCGGCGTCTACTTTATAAGTCTTGTCTGTGCCATCGATCGTAAATCGTCCTTCGGAATCGATCGTACCGACAGGATCTCCCGAAGTCGAACCTTTGTGGATCGTTGATCCTACGATGTAATAATCCTGACCGTCTATTTCGAACATGCCGGTATCACTCACGGCATATCTTTTGCCATCCTTCTCCTTCTGTTCGAAATGACCAAGGTTATCCTTATATGGAATATATTCCTTACCGTCTATGGTTATGGCCTTATTGAGTTCGGGGAAATCCTGACTTGTCTCGCCTGCCTTGAAGAGATCCTTGTACGTGGCTCTCCTGTTGCCTCTTGCATTGTAGAGAGCCTTGAGGGATCCTATATCCGAATTCCGGTCAGAGGAGATGATCTCCGTCTGATCGAAGACGTCCTGATTCTTATACAGAGGCCATACAGGCACATAGAAGCCGTCCTCGACGGGATCCTTCACATGCATCGCGATGTCCTCTGCGAAGTATTTATTATACTCATCCCCCGTCATGTAGCCCATCTGATTGAAGTAATCCTGGGTCACGAAGTCGGTGCCCTCAAACTGTACCGTGACTATGCCGTAATAGCCCTCATCATAAGTGATACGGCCGAATGCGCCGAGCTCATCGAGCAGCTGGTCCCTGGCATCCCTGTAGTCATTGGCGCGCTCGATGCCGCCGGTCTCAATGGCCGTGATCTTCTGATTGAGTTCCCATATCTTCTTGCCGTAATCATTTATCTTGTCTATGGTCTCTTTGATCTGTATATTAATATTATCCTGATATTCCGCCAGGCCGTTGTAGACTCCCTGAGCCCTCTCTACAAAGCTCTGAGCCTTGCTGACCAGCAGTGCCTGATTCGTCGCATCCTCAGGCATCTTCTTCAGCTCATCCACTGCCCTGTAGAAATCAATGAAGGAATCCTGAAAAGCAACACCTTCGAGCTCTCCGAAGAGTGTCTCCATCTCGGCTACTATATTGTAATTGGTCTCGTAGTACTCGGTGCGGCCGAGCTCCTGGCGATATGCCTTGTCGAGGAAATAGTCTCTGACTGCGCGGACATCAGCATAAGACACGCCAAGACCTACCTGCTTCGGAGAGACGTATGCATTGCCTATGGTGTCATACATCCTGTTCGCCTGCAGAGTCTGCTGACGCGTATAGCCCTTTGTGCTGATATTGGATAAGTTGTGCGCTGTGGTATTAAGTGCGTTCTGGTTGGTCACCAGCCCTGACGCTCCTACATAAAGACCGGAAAAAAGCGACATATCTCTCTCCTCGCAAAACCTTTATCTTCGGTTACTGTTTTGCGTCAAAGCCGCCAGTCGATCCTCCCAGAGCTGATCCTGCGATCCCGGCAGAGCGGTTGTAATTGCTCGTCTCCGGTGCGGATCTTTGAGATTTGATAAGATTCAGATTGAAATCCACTATATCCAGTGACTGTCTGATGAGCTCGCGGTTCTGGTCGTTGATGATCTTGAGCTCGCCCACAGTGGCTTTGAGCCGGTCGCGGAGTTCGATCATTGCGTCTCTCTCCGACGGCCTGTTTTCAAGCATTTCAATTAGATGCGAAAGCTTCAAAGTCCCAACGTCCCTGTTCATGACTTCGGCGATATCTTTCATGGCCTCAGCCCTCTTTATATCGAGGGCAATGAGTCTGTCAACCACCGACTGTTCCTCATCCGTGACAGTTTGAAGTTTTTCTATCTCGCCCGCGATAATGATCGGGGTCTTCTTTTTCGACAGATCCAGTAATGTGACGTATTCACTTTCTTCTTTTGTAAGTGCGTCGATCAGTACCTCTATAAGGCTCGCCACGTCACATCACTCCGATCTGTCAAAGTCCTGCTGCTTCGTTGTACTTGGCAAGCAGTTTGTCCGCAAAGCTCTCACCTGATACATTATATGTACCGTCAGCGATCTGCTTCTTGAGTTCCGCAATCCTGTTGGCTCTCACATCGGGAGCGTTCTTGACTGCTGTCTTTGCCGTCTGGATGTCCTTTCCTATGCTGGAGATCTCCACAGCGTCATGTCCGCCTGATACTTTGCCGGACTTTGCAACCTTCTTGTTCTTGCCGACTCCGTATACCTGCTGGATCTGTGTAAGTGCATCTATACGCATTGAAGTTCTCCTCCTTTCTTCAAAAATATGCAAATCCTTTTGCCTACACTATATTTATCGGCAGCAAAACAAAATATATTACCCCGAACCCTAAATATAGATTGTATTTATTTAAATACAAAGCCCAATCTCAATGAAAATAAGCGCGCATGCTTGCATGCGGGTGCTTATTTTCATTAGAGATGCTAATAAATATGAGCATAAAAGCCGCGATTCCGAAGGGTCGCGGCGATATGCGAATATTTATAGGGCGGTGAAAGCGTGCAAAGCACGCGAAGCCGCCCGTCGGGCTTTGTATTTACCCCAGCAACTCATACACTTTCTTCATATTAATATGCTCCCGCAGAGTATCTGCGAGGACATCATAGCAGGCTTCCCTGAAAGCGCGCTGATCGGTCTGGCGCGAAAGATCGAGCTCTACACCCCTGCGCACCGCCAGAGCCTTAAGAACGGCCGCAGCTATACCGGCCCTGTCGAAGAAGCCGTGTACATAGGTCCCATATACATCCTGCCCGGTGCTCAGGAGTACCGGCGCCGGCTCGTTCGTATTATGTAAACCGAATATATCAAGCAAACCGAATGTATCATGTAAACTGTCTGCGTTATGCAAGCTGTTTGTGCTATGCACGCCATCTTGATTATGTAAACCGCACTCATCTTCTGTCCACTGTGTCCTCCCCGCGTGGATCTCATATCCCTCATACTCCATCCCGGAGAGTACGCTGAATATTCCTTCTATATCATTATCCAGACTGCCTTCTGTCTGCGCCCTGTGCTTTTCCTTCTTAAGGACTGTCTCCACAGGCAGCAGACCGAGTCCCTGTATATCCCTTTCTTCCGGTGATCCCTCAGTCTCTACGCCATCGGGGTCGCTTATCCTTCTGCCGAGGATCTGCATTCCCCCGCAGATTCCGAATATCGGGACTTTCCCGGCTAGTTTACATAATTCGTCAGCCAGTCCGCTCTCCTTCAGAAAGCGCATATCTCCTATCGTATTCTTTGTTCCGGGGATGATGATAAGGTCTGCCCTCCGAAGTTCTTCCGGATCCGTTGTGTAGAGCACGCAGACGTCCTTATTCTGCTCGAAGGGGTCCATATCCGAGAAGTTGGATATCCGGGGAAGGCGGATCACGGCTATAGTGATGAGGGCGCTCTCATCCCTTGTCCGCTCAAAGCGGCCGGTCAGACTGTCCTCATCCTCAAGCTTAAGATCCGGTATGAAAGGCACCACTCCGAGGACCGGTATTCCTGTCCTTGCCGTAATCTCAGTTATCCCTGTATCAAGAAGCGAAGGATCGCCGCGGAACTTATTTATCACGAAACCCTTTATGCGGCTTCTCTCATCCGGATCGAGAAGCATCACGGTACCGTACAGCTGGGCGAACACACCGCCCCTGTCGATATCGGCGACAAGGATGACGGGCGAATCAATAAGGCGCGCCAGTCCCATGTTCACTATGTCGTTTTCCTTAAGATTGATCTCTGCCGGACTGCCCGCACCCTCTATCACGACGGGCGAATACACGGAAGACAGCGAATCATATGCTTTCTTTATCACAGGGATCAGGCTCTTCTTGTATTCAAAGTATTCTCTGGCCGGCATGTTGCCGACAGGCCGCCCGTTCACTATGACCTGCGAGCCCGTATCATCAGTAGGCTTCAGGAGTACGGGGTTCATCGATACCTCAGGCTCCGCTCCCGCAGCATATGCCTGCATCACCTGGGCCCGGCCCATCTCGAGCCCGGCGCGCGTCACATATGAGTTCAGTGCCATATTCTGGGATTTAAAAGGTGCGGGACTATAGCCGTCCTGTTTGAAGATACGGCATAGTCCCGCAGTGATAAGACTTTTTCCGACACCTGACATGGTGCCCTGTATCATTATATTATGGGGCATCAGTCTTTAAGATCACCCCTCGCCGAGCGGATTCCCGCATACCTTTCCGCTCTTATCTATGTTAGGGCATGTCTTATATCTAACCGACCCGTCGGGGAAGAACTCCTGATGAACCGTCCCTCCGCACTTCGGGCAGATCATATCCATCTTCATGGGTTTCTTACTCTTCTGCTGCCCCCAGTCAAAACTCACTCCTCCGGCCACGCCCTCGAGCGCATCGTCGGAAAGCTTTAATTTCTCGTCCATGATGATCCTCCTTGTATCTGTCCTGACTCTTATACTAAATTATACGAAGGAAAAATAAAAGTGGCAGTTTTTTGTATGTGATATACTATACGGGACACAGGCAGAGCAAAGGAACCGGGCCCGTATCCGGCAATAATATATGAATAAAAGATCAAAACTCAGCATCATAGTCATCGTCCTTCTGGGGCTGCTCGTCGCAGGCTCCGTCTTTTTTGTCGTAAAACATTCGGGTTTACATAACTTGCCACAGGGAACAACAAACAATTCCGATCAAAGCGCCGCGCAGGGCGTGCCGCCGGGAGCAGATCAAAGCGCAGATCAGAGTGCGGCGCAAAGCACGGCAGGCGGTGGTCTGACCATCTATAATCTCGACGTCGGCAAGGCCGACTGCGCCGTCATCATCTCGGAGGGCAGCACGGGCATCATCGATGCCGCGACGCCGGAGGCCTGTGACACCATCGATCATTTCCTTGTAAATAAAAACATTTCTTCCTTTGATTATATGATCCTGACCCACTACGACCGCGACCATATAGGCAGCGCTGTTGATATCCTCGAAAAATACGATGTCGGGAGCATATATATCCCCGATTACGTGAGCGCAAAGGAATACTATGCCCCTCTTATGAAAGCTCTTGACGGCAGGGACGGAGTCACAACAGTAAGCGGGGATCCTCTGGATGTAACCCTTCCGGATCTTTCTTTGAGGATACTTCCAGCGACCGACCCCGAGGCGCTGAAGGCCGATGAAAAAGACTACGACAACAATATGTCCCTCATCTGTTTGATGACGTACGGCGACAGCAGGTTTTTATTTACAGGAGATATCGAACACGACCGCATAGCGCAGATCCTTAACGACGGGGAAGACATATCCGCCGACTGGATCAAGATCCCGCACCACGGCTCATACGAAAAGAAGATCAAGAAGCTCCTCAAGGCCACAGGCGCGCAATACGCGGTAATAAGCACATCCACGGACAATCCCCCGGATGAAAAGCTCATGTCCGCGATCGATAAAAAGGGTATCGACGTCTTCAGCACGGCCGACGGAGATGTGGTCACGACGAGCGACGGGAAGACGGTGGTGGTGTCAGGGGGACGTACCTTTTGACACCTTTGCACTACAAGGTGTCAAAAGGTACGTCCCCCTGACACCCCTGATGCATTTTCTCCCGCTCTGTGATATGATATCCGGTGCGGTCATCAGGTTAAAGGAGTGCATATCATGCTGCCAAACGATCCAAACATGCTTTTGAGTTATATCAATACAGGGCTTCGCGATAAGTACAGCGACCTTGATGACATGGCAGCTGCAGAGGACTTTGATGCGCACGCCGTAAGCGAGAAGCTTGAGGGCGCGGGATACAGCTACGACAGCGATCTGAAGCGGTTCGTCGCAAAGTGAGCGCAGCCCGGCGCACAGGAAAATAAAACCACATAGGGAGGAACATATGAGACAGAAACCTGTTGTTTTGATGGTACTTGACGGATACGGCCTGTCGGATGAGCACGATGCAAATGCCGTATACATGGCGAATACGCCGGTGATGGACAAGCTTATGGCTGAATGCCCCTTTCAGAAGGGATACGCATCCGGTCTTGCCGTAGGACTTCCCGACGGACAGATGGGCAACTCCGAGGTCGGACATATGAACATCGGCTCCGGCCGCATCATCTACCAGGATCTCACACTGATCACGAAATACATAGAAGAAGGCGTCTTCTTCAAGAACGAGGAGCTGTTGGCTGCAATAAATAACTGCAAGAAGAACAACTCCGACCTTCATATCTGGGGCCTGCTCTCCGACGGCGGAGTGCACAGCCACAACACGCACCTCTACGGACTTCTCGAGCTCTGCAAAAGAGAGGACTTCAAGGACGTGTATCTCCATCCCTTCTTTGACGGCAGGGACACACCTCCCGCATCCGGCAAGGACTATCTCCAGCAGCTTATCGACAAGACGAAGGAGATCGGAGTAGGTAAGGTTGCTTCTCTTTCCGGCCGCTACTACGCTATGGACAGGGACAACAACTGGGACCGCATCCAGAAGGCGTATGATTCTCTGGTGCTCGGCGAGGGTGTCAAAGCCACCGATCCCATCAAGGCGATGCAGGATTCATATGACAATGACGTGACAGACGAGTTCGTACTGCCCACAGTCATCACGAACGAGGACGGTTCTCCGGTATCGGTGGTAAAGCCAAACGATTCCGTGATCTTCTTTAATTTCCGTCCCGACAGGGCGCGCGAGATAACAAAGGCGTTCTGCTTCTCGGATGATGACATCAAGGCGCAGGGCGGCGATCCCTCCGACACCAAATCCATAGCATTCCTGAAGAGAGCGAACGGTTTCATGCCGCTCACCTACGTGTGCTTCAAGGATTACGACGAGACGATCCCCAACAAGCTTGTGGCCTTCAAGAAGGAGGAAATAAAAAATACCCTCGGCGAATATCTTGCTGCCTGCGGCTTGAAGCAGCTCCGTCTTGCGGAGACCGAGAAGTACGCTCACGTGACCTTCTTCTTCAACGGAGGCATCGAGGAGCCGAATAAGGACGAAGAAAGGATACTCGTCAATTCTCCTGCAGTGGCGACCTATGACTTAAAGCCCGAGATGAGCGCGCCCGAGGTATCGGAAAAGCTCGATGCCGCCATCACCTCCGGCAAGTTTGATGTGATAATAATCAACTTCGCAAATCCCGACATGGTAGGCCACACAGGAGTACTGGAGGCTGCCATCAAGGCTGTCGAGCGCATCGACCAGTGCGTGGGCGCCGCTGTAGACGCCGTGAAGAAGATGAACGGAGCGCTCTTCATCTGCGCCGATCACGGCAATGCAGAGCAGATGATCAATCACGAGACAGGCGAGCCCCACACGGCGCACACCACGAATCCCGTGCCCTTCATCCTCTACAACTACGATCCGGCATATACTCTGCGCGAGGGCGGCAAGCTCTGCGACATAGCCCCGACTCTCCTTGAGATCATGGGACTTCCCCAGCCCGCCGAGATGACCGGCCAGTCCCTGCTCGTCAAGAAAGCTTAGCAGGATCAGACCTGCAATGTCCTATGTGTTACACCGGACTGAAGCAGGCCATAGCAAAAAATATAAATGGAAACTCTAAGACCTGACGAGATAGAAAAGCGAAGCTTCGAGATCATACAGAACGAACTGAAGGCACAGAACATATCTGTGCCTTTGGATTATCATGCTTCCACCGAAGAAGAGCTCTCCCTCTGCCGCAGCATCATAGTCCGCTGCATCCACACCACCGCGGACTTCGACTACGCAGGGACTCTTCGCTTCTCGCCCGGCTCGGTTAACATAATTCAAGACCTTATCCGGGAAGGCGCCGATATCGTGACCGACACCAACATGGCTCTTACGGGGATAAATAAAGACCGCCTCGCTTCATTCGGCGGCAGCGTGCACTGCTTCATGGCGGACAGCGATGTCGCGCGTGAAGCAAAAGAAAGAGGGGAGACCAGAGCGTATGTTGCGATGGAAAAAGCAATTAGTTTACATAATGCCAACCCTGATAAAAAGCTGATCTTCGCAATAGGCAACGCTCCCACCGCTCTGATAAGTTTACATAAATCTTACACAGATAATATCTTCACTCCCGACTTCATAATCGGAGTCCCGGTAGGTTTTGTGAACGTAGTCGCCTCCAAGGAACTCATCATGGAAAGCGGCATCCCCTATATCGTCAATGAAGGCAACAAAGGCGGAAGCCCCGTGGCCGCCGCCATAATAAACGCTGTTCTGAAAAGTCTCTGAGGCTCTCAGAGGCCGCTGCCCCCGTAACGCTCCCTAACACTCTAGAAATACCCTTTATATTCCACTTTATACTGTGAATCCGGAAAAAGATATGAGTGCAGATCGATGAAGTAATCATCTGTCATTCCAGCTATATAGTCCGCCACCATGTCGTCCGGGGTATTATCCCTGTAATCCTTATGCGGGATGTGCACGTATTTCGTGATCTTCTCTATGTACTGCACATGATGGCGCATGAAGAGCGAATCGGGATCCTTCTTCTTCGCCTGATCAAGGAGCTCCTCGTACAGGTCCGCAAACATCGGCTCTATCGTCTCCTTAAAGGAAGCCTCCGTCTTCGCATTCCCGTAGATATGCGAATAATTCTCCTTCTTTGCCAGCGAGAATTCCTCGAAGTAATCGTCGTCCATCTTAAGATATGGCTTCCCGTAGGAATTCTCCACTATGTTCACTATCATGTTGTTGATGATCTCGGCGTTGTGAGAGCCGATCTTCTTCTTCGAAAACTCAGGATCCTCGTCAAAAAGCTTGAGCCGCTCCGCGTCCTGCCTGTCTTTACCTATATAGGCGATGATGTCGGAGATCCGCACCACGCAGCCCTCCAGCGTACAGGGGACGAGACGGGCGATCGCTGAAGGATCCTCATAGCACTCTTCCTTCATCTCATCAAAGCCCGGGAAATCAAGACGTTCCCTCCTCGGCCTGTATTCCTTCATCTCCATCTCTCCGTTATGGCAGATGATGCCATCGAGAGTCTGCAATGAGAGATTCTGACAGCAGATATCGTCAAGCACCCTGACTGAGTGCACGTTGTGATTGAAATATCTCCCGGTGTGGCTGTGATAGAGCCTGGACAGGGCCCTCTCTCCCGCATGTCCGAAGGGCGTATGTCCTATGTCGTGTCCCAGCGCTATGGCCTCGATAAGGTCTGTATTGAGTCCGAGAAGACGTCCGAGGTTCCTTGATATCCGCGATACATACTGGACGTGGAGCGCTCTTCTTGATATGTCATCATTGCGCACCAGCGAAAAGACCTGGGTCTTGTCGGAGTAGCGGTTATAATAAGGGACATTCATTATCTTCTCGATGTCACGGACATAAGCCGGTCTTTGAAGATTGGCGACATCGTGGGACGGATGTCTTCTTATTATCTCCCCGTCACTGCAGGCGTATGGATTTGTCCAATGATCTCTTCTGTCCTGCTCTATCCTCTCCGATATCTCACGGGACAGGTTGATGTAATTCGACTTCTTCTCCAATATATTGCTCCGTTTCGATATGCCGGTCACTCTCCGGCATGAGATACCGTCCGCCCGGTCACTCCCCGGCGCGTGTACCCTGCTGTAAGGTTACTCTTCAACGTGCGATCCCTGCTGCCAGGTCACAGTCCGGGCATGCGATACAAGCCGTCTAGTCACAGTCCGGGCATGCGATCTCGACCACGTCCTCAATGATATGATGCAGCGCATCAGCAAGCTCGGTGTCAGCGCTTTTATAAAAGACTTCCTTGCCCTCGCGCCGTGATACGATGAGTCCCGCAGTCTTTAAGAACCTCAGATGGTGCGAAAGAGCCGGCGCCGACATATCCATCATGGCGGCAAGATCCGTGACGCACTCCTCCGTATGGCACAGCAGCCAGAAAAGCCGCACCCTCGAAGGGTCGCCCAACAGCCTGAATATGTCCGATGCCGTGGTAAAGCCCTCAAGGCTCGGCATCTCCTCGGCCAGCAGCTCGCTGTGCTCCTTATCCTTATGTTCATGCGGAAGTATCATATCTACACCTCAGAGGGGCGCTTCGACTGCGATGCGACTGCGATGCGGCTGCTTATGCACCATACGGCCGATGTCGCGCCCGACCTCATATTTCCTCTTGACTTACTCCATGAAGAAGTATAATATAAATACAACAATTAAACAATCGTTTAATTGTTAAATCAAATCGCAGGTGCCACAGAGATCTCTTCTCTTTGACACAAAAACGGAGGACATCATGAAGAAAAGCTACAAGATAGAAGTCGACTGCGCAAACTGCGCCGCCAAGATGGAAGAAGCCACAAAGAAGACCGAAGGTGTTAAGGATGCCGTCGTGAACTTCATGGCATTGAAGATGAATGTGGAATTTGAGGACGGGGCCGATCCCAAAGAAGTGATGCCCCGCGTAATTACGGCCTGCAAGAAGGTCGAAGACGACTGCGAGATCTATCTTTGATAGGGGGGTGTCAAAAGGTACGTCCCCCTGACACCCCTGACACCCTCGAAAGGATTTACGATGACCAAAAAACAGCGATCCACTCTCATCCGCATCATAGTCTCCACCCTGCTCCTTGCAGCGCTCTGGGCTGCATCCGGCGCCCTTGCGTCAGCAATGACTGCGCTCGGCGCCCCGGTCCCGGCAGCAGCGCTCATCCGCCTTGCCCTCTATATGATCCCCTATATCATCATCGGGCATGATGTCATAAGGAAGGCCTTCAAGGGCATTAAGAACCGCCAGCCCATGGACGAATCCCTCCTCATGTGCATAGCGACGATGGGAGCCGCGATACTTGCCTTCTACGAGGACATGACGGGCAGCGTCGGAGAATACGAAGAAGCCATCGCCGTCATGCTCTTCTATCAGACGGGCGAGTGGTTCCAGAGTGTCGCCGTGGGGAAGAGCCGCCGCAATATATCAGAGCTCATGGATATAAGACCTGATCACGCGACGATCATGACAGACGGTAAAGCAGAACAGGTCGACCCCGATGAGGTGGCCATAGGATCCGAGATAATCGTCAATCCCGGAGAAAAAGTGCCCATCGACGGCATCGTGACGGAAGGCACAAGTTCCCTTGATACCGCTGCCCTTACCGGCGAGAGTCTGCCGCGCAATATCGGCATCGGCGACGAAGTCATCTCGGGCTGCATCAATCTCACAAGCCCGCTGACTATCCGCACGACAAAGGAATTCGGCGAATCCACGGTATCAAAGATACTCGACCTCGTGGAAAATGCCTCCTCCAGAAAATCAAGATCAGAAAACTTCATCACGAAGTTTGCCCGCATCTATACCCCGGTAGTGGTGTATTCGGCTGTGGCGCTTGCCGTCCTGCCGCCCGTAGCTCGGATGCTCTTTCTTAGTACTGACCCGGCCTGGGGGACCTTCATATACAGGGCACTCTCCTTCCTTGTAATCTCCTGCCCCTGCGCACTTGTGGTCTCCATCCCGCTGTCCTTCTTTGCGGGTATCGGCGGCGCGAGCCACGCGGGCATACTGGTCAAGGGTTCCAACTATCTCGAGACCCTCTCGGAAGCAGACACCGTGGTCTTCGACAAGACAGGCACGCTCACAAAGGGCAGCTTCGAGGTGGACGCCGTGCACTTAAGCCCCCTGAGCGAAGAGGAGCTTATCAAGACTGTGGCTCTTGCAGAGAGCGCATCCTCCCATCCGATAAGCGTCAGCCTGAAGAAGGCATGTAAAAAGGAGCCCGACCTCTCCAGGGTATCGAACATCGAAGAGATCGCAGGGCACGGGATAAAAGCGGTCGTTGACGGCAAGAATGTCGCCGTCGGCAACACCAGGCTCATGGTGGATGTCGGAGCCAGATACGTGGAATGCCCGGATGATGCCGGTACCGTGATACATGTTGCGATAGACGGTGATTATGCGGGCCACATAGTCATCTCCGATGTGATAAAGCCGGACTCCGCAGCAGCCATACAGCATCTCAGATCCTCCGGGATAAAACGCATAGTGATGCTTACAGGCGATGCTTCAAAGATTGCGGACAGCGTAGCCAAAACGCTCGGTATCAGCGAGGTGCACCCTGAGCTTCTCCCTCAGGATAAGGTTCAGTGGGTGGACGACGCCATCACAGGCCGCGGCGCGGAAAAAGGAAGACTCGCTTTTGCAGGTGACGGGATAAATGACGCACCCGTCCTCTCAAGAGCAGATATCGGCATCGCCATGGGAGCCATGGGGTCGGATGCCGCAATAGAAGCTGCCGATGTCGTGCTGATGGATGATAATCCCTTAAGGATAGCGGACGCGATAGGGATCGCCAAAATGACCCTGAGGATAGTAAAGGAAAATATAGTCTTTGCCATAGGGATCAAGCTGTTATGCCTTCTGCTGTCGGCGCTTGGAATAGCCGGAATGTGGCTTGCCGTATTTGCCGATGTGGGAGTGATGGTGCTCTGCGTCCTTAACGCCATGCGGGCCCTGATCACAACAAAGTCCGTGGCTTAGTCCGCCCGGGAGCCCCTTCATTGCATCCAAAAGCCCGGATCCGCGCGCTTTTATTTCCTGTTCTTCGCCTTCACGGCGTTGATGAAGTCGGACTCAGGCATGGGACGCGCATAGTAGAAACCCTGTATCAGATCGATGCCGAGCTCTTCCATCTTATCTGTCTGATCCTTCGTCTCCACGCCCTCTGCCACGGTCTCGGAGCCGATCTGTCCGATCATGTCCGCAGAGCTCTCAAGCAGAGTCAGCGCGCTGTTCCTCTCTCCGTCAGTCTCCATATTGAAAGGAGCCTGGACTATGGTGCGGTCCAGCTTGATGATGTCGAAGGGCATCATTATGATACGGGAAAGAGAAGAATATCCCGTTCCGAAGTCATCCAGAGCAAATTTGAATCCAAGATGTGACAGTTTCATCACATTGGTCTCCACCACACCGGTGAAAGCATCGTCCGAGGTCTCGGTGATCTCTAGATTGATCAGCGAGGGATCCACGTGATACATCTCCGTGTATTTGGTAAGCTTCTCGGCGATGTCATCCTGCAGCATGTCGGATACGGACAGATTCAGCTCTATGTACGAAAGTCCCAGCTCTTCGATGTTCCTTGTGGAGATCATCTTGCAGACCTGCTGTACCACATAGTCATCTATCTCGATTATAGAGCCGTTATTCTCGGCAACCGTGATAAAGATATCCGGCGATATGAATTTGTCTCCGTCATGAAGCCTCAGCAGAGCCTCGGCAGATACGAACTTCTTTCTCTTGATCGAATATATCGGCTGGTAATACACCTCCAGCGATCCCGACGAAACCGCATTCCTTACCTTCTCATCGACCTGCCTCATGTACTCCTCATTGGCAAGATCCAGCGATCCCGCATCTATCACGGGTCTTCCGTAGAGACGGCCCTCGCGCACTGCCATATGCACCAGATCATCCAGAGCGGTTGAATCGGATGCCATCTCCGGAAGCTTAATGAGCGAGGTGGAGAACATAAGCTCCATCTCATACGCTTCCTCTCCGAAGGTGGATTCGAATCTCTGCTTCAGAGCGCGCTGTATCCTGTCAGTTTCGACGTCATCATCATTTTCTCCCATGAAGAGATACACTCCGCGCGAGAACCTGTAGATGCTGGTCCCGTCCGCGATCCTCGTCAGCTCGCTCATGACGACCTTGCGAAGCTTTGCCTCGTTCACCTCGCCAAGAAGCTTGAAGAAGGATTCCGTATTATGTATGGCAAGGAGCACCAGACTTACGCTGCCCCCATGCTTATTAAGATAATAAAACCTTCTTCTTATCTCTTCCCTGAAGGATTCAATCCCCAAAAGCCCGGTCTGCTGGTCAAACTGCTCCTCAGGATCCTTCAGGTTGAAGAAGGCCTCTGCAAAGAGCAGGGAGATCACAAATTTCTGTATCAGCAATGTGGGGGAGAGCAGCTCGATCAAAGTAGCCGCCATGACCGAGAAGAGCATCAGATTGAGCATTATGGTACGCTCAATTGTTGTGATCTTTTTATAGGTATGAGCGATGCCCACGCCCACGATAAGGATCAGCAGATCGCAGCAGTATGCCGCTGTCCTGAATACGGGAGAACCCTCCAGTGAGGCAAGTCCCGTGAAGACAAGATCCGCAACAAACGGGATCCCCAGAAGTATCAGGATCCACTGGATGTGCTTATTGTATGCCCTGTTCATGTAGAAATAGAGCACAAGAAGTGTGATAGATGTCGCAGTCAGAGACCAGGAGGCCACATAAAAAGGCGCTGCGAGCACGTTCTCCCTCAGAGGATCGATGTAATACGCGACGCCGAGTCCCGCAGACAGGAGTTCGCAGAGCATCGACGCAAACACGATGTTATTGTCTTCCACCTTATGCAGACTCTGGATGAAATAAGCATAAGTCAGGCAAAGGAGGATAAGAAAAGCAGAGATGTCAAAGTAGTACCCCGACGTCATGGCCGTTCCCCCCTTTCCTTTACAAATTTGATCAGATCAGCGCCGGAGAGGAATCTGGACAGAGCAAATCCCTGCAGCTTGTCCGCTCCGACTTCAAGCGCGTATGCCTCAAGCTCGGGCGTATCCACGCCGGATGCCTTGATCCCTATGGACAGGCTCTTCATCATGTCTATCGCGCATCTTATGAGCGTGTCGGCCTTGCCCGATACCGGCGCCGAAGCCAGAAGATCCCTGTTCAGCGCGACCTCCTTAAGATGCATCTTGAGCATCATCTCGGCATCCGTGTAACCGTTGCCGTAATCCATCAGCATGAAAGAAAACCCGGCTTCATGGAGGGCTCTTATATTCTCCTCCAGCGCGTAGTTGTAATCTATCATGGTATTCTCCGATATCTCGATCGTCACATACTGAGGATCCACACCGTGCTCTAATGCCGTCTCCAGCACCCAGGCCGCCGCGCTCCTCATGAGAAGAAATGCATTCGGCACAGGGATCGCATATTCACCTATCTCCGTCTCGGTGATCCCCGACTCCTTAATGAATTCAAAGCAGACCCTGAATATATGCTTGATGACAGGGACCGCCGTGCCGTTGTCCTCAGCTATGGGATAATACTCGCTCGGCGCTATCATGCCGAATTCAGGGCTCTCGAGCATAGGCTTCAGCTCCACCGCATCGAATCTGCCCGTGGATGCCGACTTGATCGGCTGGTATTTGAAATTAAAGCTCTCGCTGGCTATCGCGCCGTGCAGCAGGAAATCAATGCTCTTTCTTCTCCTGTCGAGATCGAGGTCGATCGAACTTGCCTGCACCACATGTCTCATGCGGTGCCTGTTCTTATCCGTGAATATCGTGAGCAGCCGCTTCAGCTCCTCAGTATCCTTCACGTCATCCGGCCAGCTGACATACATGGAGCTGTCGAAGAGAGTGATGGAATAGGTATCGGTAAAGAAAGGCACGGCAAAGCGCTGCCTGATGGTATCCATCAGCTCAAGGTGCGTAAGGCTCGCTCCTTCCTTTATCAGCAGCACGAAGAGATCCCTGTCGAGCCTGTAAGCGACGGTCTGCTTTGAAATCTTCTCAAAAAAGTCCGCAGCGCGCGCTAATAGCATGGAAGTAGTCTCATATCCTATGCTGTTGTCGAGGAAGTCGATATTATCCAGCGAGACGGCCACCATCCTGACCGGTCTCCTTCGCCTTATGCGTATGGACGTGTTTACATAAAATGCATAATCATTCTGAAGCCCCGAAGGACTGTCGATATAGTCTCCGGGCCGCTCTATGGTAATGTACAGGACCAGAAGTGCCACTGCATCAAAGAAGCTCTCCACATTGATGCTGCTGTCCGTGAACTGCAGCAATACGCCCACACCTACAAATACCACAAAGGAAAGCAGGGAAATACAGACCGAGGCGCGTATATTTGTCCGGTAGAGCATCACATAGTTCATCGACACAAGTGTGTACCACGCCGCCACCAGATAAAAGATCCAGATGTATTCGCCTCTGTAATATATACCGCCGGTTATATAGAACACTGCATTGTTCATCGGAGTGAGCACAAGGACCGTATATGCAGCGACAAGCGGCGCATATGACAGGATGAGATCGGAGAATCTGCTGGATTCGATATTGAGCACGACTCTCACGTATTGATAAAAAAGAGCCGAACAGGTCACATGGAAAAACATGTAGACAAATGTCGACAGATACATGACCTCCTGCTTCGACAGAAAGTACACGTTCCCCATGCTCCGCGCATTCTCCCCGAGACTCATGCAAATAGAAGCCAGCGCTGCGATGAGTACTGAGACCAGCAGATATACGTATATGCGGTTCTGCTCAAGCCTTATGCCTCTGTGCACTATAAGAGTGAAAAGCAGCAGAAGACAGAGAATAACTGCATTGATGTCAAAATAAACGATGTCCAAAAAACCGGTTCCTTCCGACTCTGTATTTATAGGCGGGACAGATCATGATAAATTTCTTGCTCCGCAGGTATTGTATAAAAACACATACATAGTTTATATTAACATAAAACACACATGATTGATACAACAAAAGCTGATATCAGACAACAAAATATAATGCTTTGACAATACGCCTGCATTCAATACAATAAGAAACATGAATTATACTCAATACGAAAAATACGATTTTGATAAGGACAGCTCCTTCAACATGTCTTTCGGCTCCCAAAAGACATGCCACGACATGCACTGGCACTCCTATGGAGAGATCATCCTCGTGGGCCCGGGGACGCCGCAGATCTACAACGTGAATCAAAAGCAATACGAACTGGCCCGGGGAGACATAGTGCTGATCTGGCCGATGGAGATGCACGCCATAATAGACGCAGATCTTAGCCAGACGACGAACATCCATTTCGCCAATGCCCTTTTCAACTCGCTTTTTGACCTTCAGCGAATCATGCATTATTTCAGGAATCTTGATGTGATACGTAAAGAGACTCACCTTGAGGTCGCATCCCTGTTCGAAAGGACCATAGCGAGAATGAGCGAGATCTTCCTCTCAGAGGACGTGAACCGGGAGCTCAAATGCTGTATGCTGCTGATGCAGCTTGCGCTCATACTGGATCAGCATCACGAAGAATTCTACGATGAGCTCGACACCGAGGCCAAACGTACCAGCAACATGGATGTAATGAGCCGGATGATAACTGTCACCGACTATATCAAGAACAATCTCACCGCAGACGACCTTTCACAGGGTGCGATGGCAGAGATGGCCGGGGTGAGCCGTGAGTATTTTTCCAGGATCTTCAAGAATGTCACCGGTAAGAATTACAATAAATGGCTCAACATGATAAGGCTCGAGAAGGCTACCGAGCTGCTCGCCATGAGCGGCAGGACTCTCACCGAGGTCGCCATGCTGTCGGGCTTCAAGAGCATGCCAAGCTTCAACAGAGTCTTCAGGAACGAAAAGGGCATGGCCCCGGGGGAATACAGAGCGTTGTTCCTTGAAGGCCGTGACCATGAGATATAAGTCAATGAGAACCGTCCCCGCTGACTTATTTATCCGCACTGACCTGCAAAAATAACGGACCGGAGCATCTGCTCCGGCCCGTTTTTTCACTCATTATGCCAAAGTCACTGAGAACCGCCCCCCAGTGACTAATCCAGCCTTTATCACTTGTTAAAAGGACTGTGATGGTCGTTGAGGATCTTCTGCACATCACTTACGGGAACAGTAGCAAGAGCAGCCTCCTTATCCCTTGTCGTGGGTCCCGCATACAGCGAGAGAAGATACTTCCAGTCAGCGGCGCTTATCTTCATGCCGTTGAAATCGACAGTTCCCTTTTCATCATAGTTGAATCCGTAGCTGGTCTGTCCGACGATCTTGCCTCCGCTTATAGCGTCAAGTGCTTCATCAGCTATTTTCTTTACATCGCCCATTGGTCTGTTCTCCTTTCGTAGTCCATAATCTGATGGCGTTTTGTCTTACAATTATTTATACGACTCAATATCGATCTTGGCAACTCTTATTAATATCCCGATAGCGTAGATCTATAGAATAATCCTTGCTAGGGCCTTGCTATCCTTTTAATCCGCCTGTGCCGGATGGTCAAGGCCGTAGCCGCGCAGCGGTGCTCCGCAGCCTTGACCATCCGCCGCGGCAGATTCATTATTAATCAAGCCCAAGCAAGGATGATCAAGCGCTTTGCGCCTTTTATTCAAGGTCAGGGGCGTCAGCCCCATCCCGTATATTCAGGAACTCTTTTTATCCTTTTTCAATTTCTCCATGCCAGCGGGATTTGTACCCCGGGGATCGGTTCTGCGTGATTAAGGTACATTTATCCCGTGACGACGCCTCTGATCAGACGTGTTTTGTACCCCAGCGGCCGGTTCTGTTTGATTAAGGTACAATTCTCCGACGATGACGGCTCGGTGACGGCTTGGTTCATGCGGGTTTTGTACCCTGGAGACCGGTTTCTGAGCGATAAAGATACAATTCTCCCTTGATGACGGCTCGGTTCAAGTGGGATTTGTACCCTGGAGACCGGTTCTGCGTGATAAAGGTACAATTGTCCTTTGATGACGGCTCGGTGACGGCTTGGTTCAAGTCAAGTCCATAATTGTGTGTAAATTCATCCTTCCAGTTAAATGTATGTGTTTAAGCTACATATGAGTTTTGAAGCTTATGTTTGATGATGCCTTGTTTGTCATAGTATTCCTTCATATCAAACAGCCTTTGGCCATTGCTCCAGCTGTTATGATCATCCATCAGTACTGCACCTATCAGGCGGATAATAGAGTCCGTATTTGGGAAGATCTGAATGACCTTTTCACGCCTTCGTATCTCTCTGTTTTCTCGTTCGAGTATGTTGCTGGTACGAAGAGCTATTCTATATTTAGAAGGCAAAGCCATGATAGTTATACTGTCCTCAAAGCCTTCATCCAGGATGGAC
>JHYK01000003.1 GCA_000621405.1 Lachnospiraceae bacterium AC3007
CTGACGTTCTCAAACAGGCACTTGGAGCCCACAGGGCAAGCTTTTGCGTTTCCTATGCAAACAGCAGAAGCTTTGGACCGCTGGATCCGTATATCCAGGAAGTCTATCTTCTTAGCGAACCAAATGTTACGGATGTGATGGTAGAACTGTCCTGTATCAACCATCATTTTTTCGCAATGTTCGGACAGCCCTTTTCTTCTGAAGATTTCTTCAGGGCATTCCTCGCTGAGTTGGATGATGCGGGTATACCATATGATATAGTGAGGAAGGAACCATTCCGGCTCTGTGGTGTAAGATATGATGACATCGAGGGAGTGAATCTATAAGAATGAAAATTAAAGGAAAATAGGCAGTCGTCAAGCTTTAGTCAGACTTTTTTCGGGACAATCCCCGACTTTTATACTACTGCTACGGGTGTTGCAATAATATATACCCTTTATTCATTTATCTTGGAAAGCTGATATTGATGAGTACCATCTGGTTCCGGTTAGATCATCCGGAGTATTCCGCTATGCTTTCAGTCGACGGAGTTCAAAGGGACATGAAGGAGCGCTTCGAGATGATAAGCGATCATACTCCGTATGACGCTCGGAGGCTTGCTGCACGATCAGCACTGACAGCGGCAGTATTATGTCTTTCGCTTTTATTTATCAGATATGAATCGCATCCGAAATACGAGATCCTTCCTGATGTTGTGGTGGGTGATGGTTACGGCGTGACATATGCTGACTATGATGAGGTGGAGCGATCGGGAGCATTTATCAGGACCGATGACGGGATGATGGTTGATGCAAAAAAGCTTCGTGAAATACTCCCTTCTGACTTCCCCAGAAATAAATGTGTGTACTTCTACTATGATGTGATGATGAAAATCCCCGGGATCGGAGGCGGAGGAGAGTGCGCCTGGCTCGAAGATCTGCCTGAGAGCGGGATATATCCGCTGACTGTTGGCGAGCGGGATTTCAAAAGCAGCTTCGCCTTATGGGTGATGAAGGTTCTGTAAATGAGACGTCCCCATGGCTCATTTTTTCATCCTGTCAATGTTTGAAAGTCTCTCCAGGGCTTCTTTGAGAGTGTCCTCTTTTTTTGCAAAATGAAAGCGTATATACCGGTTTTCGGGTTCTTTGAAGAAACTGGAGCCCGGAACTGCGCCTACACCGACCTTTTCGGCAAGCTTTTCGCAGAATTCAAGATCATTATCGAAGCCGAACCGGCTTATATCCACCATTACATAGTAAGCGCCCTGAGGCTTTGTGTAGGAGAGTCCGATGTCATCAAGCCCGGAGCAGAAGAGATCCTTTTTCTGTGTGTAGGTCTCAAGGAGTTCAGCATAGTATTCATCGGGAAATAAGAGCCCCTCTACCGCGGCTTCCATTAAGGGGGCAGCCGCTCCGACTGTGAGGAAGTCATGTACCTTTTTTACCCTGTCTGTTATGTCCTCATTGGCTATGACATAGCCGAGGCGCCATCCTGTTATGGAATAAGTCTTTGAAAGCGAACTGCACATTATGGTCCTGTCTGCCATTCCCTTCAATGTAGCCATATAGGTGTGTCTGAAGGGCTTGTATACGATGTGCTCGTATACCTCGTCGGTTATCACGTATATGTCGTACTTTATAGCAAGATCCGCTATGATCTGCAGTTCTTCCTGAGTGAAGACCTTTCCGCTGGGATTTGAAGGATTGCAGAGTATCAAAGCTTTTACTCCGTCCATCTTAACGGCAGCCTCAAGTACATCAGGATCAAAGGAGTATTCCGGAGGGATAAGAGTTACATATACCGGTTCCGCACCGGAGAGTATGGTATCAGCTCCGTAATTCTCATAAAAGGGAGAAAAGATCACTACTTTATCCCCGGGATCACAGACACTCATCATGGCTGCCATCATGGCTTCGGTGCTGCCCGCTGTCACCACGATATTCTTATCCGGATCCACTTCCATACCGGAGAAATGCTTCTGCTTTTTGGCGAGCGCCTCTCTGAAATTCTGTGCGCCCCATGTAAGGGCGTACTGGTGAGGCCCGTGCGGCGCTATGCTTTTAAGCCTTTCGGTGATCATGGACGGCGGATCGAAATCCGGGAAGCCCTGGGACAGATTAACTGCTCCGTATTTCAGGGATATCCGTGTCATCCTTCTTATTACCGAGTCGGTGAAGCCGGCGGTCCTTTTGCTTAATTCTTTCATGTAATGGGTCCTCTCATAATGTATCCGCTATGCTTTCAGATATTGTATTCGTGCTTCTATCATCGGTCAATACCGGAGATTCCGTCCTTATGTAGCAAACTTATTGTCATAGAAGCGATAATATTATAAAATTAGAATGTTTTTGTTTGTTTTTTAAAAGAAAGGGTCTATTACATCTAAACGGTAAAAATCATGATCACTGTCAATGATAAGAAGCTGTGTGAAAACTGTTTTATGGAGACCGATCAGGAACAGTGCCCCTACTGCGGTTACAGGAAGATCAACAGGCGGGACAATACTGTACTTGAGATGGGGAGCGTGCTCGATTCGCGCTATATGATAGGCGGTGTCATAGGCAAGGGCGGATTCGGTATCACGTATCTGGCCTATGATGTTAAGCTCGAAAAGCGTATAGCCGTAAAGGAATACTATCCAAGGGGCATAGCATCCAGAGCCGAAGACAGAGCTACGGTATCTGCTACCGATGAGAAGGATGAAAAGAAGTTCCAGGACGGAGCAGAGAAGTTTTATAAAGAAGCCGAGCTGGTCTCGCAGTTTAACGGCAATCCGAACATAGTCAATGTCTATGATTTCTTCCGCGAGAACGACACTGTATATTTCACCATGGGCTATCTCAACGGTGAGTCGCTCAAGACATACATCAATAAAAAGGGTCGCATTACCGAGGGTCAGGCAATGACCGTCTATAAATGCATGACGAATGCATTGCTGATAACCCACAGTATGAACATACTGCACCGTGATATCTCACCGGATAACATCATGCTCTGTAATGACGGCACGATAAAGCTTATTGATTTCGGCGCTGCAAGGCAGGTCATCGCTGAAGAGTCCAACAGCCTTTCGGTCATATTAAAGCAGGGATATGCTCCGCTCGAGCAGTATCAGAAGAAGGGTAAGCAGGGTCCCTGGACTGATATATACGCGCTGGGAGCCACTGTCTATACATGCCTGACAGGCAAATTCCTTGATGATCCCATGTCCAGGATGGAGGATGACAGCGAATTCAGTGAGAACAGGTACGGGTTATCCGAGGGCATGTGGAATATCATCAGGAAGTCCACAATGCTTAAGATCGAAGAAAGATATCAGAGTATCATCGATCTCAAGAAAGACCTTACCGCTCTTAAGATCAAGGAGGAGCCTTTTACCGATCTTGGCTCTCCGATGAAGATAGAATATGTGATCCATCAGGAAGTGACGGGGGGAGATGCCGCAGCTCGTGACGGATCGTCTCCTTACGGGGAAGTCAGGGAGCAGGATCCTAATGCAACGGTGTTACTGGCGAGCGATAAGATCCCCACGGTTAATGAAACAGTCTTTATAAATGAGGGACCGGCCGCAGGAGCGGCACCCATACCGCAGCAGGAGAACGTACAGTCCGCCCCCGTGATGCAGTCCGGTAACGGAGGATATACAGGGCAGCCAACTCCCGCAGAGCAGGTCAGCAACGGCGGATATACGGGACAGCCAACTCCCGCAGAGCAGGTCAGCAACGGCGGATACACAGGACAACCGGCCCCTGTTGAGCAGTACGGTAATGATGCGTATTCAGGGCAGGCCGGCTACTTCCAGGATGTATCTTCTGCGCAGTATGGCAACGGCTACAATCCTGTTCCTCCTGATAATGCAGGGATGGGATCAGGTGCAGGTGCGCAGCCCAATTATTATGCGATACCTGATCCTGCCGGATCAACCGGAAAGAAAGGCTCGATCCCCAAGATCCTCTTTGCGATCCCGGTGCTTATCATAGTGGTGATCGTAGTGGTCGTCCTGCAGTTTTCTAAATTCGTTAAAACAGCTGATTCAAAGGCTCCCTCTGCTCCCAATGAGCGGACGATGATGGGCGATGCATCAACCGTTCTCAAAGGAGACGGTGTAGACGGAAGTGTAGTGGATCTTACAGTTATTTCTGAGGATTATAATGAGAAATACGGAGTATATACTGTAGAATGTGACGTGACAGTCCATTTCAGCGGTGAGGGAAGCGGGGAAGACAAGGACTACTCGTTAACACTCATATATGATAACGAGGATGATGCCTGGGTCTTAAGTGAACTGAGTCATCAATGATCCGTACGGATTGATTTGGAGAGTTTTATATTACTATGGAGGGGAAACAAATGAAGAAGCGGAAAACACTGGCATTGCTGATCGCTGTACTGATGCTTGCAATGCAGCTGACAGGATGCGGCAGTTCAAAGGCTGCGGATGAACCTGGCGACGAGCAGTTAAAAAGCGATGTACAGGATTACATCGAAGAGATAGTAGACAGCTCGGGAGAGATCAAGATCTTTGAAAAGACTGAGTGCAATGTAGACGGTGACGAGGCAGTGGCTGTCTGCACGGCTTTATTCAGCACATCTTCAGGCGATCAGCAGGGAGAATTCACTCTGACTTATTCAATGGAGAAGGGTGACTGGGTACTCGACAAGTGTAAGGTAGCGCTTGAGGATGAGGATGTATCGGCATCTTCCTCAAAAGATGAGGATGAAGAAGAGGCAGAGGAAGAGACTGAGGCAGAGGAATCTGATGAAGAGACAGACGGATCCGAAGAGGCGTCTGATGAAGAGGATGAAAAGAAAAGCTCCAAAGCTTCCTCCGGCAGCAGGGGCGCAGGAATGGCTTCTACGGGAAAGACCGGCATAGTTACCGGTTATTCACTTGAGGAATCCGGAAGCATTTCCTCTTCGGACAGATTGAGTTATTCCCGCGGTGTCGTTTATTACGAAGAGGACAACGCCGCAAAGATAGTTGCCGGAAACGGTGATGTATTAAAGGAATCATATGTAGGATTTGAGACTATAGGCGAAGGTTATCTTGTCGTAAGAAAAAAGAGCAATGATGTCAACAGCACAGGCCTTATAACTACCGAAGGAGAAGAGATCATCCCCTGCGAGGCTGCTATCATAGAGCGCATGAATAATAAGAGAGGGGACGGATATGGCAGATATCTGAAGGTCATCTACGGAACGGAAGTGACGACCGACAAGGAGAAAGCCCTTTTCTACACTACGGATAAGACCGTTTCGTTCAGCGCAGATGAAGATGATACGATGTATATCGGATATATCAGGGTATTCGATCTGAAGAAAAAGCAGTTTGTAAAATCAGTCGAGTCGGATAATCCCAGTTCATCTTCCATGAAGGAGTGCGGCGATCATTTCTTTATGGAGGATAAAGAGGGCATCAGCTACCTTTATGACGAAGACGGTAATATGCTCTTCCAGTCGACAAAGGTTGACGGTGTCGGTAATGGATATTACATAGTGTATGATGAGGGAGTGCATACTGTCTTCAGTGAAGACGGTGAGGAACTCATTAGTTCGAAGGATATGTTCTATGAGCTGGACAGCACATCGGGGTACTTGAGAAAAAACGTAAACAGTAATTATGTGCTGATCGATCAAAACGGAGAACAGGTGCTTCCCGATCCATATAAGTACATAACCAGCGAATTCAACGGTCTGGTTTCTGTCCAGGCTGTAACCGGTGAGTATCAGCTTGTCACCATTAAGGGAGATGTGCTGGTAAGTTCCGACGATTATGTGAATGATCTCAGTAACACGCCATATTATGCAAGTACCGGGTATTATAACTTCAAGGAAAATGATAAGTATGGTATTGTCGGTCCCGGCGGAGAGATCGCGTCAGGTCTGGAGAATAACCCTGGCCACGGGATCGCTGTTGTGGATTCAGATGCGCTTGTCTTAAATGACGGAGAATTCAGTCTTCATCTTGAAAACAAATACTACAACGATCTTGGATTTGCACTTATCGCATCAAAGTCCGATTCGAACGGTAAGTACGGGGTCTTCGATCTCTTTACCGGAGAGCAGCTCCTGGACTACGAGTATGATGATGTCATCAGCGGTGAAGGATATATATATGCCAAGAAGGGTGATGAGTATAAGATTTATAAGGTGAATTGTAAATATTACTGATGGAGATAGAAGAAGCGGTAAAGCTTATTAGCAATGAGGCGGTGCCTGTCACAGATACTGTGACAGCGCCGCTTTGTGATGTGAGCGGCCTGGTCCTTGCGAATGACATAACAGCAAAGGAGCCCGTTCCTGCATTTGCGCGCTCAGCGATGGACGGTTATGCCGTAAAAGCTTGCGAGGTGACAGATGCTTCAAAGGAGCGCCCTGTAAGACTCAATGTAATTGGTGAGATCCTTGCCGGTGACTCAGACAGGGGGAGGCTCTCTCATATCCCCTCCAGTGCCGTAAGAGTAATGACAGGCGGCATGATACCGGACGGTTACGATGCTGTCGTCAGGCAGGAAGACACAGATCTTGGAGAGGATGCGGTAGAGATATATGCTCCTGTTTCGTCTCATATGAATTACTGTCCGGTGGGAGAAGAGATACAAAGGGGCGAAACGGTACTTTGTGCCGGAAGGCGTATAGGCAGGGTCGAGATTGGGATCCTTGCCGCTTTGGGAATTAATGAGGTTACGGTAAGACGACCCGCAAGAGTAGCTGTTATTTCCACCGGAAGCGAGCTCGTGTCTCCGGGAGAAGAGCTTCAGCAAGGAAAGATATACGGGAGCATCAGATATATGCTCGAGACTTCCGTGAAGCAGGAGAGTCTTGATATCATATATTCGGTCGACTGCGCTGATGACGTGGATCTTATTACCGAACATATCGTGAAGGCTGCTAAGAGGGCTGATGTGATCATTACTACCGGAGGTGTATCCGTCGGGAAGAGAGATCTGCTCCCGGCTGTTCTTCGTGATCTGGGAGCAAGGATACTCTTTTCCGGAGTCAGCATACAGCCCGGCACACCCACTATGGCAAGCGTATATCAGGATAAGATAATATTGAGCCTTTCGGGTAATCCATATGCAGCGCTGGCTAATTTCGATCTTTATTTCCCTGTGATCGTATCTGGGCTTATGGGGAGTGACAGTTATCTTCCGCGCATAAGGGAGGCAGTGCTTAAGGAGCCTTATGATAAGGTGAACCGGATGAGACGGCTGGTAAGGGCCTTTGTGGAAAGAGGGGAAGTATATCTTCCGGCAGACAGCCATAAGTCTTCGGTGTTCGGAAATATGGATAGATGCAACTGCTATATGGACATACCGGCAGGGACAAAACTGTCGGTCGGTGATAAGGTAAGGATCAGAGAGATAAGATACAGATAGAGGCGGCTGATTGAAAGAAAAGGTCATGAAGATATCCGTCGGTATACTTGCCGGCGGTGAAAGCTCCAGGATGGGGCAGGACAAGGCGCTCATAAGGATCGGTAACGAGCGCATCATAGACAGGATATCGAGGGAGTTTGAGGACTCCTTCGAAGTCATAGTGTCTGCCGCTAAGACCGGTATGTATGAGGAGCTTGGTCTTCCTGTTGTATACGACGAGCATAAGGGAATAGGGCCAATAGAGGGTATAAGGCAGGTACTTAACGCAGCCAGGGAAGAGTATGTCTTTATCTGCGCTGCCGATATGCCGAATATCAAAAAGGAACTGGCGGAGTATCTTGCAGACTATATCTCATCTGACTATGAATGCTATGTGATAGCGGATGAAGATCACATACAGCCTCTTTGCGCAATATATTCAAAAGCTGTGCTTCCCGTTATAGAGGAGCTCATCGAAAGCGGCCGTTACAGACTCAGCGAGATCTTCTCACGTGTCAGGACAAAATACATAACTCTTGAACATACCTGCTTTGA
Organism: Lachnospiraceae bacterium AC3007; assembly: GCA_000621405.1. GTDB lineage: Bacteria > Bacillota > Clostridia > Lachnospirales > Lachnospiraceae > NK4A144. The sequence continues at coordinate 7,893 of JHYK01000003.1, forward strand.
CAGGAAGACTGTCAAGAACGTCAATACCCGCGCAGAGCTTATGGATGCTCTAAAACCTTTCGTGTTCTGTGTCAGCGGGTTTTCCGACAGCGGGAAGACCGGCCTTATAGTGCGTCTCATCAACGAGTTCAAAGCTCACGGGATGTCGGTCGGTGTGATAAAGCATGACGGGCATGACGTCTTTTCTGATATGCCTGACAGTGATACAGACAGATTCATACAGGCAGGGGCTGCGGGTACCGCGGTTTTCTCAGGAAAACGATATCAGCAGTATTATGCGGAGAGTACCGATGAGCGAAAGATCATCGAATCTATGAGCATGATGAAGGCTCCGCCTGATGTGATCATCATCGAGGGCATGAAAGATTCTCTTTATCCAAAGATAGAGGTGGTAAGAAGAGAGATAAGAAATGAGAGCACATGCGCCCCTGAAACACTTATATGTATCGCAACCGACTGTATATCCCCTAAAAGCGTTGATTGTCCTGTATTCGGACTTGATGACGAAAAGGGGATCTTTTTATGCCTGATGGAATATTTCGGAATGTCGGAGGAATAGATGAAACTTATCAAAACTGAGGATGCGGCAGGCCATGTGCTGTGCCATGATATCACGCAGATAATCCCCGGAGTCAGAAAGGGGCCTGTCTTCAGAAAGGGCCATGTGGTTACCTCGGAGGATATTCCCGTGCTTCTGTCCGTAGGAAAGGAAAACCTGTATGTATGGGAGAAGCATGAGGGAGAGCTCCATGAGGATGAAGCAGCCGGGATCCTTCGTGATATCTGCATTGGAGATTCAGAAGCATTTGAATCATCCGGACCGTCTGAGGGCAAGATAACCGTGACAGCGGCAGTTGACGGTCTCTTAAAAATAGACTCAGCAAGGCTTAAGGCCGTTAATTCTCTCGGACAGATGATGATAGCTTCAACGCACGGCAACTTCCCTGTGAGAAAAGGCGATAAGGTGGCGGGCTTCAGGATCATCCCTCTTGTGATCGAGAAGGAGAAGATGGATAAAGCAGTACAGACGGCAGGAGACAGTCCGCTGATCACTATACTGCCTTTTAAGGAGATGAAGGCAGGGATTGTCACGACCGGCAATGAAGTAGCGAAGAGGCTCATCAAAGATGCCTTTGGACCGGTGCTAAAGGACAAACTGTCAGAGTATGATGTACCTGTTATCGGACAGGAGATACTTCCGGATGATGCTGAGGGGATAACAGAAGCCATACTTCGCTTTGCAGGTAATGGGGCTGATATGGTGCTCGTGTCCGGAGGCATGAGCGTGGACCCTGATGACAGGACGCCGAAGGCCATAAAGGACAGCGGGGCTGATATCGTATCATACGGGGCGCCGACTCTTCCGGGGGCCATGTTCTTATTATCATATCTTGAGTATGAGGACAGGACTATACCGGTGATGGGGCTCCCGGGATGCGTGATGTATGCGAGACGCACCGTGTTTGATCTGGTGCTTCCCAGAGTCATTGCGGGCGAGCGGATCACTGCCGACGACCTTGCTTCATACGGAGAAGGCGGGCTGTGCCTGGGATGTGACGAGTGCCGCTTCCCTGACTGCGGCTTCGGGAAATAATACCGAATGACAGTACTCACGGCATAAGAAGGATCAGGTTACTACGGAGAACAACAAATGGATGGACTTACTCATATCGATGACAAAGGAAACGCAGTGATGGTAGATGTGACGGAGAAAGCCATAACCGTCAGGACTGCAAAAGCCAGCGGGATAATAAGGATGAAAGAAGAGGTGATCACTGCCGTGGCAGAAGGCTCTGTGCCTAAAGGTGATGTGCTCGCCACAGCAAGGATAGCGGGCATAATGGCAGCCAAGAGGACACCCGATCTTATACCGCTGTGCCATCCGCTGCTTCTTACTCAGGTTAAGGTGGAATTTGAAGTACTGAAGGATGAAGGCTGCATTCGTTGCGAATGCTCGGTAAGACTCGAGGGAAAGACCGGAGCCGAGATGGAGGCTCTGACCGGAGTGAGCGCAGCGCTCCTTACCGTCTACGATATGTGCAAGGCCATGGATAAGACAATGGAGATCGATGATATCCGTCTTGAAGAGAAAACAGGCGGAAAGAGCGGTCATTACAATCGAAACGGAGAAAAATGAAATGAAGAGAATAAGTAAGATAATAACAGCAATAACAATGAGTGCCGTGCTTCTTGCAGGATGCGGATCTTCTGCACAGGAGCAGACACAGGCTCCCAATGCTGCACAGTCAACCGACAGAAATACCTCGCAGGATAAGGTGTCACTTACTATCCTTGCCGCTGCATCACTTACGGATGTATGCGATGAACTTAAGGGGATCTATGAGACAGAGAATCCGGGAGTGGAACTTGTATTCTCTTACGGAGGATCCGGTGCTCTGCAGACACAGATCGAGGAAGGGGCACCCTGCGATGTCTTCTTCTCAGCCGCCGAAAAACAGATGAATGCTCTTAAGGAGGAGGATCTTATTGACGAAGACAGCGTACAGAACCTTCTCGAGAACAAGATAGTGCTTATAGTTCCGAAGGGATCATCATCTTCCATTTCATCATTTGAAGATGCAGTTGATAAGGCGGAGATGATAGGACTGGGGGAACCGGAGAGCGTCCCAGCAGGACAGTATGCGGAAGAGGTTTTTGACAGCCTCGGGATACTTGACGATGTAAAAGCAAAAGCTAACTACGGACAGGATGTGCGAACTGTGCTGACCTGGGTAGAGGAAGGAGACGTGGACTGCGGAGTCGTGTATGCGACTGATGCCTATACCTCGGACAAGGTTGAGATAGTATGCACTGCGCCGGAAGGATCGTGCAAGCAGGTCATCTATCCTGCGGGTATTGTTTCTTCTTCCGGAAATAAGGACGCTGCCGCAGCGCTTATTGAGTTTTTCGCAGGTGACAGAGCATCGGAACTGTTTGAGAAGTATGGATTTACTCCGCTGGATTAAAGAGGTCTGACATGGAACTGTCACCCTTATGGATATCATTAAAAGTGGCGGTTTTAGCCACATTGTTTTCTTTTGCGCTGGGGGTTACGGCAGCAAGGCTGGTCTCGGGAGCAAAGAAAGGGAAGTTCCTGTGGGATTCCCTTTTATCGCTCCCGCTGGTCCTGCCTCCTACGGTGACGGGGTTTTTCCTTCTCATCCTGTTCGGTAGGAATACATATCTCGGGAAGTTTTTTTCTCATATTGGAACTGATATCATCTTTACAGCCCGGGGAGCTGTGATCGCAGCCTTTGTGGTCTCGTTCCCGATAGTATACAGGACGGTCCGGGGAGCGTTTGAGAATATGGATCATGAGCTTGTAGACGTGGCAAGAATGTGCGGATACTCGGATGTCGGGATCTTGTTTAAGGTATATATCCCAATGTGCTGGCAGGAGATCACGGCTGCCTGTGTGATCGCTTTTGCGCGCGCCATAGGTGAATTCGGAGCGACTATAATGATAGCAGGTAACCTTCCCGGGAAGACAAGGACCATGTCCACTGCAGTCTATACGGCGATGCAGAGCGGGAACAGAGCTGAAGCATACAGGTGGGTTGCGGTGATACTTGCGCTTTCTTTTATCGTGCTCATGATCCTTAATATCTTCGGCATGAGAACTTACAGCCGTGAATACATACCGGGCAGGAAAAGGAGCAGGACTTGACTGACGGATCAGGCAGAGAAATAGATTATCTCAGGATATCACTTACAGACAAGTGCAATCTCAGATGTGAGTATTGCATGCCGAAGGAAGGTATCAGGCATCTTGAGCACAAAGAGGTTCTTTCTCTTGAGGAATTTGTCCGGATCGCGGGCATATTGTCGGAACTTGGCATCAAAAGAGTAAGGCTTACCGGCGGAGAGCCGCTGGTGAAGAAGGGATTGACGGATCTTGTCAGGATGCTTCACCATATCAGCCCCGGACTTGATATATGCATGACCACGAACGGAAGTCTCCTGTCCGGATTCGCCCATGGCCTTAAGATTGCCGGACTGCGGAGCGTCAATGTAAGCCTTGATACGCTGGATCCCGTAACATTCAAGACTATCACAGGATCGGATGATCTGAAGAGTGTACTGGACGGTATAGGGAGCGCAGTGGATGAAGGATTTGAGGTCAGACTTAACAGCGTTATACTGCGAGGGATCAATGAGGATGATGTCATTCCTCTTACCGAGTATGCTTCAAAAACTGGCGTGGATCTCAGATTCATAGAGCTGATGCCCATAGGCTGCGGAGTCCGGTTCGAGGGGATACCGTCAGATGAACTAGTGAAGATACTTGAGGATCGGTACGGGATCTCACAGGAGGTAGACTCAGATAGCATCGGTACGGGCAGGGGACCTGCTGTGTATCGGAGATTTGCAGGATACCCGGGACGTATCGGTTTTATCAGTCCTTTATCGCATGGATTTTGCGAGAGGTGCAACCGGATAAGGCTCACATCCGCGGGCTTTTTGAAACTCTGTCTGGAGCATCCTGACGGTATCGATCTTAAGAGTTCCTTAAGGTCCGGAGCGGGTGACGATGAGATCAAAGAGATGATAAGGCAGGCTATACTCAGAAAGCCTGCTGCCCACAGATTTGCTGCGGGAGGCAGCGCGGAAGATGACAGAAAGATGGTTCAGATCGGAGGTTAAGCTTTATGGGCAGGATAGAGGCAGTATGCATAAGTAGGGAGAAGGGTAACGTAAAGCACAGCACAGACAGCGGCATCCTCGTTAAGGACTTCGGACTTGAAGGTGATGCCCATGCCGGAAGTGAAAGACAGGTAAGCCTTCTCTCCGCAGAAAAGGTCGAGGCTTTTAAGCAGGCAATGGAAGGCAAGGTCGATATCTCTCCCGGTGTCTTCGGTGAGAATCTCCTTGTATCGGGGTATGATCTGGCATTGATGAGTGTTGGGACAAGACTCAGGAGCGGGGAAGCTATTTTGGAGATCACACAGATCGGAAAGCAATGTCATACGGGCTGTGAGATATCAAAGATAGCGGGGAAATGCATCATGCCCAGAGAAGGAGTATTTGCCAGGGTTCTTAAGGGTGGAGAGATAAGGCCCCAAGATGAGATAAGTGTGGTATTAAGAGCGGCAGTGATAACCTCAAGCGACAGGTCTTACAGGGGTGAGAGAGAGGATAAGAGCGGTCTGCTGATAGTCGAGCATCTGGAAGACATGGGATATCAGGTAACTGAGAGCGTCCTTATTCCCGATGATGAGGACAGGATGCACGAGGAACTCGTGCGGATAGCTGACAGCGGTCTGTGCGACCTGATCCTTACCACAGGCGGAACGGGCTTTTCTGAAAGAGACAGAGTGCCTGAAGCAACGATGCGGGCAGCTGAAAGGAACGCTCCGGGTATAGCGGAGGCTGTAAGAGCCTACAGCATGAGCATAACTCCCAAAGCGATGCTAAGCCGCGCCGCCAGTGTCATCCGCGGGAGGACACTTATCGTCAATCTTCCGGGAAGCCCCAAGGCAGTGAAAGAATGTCTTGATTTCCTGCTTCCGTCTCTGGAACACGGGCTTATGATCCTAAGGGGAGAAGCTGACGGGTGAGAAAACAAAGGTTGGGCTCCTGCTGTTGCTCCGGGAGAAACTATGCACCTGCAAGAGGATATGTTATAATCAAAAAGGTATTATATCTTTGTTTTGAGACAGGGGGGGCCGGTGCTTAAGATCGAAGGCAAGAGTCTTGCGCAGGGTGCTGCGATCGGCAAGATCCATTTTTACAGACAGGCTGAATACGAGATAGATGAAGGCGATTATGATGATTCCGATGCCGAGATAGCAAGGTTTGAGGCTGCTATGGAGGCAGTAAAGGAGCACAAATTCGCCCTCGCCGAGGCCGCCGAGGCCAATTCAGACAATGAAGGCGCCATGGTCTTTGTGTCTCATGTTGCTCTGCTTGAGGACAAGGGACTGATAAGGCGCGTCGAGGATTATATCAGGGAACTCAGGAAGTGCGCAGAGTTCGGCGTTAAGATCGGATTTAATGACGTCGCAGATGACATCAGGAGTCTCCCGGATCCATATATCATGCGCAGGAGTGACGATATCCTGGAGCTGGAGAAGGAAGTGCTCGAGGAGCTCATGGGCAATGCCAAGGGCATATCCTTTGGCAAGGATCCTTATATCCTTGCTGCATATGATCTTACAGCGTCGGAGGTGGCGCGTCTGGACCGCAAGCATGTGGTCGCTATCATCCTTAAGGAAGGCAATCACAATACACACGCTTCCATACTTGCCAAGGGACTCGGGATCCCATGCGTCATCAGGGCCGATAAGCTTGCATACGCAAGTGACGGCAGAGATGCCATAGTAGACGGAAGCTCAGGCACTATCTATATCGAGCCCGATGAGGATACCCTTAAGCATTATAAGGAAGTCATGAAGGAGAATAAAAAATTCGCTGATTCCCTTATGAGGCTCAAAGGCAAGATGACCATTACCAAGGACGGCAGGGAGGTAAGGCTTTATGCCAATATATCAACTCCCTATGATGTGGCGACTGTCCTTGAGAATGATGCTTCCGGCATAGGCCTTTTCAGATCTGATTTCCTCTTCCTCAAGGACAGGGAGTATCCGTCCGAGGAGGAGCAGTATCTGTCATATAAAAAAGTCGTGGAGGAGATGAATCCTCGTTCTGTCATAATTAGGACTGTGGATATCGGCTCCGACAAGAGTGTTCCGTATCTGCAGCTTCCCGAAGAGGACAACCCCGCCATGGGCATGCGGGCCATCAGGATAAGTCTTACAAGACGCGACTTTTTCAAGACGCAGTTAAGAGCCCTTCTTCGCGCATCTGCCTTCGGCAACTTAAGGATATTGCTGCCGATGATCACTTCGTCGGCAGAGCTCAAGGAGTGCAAGGAGATAATAAGGGAGTGCGAGGATGAGCTGAAGAATGAACATATAGCCATGGGAAGCTATATGCTCGGAGTTATGATAGAGACTCCTGCATCTGTGTTCATAGTGGACCAGCTTGCGGAAGATGCGGATTTCTTCTCGGTAGGCACCAATGATCTCACCCAGTTCACTCTGGCGCTTGACAGGCAGAATCCCGCACTCGACAGATTCTTTGATCCGCATCATCCGGCGATAATAGAGATGATCAGGATGACGGTAGAGGCCGGTCACAGGCACGGATGTCTCGTCTTCATCTGCGGAGAGCTTGCAGGAGACACTTCCATGACCGAGACATTCATGTCGATGGGAGTGGATGCCCTGTCCGTTAATCCCCAGTCTGTGCTTCCTTTAAGACAGCGCATCAGAGAGCTTGACCTCAGCGGGAACTGAGATCGAATGGCGCGGATATAGGATATACATGTGAAAGCACATGCAGGAAAAGGATCATGCCAAGAGAATTGTGGTATCCGATAAGCATTCCCGGTGACTACAGGGAATTATCCAATGAATACGGTGTCTCGCCAGCAATGGCGAGACTTCTTGTCAACAGGATCGCAGACAGGAATGCTCGCGGCCCGCTTCCTTCTGCCGCTGATGCAGCGGAATATCTTTCCCCTGACGCGTCTGTGATATACACGTATGAGAAGCTTCCGGATATTGAAAAATGCACAGACATACTTCAGAGCGTCATCTCTTCGGGAAAAAAGATAAGAGTGATAGGCGATTATGATATAGACGGAGTATGCTCGACATATATCCTTTCGAATGGTTTACATAAAGCCGGGGCGAATGCAGACTATGCCATACCGCACCGGATAACGGACGGATACGGACTCAATGAAAGGCTTATCAGAGAGGCTGCAGCGGCAGGGACAGACTGCGTGATCACCTGCGATAACGGTATCTCTGCATCGGCCCAGATCGACCTTGCCCACGAGCTCGGGATGACCATCATAGTGACCGATCACCATGAAGTCCCATACCATATGTTGGGGGATACAAAGGTAGAGGATATACCAGATGCTGATGCGGTGGTTGACATAAAACGAAGCGACTCCAAATACGGGTTCACGGAAATATGCGGTGCCGTAGTTGCTTTCAAGGTGATAGCCGCTCTTTTTGACAGGCTCGGTATCGAAAGAGGGGCTCTGGAGGACTATGTGGAGCTGGCCGCATTCGCGACCATAGGTGATGTGATGCCGCTTGTAAAAGAGAACAGAGCCCTTGTAAAAGAAGGCCTTCGAAGACTGAAAGACACAACCAATCCCGGACTAAGGGCGCTTATCCGCGCTCAGGGGATAGAGGGATCGGACATCATGCCTTATCATGTCGGATTCATATTAGGGCCCTGCATCAACGCTACCGGCAGACTGGCTTCAGCCGATAACGCTCTGGAGCTTCTTTACGCAGAAGATGAAAGGGAAGCCGAGAGACTTGCCGGTATGCTTGTCGCCATGAACAATGACCGCAGGGAGATGACAGACAAGGGCGTCGAGAAGGCCATGGAACTTGCGGGCTCCGATCTTATGAAGGACGACAGGGTGCTCGTCATCTATCTTCCCGACATGCATGAGTCGGTCGCCGGCATCATAGCAGGAAAGGTAAGAGAGAGGAGCGGCAAGCCGACCTTTGTACTTACGGACGGCGCAAATGAGATAAAAGGGTCCGGACGGTCGATAGATGACTTTGATATGCATGAGCTGATGACTAAGGCATCTGATCTCTTTTCAAAGTATGGAGGCCACAAGATGGCGGGCGGCATAAGCCTTAAGGATGGCGTGACACCGGAGGAGTTAAGAGAAAGATTCAACAGTATCTGCGGACTTACGGATGATGATCTGGTATCAAAGATCCGCTTTGACATGGCGCTTCCTTTTTCGTATGCGGATATGCGCCTTGCCGAAGATATATCGGGTCTTGAGCCCTTCGGCGTTGGGAATCCGAGACCGCTCTTTGCCGCAAAAGGTGTGGTATGCCAAAATATCAGCATCCTTGGCAAAGGGAGAAATGTATTGAAATGCAGAGCGACGGACGAAGGAGGAACGACTCTTAATGCGGTGTATTTCGGTGAAGCCGAGAGGTTTTCGGAATTCATCAAATCCTCCGAAAGCATCAAGATCCTGTATTATCCTGAGATAAATGAATACAGGGATACCAGGTCACTTCAGATTATCATTCAGAGTTACTGTTAAAAGAGGGAAAATGACAAAAAAGATAAAAATCCTGTTCTTTCTGATCATCTTCTTATTCACTGCATTTTTTCCGCAGAGGATTACTGCGACAGCGGCGGCGCCGGAGCAGGGCGATACCATAAGGGTTGGCTATTATGAGAACGAGGTCTTTCAGGAGGGCGCATCGGAGGGTGCGGTGAAAAGAGGGTACGCTTATGAGTACTATCGCAAGCTTTCCGAGTATACCGGCTGGGTTTATGAGTATGTATACGGCAGCTACAGTGATCTCTATGACATGCTGCTCGACGGAGAGATAGATCTTCTGGCAGGCCTTGCAAAGACTGATGAGAGGATAGGTATCATCGGCTATCCGGATCTTCCGATGGGAAATGAAACCTATACACTTGTCAAACATGATAAGGATGTGTCCGTGACATCGGAGCCCGGGACTCTCGCCGGAAAAAAGATCGGTGTACTTGACGGAGCGATAGCAGGCGCGCTCGACAATTATCTAAATAACAATCAGGTACGGTGTGAAGTAAAGCGGTTCGGCGATTATGAATCCCTTTTCAGAGAGTTTGATGACGGAGAGATTGACATCCTCGCAGCAGAGGGAGATGGTGCAAGCAGCCGGGATCACGTGGAGGTGATCGGGCCCTTTGGCAGCTCGGATTATTATCTTTGCGTTGCGCATGACCGCGCGGATATCCTGAAGGAACTCAATATCGCCCAGTCCCAGCTCGCTGCCGAGGAGCCGAACTATCTCAGCAGTCTGCGTATCCGTTACTACTCCTCGAGCCTTTCGAGCCGTTCCTTTTCATCTGCAGAGCGGGAGTGGCTCAACGATCACGATACGCTTAAGATCGGATATCTTGAAAACTATCTGCCCTACAGCGCAACGGATGATGACGGAAATGTCACAGGCATAATAAAGGACATCATTCCGTCGATCTTCGAGCAGCTTGGGATCGCAGACATCGAAGTCTCTTATCAGGGCTATATAAGCTACGAGGACATGGTCGGGGCGGTACGTGACGGAACTGTCGACGTGGCATTTCCCGTCGGCGGAGGCGTATTCTATTCAGAAGAAAACGGCATATACCAGTCCACACCGGTCGCTTCCACATCTACGGATCTGGTCTACAAGGGGGATTACAGCGATCAGTGTCTTACGCATTTTGCCGTAAATAAAAACAATCTCATGCAGTATTACTACATCATGACAAATTTCCCCGATGCGAAGATCACCAGATATGACTCCATAGATGACTGTCTTCATGCGGTGCTGTCAGGTGAGGTGACGGCGACCACATTAAACGGCCTTCGGGCGAACGATATCATCAGGAACAGAGATTATTCAGGATTGAACCTGAAGCAGCTGTGGACTGTGGATGACCGCAGCTTTGGCGTGAGGATCGGGAACGAGGGGCTTATAAAACTGCTGAACCGAGGAGTCAGTATCGTGGGCGGAAGCGAGTACGTACAGGGTATCGCTTCGCGATATACTGCCGGCCTCTACAGTTATTCTTTCCAGGATCTTATAGATGACTTCATGGTCTGTTTCCTTGTTCTTCTGTTTCTCGTTGCAGGACTTATCATCCTTTTCATCTACAGAGAGATGCTCCATTCGAAACGGGCGAGCCGGCTCAAGTCGGATTTTGTTTCAAACATGTCCCATGAGATACGCACACCGGTAACTGCAATCCTCGGCATGAATGAACTGATCCGGCGTGAGAGCTCCGAGGATACCATACGGAAATACGCAGATAATATCGAGCGGGCCGGAGAGAGTCTTCTCGGGATCATCAACGATATCCTGGATTTTTCAAAGATCGAGTCGGGAAGGATGGAGATCATTACAAAAGATTATTCCCTCCCGGATCTTCTGCTGGGGCTTGGCGTGATGATCGAATACCGCGCGAAGGACAAAGGACTTGATTTTGAGATGGATGTGGATGAGAGCCTGCCGACAGGCCTTACGGGCGATGAGCAGAAGATCCGTCAGATCATCTCAAATCTGCTTACGAACGCGGTCAAGTATACCATGTCGGGCAGCGTGAAGCTTATCGTTCGCAATATACCCGTAAGCGATAAGGAGATGAAGCTTGAAGTAAAGGTACAGGATACAGGGATCGGCATCCGCGAGGAAGAGAAGGATAAGCTCTTTTCTGCATTTGACCGTCTGGACCTTGATCATACCAAAAGTATCGAAGGCACCGGTCTGGGGCTTGCTATCACCCGGCGGATGCTCGAACAGATGGACAGCACGATACATGTGGAGAGCACATACGGTGAGGGCTCCTGCTTCTATTTTGAACTCGCTCAGGGTATTTCGGATCCGGCACCCGTCGGGGATTTCGGAAAACTTGAGAAGATGAGGACGAGAAAGCATGACCGCGCCGCTTTTAAGGCGCCCGCAGTCCGTCTGCTCCTGGTTGATGATACGCCGATGAACCTGCAGGTGATAGCAGGGCTCCTTAAGGATTATTCCATGACCATAGACACGGCTGACAGCGGCATGGCTTGTATCGAACGGTTCAAAGACGGTGATTACGACATCATTTTTATGGATCACAGGATGCCGGGAATGGATGGCGTAGAGACCCTTTTTGAACTGAAAAAAAGATATCCGGAAGCCATGAAAAAGACACCGGTCATCTCACTTACGGCGAACGTCCTGTCGGGGGCTGAAGAGCAGATGATAAGGGCCGGGTTCTCCGGTTATCTGACTAAGCCGGTCAATCTGGCCGAGATGGAGAGGATACTCCTTACTTTCCTGCCGGAAGATAAGATCATAAAAGAAAAGTCACCGGAACCGTATGAGTCCTCTGAAGAGACCGAATATGAAGATATCCCTGAAAAGGTCCTTGCGATAAGAGACATTGATGTATCCCGCGGTCTGGAATACTGCGGAGATGCTGACAGTTTTATCTATGCATTGGAGTTATACCGTGACAGCGTTACGGAAAAGATAGAAGAGATGCAGACTGAACTTGAGAATGAAGATATGGATGCATTTTCATTGACAGTACATTCCTTAAAGAGTACGTCGAATTCCGTCGGGTTACAGGACATATCGGATATCGCCAGACAACTGGAGATGGCCGCTGGAGCAGGAGACACTGAGAGCGTGCGAAGGGATGTTCCGGAACTTATAAGCCGTTATCGTGATATCGGCAGGCAGTTGGAAGATGCGCTGGATCAGGAGGTGTAACTATGCACCTGCCTGTTCATTATGGTATAATTCTTTAGTTTGATCATTAAGATTCAGGAGGGGGAGATATGGCGCTACACACCTTCAAGGGCGGTGTGCATCCTTTTGACGGCAAGGAATATTCCAAGGATATGCCGATAAGGGAGCTGAAGCCCGGGAAAGAGCTGGTATTTCTTATGTCCCAGCATATAGGCGCTCCTGCGAAAGCCTGTGTAAAAAAGGGCGACAGGGTGCTTGTGGGACAGATGATAGGAGAAGCCGGTGGCTTCGTGTCGGCACCGGTGCATTCATCGGTATCGGGCACGGTCAAGGCCATCGAGAAGAGAAGGAACGCCGTGGGAGATATGGTGGATGTCGTCATTGTCGAAAACGATGAGCTTTTCGAAGCCGTATCGTATGATCCTGCGAGCTCCGCTGATCTTTTAAGCCGGGAGGAGATCCTTGAGAGGATAAAGAAGGCCGGTGTCGTAGGAATGGGCGGCGCAGGCTTCCCGACTCACGTCAAGCTTTCTCCCAAAGAGCCTGACAAGATAGAATATGTCCTGGTGAACGGCGCGGAATGTGAGCCCTATCTTACATCCGATTACCGCTGCATGCTCGAGCATCCCGATGAGATAGTACTGGGACTTGACTGCATACTGAAGCTTTTTGACAACGCCGAGGGAGTCATCTGCATAGAAGATAATAAGCCCGAGGCGATCTCCGTGATGCAAAAAGCGGTGGAGGGACAAAAGAGGATGCGGGTCGCAGTGATGAAGACCAAGTATCCCGAAGGCGCGGAGCGCTGCCTCATAGATGCGATCACCGGAAGAAAAGTCAATTCAAAGATGCTTCCTGCAGATGCAGGCTGTGTGGTCGATAATATCGATACCGTGATAGCGATACATGATGCGGTGATACTCGGACGTCCCCTGATACACAGGGTGTTTACCATATCAGGCGACGCCATATCAAATCCCAGGAACTACGAAGTGCCGGTCGGCATGTCATATCAGGAAATAATAGATGATGCGGGAGGCTTTAAGGACAAGCCCGAAAAGCTGATATCGGGCGGTCCCATGATGGGCTTTGCGCTCTATGATCTTACCATCCCCGTCACAAAGACATCGGGCGCGATAACCTGCTTCCTGAAGGACGTGGTAAAGGAGCAGGAAGAGACTCCCTGCATAAAATGCGGAAGATGTGTAAGAGGGTGCCCTGCAAGGCTTCTGCCGTATAAGCTCTGTGATCTCTCCGAGCACAGGGACATGGAAGGCTTTGAGGAAGCCTACGGACTGGAATGCGTGGAGTGCGGCTCCTGCAGTTATTCATGTCCCGCAAAGAGACCGCTGGCAGCCAATATCAAGGCCATGCGCCGCACGCTGATGGCGAGTAAGAGAAAGTAGGAGGGGAGACTTAAATGAACGAAAGATATCAGGTATCTGTCTCGCCTCATGTAAGAGACAACATAACGACACAGAAGATAATGCTCGCGGTCATCATAGCGCTGATGCCGTCCTGCATATTCGGAATAATCAATTTCGGACTGCATGCACTGCTGATCCTTGTGATCACCCCGGCCGCCGCAGTTATTTCCGAGTACGCGTATGAAAAGCTTCTTCACAAGAAGGTGACTGTGGGAGATCTCAGCGCCCTTCTTACGGGACTCCTCCTCGGAATGAACATGCCGCCCGAGATCGCATGGTGGATACCGGTCCTTGGCGCCGTATTCGCCATAGTAGTCATCAAGCAGCTGTACGGAGGACTCGGTTCCAATTTCATGAACCCTGCTCTGGGAGCCAGATGTTTTCTCATCATTGCCTTCTCGGGACAGATGACTACATACACTTCTAACGGCGGTTTCATAAATAAAGTCTGGGATGTGCCCGCGACAACGGATGCCCTTTCTCAGGCAACGCCCCTTGCCTATCTGAAGCTCGGCGAGCACTTTGATCTTACGTCATTATTCCTCGGGAATGTCGGAGGAGTGATAGGAGAGACCTCGGCGCTCTGCCTTCTTATCGGCGGACTGTTCCTTGTTTTCATAAAGGTGATCGAGATAAGGATCCCTGCTGTCTACATCGGGACATTTGCTGTACTGACCGTGATCACAGCGGCCATAAGAGGATACAATGATCCTTTCATATTCATGCTCGAAGAGCTCTGTGCAGGCGGACTGATGCTGGGAGCCTGGTTCATGGCGACAGACTATGTCACCAGTCCGATAACGCCGAAAGCCCAGTATGTATATGCGCTCCTTCTTGGCGTGCTCACCTGGATATTCAGGCTTATAGGCAAGTCGGCAGAGGGAGTATCCTATGCGATCATCTTCATGAACTGCCTGGTGCCGCTCATCGAGAATTATACAAAGCCTCTGGCCTTCGGAATCGTGAAGGAAAAGAAGAGCGATAAGGGGAAGGAGGGAGAAAAGGCATGAAAAAAGAGACTTCTCTGGGACATGATATTGTCATCATAACCCTCATAACTCTTGTGGCCGGACTTCTCCTGGGTGTGGTCCACACAGTGACGGCAGGCCCTATTGCAAGACAGGAGGAAAAGACCAGGATAGAGACACAGAAGGCGGTCTTTTCAGATGCCGCATCCTTTGAACCGATGGAAGGGATAGAAGAGGATGCTGCCATAGTAAAAGCTCTGGAGGATGCCGGACTTTCAAAGACATCGGTCGAGGCTGTGGATGTGGCTTATGACGGAAGCGGCGAAAAACTCGGATATGTCATTACTTCCGTGAACAAGGAAGGCTATGGCGGTGAGATAAAGATAATGACCGGCATATCTTCAAAGGACGGCAGTCTTACAGTGAACAGCATCGCTTTCCTGACACTTGCAGAGACGGCCGGAATGGGCATGAAGGCCGATCTTCCCGACTTCAAGGATCAGTTCAAAGGCCTTGATCCCGGGCAGGTGATGATAGAGTATACGAAGAACGGCAAGAGCGCCGATCATGAGATAGATGCCATAAGCGGGAGCACAGTGACGACAAAAGCCGTGACAAAGGCTGTGAATGCTGCGATCACCGCAGCCCGCTATCTGGAAGGAGGCGCGTCATGAGTCTGAAAAAGGATACACCATTAGAGAGGATAGTTAACGGCATATATACCGAGAATCCCGTGTTCTGTCTTATCCTTGGCATGTGCCCGACGCTTGCGACCACCACATCTGCCTTAAACGGCGTGGGTATGGGTCTGTCCACCACGATAATACTTACCATGGCAGAACTCATCATCTCGCTGATAAGAAAGATAATACCCGACAGGATGCGTATGCCTGCCTACATAGTGGTCATCGCTTCATTCGTAACTATTGTTGATTTCCTCATGGAAGGCTTCACTCCGGGACTGTACAAGTCACTCGGCATATATATTCCGCTGATAGTCGTCAACTGTATCATCATGGGACGCGCGGAGGCATATGCGGGCAAGATGAAGCCTGTATCGGCTTTCTTTGATGGACTGGGCATGGGTTTTGGATTCACGATAGCCCTTTTCCTGCTCGGCTCCGTAAGAGAGATCATAGGCGCCGGTACATGGTTTGGGATGAAGGTCACTCCGGCATCATATGTGCCCGTGAACATCTTTGTACTGGCTCCCGGTGCGTTCCTGGTGCTTGGATTCCTTGTGGCGATAATGAACAAGCTGAAGATAGGCGCAGGCAGGAGAGTCGGTGTCGATCCTGCGCTTGGCAATATGTGCGGCGACTGTGCAAACTGTATGAAGCTCGGTCTCTGCTCCGGCAGGGAGGCGTGTGACGCGGTAAAGGAAGCAGTCCCTTCGGATAACGCCGTTACTGCATCCACGACACCTGCAGATAAAAAGGAGGGGGTATAAGCCATGGAGATAATAATGATAGCGATAACCGCCTGTCTTATCAATAACGTTGTTTTAAGTCAGTTCCTCGGCATATGCGCATTCCTCGGAGTGTCGCAGAAGTCGGATTCTGCTTCCGGTATGGGAATGGCAGTAACCTTCGTGCTGACGCTCTCAAGCCTTGTGTGCGGGGTCATATATAAGTTCCTGCTGATCCCGTTCCATGTGGAATACCTTAAGACCATAGCATTCATACTGATCGTTGCGGCTCTGGTCCAGTTCGTGGAGATGTTCACAAAGAAGTTTGTGCCTGCGCTCTATGAAGCGCTTGGCATATATCTTCCCCTTATCACCACGAACTGCGCTGTCCTTGGAGTGGCTCTCTTGAATGTACAGAATGATTACGACATACTTACGGGAACCATCCATGGTTTCGCCACTGCGATAGGCTTCTGGCTTGCAATAGTGATACTCGCGTTCATAAGGGAGAAGATGGTCTACAATGATATCCCCAAGCCTTTTAAGGGGTTCCCCATAGTGATGATCACCTCGGCGCTTATGTCCATAGCGTTCTTCGGGTTCGCGGCATTAAAGTGAGGAGGGAGCTGTCATGATCAATATGGATATAATATTTGCCACATGCATGATAGGAGGCATAGGACTGTTCGTGGGAGCTTTCCTCGGGATAGCCAGCAAGATCTTTTTCGTGCCTGTGGATGAAAAGGAAGCGGAGATAAAAGAAGCCCTTCCCGGCGCCAACTGCGGAGCCTGCGGCTATTCGGGGTGCGCGGCGCTCGCTGCTGCGATAGCAAAAGGAGAAGCTTCCGTATCCGCCTGTGTCGTGGGACAGCAGCCCGTGGCAGATAAGATCGCGGAGATAATGGGTACTTCTGCTGATGCTTCAGAGAAAAAGGTGGCTTTTGTCCACTGTCTCGGAGACTGTGAAAAGACAACGGAGAACTATGATTACAGCGGTACTAAGAGCTGCATGATGGCCAAGTTCTCGCCCGGCACAGGACCCAAATCCTGCCGGTACGGCTGCATGGGCTTCGGTGACTGCGTAGCTGTCTGTGAATATGATGCGATCCATATAGTGAACGGCATTGCCGTGGTGGATCCCGAGAAGTGCGTAGACTGTAAGCAGTGCATGAAGGCCTGCCCCAAGGGTCTTATTTCCGAAGTTCCGTATAAGGCGAAGGTTAAGATCGGCTGCTCCAACCCTGAGTTCGGCAAGCCCGTCATATCCAACTGCAAGATCGGGTGCATTGCCTGCCAGAAGTGCGTGAAGGGCTGTCCTTTCGAGGCCATCACGATAGACAGGGGTTATCCCGTCATAGATTACGAAAAGTGCAAAAACTGCGGCGAATGCGCGCGTGAATGCCCGAGAAAGTGCATAGTGTAAGGTGTCACAGGGATTCAGGGAGCCACGGATCGATCCGTGGCTTCTGATTGTATGAAAAAGACATTTATTCTCACATCGATCATATTGCTCTGCTTATTGCAGGGGTGCGGCGAAGGAGCGAAAGAGGCTTCCGGAAGCGGCATTTATTTTGACACGGTCATAGATATCAAAGTATACGGGGATGATGCAGACAGGATGCTCTCCGGATGCTTTGATATATGCAAAAGCATGGAAAAGACATTGTCTGCGCATGATGAGGAGAGTGAGCTCTATAAGGTGAATCACAGATCTGAAGGGGAGACTTCCGTGGAGATCTCCGAAGATCTTGCGGAATGCATATCCGAAGGGCTCTATTACAGCGAAGTCTCGGACGGAGTCTTTGACATTACCATCCTTCCTTTATCCGGATTATGGGATTTTAATACCGAAGAACCTGAGGTTCCTTCTGATGCTGAAATATCTGATGCGCTGAAAAAAGTCGATCACAGAAGAGTTCATCTGAACGGCAATACCGTTTCTTTTGACGATCCGGATATACAGATAGATCTTGGCGGTATAGCGAAGGGATTTGTATCAGCGAAGCTGAAAGAATACCTTAAGAGCGAGGGATGCAGTTCGGCGATCATCAATCTCGGCGGTAATGTGAGCACTGTAGGAAGCAGGCCCGATGGCAGCGAATGGGTCGTAGGCATACAGGAGCCCTATGCCGGGCGGGGGACAGTCTTTGACACGGTGAAGGTAAGGGACGGATGCGTAGTCTCGTCCGGGACTTACGAAAGATATTTTACCGTGGGCGACAGAAGATACCATCATATACTTGATCCGAAGACAGGCTACCCTGCGGATACAGGACTCTTTCAGGCTACAGTCACCGGAGATGATGATACGCTGTGCGATGCGCTTTCTACCATCTGTGTCCTGCTCGGAAGTGACGCTTCGAAGCAGCTTATAGAAAAAGAGGGCTGGGATGTGAAGATACTCTTTATTGATACAGACACCACAGGTACGTGGTATCCGCAAAAACCATGAGATCATTTTGGCTCTTTAAGAAACCTGATATATTGCTGTATCTTTTCTGGGGCTTAGCTGCTCTGGGTCTTTTTTTGTTTCAGGCTTATTCCCTTCATGGCGGTGGCCGGGGGACAGAGCTGACAGTCATATGCGGCAATGAGACATATGGAGTATATGACCTTTCGGAGGATCAGACCATAGTACTTGATACCGGGAATACCTTTGAGATCAAAAACGGAGAGGTCAGGATGGTCTATGCAAACTGTCCCGACAGGACCTGTGTCCATTCAGGATCCATATCCGAAGAGGGTGAGAGCATAGTGTGCCTTCCCAATCATGTGATACTGAAGATCACGAAAGGCGGCATCGGGAGTGATCTTGATGCGATATCTGAATGAGCAAAGGAGCAGACAGATGAGACAAAAGGGCGATGATCCCAATAGACTTGCGATCCTTGCGCTTCTTACTGCGTGCGCGATCATAATGGGATATGTAGAGGCGCTGATCCCTGCATATCCCGGCATACCGGGTGTGAAGCCCGGACTATGCAATATCGTGATCCTTGTCACTTTGATCATGTATTCATGGAAAGAAGCGCTTCTGGTATCTCTTGTAAGGATCCTGGCCGTAGGATTCATGTTTGGCAATGTGTTCAGCATATCGTACAGTCTGGCAGGTTCAGTCCTTGCCATATTTATCATGGCGCTCCTTATTAAGACCAGAAGATTCGGTCTCGTCGGGATAAGTGCATCAGGCGGCGCGATGCATGGGGTTGGACAGATGATAGTGGCGCACATTGTCCTTCCGTCACTGCCTTTTGCCGGCTATTCCGCGATGCTCATCCTTGCGGGTATCGTGACAGGTTCTCTGGTGGGTCTCATCTCATATGAGATATTAAAAAGAGTAAGGGTTCAGGCAGGCTGAACAGGGGAATTCCCAAAGCCCCGGCACTTGCCATAAAGGTTTGCTGAATTTATAATTGTAAAGTGCTGTCTGAAACAGGTTCTTAAGCCGCGGGATTACGTATTACTGAGAGGAACAGGATAATGATAGAAAACCCCTCGGACCTTTTCAAAAGGCTTGAAGAAAAGGGAATAGAATTAAGCGAAGAGAGGAAGGAAGAGATCCGCAGAGTCGATGAAAGATACAGGCTCCGCATATCGGATCACTATTTTGATCTTATTGATTGGGATGACGATAACTGCCCGATCTATCGCCAGTGCATACCCGACATCACGGAGCTTAAGGAATTTCAGGGATACAGTGAAGATCCCTTAAATGAAGGTAAGTATGAGCACGTTCCGTTCCTTGTGCACAAATACCGCTCGAGAGCGGCCTTCATGTGCTCCAATGTTTGCTATATGCATTGCAGACACTGCACAAGGAAGAATACCGTGATGAACAGCCCTATCGCAGGCAGGGAGGCTCTCGGTCCGGCTCTTGATTATGTGAGAGAGCATACCGAGATCAATGACATCCTGATCACCGGCGGAGATCCCTTCGCCATAGGCGCCGATCTTCTGGAGTACTACATAAAAGGCTTCAGGAGTCTTCCTTCTGTGAATACCATAAGGGTGGGAACCCGGGCTATAGTTGCAGAGCCTTCCATGATCACTGATGAATTGTGTGATATGCTGGAGAAGTACCATCCGCTTTGGGTCTTCACACAGTTCAATCATCCCAGGGAGATCACTCCCGATACAATAGCAGCATGCCGCAGGCTTCAAAAACGCGGCATACCGCTTGGCAACCAGAGCGTATTCCTCAAGGGGATAAATGATGACGTGGATATACTCGAGGAACTCTATACAAAACTCATAGGTATCATGGTAAGGCCTTATTATCTCTACATCTGCGACAGGGTGCAGGGAACGGCTCATTTCTATGCAGATCACCATAAGGGCCTTGATATAATCGAGAAGCTCAGATACCGTCTTCCCGGTTATGCGCTTCCGAGACTCATCATAGACGCAGACGGAGAAAACGGCGGCAAGGTCACTCTCGAGAAGAATCACATGCTCAAGGAGACCAGCGATTATCTTATACTCCCCGGGAATTCGGAGGAGACCGTCACAAAATACATCATCAATAACGACAACGGAGATAACGTATGAGAGTCGGACTTACATATGATTTCAAGGAAGATTACGGAATAGAGACAGACGATCTTATCTTTGCCGATTTTAATTATCCTGTCGAGATCACCTATATGGAGAAGGCCATAACCCGGAACGGATTTGATTTTGTCCCGATAGGCAACATGTACAAGCTGATGGACAGGATCAAAAATGACAGTCTTGGCTGCGACATCGTTCTTGTGTGTGATGAGGGCATATCTTCGAGGAACAGAGAGGCCATCGTCCCGGCGCTCCTGGAACTTAATCATATTCCCTATGTCGGAAGCGATGCATACTGCATGGGGCTCTCGCAGAATAAATACCATACAAAGCTTGTGGCAGAGTCTCTGGGGATACTGTGTCCAAAGGGCATATATCTTGAATATGATCCCGATCTGCCGCCTGATATGAAAGATGTTGGTGATCAGCTTAAGGAGAATGGTCTTGATTACCCGCTCCTTGTCAAGCCCAATGAAGAAGGCTACAGCATGGGAGTATTCCTTGTCCATGATGAGGAGGAGCTTTGCAATGCGCTGAGTCATGATTTCCGGCATTATCATGAGCCCGTCCTTGTCGAGGAATACATCGAAGGAAAGGAACTTTTTGTGCCGATCCTCGGTACCGGCAGGGATGCATATGCCCTTCCTCCCGGAATGGTGGTATCTGCCGATGGAGAAGATATACCGGTCTACAGTGTCGAGGACAAATGCTTTGATTATTCACATGATGAGATAGCAGATATTCCCGATGATATAAAAGAATACATAAGCAGCGCATCGCTTTCGATCTACCGTCATATGGGCTGCAGGGATCTTGGAAGGACTGATTTCAGACTCAGAGATAACAAAGAGGCAGTCTTTATCGAGATCACTCCGAGACCCGGCCTTTGTGAGAACGGTCCGTTTGAGACTGCAGCAGGCGCTGTCGGCAAGACGTATGATGATGTGTTGAAAGAGGTCATACTCGGCGCTGCAAAGAGGTACGGTATATTATGAGTCGTAAGAGAAGTCTGGCATTTCAGGGAGCAGTCATCGCTTTTATCGTAGCGATCGTCTTTCTTGCCGCCATATTTAATGCATATTCCTTTATCAATTCGAGCGTGGAGGCAGTCGGTGATAATAAAGCTGCCATGCTTTCTTCCGTTAAAGGCTCGCTTGAGTACGGTCTGAAGTACGGCAGAGAACTTGAGAATTACTATGGAATTGAAGAGGTCACGGACAAGGCAGTGAAGTACTGCGATGCGGAAAACGTCTTTATCACCGACAAAGACCTTGTTCTGCTTTACGGAAGCGGTGTTCCGGAGGATCTTCAGGAGAAGATCCAGGCCATGGAATGGGAGGAGCACGAGGAAATGCTCTGGATCAAAGACGACGTCCAGTATATCGTACTCCCCATTATCGGAAAGGAAGATACCGCGGGATACATAGGGATCACCTGCAGTACCGGCAGGATGAAGGTATTTTCATATCCGTATGTAAAGAAGATCACGCTCTTTGCACTGGTCTGGGCTCTGCTCGGCATAGCGATCTTTGAGCTTCTTTTCTTCCTGATGCCGCACAATTTCAGAGAGACAAGACTCAGGTTCATCATCATGCTGACAGTTATCGTGGTCAATGTGGGCTCGGTCATCCCGACATTCTTCGTCTTAAGAAGCGGTTACGAAGCTCTGTCCAGGGATGTCGGAAGCACTCTTATCGATAAGAATGCAGATGATATAAAGGGGCTTCTGGATCAGGGAGTACTGTTCAGTGATATTAAGGATGTGGATCAGTATTATGATGACTTATCGTCCTCCAGCCGCCAGATAGCATCTATAACACTTACGGAAGCCGCTGACGGAGACATTAAGGCAGGGCCCCTGACTGACGAAGAGGGTAATTCATATTATCTCAATGCCATGCTTGACCGGTCTTTCATCGCATCCAGGGTCAGGAAGTCTGTCATCAATACCATAGTCACGACTATCACGGCTATCATGATAGCGATGGAGATACTGATATTCCTGCTTGGACTCCTTGTGGGCAAAAAGAGAGAAAGGAAGGGTGTCAGGGACAACTCGGAGCATAAGACTATCGAAGAGCTCGGAGTGGTGCGCGGACTTTCATTCTTTTATTCATCCTTCAGATATATGTCCGTGGCCTTCATGTCCATAGTCCTTGCCGATATCTATAAGCCCGTATTCTTCTTCGGCCGGGAGATACCTTATGAGATACTGATGAGCTTCCCGCTTTCGGGACAGGTCTTCATATCGATGATCACATCGTATCTGTCCGGAAGGCTCATTCAGAAGACAGGCTGGAAGAGGTCGACGGTCTTCGGAATGATAGTGATGATGGCAGGTACGCTGGCTTCATCTTTTGCAACTGATCCCGTCACCTTCATCCTGGCTCAGATGGTAATGGGTACAGGCCTTGGTTTTGCCAAGATGGGTATAGATATCTATGCAGTCGCTGTCTCCTCGGGTGAGGATATGTCGTCATATACATCGGGAGGCAATGCCGGAGTCATAGTCGGATATTCCTGTTCGGCAGCCATAGGAGCTCTGGTCGCGAGTATCTTCGGGTATTCCGGAGCGTATCTCGTAATGACGGTACTCGGACTTTTTGTGCTTCTTCTGATACTGTCATTCGGAATGGATGTCAGGGGTATCTCGGAAGAGGAAGAGACCGTTAAGGAAGAGTCAAAAGAGGATACCCCGGCCGGTATCGATCTCAGATTTCCGACA
The DNA here is from genome assembly GCA_000621405.1 of Lachnospiraceae bacterium AC3007. Taxonomy (GTDB): domain Bacteria; phylum Bacillota; class Clostridia; order Lachnospirales; family Lachnospiraceae; genus NK4A144. Next base: position 31,244 of record JHYK01000003.1, read on the forward strand.
TATATCATCCTTATCATCATACCCTATTACTTTGTGATGATGTTCGGTGAATACTTTTTCCCGGTCTATGCCAACAGCAACGGGATCTCGACGGATACCATCGGCTACGTGATGCTGATATACGGAGTGGTCACGGCCTATATTGGAACACCTCTCTGCCCGAGGCTTACGAAGAGATTTAAAGTTACATTACTTATGCCGATGATCCTTCTGATACTTGCCGGAAGCCTTTTTGCATTTGCGATCCATAATCTCGTCATAGTAGCGGCGCTCATCGTTACGATGATCGGCGTGGTCGACGGTATCATGCCGAGCATCCAGTTCATGTATGTGTATGACCTTCCGCTTGCAAAGAAGCTTGGTTTTTCAAGAGCTCTGGGTATAGAAGGCTTTTTCAGCAGCCTTATAGGCGCCGTTGCTCCGGTCATCTTCGGAATAGTCATGCTGTACGGCAACGGAGGTCTGATACTCGTAGCTGCTCTTATCACTGTATGCGCCGTTATCTTTATCCTTCTTAACAGGGCACCTTCCAAAAAGAGTGGAGGCAAAGCCGTATCGATGATACTGGTCTTTGTGCTGACAGTCTTAAGTATCATCCTTCCCCTGACAAGAAGCGGGATGGCCGATACAAATGCATCGGGAGACCGGGGCAAACTCAGGATAGGCTACAGTCAGGAAGGCGGATATTATGAATTCGATTATCAGATATATCAGATCGGGATGGGCCTTCTTGAGAAAGGCGAAATAGAATCCCCGGAGCTTGCCGCGCTGTCTCAGGGGGATACTTCAGATGTGGTCTGGAAGGCTCTGTGTGAAGGTAAGAGCGATCATTTTGAATTTGTCCCCGAGGGTTATATCGACCTTCTTTCGACGGATTATGCATTTCTTTCCGAAGAAGAGATGCAAAAGAAGGTAGGGGATGTGATACGGGACGAAGATATCGATCTTATGATCACCATGGGCACGAGCGCCGGGCTTATGATCAGGGATGCTTCTGACGTGCCTTATATGAATTTCCTTGCAAGTGACCCGGTGAGCTCGGAGATAGTCGAAGGAGCCAAGTATTCCGGCAGCGACAGAGCATGGGCTCACGTGAGCACCGGATTGGAGGAGAAGGCTCTGTCCGTAATGTACGATATCTTTTCTCCCCGTTCCATAGGCATTACCTATAATGGTGAAGATCCGGAAGCATATATCTACAGCGGGGCCAAGAGCGTGGATGCTTTTGCCGATCAAAAACGTATGAAGGTGATCCGTGATTTTGTCACGGATGAATACGAGGATACGCCTGAAGCATATGAAGAATACAAGAAGATCCTGCTGGATGCTCATAAGCGCATGGCTGAGACTGACATAGATGTCTTCATCATGACGACTTCCGGTCTGGAACTGGATGATTTTTATGATGTGCTGTATCCTTTTATGGAGAAAGGCATACCGGTATTCTCGATCAACAGCACGGAGGATGTTCGCGCAGGCGCTCTGGGTGCAGTAGAGATGTTTGACTATCAGAATATCGGCAGGCTTGCGGCAGACACGATGATGACATACAGGAGCGGAGAGGAACTCTCGCAGTTATCGCAGGAGTACGTCACACCTCCTTTCCTGGTTCTCAATGTTGATACTATGAGGAAGACCGGTATCAGGCTTCCGCTTGATACCATGCTCTCAGCAAGCAATATCTACGGAAGATACAAGGAGGCAGAATGAAAAAGAGGATAGGTATAAGAATAAGGGTTGCTTCTCTCACGATAATCGCGATGTTCCTTCTTACCGCTGTCATAGCTGGCATAGGCTACAGGCGCTTCAGGCTCAATGTCCTGCAGACCTATTATAAATATGCCGAGACGGTTATAGGACTGGCAAACAGCGTCTTTGAAGAGACCAATATGGGCGACCTTGTGGATGCAAGGAGCATGGGGCCTCAGTATGAAGAGGCCAGAGCCGGACTGAACAATATCAAGAACAACTGCGATGTCAAATATCTGTATGCCGTCTATTTTGATGATATCAATGATATGAACAGCCTGTGCTATATCATCAACGGAAAGAGCGATCTTGAGCTTGAACTGGCTGACGGGGAAGACGTATACAGCTATATGGGAGAAGAGTGTGAGCCCGGCGCTTATGATGATAAGACTTTTAATCTTTTAAGAGACTGTATCCTGAATAAGGACAGGATCATAAGATTCATGGAGAGCGACACCGCTGAGTACGGATGGCTGGTCACGGGATACACCGCGGTATTCGACAGTCAGGGTAACGCAGTGGCTGTTGTTGCCGCAGACGTTGATGCCAACAAGATAAGAGATGATATGAACACTTATCTTAAGACTGTGGTGCTGGCGGCGTTTATCGTTACGATAATCATGATCGTTTTATTCATGATGCTGGTATCGAGATATATCACTGATCCTGTGCAGAGGATAGCCAAGAGCGCAGGTGATTATGTGGGTCTCATGGATCTTAATGTCTCTCCCGAGGAACTGATATACGAAAGCGTAGATGTCAGATCGAATGACGAGATACGAGATCTGTCCGGGGATGTGGAGTCACTTGCAAATGGCGTCAGGAGTTATATGGCCAACCTTGAGAGCGTTACCGCGGAGAAGGAGCGCATCGGAGCCGAGCTCAATGTCGCTACCCAGATCCAGGCAGATATGCTTCCCAGGATATTCCCGCCGTTTCCCGACAGAAAGGAATTTGATATCTATGCCACCATGGATCCTGCAAAGGAGGTCGGAGGAGACTTCTATGATTTCTTCCTTATAGACGACGATCACATCTGTCTTGTGATGGCTGACGTATCCGGCAAGGGAGTGCCTGCGGCGCTCTTTATGGTCATCGCTAAGACACTTATAAAGAACCGCGCTCTGCTGGGCGGAAGTCCTTCGGAGATCCTGTCCTATGCCAATGACCAGCTTTGCGAAGGCAATGAGGCAGAGCTTTTTGTAACCGTATGGATAGCTATAATAGAGATATCCACCGGAAAAGGACTGGCTGCAAATGCCGGACATGAGCATCCCGTGCTCAAAAAAGCCGGCGGTCAGTACGAGCTTGTAGAATACAGGCATTCCCCAGCAGTTGCGACCATGGAAGGGATACCCTTCAGACAGCATGAATTTGAACTGTCACCCGGGGATGAGATCTTTGTGTATACCGACGGTGTACCCGAGGCTACGAACAAGGACAACGAGCTCTACGGCACAGACAGGATGCTGACAGCGCTTAATAACAACAAGGATGCTTCATGCAACGAGCTGCTGAAGGAAGTAAGAGCTTCCATAGACGGATTCGTAGGTGATGCGCCTCAGTTTGATGATATCACGATGCTGTCGTTTGTATATCACGGTCCGGACACGGATAAGGACAGCGAATAATAAAAGCATCAAAGCATAAAATGCAGGCAGGACATGGTGAAAAGCATGAGATTATTATTTTATTCGGCAAAAAGCTATGACATGAAATCATTCGACCCGGAATTAAAGGATTATCCGGACGTCGAGATAGAATATATCGAGCATGAGCTTGATCCAAAGAGCGCATTGCTGGCGAAGGGATATGATGCCGTCTGCGCCTTTGTAAGCGCCGATGTGGGAGAGCAGACTCTTGAAGTCCTGCATGAAGCCGGAGTAAAGGCTGTACTTATGAGGTGTGCCGGCTTTAATAATGTTGATACTGAAGCCGCAAAGAGGCTAGGGATAGCTGTCAAGCGCGTTCCCTCTTATTCTCCGGAGGCGGTGGCTGAGCTTGCCATGGGCCTTGCGCTTGCAGTCAACAGAAGGCTGTACAAAGCATACAATAAGGTGAGGGAGAATGATTTCAGCTTAAAGAATCTCCGCGGCGTCAATATGCGCGGAAAGACCGCCGGGATCATAGGCACGGGCAGGATCGGAGCTTATATGTGCGAGCAGTGCAGGGGCTTCGGGATGAAAGTCATCGCTTATGACGTATATGAGAATGAGTCCATAAAGGACTTTGTGACCTATGTGAGCCTGGATGAGCTTTTGAGTACGAGCGATCTTATCTCTTTGCACTGTCCGCTGACTGATGATACGTATCACCTCATCAATATCGATACGATAAAGAAGATGAAGGATGATGTGATCCTTATTAATACGTCAAGAGGAGCCCTTATCAGTACGAATGACCTTATAGAGGGTATCCGCATGAACAAGTTCCTTGGCGTAGGACTTGACGTCTATGAGGAAGAGACCGGGAATGTGTATGAGGACAGATCGGACGATATCATGCCTCATTCCGTGACCTCCCGTCTTCTTTCATTTCCGAATGTGATGATCACTTCGCATCAGGGCTTTTATACCAGGGAAGCTCTTCAGGCCATAGCGCAGACTACCCTTCAGAATATGATGGATGCTATGGAGGGCACTGCTTCCGGAAATGATGTGTGACATTATTTTCCATTTGGTTGCAGTGATCTGAGCCTTAGAGTATAATCTACCCGAATTACATATAAAAACGTCCGGTGGTCTTCGTAAAAGCCGGAAGTGGGATAAGATCTTACACCGTGAACGAAGACATAATAGGGAAGAAGGGTGAGAGGCCCTCGCGATCCCGTCACCGTGAAGCGCAATGGCGCAAAGCCGGGAAACCTGCCGGGCGTGGCATAGCTTATGTAGCTGCATGGTCACGAGAGATGGCTGCCGTATACTGACTGACATACAACGTGTCAGTGTCTTTTTTTGCGTTCGCGTGCAGATCACGGCATCATCCATTATGTGATAAAAAACAAAAACACAGGAGGAAGATCATGAAAAAGAAACTTGCACTGATCGTCATTGCCTGCCTGGCAGGGACGATGATATTCGGATGCGGAGGAACTCAGCAGGCTGCAACTGCGCCTGATACGGCACCCGAAGCGGAAAGTGAGGCTGCGGCTGCCGAAGATACAGCAGACACAGCTGCTGCGGATGAAGCCGCACCGGAGGAAGCGGAAGCAGAGCCCGTGGAAGCAGAAGCTGCCGCCGAAGAAGAGGATGAAGAAAACTACGAGACAGGTGATGCCTCGCTCGATGATCCGAGGAATCAGGATGAGATCGGAGAAAAAGAGATACTGGTAGTATCATTCGGGACAAGTTATAATGATTCCAGGCGTGAGACTATCGGGGGCATAGAGAAAGCGATAGCAGATGCATATCCTGACTGGTCGGTGAGGCGCGCTTTTACGAGCCAGATCATAATCGATCACGTAAAGAAGAGAGACGGAGTGGATATCGACAATGTCGAGGCGGCTCTTAAAAGGGCGTCCGACAACGGTGTAAAGCAGCTTGTCGTACAGCCTACTCACCTTATGACCGGTTTTGAATACAATGACCTCGTGGACGAACTTGCGAACTATTCCGATGCATTTGACAGCGTATCAGTAGGCGAACCTTTATTGATATCTGATGAGTCAATCGAGAAGGTAGCGACCATAGTTCATGACCTGACAAGCTCCTATGATGACGGCAAGACTGCAGTCTGCTTCATGGGACACGGGACAGAAGCCGACTCCAATGAGGTATACGCAAAGGTTCAGACTGCATTTGATAAGCTCGGATATGAGAATTATTATATAGGCACAGTTGAAGCAGAGCCCTCATTTGATGATCTTGACAAGGCAATCGCCGGAAAGGGTTACGAGAGAGTAGTCCTAAGACCTCTCATGGTAGTTGCGGGAGATCATGCAAATAACGATATGGCAGGCGATGAGGATGATTCCTGGAAGAGCATGCTCGTTAAAGAGGGTTATCAGGTAGAGCCTGTGCTTGAGGGTCTCGGACAGGTTCCCGAGATACAGCAGATTTATGTGGAGCGAGTGGAGAGCGCTATAGGGAAGCTAAAATAACAACCACTCCCGTGACAGATATGTGTTTTACCTTGCAGGAGGCTTGCGGACTTGAGCCCGATGCTCAAAGAACCGTACCCGTGATCGAGTGAGAGATTGAAAGGATAAGAGACTATGTACGGATTTTACGGCCGGGACAAAGCTCGCGTTGAAGCAATAACAACGGAATATAAGGGCATAAGGACACCGGCTGATCTGTATGATGCACTGTCCGATGTGTGGTGCCGGGATACCTGCGCCGCCAGGATGAGGAAGGACTGGTCAGAAGAGAATAAGACACTCGGACAGTGCTCTGTCACTTCTTTCCTTGTACAGGATATATTCGGGGGGAAGGTTTTTGGAATACCTTTGGATGACGGATCCGTGCATTGCTATAACGATGTGGACGGTCATGTATTTGACCTTACGAGCGAACAGTTCGGCGGGAAAAGACTTGATTATACCGATAATCCGGAGCAGTCCAGGGAGGATCATTTTTCAAAGGATGACAAAAAAGCAAGATATGAGCTGCTTAAAAGACTATTGAAGGAGAGACTTGCTGACGGCTGATATCAGCAGCCTGAGGCAAATCCGATAAATCTGAAGATAAGCCTCAGGATGATGTCCCTGATAAGGTGCCTTAAAAGGAATACTATATGGATCCCGAGGCATGCGCCGTCAATGCTTTTGAAATACAGATATCCAAGGACGGCGCCCAGCGGCACAAGGATAAGTCCTGACACGAAGACAAGTGTTCCCGTAAGGAACATGATGATAAAGACAGTAAGAGATATCGCGGTTGCGGCTATCAGCAGGGGCCTTATTCCTGTTATGAAGCCGATCACGCCAATGATCCCCATTGTCATGAAGAATATATAAGACAGATGTAAAAGACGTGCTGCTGTATTGCCTATCGCGGCCTCTGTCTTTTCGGCTTCGATCTTATCTTCGGGATTCCTGCTGTTTTTATCTATGACCATACCGCATTCCGGGCATATGAGGTCGTCTTTGCCCGACACTGCAAGCGGAGCGAAGTCATAGTCTTTTTTACAGTTAGTACAGAATCTTAACATTATGATCAATATCCTTGAACGTGAATTCCGGTATCGTGTACATGATACCACAGCTTTAAGGCTAAAATACATACATTATCAACCCGGGAGGATGGAATGATGTTCAAATACAGCATTTCAAGAGGAAAGAAAATAAGATGCGCAGCGTATGCGGCAGCTCTGCTGATGTCTTTGATAATGCTTTTATCCGGCTGTGGGGGAGGTGCAGCTGAGGGGACTGCAGTCTCATCTGACAGTGTTCCGGCTGCGGTAGTGCCATCTTCCGTGTCACAGGACGGACCCGATTATTCAAAGGTAGCGGACAGCGCTGATTATGCTGAGGGAGAGGGACTTGATGATTCGGACCTGACCCCGGTCACAGCTGCCGAACTGAATGACGGTGATTACCTTTTAGATATCGAATGCAGTTCGTCGATGTTCAGAGTTGCCGACACTCTGCTTTCGGTTCATGACGGGAAGATGGAGGCAAAGCTTCGCATCGAGAGTGATTCTTATCTTTTCCTGTATCCTGGCACCGGCAAGGAAGCAGCGGCAGATACCGAGGATTCATACATCGGTTTTGTAAATAACGATGCAGGCGATCAGATATATACCGTGCCTGTCGAGGCGCTTGACAAAGCCCTGAGCTTTGCTTCATACAGCAAAAAGAAAGAGCAGTGGTATGACAGGACTCTGATATTCTTAAGCTCTTCACTTCCGGATGAGGCATTTAAGGAGAAAAAATACAAGACGCCGGAGGATCTTGGCCTTGAGGACGGCAATTACTATGTGGATGTCAATCTTTCCGGAGGAAGCGGGAAGGCGTCTGTTGATTCTCCCGCGCTTCTTATGGTGTCCGACAGGGAAGCATATGCCATGATCACATGGTCTTCATCCAACTATGATTACATGATCGTGGAGGATATGAAGATCGATACAGAGATCGTTGATGACAGATCCACCTTCGTGATACCGGTCAGGGGATTTGATTATGAGATGCCTGTGACAGCTGACACTACTGCAATGAGCACGCCTCATGAGATAGAGTATACGCTGTATTTTGACTCTGCGAGCATCTGTGTCGCGGATCCTGAGGGCACCGCCGTATCATACCGGAGCATGAAGGCTAAGGAGAAGATAAAGCCCGAATATGCGACAAAGTTTTCGATCGATTCATATGATGACGGCATATACGGAGTGACTGTCGAAAAGGATAAGTATCTCTTTGTTCCGAAGTCTTCCGTGCTCCCGGCCGGAATACCGGAAAATGTCACCGTGATAAGAACTCCCGTAAGCCATGCTTATGTCGCATCCAGTTCAAGCATGGATTTTTTCAAGCAGACAGGGACTCTTGATGATGTAGGTTCGGTAAGTCTTGAGGATTCCAAATGGACTGACAGCGATATTGCTTCGCTTGTCAGCTCCGGTAAGATAGCCTATGTCGGGAAATACGATGCCCCCGACTATGAGAGCCTCTTAAAGGGAAATGCGGATATTGCTGTGGAGAACACCATGATATACCACTCCCCTGAGACAAAAGAAAAGCTGGAGGAACTGTCGATACCGGTATTTGTGGATCTTACAAGCTACGAAGATGATCCGAGGGGAAGAGTCGAATGGATAAAGATATACGGTATCATGACCGGTGAATATGACAAGGCTGTCGCTTTTTTTGACGGTTGCGTAAGCGATATCGACAAGGCAACGGAAGGCGTCGAAAAGCCGGCATCAGGCGCACCCAAAGTCGCATATTTTTATATCAGTCCCAAAGGTCATGTATCCGTAAGAAATTCCGGAGATTATATATCCAGGATGATAGAGATGGCAGGAGGAGAGTATACTCCTAAAAACCTCAAGGTAAAGAAGGGCGAAGACAAAAGCTCTACCGTCGACATGTCCATGGAGGACTTTTATCTCAAAGCGAAGGATGCTGATATCCTGATCTATAATTCCACGATATACGGGAATCCCGGTTCGATAGACAAGCTTACTTCCGAGACGGCCCTCCTGTCCGAATTTAAGGCCGTCAAAGAGGGAAGGGTATATGCATCAGGTGATGATCTATTTCAGGCAACCTGCGCCGCCTCAGACGTCATATCCGACCTGTGCGGGATAGTATCCGGAGATGACGGGGATCTGAAGTATTTTACCAGGCTTAAATGAAGGGCAGGATACTGACATATTATCTTTTTCTCATAGTGGCCGTATGCATGCTCTCTGTCATGAGCGTCATGCTCGGTACTGCCACGCCTTCCGATCCCTCGTTTGAGATCATAGTCTTAAATATAAGACTTCCGAGGATGGCTGCCGCACTGATACTGGGAGGAGGTCTTTCGGTATCCGGGTATCTGCTCCAGGTATTCTTCTCCAATCCCATAGCCGGACCTTATGTGCTCGGCATATCAAACGGCGCCAAGCTTGTGACGGCGCTTGTCTTTATTGTGCTTGCTGGATACGGCATCCACCTTCCGTATCTCGGACTTGTTGCGGCCTCTTTTGCGGGGGCCGGGATCGTCACTTCCGCGGTCCTTCTCGTATCGAGGAAGACCAGGAGGATGTCGGTGCTCGTCCTTGCCGGTGTGATGATCGGCTACATATGTTCGTCTTTTACTGATTTCATGGTCACATTTGCAGATGATCACGATATAGCGGATCTTCACAACTGGTCGATGGGAAGCTTTTCCGGCATGAGCAGGGAGGGAGTCGTGATCTCCGGAATACTGATCCTTGCGGGCCTTACAGCTGCTATGGCTCTTGCAAAGCCCGTGGAGGCCTATCTTACAGGGGAGACTTATGCAAGATCGGCGGGAGTCAACATACCTGTCTTCCGCCTTATGCTGATCCTGGTATCGTCCCTGCTTTCGGCTACAGTCACGGCTTTTGCAGGTCCGGTATCTTTCGTGGGTGTAGCCGTCCCCCATCTTATGCGCAGACTCTTTAAGACCGCGAAACCTCTGATACTGATACCTGCGTGCTTTCTGGGAGGATCGGCATTCTGCCTGCTCTCGGATCTTATAGCGCGTCTTTTATTTGCGCCGACAGAGCTGTCCATTTCTTCGGTCACTGCTGTACTCGGCGCCCCTGTCGTAATCAGTCTTTTGATCAGAAAAAGACCGGACGGGAGGTAAGGGATATGAATGAAAGAGTCAGAAACGATATTCCACTTATCGAATTAAAGAATGCGGCACTTGGCTATGGAACCCAGGCCGTTCTGTCGGGCATCGATCTGTCCATAGGTCATAAGGAGACTGTTGCTCTCATAGGGGAAAACGGAAGCGGCAAATCAACGCTCTTGAAGACCATTATCAAAGAGATACCCCCTCTTACGGGGAGCGTGCTTATATGCGGGAGAGATATAAAAAAACTGTCATCGCATGATATAGCCCGAACCATGGCGGTAGTCATGACAGAGAGGATATATCCTGATTATTATACATGCTTCGATATGGTCTGCGCCGGAAGATATCCCTACACCGACAGTCTCGGAAGACTTACAAAAGAAGACAGGGATGCAGTGGAAGAGGCTATGAGCCTTACAGGGACGAAGGATCTCAGTGACAGATATGTGACCGATATATCGGACGGTCAGAGACAGCTTATCATGCTCTCGCGCGCCATCGCGCAGGAGCCAGACATACTCATCCTCGATGAACCGACAAGCTTTCTTGATATAAAGCATAAGATTTTATTTGCCGAAGCCGTGGGTGAACTCGTGGAAAAAAGGCAGATATCCGTACTCATGTCCATGCACGAGATAGATCTTGTGCGTGAAATGGCGGGGCGTTTTGTTGCTCTTAAGGACGGCGTCATCGACAGGGACGGGGACACATCTGATCTGAATGACGGATATATCAGCTCTCTTTTCGGGCTGGACGGCATAAACTATCGAAAATACCATCATTCCTGAACTGTTTTGTGTTATAATTCTGTCGTATGACGATAAAGAGCAGTGACGAAAAATACAGGATCAATCCAAATGTGGTCACGGTGATCGTGGCTGTATTTTTTGTGCTGGCTTTAGGCTATGGCATATATTATTTCAACAGTCCGAGATCCAGGTCCCTGGATCTTGTATCCCAGGCTAAAAGAGATATTGAAGACAGAGATTATGAAGAAGGAGTGAGCAAGCTGAAGGAGGCTTATCTTCTGAGTCCTCTGTACGAAGAAGTCCATCTGAAGATCAATGATCAGCTTGTTGTTATCCTGGATAAGGCTGAAAAATATGACGATCAGACTGCAAAGCTAAGACTTGCCGAAGCAGTTGCGGGATTTGACGTATATGAGCCGGTCTTTAAGGATACCATGAGCAGAGCGGAAGATATGGCTGACCGCGCAAAAAGAAGGATCGCAAGCTGCGACAATATCGAAAAAGCGGAAAAATACCTTGAGAACGGTGATTATGATGAGGCCGCAAAAGAGTATGAGACCGCTGTCAGAAACGGCGGGCTTGAGGAGGATCTTGAACCCAAAATGTCGCTCAATACGGCATATCTTACGATAAGGGACATGTGTATCGATGCCGACAGGGAAGGAGTTGTGGAGTTCATTGATTCCGTCTCTTTTAATGCTGTTAAGGATGAGCTTAAGAAGGATGACTCCATAAGGCTGTCGTCGGACAGGTATCTTTCGATAAGAGACAGGGACGGTATCGATATGGTCATCTACGGATCCTTAAAGAACGGACGTACAGGATCTGCCGCCGCTATGATATCTGCTTCAAACGTTAATGCCATCTATGAAGGTGAATTTTCAAGAGGAGTTCCCGGCGGTATGGGTAAGCTCATCATATGGGATAAGAGTGAAGGCGCCGATAAGGCCGTGATCCTCACCGGGGATCTGAAAAAGGGAATGTGGGAAGGCGAAGTGTCAGCCCTTAAGGGCGGCGGATATAATAAGGGCGTGAATGTCGAAGAGATCAGAGGCTATGCTGCCGGCGTCCCGGGCTTTGGCGGCGATGACAGCATGCCGCCTGATTCGATATTTGATAAGGCCGAAGAGACTGACGGCGAGGGAGAGGATCCCAAAGAAAAGGCACCGGAGGAAGAGGAGGCAGAAGATGATGCTTTCTTTGGACCTGATGTCTTCGATGCGATGATATGGCCCATAGAGAATACTTCTTTTTCATTTCTGGGAGAGGGACTTAAGCCCGGAACTCTGTCAGCAGGTACTCCGGCGAGGATCATAGCAGAGAAGGATGATTCTTTCTATGTGCATGTCGGTGAGAAATACGGCCTCGTAAAAAAGGATGCCTGTCTTATAAACCTTCCGGATATCATGCAGCGGGAGATGATCTTCGATATCAAAAATGCATATGACTGCATATATAAGGCGGGTGAAAAAAGGATACCGGAAGTGACCGGTGAGTCCTTCTATACGTATGCATCACTCGGACATGACAGATATCTGGCGCCGCTTTTATATCCTTCGGCATTAAAACTCTATGATGCAGAAGAACATGCACTCGGCTCGGGGCAGACCATCAAGGTATATGACGCCTATCAGCCTTCCACAGTTACTAAGGATATACATGAAAAGACAGATGAGGCGATGAAGGAAGACGAAGAGATATCATCTGCCATATCGGAAGAGGGAAGGAATCTGTCCGGATATATACCCAAAGAGGGATCGGATCATAATTGCGGCACCGCTATAGACGTTACTCTTGTCGATCTTGTTACAGGCGAAGAGATCGGGATGCAGACTGCAATGCATGACATATCGCAAAGATCATCATCCGACAACAATACAGGTGATGCTATACAGCTTGCTCTTTTTATGGAGGAGGCGGGATTTGAAAAGAATGATCTGATGTGGTGGCATTATACGGTCAATGATCTGAAGAAAAAGCAGGGGGCTTTCCAGACCCAGCCTTTTTCCGATCTTGCAGGAACCGGTTACGTTAAGATGGATGAAGATGGTGATCATTAGGGAGGAAAAGAAATGACAGAGCTTTTGGATCTTCTTGCAGAATGTGAATACAGTGTCATAAGCGGAGACATTGATAATGTGTCGGTCACGGATATAGTGATGGATACGAGAAAGCTCATTGAAGGCTGCCTCTTTGTATGCATCGAAGGAGCAAAATTCGACGGGCATTCTTTTGTGAATGAGGCAGTGGAAAAAGGAGCCCGCGTTCTTGTAGTGCAGAAGGATATCGATCCGATATCCGATAAAAATGTTACGGTGATCAGGGTTTCGGATACGAGAAAGGCACTTGCTCTTATTTCCTGTGCGTGGTTTGATCATCCCGCGATGAAGCTTACGACAATAGGAGTCACCGGTACCAAGGGAAAGACTACGACCACCTACCTCATAAAGCAGATGCTTGAGAATGCGGGACATAAGGTCGGACTTGTCGGAACTATCGAGACCATCATCGGAGACAAGCATATCCCGTCACTCAATACCACGCCCGAGTCGCTCACACTTCAGGGTTACTTTGCCGGGATGGTAAGAGCCGGTATTGATTCTGTCGTGATGGAGGTATCTTCCCAGGCTCTCATGCTGCACCGTACCGACGGATTCGTGTTCGATCATGCGGTCTTCACCAATCTCTCACCTGATCATATAGGTGAGAATGAACACAGGGATTTTGAGGATTATCTACACTGCAAATCACTTCTTTTCAGACAGTGCAGGATGGGGCACTTCAACTGCGATGACGAACATGAGCGTGATATGACGGAGAAAGCGACCTGCGAGATAACAACCTTCGGGCTGTCTGAATCTGCGGACATAATGGCATATAATATCAATCTCACAAACGGAGGGTCGTACCTCGGAACGGAGTTTGATACAAGAGGCATCATCGATGAGCATTTCAGGTGTGATATGCCCGGGCGTTTCACTGTATATAATGCGCTCAGCGCGATCTCTGTCTGCCATTATATGGGAGTGCCCGCAGACATGATGAACGATGCGCTCATAAAGGCACGGGTAAAGGGCAGGATAGAGATGATAGACATATCACCCGACTATACGCTCATGATAGATTATGCCCATAATGCGATGGCGCTGGAAAGCCTTCTTAAGACCCTTAAGGAGTATGATCCGGAGAGGATAGTGACAGTATTCGGCTGCGGCGGCAACAGATCGCGAGACAGGCGGTTTGAGATGGGCGAGGTATCCGGAAGGCTTTCGGATTTTACCATCATCACTTCCGACAACCCAAGGTATGAAGAGCCGCAGGCTATCCTGGATGATATTGAGACCGGCATCAAAAAGACAGATGGCAGGTACATCAAGATCATCGACAGGAAAGAAGCCATCGCATATGCGATACACAACGCCCAAAAAGGAGACGTGATAGTCCTCGCAGGCAAAGGCCATGAGGATTATCAGGAGATAAAAGGAGTGAAGCATCCGATGGATGAGAGGGTGCTTATAGATGAGATCATACGCTGACATCATAATAGATATATCCACTGAGAGTCTGGATCATACCTTCCAGTATCTTATACCCGGGGAGCTTCAGGGAGCAGTATCCCTTGGGAGTCTTGTGACTGTCCCCTTCGGGCGGGGCAACAGCATCAGGACCGGCTATGTCGTTGGTATCACCGATGAGCCTTCCATAGATCCTTCAGCGGTCAAGAGCATTATCGATATAAGAGACGACAATAAAAACAGACCTGTCGCGAAGCTCATGCAGCTCGCAGTATGGATGAAGCATTATTACGGCGGAACTCTTATACAGTCTCTTAAAGTGGTGCTTCCCCAAAAGAGTGCCGTAAGACCGGTCGTTAAGGAGACCGTTAAGCTGATCGCGCCTTTTGATGTGGCATCGTCAAAACTCGAAGAATTCACACGCAAACATCACACGGCAAGGCAGAGACTTCTTGAAGCTCTGATGAGGGCCGAGTCCATGGACAAAAGACTTATCACGCAAAAACTCGGAGTTACATCTTCAGTGATAAAGGCCTTTGAGAAAGACGGACTTGTCCGGATAGATATCGAATCCTCCTACCGTAATCCTCTCGTTATCGACAGGGATGATGACGGAGCGGGCAGGCTCTTTGGAAGAAAGATAACCGAGCACACAACGGATCAGAAGCGGGTGATCGAGTCCGTGCTGAGACGGTATGACGAGAAGGATCTCAGACCTTCGCTCATACACGGGGTAACCGGCTCCGGGAAGACCGAAGTATACATAGACATAATAGACGGAGTGGTGCAGCGCGGACATCAGGCTATCATGCTGATCCCTGAGATAGCGCTCACTTATCAGACAGTCGTCCGATTTACTGCAAGATTCAAAGACCGTGTAAGCTTTATCCATTCAAAGCTGTCGACCGGTGAGAGATATGATCAGTTTTTAAGGGCCGAGCGCGGTGAAATAGACGTCATGATAGGCCCAAGATCCGCTCTTTTCACTCCTTTTCCCTCCCTCGGGATCATAGTGATGGATGAGGAGCATGAGACTTCATATAAGTCGGAGCAGATGCCCAAATACCACGCCAGAGAATGCGCCGAAAAGCTTGCCGCGATATCTGACGCTGCATTTGTAATGGGATCCGCGACTCCTTCCGTGGAGTCATACAGCAGGGCAAAAGAAGGCACATACATGCTTTACGAGATGCCGGAGCGTATCACGGGCGGAGAACTTCCGGTAGTATATACAGTCGATCTGAGACAGGAGCTTGCATCCGGCAATAAGAGCATGTTTTCAGAAAAACTCATGCATCTTATGGCTGACAGACTGAAAAGAAAAGAACAGATAATGCTCTTTTTGAACAGGCGTGGATACGCGTCCTTCGTAACATGCAGGAAGTGCGGATTCGTATACAAATGTCCGCACTGCGATGTTTCTCTTTCCCTTCATAAGGACGGGAGACTCCATTGTCATTATTGCGGACATGAAGAAGAAATGAAGGGGGTATGCCCCGAATGCGGCTCAAAATATATCGGAGGCATGAGGGCCGGTACCGAACAGGTTGAAAACATGGTCCACAGGGCCTTTCCTGACGCAAGGACCATCCGCATGGATCTCGATACGGTTAAGCATAAAGGAGATTATGAGAAGGTCCTTTCTGCTTTTGCAAATGAAGAGGCTGACATTCTTGTAGGCACACAGATGATAGTGAAGGGACATGATTTCCCGAAGGTTACACTGATGGGGATACTGGCTGCGGACATGTCGCTGTATGCAGGAGATTACAGAGCTGCGGAGAGGACATTTGAGCTGCTGACTCAGGCAGCGGGGCGCACAGGCAGAGCCTGTGGCCCTGGGCGTACAGGCAGAGCCACCACAGATCATACTTCATTCGGTGAGGTAGTGATACAGACTTATTCTCCCGATAATTACGCTGTTATAGCGGCTTCAAGACAGGACTACAAAAAGTTTTACGAAGAGGAGATCGGATACAGGAAGATAGGCGGATATCCGCCCAGCGGGCATATGCTCATGATCACCATAGAGGATAAGGATGAAAAAAGGGCTGATCGGACCGCATCCGACATAGCAGATCTATGCAGGACATTTGCAGAAAAAACTGATCTTTTGATGCAGATAATAGGACCTGCAGATGCGCAGATATCGAAGATCAATGATGTATATAAAAAGGCAGTATATGCGAAGTGTGAAAGTCATGAGACTCTTTCACTGCTTAAGGACGCGGTGGAAGGTGACAGAGCCGACAAGCAGGATTTCAGATCCAGGGTTGAGTATGATTTTGATCCGTGAATGATCGCAGTCAAAGATTTCCGCGTTTTGGTCCGTATCATTTGACCCTGAAATATCAGTTGTGTATACTAGACCAATGTAGTTTTTAACGTTCTTTTACATATTGTTTTTATCGCATAAGGAGAAAGAAATGGCGGAGAAAAAAGCAACAGTAAAAAAGACCCCCGCGAAGAAGGCGGCATCGAAAAAGACTCCGGTAAGGAAAGCGGCAGCAAAAAAGGCTACGGTAGCAAAGATGACTTCGTCATCAAAGAAGGCTGCGGCAGTAAAGAAGGCTGCGACAGCAAAAAAGGCTACAGCAGTTAAAAAGACTGTTGCCGGGAGCGGTGCAAGGGTCTCTACAGCTGAGAAGCAGAAGATACAGATCAGGGAGCTTAAGCACGAGATAAAGGATCTCGAGAAAAAGCTTGCAAAGATCAGGAGCATAACGGAGTAATTAAGAGAGGCGGCTTTCTTAGCCGCTTCTTTGTTTTTTTATAAAAGGAGTAAGATATGATCAAAGAAGCAATAGTGAAGATCGTCAATAAAGGTGACCTTTCGTATGATGAAGCGTATGCAGTGATGAATGAGATCATGAGCGGAGAGACGACTCCGACGCAGAATGCCGCATTTCTGGCTGCTCTTTCCACAAAGAGCGCAAGGGCCGAGACTACTGAGGAGATCGCCGGATGCGCTGCGGCAATGAGAGATCATGCAACAAGAGTAGATACCGGAATGGATCTTTTAGAGATAGTCGGAACAGGCGGTGATAATGCAGGCAGCTTTAATATATCTACGACCACTGCGATAATTGCTGCAGCAGGCGGGATAAAAGTTGCAAAGCATGGCAACAGGGCTGCGTCATCTCTGTGCGGCACGGCAGACTGTCTTGAAGCGCTCGGCGTGAATATCGATCAGGATCCCCAAAAGTGCATAGAGCTTTTGGACAAGGTCGGAATGTGCTTCTTTTTTGCCCAGAAATATCATACATCCATGAAATATGTGGGCGCCATAAGGAAAGAGCTTGGCTTCAGGACAGTGTTCAATATACTTGGACCTCTCACTAATCCCGGCTCTCCCAAAAGGCAGCTTCTTGGGGTATATGACGGGTATCTTGTGGAGCCTCTTGCTCAGGTTCTTGTCAATCTCGGTATCGAGCGCGGAATGGTCGTATTCGGCCAGGACAAGCTTGATGAGATATCCCTGAGCGCTCCTACGACCATATGCGAGATCAAGGACGGATGGTTCAGATCCACTGTGATAAAGCCGGAGGACTTCGGTTTTGAAAGATGCAGTAAGGATGACCTTAAGGGCGGTACACCGGAAGAGAACGCTAAGATCACTACAGACATCCTTAACGGAGTCAAAGGACATAAGAGGAATGCAGTGCTGATGAATGCAGGCGCAGCTTTATATATCGGCGGCAAGGCAGACAGCATGAGAGACGGCATAGAGCTTGCCGGGGATATAATCGATTCCGGAAAGGCCTCCGATACTCTTAAGAAACTTGTCGAACTCAGCAATACAGCATCATAAGGCATACTCAGATATGACGATACTTGATGAGATAGCAGAGCATGCGAAGAAGAGAGTCTCTGATTCACTGAAGGCCTGTCCTCTTGATACGCTTAAGGAAGAGGCGCTGTCCTTACCGCACGATGACAGCTTCCCGTTTGAGACTGCTCTGAAAAAGCTTTCACTTTCTTTTATATGCGAATGCAAAAAAGCATCTCCGTCAAAGGGAGTTATCGCAGAAGAGTTTCCCTATGTCAGAATTGCAAGGGAATACGAGGAAGCCGGAGCTGACTGTATCTCCGTGCTGACGGAACCCAAATGGTTTCTGGGGGAAGGGCAGTATCTTAAAGAGATAGCCGGGGCCGTATCCATCCCATGCATCCGCAAGGATTTTGTTGTGGATGAGTATATGATATATGAGGCCGCGCTCCTTAAAGCGTGTGCTGTGCTTCTCATCTGCGCGATACTGGATGAGAAGAGCATCAGGCAGTATATCTCGATCTGTGACAGTTTGGGCCTTTCTGC
Source organism: Lachnospiraceae bacterium AC3007 (assembly GCA_000621405.1). Taxonomy (GTDB): domain Bacteria; phylum Bacillota; class Clostridia; order Lachnospirales; family Lachnospiraceae; genus NK4A144. Next base: position 49,821 of record JHYK01000003.1, read on the forward strand.
TCTTGTAGAGGCGCATGATGAAGAAGAGGTAAGGATGGCTCTTTCGTGCGGAGCCCGCATGATAGGGGTAAATAACCGCAATCTGAAGGATTTCAGCGTAGATACCGATAACAGCATGAAGCTTCGCTCTCTTATTCCGGATGATGTCATCTTTGTATCTGAAAGCGGTGTTAAGACTGCGGATGATGTAAAGAGGCTGTATGACGCAGGTGCGGATGCTGTCCTTGTGGGGGAGACGCTTATGAGGTCAGATGATAAAAAGAAAAAGCTAATGGAATTAAAGGGAATGCTTTGATGTATGCTGATTAAATTCTGCGGCTTAAGATCAAAAGAGGACATAATGGCTGTAAACAGTCTTAAGCCTGACTATGCAGGCTTTGTATTCGCTTCCTTCAGCAAAAGATACGTTACGGAAGAAGAGGCGTCTGTCCTTAAGTCTTATCTGTCAGACGATATCACCGCTGTCGGTGTCTTTGTAGATGAGATTCCCAAGGTGATAGCCTCCATGATAGAAAGAGGCATCATAGATATGGCTCAGCTGCACGGATCCGAGGACGATGATCATATCAGATGCTTAAGGGGGCTTACTGATGCGCCCATTATCAAAGCCTTCAGGATATCAAAGACATCGGATCTTGATGCGGCATACAAAAGCACGGCAGATCACATATTGCTGGATTCGGGGATGGGGAGCGGCAATACTCTTTCATGGAATGATCTTAAGGGCTTTGACCGTCCTTATTTCCTTGCAGGAGGACTTACTCCGGATAATGTATCGGAAGCGATAAAAGAGCTTGCGCCGTATGCGTTGGATGTAAGCTCCGGCATAGAGACTGACGGGAGAAAAGATCCCGAAAAGATGAGAAGATTCATACAAGAGGTGAGAAGATGACCAATCCAAAAGGCAGATTCGGAGAACACGGCGGACAGTACATCCCCGAGACTCTGATGAATGCAGTCATAGAGCTTGAAAAAGCATATTATCATTACAAAGAAGATCCGGGATTCAATGAAGAACTTAATACTCTCTTCAACGAGTATGCAGGACGCCCGTCTCTTCTTTATCATGCAGCGAAGATGACGGAGGATCTGAACGGAGCGAAGATCCTTCTGAAACGGGAGGATCTGAATCATACCGGATCGCATAAGATCAATAACGTGCTGGGGCAGGCGCTTCTTGCAAAAAAGATGGGGAAGACAAGGCTCATAGCTGAGACCGGAGCCGGACAGCACGGTGTGGCAACGGCTACCGCCGCGGCGCTGATGGGTATGGAATGTGTGGTCTTCATGGGTATAGAGGACACAAAAAGGCAGGCGCTTAACGTATACAGGATGAAGCTTCTGGGAGCAGACGTGATACCCGTAGAGACCGGCACGGGTACGCTCAAGGACGCTGTTTCCGAAGCTATGAGGGAATGGACAAGAAGGATAAGCGATACACATTACTGTCTTGGTTCTGTTATGGGACCGCATCCTTTTCCGACGATAGTGCGTGATTTTCAGTCTGTCATCTCTAAGGAGATAAAGGAGCAGACGATGAAGCAATACGAGAGGCTTCCCGATGCCGTGATAGCGTGCGTCGGAGGCGGTTCGAATGCCATAGGGAGCTTTTACCATTTCATCGAAGATAAAGAAGTGAGACTGATCGGCTGCGAAGCAGCAGGAAGAGGAGTGGATACATTTGAAACGGCAGCAACTATAGCTACCGGAAGGTCAGGCATATTTCACGGGATGAAATCTTATTTCTGTCAGGATGAATACGGACAGATAGCGCCTGTGTATTCTATCTCCGCGGGTCTCGATTATCCTGGTATCGGACCGGAGCATGCTTATCTGCATGATACGGGCAGGGCTGAATATGTGCCTGTAACGGATGATGAAGCTGTGGAGGCATTTGAATACCTGTCGAGGACAGAAGGGATAATACCGGCCATTGAATCGGCGCATGCAGTTGCGCATGCCATGAAGATCGCTCCTGATATGAGTAAAGACAGTATCATAGTGATCACGATATCCGGAAGAGGAGATAAGGACTGCGCTTCCATCGCCAGATACAGAGGGGAGGATATCAATGAGTAACATAGCAGACGCTTTTAAAAGAGGCAAAGCATTCATTCCCTTTATCACGTGCGGGGATCCTGACATCGATACCACTGTCAGATGTGTAAGGAAAATGGCGGAAAACGGAGCCGACCTGATCGAACTGGGCATACCTTTTTCAGATCCCACAGCTGAAGGTCCTGTAATACAGCAGGCTAATCTGCGGGCTCTGAGAGGCGGTATCACAACTGATGATATATTTGAAATGGTAATTAAGCTCCGAAGTGACATTAAGATACCGATGGTCTTTATGACTTATGCCAATGTAGTGTATTCATACGGATCGGAAAAGTTTATCTCGGAATGTGAAAGGACGGGGATCGACGGGCTTATCATACCTGACCTTCCGTATGAGGAAAAAAATGAGTTTCTGGATATTTGCCACAGCCACGGGGTGGATCTTATATCTCTTATTGCGCCCACATCGAGCGACAGGATTGCGATGATCGCCTCTGAAGCGGAAGGCTTTATCTATATCGTATCAAGCCTCGGAGTTACCGGCATGAGAAGTGAGATAACGACCGATCTGGATTCCATCATCAGAGTTGTGAGGGAGAATGCGGATATACCATGTGCCATAGGTTTCGGGATCTCGACTCCGGCTCAGGCTGCAAAGATGGCATCGGTCTCTGACGGAGCAATAGTTGGCTCAGCGATAGTAAAGCTGCTGGAAGAGTACGGTACAGGAGCTCCTGAAAAGGTAGGCGAATACGTAAGATCCATGAAGGATGCGGTAGCTGCTGTCTGATCTTTAATAAAAACGGGCGATATCAATACCCCTTTTAGATTATGAAGAAGTATTCAAAACAGGAAGTTAAAGATTTTGCGACTTTTTTTGCCAGCGGTATGACATACAAGGATGTAGCGTCATACGCTTCAAGCATGGCTTTTTTCTTCTTTATTGCTCTTATTCCTCTGCTGATCATACTTTCAAAACTGCTCCCTCTTACGGGTATATCCGATGATCAGCTTATCAGAGTGGTCACACGGGTTACGCCCGAGATCGTGGATGTGATGGTCGTAATCATCGTGAAGCAGGCTTACAGCTCCACCACGGGCATAATATCGATCTCTGCTGTAGTTATCCTGTATGCGACCGCAAGGGGTATGCTGGCCCTTCTAAGGGGTCTGAACAGGATATTTGACGTCAAAGTCAGGCATGGGGGTATATCGGTGATCATAAGGGCGGGGATATATACACTTCTTATGCTGCTCTACCTCATACTTCTGCTCCTCATCATAGTTTACGGCGAATCGATAATGATCTTTCTCGTCTCGCATATAAAAGTACTGGACCGGGTCCCGTTATTATTTAATTTCCGGTATCTGCTCATGATGGCACTGGGTGTAATAAGCCTTATGGCCGTATATGCATATGTGCCGAGCGAGCGCCAGCCTTTTAAGAAGCAGCTTCCGGGGGCCGTGTTCACGACGGTTGCCTGGGTGGTCTTTTCCTTCTTCTTTTCACTCTTCATAGGAAGCAGCATATACGGCACTTACTACGGCAGTCTTGCGGCCATTGTGATATTCATGATGTGGCTCTACGGGTGCTTTTATATACTTCTGATGGGCGCCAATCTGAATCTTTCCGTCGTTTCTTCTCCCGCGAGGAAGTCTGAGGAGCCCTGAAAAATTCAAGTCTCTAATATCACTTGTTACGATTGATTATGGATCATATTCCTGTTAGAATCAAATGATCATTTATGCTGAGTCATACATCCTGTACATATTGTGTCTGATGCAGGAAATAAGGTCATGCGGAGGATAATGAATTGACTTTTATCACAGATATGCTCCCGAAAGAGATACAGACCTTCTTTGTCGAAAGCCCGTACGGAGGAGTTGCGAAATTCTGCGCGAACACTCTTTCCGTTATCGTATATTTTGCGATCCTCATCGCGGCAGTCTGGGTTTTTCAAAAGATAAATCAAAAAGCCTTCAGATATATTGAGGAGAAGAGGGGAGCCAAGATCCATCTCCAGTTTCTGGAGAGAGTGATCAATATAGCAATAGTGGTTGTTATTATTATAATACCGCTTGCAGGCGACAAGATCGGCACATCCATCCTCGGCAGCGCCGCAGTACTTACCGCTGTGGTCGGCTTTGCCGCTCAGGACGTTATCAAAGATGTCCTGTCCGGAATGCTGATCAGTATATATAAGCCCTTCGATATCGGAGACAAGATCGAACTCGATGACGGTACGATAGGCATAGTCGAGAGCATAACGATGAGGCATGTGGTCGTGATAAGGCTTGATAATCTGAGGGATGTGATCCCCAACAGCAAGATCAACGATATCCCGGTCATCAACTACAGCATAGGCATGGATGCAAGATCAGAGATGTTCAGGTTTCAGATAAGTTATGATTCCGATATCGATCTTGCAAAAGAGGTCATAGCCAAGACAGTAAAAGACAGCGCTTATACTCTGCCTGGGCTTGAAGGAGAAGACGGCAGGATGACCTATGGATCTGTGCAGTTCATCGAGATGGGAGACAGCGCTCTTACAATGGCTGTAAGGATCTATTTTAAGAGAGACGAGAACATATTCCGTGTAAGGGATGATATCAATTCAAGCGTATTCAAGGCGTTGAAGAAAGCGGGGATAGAGATCCCGTATGCATACACCAATGTGATAGTGAAGAAAGAATAGCGCTTGCAATTATAAATGTGAAAAACTTTATGATCATTAATGTATAGGATCATGCAGAGGAGGTCTATCATGACTGATAAAGAGAAAGAGAGAATGAAGATATCGGATGATATCAGATATGTCGGATTTGATGATACGGAGCTTGAGATCTTTGAGAGTCAGTATCCGACTGAGGGTATCTCGTATAACTCCTACGTGATACTTGACGAGAAGATCGCAATAATGGATACGGTCGATCGCAGGGGCACGGAGGCTTATTTCGATAACCTTAGGGAGACTCTGGACGACAGAAAGCCGTCCTATCTGATTATCCAGCATATGGAACCGGACCACGCAGCTAATATCGAAAAGCTGGCTCTTATGTACCCTGAGCTGGTTCTGGTCGGTACAGCCAATGTAGGAAAACTCATAGGGCAGTTCTTTGAGAGCGATCTGCAGGACAGATTTACTCCGGTGAAGGAGAATGACACGCTGTCTCTTGGAGAGCATACGCTTCGCTTTATCACTGCTCCGATGGTCCACTGGCCCGAGGTCATGGTGACATATGAGGAAAAAGAGAAGGTGTTATTTTCTGCTGACGCATTCGGTACGTTCGGTGCTCTGGCAAATGATGAAGAATGGATAGCCGATGCCAGTCATTATTACTTTAATATTGTCGGCAAATACGGAGCGCAGGTCCAGGCTTTGCTTAAAAAAGCCGCAGGCCTTGATATTTCGCTTATCGCCCCGCTTCACGGACCCGTACACAAGGATGACATAGCGTTTGTTATTGAAAAATATGACAAATGGAGCAGATATGAACCGGATAAAAAAGGCATATTTATTCCCTATGCATCGATCCATGGGAATACAAAGAAGGCAGTTCTGGATTTTGCCAAAGAACTCGAAGATATGGGAGAGAATGTAATTACCATGGATCTTACCAAAGAAGATGTATCCGAGGCGGTAGAGCAGGCTTTTTTGTATGACAGGATCATATTTGTGTCTGCAACGTACGATCTTGAGATATTCCCGCCTATGAACGATCTTTTGCATCACCTTAAGATCAAGAATTATCAGAAGAGAAAGGTCGGGATCATAGAAAACGGTTCATGGTCGCCCATGGCTGCAAAGAAGATGAGAGAGTATCTTGAATCTATGAAGGAGATAGAAATCGTTGAGCCCGTCATTACCATAAGATCCACCAGAAAAGCATCTGATGCTGATTCCTTCAGGGCTCTCGCTGATGCCATGAAGGGCTGAATAAGGTAACTATTTTTATAAAGGAGGAATATAATTATGGAAAAGTACAAATGCGCGTGTGGTTATATCTATGATCCTGCAGAAGGTGATCCGGAAAACGGCATTGCTCCCGGAACAGCATTCGAGGATCTTCCCGATGACTGGACTTGCCCTGTATGCGGATTAGGCAAGGATATGTTCGAAAAAGAGGACTGAAAACGGCGAATATCGCGAAAAGCAGCGTCTGCTGATGCGGGCGCTGCTTTTTTACTGCCTTGATCCGCGAAGGAATCACGTATTTACGGTAAAAATTGATGTTACAGTACGATAAATAGTACAGAGTTAACGAGTATTTTTGTATAATTACAGTTTGCGATAATGATAAAAGTTATAGCACTATAAAATGGACAGAATAAAAGAAAAACGTTGTGAAATAAAGATAAAAATAAAGCGTTTTGCTCTCCTGAAGACATTTTTTGCGAATATAGCAAAGCTAAAATTGCCGGAACCTGGGCGTTTTTTGGACGATCCGGTGCCAAAATCCTGTAAAACAGGGCGTTCCGCCAAATAAAACATCTGTTATACGAACACAATATTTTGTTTGGGCTCATACTGCAAGGGCTGCAGGAAAAATGCAGGACGAAAAATCAGCATTTGCAAGAAATACGGCACAATTTAATACTTTTGTAAGGAATTATGTAAATGTCATGCAGGGAATCCTGCAAAATTTTCGCCGTATTATGCTCTTGTTGATAAATTTCATAACACCTGCCCTTGTGTTTGTAGGGACGAACAGTCATAATATCTTGTGGTTTTTGAATAATAACACCCATGCAATTTTCGCCTGATTTCGTTGATAAGTTGTTTATAACCTTGTTTGTAGTTGGTTGATAGCCGGTTGATACTCTTTTTGAGGCCTTTATATTCCTGCATAGATACAAGATGTTGTGTTTAGTTGATTATTCTTTCCCGGCTTTTCATTGAAAAACCTTGACTGGAAAGTACATTATGATTATAATTTTTTTTGTCGTGCTTACATTTTACAGTGTGATACATGATAATAACCCATTCAGAGTGATGTGGTCTGAAGGGAGGGATGATAGATGTCGAACGTGATCGTAAAAGAGAATGAGTCTCTGGACAGCGCACTCAGAAGATTTAAGAGAAATTGCGCAAAGGCCGGTATTCAGCAGGAGATTCGTAAGAGAGAGCATTACGAAAAGCCCAGCGTCAGAAGAAAGAAGAAATCTGAAGCTGCTCGTAAGAGAAAGTACTAATTAAGTACAAATTGAACAAATTGGACCCTGATGTGTTATAATGCATCAGGGTTTTGTTTTTCAGGCGGCAAAGATTTGAGATTTGTCGTTTGTTTTATTGCGTTTTAAACATTATACCCTGCATGGATATTTGATCTTTGAGATCATACATTTTATATAAGGAAAGGCGTCATGATCGGTTTTTTGAGAGGCACGGTGGATTCAGTATCTGCCGACAGTGTTCTTATAGATGTAAACGGCATAGGATTTGATGTGAATATCAGTACCTCTACTGCAGCTGAAATGCCGGGTACCGGTGAAGAAGTCCGGCTTTATACTTATATGGCAGTCCGCGAGGATGATATGTCCTTATTTGGTTTCCTTCACAGAGAAGAGCTTGATTACTTCAAACTTCTTATTAAAGTCAGCGGCATAGGTCCCAAAGGAGCACAGGGTATTCTTTCTGTTCTTAATGTTCCGGATCTCAGGTTTGCGATCCTCACAGGAGATGCCAAAGCAATATCTAGGGCACCCGGCATCGGAAGCAAGACCGCTCAGAAGCTTATTGTGGAGCTTAAAGATAAGGTAACGGATGTAGAAAGCTTTGAGAGTACGGCTGTTTCCGGGAAAAAAGGAGCCGATGTGGCGATCAGTGATGACAGGACAGAAGCTGCGGAGGCCCTTATTGCGCTGGGATACAGTCAGACTGAGGCTTACAGGGCCGTCAGATCCGCTGATGTGAAAGAAGGCTCGGACGCCAATACCATACTCAAAGCGGCATTGAAATTCTTGTGATTTAATAATTGTGATGAAATAATTGTGATGAAATCACTGTGATGAGATCACTGTGATCGGGAGATTTGTATGGAAAGACGTGTTTTGGAAACAGATCTTCATATAGAAGATGAGCGAATCGAGACTTCGCTCAGGCCCAAAAGGCTCGACGACTATATCGGGCAGGAGAAGATCTGCAGCCAGATGAGAGTATATATAGAAGCTGCGAAAAACAGGGGTGACGCTCTGGATCACGTGTTATTATATGGCCCTCCCGGTCTTGGCAAGACAACGCTCTCCGAGATCATAGCCAATGAGATGGGGGTCCATATTAAGGTTACTTCGGGGCCCGCGATCGAGAAGCCCGGAGATATGGCTGCTATATTGAATAATCTTCAGGAGAATGATCTTCTTTTCATAGATGAGATACACAGACTGAACCGTCAGGTGGAAGAAGTCCTGTATCCCGCGATGGAGGATTATGCGATAGATATAATGATAGGAAAAGGTCCGACTGCCAGATCCTTGAGGCTGGATCTTCCTCATTTTACCCTGGTGGGAGCCACGACTAGGGCCGGCCTTCTTTCCGCTCCTTTAAGGGACAGGTTCGGTGTGATACAGAGACTTGAGTTTTACAGCGTGGATGAGCTTGCGCTCATCATAAAGAATTCGGCGAAGAGACTGGGTGTCGGAATTGATGAGCAGGGAGCCAAAGAGATGGGCATGAGGTCCCGCGGTACTCCCCGTATAGCCAACAGGCTCTTAAAGCGTGTCAGAGACTATGCCGAGGTGCGGTATGACGGTAACATAACTGGCGATATTGCCAAAGAAGCCCTCGATATCATGGAAGTAGACAAGTTCGGTCTGGATAATGTGGACCGTAATATGCTCATCACTATGATCGATAAATTTGACGGCGGTCCAGTGGGACTTGATACTCTTGCCGCGACGATAGGCGAGGATTCGGGCACCATAGAGGACGTATACGAGCCATATTTATTAAAGAACGGATTTATCAACCGGACTCCCAAGGGCAGGGTTGTTACGGATAAAGCTTATGAGCATTTGGGAAAAGGGCTTTATGCCAATTCCTGATCTTATGTTTTTGTTTTATTTAAGGAGAAAATGACTAAGGACATGCAGATTAATGGATGAAAATAAAGAGAAAACTTCCTTTATGGTAAAGGCGGCGACTTTTATAGTCGACAGGAGGAATCTGTTTTTCCTGATCTTTGCGATAGCTGCGATATTCTGCGCCATATCTTCGGGCTGGGTGAGTGTTGAGGATTCGCTTCCGGCTTATCTTCCGGAGACTACGGAGACCAAACGCGGACTGGACTTGATGGAGGAAGAGTTCATCACCTACGGTACGGCTAAGCTCATGGCGACCAATATCGATTATGAGACAGCCAATGCAATCGCTGCCAGGATAAGAAGCCGTCCTGATGTCTCCATGCTTGTCTTTGATGATTCTGACAGTCATTATAATAATTTTTCCGCCCTGTATGACATTACATTCAGATATGCTTCGGATGATGAGAAAGCTCTGGTCTCTCTGGCTGAAGTGGAGGATATGCTGAGTGATTATGATATCTTTGTCTCCACTGACATGGGCAATCAGACCGCAGATATCATTAAGCAGGAGATGAATGTCGTCTCTGTCATAGTCGCCATTATAGTTGTCTCGGTGCTTATCATCACTTCCCAGACCTGGGCTGAGATCCCTGTACTGCTTCTTACATTCGGCGCATCAGCGATCATAGCTTCAGGCACTAATTTCCTTTTGGGAACCATATCATTTGTGTCCGATTCGGTGACTGTGGTGCTGCAGCTTGCGCTTTCGATAGACTATGCCGTCATTTTCTGTAACAGATATAAGGAGGAGCACGAAAAGCTGCCCGTAAGGGAAGCGGATATCATAGCTCTCAGCAAGGCAATTCCTGAGATATCGGCTTCATCGCTGACTACAGTTGGCGGTCTTATAGCGATGATGTTCATGCAGTACGGCATAGGTCCTGACATGGCTGTATGCCTGATAAAAGCAATTGCTTTTTCTCTTCTTTCCGTATTCACCTTCATGCCGGGACTGCTCATGCTCTTTGGTCCCTGGATGGACAAAACAAAGCACAGAAATTTCATCCCCAAGATATCCTTTGTCGGGAAATATGCATATTTTACACGCTTTATCGTCCCGCCGGCTTTTGTAGCCCTTATAATAGGAGCATTTGTCATATCGAATAAATGCCCTTATGTATATGGATATTCGACTCTCACCACTCCCGTGAAAAATGACATCCAGATAGCGCAGGAGATGATCGAAGAGACATTCGGAAAGGAAAACTTCGCGGCGATCATGGTCCCGAAAGTCGGCTATGACGTTGAGGCGAGATTTATGAAGGAACTCGAGAGCAATCCAGAAGTCGACAGGATCGTAGGTCTTGCAAATACCGAAGCTCTGGACGGATATCTGCTTACCGATAAGATCACTGCCCGACAGTTCTCCGAACTGATGGATGTGGACTATGAGCTTGCCGAACTTCTGTATACGGCATATGCGATAAATGACGAAAACTACGCAAAGCTTATCAACGGATCTTCGAGTTATGCCATACCGCTGATAGATATCATCATGTTCCTTCATGATGAGGTCGAAGAAGGATATGTAACTCTTGAAGCTGATGCAAAATCAGAACTGGATGACGCTTATGAAGAGATGACGATAGCCAAGAACATGCTTCAGGGTGAGAATTACAGCAGGATGCTGGTATATCTGAATCTTCCCGAAGAGGGAGAAGAGACATTTGCATTTATAGATAAGATACATGAGATAGCAAAAAGGTTTTATTCCGACGATATCGTGATGGCCGGAGAATCGAATTCGCAGTATGACCTTCAGAAGACCTTCGCCCGTGACAACAAGGTGGTCAACTGGGTATCGATATTTGCAGTCCTTGTAGTATTGCTCTTCACATTCATGTCCGTCGGAATGCCTATACTCCTCATCCTCGTGATCCAGGGAGCGATATGGATGAACTTTGCATATCCTACCATAGAGCATCAGAACATATTCTTTATGTGCTACCTTATAGTGAGTTCGATACAGATGGGAGCAAATATCGATTATGCAATAGTCATCTCTGGACGTTTTATGGAGCTTAAGGAAAAGATGTCGAAAAGGGATGCCATCATAGAAACTATGAATTTTGCATTTCCGACGATAGTTACATCCGGAACCATGCTGGCTCTTGCGGGCCTGGCCATAGGAATGTTCACATCCGATCCTACGATATGCGGTATAGGACAGTGCATAGCCAGAGGCACTTTTATTTCTATAATACTTGTTATGTTTGTGCTCCCTCAGATCCTGCTTCTTGGTGAGAGGATCATAGATGCCAGTTCGTTTAAGGTCTCCGTACCTATCAGGATCAATACCGAGACCGGTCTGATAAGGCTCGACGGTGTCGTACAGGGTAATCTGAACGGCCACTTCGTCGGTGAGATGCACGGTATCCTCCGCGGTAATGCGAGCGTGCTTCTTGCCACGGGTACCATGAAAAAGGAGGAAGAGGAAGGATCTGAAGAAGAACCTCTGCTCGAGGAAAAAGATAACGTCGTGGATGTGGCAGCGACCGTAGAGAAAGATGAGGAAGCAGAAGATCCCGGTGATACCGCGGAAGTGAAAATAGAAGACATGGGAGCAGAAGAGGATAATGATGATAATGCCTCAGGCTCCCCGGAAGATAAAGAGGCCGGTCAGGAAAATGAATAATGGATACTTGAAAAAATATATATTCTATAAGCGCATAGCACTGATCACATCGCTTGCGGTCTTTGCTTCATTTGCCATGCCTCAGTGTGCCTTTGCCTCACCTCTTGAAGCGCTGAACCTGCTTGCCGGTGAAGCGCGGGCTATTCAGGGCGAGACAGTCTCATATGACTCTCTGGACAGAGAGGATATGACTGTAAGCGAAGAGTCCTACAGTACAAATACTGTTATAAGGATATCAAGCGCAGCTGACCTTGCTGATCTCGCAAAGAAAGCGGATCTTGATACATATACAAAGGATAAAACCTTCGTTCTTACCTGCGATATTGACCTGGTCGGGTCAGGATTCAAGACCATTCCGGTTTTCTCCGGAGTATTTGACGGCCAGGGTCACAACATCAGAGGACTCACATATTACGGTACAGGCTATGTTACAGGACTTTTCAGGTATATAAGTCAGGGGGCCATAGTTAAGGATCTTACGGTATATGGCAATATTTCAGCCGTGGATGACGAAGAGATAACAGGTGGTATCTGTGGCATCAATGAAGGCGTGATCTCGAACTGCAGCTTCAGAGGTGTGATAAAGGGGAGGTCCATTACAGGCGGAGTTGTGGCTATTAATGAAGTGCCGGGAACCGTGCTTGCCTGTACAAATGAGGCCTCCGTCACGGGATATTATTATACCGGCGGCATCACGGGAAAGAATTACGGAGTAACGGCTTACTGTGAGAACAGAGGTCCTGTGAATACCACTGTGGAATGGGTTGAGGGATCTGATGCATTCGATCCGGGTGAGAATATCATCTCTGCTTTCATGAACGGAGGGATCGATGTTGAGGACGGTAATTCCATAAGGACTACGGCAGGGGTCGACACGGGAGGTATCGCGGGATACTCAAGAGGTGCGATACATGAGTGCAGAAACACGGCAAACGTGGGCTATGAGCACGCAGGCTACAATGTCGGCGGTATTGTCGGCAGACAGGCAGGCTTCGTATCATACTGCTTCAATCAGGGCACCATATACGGACGTAAGGATGTCGGCGGCATAGTCGGTCAGATGGAGCCGTATCTTACTCTTACGGATCTGGAGACTCTTCCCGAAGCCGTAGACAAGCTGCATGATCTTGTGGATGTATCTATAGATGACATGGATGCATCCGTCGGAGTGATAAGCGATGATGTAAAACAGCTGTCCGCATACGCCGATAATGCGGTGACATCGTCTGATGCACTCGGTGACTCGGCCGAGATATATCTGAATTCCGTATCCGATGCGGCGAATTCCCTTCAGTCAAGGGTCGATTATCTGACCGAGAAGATGCCGAGGGTGTTTGAATATCTTTCTGATGCCGGCGACTCTCTCTCAGATTCGGGGGATGATCTGAAGAAATTTATCGACGACGCTAATGTATATAAGAGGATCGCTTCTTCACCTGAAGAGACTGTAAGCATCAATGAGGCCAGAAAGAGAGCCAGATCCAGGGATCTGCCTGTAATGGATCGAATTGAGGCTACAGAGGAGATCCTGTCGATAGTAGTTCCCGAGGCCGTGGAATCCGGATCTACCATATCCGGCAACACCAGGCGGCTTCATGACAGCGTGTCGGACGTGGCAGATAATATCGAAGAGGGCATGGATTATTCCAAAGATGTGGTAGAACACATCAATTCGATGAGCAAACCCACAGCGCCATATCTGGGATCTGATTTTGATGCGGCAAGGAATTCTCTTGCAGATAATCTGTCCGGAATGTCAAAGATGCTGTCGGTGCTCGCAGAACACAGTAATCTTTCATCGGGGCAGGTAAGCGATGATCTCTCCGAGGTCAATGACCAGATCAATGTAGTGTTCCATATCATAGCCGATCAGCTGGATCGCATTGGTAATTTTACCAAGGGCGAGAGCGATGATATCGTGACCGATGTATCAGAGGAAGATATCGGGAGCATAATGCAGGGAAGAGTTGATAATTCCGAGAATATCGGTAATGTCGAAGGTGATATCAATATCGGCGGGATCGCGGGAGGCATGTCCATAGATACCGATGATCCCGAGGAAAACGCTGCCGGAGACATGACAGGCGGTTTTACGGCAAAGTACCTTCTCAGGAATATAATATTAGATTGCAGAAATGATTCATATGTCATAAGCAAGAAGGACGGAGCCGGCGGTATCGCGGGATTCATGGAGCAGGGAATAATCAAGGGCTGCGAGAGTTACGGATATGTGGAGTCAACCGAAGGAGGATATGTCGGCGGGATCTCCGGCCAGTCGATGTCAGTTATCAAAGATTCGTATGCAATGAATTTTATAACCGGGAACTCATATACAGGAGGTATAGCAGGATTCGGCACGACGATCAACGGATGTACTTCTTTCCCTGTCTTTGAAAAAGAGAGCAACCGGCAGGGAGCTGTAGCCGGTCAGATAGATACTGATCCGGACTCACATCTTAAGCATCTGGAGGCAGTATCGGGCAACAGATTTGTCAACGATGTAGTCGCCGGTATCGACGGCATGAGCATAGCCGGACGGGCTGAGCCTGTCAGCTATCAGAGCATAACATCCGATATTAATACGCCTGACGAGTTCAGGAATATACGCGTTATTTTCAGAGTGGATGAAGACAAGCCTTCTCAGGTCTCGGTTCCTTACGGGACCAAAGTGACCGATATAGCTTTTCCGATGACTATGCCCTCTGACGGTGAGTATGTGGAGTGGGAAGAGCACTCTGAGAAGGAGATCGTGACGGAGCCTGTGATAATCAGGGGTGAAAAGAAGCAGATGGAGAAAACACTCATGAGTGCAGAACTCTATCCCGGCACGGATATGCCTGCTGCTCTTTTATCCGGCAGCTTCGTTGGAACAGATACACTGACAGCTTCAGTCACGGATGAAGACACGGAGATATATTATGATATCGCCTTTGTCTCCGATTATTCAAAAACAGTCGAAGCCATAAGATTATATGATCCCTTTGGAAAGTCCGCGATCTACGGGATCACCGATGACGGATCAGATCAAAAGCTTGAAGGCAGTACCAAGGGCTCCTACATAGAAGTCAGGGGCGATCTGGAATATAAGAGATACCGGATCGAGGATAAGGGCATTATTGACAAGGTAAAGCGACTTTTGAGCAGCATTTTTGATCACTGATCATATGGGGACGGCCTGATAGCATCCCGTTAATTTGCCTTTTTCAACATGTGTTATCTTTACCCGCTGTCCGAGTCTCGGCGGATCTTCTTCGTCCCAGATGCATCCGTAGTTCTTCTGGTCATCACCCTTGACGTTGTATCCCGTAAAAAGAGTGCCGTTTGCATTTCCCTGCCAGGGTCTTTCTGATGTCACCGTGCCGTCACAGATACGGCCGTATCGCACATGCTCTGTCACTCCTCCCGTAGCCTGAGCGATCATATCATCATTCAGGCTGATGTTTTTATTTTCTGACATAGAAGTGTACCTCCTTTGATGCTGTTTTGTTTTCTGTTTGATTATACGTTGTGATCAAACATAAAGACAGGCTGTATGCGTATTCGGTCGTTTTCAGAGCATGAACGGTGATCCGGTTTATAATTGCACGTTGGTATTCAGCGTTATATCATAGTCGGAGCATCGACCGGATGTGAATAAGAAACGGAAGGATAATATGACCGGAATAGAAGAATATAAACGAATATATGAGATGCTTGATGCCGCTTCGCCCTTATCATATGACTGCGGAAAGCTATGCGGCGCCGTCTGCTGCAGGGATGAGAGCTTTGATGACGGCAGTGGACCGTATATCTATCTTCTTCCCGGAGAAAAGGAATATCTTGAGTCCCGGGGCGCTGATCTTCATATCGAGAAAAAACTGAGCGCTGATCATAATCTTCCGGCTTCATTCGGCAAATATGTATATGTGGCTTACTGCAAAGGACCCGGGGACTGCGACCGAAGCATCCGGCCCGTACAGTGCAGGACATTTCCGCTTGCCCCTTATATCACGAAAGAAGGAGATCTGGCGGTTTCATTTTATGACAAAGAACTGCCCTATGTCTGTCCTCTCATCAAAGAAAGACGCAGGCTTTCCCGAGAGTTTGTACAGGCTGTCCTTGACGCCTGGAGCATCCTTATCGGAGATGAAGCGATAAGAGATCTTGTGCTTATGGATTCGGGACGGATCAGTCCGTAAATTCTGTCTGTTCTAATGCCGCTCCATATTATATAATTTTAAAAGAACATATCAGGAGGTGGTGATCATGAAAAAATTAACAGTTTTATTCATATGTCTGTCATTATTGATCTTTTCTTTCGGCTGCTCCGGTAAAACCGACAAGGATAAGGCAGACGCAGGTGATGTAGTGACTGAGGAGGCTTCTTCGGAGGAAGACACAGATACTGACGAGGATGCTGATGCCAAGGAAGACAGTGACACTAAAGAAGACAGTGACGCTAAAG
The DNA here is from genome assembly GCA_000621405.1 of Lachnospiraceae bacterium AC3007. Taxonomy (GTDB): domain Bacteria; phylum Bacillota; class Clostridia; order Lachnospirales; family Lachnospiraceae; genus NK4A144. The sequence goes on from JHYK01000003.1 coordinate 66,039, forward strand.
AAGACAGTGACGCTAAAGAAGACAGTGACGCTAAAGAAGACAGCGACTCCAAGGAGGACAGCGACGCTAAGGAAGATAACGACTCCAAGGAAGACAGTGACGCTAAGGAAGATGCTGACACCAAGAAAGACAGCGACGCTAAGGAAGATGGCGATACCATAACCGTAGAAGCGGAAGACGGCAGTTTTTCTTTCTCCTGTCCTGCAGAATACAGGACAAACTGGATCGATAAAGAAAAAGGCTGTCAGATATTCATAGATGAAGAGTTTGATACCCCGTACATATTTGTGTACAGCAAGAGTGATGTCGACATAGATGCGGGACAGTGGGTAGAAGAGGTCGACTGGACAAATATACTTGGCGAGATGGAACCCGATAACGCTGAGTATACACCGGTCAAGGACTATAAGATCGGCGGGCGCGAATTTAAGGGGATCGAATTCAGTTATGTCCAGAATGTCAAGTCTACATATCCCGGCCCTGAGAATGTTCTCTGCATCGCCACAAAAGAAGGCGATACCATGCTCTGCTACAATGTGTATTACTGGGATGGTGAAAAAGACAGCATAATGGATGCTCTTGAAGATATCGTAAGCAGTACCGAGCTTTGATACGGAGTATGTTTGTTTTGTTCCCTGCCTTGTTCAGTGAGGAACTATGCACCTGCCGGTACATATGATATAATCAACTCTGTATTGTAATATTTCATCGGGAGATTCTGGCATGGTTAGGAATAAGGACAAGAGCGAGACCGTAGTGACTATAGCGGGTAAGAGCTACACACTCATGGGATATGAGAGTGACGAGTATATGCAGCGTGTTGCATCCTTTGTGAACAGCAAGCTCGAGGAATACAGGAAGGTAGACAGCTACCGCCGACTTCCGGCTGATACTCAGAACGTGCTGGTCCTCCTCAATATAGCCGATGAGTTCTTCAAGACGAGAGAGCAGGTGGATCAGCTCAATGAGGACCTGGAGCGCCGCGACAAGGATCTCTATGACGTCAAGCATAACCTTGTGACCGAGATGAGCAAGAATGAGGCTTTAGAGGAGACCATGAAGGAGATGCGCGATGAGATCAATGAGAAGGAGAAGCGAATAGTCCAGCTTGAGACCGAGCTCTCTCATTCTCAGGGAGCGAAGCCGGCACACCAGCATCAGCCTAATCAGCATCAGAGCAGCCAGCATCCGAATGGCAGAAGGAACTGACAGGTATTATTCTACCTTGTGTATGAAATGACCATTAGTATATCGATCAAATGGCGGGGAGGATTTTTTCTCCCCGTTTTTTATCAGGCGGATGAAATACTCCGCCGTTTCTTTTGTTTCTTTCTCCGACTCCGTTGTGAAATACAGTCTGACCGATTCCGGTCCAAGGCTTTTTATCTTATCCATATGATTATGAAGCGAGATCGGCACGGAATTCAGGATGATATTGTAGCAGTATCTGCATGAGCAGATGACCGGGAAGTCAGTATTCATCCTGTCCTTCAGGATTAGATCATGTCCTTTCTCCGTGTTTTTTTCGCATCTGTCGTTTTCGGTATTCCTGTACAGACATCCGGCGCTTATCATCATAGGGGCTCTTCCGTAGATCAGGAGAGAAGAGTCCTTCATTCCTCTTGCGGCAAGCTCCCTGTATGTAAGCTCGAGCGGAGCGGTATCGTGCGATATCCCAAGTGACAGCAGAAGATCTCTTGATGCTTTATTGTAAGTATACAGATAATGATCGGCGTATACAGTACCCTTATAGTCATAGCTTTTCAGGAATCCTATACCGTCCATGCTCCTTGCAAGCACATGATCCTCATTGAGCATATCCATACAGATGTCTTTGTCCTTATCTCTGAATACATAAGGAAGAGTATTACCCGGATGGAACACGATGGACAGCCCGAGATCTTCAAGTGCTGCGGCCTGTTCTATTTTCTCACAAACAGCGCTTATATCCATCTGTGATCCTTTCTTTCATCATCTCTAGTGCATTGCGCCTTAATCCGTTCAGGGAGGCAACTCTTAAAAATGAGCATCCGTCAGTGTGTACATCGATATCCTCAAAGTAAAAGTCGGAGTCGCCGGTCTTATCAAGATGGCCGGCCATATCGTTACTGTCCATAGGATGAGTCTTCGCTTCCTGTACGATGTCTCCGAGGCATGTGACGGACAGTGACTCATCTTCGGCGGAGGTCAGTGTCAGGGTTGCCTCACTTGAGACAAATGCCGAGAATTCCGCCTTAAGAGGATAACGTCTTTTTGGAATGACAGGAATCTCTCCATCATCCCTTTTATATGAACCCTTCTTCATAGTTATCAGTGACAGGCCGTTGTGCTTATTATAATATCCTTCGGAGATACCGCCTCTTGCGTAGATCGAAGCAAGCTTTATCCTGTCTTCTTCGCTGGGAGCAAAAGCCGCAGAAGGATCCTCAAGGATCCTGTCGATATAAGTGCGGTAGATCCCCGTGACGCCGTACACATAGGCAGGGTTTTTCATGCGGCCTTCGATCTTGAATGAGCTGATCCCGGCGCTTATAAGCTCGGGCAGTATATCTATCACGCAGAGATCCTTCATTGAAAGCAGATAGGAATCACGTATTTTTCCGAGACTGTAAGGCTGTCTGCAGGGGCCTGCGCACCTGCCGCGGTTTCCTGATCTTCCGCCCAGGAATCCGGACATCAGGCACATGCCGGAGTAGCTGTAGCACATGGCGCCGTGTATGAAGCATTCAAGCTCCATCCCGGTGTCTTCACGCATTTTTCCTAACTCATCAAGAGACAGCTCTCTTGAAGGGACTATCCTTTTTATCCCGGCTTCCTTAAGAAGAGCAGCGCCGAATGAGGAGGATACCGACATCTGAGTGGAAGCATGTATCGGAAGGTCTTTGAAATCATCTCTGATAAGTGAGACGATGCCGAGATCCTGTACGATGATGCCGTCCAGACCTTCTCTGTAGAAGGGCTCCACAAGGGCGTGGATGCAGTCAAATTCATCAGATTTTATTAAAGTATTCAGGGTGAGATAGATCTTCTTACGAAAAAGATGTACACGGTCTATTGCGCGGAGAAATTCCTCGGATGTGAAATTGCCGGCATAGGCTCTTGCCCCGTACCTGTCGCATCCGGCATATATCGCATCACATCCTGCGCTTATTGCGGCATCAAGGCAGGCCGCATCTCCTGCTGGAGAGAGCAGTTCGGGGGAAATATAAGAATCATTCTTAAGGGGATCGCTCATAGTTCTCACATCCGTTACGAAAGTATCTTTTATCAGATTATACTTAAGAACTACGGGTGTCAACGGAGTCGTATTCAGTTCGGTCGTACGTTGACATATCAAACACTCGAGAATACAATTGGGATGATTTTCTTATATGAGGGAGCAGTATTGAGCAGTTTTGAGATAACAAAAGCAAAAAGGATCGTCGCAGGCATCATGTGTCTTATGATACTTTTGATCATGCTGTCTGTTTCATATTATATCGCATCCGAGGTCCATCATGACTGCGAAGGAGAGGATTGTCCTATCTGCGCATTCATCCATCAGTGCGAGACGATACTGAGTCAGTTCGGAGATGGGACTGTATTGCTTTATGCGAGCATGGTCCCGGTCTTCTTTATTCTCATATTGACGCTTCCGTTTGAGGATGTATTCAGACCGGGAACGCCAGTACTTCTAAAAGACCGGCTGAACAATTGAACAGCCTCCATAAGGAAGCAGAAGGAATGATCTCTGCCCTTATCCGTAGTTTTATAACCGTATGATATGGAGGAAAATGATGAAAAAGATTGTTTCTGTTTTTATCGCGGTCGCATTGCTGACCGTTAGTCTTAGCGCCTGCGGCAATAGCAAAGACGCGGCTGCAGACAGTGGAAAGATACAGATCGTGACAACGATATTCCCGGAGTATGACTGGGTTATGAGTGTACTCGGCGACAATCCTGCGGGCGCCGAAGTGACAATGCTTTTGGATAACGGCGTAGATCTGCACAGTTACCAGCCTACAGCCGACGATATCCTGAAGATCTCCACCTGCGATCTATTTATCTATGTAGGCGGCGAATCTGACGAATGGGTGGAAGATGCCCTGAAGGAAGCGACAAATAAGGATATGGTCGTTATAGATCTGCTTGAAGAACTCGGCAGCTCAGTAAAAGAGGAAGAGGTCGTGGAAGGAATGCAGGAAGAAGAGCATGAGCACGGCGAGGATGAGGATCATGACCACGAAGAGGATGCTGATCATGACGAAGAAGAGCACGAGCATGAGCATGAGGAGGGAGAAACAGAATATGATGAACATGTCTGGCTTTCCCTCAGGAATGCAGCTTCTCTCACAGACTGCATATCGGACGCCATAAGCCGTATCGATCCGGATAATACCGAAATATACAGTGAAAATGCGGCTGCCTATATTGAAAAGCTGGAAGCGCTCGATCTGGAATATCAGACCGCTGTATCTGATTCTCCTCAAAATACAGTTCTGTTCGGGGACCGTTTCCCGTTCAGGTATCTTACAGATGATTACGGTCTGTCATATTATGCAGCTTTTGTCGGATGCTCTGCTGAGACGGAGGCAAGCTTTGAGACAGTTACATTTCTTGCCGGGAAGGTCGATGAACTTGGGCTTAACACTGTGCTTACGATCGAAGGGGAGGATCACCGTATAGCGGAGACGATAGTCCAGAATACGGAAACAAAGGATCAGCAGATACTTACGATGGATTCCATGCAGTCCATTACAGCGAAAGATGTCGCCGAAGGGGTCACGTATCTTGCCGTTATGGAAGATAACCTTGATGTCCTGAAAGAAGCTTTGAGATAAGGGCTGTATATGACGGTGCGACTTGAAAATGTTCCTGTTAAGTCTTAGTATTATATGCCGTATACGATTATATCCGATCGGATCTGACGGATAGGCAGTTGCAGTGTTTGAGGACCGATAATGTATTATTCCAGCTTTGGCATACTGGCATTCATACTTCATCAGATAATCAACCGTGATGTCTTAAAGAACGGGAAAAATGAACCGGCAGACAGTCCGCATTACAGATACAGACAGTTTCTTATCTCTCTGATGGTTTTTTACCTTGCGGATCTTCTGTGGGGATTTCTTGTCGACTCAAAGATCCGGGCACTCGCATATGCGGACACGGTCGTATTCTTTATGACCATGGCTCTCTCGGTCGTTTTATGGACCAGGTATGTGGTCACATTTCTAGATAAAAAGGGGATAAAATCCACAAGTTTTCTTGCTGCCGGATGGGGCATCCTGGGCTTCGTCATACTTGGGCTTGTTATCAATTTTTTTGATCCGTTTATTTTTACTTTTACTGAAGATTCATTATATATTCCGCAATTCGGAAGATATATCCTGCTGGTCGCGCAGGTCCTTCTTTTTGTACTGATCTCGATATATTCGTTATTTGTCTCCCTCAGATCGGAAGGCAGAGAGTCTGTACATTACATGGCTGTATTCGTATCCGGAGGAGTCATGGCAGTGTTTGTTGTCATTCAGACGTTTTTCCCGTTTGCTCCTTTTTACACAATAGGCTGTTTTATAGCCAACTGCCTTGTGCATGTCTACGTTGAAGAGGATGAAAAGGACGTACAGCGAAAGATCATCGAAGACGCAGAGAAGCAGAAATCAAGATACAGCCAGATAGCTTCCAGCCTGGCCACTGACTATGATGCCATCTACTATATCAATATCGAGACCGGAAAGTTTCTTGAGATCTCCGCAAGCGATTCATACAGATCGCTGGATGTTCCCAGTATGGGAAAGGATTTCTATAATGAGACCCGTGAGAACGTCATAAGGTACGTTCATCCCGATGACAGGGCATTTGTCGAGAGCATGTATTTCAAGGAGACAATGCTCAAGAAGCTTCAGGGAAGAAGATCCTACTCCTATCAGTACAGGATCATGGCAGGTGATGAGGCAAGATACTATCGCTCTACCGTGATGCTGTCCGATGACGGAGAGCATTTCGTGGTATGCGACAAGGATATACATGATACCATCACGGCAGAGACAGAGAATCAGAGGAAGAGCGTAACATTCAGTCAGATAGCCGAGAGTCTTGCATCTAATTACGATGTCATCTATTACGTCGATATGAAGTCCGGCGAATATTCCGGCTTTACATCCAGCAATATATACGGAGGATTAAAGGTCGACGAGTCCGGAAGTGATTTCTTTTCCGATGCAAAAAAGAACATTGCGGTGGTAGTCCATCCGAAGGACAGAGATCGGATGTTCTCTGTGATGGATAAGGATTATCTTCTGACGGCTCTTGATGAAAGAAAGCAGTTCATAGTCCAGTACAGACTGCTTATCGACGGCCGCACCCAGCACACCAGGCTTTCCGCCAGAAGACCCAGCGATCCTGACCATGTCATTATCTGTATAGAGAACATTGAAGAAGAGATAAAAAGAGAAAGAGAGCATCTTCGCGCTCTCAATACTGAAAAAGAACTGGCAAGGAGAGATGAGCTTACAGGCGCCAGGAACAAGACTGCATTTACTGAACTGGAACAGTCCATACAGGATAACATAGACAACGGAATGACTTATCTTCCTTTTGCAGTAGCCGTATGTGATGTCAACGACCTGAAGAAGATCAATGATACCGAGGGTCATAAGGCAGGAGATGATCATCTGCGTGCCTCTGCCCGGATGCTCTTTGAGATATTTGATCACAGTCCGGTATTTCGTATCGGTGGTGATGAATTTGCGATCTTTTTGAGAGGCGAAGATTATACTTCAAGAGAGAAACTGATGGAACGCCTGCATACCGCCGTACTGTCCAACAGGGACAGACATGACGGTCCGGTCATCGCGTCAGGAATGTCCGAGTATGATCCTCAGGGTGATACCAGCTTTGATGAGATCTTTGAAAGAGCCGATCAGATGATGTATAAAGACAAGCGGCGATTAAAATCGGGTGATAAGGTATGAGTACGTATCCCGGAAAGAGGGAGGACATCTGATTGGTAGGTCTTTCCAGGTATTTTATAGCCGTATTCGTCATATTCTATACATTTCAATGTTTTGCTGTTTTTTCCTATCGTGATGATGAAGACAGGGGCATATTCTATATCTTTCAGAATGTCCTGATGATCCTGACCCATGTGCTGGGATTTTATGTGCTTTATTCCCGCACGGGGAACAGGAGTCTTATGGTGCTATGCCTGCTCGAGGAGGTACTGCTCTTCATTCTTCTGATACTGTACGGATTGCTCTATCCTGCTGCTTCAAGACTTATCACCAATAATGTATGCATGCTCTTATCCATAGGTTTTATAATGCTTGCCAGACTGTCGGAGGAAAGAGCCTTAAGACAGTTCATCATTGCAGTCTTCGGTGTGGTCCTGGCGCTTGCCGTTCCGTACTTCATAAGCAGGATCAGGTATATCCGGTATTATTACTGGGGAGCTATCATAGCAGGCCTTGTGGTGCTGCTTGCCATGCTGACCAAAGGCGCAGTGACCAACGGATCCAGGATCACTCTCTCGATAGCAGGAGTAGCCTTTCTGCCCTCCGAATTTGTCAGGCTTCTTTATATCTTCTTTATCGCAGGAATGCTGACTGATGAAGAGAGAAGAGATCCCGTCACAGGCAGGATAGAGCATCAGCAGCTCATCTCCTGTACGGTGATGTGCGCGGTATACGTGGGGATACTGGCTCTGTGCAAGGATCTCGGGAGCGCGCTTATTTTCTTTGTGGTATACGTCTTCATGCTCTATACGGCGACAAGGGCGCCTGCCGTGATGATAGCAGGCTTTGGCGGGATGTTTCTGTCCTCTGTAGCCGGATATAAGCTTTTTGCTCATGTACGCAACAGGGTGCGCGCATGGCGTGATCCTTTTTCCGACATAGAAGGAGCGGGATATCAGGTTGCCCAGTCTCTATTTGCCATAGGCACGGGTTCCTGGTTCGGACTGGGACTCATGGGCGGGTCCCCGGGCAGCATCCCGGAAGTTGCAAAGGATTTCATATTTGCTGCCATATCCGAGGAGATGGGAGCGCTGACGGCGCTGTGCATTATACTCATCAGTCTTTCAAACTTTTTAATGTTCATGAATATCTCAATGTCGATCAGGGATATCTATTTAAGACTCATGGCGGTAGGCCTTGCTGTCAATTACGGCTTCCAGGTGATACTCACGATAGGCGGTGTCACCAAATTCATACCTCTGACCGGTATCACGCTGCCTTTTGTGAGTTACGGCGGAAGCAGTGTAATAGTCACCTTTATCTGCTTCTCTCTGATACAGGGGCTGTATGTGCTTGAAAGGACAGAAGACCGCGGATTTTCCGATGATATGGATATGAGGCGGAGGTCACATGAGAAAGCATGAGATGTGGACTATCGTATATATCTTCCTTGCGCTCTTCCTTTCAATGGGAGCTTATTTCGTGTATTCAGTGCAGTTTTCAGCAAGAGAGGTGGTCAATGACAGTCACAATACGAGAAAGAAAGACCTTGAGAAACAGGTCATAAGGGGTACGATATATGCTGCCGACGGCTCCGTGCTGGCCATGGAAGCTCTCGATGATGACGGTCAGGAAGTCAGGAATTATCCTTACGGAGAGATCTTTGCGCATGTCGTGGGCTTTTCCACAATGGGCTCCACAGGGATAGAAGGAGCCGCGGATGTGGATCTTCTTACCTCCAATGCTCCGGTGTCCGAAAAGCTTCAGAAAGAGATGGTGGGCATAAGGAATACCGGTGATAATATATATACCTCCTTAAGACCTGACCTTCAGAAAGTATGCTATGCGTCTTTAGGGGATTACAAAGGCGCCGCAATAGTGATGGAGGCGAAGACCGGAAGGATCCTTGCCATGGTGAGCAAGCCTGATTTTGATCCTAATACTGTAGCTGAAAACTGGGATAAGATATCTGCGGATGAAGAGAATTCACCCCTTGTGAACAGGGCTACGCAGGGACTGTATCCTCCGGGCAGCACGTTCAAGATCATGACTTTGTATGAGTATATTAAGGAGCATCCGGATGATCATGATAAATATACATATGACTGCACCGGACGGATAACTGCTGACGGTGAGACGATAGAATGTTTCCACGGCAGCGTCCACGGACATGAGGATCTTATGGATTCTTTTGCGGACAGCTGCAATTCGTCATTTACGAATATCGGGTTGTCGCTTGACATCCCTGATCTGTCCGATACGGCCGACAGGTTTTTGTTCGGACGCGTGCTACCTACGGACTTAAAATACAGCAGATCAAAGTTTTCATTGAGCTCCATATCAGATACTAAGACGATCATGCAGACATCGATCGGACAGGGCAGCACGCTCGTGACCCCGCTTCATATGGCTCTTATCACTGAAGCGATAGCAAACGGAGGAATGATGATGAGGGCTCAGGAGATTGTGAAGAAGACAAATTACGCGGGATCATTGCTTAAGGAATACAAGCCGGAAGAATACAAACGCATCATGACAGAGCAGGAAGCGGAAGAGATGACACGCTACATGAAGCAGGTATGCATTACCGGAACCGGTAAGAAGTTTGCCGGCCTTTCTTATTCTGTAGCCGGCAAGACGGGATCTGCGGAATTCGGAAAGATAAAAGGTCAGAGCCATTCATGGTTCACCGGTTTTTCAAACCCGGATGATCCGGATATCGTAGTCACGGTCATAATGGAGAACGGCGGCTCAGGTTCTGAGAATGCGGTGCCTGCCGCAAAGAGGATTTTTGATGCATTTTATGGTACTATGTAGTATCAGGATCATAAGTTAGGAGCGTTAGGGTACGATGTACATGGCGCCCCAGATATCATGTAATTTGAAGTAACGAAGCGGACAACCGGAGGAGCTTTGGGATCAAAGGAAAGGAAAAGCAATAAATGGTATAAGCTCGATAATGCGGCGAAGATAATACCTTCATCCGCTAAAGGCGCCGATACAAGGGTATTCAGGATCTGCTGCGAGCTTAAGGAGGATGTCGACCGCGATATCCTGCAGCAGGCCCATGACGAGATAATAGAGGATTTTCCTCTTTTCGGATGTGTGCTGAAAAAAGGGCTTTTCTGGTATTATCTTGAAGACAGCGATCTGAAGCTGGAAGTGTCCGAGGACAGGATACATGCCTGTGCACCCATATATTATCCCGGACGGACCAATCTTCTCTATCGCGTTCTGTACTTCAGAAGAAGGATCTCCCTTGAGATGTTCCATGTGCTTGCGGACGGTACCGGTGGATTCATTTTTCTTAAAAGACTCGTCACAAGATACCTTGAGATCAGGCATTCGCTCAACAGCGAAAAATACGAAGGCGATACATCGTCCGTCTCCGAAAAGAAGGACGATGCTTTCGACCAGTATTACAGCAGGCAGAAGCTTACGAAACAGCTGAAGCAGCTTAAGACCATATCTGTCGGGAAGGCTCATCAGATAAGCGGAGACAAAGATGAGAATCTGCTTCCTCATCTTGTGGAAGTCACTGTACCTGCCTCTTCCATAGTTGCGCTTTCAAAGGAGAATAAAACCACAGTCGGTGTATATACGACTGCTCTCTATATACAGGCCATCATGGATTCCATGAGTGTCAGGGAAAAGGAAAGGCCTGTAGTTGTATCAGTCCCTGTTAACTTAAGGCAGTTCTTTAATTCGGATACGACCAGGAATTTTTTCGGTGTCATAACGATCGTATATTATCCTCGGCAGTATGACGGAACTATCGGATCCGTTATAAGTGTCGTGAAGCAGGAATATGAGGATCAGCTGAAGGAGGAGAGGGTAGAGCAGATAATGAACACCTACGGCTCCTTTGAAGACCATATAGCTATCAAGATGGTGCCGATATGGGTCAAGGATGTGGTCATCTCATTCTTCAACAGACAGGCAAAAAAAGGCACGACTACCACCTGGTCCAATCTCGGCAGGATAAAGATGCCTGATAATGTCACCCCTTATATAGACCGTTTTTCGGCTTTCATGGCTGCACCTTCCCAGCAGGTATGCATCTCTTCCTTTGAGGACAGGATGGTCTTCGGGGAAGTATCTCCCTACTCGACGCACGAAGTCATGATGCATTTTGTAAGAAGACTTGTATCTATGGAAGTTCCTGTTGAGCTGGCAAGCAATGATTATGATGAACATGTACGGCAGAAAGCTGTCAGGATCAAGAATAAAGACAGTGAACCTTCAGGGCAGGATTCTCCCCCAAAGGGCAGTAATGATCCCACCGGAAGAAAAAAGCGGAGGAAGAAGAGATGAGTTACTGTCCTAAATGTGACGTAGTGGTCCGCGGCCATAAATCATGCTGTCCCCTCTGTCAGGGAAAGGTATCCGATATCCCGGAAGGAAGGGATGCTTTCGGTACCGCCGGAACAGATGCTTTCCCTGTTATAGAAAGAAGGATAAGCTCCTTCACCTTTGTAAGGATCCTGACCTTCCTCTTTCTTACACTTGAGATATGTTTTGGAGCGGTATGGTGGCTTTTAGGGTTTGACGCACCCTGGGTGACTCTTGTCATGCTCGGAATCTTTGTGGGCTGGCTGGATGTGCTCGCTACCATCTATATCCGGAGGAATCTTACAAAGCTCTTCACCGTAGAGGTATATGTGGCGATCGCCGTCAATATCTACGTGGATCATATGACGAACATGCACGGATGGTCGCTGTCGTGGGTTGCGCCTTCGCTCCTTTTTGCTCTTGGGCTTGCTACTCAGCTGATAGCTCTTACTGCCAAACTCAGATACAATGAATATTTTTCCTATCTTGCTCTGGATGCTCTGGTATCTCTTGGGCAGCTTATCCCCATACGGATGGGACTTAATCCTCTTCCCATACCGGCCATTATCTGCATTGCATGCTATCTGATCCTCATGGCCGGACTCGTTGTTTTCCGATATCGGGAATTAAAGACAGCTATCGAACGAAGGATCAGCATGTAATGGAGCTTAAGGTCGACAGGACGGCTATCGCTCTTAAGATGGGTGATCATATTGAAAACAGGATCGGACAGACAGTGCTTAACCGCCTTACCGTGGAAGATCTCGATCCCAATGATCCTGCCGGCATACCCGAGGAGATGCAATGGTACAGGGTTGTACTGGATAAGGCCATTTCAGGAGACGGAAGCGGTTATCACATCTATGTGAGCAGGGGCAGGGTCAATAATCTCTGTATCATCCTGTCCGGAGGCGGAGTGGCATGGAATGAATATACTGCTGCCCGTCCCGTGACCGGCGGCAAGGTTGCGGCCGGTCTTCCGAATTTCTACTGGAACAATCTGAGACCTTTTACTCAGATAATGAACATCAACATCGGCATCACGAATACCAAGAATGTCGCCAATCCTTTTGCCGACTGGTGCTTTGTCGTCATTACATATGCTACGGGTGATTTTCACATAGGGAATAACGAATTCTCATACAGGACTGAAGACGGAGAAGAAGCAATACTCCATTTTTCCGGACACAGGAATTTCAGGGAATCAATGAGGATCGCAAAGAAATACTTCGGATCCCCGGACAGGCTCCTTGTAGCCGGTAATTCTGCCGGAGCCTTTGCCGTGCCGGCTCTCGCGGGAGAGATCGCAGACGACTATTATCCCGAATGCAATGATATAACACTTCTGTCCGACAGCGGCCTGCTGCTCTATGACGAATGGAAAAACATAGCGGCCAATGTCTGGAAGGCAGATGAGAGTTTTGTATCCAGGATCAAAAGCGATAATCCTACAGTCGACTGGTTCGCAACTTTACATGACAGATACGGCGGAAGGTTCAGATATCTGTATGCCAGCAGCACCAGGGATTATCTGCTCAGTTCCTATTACAACGATATCAAGACGAAACAGTATACGACCGACAGGGATGTGCAGCAGGCTTTTTATGAGCAGCTGGTAAGAATGACCGCCCAGTTAAAGGAGATAACTGACGGGTTTCATTTTTATTTCTTTGACTGGCCGATGCTTCCGCAGAGCATAGGAAAGGGCGGTACGGTGCATACTGCTCTCAAGGAGATAACCTTTGCTTCGAAGAAAACGGAAGATGTGACCATGGCTGACTGGCTCTATGATCAGACAGAAGGAAGATCCTATGACATAGGCATGAAGCTTATCACAGAAGAGTGATCATTTTTTCAGAGAATCAAGCTTGTCCTGGATCGCCTTTTTTACCATGGAGGCGATCTCTTTTGTGCTCCGGCCTTCATAAGCTTCGTATGATATCGGCTCAAGAAAGTGAACCTGGGTAAAGACAGGCTGAATACCGTTCCGTCCGAATGGGATATAAGAATCCACAAGTACTACAGGCACGATGGGACATTTCGCCTTAAGAGCGCATTTGAACGCGCCTGCATGGAATTCCTGCAGATGATTCTCGTTGAAAGTATATCCTCCCTCTGGGAACAGGATATATCTGCGGCCGTTCTTCACTTCCTCGGCTATGCGCATTATCCCCTCCACCTGGGATCTGATATCGCTGCGGTCAAGACGAACGCCGTTTAGGAGCCTTGTAACCTCATTGGCAAGGGGCAGATGTGACCGTTTTTCGTCTATGACTATAGTACAAGGTTTTTCATGTACATGGATTATCCCCAGTACATCAAACTTGCCCTGATGATTGGGGTACATCACATATCCTCCCTCCCGGGGGAGATTCTCAAGCCCGAAAGCTTTTGTATGGACAAAAGAATTGCGCATGGCCTGATTGACCATATGTCTGCCTATGACATATCTGTCTTCTTCGGTGAATCTGTCAGGATGCAGTTCCACATATATCAGTCTGAAAAAATAGTAGATTAATAAAAGGCAGTGATATACATACTACCCATACGAGACGAAGCATGCTGTAAACCATGCGGGTTCTTCAGACGATATTCTGTCTTATCTCCCGCCACCTCCTTGTGCCATATTCTATCACATTGTAGACGGGGTCAGCAAAGAAGGCTTCACATCACTTCATGCTCGATAGAGATCCTGCCAAGACCTATATGGTCATTTTTAAGATTGTGAGTAATTGAAACAGATTTTCAAAACTGTTATAGTAATCCACGTTCGGGGGAATCCGGCGCTTTCAGTGCGCAGTTTTATTCATTTCCCGGGATCAAGGGGGAGAAGATGAGTGATTATATATTAAGCTGCTGCTCCACAGCGGATCTTACAAAGGAGCATTTTGAGAAAAGGGATATAAAGTATATCTGCTTCCATTTTGAGATAGACGGCAGGCAGTATATGGATGACCTTGGCGATAGCATGGAATTCCATGAGTTTTATAACAAGATGGCGCAGGGGGCCATGACAAAGACATCGCAGATCAATGTCGATGAATATGTCAATTATTTCGAGCCCTTCCTGAAAGAAGGAAAAGATATTATCCATCTGAGCCTCTCATCCGGCATATCGGGAACTGTCAATTCGGCCATGATAGCGCGTGATGACCTTGCAGAGAAATATCCGGACAGGAAGATATATGTGATCGATTCTCTGGCTGCATCATCAGGCTACGGCCTTCTCATGGATATACTTGCCGACCTTCGGGATGAAGGGAAGAGCATTGACGAGCTTAAAGATTATGTGGAAAAGAACAGACTCTATATCCATCACTGGTTCTTCACGACTGATCTTAAATACCTCGTGAGGGGCGGAAGAGTGAGCAAGACAGCCGGATTCGTAGGCAATCTTCTTAATATCTGCCCGCTTCTCAATGTCAATATCGATGGAAAGCTCATTCCCAGAGAGAAGATCCGTACCACGAAGAAGGTGGTAAAGGAAGCTGTTGAAAAGATGAAGGAGCATGCGAAGGGCGGCACAGACTATGACGGGAAATGCTATATATCCAATTCGGACTGCAAAGATATTGCCGATGCCGAGATAGCACTGATAGAAGAGGCATTTCCGAAGCTTAAGGGTAAGATCGAGCTCTACGACATAGGCACCACGATAGGAGCCCATACGGGTCCCGGTACCGTAGCACTGTTCTTTGTCGGACATGACGAGAGGACAGAGTGATCAGCTGATCAAAGCCCGGATACTATGGCGCACCATTCGCCCATGATATCCTCTTTCAGAATATGAAGACCGTTATCTTTAAGCGCCTGCCTTACAGCGGGCGCTTTTTCCGTGAGTATCCCGGAATAGATCAGGATGCCGTCCTCCTTAAGAAATTCCCTAACAACGCCCGTAAGAGGGATCAGGACTATAGGCAGGATATTGGCGACAACTATATCGTAACCGGATCCCGTCTTTTTTCGAAGATCGCTGTCTGAAGTGAGATCGCCCATGAAAAGTTCAAAATCCGCATCTTTCAGGCCGTTCTTTTCAAAATTGCCCTCAACTGCGGGAGGCGCGTTCTTATCAAGCTCGGTCGCAGTGACTCTTCCTGCGTCCAGCAGAAATGAAGCCATGGCCAGTATCCCGGATCCCGTGCCGACATCAAGTATCTTCATACCGGGCTTAACGTATTCAGAGAGTTCCGTGATGCAAAGCCTTGTGGTCTCATGTGCTCCCGTCCCGAATGCGGTCCCTGGATCTATATGTATCAAAAGGTCGCTTGAAGAAGCTGTATCGGAGGATTCCTCCCAGGATGGTATGATACCCAGCTTTCTTCCGCCGAAAAGATCTATTGAAAAAGCATGAAAGAACTGCTTCCAGGAGTTGATATAGTCCTCATCTTTTATTTCCGAAGAGGATATCTTAAGGCTTCCGAGACTTACAGCGCTTAATGCTCTCATGTCCTCAATCGCGGAACGCACCGACGAAAGGATCGAAGGTATATCGTCTTCCTCGGAGAGATAAAAAGATATATATGCCACGCCTTCCGGTATGTCTTTGTTGAGGGGGACCTCGTCCACAAATATCTCATCGAGCTCTTCATTGGTCCATGGTGTGGAATCCTCTATCTCTATGCCCTCGATCCCGCAATCAGCAAGGACTGCGCTCATGATATCCTCTGCCTCGGCCGTGGTCTCAATAGTGTATTTTGTGTATTGCACGATGTTGTCCTCCATGTCGTTTCATGTTTTCATTATCCTGTAGATGTGGTAAAATTACAAGGCTTGGAAGGGATGAAAAAACGTAATTAAACGCGTTGTATCTGCCGACGGGAAGCCGGGGTCGGATATGCGCGCCGAAGCCCGGATCGTAAGATGGCAGAGCCGGATCTTATTTGCGCTCGTCGTTTCACACAAGGTGCTTCGACATGGAGGATTATCATGATGGACAGTAATGATATAGAGCTGTTTTCGACGACCGATCTTAAGGCCAAGGACAAGGTGGTATCCATGCTTGTCCGGCACAGAGTATCTTATCTTGAGAGATGGGAAAAGGTCTCGATATTCAGAAGAAGAGAGTACGGCGGCGCCAAGGAGCTTTGCGTAATATATGTGAACGGCAATCAGTACGGCAAGGCAAAGAAGATACTCGAGGAATTCAATGCCACCTATGCCGGCGCGAAGAAGCCGAAGAAAAAGAGGAGAAGACGTTCGGAGTCGGACATCCCGGAGACGGAGGCAGTGGGCATAATGGAGCAGGAGAGTGCTTCCGTTTTTGATCCGGAGGATGATGATGAGATAGATGTTATACCCGGTGAAGATGTTGATGACGGAATAGATGATATCTGATCAGGAGGTGGATATGGACAAAAGGTATGAGAAGATCCAGGAGTGTCTTAAGTATGTGAGGTCAGTGACTGACTTTGAGCCTGAGATAGCGCTGATACTCGGTTCGGGTCTCGGAGACTATGCGAAGAACATGGAAGTCGACTGCGAGATACCCTACAGTGATATACCCGGCTTCCCCGTTTCCACGGCTCCTGGTCATGACGGACGCTTCATATTCGGACGCGTTGCCGGCAAAAAGCTTGTCTGCATGAAGGGCAGAGTGCATTATTATGAGGGTTATGACATCTCGGATGTTGTACTTCCCACCCGACTCATGAGACTCCTCGGAGCCAAGATCCTTTTCCTTACCAATGCATCCGGCGGTGTTAATAAGAACTTTAAACCCGGAGATTTCATGCTTTTATCCGATCATATCTCGATCTTTGCGCCCAATCCGCTCGTTGGACCCAATATAGATGAGCTGGGTGTCAGATTCCCCGATATGTCGCATGTATATGATCCCGAGCTTTCAAAGAAGATAAAAGAGACTGCGGATAAGCTCTCCATAGATCTTAAGGAAGGAATATATGCACAGCTTACAGGACCTTCCTATGAGTCTCCCATGGAGATCAGGATGCTCGGTCAGCTCGGAGTGGATGCTGTAGGCATGAGCACCGTAGTGGAAGCCATAGCCGGCAATCATTGCGGCTTCAGGATCTGCTGTATCTCATGCATATGTAACCTTGCGGCAGGCATAGCCGATCATGAGCTCACAGGTGAAGAAGTGATAGAGGCCGGCAAGGCGGCAGCGCCTTTATTTGAGAAGCTTGTGACGAATTCCATAGAGGTATTCTGATGGCGATCAGATATAAGGATACTGACCCCGTAAGACTGTCAAAGGATAAGCACTCGATCATAATCATAGATCAGACAAAGCTTCCTTCCAAGGTCGAATATCTTGAGATAGACAAGCTTGATGATATGTATGATGCGATAAAAAGCCTTGCCGTCAGAGGGGCTCCCTGCATCGGCATATTTGCAGGCTACTGCATGGCGATCCTTGCGCGCCAGTATAAAAAGCTGCCTGCCGATGAATTTGTATCCCGTCTTAAGGCAGACGGAGAGCATCTGAATTCTTCCCGTCCGACCGCGGTGAACCTGTCATGGGCCGTCAAAAGACAGCTGGATCTTATGGACAGCAGTATCTCATCCGGGCTGACAGTGGATCAGACCGCGACAAGGATCATGTCCGAGGCGGTGGCCATACATGAAGAAGATATCATGATGTGTATGAGGATAGCGGAATTCGGGCTGTCTCTTCTTAATGACGGTGACGGCATCCTCACTCACTGCAACGCCGGCGCTCTTGCGACATCGAGATACGGGACAGGACTGGGACCCCTGCTCCTCGGCAGAGAGAGAGGGTATCATTTTCATGTATATACCGACGAGACAAGACCTCTTTTGCAGGGGGCGCGTCTTACTGCCTTTGAGCTCGTACATGCAGGTATTGAAGATACAGTGATCTGTGACAATATGGCATCTCTCCTTATGAAGCAGGGGAAGATACAGGCGGTGCTCGTGGGCTGTGACAGGATAGCGGCCAACGGAGATACTGCCAATAAGATCGGCACATCGGGAGTTGCTATAATAGCAAAGCACTACGGTATCCCCTTTTATGTCCTCGGCCCTTATTCCACCATTGATGTAGGTACACCTGACGGTGATGCGATAGAGATAGAAGAGAGGGACCCCGAGGAGATCAGGAGCATGTGGTATGAGCGTCCGATGGCGCCGAAAGGGGTCAAGTGTTATAATCCTGCCTTCGATGTGACGGATCATTCACTGATCACCGCGATAATAACCGACAAGGGGATCATCAAGCCTCCTTTTGAGAGGTCGATCGCACAAGTCATGAACATAAAAAAGAGCAGCGGCAGGACCATGCATTTCAGGAGGTTTTCATGAGCAGGATAAAGATATACAACGCCAGGATACTTCCCATGACAGAGGATACCGCGATCATAGACGGCGGAGTACTTACTGTCGAAGACGACAGGATCTCCTATGTAGGAGACGGGAGCGATGAGCCTGAAGGCGTTCAGTATGACAGGGAGATCGATGCGAAGGGCAACCTTGTGATGCCGGGCTTCAAGAATTCCCACACTCACAGCGGGATGACCTTCCTCCGCTCTTTTGCAGATGACCTGCCTCTTGACAGGTGGCTCAATGAAGCGATATTCCCCAGAGAAGCGCGTCTTCAGGATGATGATATCTACTGGTGCACAAAGCTCGCCATCATGGAATATCTGACTTCCGGTGTTACGGCCTGCTTTGATATGTACTTAAGGCCTTATGAGATAGCGAGGGCTTCCGAGGAATGCGGCTTCAGGATGGTGCAGACAGGAAGTATGAATAACTTCTCCCAGTCGCTTGAGCTTCAGGAGGAGTGGTATAACGAACTCAACGACAAAAATCCCCTGACATCCTATCTTTTCGGATATCATGCGGAATATACCTGTTCAAAGGAACTCCTGGAAGGACTGGCCCGTCTTGCTGACAGATACAAGGCTCCCGTATGGGGACACAATTCCGAGACAGAGAACGAAGTAAAAGGCTGTCTTGAAAGATATGGCCTTACACCTACGGAATTCGCCGATTCCCTGGGACTCTTTGCTTATGGCGGCGGCGGATATCATTGTGTATATCTGTCGGACAACGATATTGAGATCTTTAAGAAGCGTGGCCTTCATATCGTGACCAATCCCGGGTCCAATACCAAGCTCGCATCCGGGATCGCTCCCATATCAAAGTACATGAGAGCGGGTATCGATATCGCCATAGGGACTGACGGACCCGCGAGTAACAACTGTCTCGATATGTTCCGTGAGATGTTCCTGGTGACGGGACTTGCCAAGCTGCACGACATGGATGCATCTTCTGTCGATGCCAACGAAGTGCTCAAAATGGCGACAGTCGGCGGCGCGCGCGCAATGGGACTTGATGACTGCGACTGTCTTGCAAAAGGCAAGGCGGCCGATCTTATCATTCTTGATCTTGATAAGCCGGAGATGCAGCCTTTGAACAACATATCAAAGAATGTCGTTTATTCTGGATCAAAGGCGGATGTGAAGCTTACCATGGTTGCAGGCAGGGTGCTCTATGAAGATGGTCGGTTCAGTCTTGGCGAAGACCCTGACAGGATCAAAAAAGAAGTCAGCCGTGTCATAGAGAGGATGCGCGATATATGAGGCTTTCTGCGCAGACCTGGCATGATCTTGACATGGACAGGGTCTATGACAGGATAAATAACTGCGCCAGTCCCGCCGGGGAGCAGAAGCTTCGGGAGCTTTTGCGGGATCCTTCTCTCGATGAAAAAGAGATCGCCAGGCGTGATGCCCTGATCAGACATTTTGACAGCGATGAAGAAAAGAGCCTCAGATACAGCAGGGCTCTGTCGGAGATAGGTAATGATATATCGCGGCCTGTCAGTGAGACCCTGATACAGCTTGAGAGTCAGAAGAAGGAGAGCGTTCTTACCCATGTTTTATGTGCTCTTCTCGCATGCTTCTCGATAGCCATGATCTTCATACAGCCTACGGTCGGACTGGTCGTTTTTCTTGCTGCTCTTGCAGTTAATATCCCTCTGTATTTTAAGAGAAGAGATGAGATAGGCGAATATTCCGCCTGCTATTCTCATATAGTAAGATCATATCGCGCTTCTGTCAGGATCCTTTCTGTAGACGATGACGAAGATCTTGATTTCAGGAAGGTGATCAGAGAAGCGGTCCGGGCAATAAGACCGGTCACGAGGTTTGGCTTTCTTGTGACTGCGGGCAGGGGACTGACCGGCGGTTTCTTTAACATGTTTCTGGATTATGTCCGTATATTCTTCCATGCTGATCTCATAAGATTTAATTCCATGCAGAAAAGAATGCTAGAGCATAAGGACGACATACTTAAGATGTATGATGCGCTCGGAGAGGCTGACGCTTTTATTGCGGTGGCTTCTTACAGGAGAAGTCTTAACGAGTGGTGCCGCCCTGATCTTGCTATGTCTTCGGATTCATCGGATGCCTATCTCAGGATAGAAGGTATGGGACATCCGCTCCTTAAGGATCCTGTCACCAACGATATAGAGGTTTCGGCCGGAGGAATCCTTATCACCGGCTCCAACGCATCAGGCAAATCCACATTTTTAAGATCCGTGGGTCTTTG
Organism: Lachnospiraceae bacterium AC3007; assembly: GCA_000621405.1. GTDB lineage: Bacteria > Bacillota > Clostridia > Lachnospirales > Lachnospiraceae > NK4A144. The sequence goes on from JHYK01000003.1 coordinate 86,837, forward strand.
CGCTGTCCTCGGACAGAGCATAGCGACAGTCTGTGCAAAAAGCTACAGGGCATCGGCCTTTCATATCATATCCGCCATGTCCGTCAGCGATGACCTGATCTCGGGAAGTTCTTATTTCATGGCGGAGATAAAGGCGACAAAGGATATCCTCGATGCAGTCAGAAAGACAGAGGATGAAGGCTCTTATCCGGTATTGTGCTTTGTGGACGAAGTATTAAAGGGGACCAATACCATAGAGCGGATAGCAGCATCCACGGAGGTCTTAAAAGGACTGACCGGCAGAAGAGCGATATGCTTTGCAGCCACGCATGATACGGAACTTACAGGAATGCTCAAAGGATACTATGAGAATTATCATTTTGAAGAAGAGATGACCGATGCAGATACCCATTTTTCCTACAGACTGCTTGAAGGCCCCTCTTCTACAAGAAATGCAATAAAACTCCTTAAGATAATGGGGTATGACGACGAGATGGTGTCAGCCGCGGAAAAGAGCGCCAGGGATTATGAGGAGAGCGGGAGATGGATTCCGGCTTCCCGATAAGGCGCTCCGTTGCTAAGGCAGACTATTTTTAATATACTTTGGACTATGAGATTTTCAAACAGACTTTTCCTGGGGGAGAGCATAAAAGATGATCCTTCCCGGATAATAAGAAAACTGAAAAAGAAAAGATTCATGTCGGGCGTATATCTCATATGTCCCGCCTCAAACGGAGTCGATCCGCTTGAATTTTACGAGACAAAGCAGCTGGCGCAGCCTTTTTTCAGAGATAAGGAGCCTGATATCATAGGCATTGCAACGTCGGAGAAGGAAGCGATAGACATCGTAAAAGAGATATATGAAGCATCCGTGGAGTACGGACATGAGAGCATAAGCTCATATATCGGGGAGCTTTTCTCATGATAGTCCTTCAGATACTGAAGATAACAGGCCTCGTCCTGCTCATACTCCTCGGGGTGATCCTCATCCTTCTGGCCATCATCCTTCTCGTGCCGATACATTACCGGGCCGACATCGAATACAAGGATGATGAAAAAAGATACAATGTGCTGGTAAGGGCCAACTGGATCCTGCATATCATACGTGTCCGGTTTGAAAAGGATCCCGACAGGACGGATACGGAAGCGAAGGTTCTCTTTTTTAAGGTATATCCGAAGAAGGAAAAAGCCGGAACGCTCGGAGAAAGAAAGGCTCCCGAAGAATCCGGCTTCAGCAAAATAAAATACAAAATCACTGATCTTTATGTTAAAATAAAGCGGATCATATTCATGATCAATGATGAAAGAGATCAGGCGGCGGTGCGTGAGCTCCTGCTTCGGACGAAGAAGCTTCTCTGGCATTTAAGGCCGAGGAAGACCGATATCAGGGTTGATCTCGGAATGGGGGATCCCGCTTCTACGGGAGAAGTTCTCGGCATTATCTATGCGCTTTATCCCGTCTACCGGGATAAGATACACGTGACGCCTGATTTTGATAATAAGGAACTGGATGCCACGGCACTATTTAAGGGCCATATCATCCTGCTGGTTGTGCTCATAGCGCTTCTTAAGGTATACTTTGACAAAGATATAAGAAGGCTGTACAGACAGATTCAGAAGCTTAAGGAAAAAAAGGAAGCCCGCCCCGCTGAAGAAGATGATGATACTGAGGGCGCGGAGCTTACAGAATAAGAAAGCGAGGATCATATTTTGGCTAACTTGACTTTTGACGAGATGGTGAATTCCCTTATACAGGGACTTGGCGGTTTTTTCTCAACAAAGACCGTTGTTGGCGAACCCAAGAAGATCGATGATACGATCATCATCCCTCTTGTGGATGTGACGTTTGGAATGGGTACGGGTGCCACGACCGGTGATAAAAAGAGCGGCGGCGGTGGAGGAGTCGGCGGTAAGATGTCCCCTTCTTCGGTGCTCGTGATATCAAAGGGCGTTACCAAGCTTGTTAATATCCGCAATCAGGATGCGGTCACGAAGCTTCTCGATATGGTCCCTGATCTTGTGAATAAATTTACCGACAAGGCAGATCCTTCGGCTCCGGGCGTAGAGAACCAGGATGCGATAGACATTGCTTTCGAGGATGATGATTTCGACTGAGAAAAAAGAATAAAAAAATGACCGGCCGTCCGGCCGGTCATCTTTTATGTTCTTTTGTTCTTATGCTCTCTCAACTGCGCCTGATCTTAAGCATCTGGTGCATACATACATGTGCTGAGGAGTGCCGTCTACCTTGCACTTGACCCTCTTGATGTTTGCATGGATCTTTCTGTTTGATCTTCTGTGAGAATGGCTGACATTATTACCGAAAACAACGCCCTTGCCGCATACCGCACACTTTGCCATTGCCTGATCCTCCCTTTTATTCTGATAACGGTTGCCCGTTTATGTTTATCGCAACGTCGTTTATTCTATCAAATCTGCATTTCGTTTGCAAGCGATTTATTAAAAGCTAACATATATTTGTCCTTGAAGAGTTTTTTCTGTTTTTTCTCCGGTGATATCCCGCTCTTTCCGTTTAAAATGCATTGACTTTGACTATGCACGCAATTATACTAGATGATGTGTTTTTATGAAATGCAATAACTAGATGTGCTTTTATCAATAAAGAGGAATTACGATGAAGACAGTAGCGGTCATGGCACTTGAAGACGGCATGCAGCTGGCTGAAGATATAGTGATCGGAGACAAGGTCGCGATACGTAAGGGTACCAAGGTTGACCATCTTGTTAAGACCAAACTTGAAGCGTTCAAGCTTTTTACTGTCGAGATCCTGGAGGCAGAGGATCTTGCAGAGACATATTACGAGAAGCTGAAGGTCTCGGAAGCCTTCAAGCAATTTCAGCTTAATTACAACGCGAATCTCGCAGCCTATAAAGTTGCTGTCGATTCCTTTATTTACAAGAAGGTTCCTTTCAGATTTGAGGATCTGAAGGCTATAGCGAATGCCCTCTGTCCCGATTCCATCTCCGGTAAGAGGCTTTTTTCATATATCAATATCATGCTTCATGACGAAGCAGATATGACATATGCCCACGGTGTTAATGTCGCTCTCATCTGCAAGAAGATGGGCAAGTGGCTCAGATTAAGTAATGAAGAGCAGGAACTGCTCCTGTTTTCCGGCTTTTTGTTTGATATTGGGAAATTTATGCTTCCTAATGATATAATATGGAAGCCCGGCAAACTTAATAAGATGGAATTCGATCTCATCAAGACGCATGCTTTTTACGGATATCATATGCTCAGCAAGTTCGGGATCAATGACCGCATACTGAATGCGACGCTAATGCATCATGAGAGAGGGGACGGCTCGGGTTATCCCCAGGGGCTTTCGAGAGAGGATATAGACCCCATGGCGAGCATGGTGGCTATTGCCGATGTATATGAGGCCATGACCAGCGCCAGGACCTACAGAGAGCCGATGAATCCGTATCAGGTTGTTGAGATCATCAAAGATGATATGTATCTCAAATATGATATTGCCATCATCACGACCTTCCTCAATCATATACTTGATGAGATGATAGGTAATGACGTTAAGCTTTCAAATGGAATGCTGGGAGAGGTTATCATGAACAACAGCGGCGCTCTCGGACGTCCTGTGGTAAAATGTAAGGACGGGACCATAGTGGACTTGTCACAGCAGAGGGATATAAAAATACTTGAACTGATTTAAAAGGAGCATAAATATGAAAGCAAGGATGAGTACAGATCTGGGAAATATCGCAATCGATACCGAGGCTATAGCCCAGCTTGCCGGTACCGAGGCCATGGAGTGCTTCGGAGTGGTGGGTATGGCAACATATTCCGTGCGTGACGGACTGGTAAGGCTCTTAAAGAGGGAAAGCCTTTCGCACGGCATAAATGTTGACATTGACAACAACAAGATATCTCTTGATTTTCATATCATCATTGCCTATGGCGTGAGCATCAAGGCGGTCGCGGACAACCTTATGAGCAATGTCAAATATAAGGTCGAGGAATTCACCGGACTGGAAGTTCAGAAGATCAACATATTCGTCGAAGGGGTAAGGGTGATAGACTGATGTCCGTGAAAGTGCTGGATGCATCCGACATCTCGAGGATGTTTCTTGCGGGAGCTTCCGAGCTTGCCGCTAATAAGGATCTGATAAATGATCTGAACGTGTTCCCCGTGCCTGACGGAGACACGGGTACCAATATGACTCTGACCATAATGTCTGCGGCAAAAGAAGTACTTGCGCTGGGGGACGACTATGATATGGCGGCTCTTTGCAAGGCCATATCTGTTGGTTCCTTAAGAGGTGCCAGGGGTAATTCGGGAGTCATACTGTCCCAGCTTTTAAGAGGATTCACAAAAGAGATCCAGAATCATGACAGCGTAGACCTCAGTGTCGTCTCAGCTGCCTTTAACAAAGCAGTGGAGACTGCGTACAAGGCAGTCATGAAGCCCAAGGAAGGCACTATTCTGACTGTGGCAAGAGGAGCCGCGGAGAAGGCTTCCGAGCTTGCTGGAAGGTCCGAGAATGCATCAGGCAGCCTTGAGGAATTTGCCGAAGAAGTAGTGTCTCATGCCGACTATGTACTTACCCAGACACCGGAGCTTCTGCCCGTCCTGAAGCAGGCGGGAGTCGTGGATTCGGGTGGAAAGGGTCTGGTATGTGTACTTACGGGAGCGAAGCGCGCTCTTATGGGAGAGGCGCCCGAGTTCACTACCGATGACCTTGCTGCCGCGACTGGCTCAAAGCCCAGTGAGATCAACCGTGATGCGGTCGCAAACGCTGACGTGAAATATGGTTACTGCACAGAGTTCATAATCATGCTCAACCATAACTTCAATCAGAAGACCGAATCCGACTTCAAGGGTTACCTTGAATCCATCGGTGATTCGATAGTATGTGTCTCGTATGATGACATAGTGAAGGTCCATGTGCATACCAATCATCCGGGTCTTGCATTTGAGAGGGCTCTGACATACGGAGCACTTACCTCGATGAAGATTGACAACATGCGCGAAGAGCATCAGGAGAGGCTCTTCAAACTCGACGGGGGCAAATATGTCGAGCGTCCCGAGGACGAGATGGAATTCACCGGGCAGGCAGGTACCGCTAACGGTCCGATAAGATCCAGGGTCGCTTCATCCCAGCTTATTGCAGAAAAGATAGTAGAGGGCGCACCTGTTTCAAAAGAGGCCGATACAGGCACGTCATCAGCTGCCGAGCATAACCCCGACGTTCCGCTGGAGAGAAAGACATTCGGTTTTATTTCCGTATCTTCAGGCGCCGGTCTCGATGAGATATTCAGGGACCTTGGCGCTGACGGCATCATATCGGGCGGGCAGACCATGAATCCTTCGACGGATGATATCCTGGCGGCCATTGCCGATATCGAGGCCGATACGGTCTTCATCCTTCCGAACAATAAAAACATCATCCTTGCGGCCAACCAGGCATCATCACTGACCGAGGACAAGGAAGTCATAGTGATCCCTACCAAGACCATTCCTCAGGGCATTACGGCCATGATAAGCTTCCTGCCGGAGAGTTCGGCCGAGGATAATAAGGAAGCCATGACAGAGGCCATAGCCGGCGTCAAGACCGGAGAAGTTACTTATTCGGTACGAAGCACGCATCTCGACGGTCAAGTCATCAAAAAGGGCGATATCATGGGTATCGGGGATGAAGGGATAATCGCTGTCGGTACCGACGTCCTTGATACGGCGTTTGAGATGGTATACAGAATGGTAGACGAGGATTCATCCCTTATCAGCATCTATTACGGAGAGGATACGTCGGAAGAGGATGCGCAAGAGCTTGTTCGCAGGCTTGAGAGCAAATTCTCCGATCTCGATGTAGAGATGCATTCCGGCGGAGAGCCCGTATATTATTACATTATCTCAGTCGAATGATCTGAACCAGGCATCAGGGTGTCCCGGTAATGGATCTTTACAGCGACATTTCATCATTAAAGGGAATAGGCGAAAAGACAGCTGCCTTGTTTCACAAGGTAGGCGTCTTTTCTCTTTATGATCTGATATATTATTTTCCGGTATCGCACATAAGATATCCCAGGCCTCAGAAGGTCTCCGACATAGTGCCGGGAGTTGATACGGCACTTAAGCTTTCCGTGCTGACAAAACCTTCAGTGGCGCATATAAGAGGCATGTCTATGGTCACCTTTGATGCAGGCGATGATACGGGCAGCATTAAGATCACGTATTTTAACATGCCTTATATCGCCAAGAATATCCGGATCGGAGATTCAAAGATCTGGTATGGCGCCGTGAAAGCGAGGGGCAGTTCGTATGGCATGGCTCAGCCCCGGACATTTAAGGAAGAGGAATATGAAAGCCTCATAGGAGAGGAGATGCCTGTATATCCTCTTACAAAGCATCTGACATCAAGGACCGTGTCCAGGGCAGTAAGGCAGGCACTGGAGTTCTTTCCGAAGGATCAGGACTATATACCTGAGGATGACAGACAGCGACTGGGACTTGCTCCTCTTTCCGAGAGCATATACGGCATGCACTTTCCGTCTGATGACAGGCATTTCCTTTTGAGCCGTGAGAGGATAGTATTCGATGAATTCTTCTCTTTCCTCACATCCATGAAGGAACTGAAGGAAGACGGGGTGGAGCATGGGAACGATTTCCCCATGATAGAGGTAGCGGAGGCTTCGCGTCTTGCGGAATCCCTTCCCTACAGGCTCACAGGCGCGCAAAAAAAAGCATATGATGATATCATAAGGGATATGTCATCAGGCCATGCCATGAACAGGCTCATAGAAGGAGATGTCGGTTCCGGCAAGACCATAGTGGTGCTTCTTGCGATGCTGACAGCTGTCAGGAACGGTCATCAGGCGGCCCTCATGGCTCCGACCGAGGTGCTGGCATCCCAGCACATGAAGAAGATATCCGGCCTTATGGAGGATTATGATGTAAAATGTGTCCTTCTCACCGGGGCTCTGACGAATAAGCAAAAGAAGGAAGCACGCCGGATGATAGCTGATGGTGAGGCAGATATCATCATCGGAACCCATGCTCTTATCACTGACCTGGTAGAGTATAAGGATCTTGCGCTCTGTGTTACCGATGAGCAGCACAGATTCGGTGTAAAGCAAAGAGAGACTCTTCAGGCCAAGGCCGGCGGAAAGATGCCTCATGTCCTGGTAGTCAGTGCAACACCGATCCCCAGGACTCTTGCGATCATACTCTACGGAGACCTGGATATCTCTGTAATGGATGAGCTGCCGGCAAAGCGTCTTGCTATAAAAAATGCGCTGATAAGGCCAGATCAGCGCAATAAAGCTTATAACTTCATCCTTAAGGAAGTAAGAAAAGGACATCAGGCATATGTGATCTGTCCTTTGGTCGAGCCGACAGACGGTAAGGGAGGAGAAAATGCTCTCGAATATTCTGAGCTTCTAAGGGAGCGATGGAAGGACGAGGTAAGGGTCGGCATGCTGAACGGAAGGATGAAGAATCAGGAAAAAAACGAAGTCATGAGCCGTTTTTCATCCGGAGAGATAGATGTACTCGTCTCTACGACTGTGGTAGAGGTCGGTGTGGATGTGCCTAATTCCACAGTCATGATGATAGAGGATGCACAAAGCTTCGGACTGGCGCAGCTCCATCAGTTAAGGGGCAGGATAGGACGCGGCGACAGTCAGAGCTACTGCGTCTTTGTGGATACATCCGACAAGAAAGAAGTCAGCGAACGCCTTAAGGTCATGCAGGAGACAAATGACGGATTCGATATCGCTTCAAAGGATCTCGGACTCCGGGGCCCCGGTGATGTCTTTGGCATTCGGCAGTCCGGAGAACTTGGCTTCAGGGTCGCGGACATATATAATGATGCAGCGCTGCTTAAGAAAGCATCGGAATACATAAGCTCTGCGGGCAGTAATGCTTACAGCATGCTGCACAGCATGACTGAAGGCGGAGCGGCAAGGGTAGTTTTATAGATGTCATTTACATCGCTTGAATTCATCTTCATATTCATGCCACTGTGCATAGCGGGATATTATCTGATGCCAAGGCGCTTCAGAAATGTATTCCTTCTTCTTGCATCCCTTATTTTTTATTCATTCGGTGAGCTTGACAGGATGTATATCCTTGTGGCTGCCATAGTACTTAACTATCTCACCGGGCTAATAATGTCCGCGCTTTCGGATAAAAGGGGCCTTCGCACTGCTGTGCTCGTGCTGTCTCTTATCTATAACGCAGGCATACTCTTCGGATATAAGTATCTCATGTACCGTTACGGCGCCCAGAATGTGGCTCTGCCGCTCGGACTTTCTTTCTTTACCTTCAGGACCATATCCTACTGCCTCGATGTCTACTGGGATATGATGCCGGCAAATAAAAACATACTAGATGTGGCTTTGTATATTTCTTTCTTTCCCCAGATATCCATGGGACCGATCAGCAGGTATACGGACCTTATCAAGGAGATCAGGGAGAGGAGCTTTGATGCGGTATCCTTCAATGAAGGCATAAGGCGGATCATCGAAGGCCTGTTCAAGAAGCTTGTTATCGCCGATACGCTGCTTCCTGCGATAGATACCTGCTTTGCTCTCGATGCATCACAAAGGAGCGTAAGCTTTGCCTGGCTCGGTCTGTTTGCTTTTCTTATCCAGCTCTATTTTGATTTTATGGGATATACCGATATCGCCATAGGTCTCGGCCAGGTCTTCGGATTCAGACTTCCCGAAAACTTTGATTATCCTTATGCGGCGCCCTCTGTAACCGAATTCTGGAACAGATGGCATATGACGCTTGGGGCATGGATGAAAAACTATATATATATTCCCGTGTTCAGGCTCTGCCAGAGCAGGAAGCTGTCAAAGCTTACCTGCTATCTGATCTCGTCGCTTTTCGTATGGCTCTTTGTGGGAGCGTGGCACGGAGTAGGAATGAAGACGATATACTACGGACTGTATTATTACATCCTTATAGCGCTTGAGAGGATAGTGTCCGACAGAAAGAAGGCAAGGAGAAAAAAGCTTGGCATAAAGAAGGAGCCGATGAAACTCTCTTCGAAGATCGGCGCTCACATCTATATGCTCATCGCCATCATCATCGGCCAGCTTTTATTTAAATGCGAGAGCATGGGACAGTACGGGACCTATCTTGCCGGCATGCTGGGCTTATCTCATAATCCGCTTACTCAGGCCGAGACGTGGTTTTATCTGAAGCAGGATATCGTTCCGCTCATGATCGGCACGGTTTTTTCTCTGCCTCTCTTCCCCGTACTTATGAAGAAAAAGGCAGTAAAGATGATACAGCCTGTTCTGTATCTTGCCATGTTTGTTACAGCGCTGGCTTTTGCATTTACGAGCACTTATCAGAGCTTTGTGTATTTCAGGTTCTGATAACGGAGGATAGATGAAGATAAAAGACAGATCGGGATTCATAACTACATCGGGATTTTTCCTCGTCATAGCGCTCTCGTTCGTGTTCTTTAACAGGACGCCCGGGAAGGAGTCTGCGGCTGAGAACAGGCGTCTTGCCGAATTCCCGAAGATACGCACCGAGGAAGGCGGTATGTCCCCTTCGCTGAGGGGCGATCTTGAGGACTGGTTTGAAGACAATCTTGGTTTAAGGGATCAGTATCTGACTCTTTCCGGGATCATCGAATATAATCTCTTCAACAGGGCAAGGACTCCGAAGGTAGAGCTTGGAGACAACGGTTTTCTGTACCTTGCTGACGAAGGTAATCTTCAGCTTGAAGCCTCAAAGTATTCCGACTTTATTTCAAGGCTTCCCGAATATGCTTCGGATCAGCAGCGTATCGCCGGATCCCTTAAGGACAGAGGGATCGACTATGTGTTTTATATAGCGCCCGGAAAGCCTGTCATATATCCGGAATATATCTTAAGCTCGCATCATGTGACTGAGGATACGATAGGAGATGCGATGTATGACTACCTTCTGGAAAACACTGATGTGCATGTTTCTTATCCAAAGGATGCGCTGCTTGAGGCTAAGGCTGATCCTTCAAACGGATATCTCTATCTTCAGACGGATACACACTGGAACAGCCGCGGAAGATACATAGCGCTCGGAAGGTTCATTAATGAGCTTGGTGACTGGGGTATAATAGATACCAGGCCCTGTGAAGTGGAGTTTTTTGAGAGCGATGAGCATTTTGTCGGCGACCTTTCAAACATGATGGGAGTCGTGACTATAGACGGAAGAAGACTTGAAGAAGAGAGCTATACTGACTGGCGGGTTATGGATCCGAAGGCTTATGAAGTGACTTCCGGTGAAAAATATGAGAGATTCAGAGCTCTTCTTGATACGAAAAACGTATATAACGCAGAACTTGCCGTTATGTACAGGAACGATGACGCTCCGGATAAGAAGGTTTTGATCTTCGGTGATTCGATGTTCAGGAACTGCCTCATGCCTGAGCTTGCGGAGAGTTTTTCGGAGGTTACTTTTGTGTGGAGCTACAGGGTGGATAATGATTTTATTGATGCCATCGGGCCGGATCTTGTGATATCCGAGTTTGGAGAGAGGGAGCTTCCGCTCAGGCTTGACGGGCTTTATTCTAACGGGGAGTGGTAAGGATGTACAGATTCAGAGAACTTACAAAGGCTTCAAAGAAGGATGTTGAGGGGAAGGAATACCGAATAGCGGTGCTGGGAAATGTGGCGACACAGTTTCTGTCGCAGGCTATAGGCGGGTATGCGCACCTTTGCGGCATGAACCTTAAGGTGTTTGATGCAGATTATGATCAGATCGATGCGCAGCTGCTGGACCCATCTTCTGAGACCTATGGATATGCGCCTGACTATATCCTGCTGTATCTGGCTACGGACAGGATATATGAGGAATTCATGAAGAGCGATCCTTCTCTCAGAGCTTCCTTTGCAGATGAAATGATCGGAAAGCTTAAGAGATACTGGGATCTTATTGAGGCGCATTGCGGCGCCCGTATCCTGCAGATGGGCTTTACTTCCATCAATGATGCTGCATTCGGAAGTTACGGATTAAGGACTGCTGAAGCTTTTGCATACCAGATGAAAAAGCTCGACTGGCTTTTATCCAGGGAAGCGGGAGAGAGGAAGGGAGTGTATCCCGTCGATATCCTTTCCGTGCAGCAGGAGATCGGTACGGAGAAGTTCTTTGATCCGGTCCTCTACTACAATGCAAAGGTCAATATCGCACTTGATTCGATGGGATATGTCGCAAAGAAGGTCTTTGATGTCATTGATTCACTGCAGGGACATGCAAAGAAATGCGTGATACTCGATCTCGACAACACGCTCTGGGGCGGAGTCATCGGGGATGACGGGCTGTCCGGCATAGAGATAGGAGAGCTGGGACGCGGTCACGCTTATGCCGATCTGCAGCTCTGGCTTAAGTCGTTGAAGCAAAGAGGCATACTGCTTGCCATATGCAGCAAGAATGAGGAGGATACCGCGAAAGAGCCTTTCATCTCTCATGAGGAGATGGTCCTTAAGCTTTCGGATATAGCGATATTTGTCGCGAATTGGCAGGATAAGGCATCAAATATAAGATACATACAGCAGACACTCAATATCGGTATGGACTCCATGGTCTTTATTGATGACAATCCTTTTGAGAGAGAGCTCGTAAGATCGATGATCCCCGAGATCTGCGTACCGGAGCTTCCGTCAGATCCTGCCTGTTACCTCGGATATCTTCAGGGCCTGAATCTCTTCGAGACAGCTTCTTATTCTTCGGAGGATGCCGACAGGACGGGAATGTACCAGGCTGAGGCAAAAAGGCGGGAGAGCGAGGCAGCATTTGCATCTCTGGATGATTATCTTATAAGCCTTGAGATGGAGGGTGAAGCTCTTCCTTTTGATGAGATGCATTATCCGAGGATAGCGCAGCTTACTCAGAGATCCAATCAGTTCAATCTGAGGACGGTAAGATATACCGAGGAGGATATAGCGCGTATTGCATCCGATGAAGGGTATGTGACACTGTATTACACTCTTAAGGACAAGTTTGGCGATCACGGGCTTGTCTCCGTCGTGATCCTTAAGAAGGAGAGTGACAACGTGTTTTTTGTGGATACCTGGCTCATGAGCTGCAGGGTATTAAAACGTGGCATGGAGGAATTCATAATAAACCATCTTGTTAGCGCAGCCGGAAAGAACGGGGCAAAGACCCTGAAGGCTGAATACATCCCCACGAAAAAGAACAAAATGGTCGAGCACATCTATGAACAGATGGGATTTGACTCAGCAGGGGATAATAAGTATAGTTTGAATGTGGATGACTTCAGGGAACTGAAGACGTACATAAAAGGATGATCCGGATACGATATATCCGGGAATTTGGGAGGCACTTATGGATAGAGATGAAGTAATGGAGAAGGTTTGCGAGATCGCCCGTGACATTTTTGATGATGATGAGCTGGAGCTTAACGACGATACCATTGCCGCCGATGTAGACGGCTGGGACAGCCTTACGCATCTCAGTCTGATGAATGAGATAGAGAATGAATTCGAGATCAAGTTTGAGATGAAGGAAGTCCAGGGACTCTCCAATGTCGGTGAGCTTGTCGATGTCATATTAGAGCGCATATCATAACAGCTTTGGATCCGAAAGAAAGACTCGAGGCGCTGAAAGGCGCCATGAAAAAAGCCGGGATAGATGCATACTATATCCCGTCATCTGATTTCCACGCTTCAGAATACACAAACGAATATTTCAAGGTCAGAGAGTTTTTCTCCGGCTTTACGGGCTCTGCCGCTGATCTCCTTGTTACGGAAAAAGAAGTGCTTCTCTGGACCGACGGAAGATATTTCATTCAGGCCGAACAGGAGCTTAAAGGAAGCGGCATACGTCTGATGAAGTCCGGTGAAGAAGGTGTACCGGGGCTTAAGGAGTACCTTAAAAAGAATCTGAAAAAAGGTGATGTCCTTGGTTTTGACGGACGCACGGTCACGGCATCTTTTGGTAAAGAACTGAAAAAAGCAGTTCCTTCCCGCAGGATCAAATATAAGAAGGACCTGACAAAAGGTATATTCGAACGTCCTGATTTCCCGTCATCGGGGACTGAGATCTTAAGAGTCGATATAACCGGTGAAGGCGCGGAAGACAAGATCAACAAGCTGAGGAGCACTCTTAAGAGACTGTCAGCAGACGGCATATTTTTATCAAAGCTTGATGAGATAGCTTATATCTTTAATATCAGGGCCGCTGACGTGGCCTATACGCCCGTCGCAATGGCCTATGCTTATATCACTTCCGACAGAGCATATGTCTTTCTAGCCAATCCCGGTTCCGACACAGGATATGAGGGAGCGTTAATAAAACCTTATGATGATGTCTTTGATTTTATAAAGAGCGGAAGCATATCGGGCAGGGTGCTGCTCGATGAGGACAGTGTAAGCTACAGTATATACAGACTGATAAAAAAGAAGGCGGATACGGTTGATCTTTCAAGCCCCGTGGAACTCATGAAGGCTGTGAAGAATGATACCGAGATCGCTAATATCCGAGATATCTATCACAAGGATTCGCTTGCACTTACGAGATTCATAAAGGAGATAACGACCGGAGACAGGGATCTGACAGAGTGCTCCGCGGCAGATCTGCTTGAAGGATTCAGAAAACAGATCCCGGAATATCGGGAACCGTCATTTGCGACTATATCTGCATACGGTGAAAATGCAGCCATAGTGCATTACGAACCGTCCCCTGAACATGACCGGAAGATAGAGGATAAGGGGGTGTATCTGGTTGATTCCGGCGGACAGTATACAGGCGGGACTACTGATGTGACGCGGACTGTCGTCATGGGAGATCTTACCAGGGAAGAAAAGGAAGCCTATACGCTTACAGCATGCGGTATGCTTAAGGTTCTGTATGCAAAGTTCATCAAGGGGACGCCGGGAGAGAGTCTTGACGTTCTTGCAAGAGAAGGCATGTGGCAGAAGGGGTATGACTTCAGGCACGGTACTGGACACGGAGTAGGATACATGCTATCCGTGCACGAAGGTCCACAGGCGATCAGGAGACCCGGCAGCAGGAAGCCCGCAGCGCTTATGCCGGGAATGCTCATATCGGATGAGCCGGGCATATACAGAGAAGGCAGCTTTGGAGTACGGATAGAGAATATATTGCTGGTCACTGAGGATAAGGTGACGTCAGACGGTAAGTTCCTTGGATTCATAAGCCTTACACAGGTGCCTCTGGATGACAGGGGGATGGACAGGAGCATTATGACTGCTGATGATATCGAAAGATATGAGAGGTATCAGAGAGAAGTCATTGATTCCCTGAAAGATGATCTTACATCAGATGAGCTTGGATGGCTTAAGGAATACAGCGGAATAAATAAAAAAGATTCAGGAGAATGAAAATGGGAAAGGTAAGAACAAGATTTGCTCCTTCACCGACAGGAAGGATGCATGTGGGTAATTTAAGAACAGCGCTCTATGCTTATCTTATCACGAGGCATGCAGGAGGTGATTTCATCCTTCGCATAGAGGATACGGATCAGGAACGCAAGGTGGAAGGCGCAGTGGATATCATATACAGGACGCTTGAAGCGGCAGGACTCAGACATGACGAGGGTCCCGATATGGAAGGGGACGTAGGTCCCTATGTCCAGTCCGAGAGGGTTGAAAAGGGCATATATATGGAATACGCAAAGCAGCTTGTGGATAAGGGTGAGGCATATTACTGCTTCTGTACTCCCGAGCGTCTCGCAGGGCTGAAGCAGAAGGTAGATGGCAGCGATAAGGAGATCTCCGTCTATGACAAGCACTGCCTCGGCCTTTCAAAGGAGGAAGTGGAGGAGAAGCTTAAGAGCGGGATCCCTTATGTGATAAGACAGAACAATCCCACCGAAGGCTCCACGACCTTCCATGATGATATCTACGGAGATATAACGGTGGATAATTCGGAGCTGGATGACATGATCCTGATAAAGAGTGACGGGTATCCCACATATAATTTCGCAAACGTGGTGGATGATCATCTGATGGGGATCACGCATGTCGTTCGCGGTAATGAATATCTGTCGAGTTCTCCAAAGTACAACAGGCTCTACGAGGCCTTTGGCTGGGAGGTACCCGAGTACATCCACTGCCCGCTGATCACTGATGAGGAACATAAGAAGCTGTCCAAGAGATCAGGCCATTCATCCTTTGAGGATCTTATTGAACAGGGTTTCCTGTCTGAGGCCGTAGTCAACTTTGTGGCGCTTTTGGGATGGTCGCCCGAGGACAATCAGGAGATAATGAGCCTTGATGAGCTCATCGAGCGTTTTGATTATCATAAGATGAGCAAGTCGCCTGCTGTCTTTGATTACGGGAAGCTCAAATGGATGAACGGCGAATACATCAAAAAGATGGATCCCGATGAGTTCTATGAAAAAGCCCTTCCCTATATCAAAAGTGTCATTACCAAAGATCTCGACTTTAAGAAGATAGCAGGGATGGTGCAGAGCAGGATAGAGATCTTCCCCGATATCAGGGACCATATAGATTTCTTTGAGCATCTTCCCAAATATGATCCCGAGATGTATGTGCATAAGAAGATGAAGACTACAAAGGAATCGTCTCTTGAAGCATTAAAGAGCATACTGCCGGAACTTACGGATATCTCTGACTGGAGCAATGATGCTCTGTATGAGTCCTTCAAGGCTTTCGCTGAGAGGAACGGTCTTAAGAACGGTCAGATACTCTGGCCGCTCAGAACCGCCGTTTCAGGTAAGCAGATGACACCCGGAGGCGCGACAGAGCTCATGGAGATACTCGGCAAAGAAGAATCTATTGAGCGGATAAAAGCGGGCATAGAGCTTTTGGAGAATAGTATATGAATGAAATGAATGCGGCGCAGTGCGCCGCATCAAGGCACAGGGACGGGCCTGCTCTTGTACTTGCGGGCCCGGGCTCCGGTAAGACCTATACCCTTGTCAAACGTCTTGAATTTCTTATTTCCGAATGTAATACAGATCCATCTTCGATACTCACATTAACATTCACAAATCAGGCAGCACATGAGATGAAGAGCAGAGCGATGTCTCTTATGGGGCAGGAGGCTCTTACTATCACCTTCGGCACCTTCCATTCCGTTTTTTATTACATCCTGAAGAATTCTTTTTCGATCAATTCTTCAAACATACTGAAAGCAAAAGACAGATACATGATCCTTTCTGATATCGCAAGGAGACTGAATATAAGTACTCAGGATATGAGAGGACTTGCAGAGGATATGGCTTCGATGATAAGCCGGAAAAAGAACGGAGCTGATACTGCGATCTCAGGCAGCGATTATGGTTCGGGAGATCGCAAGCCGGATCCTTCCTGCATCGGGCAGAGAGAACTGGACCTTGAGGTATATGAGCTATATGAAAAGAGCCTCCGGGAACTCGGACTCATTGATTTTGATGACATGATAATCAAATGCAGGTCTTTATTTCAAAAAGATGAAAGGGTGCTCAGACGATGGCAGGAGAGGTACAGATATATCCAGATCGATGAATTTCAGGATATCAACAGGGCTCAGTATGATGTCATAAACCTTCTTGCGGGGAAGAGTAGCAACATATTTGCAGTAGGGGATGATGATCAGAGCATATACGGATTCAGAGGAGCGGGATACGGGATAATGCAGGATTATCTTGCAGATCATCCAGATGCCGCCAGATACGAGCTTGATATCAACTACAGGTGTCCGGCTCCGATAGCAGATGCAGCAGACATTGTCATAGCTCAGAACAAAGACAGGATAAAGAAAGATCACAGTTCTTTTGTTATGACCGGTGCCTTGCCTGATATCAGGAGTTTTTGCAACAGGAGGGAAGAGATACAGGCGATAAAGGAGAGCATTTTAACCGGCGGAGTCAGTCCCTGTGACTGCGTCGTGCTTGTCCGGAGCAGGCTGCTGGCGGATCTGTACTGTGAGGAGCTTCAAAAAGCTGGTATACCTGCGCAGACATACGGAAGGAGCCGGAGCGTATATGATACCGAGACATCAAAGGATGTGATGGCATATATGAGGCTTGCCGCAGGCAATTGCAGCAGGGAGGATATCCTGCGGATAATGAATAAGCCGATGAGATATCTGAGCCGTGAGGCATTTTCCAATGAGCGATCGGGCCTTGACAATGCATTAAGTTATTACAAAGGAAATACAGAAATGATAAAGCGGGCAGAAGAGTTTATCGAAGATATCGAGAGGATTGGGCGTCTTGGACCCCGGGCCGCCGTCAGATACCTCATGAAGGTTGCAGGTTATGAGCGATATGCATTATCGGAGGGAAGAGATAAGAGTGAGCTTGAAAAGATAATGGCGGAAGCTTCAAAGTATTCATCCGTCAGGGAGTGGGTGCAAAGCGCCTCTGTAAGGAGCGAAGAAGACAGAAAGGAAGAAGATGCCGGAGAGAAGCTTAAAGTCATGACGCTTCATGCTTCAAAAGGGCTGGAATTCAAAGAAGTATTCCTTGCAGATATCAACGCCGATATAATGCCCGGGCGCAGCACCCGGCCCATCAATGAAGTCGAAGAGGAGCGCCGGCTCCTATACGTTGGTATGACGCGGGCCATATCGCGCCTGCATATCTTCTCGATCCACCCATCCCCCTTCCTTACACCGATCACGGGAGTGAGATAGATGCCCCATATTATGAACCGGCGTGAATAAGCCCACCGGGAAAGGTTCCGATATGGTACCTGACTTTCGGGGTTGAGAAGAAAAATATAGTGCTAAGCCACAGATTAAAACCTGTGACTTAGCATTTTTTTAATCTGACCATTCGACAGAAAATAGGATGTAAGAGGGAGAGCTGTTTTCTTTGTAAGGTCCTTTATGAATGTACTATTTCTTGCGAGATTCATATATTTTCGATCAGAGATTTTTGCAAGGTAAAGAATGGGTATGACTATATAATACGAGGTAGAAAAATATGTTACAGGAACAGAATTCCAAAAGTAAGGAACGCTTAAGACTCGAAGAACAGAGAGCCAAATATGAGCAGAAGCTCCGGGAGCAGATCAAGAAAGATGAAAGGCGGCAGCGTGAAAGGGAGAAGTCCTTAAAGCTGCTGATAGGTGTGCTTTTTACGAAGCATCTTCCCGATTATATGCTCTATGAGGAAGCCGAGATGGAAAGGATCGTTGCTGCGGCGATGGGATCCGATGCTTGCAGGAATGAAATAGAGCATTAAGGCAGAAGCCGGAAATGCTGCGGGGATAGCATCGGATGGCGCACAGAAGACGAATGGGTCTCGTACTTCCAAATCGGATGACGTGAAATCGTCTGCGGATGCTTCTGTTATGGAAAACGATGATGACAGCGAGGATAAGGCTGCGGATCTTTCCATTGACATAGCTAATGACACATCTGACGATGAGGTCTCCGAAGAATCGGATGATTCATAGGATGACGACAGCTCTGAAGAGGAGAATGAGGGGGATTATTCGGATGAAGAGAGTGATTAGGAATAAGGATCACGGACTGCCGCTTTTTGTTACATCGGCGGCATGTATGAGCAGATTTATGTGCGGCATGGGATCTGAGTTTATCGGTGGCACGCTGAAACCGAAATATCACAGCGACAGTGCGGGAAGGGCGCAAGACAGCCAGTGGCTGTCTGCTTTGCGTGGACCGGAACGGAGTGGAGACAGGAGTTATGTGGAACAGAAAACAGAATCATATTATAAGGATCCGAAAGACAACATTGCCTTCGAGCGCTGTATTGAGGTCATGAGCAGGCTGATCATGAAATACGGTCTGGGTTTACTTGAAAAGATGGATCAAGAGAAGCTTAAAAGCCTGATCAGTGCCGAGATAGAATCCGGGGCGGATAAGGCCAGATTTTTAGCCCGTATGCTCGGATACTGTAAGCTTATGACGGACAGAAAGTAAAGAGACAAATGATACGACAGTTTCATGAAAAATATGCAGATTTTTACCTTCCACGCAATTCCGCGAGAGAGGAAATATGATATATTAGCACTATGGCAATGCGTGGAGGTGAAATCATGGATATAGCAAAAAGAATAAGGGAACTTCGTGAGAGTGTCGGTGAGAATAGAACAGAGTTTTCAAAGCATACCGGTATCCCGGTTCGTACAATAGAAGACTGGGAATCGGGGCGGCGTACTCCGCCGGAATACATACCACGGTTGATTGCATATCAGATGGAGTACGAGAAACTGGTAAAGAAGGGCAAAAAGGGATAAACCCGTCAAATTCGACGAGTTTATCCGAATATCATATGAAACAGATCAAGATGTAAGAACTTGAGGTCAACATTTTTGACCTCAAGTTTGGAGGGAGAATATGGCTGAAAAAAAGAAGGATGTACAAAAACCTTCCGGTTAAGAAAAGGGTAATACCTGCTACAGGCGAAGACAGGATATGTGAATACTGTGGCAATGAAATGGAACATCTGGGTGAGAAGTTTACAAGAGATGAGATTCAAACATGAATAATATGGTTGATAAAACTATACATGGACATTGGTGACAGGCATCTTCATCCCTAGACATATGTACACGTGTTTGTGAATATCAAATATTTTGATAAACCCAGAAACTATGATAAATTAATACCATAGGGTTCGGGGTTTGTTAGATTGTGCAGGGAGGAAAAGGACCATATGATATTTCCTTAAGGAAATATCAAATGACTGTACAGAACCAAGGAACACGCATGCTTTATTGAGAAGCAGAAACTCCTTTAGTAAAGCTGAGATTTTAAATATAGTGCATGAAAAAGAGTGAGAAAAAGGAACCGTCTGTGTCTGAAAGCAGGAGAAATGTTGATCAGGAAGATTGCTATTCCCTGTACAGGATGTTCTTACTGTACTTCAGGCTGCCCTATGAAGATCGCAATTCCTAAATATTTCAGAATGTACAACGAAAATACTTTTGATGATCTGGAAGAAAAGAAATGGTTTGTGAATTATTCCGATTATCCGCAGCTTCTGGAGGGCGGAGGCGGAATGGTGACGGATTGCGTTGCCTGTGGTCAGTGTGAGAGTGTTTGCCCGCAGCATATAACTATCATTGAGAATCTGAAAACGATTGCTGGGCATATAGGATGAACTGAAAAATGGAAAAGACCATTAATGATAAAAGTGAAAGGATATTTATCGGAAAAGCGTATATCAGGTATATAATACCGGCAGCGCTCGCCATGATCTTTGGTCAGCTGGCTCCGCTTGTGGATTCTGTATGCGTATCGGCTAAGTTGGGGGATACGGCGCTTTCGGCATTTTCCACCGTATCACCCGTGTATTATTTCTTTAATATCATTGCAGTGCTTGGTGGAATGGGCGGCGGTATCGGTATTGCCAAGGCATCGGGTGCCGGAGAGAAAAAAAGAGCCGGAAGGATGTTCACGGTTGCGATGATATGGACCGCCGCAGCTGCGATTGTTCTGAGTGTGCTTTGTATTATTTTTATAGATCCCATCCTTGTTTTTTTATGCGCAACGGCTGAAAACACCGGGTATGCCAAAGAATATCTGCTGGTGCTGCTTGCGGGGATGGTCTTCTATGTGCTGGAATTTGCGGGGGCTTATATACTGACGGATGACAATGACCCGAATCTTGCGATGGTCGGCGGTATCGTGATGGGTATCGTAAATATGATCATTGACTGGATCGGCCTGTTTGTTTTCGATCAGGGGATATGGGTGACCGCCTTTGGTACGGTTTTCGGTGCCTTTTGCGGAGTATGTGTGTTCCTGATACATTTTTGCAGGAAGGACAGGATGTGCAGATTCATCTTTGAGCGGAAGGGGTACGAAGCCCTGAAGATAAAGGAGATCATCATGCCGGGCACTCCCGAAGCCCTCATGTATCTCATAATCGTCTTTCAGGTTCTGGCCGGGAATTTCGTGTTGAGCAGGGATATCGGAACAAGCGGGCTGGGAAATGCTGCTGTCATCGAAAATCTCGAGCTTATCGCAACTATCATCATAGCAGGCATAAGCGAGGCAGTAATGCCCCTTGCGGCATCCTATCACGGAGAACGCAACGAGCACGGGCTGAGGCTTGTAAAGCGCTTTGCCCTGACAATAGGAGTAATACTGCTGTTTCCCCTTGTCCTTTCCCTTTTGATATACCCCGAATGGCTGATGATATTCTTTTCGGTTGATGATCCCATCATGAGAGAGGTACTGCCGGGTTCTATCAGGATCATGTCCTTTGCTCAGCTTTTCGTGCTTGTAAATACCATATTTGTGAATTACTTAAGCTCTGTGGATGAAGAAAAAAAAGCAAATATCTCTTTTGTGATACAGGGTTTAATACAGATATTCTTTACACTTCTTCTGGCCCGGGTGCTGCCGCATGATGCGCCGTGGTATGCTACTCTTGCAGCAAATATCGCAGTGATCCTCTACTTTGCCTTTTACTGCAATATGTTCAGTGATCTGAAGCCTGACACAAAAACAGATCTTATGTATATCACCGGCGGATATGCGTCTTCGTCCGTAATAAAAGGATGGTCTGACGCCGCAAAAAAATATCTGTCAGAGGATGAATTTAAGACCGTTTGTTCAAAGCTTCTTTATCCTTTTGAAAATGCACTGGATCCGAAAATAAAAGTGCGGTGCTCTTTTATAATAATTCAAAGCGATGTCGATGAGAGATCGGTCGTACTAAGGTACCTGGCAAAGCATGATATTACAGGTACACAGGGCGATACGGATGATGAAGACGAAAAAAGATACGGAGAAGTCATTTGCTCAGAGTTCAATTTTGCAAGAAGGATGATAATATATTTTAAGGATCAAAAAGAGAGGTAGAGAAATGGAAAAATATCCGCTTACACAGACACAACTTGGAATTTATTTTGACTGGCTCAAATTTCCCGATTCCACCATATACAATATACCTTGTCTTTACAGGCTTGGGGCACAGGTTGATATGGAAAAGTTAAAAAGTGCCCTGAAAAAGGTGGTGGAGGCTCATCCGTATCTGTCAGTGTCTTTTGAAAAGGCTGAGAACGGTGATATCGTTGCGGTAAAGAATAGAACAGCATCAGTCATTATTCCGATAAAGAACGAAGAGCCTCAGATGGAGGAGCTGGTCCGTCCGTTTGATCTGCTGTCGAAGGAGCCTTTATACAGATGCTGCCTGTTTGACCATGAGAATGGGAAGTATCTGTTTCTCGATACTCATCACATCATAAGTGACGGTGCTTCCATAAGCATACTGCTTGAGGACATCAACCATGCGTATGACGGAAAGGAAGTGGCAGGAGAGACATACACGGGTTTTGACAGGGCTGTTGATGAGGAAAAGATGAGGAGCACCGCCCGGTATGAAGCTGCAAAGTCATGGTACGACAGCATTTATAAGGGTTGCGATGCCGTGACTCTCCCGCTGTATGAAAAAACGGATTCAAAGGAAACCATTGCTATTGATAACAGGTCAGGAAGCATTCCGGCAGACAGGGTGCGGGATTTCTGCTCGGAAAACAATGTGACCCCGAACGCATTTTTTACTGCGGCATTCGGTCTGGCACTCAAGGCATATACAGGAAGCGAAAGCGCAATATTTGCAACAATATATAACGGAAGGATAGACCAAAGGCTTGAACGGGCGGTGTCAATGTTTGTAAAAACATTACCGGTGATGATGTCGGCAGATCGGGAGGAGTCCGTGCTCTCATATATTGAAGGCTGCCAGGCTTATCTTGTAAATGCAATGATAAACGATATAGTCAGTTTTGCCGAGATACACAGGGATTACGGCGTCAGTTCGGATGTGCTTTTTGCCTATCAGGGAGAAAAAAAGGGTATGATGACCCTTTGCGGTGAGGATGCAACGGAAACCGAATTGCCCGTTTCTCAGGCAAAAGCCCCCTTCGGCCTTGATATAGCTCTCAAGGAAGAAAAGATCCTGTATCTGTTTGAATACGATCCGGCATGCTATACCGTCTATACCATTAACGGCTTCTGCGTGGTTCTTGACAATGTCATATCGGAAATGCTGGTAAAAGAAAAGCTTGGTGACATCTCCCTTGTTACAAGGGAAAATGAGGAGTCAATTAAAAATCTCTATGATACAGCATTTCCTGTGGTGGAAAGGGCTGCGTACAGGCTATTGCAGGACGCTGCAACAAAAAATCCACAAAGACCTGCCCTGATTGCCGAAGACAGAACCCTTACCTACCGTGAGCTCAACGAGGAAGCAAACTGTGTCGGATATATACTCCGTGAAGAGGGAGCGGTCCCTGACTCGATCGTTGCCGTTTTGGCGGACAGAAACAGTTATGCATATGTGATGAGGCAGGGTGTATTAAAAAGCGGTGCCGCATTCTGTCCCATAGATCCCGAATATCCCGAGGACAGGATAAATTTCATACTGAAGGATTCAGGGACGAATACAGTTATTACAGAGAAAAGGATAGTAGAGAAAAGAGCGGAGCTCTTTGAACACATCATAGCCTCCGGCGTGAAGGTATTATACGTTGAAGACTGCATCACAGCATCTCATAGATCTGATCTGAATGTAAGTGTTCCTTATGATTCCCTGGCGTATGTTATATACACGTCAGGATCCACAGGCACGCCCAAGGGTGTTATGCTGACTAATAAAAACCTTGTTAATTTCGTCGATGATGACGAAAAGAACCACGAGATCAGGGGATATACGCAGTTGGCGCATGTGAGCCTTGCAGTTGCGGCACTTACCTTTGATTTTTCCATCATGGAGGAATTTGTTCCGCTCTCGAACGGACTGACGGTGGTACTTGCAACGCATGAGGAGATAATGGATCCCAACCGTATTTCGGAGCTAATGATAAGGAATCATGTAGATGTAATGAGCTGTACGCCGGGATATATCATGAACATGCTGGATATGGATGTGTTCAGAAAAGCCGTGGCAGGATTAAAGTCCATCGATCTCGGAGCAGAGGCTTTCCCCCCGGCGCTTTTTTCAAAGCTTACCCGGATCGTTCCCGATATCCACATCATGAACGGATACGGTCCCACGGAAGCGACCATAAGCTGTACCATGAAGGTTATCACCGAGACGGAAAATATCACGATAGGAATACCCAACGTGAATGTAAGTGCGGCTACAGTGGATCGTGACGGCAGGCTCCAGATGCCCGGTGCCGTGGGTGAACTTGTGATCCTTGGAGACGGTGTGGGCCGGGGATACATCGGAAGGGATGACCTTACCCAAAAGTGTTTTATCACCCTGTTGGGACAACGGGCATACAGGACAGGGGACCTTGTAAGAATCCTCTCCGACGGGCAGATAGAATACCACGGAAGGATAGACAATCAGGTCAAGCTTCGGGGACTTCGGGTGGAGCTTGGAGAGATAGAAAGCGTTCTGAACTCCTTTCCCGCTGTCCGATCGAGTATCGTGATAGTTGCAAAAAGGGAGACCGAATATCTGGCAGCTTATTTTACAGCTGATGAAAGGGTGGATATAGAAGCACTGAAAAAGCATCTGGCTTCAAAACTGACTGCATATATGGTACCGCAGGCTTTTATGCAGCTTGACGAGATGCCGCTGACCGCAAACGGAAAGATCGATAAGAAATCGCTTCCCGAGATAAAAGGCACAGGAACAAACAGAAGGCTGAAAAAACCGGAAACAAAAATGCAGGAGAGGATCCTTGATCTCTTCAAAAAGACGTTGAATCTCGACAATATCGGGATTGATGAAAGTTTCTTTGAGCTGGGAGGAACGTCTCTTACCGCAGCCAGACTTATGATGGCTGCCATGACAGACAATCTGCCCGTAGTATTTCAGGATGTTTTTGAACATCCCACTGTGGAGGAGCTTTCAAAGCTTATTGAGGAAAAACTCGGTGAGGAAAGCGTTATCCTTGATATACCGTCAGATGAAAAAGTGGAGCCACAAAATGAAGAAGATCAGTACAGTGTGCTGAAATACAACACGGCCGAATATGTAAATGAGATAACCCCTGGTGATCTCGGGAATGTGCTCCTGACCGGTGCAACCGGATTTCTGGGCATCCACATACTGAAGGAACTTCTTTGCGGCCATACGAATAAGATATTCTGCCTTGTCAGAAGCACCAGAGTATCAGCCGGGGAAAGGCTTAAGTCGACCTTCTTTTATTATTTTGATGAGATCGATATTGCGACAGAGGACGACAGGTTAGTCGTGATCGACGGAGACATAACCGATCCGGAAAGTGTAAAGAAACTTGAAGAACTCGATTTTGACACCGTAATAAACTGCGCCGCATGTGTAAAGCATTTTGCACAGCCGGAATATCTTAAGCGGATCAACGTATATGGTGTTGACAACCTGATCGATCTATGCATAAAGAAAAAGGCCCGGCTGATACAACTGTCAACGGTATCGGTTGCCGGTGATAGTTTTAGGGACAGAGGCGGGAGAGATATTCTTACTGAAGACAGGCTTGAGATCGGGCAGGAGGTTGAATCCAACGGATATGTTTACTCTAAGTATCTTGCGGAAAAACATGTTATTAATGCCATTGCATCAAGCGGGCTTGATGCCAAGGTGATAAGGCTGGGAAATCTCATGAGCAGACACGTGGATGGCGAGTTCCAGATCAATTTCCATACCAACAACTTTATGAATACGTTAAAATCATATGTTTTCATGAAGAGCTTTCCGGTACAGGAGATGGATGAGGCTGATGAGCTGTCCCCCATAGATGAGGTGGCCAGGGCCGTGTTGCTTCTGTCAGGAACAGACAGAAAATTCACGGTATTTCATGCATATAATTCTCACAGTATCGAGATGGGAGATTTCATCTATGCACTTTCGGAAAGCGGCTTTGATATCAGCGTGATCGGTGAGGATGACTTTGACAGGAAGCTGAAGGAGATGGTTGCAGACGAAGAACACAATCATTTTGTGGCTCCATTGATAAACTACAATCTGGATGATGATGCCTTAAGGATCGAGAATGGGATCGAAAATGGGTTTACGGTAAAAGCACTCTACAGACTTGGCTTCAAATGGTCCATAATCGATATGGATTATCTGAAAAAAACGGTAGAGATGCTGAAAACGCTTGGCTTCTTCGAAAGGTAAAGAGAATTGAGAAAAAGGAACCGTCCCCAATTCTCTAGGAATAGGAAATTATTATGGGTAAGCTATATGTGACGGGCAGCGTATACGCCGTAGTAGCCCTTGAGCGTTTCCTGGCTGTCGAAGCGGGCGCCGGTGATTGCTCCCGTCGCGTCGTCCACGGCGATGTGGAGCGCTGTTTTTTCGGCGCCGAACCATTCGTAAGGCGACGCGTCCATCTGCTCCAATTCGCCGAAATAAGCGCATCTGGGGCGTCTAGAATGCGCGTCCTCCACGGCCACGATGTTGGCTTGTACTTCGTCCGCGTCTTTCTTTGTCTTGGCGGCCTCCTTCCGCCTTTCCAGTTCTTTCTTTACCCGCTTCTTTTTTGATTTCGTGACGCGCGGAGAGAAGATGTGTTCGGCCTCGAGGATGTTTGTCAGGGTGGACACTGACAGCGTGATTCCCTCGTTCCTCTCCAGGAGTTCCGCAAAGTGGGTGAAGTTGGCTTCATAGTATTTTGTGCGGTAAAGATCCACGACTGCACGCCTTAATATATACCCTGATTTATGGAATATATTCCTTGCAGATATCAACGCCGATATAATGCCCGGGCGCAGCACCCGGCCCATCAATGAAGTCGAAGAGGAGCGTCGGCTCCTATACGTTGGTATGACGCGGGCCATATCGCGCCTGCATATCTTCTCGATCCACCCATCCCCCTTCCTTACACCGATCACGGGAGTGAGATAGATGCCCCATATTATGAATCGGCGTGAATAAGCCCACCGGGAAAGGTTCCGATATGGTATAATCAATCATTATCTTCCGGTAGCAGACTTGAAAGGATCAGCGGGTAATGGAGCTTTTGGAAGCAATAGTTATCCTCATTTTGGCCATTTATGCATTCTGGGACATTGTTCTTCCGATCATCTTGGACATCATATGGATCAAAAGAGTAAAGGGCGGAAAGAGCAAGATATTCGGTCCTCTCGGTATCATATCCATTATTGTTACTGTTGGTGGTCTCGTGAGCCTGCCACAATTATTTACAATGATAGGGGAATGGTTCGGTTGGATATAATAATGTTCATTTTTTCTGCCATATCCTGCTATTCCATCGTATAATAATATAAAGAATTTTTGAAAGGAAACAGATTATGAAGCTTACAGGTGATCCTAAAAAAGAAGTAAAAAATGCGCAGTCTAAGGAAGAAGCAAAGGAGATAAACCGGGATACCATTGAAGAAGCCGGTATTGCTCTTGATGATGAGGAGCTGGACAAGGCATCCGGAGGCGGTGGGTTTTATCCGTATTCTCCTAGTAGCCAGCCAAGGTAAGACAGTTCAACGCGAACCGTCCCTTTGTAACCGAATCTGACAACATTAGTCATGCACCCCCTACATGATATGCAGGGGGTGCATCTTCTAATTACAGGTCATGTCTATTCTGGCTTTTTCAAGAATTACTGAAGTTGACAGCTAATGGCAAAGAAACTGTAATTCGTTTATAATATTATCATTATCCGGGAAAGGAGGTGCATCTTATGTGGAAGTATACTACAGGGGCTGATTCCGGACTGCCCGCCTGCAGAGATACGATCAGCGCCATCTGCGGTCCGCTGAACGAGGTGGTAGTCACAGGTAGCGGTACATTTGTCACTACTTCAAAGATCTCAGCGGAGCAAAAAGCCACAGTCGAGATGTACCTCGGAAGAAAACTCTGGGAAAGAGAGCTTATAATACTTCCAAGATTTCAATAAACAGCACATAAAAGAAGAACAGCGAGGTGTCTTAAGATATGACGGGAGATAAGAGAATCATCAGATTATTGATCGCAGTACTGACACTTTCAGCTGTTCTTTTTTTGATGTGCGGATGCGGGAAAAGTTCAAAAAGATCATCTATCGAAGACAAACTCGACAAGTTCAAATCTAAGACATCATCTGCCGGTGATGGCGAAGATCCTGATAATGATTCAAAAGACAACAGTAAAAAAGACTCCGATGACGAGATCAGCGAAGACAGAAAGGAAGCTGATTATTCATCTGCTGACGGCATATTAAGCTATATGGCAGGTGACTGGTACATCTATGACCCGACTGCAGATGAAGACTACGGTGTGCTGAGTGTGGAGACAGACGGTTCCGTAAGCTTTACAAGATCTTATGATGATAAGACCGCCAAAGGAGATATCAGACTTGATTATTCCAATGATGACAAGGCGGGAGTCATAAGCTCTTTTGAGCTCGAGTTTTCCGATATGCCCGACGGCTTTGCAGCTTATGATATTGCCGGCGGATCGATAACAGACTCCGGGAATTTCTATATTACGAGCTTTGACGGAGAGGATTATCTTTATCTCAGGGAAAACGGCAACGGAGAAAGCGAGATCGCATTTTCTGCTTTTAATCCCGATCCCGGATCCTTTGACTACATACCCATGGAGTGGATCTTTCACAGAAAGAGCACTGAGGATAAGGGAGATGATCCTGTAAAGAATGACACATTTGATGGCTTTATCTGGAAGCAGACAGGTGATGATCAGGGATTATGGATACAGCCCGTAGCAGGGTATACATGGGATGCATATACTGACTATACAAACCGTCATTACCTGGCCGGGGCCTTCGCCCCTGAAGACTTTCCTTCTGCTTATTATACAGTAGATCTTGATGAGGTTGAGCCGTCATTCCTGCTGTCCGGTGAAAGATTTGCTCTTCCCGAGTGCTTCCCGCTGCTCATGGCCAGGATCACAACAGACAAAAAGGGCGTCATTACCTCCATAGAAGAGATCGACCAGTCCGAATACGGAATATACGATATGGGGAGTCTTAAGAGTGAATACAGTTATGACGGGCTTATATTTACCTATAACGGTGCCGACTATGATATTTCCGAATACGGTGTAGCCAATGCCATAATGGGATGCGAGGAGTGCGGAGACGACTGGATCATTGTAGAGGGCCATGTGAATCCCGATGTGAGCCAGTATTTCTTCTTCAATACCGGAAGAGGAGATTTTGTGTATGATGTCAGCGGGACAAGCCTTATATGGAAGGATGACGATATCTACACTTCCCTGTATCTTTTCCGCAATGGAATATATGACCTTATGGGTTCATCGATAGGATATGTACAGGACGGAGAAGCTTATGATCTTGAATTCTCTCCGGACGGATACAGTGTCATTACAACCTGCTGGAAGGTCGAAGGAGAGACGGAGAGCACCTTTACCGAAGAGTTTCCGCTTTTGGGAAATATCGATGATGCCATGTATGCATACGGCAATTACCTGTTATCTCCCTGCGCCGGTACATGGAAGGCCTTCAGAGAGGCCGTCCCTGACAGCGCCCTGGGGATAATAATGATCGATCCGCCTCAGTTTATCTCGGATAATGTATATCTCGATCATGGAGAAGAAGATCGGGGAATTGCTGAAAACGTCATTTTTGCCGCAGTAAAAGACAATACCACGGTAAGCCTTGATGACGGGAGATTTGACGGTTCCTTTAACTGGCAGACAACAGGTAAAGGTACTGAATACAGTCTTTATAAGGGCTGGTCCATAAGATATACGGAGATCGTTCCGGAGGGTGAGCCATATAAGTCTATAAGCGTATCTGCAGACGGCGAGGTCGCCGACTGGCCGATCGCTGTTATCTCGGGGGAAGTACCGCAGCACAGCGCATATGTACAGCCTAATTTAAACTGGTAGAGCGCAGAAAGGAAGATGGAGATGGAAGAATTCTATATTGACTGCGACGGTTACCGTCTTCATGCAAAACTTGAAAGGACAGAGAAAAAGAAGAGAAGCCCGCTGTGCATACTTATCCATGGCTTTACGGGAGACATGGAAGAAGATCATCTGCTGGCGGTGCGTGATGTAATGATCGAAGCAGGTCTCTCCGTGCTCCGCGTGGAGATGTACGGCCATGGCGGAAGTGACGGCAAGTTTGAGGATCACACTCTGTATAAGTGGATAACCAATGCGCTTGCCGTGATAAGATATGCAAAAACTCTTGAAAATGTATCTGATCTGTACCTTTGCGGTCATTCTCAGGGCGGACTCCTTACTATGCTTTTGGGCGGAATGTGTGCTGATGAGCTCAAGGCCATCATCCCGTTATCGCCTGCATGGATGATCCCCGAGGATGCAAGAAGGGGATCGCTGCTCGGCGTTGAATTTGATCCGGAGCATATCCCTGACAGACTGCAGGGCGATGACTGGGAGCTTTCGGGCGATTATATCCGAGTAGCCAGAGAGATACATGTAGAAGATGAGATAGCACGATATACGGGGCCGGTTCTTATTATCCACGGGGTTGAGGATGAGACAGTCCCTTATTCCGTGGCGGATGCAGCATTCAAAATGTACGATAATGCAAAGCTTGTCCCTATACCCGGAGCAGGTCATTGTTTTGAAGGACATCTGGAAGAGCTTTCACATGCATTAAAGAACTTTTTCGTCGGAAGGGTCTGACAGGCTGTAAAAACTGTATCTTGTTGACTGCCTTTCGGTCTTAAGGGTACAAATCCCGCATGAACCGGGCCGTCAAAAAAGGTGCGATGCACCTGGAGATAGGAGCGGACAAGCAGACAAAGGATCATTACCGATATCTCATGGACATCGGTTCTTGATAGAAGGCCGGCCGGAGCGTAGCGGATGGCGGGATACCTTCGAGAGCCTGTGTTTGCTTGACTGAAAAAGCCAAGTGTTATATGATTTTCTAGTGTTTTTGAGTGATCCGGATGTCGTCTTGATCTGAAAAAAACAAGCGTTCAGTTGTACGAATAAGAGAGGTATCATGACTGAAAAAACATTCCGGAAGGACGAGATCATTTTCCATGAGGGAGATGTCGGAGAGACCCTTTATCAGATAACCGGCGGTACAGTAGGCATCTTTGCTCACTACGGTGATGTTGTTGCGCATAAGCTTACTGAGCTCAACAAGGGTCAGTTCTTTGGAGAGATGGCTGTGATCGAGTCATACCCCCGCAGCGCCACTGCTATGGCTATTGATGAAGTGAGCGCAGTCGAGATATCCTCCGGCGAGATCATGGATTACTTCAGATCCGAGCCCGATAAGATAATAGATATCATGAAGCATATGTCAGCAAGGCTTCGTGTACTCACCAATGATTATACTGACGTCAGCGAAGCCATCGAGGAGCTGCACCTTGACAGAGACGAAAAGCCCGCCGAGACACTTATGGAGAAGATCAGGAAGTTTGCAGACGTATATAAGCTCCATAAGAATGCATCAGACATCATCAGCGTAGAGACGAAGCGTAAGATCGCACAGGCTTCTCATTCCGAAGGATACACAAAAGGATCAGAGTCATTCTCAAAGGGGACAGTGATCTTCAAACAGGGAGAGACCGGAGACTGCATGTATGATATCCACTCCGGTAAGGTGGGAATTTTCAGAGCTTACGGGACTCCCGACGAGAGGTGTCTGGCAGAGCTGGGATCCAATTCTTTCTTCGGCGAGATGGGTTTGCTGGAGGATGACACAAGGAGCGCAACTGCCGTGATCCTCGAAAACGGGACTACACTTGAGAGCATTCGGATAGATGATCTGAAGGATCTCTTTGAAAATAATCCTCCGAAACTCGAGATGATAATGGCACATATGTCTTACAGGCTGAGAAAGCTTACAAATGAATATCTTTCAGCCTGCAGGCTTGTGTTTAATATACATGACGCAAGTGCATCAGGCTCTGTTAGCTCAGAATTAAAGCAGAAAGCAGGCGACTTTAAGGCTAAGTTTTATGACTGATCCCGTATCATTGACGAATTGCTGTCATTTACAGATCCAGCCGGTCCGTACCTCGCGTGAAAAGTGGGGGCAGCTTGCAGAAAGCGAGGGACTTGGCTATGAGGTTCTTGAACTGTCCGCGCCGCCCGCTCTCAATGAGAGCGGGCTTTTTCAAAACTGCCTTGACTGGTATAAGGACAGCGGGAGAGCTTTTTCTCTTCACGGCTGCTTTATAGATGTCAATCCGGCCAGCGGTGACAGCAGATACAGAGAGCTTTCGCAGGAGAAGTGCAGAGAGAGCTGTCGCCTTGCAAAAGAGATAGGTGCCCGTAATGTTGTCTTTCACTCAAGTTGTTTTCCTTTCTTAAGAGGGCCGTATCTCGAGGGCTGGGCCGCGCTCTCAGCTGAATTCTATGAAGAACTGGCAAGAGACTACGATCTTTTGATCTATATAGAGAACAGTTCCGACATCGATCCTGATCCGATCCTGTCACTTATGGAGATAATCAGGGATGACAGGATAGGTGTCTGCCTGGACATCGGCCATGTCAATTATTCGAAGGCTTCACTGACGGAATGGTTTGATGCACTGGGAGACCGGATAGGATATCTTCATCTTTCCGACAATAAAGGAGTATATGACGATCATCTGGCTCTTGGAGACGGAACGGTCGACTGGTTTGAGGCGGACAGACTGTACAGATCTTTGAGCAGAGAGATGCCCATGACTCTTGAGGTAGGACATCTGGATAATGTCCGCCGGTCCATAGAATTCCTGAAAGAAAACAGATTGTTCGGGATGTAGTGGTCTCAAGGGGGGATAGTATGGAACGATCAAAAAAGATCTTTCGTGATAATATAGTCGAAAACATGTCCGAAGGGATCCTGGTCATCGAGTTTGACGGAGTGGTCAGATTCGCCAATAATGCTGCATTCAGGATGCTGGGATTATCAGAGGAAGATCTTGTCGGCAGGAGGTTTGCTTCTATTTTCTTTGAAGACAAACGAAATGACAAGTTTTCGCAGCTTGTCCTTGATTCCATATACGGTGAGAATACGGCGCACCAGGCCATAGTTCCGTATTACACCGGTAATAAGAAACTGTATCTGAGAGTGATCTCTTCTTACCTTACCGAAGGCGCTGAACGACTGGGACTCATTATCGTCTTCAGCGACCTTAGCGAACTTGTGGATCTCAGGGATGCAGTCAAGTCGATGGAAAAGATAAAGGCGCTCAACGATCAGCTGGAGATAAGGAACAAGCTTATCAGCGAGACTTTCGGAAGATTCCTGTCCGATGACATAGTAAGACATCTTCTTGATACTCCGGATGGATTAAGGCTTGGAGGAACGAAACAGGAGCTCACGATCATGATGAGCGATCTGAGAGGCTTCACAGCAATGAGCGAGAGGATGGATGCCGCGGATCTGATCAGCATGCTCAATCACTATCTCGGAGAGATGACAGAGGTGATACAAAAGCATAACGGAACCATCATAGAGTTCATCGGAGACGGGATAATGGCTCTCTTTGGCGCTCCCAAAGCTGTTCCCACTCATGCATCCGATGCAGTCGCCTGCGCTCTGGAGATGGAAGCGCGGATGGAAGAGATCAACAAGTGGAACGAAGAGAGGGATTACCCTGTGCTGGAGATGGGCATAGGTATCAATACCGGTGAAGTGATCGTCGGCAACATCGGCTCGGAGAAGAGAACCAAATACGGAGTCGTGGGAAGCCATGTCAATCTCTGCGGCCGAATAGAGAGCTATACAGTGGGCGGACAGGTTCTTATTTCCCCGACTACCAGGGATCTGATAAAAGAAGAACTCGAGATCGCAAAGACAATGGTAGTATATCCCAAAGGCGCCAACGGAGAGCTGGAGCTAACACATGTCACGGGTATCGGTGCACCGTATGATATCCATGTGAAGCAGGTGGATAATGTATTGCAGCAGCTTGAGAATCCCATACCTGTATCGATGTACAGGATCGAGGGAAAGCACGGCACGGCTAAGGCCCTGTACGGCGGTCTGACTGCGGTATCGCATGAGGGTGCGACGCTTGAGACAGATGCCGACTTTGAGATGTATGACAATCTGCAGATCAATGCCGGAGGAAAGCTTTTCTGCAAGGTGACGGACAAGACCGATAAAGGATATCAGATCCAGTACACATCCATACCTACTGGATATGCCGGATGGCTTAAAAGTTCAAGATAAATAAGACACAGGAGGAAAGATAAATGAGAAAAGACTATCGTGAGGCTCTGAGATTAGGCGAAGCAGCTGTCAGAAAGGCGGTGCGTAACGGCGAATCTCCGTATCTTCCGGCTCTGGATGCCATAGAAGAGGTGAAGCACAGCACAAAGCAGACGCATGTTGGCCTTGTAGAGCTTCCCTTAAGCAGGATCAAGGGCAATAAGGAAGTAGCGAGGAACAATGCTTTCGCGAACAATTTCATGCCGATATTTGAAGACGGCACAGAGTTTTCTTCCAAGTGGTCTGCCCTGTATGATTCCTTCAAACTTGAAGGTATCAGAGATGCCATCAAAGTCTATGAGTATATGCACAACTTCTATGTGCAGGAGGGAAATAAGAGAGTATCCGTATCGATGTACGACAAGGTCGACTATATCCTTGCGGACGTGACGCGTATCATTCCCGAGAGGAATGATACAAAAGAAGTAAAGGCATATTACGAATTCCTTGATTATTACAAGGTAACCGGTGATATCTATCTGGTCTTCACGGAACCCGGCGAATACGAGAAGCTTGCCAGGCTTCTGGGTCAGAATCTTCAGGACCCATGGCCTGATGAGATCAAGGAAGATCTGAAGGCTGCATTTGTTTACTTTGAGAAGAAGTGTCATACAGCTCTTAAGCTTAAGGACAGCTACAGCATCAGCGAGATGTTCCTCATCTATATATCCATCTTCCCGATGAAGAGCCTTTTAAGTGACTCTGATGATCAGATAGTGAAGAACATCAAGATGGCCCGTAACGAGCTTTTGGGCAGCAAGAGTACCGACGACATATTGTTTTACGAAGGAGTCGGAGAGGGAGGGGAGGATCGAAAGAAAGGCGGTCTCCTGAGCCTTCTTACAAGACAGGCGAAGTACAGCGCATCATCGCCTCTTAAGGTCGCTTTTATATATGACACCGCAGTGGATGATTCCAGATGGACAGACAGTCATGAGGCGGGCAGACTGTACCTTGATGAGATGACAGGTGATGAGGTGGTTACCTGTTCTTATCAGGCAGAAAGGAGCGATGAGGGATATGCAAAAGCTCTTGAGCAGGCAGCATCCGATAATAATGATCTGATATTCACCGTGACACCCAAGATGATATCGGAGACAGTCAAGGCAGCTGTCCAGCATCCTGATATCAAGTATCTTAACTGCTCAATGGGCAATACCAGTTCCACCGTCAGATGCTATCAGGGGAAGCTCTATGAAGCTGCATTCATTATGGGCATACTTGCAGCAGATGTGATGCTGAAGCTTCCTGAGGTTAAGACTGAAAGACGTATCGGATATCTCGTGCGTAATTTCGGTAATATGAGCATGGCTAATCTCAATGCTTTTGCCATAGGAGTCTCTCTTATAGATCCTGACTGCAGGATATCGATGAAATATGCCGGAAGCAGCGGCAGCTATGACTTTATCAAAGAATGGCGCAAGGAGGGAGTCAGTCTGTATGCTGACTTTGAATACTCCATGACCTCAGCTTCGGCTAAAAGACCCGGCGTATACATAATGGGCCCTGATAAGGATGAATATATCGGCGCTCCGTATTACAACTGGGGCAGATATTATACTCAGATAGTACAGTCCGTATTATACGGCGAGTGGGATGTTCAGCAGATGATAGACAATAAGATGGCTACCAATTACTGGTTTGGACTGTCCACAGGCGTTGTGGATGTAAGAGTTGCAAAGTTCCCTTATCAGACAAGGAAACTGCTCTCATTCTTCAAGAGCGCCATAATTAACGGCGGCATGGAGCCTTTCTCCGGGGAACTTCATTCAGACGGGCAGGTGATACAGCAGAGCCTTGTATCCAATGAGAGTGTGGTGTCATCGATATATGATACGCTGCCGGCTTCGAAGATAGCAGTCATGGACTGGATGAATGATAACATTATATGAGGATACTTGTCATTGCGGATGAAGAGTCCAAGGCACTCTGGGACTACTATACTCCGGAAAGGACCGAGGGAGTGGATCTTATCATTTCATGCGGAGATCTGAAGGCTTCTTTCCTTGAGTTTCTTGTGACGCTTACAAACTGCCCTGTGCTGTATGTGCCGGGTAATCATGATTCTGCATATGAACAAAACCCCCCCGAAGGCTGCGAGAATATAGACGGAAGGATATACAGATTCCAGGGGGTGCGCATACTCGGGCTTGGCGGCTCAATGAAGTATAAAAACGGCCCTTATATGTATACCGAAGCCGGGATGAGGCACCGCATCTGGAAGACAAGATGGGATATATTGAAGAACGGTGGCTTTGATATACTTGTGACTCATGCTCCGGCAAAGGGGTATGGTGATATGGAAGATCTTCCTCACCGGGGCTATGAGTGCTTTAATACTCTTTTGAACATATGTCATCCTGCATATATGCTCCATGGACATGTCCATGCATCTTATATGAGCGGCTTCAAAAGAGAGATGCTGCATTCCTCCGGCACAAAACTGATAAATGCTTACGAAAAATATACTTTTGACTTTGAGGAAAAAGACAGACAGACGATAAAACGGATGATGCTAATGAGAAATATGATGGGGAAATTCGTGTAAGATCAACGAAAATGACGCCTTTCGTTATCGGAATCTTTGATACATACAGGTGATACGAGCCTGTTTGTCTATGAATGAGGCCGGAAATATGGTATAATCCAATATTGTG
The DNA here is from genome assembly GCA_000621405.1 of Lachnospiraceae bacterium AC3007. Taxonomy (GTDB): domain Bacteria; phylum Bacillota; class Clostridia; order Lachnospirales; family Lachnospiraceae; genus NK4A144. The sequence goes on from JHYK01000003.1 coordinate 123,472, forward strand.
AAGAATCTCCAGGGATCTGAAATGCGGGCTTTGTCTCATCTGGCTCTATTATTAGGCCTTTTGTTTTTTTCGACAATGCTCACCATCTTGAGTCTTAACAACGGCTGGGAGATATGGATGCTCCCAATCTTTATTTTGAGTGCTGTCGCAGCGCTCGTCCTTCATATTACGGGTACACTGACTGAAGATCACAGGGTCTATGTATACAGCATATTGATCTTCATGGAGCTGTTCTATTACATGATCAAGAGTGAGGACATCATAGACAGTCTTCACATTGTCCTGCTGGCTCTTATCGTACTCTCCAGCACATATAACAAATTCCTTCTGATAGTCTGTATCATGATATCCTGCTTTGCGACCGCTTTCCGCGTGTTCGTGATGCCGGAAAGATACACCCCGGATGAGATCTTTCATATCCTGTTCCATATCGTGCTTGCGATACTTGCCGGAGTACTTCTTGTGCGTCTCATACAGTCGGCAGAGCATATGGACGAGCTCTATTCCGACAAGATAGACGAACTTGAACTTGAAAATAAAAGCGCAGGAGACTTTCTTGCTAATTTCTCTCATGAGATCAGGACACCGGTCAATGCCGTTATAGGACTTACAGGTATCTGCATAGATAAGGAAAAGGATAATGAAGTAAGGGACCATCTCATATCTGTCGCTGAAGCAGGGAGGAGAGTAGCCTGGCAGGTGGATGATATCCTTGATTATTCGGAGATCGATATAGACAAGGTCGAGGTCAATAACGAAGAGTATTCGCTCTCTGCGCTTTTGAAGGACCTTGTATCCAGACTACAGCCCTATAAGAGAACCGGAGTGGAGCTTATCATAGATGTGGATCCGCAGCTTCCCCGTGTCTTAAGAGGCGATAACGATAAGATCAGGAAGATACTGTGGCATCTTATCATCAATGGCTTCAAATATACGAAGGAAGGCGGTGTATATGTTCACTTAACATATACATCCCAGGATTACGGACTGAATCTGTGTATAGACGTTACCGATACGGGTGTCGGCATGACCGGAGAGGAGGTCGACAGGGTATTTGACAGATTCTATCAGTCCGATTCCGGACGGGCCAGGTCCAGCGCCGGACTGGGACTTGGCATGTCCATAGTCCGCGGGTTCATAAAGGCCATGGGAGGCTTCATAAAGGTAAGCAGCACTCCTCATGAAGGTACCACAGTCCATATCAGTATACCTCAGGAGATCGCTGATGAGACCAGATGCATGGAGATAGAGGATCGCGAAAAACTCTGTGTCGTCACATATCTGACTTATCATATGATCGCTGATCCGAATGTGCGTGAGTTCTTTAATATCATGATAAAGAATATCGCTTCGGGTCTGAGGACAGCTGTTTTTTCGACGGATACAATGGTAGGATTTGATTCCATACTCAAGGGACGCAAGGTCACGCATATCGTTACCGGCCAGAATGAGTATATGGAAAACCTTGAAAAAATGGAGGAGCTTGCCGAGGATCATGTTCTGATAATAGTCTGTGAAGATGACTTCAAACTGAACTCCGCATCAAAGGCGGTACTTTTAAGGAAGCCGTTCTATTGCTTCCCTATCGTGAATATCCTGAATGCAAACTATCACAACGAAGAATCCGGTGAGCACATGTTCTGCAGTGATGTCAGCGCTCTGGTAGTCGATGATGAGAATCTGAATCTCTCAGTTGCCTCCAGTCAGCTCGGAAGATACGGTATTGCTGTTACAAAAGCTTCTTCCGGACAGGAGGCGATAGATATCTGTGAACACCGCAGGTTTGACATAATATTCATGGATCATATGATGCCCGGCATGGACGGAGTCGAGACCATGAAGCGGATAAAGTCGGAATATGCTAAGGAAAGGGTTGACACTGTTTTTATTGCCTTTACTGCAAACGCCGGGAGCATGGCCCGTAAGATGTTTACGGATGAGGGCTTCGACGGGATACTGTCAAAGCCTGTGGTTGTTGCTGAGCTTGAGAGGATATTAAAATCCGTTCTTCCCGACTCATCGATCACTTATATTAAAGATGATAAAGAAGAAGCAGGTATCCCGGAGACAGTGACAGGGAAGGATGTATCTTTGTTCGATCCTCTTGTCAGGATCGGCGTTAATGTTAAAGAAGGTATCGAATTCTGCGGAGATGACGAAGAACTGTATCTTGAAGTATTACATGAATTTGAGCAGGATGAGAAGACAAAGTCGGAAGAACTTCGAAGATTCCATATGGAAAAAAACTGGGGTGAATACAGGATACGTATTCACGGTATCAAGAGTTCATCAAAGACTCTGGGTGCGGAAAAAGTATCCGGGATGGCCATGGAACTTGAAAATGCCGCAGCTTCCGGGGATGAAGATTATATCTTTGAAAATGCCACCTCATTTGCATCGGCTTATTACGAATTGATAAGTGCTGCCAGAGAAGTATTAAAGGTGAGTAATGATCAGGGCGTTTAAGAATCTTAAGAACTATATACTTGACTCCGGTGAGGATATACAGGACAGGCTTTTCATCATCCTGACATGTATAGCGCTCACGGGCATGTTTTTTGCTTTTCTTGCAGGTATAGTGATAGGAGAGAATCTCTCATCACAGATTGCCATCGCAGTTTCTTTTATTGTTTTTTCCATTATCGTTGTTCTTGGATACAAATTTCACAAGATAAGACTTACGGCTGCCATTGTTGCAGTCATTATGGTCTTCATACTGTTTCCTGTCGTGTTTTTCACCAGCGGCGGGATATACGGTGGATCTCCGATATGGTTTGTTTTCGGAGTGCTGTATATAGGAATGATATTGAACGGCTGGATCAGGATAGTATTCTTTATCATCGAGCTGATAATGGTAGTCATCTGTTATTATGTACAGTATAACTATCCACATCTGGTCCTGCCTCATTCAATGTCTGAGTTCTTCTTTGATTCCATAGCTGCTTTGCTTGTGGTCAGCATGATAACTACGGTCATGATGTATCTGCAGACAATGTTTTACCGCGCCGAGAATGATCTGACAAAGTCACAGAAAGAGGAGATCGATGTCCTTAACAAGGCTCAGAACAGATTTTTCTCAAATATGAGCCATGAGATCAGGACCCCGATCAATACCATCATAGGTCTGAACGAGATGATACTGAGAGAGCATGTATCTCCGGAGGTCGCAGAGGACGCACTGAGCATACAGTCAGCGAGTTCGATGCTGCTGCATCTTGTAAATGATATCCTTGATATGTCAAAGCTTCAGTCCGGTCAGGTGAAGCTCTCATCCACTCCGTATGATCCGAGGAATACGATCCTTGATATCGTAAATATGATGGGGATCAGGGCCCGGGAGAAGCATCTTGAATTCAGCATCAATGTAGAGCCTGATATTCCGTCAAGACTTAAGGGGGACGAGGTCAGGATCAAGCAGATCCTCATAAATGTTGTCAATAATGCCATCAAATATACAGATGAAGGATATGTATCCCTGAACGTTCTCTGTTCGAAAAAGGGTGAAGACAGAGTGAGTATCACTTTTTCTGTCAGTGATTCCGGGATGGGGATCAAGAAAGAGAGCATACCGTATCTCTTTACTGCCTATAAAAGGATGGACGAGGAGAAGAACAAGCTTATCGAGGGTACCGGCCTGGGGCTTTCGATAGTCAAGCAGCTGGTAGATCTTATGGGTGGCAAGATCACCGTGAACAGCGTATATACAAAGGGTTCGACCTTTATCATTGAGATCCCTCAGGAGGTTCTGGACTCCGAACCCATCGGTGAGATGGACTTAAGTGAACGCCATAGCGCCGTTAATGTTGCTGCATATCATCAAAGCTTTGAGGCGCCCGATGCCAAGGTTCTTATCGTGGATGATACAAGGGCAAATCTTATTGTCGCATCCAAACTTCTAAGGGATACAGGAGTATCCATTGATACAGCATCCAGCGGAGAAGAAGCGTTGAAGAAAACTCTTCAGACTCCATACAATGTCATATTCATGGATCATCTTATGCCCGTGATGGATGGCATTGAGTGTATGCACAGGATCCGTACGCAGACAGGAGGCCTGTCCAAGGAAGCCAGGATCGTGGCGCTGACCGCCAATGCCGGCAGCGAGAATGAAGCCCTGTATGAGAATGAAGGCTTTGACGGTTATCTGCTGAAGCCTGTATCCGGCAGGAGTCTTGAGGATGAGCTGAGGAATCTACTTCCTCCGGAACTTATCACCATGGATCATGCAGGGGATATATCATCAGCCGGTGTAAGCCTTGTAGCCGGGAAAAATCGAAGAAAGGCTTCGGTCATCATATCCACATCAAGTGCTTCGGATATACCTGAAGAACTGATAAGGAAATACAGGATAGCCATAATACCCCTTTCCATCGAGACGGAAGAAGGAACATTCAGGGATGTGGAAGATATCGATCCGGAGAGCATGCTCACCTATATGATCGATGAGCACAAATCTTTAAGGATGAAGCCTTTGGAGAAGGACCAGATGGAGGCATTTTTCGCCGAACAGCTTCAATATGCAAATAATATCATTCACATATCGGTAACATCGAGGGTTGATGCCACGAGCTATAATTCGGCACTCGAAGCCTCAGGCACTTTTGATAATGTTACTATCTTTGATACAGGTCAGATATCCACTGGCCAGGGAATGATGGCGCTTGAAGCCGGAAGGCTTGCCCTGGAGGGCAGGAGTGTGGATGAGATACTGATTGATCTCGAAAAGCTTAAGCACGAGATAACGACCAGCCTTATCGTGGAAAACATGCAGTATCTGGCCTGGACTAATAAGGTCAATCCGGTCATAGATACCATCACAAGAGCTTTCATGATACGGTCTGTGCTTTATTTTAAGAATGGAAGGATACATCTGAAAAACCTTTATATCGGATCCATTGACCGAGCCAGGAAGAAATATATATCCCGTGTGCTCAGAAAGCCCGGAAATATCGATAAGAGCAGGCTCTTCATCACCTATGTGGGGCTGTCTCAAAGGGAACTTGACAGGATAAGGGAGAGCGTGGACAGGAAGGTGAGATTCGAAGAGGTGATATACCAGAAGGCTTCACCTTCGATCGCAAGCACTACAGGTCCCGGAACTTTCGGGCTTCTTTTCAGACGGATATCCGATAAGGATTGATCATTCCGGGTGCATTTTGCGGCAGGATATGCTATTGTATACAGAAAACGAAGCGAGCCGGCAGTCTTACATGACGTTGCCTGCGACGCTTATCTAACTTGACGGAGCGGATGGATGAAGAAATACGAGATCATTAGCGATTCAGACTTTGAACTGGGAAGTACAGCTGATAAAGACAGTATCAGCGTCTGTGCAGTATCTGATTCCGACAAGCCCCTCTCGCTCGAACTATATGACAGAAAGAGCCTGAAACGCATACATTCTGTGCGTTTTCCAAATGAGAATCATATCGGTGCAGTGTATTCAATGACCCTTAAGGGACTGGACCCTTCAGGGCTTTTATACAGACTGAGATCCGGCAGGAGAGAGTATCTCGATCCCTATGTCAAAGAGATCGCAGGCAACAGAAGATTCGGAAAAAGAGACGGCTTCGGAGGCTTTATCGAGCCGGTTCCGGTGATAGCTCATGAAGGAGGCCGACTTGAATGGGAGGATCTTGTGATATACCTGCTCAATGTAAGAGCTTTTACAAAGGATCCCTCTTCAAAAGTGAAGCATCCCGGTACCTTTGACGGGCTTAAGGAAAAGATCCCCTATCTGAAAAAACTTGGGATAACGTCGCTGCTTCTGCAGCCCTGCTATGATTTTAACGAGGTTTCCGATAAGGAGCAGACTTCCCGTATCAATCTCTGGGGTTATGTGCCCGGCAATTATTTCTATCCGAAGCCCTCATATGCTTTTGGTGATCCGGTGGAGGAATTTGCGTCGCTACTTGATGAGCTTCATAAAAACAAGATGGAGCTCTACATGCAGTTTTATTTCATGCCAGACGAGAGCACCTGCTTCATTCAGAGGGTTTTAAGATACTGGGCAGAGCATTACAGGGTTGATGGCTTTGAACTCATGGGCGCTGATCTTCCCGTGAAGGAGATAGCGCTGGATCCTTATTTTCGCGATATGAAGCTTTTATTTACCCAGCTTGATGTGGATATGATATACGGCCGCAGCGAGCCCAAAGTCAAGAATCTCGGCTTCATCAATGATCCCTTCATGTACGATATGAGAAAGTATCTTAAGGGTGATGAGGATATGCTGAATACCGTGTCAAAGCACATCCTTGCCAATCCCGGACGGATGGCCATGGTGAATCATATTACGAGCTATTACGGATTCACTTTGAAGGATCTTGTTAGTTATGAGCGGAAGCATAACGAGAAAAACGGTGAGATGGGGGCCGACGGCTCTGATTATAATTATTCCTGGAACTGCGGCGATGAGGGTACGAGTCGCAAGAAGGCCGTGAACAGCTTAAGGCTGCGTCAGATGAAAAATGCAGTGATCCTTCTTGCCCTGTCCCAGGGCGTGCCGATGCTAAGGTTCGGTGATGAATTCGGTAATTCCCAGCGCGGCAATAACAATGCGTGGTGTCAGGATAATAAGATATCTTATCTTGACTGGAATGATCTTGAGAAGAATAAGGATCTCTTTGAATTCACAAAAAAAGTCATTGCGCTGAGAAAGAAGCACCCTGTGTTCAGGAGCAGATATGCCAAGAAGATGTATGATTATATATCCTGCGGAGCGCCTGATGCTTCATTCCACGGAGAGCAGGCATGGAATCAGAGCTTTGTTAATTACAACAGGCATTTTGCGCTGATGTATTCGGGAGCCTACGAGAAGGTATCGGACAAGTCAAACGACGATGATTTCTATATCGCCTACAACATGCACTGGACGGGACATAGGTTCCATCCGCCAAAGCCTGCCAAGGGAAAGAAGTGGGAGATATGTCTTTCCACGGGCTCCGGAAAGGAAGCCGCGATATATGATCAGACCGCGAATGAACTTGCAGTAAGCGCAAGGAGCATTGTAGTACTTAGAGCAGTATGACCGGACTGATATTAAAGCTTATAGCCATGGTCACGATGCTTGCGGACCATTTAGGCTTTGTGTTTTTTCCGCAGTATCTGTGGCTTCGATATGTGGGGCGGCTTGCTTTCCCGATCTACTGCTTTCTCATAGTAGAGGGCTTTTTGCATACCAAGGATCTTAAGGCTTATATGTGGAGGCTTTTCGCGTTTGCACTTATTTCCGAGATCCCGTTTGATATGGCTTTTTATGGCAAGGTCTTTGATATTGAGCATCAGAATGTTTTCTTTACGATGCTTTTCGGACTTATGGCCATAGCCCTCATGAGTCTTGTGAATCTGGAAAATAAGATACTTGAGATCATACTCAGACTTTTGATAGCAGTACCTTTTGCTGCCTCAGCGCAGCTTATCCATACTGACTACAGATGGGTGGGGGTATCGATGATATCCGTCATGTATGTATTTCATGATATCAAGGGCTTAATGGCGGTATGCGCGGCGTTCCTTATGCTCCCTGCCTTTACTAATTCGATCGAATATATGGGGCTGCCCTCCCTTATCTTTATCAATCTGTATAACGGCAGGAGAGGATATGAAAATGGGCCTGCCGGAAAGGTCATTCAGTGGTCATTTTATATATTGTATCCCGCGCATCTGCTTTTATTTGTGCTGATAAGGGATCATTTGATGAGGTGAAGAATGGATAACGGTCTGATACGGCATTTTCTTACGATCACGGAACACAGGATGCAGGTTGCAAAATACTGCTTTGAGTGCGGTCTCTATATTCAGGGGCTCACACATGATCTCTCCAAGTACTCGCCTACCGAGTTCCTTAACGGGGCAAAGTATTATCAGGGCTACAGGAGTCCCAATAATGCCGAGAGAGAGGATAAGGGGTATTCCGAAGCCTGGCTCCATCATAAGGGAAGGAACAGACATCACTACGAATACTGGGTGGATTACTGCTCGGAGACATCATATAACAAAGAAGCGAAAGGCGGCATGGTCCCTGTAAGGATGCCCAGGCGCTTTCTCGTGGAGATGATCTGTGACAGGGTCGCAGCTTCCAAGGTCTATAACAAAGGGCATTATAAGGATGACATGCCTCTTAAGTATTTTGAGCGCTCCATGGACAGGATCTTCATGCATGAGGATACCAAGAAGGAACTACATGCATTCTTAAAGATGATAGCGGTTTTCGGTGAAGAGAAGACCTTCAGTTTCATAAAGAACAGATATCTTAGGGATAAATAAAAGATGCATGAGCTTCCTGCGGTAGAGGATCTTATAGCCAACCTTGATGAGATATCAAAGGAGAAGGGCATCGACAGGATTTCTGAGGTGTGCCTTTGCATAGGAGAGCTCTCATCCTACGTCGGAGAGTGCGTGCAGATGTATTTTGATATCCTGTCCGAGGGACACAGTTGTGAGGGAGCGCGTCTTTTCTTCAAGCATACAAGAGCAAGGTTTCGATGCTCATCATGCAATGCCGAATTTGAACACGGAAAGGACTTCACATGTCCATCCTGTGGGGGAGACGGTAAGCTCATCCCGGGCACCGGGAAGGAATTCATGATAGAATCCGTGAAGACATAGTAAGACAGGGGCAACAAGACAGGGGGAAGACAGGGGGACGGTTCTTTTGTCCGGTCAGCTAGCTGGCCGGACAAAAGAACCGTCCCCCTGTCTTGCCCCTGTCTTGCTATCAAAGTTTATGGATTATGATGCAGTTTCCGTTATGGAACTTCTCCATGGGACCGTTCATAACGATGGTCCCGGCCTTAAGATCCATCTTAAAGAAGGATATGGTGCTTGATTCATTATTGATAGACAGGAGATACTTGTCATCATCCGATATTGCGATATCCTTTGGGAAGTCTCCTGATATGGGCAGTGTAAAGAGCTTTTTTAAGAGGCCCGTATTCTTATCTCTTTCAAAAGCCGATACCGAATTATCCCCTGCATTTGAGCAGTATATATGGCCTCCGTCGCTTGAAAGCTGTATCGCATAGGCTGCAGAATTGCCTGCATGATAATCATTCACGGTGCTGACGGACTGAAGCTTCTCAAAGTCGGGCATGCCGTGTTTGTCCTTATATGAATATACGTCGATCTTATTCTTCATCTCATGGATGATATATGCGAACTTCCCGTCCAGAGAGAACTTGATCTGATGGGGAGCGGACTCTATGTCAGATCTTATGATATCCGCGAGCGTCAGACGTCCGGTCACGTGATCGAGCTTATATACACGTACGTGATCCATTCCCACATCGGTGGCGCAGAGATATTTGTTGTCACGGGTCATCTTCACGCAGTCGATATGGGGCATGAAATTCCTCTCGCCAACCGATCCGAATCCCTTATGATATATCTCTTCACAGATCCTTCCGATAGATCCGTCTTTATTTAATGAGAGCACAGTGACCTTACCGTCATGATAGCCCGCGACAAATAAAAACTTATCTTCGTAATCGGTAGAGATATAGCAGCCGCGCATTCCGTTGATACCGGATTTGTTGAGGAAGGAGAGAGTACCGTCTTCTTCTATCCTGTATGCATGGACTCCCTCATCGGTAATGGAATAAAGGAAGCCGCCTTTGTGTGCTATTGATATGTAGGAAGGATTGGAGATCTCGGTCTCGGCCTTGAACTTGATGCGTCCCTTCTCGGGATCGTAATCATAGACCCATATGCCGTGCTTATGGTCTCTCGTATAGCCTGCGGCATAGCAAACATATCTACCTTTGGCAGAGCTTTTTGCACCGGTTTTAGCTGTGCCTGCAGAACTGGTTTTAGCTCCGCTTTTAGCGTCGCTTCCGGAAGCCTTCTTTGCTGCGGGTTTTGCAGCTTTCTTTGCAGTTGATGCGCCTGCTGTCTTTTTTGCTGTGCTTTTTGTCTGGTTCTTAGTCTTAGCTGCTGCCATGTCTTATACCTCTTTCATGGTTTTGTATATGGTGAATAATAAAAGCTTATGTCATTTCCTGAAAATGTCTGTTATATCTTTTAGCCTGTCTGCAGGGCGGGAGAGCATGGCGTCCGCTATTACAAGATCAGCCATGGATTCCACTACCACACAGGCTCTCGGTACTATCACGGGATCATGCCGTCCCTGTATGATGATATCTCTTTCATTTCCTTTAGTATCGGTTGTCTTCTGACTCATTGATATGGATGGGGTGGGCTTTACGGCGCAGCGGAAGATGATATCCGACCCGTCCGATATGCCGCCCAGGATACCTCCGGAGTGATTGGAGGATTTATTTATATTTCCATTTCCGTCACCTGTGAAGGGATCGTTATTTGCAGATCCTGAAGAGAGCGATGCTTCAAAGCCGTCACCTATCTCAAAGCCTTTCACTGCGCCTATGGACATAACGGCATGAGCGAGCAGAGCGTCCAACTTGTCAAAGACCGGATCTCCGAGTCCGGGTGTGACACCCTTTATCACACACTCGATGACACCTCCTGCAGAGTCGCCTTTTTCCCTTAGTGCGCGTATGTATTCCGAAGCCTTAAGATATGCATCGTGATCCGGCATATTGAGGTCATTTGCTTCAGCTTCGTCGTATGAGCTGATGATTACAGGGCCGATGGATCTGGTGTAGGCTTTGGCACTTATCCCGAAAGAGGAGAGCAGCTTTGCAGCTACAGCGCCCGCAGCGACTCTGGCTGCCGTCTCTCTTCCTGAGGACCTGCCGCCTCCGCGATAGTCGCGGATCGAGTACTTTTCATGATATGTATAATCTGCATGACCTGGCCTGAATACATCGGCTATATTGCTGTAATCGGAAGAATGCTGATCGCTGTTCTTAATGAGTATTGCAATGGGAGTGCCGGTCGTAGTGCCTTCGAAGACTCCGGACAGTATCTCGGGAGTATCTGATTCGCTTCTTGCGGTCGCGAATTCAGACTGACCGGGCCTTCTCCTGTCCATATAAGGAATAAGGTCTTCTTCGGACAGCTTAAGCCCTGCGGGACATCCGTCGATGACACATCCTATGGCTTTGCCGTGTGATTCGCCAAAGGTAGACACTGTGAAATTCCTGCCGAAAACCGACCCTCCAGCCATGACACTCCTTTTCTTACTGCTCTGTACAGTTGTTCAACCAACATATTATAGTATAAAAGCCCCGAAGAGCCAACTGATCTCCTTCGTAAATCATAAAATAAGTTGTTGACATAACTATATATTATGAGACATAATATAATAGCGTGGGCATAGTCCGTGCTATTTTTTGAGTTGACATAGTATATATTATTCTATACTGAGGGTTAAAGAGGGAATATGAAAAAGAGGAACATTAAATATTACGTGATCGATCTGCTGATGGCTGCGATGCTGATAACGTCAGTCTTCGGCATGGCACATATTACGCTGGATGAAGCAAGGGCGGATCGAGAAAATACGACATCTGGTAATTTTATCTTCAAGGAATTTACTAATATTCCGTCTGCAGAAGGAACATGCGGTCAGTCTGCTGCGGAAATACTAAGATCACTGAACGGAAAAAAAGTGGGCGTAAAGGTCTCAGTGAGTTCTAATGCTCAAGAGATAATAGAATGGGTTAATGCGGCTGATGTTGTATGGGGCGAATCAATCGTTGGATATGATGCAAACAATCCGGTTGCCGGTATTTATTCTTGTACTGGTACTGTTAATGAGACAATTTCGAATCCTCAAGATAATACCCAAACAGTCAGTATTCCTTCAGATAAAAGATCTATTTCTGCTCGAATCACTATAACTGATCCGGATTATGACAAAATAATTGACAATTATCAAAAGATCTCGGTTGAAGAGTCTTCGAAATCTATTATTAAAACATCAGATTTAGATGAAAAAGCGAAAACGATTCTAAAAAATATCATAAAAAAAGGTAAAGATACTACTATTGCAGGTAAATTAAAGAATGCATTACTTCATAACCAAGAGATTAAACTGGTTTTAAGTGCTAGTAAAATAGACGAAGATGATCTTGGAAGCAAAGAAGTTGATAGGATTGAGGATGAGGCTAAAGATGATCACGATGATGCCAAAGTAGGTTACTATTTTGACATGAAAGTAACTCTTTATATTGAAGGTACAAAAGCTGGCGATATCCTGGAAACTGATCCGGATATAAGTATTGAGGTAAAGATTCCAAGTTCTATCAAAAAGAATAGCTCATCATCCTCTTCCAAATCGAGCACAAGATATTTTAAGATGATTCGTTATCATGGTGATAAAGCAAAAAGCTTGACTGATTATGAGAAAGATGATCCGATAGAGTTTGATTCCGGTAAATTCAGTACATATGCTATCGCATACTATGATGATTCATCCAGTAGCAACAGCAGTTCCAGGAGCAGTTCAATATCAAATTCTACTCCGGGATCCCAGACTCCTTCCACCGGCGGTGGTGCGCCGAAGACCGGAGATAACTTCAATCCCAGGATCTGGATATACCTCTTGATCGTGTGCGCGACTGTTGCAAGTGCGGCATGGATACTGCTTCAGGATACGAAGGACGATAAGGAAAAGGAAGACAATAACTGATATCATTCAGATCTGAAGATTAAAGACAGGAAGTCCTATGATTTTTGCAGAGGTACTTGCGAAAGTCATAGGACTTTTTAGGGGAATACATAAGGAATGAAATTAGAAGACGAAAAGCAAAAGAAAAAAAGCGGCATAGGTAAGATGATATACCGCTTTATCCTGTACACTATCGTGTACGGCTTTGGTACCGTTGCGGCCTTTGCGGCAGTGGTCCTTGCTTTTGGTACCGTCGGATATATCCGTACAAAATCCCTTTATGATGAAGCAAATGAAAAATATGTGAGTATTGCACCTGCAGAACAGTCCGCCGATAATTCAAAGATCGTGGATGTTTCTTTTGACGGCAACGCCAATACTTCAAATAGCAAGTCTGAGGAATCCGACTCGGTATCAGCCGATTCCGTATCCAAGAATGAACCCGAGGTCAAGGTGGACCGCCGTTCTGTCGGTGAGATCCAGGTGGATATCAAGGGACTGAAGGAAGTCAATCCTCAGGTCATAGGCTGGATATATTTTGAGGACGGACTCATAAGCTATCCGATCCTTTTTTCCGGAGATAATGAGACATACCTTAAGACAAACTATAAGGGCAAATATATGGCATCCGGTTCCATTTTCCTTGATAAACTCGGAACGCCTGATTTCTCCGATCATTATACCGTGATCCATGGCCACAATATGCGTGATCTTACCATGTTCGGGAGACTCAGATATTACAGAAAGAACGGAGACTATGTGAAGGATCACGGCTACTTCCATGTCATAACCGAAGATAATGACTACAGATACAAGATCTTCTCATCTACCAGGGTCGATTCCATGGGACTCGTCTATTCAGTTATCCCTGACGGCAATGACGGCCTTGCCTCCTTTACGAAGGCTTACCTTCTTCCCGGAAGCAGCGTTAAGACCGACGTGACTGTTCAGGACTCAGATCATGTGATCGCTCTGTCCACCTGTATCAATGATTACAAATTCCGATTCATAGTCTGCGGTGTTCGCGTCAACTGATTGGAATTCTTGTCTGAAAAAGAGTATTATTATCTTCACTGGGCTGTTACCCGGATCAAATCTTAGGAGAGAAAAATGGATAACCTGAAAAAGATCTACTGCAGGGCATTTCAGACTGCATTTAAGTTGGCGATCCCGATTCTTCCATACAGGGATCCCAAAGAAATGGCAAGTGTCGACGAGGTACCGCATTTATTGAAAAAACTTCAGCGTAATTCTGTGCTTCTTGTCACTGATAAGGGCTTAAGAGGAGCCGGAGTCACAAAAAGACTTGAGGATGTGCTTAAAAAAGCCGGTATCAGATGTGCTGTTTTTGATGCCGTAGAGCAGAATCCTACCATCAAAAATGTGGAAGCCGCAAGAAAAGTATATATAAAGAATAACTGTAAGGCGATCATAGGCTTTGGCGGAGGTTCTTCCATTGATTGCGCAAAGGCTGTGGGCGCCCGCCTTGCCTATCCTAGACGCAGCATAGACGATATGAAGGGTATATTGAAGATATGGAGGAGGATACCTCCTTTTATTGCTATACCCACGACGGCCGGGACCGGGAGCGAGGTCACTGTCGCTGCCATCATCACTGACAGTGAAAAGAAGCATAAATATGCTCTTAACAGCTTCCCGCTCATTCCCCATTACAATGTACTGGATCCCAGAGTCACCTTCAGCCTGCCACCATCACTCACGGCGACGACGGGCATGGATGCTCTGACGCATGCTGTTGAGGCTTATATCGGAGGCTCCACTACAAAAAAGACTAGAAAACTGGCACTGGAAGCGGTCAGACTGATATTTGCCAACATCGAGAAAGCCTACAGTAACGGAAAGGATCTGAAGGCACGTGATAACATGCTCCATGCTTCAAATCGCGCAGGTCTTGCTTTCTCCATATCATATGTTGGATATATCCATGCCGTGGCTCATTCTCTCGGAGGTCAATACGGGATTCCCCACGGACTTGCAAATGCAGTCCTGCTTCCCATAGTCCTTGAGGATTACGGCGAGTGCATCTACGGTAAACTTTCCGAACTCGCACATGCTGCAGGCATCGCGAAGGAAGGCGCATCGGATAAATATAATGCGAAGCGCTTTATCACAGCCATAAAGAGACTCAACAGACGCATGGGCATTCCGGAAAAGCTTTCAGGCATCAAAGAAGAAGACATTCCCGTGATGGCGCGCTATGCAGATAAAGAGGCCAATCCCCTTTACCCCGTGCCCCGTCTTATGGATGCCAAGGAACTTGAAAGATATTATTATATGGTCATGGAGAAGAATAAATGAAGACTGAGGAGATACTTAAAAAGCAGAGGAGATTTTTCAGGAGCGGGAAGACCCTTCCTGTATCCTTCAGGATAGACGCCCTGAAAAAGCTCTATCGCACTATTAAGAGGCATGAGAGTGAGATAAGCGAAGCGCTGCATGAAGATCTCGGCAAATCAGACCTCGAAGGCTATTTCTGTGAGATCGGACTTGTGTATTCGGAGATAAGTTATATGATCCGCCATGTAAGAGGGTATGCAAAAGAGCATACAGTTCATTCTCCGATCACCCAGTTCGTATCAAGAAGCTTTATAAAGCCTTCACCCTACGGCTGCACTCTCATTATGAGCCCGTGGAATTATCCTTTCCTGCTCACGATAGAGCCTCTCGTGGATGCGATCGCAGCCGGCAATACGGCAATAGTGAAGCCGAGCGCTTATTCTCCGGCATCGAGTCTTATAATCGCGCGCATCATCGAAGAAGCATTCGATCCCGGCCATGTAGCCTGTGTTACCGGTGGAAGGAAGGAGAATTCCGAACTCTTAAATCTTAAATTCGATCTGATCTTCTTCACGGGAAGTCAGGCGGTAGGACGTGAAGTGCTTAGACATGCCGCTGAAAATCTTACTCCTTCGGTGCTCGAACTCGGAGGCAAGAGCCCCTGCATCATCGATAAGAGCGCGAAGATCAGGCTCGCCGCGAGAAGGCTTGTATTTGCGAAGTTCCTGAACTGCGGCCAGACCTGTGTGGCTCCTGACTATGTGCTGTGTCACAAGAGCGTTAAGGATGAGTTTATCCGTGAACTGAAAAAGGAGATCAGAAGGCAGTACGGTAGCGATCCGCTGAACAACCCGGATTACGGGAATATAATCAATAAGAAGCACTTCGACAGGATAAGCGGTCTTATTTCCAAAGACAAGACTGTATACGGAGGCGCAACAGATGCGGATACATTGAAGATCGAGCCCACTGTCCTGGATGATGTGACCTGGGATGATGCCTGCATGAAAGAAGAGATCTTCGGGCCGATCATACCCGTAATGACTTTTTCCGATCCTGCCGATATATATGAGGATCTTGCAGGAAGGCCGAAGCCGCTTGCCCTCTATATATTTGCAGAAGACAGAAGGATGATAAGAGAGGTAACGTCGAGGCTTTCCTTTGGAGGAGGCTGCATCAATGATGCCGTCGTACATCTTGCCACCAGCGAGATGGGCTTCGGAGGAGTGGGCGAGAGCGGCATGGGAGCCTATCACGGCAGGACAGGCTTTGACGCCTTCTCGCATAAAAAGAGCATCCTCGACAAGAAGACCTTTATCGATGTGCCCATGAGATACCAGCCTTACACAAATGAGCTGTACAGAAAGATATTCCGGCTGGTATTGAGATGACCCAAAGCTTGTAGATCAGATGGATTAAGAGATCAAATGACATGTGGGATTTCTTGAGACACTATCAGCTTGATATAATGCTCGTATTGACCGGTGTGTGCGGTATCACAGCGTTCTTTGTGATGAATATCAAAAACGTCACATCTCTTGATGATGATGACACTCATGAGATCTATACCGCTCTGTCCGGAGACCAGGTTGCGCTGACTGACATCAGGATCATCAGTTCCCAGTAAAGAAGTTATGCGACTGAACATGTATATGATATAATAGATCAGTTTAGTTTGTTTTTGGAGGGAGAATATGTTTGAGATCAAAAAGAAGGAGCTCCTTGCCGAAAAGACCTATCTCATGGTCGTTAAGGCACCCAATGTGGCCCGCTCCTGCGAGCCGGGACAGTTCCTTATAGTCAGAGCTTACGAGGAGAGCGAGAGGATCGCTCTTACTATCTGCGACTATGACAGGAAAGAGGAGACAGTCACTATTGTTTTCCAGACTATAGGCGAATCCAGCTTCAAGATATCCGAACTTGAAGAGGGCGAGAGCTTCTGTGATGTGGTAGGTCCTCTCGGTAATCCTGCCGAATATGTGAATGAACCCATAGAAGAAGTCAAGAAGAGACATTATCTTCTGGTAGCTGGTGGACTCGGTACCGCTCCTGTATATCCTCAGGCTAAGTGGCTTAAGGAGCACGGAGTTGATGTGGATGTCATAATCGGCACAAAAAGCAAGGATACCCTGATCATGGAGCAGGAGATGTATGATGCCGTCGGAGAGGATCATGTATTTGTGACCACGGATGACGGATCTTATAAAAGACATGGTATGGTAACTGCAGTCATTGAAGATCTCGTGAAGAATGAGGGCAGGAAGTACGACAAATGTGTCTCCATAGGCCCCATGATCATGATGAAATTCTGTGTCAAACTGACGAAAGAGCTTGGCATCCCGACTATCGTATCGATGAATCCCATAATGGTGGACGGAACCGGAATGTGCGGAGCCTGCAGAGTGATCGTCGGAGATGAGGTGAAGTTTGCCTGTGTGGACGGTCCCGAGTTTGACGGATTCCTTGTGGATTTTGATTCTGCAATGAAGCGCATGAAACTGTATCAGACTGAGGAAGGACGACGGATGCTTGCATATACCGAAGGCAAATGCAAGGGTCACGATAAGGGATAAGGAGTACACATGGCTATAGAAGTAGATATGATGAAAAAGGTTCCGGTATCGGAACAGGCGCCCGAAGAAAGAGCGCATAATTTTGAGGAGGTATGTCTCGGCTATAACGAGGAAGAGGCCCGTGCGGAAGCAACCAGGTGCTTAAACTGCAAGAACCCCAAATGTGTCGAGGGATGTCCCGTAAGCATTAATATTCCGGGTTTTATTGCAAAGATCAAGGAAGGTGATATGGCCGGGGCATATGATGTCATCGGTGAGGCAAGTTCGCTTCCTGCCGTATGCGGAAGGGTCTGTCCCCAGGAGACACAGTGCGAGGGCGTCTGCATAAGAGGCATTAAGGGTGAAGCGGTATCAATTGGCAAACTGGAGAGATTCACCGCTGACTGGGCTGCAGAGCAGGGTATATCCCCCAAGGCTCCTTCCGAAAAGAAGAACATAAAGGTAGCCGTTATAGGCGCGGGTCCTTCCGGACTTACCTGCGCCGGAGACCTTGCGAAGATGGGTTATGACGTAACGATCTATGAGGCGCTTCATAAGGCAGGAGGCGTGCTCGTATACGGAATTCCTGAATTCAGGCTTCCCAAGGAGAAGGTTGTCGCCCGCGAGATAGAAAATGTTAAGGCTCTGGGCGTTAAGATCAAGACTGACTATGTGATAGGAAGATCCGAGACCATAGATGAGCTCATGGAGGATGAGGGCTACAGCGCCGTCTATATTGCGTCAGGCGCAGGTCTTCCCATGTTCATGCATATACCCGGAGAGCAGGCTCTGGGAGTATATTCAGCTAATGAATATCTTACCCGCGCCAATCTCATGAAGGCATACAGAGATGATCACGATACTCCGATCAATGTCGGCAGGAAGACCGTTGTCGTCGGAGGAGGCAACGTGGCTATGGATGCTGCACGTACAGCGCTGAGACTCGGCTCTGAGGTCACTGTAGTCTACAGAAGATCCGAGAAGGAACTTCCTGCAAGAGCAGAAGAGGTACACCATGCGAAGGAGGAAGGCATCCGCTTCGAGCTTCTTACCAATCCTGTGGAGATCCTTGAAGATGAGAACGGTCTCGTAAAGGGCATCAGGGTGATAAAGATGGAGCTTGGCGAGCCTGATGCTTCCGGAAGGAGAAGACCTGTCGAGATCGAGGGCTCCGAATACGAGATAGAATGCGATCTGGTCATCATGGCGCTCGGAACCACTCCCAACCCTCTTATAGCCGGCACTACAGACAATCTTGAGACCAATAAGAAAAAGTGCATCGTCGCTGATGAGGAGACCGGAGCAACGTCCAGGAATGGCGTATTTGCAGGTGGTGACTGCGCTACCGGTGCAGCGACTGTCATCCTTGCCATGGGAGCCGGCAGAAAAGCAGCGAAGGGAATAGACAACTACATAAAAGGACAGCTCTGATTAGGAGAAGCATATGACTCTGAATGAAAAGGCCAATGAGCTTAAGACATCCGGTTGCGCGCTCACGATCTGCGGAGGAGCGGGTGCTGTATTTATGATCCTTGTCTTATCCGGGGTGATACCGCTGAATCTTGCGGGTCCCTTTGGCATACTCACAAAATGCATCATGAGTCTGTTGTTTGTCCTTTTTCTGGTGACAGGGATCATCTCCCTTAAGAGATCGAAGTCCGCTTTTGAGGATGCCAAGAGAGAGACCGAGAAAAAGAACGATATCAAGAAGTGGTTTCTTGATACGTATGATGCCGCCTCCCTTGATGAGATCATAGACAGCCGTCCTGAGGAGCCTGATGCAGCGGAAGAAGCATCTAAGGCTGAAGAAGATGAGGAAGAGTCATCTGATGATGAAGTAGTCCCGGATGATGAAGCAGTTCCGGATGATCCGTCCGGAGCCGATGATACTCATGATAACGCTGAAGCATCCGATAACGGGGATGCATCCGATGAAGAAGCATCTGATGAAGAAGTTCCGGCAGATGATGAATACGCCGTTGCGGATCCAATTGCTGAATTTGATAAGAATTACAGATTCTTTGCCCGGTCCGAACTGATAAAAGACAAGATCTGCGAAAGGTTCATGGACGTGGAGGATGCGCTCATGTCCGAGCTTACCGAAGAACTCTATAACGAGATCTTTGAAGAAGGTGACACATCTTCTATAGAAGAGGAAGAGGAAGAAGCCTGAATGCTCCGTGTGACGCTGATCTCCTGCGGAAGGCTGAAAGAGCGATATCTTCGTGATGCAGTATCCGAGTATGAAAAGAGGCTTAAAGCATATATCTCGCTTAATATGCAGGAGCTTGATGACGGACCTGACCCTCACGCTGAATCGGACAGGATATTAAAAGCGATTCCCGAAGGGGCATATGTCATTACTCTTGAGATAGAAGGTGAGCAGTTTACTTCGGAAGGTTTTTCCGACAGACTTGTAAAACTCATGAATAACGGGATGAGTCATATCTGCTTTATCATCGGCGGCTCAGACGGTCTTGATATGTCTGTCAGGGAAAGGGCCGATATGAAGCTCAGTTTTTCCAAAATGACATTCCCGCATCAGCTCATGAGAGTAATATTTTTAGAGCAGCTGTACAGAGCATTTAAGATAATCAAAAATGAGCCTTATCATAAATGATGACATGTTCCTTATCTAAGGCCGAAGGGAGGCGACATGGATTTCATTCATATCATTGAGAAAAAAAGAGACGGAGGAAAGCTCTCCAAAGAAGAGATCTATTATTTCATCTCAAAATATGTGGCCGGAGAGATACCTGATTATCAGGTCGCTGCTCTTCTCATGGCGATATACCTTAACGGATGTGATGATGAAGAGACATATGATCTTACATACTCCATGGCTTACTCGGGGGACGTCATCGATCTTTCGGCCATACCCGGTATTAAGGTCGACAAGCATTCAACGGGAGGAGTTGGAGACAAGGTAACCCTTATCGTGGCTCCTGTTGCCGCTGCATGCGGCGTGCCTACAGCCAAGATGAGCGGAAGAGGTCTGGGTTTTACGGGAGGCACCATAGATAAGCTCGAATCCATTCCGGGCTTTTCCACTTCCCTTACTGAAGATGAATTCATATCCCAGGTCAAAGATACCGGATATGCTCTTATAGGTCAGACAAAGGATCTGGCTCCCGCGGACAAGCTGCTCTATGCGCTTCGCGATGTGACCGGGACAGTAGGATGCGTGCCGCTCATCGCTTCCTCCATAATGAGCAAGAAGATCGCTGCCGGAAGCGATGCCATAGTCCTTGAAGTCACTCACGGGACAGGCGCTTTTATGAGAGAAGAGGAAAAAGCCCGCGAGCTTGCCCGTCTCATGATGGATATCGGAAAGAGAGCCGGGCTTGAGATGAGAGCTGTGATCACCGATATGAATGAGCCTTTGGGGCATTCCATAGGCAATTCGCTGGAGGTTATAGAAGCGATCGAAGCTCTTAAGGGCAATACGGCAGAAGATGTATACGAGGTGATGCATGTCATCATACCAGAGATGATAGTCGCAGGAGGAAAGGCAGACAGCAGGGAAGAAGCATGGAACATGGCGAAGAAGGCCATATCTTCAGGCCGCGCTCTAGAATGCTTCAGGTCCATGATACGCAGCCAGCACGGAGATCCGGGCATCATAGATGATTACAGCCTTCTTCCCGAGGCTCCTTATCACATGGACGTTACAGCAGACGCTGACGGTTTTCTTAAAGTGAATGACTGCGCAGGCATCGGCGAGTGTCTTAAGGTGCTCGGAGGCGGGAGACTCACCAAGGAGCAGGAGATAGACCTTTCCGTGGGCCTTGAGATGAGGGTCAAGCACCAGGATGAAGTAAAGAAGGGCGATCTGCTGCTTGAGATATTTGCAAGAAATAAAGAAGAAGCGGAAGCTGCGAGAGAACAGTATCTGGCTTCTGTTGAGATAACAAAAGAAAAGCCTGAAAAAGGCACTCTTATCTACACACTGGATGACTGAGAGAATTGATATAAGCGGGCTTGGCAACGATATCATTCAGGCAGTTGCCGGCTCATGCGACAGAAATATAAGTTATATAGAAAAAAAGCTGGGTACCCGTATATCCATAAGGTCGGGTGTGATATCCGTAGAAGGGGAAGGGAGATCTCCCGGAGAGGGAGTATCGCTTATCAGGGAGCTGCTAAGACTCGCTTCGGAGGGAGAAGATATAGACGAGCAGAAGCTGAATTATACATTTGAGAGTATTAAGGACGAGTCCGGTGAATTCATAACGAGCGTCGACAAGGATGTCATCTGTCATACCGTACAGGGGAAGCCGGTCAAACCCAAGACCGTCGGCCAGAAAAGATATGTGGATGCCATGGAGCGGGATATGGTAGTCTTCGGAATAGGTCCTGCGGGCACCGGTAAGACTTATCTTGCCATAGCGAAGGCGGTCACTGCATTCAAGAAGGAAGAGATATCCAGGATCATCCTTACAAGGCCAGCGATAGAAGCAGGAGAGAAACTCGGATTTCTCCCTGGAGATCTGCAGAGCAAAGTGGATCCTTATCTGAGACCGCTGTACGATGCTCTCTATGCCACCATGGGAGCCGATGCATTCCAGAAGAATACCGAGAAGGGGCTTATAGAGGTGGCGCCTCTGGCATATATGAGAGGACGGACGCTCGATAATGCGTTCATAATCCTGGATGAGGCTCAGAATACCACACCTGCTCAGATGAAGATGTTCCTGACCCGTATAGGGTTCGGATCGAAGGTCGTGATCACCGGTGACAGGACGCAGAAGGATCTTGCGGAAGGCGCGGTGTCCGGACTTGACGTGGCGCAGAGAGTGCTTCACGGAATAGAAGGTATATCTTTTATCACACTTACTGCCAAGGACGTGGTGAGACATCCGCTGGTCCAGAAGATAGTAAAGGCGTACGAGGAATATGAAGTTAAGCACGAAGGCAGAAGAGAGAGAAGAGATAAGAGGAAGCGAAGAGACAAAGATACCTGAAGAAAAGGAAGTAAGGGCAAGAAGCACCATCATGCCTTATCACATTCTCTTTGTAGCGATCCTTTCTTTCGTCTCATCCATAGAGATGCTGATAGCAAGTCAGAGCGTGACAGGAGCAGTCCGCAATCTCATAGTTGTGGCTGTGATAGGTTCCGCCGTGGCTTTTTCGTGCAGCAGATGGATATCCTTCAGGACAGCCCTTGTGATAGCGGGACTCGGAGTCCTTGCTTCTGTCCAGGCATTTATCCCTGATTTTATCATTCCCATAGCTTCATTTACCGTGGTCCTGGCTCTTCTTGCGAACAATCTGTACGTAGGGCTCTTTTGCCTGATGCTTTTTTCGGCGCTGCCTTTCCTTGTGACCGAGAGGTCCTTTGAATATCTTTTATTCTATATGGTCACAGGTCTCATTGCCACGGCTCTTATCTTCGGAAGAAGGAAGATGGGAAGATATACAGACGTGCTGATTGCCTATGCTCTGACTTACATACTTCTCTTCACGGGGCTAGTCATATTAAAAAGGAGCACACTTACGCCTGCTCTTATCATAGGCCCGATAGTAGGCCTGGTACTTAACGTCGTTATAATGCAGATAGCCGGATATGAATATTACGACATAGTGATAAAGGCCGAAGAGGAACTTATTCAGGATGTGGTGGATCCCGAGTATCCGCTGCTTTTATCGCTCAAGAAGGAAAATAAAAGAGAATTCAAACGGGCTATCCATACCGCCCACTTCACGGAGCTTTTTGCCAACAGACTGGGCTACGATCCTGTACTCATGAAGGGACTTGGCTTTTATCACAGGATAGGCGTACTTATCGAAAATGATATGCCGCTGTCCGAGAGGACAGTCTCCATCGCGCTGGATGAAGGTTTTCCCGATAATATCATCGACGGGCTTTCACAGTACGGTGCAGCAAGACCGGGAGAAAAGATATCGGCCGAGGTATCGATAGTAGTGATAGTCGATACCGTGATCGTGGCTCTTATGAACGAATTCTCCAAAGAGACGCAGGAGCCGGATCTCAATAAATTCATCGATAAGACCATATTGAAGCTTTTCTCCGGCAGGGATTCAAT
The DNA here is from genome assembly GCA_000621405.1 of Lachnospiraceae bacterium AC3007. Taxonomy (GTDB): domain Bacteria; phylum Bacillota; class Clostridia; order Lachnospirales; family Lachnospiraceae; genus NK4A144. The sequence goes on from JHYK01000003.1 coordinate 146,901, forward strand.
GCTTAAAAGATCGGCCATACCTTATAACGATCTTGAAGAGATAAGAAAAACGCTTAAGAGCGAGAGGATCTATTATGACTTTCTCCGTTGATGTGGAAGAGGGCGCCGACAAGCTCGATCTTCCTGTAGAAGAGATATTTAAGGAAGTAGCCCTCGGGGCTCTTTCTTATACAGGCTGCCCGTATGAATGTGAGGTTTCTCTTACCATCACGGATGATCATACGATCCATTTGATGAACAGGCAGTACAGGAATATAGACCGCCCGACTGACGTGCTGTCCTTTCCGATGCTTGAATTTGACAGCCCCGGAGATTTCGGAGGCATAGGCGCCGATGATCCGGGAGTTGTGGATCCCGATACGGGCGAGATAATGCTGGGAGACATAGTGATCTCGGCTGATCATGTATTGAAGCAGGCTTCGGCATACGGGCACTCGGTCAAAAGAGAATTGGCTTTCCTAATTGCCCACAGTATGTTACACTTGCAAGGGTTTGACCATATGGAGCCCTCCATGGCCGCTGAAATGGAGAAGGCTCAGGAAGATATACTTCAAAGATCAGGGATAAGGAGATAGATTTTGACTGCTCCAGAAAGATTCTGTCTATTATTAATATCAGGTACGCTGCTGCTTTCAGGATGTGGTGCGGCCGCGCCCGAGGCAGCTTCCGATGCTTCGGTAGAGACCGGCACGGAGGCGGTTGAAGATGTCGAAGCATATGACAAGTTCGAAGATTCAGTCTCTTCAGATGCGGCGACTCCGGCTGACGGGGCCATAGCCGCTCAGAAAGGATATGTATCATCCCTCGGAGCTGAAAGAGTCCGCGAGGGAGATATGGTGCAGAGTTATCTTAGCGGAAGGATGGTCCCCTCCGATATCGGAGACAGAAGGCCTGTGGCCGTTATGCTCAATAATATCGAAGATGCCATGCCCATGAGCGGGGTAAGCTATGCCGATATCCTTTATGAGTGCGTGGTTGAGGGTTCCTTAACCCGTATGATGGGGATATTTGAGAATTATGATGATCTGGAGAAGATAGGATCTGTCAGATCCTGCAGGAATTATTTTGTGTATTATGCGTTGGAATCCGATGCAATCTACTGCCATTACGGTCAGTCTTCCTACGCCCTGCCGCTTCTTGAGCAGGATTACGTGGACAATCTTTCCGGACTTGCTGCAATAGGTGATACAGTCTTTTACAGGACGACAGACAGAGTCGCTCCTCATAATGCCTATGCCTCTGCCAAGGGGATAAAGAAGGGCATAGAGGATATGGGCTATCGTAATACATACAGGGACGGTTTTGTCGGCAAGTTTACCTTTGCCAAAGACGGAGACCCTAATGATCTCTCGGCTGAGAATTCTTATGATGCGACTCACGTGGAACCCGGATATAAGATCAATGAGCCATATCTTGAATATGATCCCGCAGACGGATTGTATCACAGGTGGCAGTACGGGACAGAGCACATAGACGATCTTACCGGAGAGCAGCTTGCTTTTGACAATGTGATCCTGCAGTATTCTGCGTGGGAACAGATAGATGACAAGGGCTATCTCGGATTTGACTGCCACGGCGGCGGGAAGATGACCTATATCACAAAGGGAAAAGCCTGTGACGGCAAATGGATCTCCATCGGCGGAGAGGCCGGAGCTGTAAGGTATTTTGATGAAGACGGTGAAGAGATCGTCTTGAATCAGGGGAAGACTCTTATAGAGATAATACAGGACACTGAAGCGGACAAGGTTGTGGTAAGGTGATGGCTTTGGTCCCCGGCTTATCCGTCCGCATATGAAGGAAGCATCAGGTAATGGCAAGACCTGCACGCAATAAAAAAAGCAACTTCATCGTTCAGGGCGGCCTGCTGGGAGTTGCAGGCATCATAACCCGTATCATAGGCATGATATACCGCATCCCCGTGACCAATATCATCGGGGACAAGGGGAACGGATACTATGCTTCGGCATATTATATCTACAATATCATGCTTCTTATATCCTCATATTCTCTCCCTCTTGCCATATCAAAGGTCGTATCCGCGCGACTTTCCAACAGACAGTATAAGAATGCGAATAAGGTTTTCAGAGGAGGACTGATCTTTGCCTCTATTACAGGAGGCATAGCCGGTCTTGTCGTGCTTTTCGGAGCCGATGCCCTTGCAGGTCTTTTATCAGAGCCTCTTTCAGCCATAGCTTTAAGGATCTTTGCACCGACTCTTTTGATAGTCGCCATCATGGGAGTCTTCAGGGGATATTTTCAGGGCATGGGCAACATGGTCCCTACTGCCGTATCTCAGATCATAGAGCAGATAATCAATGCGATAATAAGCATCGTTGCAGCGAAGTCTTTATTTGAGTACGGATCGAAGACGGCGGCTCTGCTTCGCAATGAGGATCTGTCATACGCATACGGAGCGGCAGGCAGCACTCTGGGCACCAGTGTGGGCGCTTTTTCCGCACTGCTTTTCCTTGTGGCTCTTTATTTCCTCGTAGCTTCCCGTCTGTCAAAGAAATATGTAAGCGATGACACCAGATACGTGGAGAGCTACGGGACTGTTATGAAGCTGATACTGCTCACTGTGCTTCCCGTTATCCTTTCCACCGCGATATACAATATCAACGATATAATGGATAATTTCATTTTTAACCATATGATGGAAGCAAAGGGACTGGGCGCTGAGAAAACAGCGATCTGGGGAGTCTATACCGGTAAGGCAAAACTGCTCCTTAATGTCCCGATAGCGCTGGCTAATTCCATGTCGGCATCGACTGTCCCTGCGCTGGCTTCCTGCATAGCTTCGGATAACATGAAGGGGGCGAGAAAGAGGATAAGTGCCGCAATGCGCTTCACCATGATAATATCCTATCCCTGCGCGGTAGGCCTCTTTGTTCTGGCGGATCCTATCATCAATCTGCTCTTTTCCGGTGAGACGGCTCTTGCCGCATCGCTCATGAGAGCAGCTGCGGTAACTGTCATGACTTATTCCGTATCCACTCTCTCAAACGGTATGCTGCAGGGAATAGGCAGGATGAACCTTCCCGTCAAGAATGCCGTGATCTCACTTGTACTCCATATCGGAGCTCTTATAGCGCTTATGAAGTATACCGATCTTGGAATATATGCTGTCGTTATCTCCACGATAGTCTTTTCGCTCTCCATGTGCCTTCTGAACAGTCTTTCTTTAAGGCATGCCATATCCTACAGACAGGAGAAAGTAGGGACTTTCTTCCTTCCTGCGATCTCAGCTGTCGTCATGGGTGTAGTGATCTTCGTGCTCTGGAAGCTTCTGTCTTTATTTACCGGATATATGATACAGACGCTGCTTCCCATCATCGTAGGATCCGTAGTGTATGCTGTATGTATCCTGAAGCTCAGAGTGGTAAAGGAGGAGGAGCTCTACGAACTGCCGATGGGCAGCAGGATAGTGCGCATGGCCAAGAGCTTCGGGTTCTTATGAGTAAGGGATCTGTAAGAGTCTCGGTCATCGGTGCCGGCGCATCAGGCATGGCAGGAGCGATATCATCGGCCATGGCAGGAGCATGTGTTACTGTCTTTGAGCACAGAGAATCTCCTCTTAAAAAGCTTCTCATCACCGGAAACGGCAAATGTAATTTCACAAATAAAAGCATAGACAGGTCATGCTATCATTCCTCTACCGATGAGGGATTTATCGACGAACTGCTGTCAGGATTTAATACGGATGACTGTATAGCCTTCCTTGAAGGGATGGGCATAAGAGCGAGAGAAAGACGCGGATGCTTATATCCCTACCCGGATACTGCAGAATCCGTCCGCTCAGCATTGCTTATGCAGGCGAAGAGCCTTGGGATCACCATCATCACGGACTGCGGGGATATGGATGTCAGGGAGTGTGATGACGGCACCTTTTCATTGAACTGTAAAGGACAGACTTATGTATCCGATTCTCTTATCATAGCCTGCGGCAGCTGTGTCTCTCCGAATACGGGCTCCGACGGGTCGGGCTACGGATTGCTGAGACAGCTTGGAGCAGATCTTACCGATATCTCTCCGGCGCTTACGCCTCTTGTGACCTTGGAGGATCTTACATCCATCAAAGGGATAAGATGCGATGCCGCACTTAAGCTTCTTGATGCCAAAGGTTCAGTCGTGGAAGTATCCTCCGGCGAACTTCAGCCTTTCGATGGCGGTCTCTCCGGGATCTGCGCCATGGATATTTCTTCCGCTGCGTGCAGGATGCTGAAAAGGGGTGATAGAGCTTTTGTGGAGGCTGATCTGTATCCTGTGACCGACGATGAAGGTTTTATGGATGAGATCAAAAGCAGAATGCGCTTGTTTCCGGACAGGGATCTTGCGGGGTGTCTTATCGGACTTTTCCCCAAAAAACTCATTAATTACCTTGTGCATCCCGTAGATACAAGACGTGAAGACTATCTTGATAATCTCTTAAAGAGAGTCAAGCATCTGAGATTTGAACTGAAAGAGGAGATGACCGAGGATTTTTCCCGCGCCCAGACAGTGTCGGGCGGGGTGCCTCTTTGCGATATTGATCAGCATTGCATGCTCAAAGATCACAGAGGCATATATGTTACCGGAGAACTTCTCGATGCAGACGGTATCTGCGGAGGATATAATCTTCATTTTGCTTTTGCTACAGGCTGTATCGCGGGTAAAAGCGCAGCTGGGAGTCTTGTATGAAGTTCCTCAGGTCGCATATCAGATGGCAGTTATCATTTCTTTTCGGCGCTTTATTCGGAGCGTTTATATTTCTGATCCTGTACGGCTTCGGTGTGCTTAATGTGCAGAATGAAGACTGGCTGCTCACGGGCTGGTATGATCTCTCCCAGCATTATGTAGGATGGAAGCTCTACAGGGCTTCGGGATGGCATTTTCCCATAGGTCTTTGTGATACCAGCTTTTATCCATATCTAGCATCTGTGATATATACGGATTCCATACCGCTCGTGTCATTATTCTTCAAGATACTGTCACCGGTACTGCCGGAGACATTTCAGTTTTTCGGGTGGTACGGTTTGTTCTGCTTTATGATGCAGGGCGGTATCAGCAAGCTCATATTGAGGCGCATCACAACAAATGAAGCCTCATGCTTTATCTGCTCGATCCCTTTCGTCTACTGTGCCCCTGTATGGCAGAGGATGTATTACCATACGGCTCTTGCCTCGCATTATCTTATACTTCTTGCGATCATGCTCTTTATGTACAGGGACAGGATCGATTCAATGGTTAAAAGGATAATATGCTGGTGCGTCCTTGGCATGCTCTGCATTACGATACATTTCACGATATACGGCATCGTATCAGTAATGCTCGTAGGATATGCTCTTCTTGAGTCTCTTCTGGCCGAAAGGAAAAAAGTGCCTGTGATGATCCTGTATATCGCGTCGTATCTTGCGGCGACGCTGTTTGCATTCTATCTTTTCGGAGGTTTCTACGGTAATATCTCCGGCGCATCCGACGGGCTTGGTGTATACAGCGCCAATCTCAATTCACTTTTCAATCCGATCGATTATTCACTGATAATAAAAGAGTTCCCGCTCATAGAATGCCAGTATGAAGGTCTGTCATATGTCGGGATAATGTCGATGGTCCTTCTGGTGCCTGCATCTGCTTATATATTCACACATATCAGGGAGATCTGGAGCAGTAAGAAAGAGTGGATCATATCCATATCAGTGACAGCATTTATCCTTGTCGTTATCGCTCTGTCACCGAAGGTGTCATTCGGATCCCATGTCCTGTATGAGATACCTCTGCCGGAATTCATATTCAATGCATGGAGTCTCTTCAGGGCTTCGGGCAGATTCCTATGGCCGGTCATGTATCTTGTGATACTGCTATCTATCTATTATTCGCGTTTCGGGATCAGGAAGTACTATCCGCAGCTTATCATCTTTGCCTGTATCCTCCAGCTGTATGAATTCACAGGCAAGGTTTATGAGATTTCCGATACATACAGGTCACCGAAGAAAGCCAGATATTCTGCGGATATGCTCGATCTCTACGACTTTGGCGGGATAAGTCACGTCCAGTTCATGCATGATTATTATTTCGGTGAATTCTACGGTGATGAAGTAAGGGATCAGATGATAGGCTACACGCAGTTCGCTCTGAGACACGGGATGACTGTCAGTAACTTCCATTTCTCAAGAGATGATATGGATCTTGTAAGGGAGAGGATAAGCGAGTGTGAAGAGAAGCTTGAGATGCAGGAGGGCGACAAAGATACGATGTATGTATTCAGGACAGAGGATGTATCCCTTGAAGAGCTCAGGAAAAAATATCCTGATATGTATGATATCACCACTGAAAATGAGATCATACTGACATCGGAAAGGCTTGGCGGCATATGATCAGGATAAATGAGATAAAAGTCCCCGAAGGCTCGGATACAGAGCATGTGAAAAAGAAAATCGCACATCTCTTAAGGATCGACGCCTCAGAGATAAAGGATCTTAAGGTTCTCAAATGCTCAAAGGATGCAAGGAACAGGAGCAGTATCCTCGATGTATATTCCGTGTCATTAAGTCATAAGAATGAAGCCCAGCTTGTAAAAAGAGCTAAAAGACCGAATGTGATGCTCTATTCCGAAGAGACATACAGACTGCCTGAAAAAAGAGAGTCAAAAAGCTCCCTGCGCCCTGTCGTTGCCGGCTTTGGTCCTGCCGGGATCTTCACTGCGCTGATCCTTGCCATGGCCGGTGAGAAACCTCTTGTGATAGAAAGAGGGAAGCCGGTGGAAGAGCGCATCGGTGATCTTGAAAGATTCTTTGAAAAAGGCGTACTCGATCCTGATTCAAATGCCCAGTTCGGAGAGGGAGGAGCAGGGACCTTTTCGGACGGCAAGCTGTCCACCGGTATAAAAGACAGGGCAGGGAGAAAAGACTTTATCCTGAAGACTCTCATAAAGCACGGCGCCGATGAGGCCATACTCACGTCAAAGCATCCTCATATCGGAAGTGACAGGCTGATAAGCATAATCCCGTCCTTAAGACATGAGATAGAATCATATGGCGGCGAGATAAGGTTTTGTACCGCGCTTACATCCATCGACGCGGAAGGCGGAGCCTTAAAGAGGATATGCATAAAGAACGATAAGGAAGAGTGGATCGAGTGCAGGGATCTCTTTCTGTGTCTTGGACATTCCGCGAGAGATACCGTTAAGATGCTCTATGACAGCGGCCTTTCAATGGAGGCCAAAGCCTTTGCCGTCGGGGTAAGGGCAGAGCATGCAAGAGGGATGATAGATGATGCCATGGGCTATAAAAGCGCAAGCTATAAGCTCACATATCACTGCAGGGACGGTCGCGGCGTATATTCTTTCTGCATGTGTCCCGGCGGTTATGTGATAAATGCTTCTTCCGAGCCGGGACATCTCGTGGTCAACGGCATGAGCCTTTCCGCAAGAGATGCCGCAAACTCTAATTCCGCTATAGTCTGTACCGTTACTCCTTCTGATTACGCTTCTTACGGATCCGATCCGCTTTCGGGGATCGGTTTTCAGAGAGATCTTGAGAAGAAGGCATATGAAGAATGCAGCGGATCCATACCTTATCAGAGATTTGAGGATTTTACCAGGAACCTGACATCCGAAAGCTTCGGACACATCAGGCCCTGCTGTAAGGGAAGATACGGTATGGGAAATATAAGAAATATTTTACCGGACACCATCAGTGATGATATAATCGAGGCGATGTACTCATTTTCAGGCAGGATACAGGGATTTGATGACGGAGATACTCTTTTTGCTGCCATTGAGAGCAGGACATCTTCTCCGGTCAGGATATTGAGAGGAGAGGACATGCAGTCAGTCAGCATCCGCGGAATATATCCTGCAGGTGAGGGAGCGGGATATGCGGGAGGCATAATGTCAGCTGCCATAGACGGAATGAAGGCTGCCGAGACATATATATCAGGATAAGGTTTTGTAATGAGGGATTTCGCATCAAAGAAAAGAATAGTGATAAAGATCGGATCCTCCTCCATAACCCACAAGGAGACGGGTGGAGCCGATCTTGTAAGGCTTGAAAAGCTCGTAAGGGAGCTGACGGACCTGCATAACGGTGGAAAGGATGTGGTCCTTGTTTCTTCGGGAGCCATCTCCGTTGGCCTGAAAGCGGCGCATATCAGAGGCATATATTATGACGGCACAGGCAAGAGTGAAGGCCCTGATGAGAAGCTTAAGCTCAAGCAGGCTGCTGCCGCCATCGGTCAGGCGCGTCTTATGATGATGTACCAGAAGCTTTTCTCGGAATATAACCAGATGACGGCTCAGGTCCTTATGACGAAGCACACCATAGTGGACAATGTGAACAGATTCAATGCGCGTAATACCTTTGAAGAGCTTCTGACGCTTGGTGCCATTCCTGTAGTGAATGAGAATGATACCATAGCGACATATGAGATAGAATTCGGAGACAACGATACACTGTCCGCCATAGTCGCGGCTCTTATAGATGCGGATCTTCTGATACTGCTCTCGGATATAGACGGTCTGTATACCGATGATCCTCATGCAGATCCTGAAGCCAAGCTGATACGGGAGATAGAAAAGCTTGATGAAAGGATCGAAGGATTTGCCAAAGGCAGTACGGGAAGCCTCATGGGAACCGGAGGTATGGCCACGAAGATCGCAGCTGCTCGTATTGCTTCTGCTTCCGGCTGTGATATGGTGATAGCCAATGCCAATGATCTTGCCAATATCCACAGGATAGCAGCCGGTGACGAGATTGGGACATATATTCACTCCGATAAGAGCCGGGATTTCTTCATTGAGGATTTTATTAACGAAGGATGATAACTGACGAGGCGAAGGAAGCCGTAAGGCGCAGAATACTCGATAAGAGAAAAGGCCTTGGTCCTTCATACAGGCAAGAGGCGTCGGATATCATAAGAGACCATGTGATAAGCCTTAATGAATGGAAGAGCGCTCATACCGTATATCTCTACATGAATACGGGAAGCGAGGTCTCCACGGAGGCGCTTATTAAGGAGGCTCTGTCAGAGGGGAAGGCGGTCTACCTTCCGAAGGTGACATCATCGTCCGGCATGTCCTTTTACAGGATATACTCAGTCCGGGATCTGAGGGAGGGTGCTTTCGGGATATTGGAGCCGGATATCTGCGAGGCAGGCTCTGCAGAAGATGATGAGCCTGATATTGTAGTGGTACCGTGCGTTGCCTGCGATGCGGCAGGACACAGGATGGGGCACGGAAGAGGATATTACGACAGATTTTTTGGCAGGATCAAAGGCGGAGTAAAGATATGCACGGCATTTGACTGTCAGATGGAGAATGAGATAATAACAGATGAGCATGATGTGGATATGGATATCATCATCACGGAATCAGGGATCATAAGGATATGACAAAGGATAACAGTCTCAAGGAGACTAAGAGACAGATCGAATTCATGCATAAAGCGGGTAAGATAGTGGAGCAGAGGTCAAAGGCTCTTTCAAGACCTCTTTATGCCATGACCGTAACCTTCGGCTGTCAGATGAATTTCAGGGATTCCGAGAAGATAGACGGCGCTCTGAGAGAGATGGGTTTTTTGAAAGCATCCTCCGAGGAGCAGGCAGATGTTCTTATTTACAATACCTGTACTGTCCGTGAAAATGCCGACAAGAGGCTCTTCGGAAGACTTGGCGTATGTAAGGCCTACAAGAATAAGAACAAGAACATGATAATAGGCGTCTGCGGATGCATGATGCAGGAGAAGCAGGTCGTCGACAGGATCAAAAAAGAATATCCCCATGTGGACCTGATCTTCGGTACCCACAATATCTTTGCTTTTTCCGAATTATTGTATAAGAAAATGTCTGAAGGCGGTTTTGTCGCAGATATCCTTGAGAGTACAGACAAGATAGTCGAGGATCTTCCCACTGAGAGGAAGTATTCCTTCAAGACAGGTATCAATATCATGTTCGGCTGCGACAATTTCTGCACCTACTGTATAGTCCCCTATGTGAGGGGAAGGGAGAGGAGCAGGAAGCCGGCGGACATCGTCGATGAGATAAAGAGGGCCGCCGATGACGGAGTAAAGGAGATCATGCTCCTCGGTCAGAATGTCAATTCCTACGGCAAGGGCCTTGACACGGATGTGACATTTGCAAAGCTTCTTAAGGAAGCAGCGTCCGTGGACGGGATAAGACGCATAAGATTCATGACGTCCCATCCGAAGGATCTTTCGGATGAGCTCATTGAGGTTATGGCTGAGAACGAGAACATAGCCCGTCATATCCATCTTCCCCTTCAGTCCGGCTCCGACAGGATACTGGAAGCCATGAACAGGCATTATACGAGGGAAGGCTATATCAGTCTTACGGAAAAGCTGAAGAAGGCTGTTCCCGATATCGCCATTACGACAGACATCATAGTCGGTTTTCCTGGTGAGGACGTGCAGGATGTATCCGATACGATCGATGTCATAGAACAGGTGGGCTTTGACGGGGCCTTTACCTTTGAGTATTCTCCCCGGACCGGGACTGCGGCCGCCAAAATGGAGCAGCTCGACAAGGGCTTTGTGCAGGAGAATTTTGACAGAGTCTTAAAGACCGTACATAAGGTAGCATGGGAGAGGTCCAGGAGATTTGAAGGACGGGTCATGGAAGTCCTTATAGAAGGTGAGGACGAGAAGGATCCCGAAAGGTATACCGGAAGGATCTCTCAGAATAACGTAGTGCATTTCCCAAAGAGCGGGTATCACGTGGGTGATCTGGTCCAAGTCAGGCTTGATGAATGCAGGGGGTTTTATTATAATGGAACGGTAGTGCCTTAAGGCGCTGCATATATTTTATTTCTTTACATGGGGGTAATTTCAAATGGCAGTAAAAAGTAACGCGGCCGCGCCGGAGAAGAAGCTCCACGGCTTCAAGTCTTTGGTCACTCTTGTTGTCTTAGGCGTTGTCTTATCGATGTTTGTTATCGCGCTCATCGCTGAGATAGTCAATGTCGTCGAATTCCGCAGTAATTACAAGGATACCATCAAGCATGATCTTCTTTCCATGGTCAATGTAGGCGGTGCCCTTATGGATGCCAGAGAAGGACAGATCACGGCAGATCCTTCGATACTTGCAGAGCTGATCGGTGATATCAAGCTCGAGGATATGAGTTCGAGTTATGCATATGCCGTTAATAAGGACGGTATAATGCTCTATCACCCCACACCGGAGAAGATCGGCGAGCCTGTGGAGAATGCAGCAGTCAAGGGACTTGTGGCAGAGCTTGCTAAAGGCGCTGTGCCTGAGCCTGATATCATCGAATATGAGTTCAAGGGCAAGATCAAGTACGCTGCTTACTATGTACAGCCCATATCAAATAATATTCTTATAATCACTCTTGATGAGAGCGATGTATACAAGCCTATCAATAAGACGACCTGGAAGGTCGTGATCCTTATAATCATTGCTTTCATCGTTGTATGCATAGTGATGGCGATCCTCGCAAAGATAATCCTCAGACCTATCGGCATCCTGACCGAGATCCTTCAGGATTCCGCGAATCTTGATCTAAGGCATAATGATAAGTCACAGCAGGTCATCTACAGAAGAGATGAGATAGGTGTCATCGGAAGAGATATTGCTTCCCTTCGCCGCGTGCTCCGTACTGTTGTAGGAGAGATCGGCGGTTCCGAGAAGAACCTTGCTGCCATCATCAATCAGCTGCAGGATACTACTGTCAAGCTTAATGATAATTCCTCAGACAATTCGGCAACGAGTCAGGAGCTTGCGGCAGGCATGCAGCAGGCTGCCGAGGCTACAGAGACCATCAACAGCAATGTAAGTACCATGGTCGAAAATGCCGATCAGATCAACGAGCTCTCCGAGCAGGGAGCGACCCATGCAGTCGAGATCAGGAATAAGGCTGAAGGTATCAGACGTGACGTACAGTCATCCATTTCAAATGCACGTGAGATCTTTGAGGATGTGAAGAGACAGTCTGATGATGCAATAGAGCAGAGCAAGGCTGTAGACAAGATCAATGAGCTCACGGAGACCATAAGGAGCATCGCAGGACAGACCAATCTCCTTGCCCTTAACGCTTCGATCGAGGCAGCGCGTGCCGGTGAGGCAGGAAGAGGCTTTGCTGTCGTCGCTGAGGAGATCGGACATCTTGCTACACAGTCCTCCGACACCGTCAGCGGGATCAATGATATCGTTGCGGAAGTACATACTTCAGTCGATAACATGAGCAAGTGCCTGACACGTACCCTTGACTTCATTGACAACAACGCAATGGAAGATTATGCGAAGTTTGATGAGATCGCCGAGGGATATGCTTCTGATGCAGGAGACTTTGAGGAGAACATGACGGCTATCCATGATGCTGTCGCTGCATTGTCAGGATCTATCGGCGGAGTATCGAATTCTATCTCCGGAATGAACACCACGATAGGCGAATCCGCAAGGGGAGTCACGGATGTGGCCAACAAGACTACTGATCTTGTCGCCCTTACAGCGGATACGGAACAGATCGTCGGACAGACACAGAAGTGCTCCGAGGATATGAGGGCTATAGTAAGCCGCTTCCGCATGGACTGATACAGAGTATTAAAGATAAGATACAGACAGGACAGCGGGGAATGGCTGTCCTGTCTTCTTTTTATTTATGCCTTTTTATGTTAGAATAGACAAACTATGACGCTTAACGAGATAGACAAGAGTAAAGTCAGCCCGATGATGCAGCATTATCTCTCCGTGAAGGAGGAGTATAAGGACTGCATCCTTTTTTATCGCCTGGGTGATTTCTATGAGATGTTCTTCGATGATGCCGTAGAGGTGTCGAGGGCGCTGGAGCTAACGCTTACGGGAAGATCCTGCGGACTTGAAGAAAAGGCTCCGATGTGCGGCATCCCGTTCCATGCTTATGAGACATATATGACAAAGCTTGTGGAGAAGGGCTATAAGGTCGCTATCTGCGAGCAGCTTGAAGATCCCGATGAAGCTAAGGGGATAGTCAAACGAGGTGTGATCAGGGTCGTAACGCCCGGTACTGTCACCAGCATCTCCGATATGGACAGTTCCGTCAATTCATATATAATGAGCATCTTTTATTCCTCATATCCCTTTGGGGTATCCATCTGTGACGTTACAACGGGTGAGTTCTTTGTTACGGAGATCAGGGATCCTCAGAGTCTCAAGGATGAGATAATGCGATTTGCTCCTAAGGAGATCATCTGTAACGAAGCCTTTTTCATGTCAGGTATTGATGTGGAAGAGCTGAGATCGGCTCTTCATATCCAGGTCAATTCGCTTCCGGGCAGATATTTTGATGAAGATGCCTCTGTCCGTACGCTCACATCTCATTTCAGGGTATCTCACGTAGAGGGACTGGGTCTGAACGACATGCCTCAGGGCCTTATATCGTCCGGCGCTCTTATCATATATCTTCTTGAGACACAGAAGAATGACCTGTCCAATATCATAAGCGTCAGGATACTGTCTGAAAACGGCTGTATGCTGATAGACAGTTCAACCAGGAGGAATCTCGAACTTACTGCGACTCTCAGGGAAAAGGAGAAGAGAGGCTCCCTTATATGGATCCTGGATAAGACCAAGACCGCAATGGGTGCAAGAAAACTCAGACAGTTCATGGAACAGCCGCTTATCGACAAGGTAAAGATCGAGGAGAGGCTTGATGCCGTGGAGGAGCTTTGCAGCAGGATAGCTGACAGGGATGAGATACGTGAGTATCTGAATACCGTGTACGATATAGAAAGACTTATGGGAAGAGTAGCATTTAAGACAGCCAATCCCAGGGATCTGGTGGCGCTCCGGTCATCTCTTTCCATGCTCGATCCCATAAAGACTCTTGCATCATCCTTTGATTCAAAGCTTATGAAGCGCCTTGCCGATGAGATAGATCCGCTTGAGGATATGTACAGACTGATACTCGATTCCATCTGCGATGAGCCGCCTGTATCCATACATGAAGGCGGGATCATAAGGGAAGGGTATTCGAAAGAGGCTGACGAATACAGGAAGGCCAAGACCGAGGGAAGAGAGTGGCTCATGCAGCTTGAGTCAAAGACCCGTGACAGGACCGGGATCAAAAATCTCAGGGTCAAGTTCAACAAGGTGTTCGGATATTATTTCGAAGTCACTAATTCATATCTCTCACTGGTCCCCGAAGACTTTATCAGAAAACAGACCCTTACGGGCGGAGAGAGATACACGACATCAGAGCTTAAGGAGATGGAGGATAAGATCCTCAATTCCGAGGAGAGACTCACATCTCTTGAGAAGGAGCTTTTTATCTCCGTTCGGGATACGCTCTCTGATAATATAAGCAGGCTTCAGGATACAGCAGGAGCCATAGCGTATATCGATGTGCTGTGTTCTCTGTCATATGTCGCCGAGAGGAACTCCTTTGTCAGACCACGTATCAATAAAAAGGGCATCATAGACATCAAAAAAGGAAGGCATCCTGTCGTAGAGCGCATGCTCAAGGAAGGTGCTTTCATAGCAAATGACGTATATCTTGATACGGATAATGACAGGATATCCATTATCACAGGCCCCAATATGGCCGGCAAATCAACATATATGAGACTTACAGCACTTATCGCTCTGATGGCTCACATGGGATCCTTTGTGCCCTGTGAGAGCGCCGATATATGCATCATCGACAGGATATTTACCAGAGTCGGAGCCTCCGATGACCTGGCATCCGGACAGTCCACCTTCATGGTGGAGATGACAGAGGTTGCCAATATCTTAAGGAATGCCACCAAAAACTCTCTCCTTATTCTGGACGAGATAGGCCGCGGGACTTCTACCTATGACGGACTGGCCATAGCCTGGGCCGTGGTCGAGTATATCAGTGATAAAAAGAAATGCGGAGCAAAGGCTTTATTTGCCACTCATTACCATGAACTCACCGAACTTGAGGGAATGGTCGACGGTACCAAGAATTACTGCTTTGCCGTCAAGGAAGCAGGAGACGACGTAGTCTTTTTGAGAAAGGTAGTACGCGGAGGAGCCGACAGATCATACGGAATCCATGTGGCCTCTCTTGCGGGAGTGCCTGATGTCGTGATAAAGAGGGCTCAGGAGATAGCCGGAGAACTGGCTGGATCGGATATAACCGGAAGAGTAGGAGAGATGGCCAGGGCTTCAAAGCGCCATGTTCCCGACGATCTGGATATCAATCAGATGTCTTTATTTGACATGAATCATGACAGCGATGTGATAACTGAGCTAAAGGGACTGAATCTTGACATGATGACTCCGATGGATGCAATGAATACCCTCTATAACCTTCACAGGAAGGCTATGAAGGAGGATTAAATGCCGCATATAAAACTTCTGGATGAGAAGAGCATTAATAAGATCGCAGCAGGCGAGGTTATAGAAAGACCCTTGTCTGTAGTGAAAGAGCTTGTGGAGAATGCCATCGATGCCGGAGCCGATGCCATAACCGTTGAGATCAAAGGCGGAGGCATAGACATGATAAGAGTCAGTGACAACGGAGACGGCATCCCTGCCGACGAGATCCGGATGGCTTTTACTCCGCATGCAACGAGCAAGATACAAAGCGCCGACGACCTCTTTGATGTGCGCAGTCTTGGCTTCAGGGGAGAGGCTCTGTCTACGATCGCTTCGGTCTGCAGGATAGAGATGGTCACAAAGACAAGAGATTCCCTCACAGGGATCCTCTACAAGATGGACGGCGGAAAAGAGATCTCAATGGAGGAAGTAGGAGCAGGAGATGGCACCACCTTCATCACAAGGGATCTTTTTATCAATGTTCCCGCAAGGAGAAAGTTCTTAAAAAGCGCCATGACCGAGGCGTCCTATATAACAGAATTCGTGCAGAAGATCGCTATAGAGAGATCGGACATAGCTTTCAAATATGTGGTAAATAACGACAACAAGCTCGTGACCACAGGCAACGGTTCTGAAAAAGACAATATCTACAGGGTATACGGCAGGGAGATCTCGGATGCCTGTCTTAACATATCATCATCAGATAACGGGATGTCGCTTACAGGCTATATCGCGCGGCCTCTCGTGGCGCGAAGCAACAGAAGCTTCGAGAATTTCTTTGTGAACGGCCATGCCGTGAATGACAGGATACTTGAAAAGGCGGTGGAGAGCGCATATAAGCCTTTTCTCATGCAGCACAGATTTCCGTTTGTGTTTCTCTTTCTCTCGATGGATCCGGGAATGGTGGATGTGAACGTCCATCCGAGGAAGTCGGAGGTCAAATTCTCTCTGTCCAATGCAGTGTTCGGATTTGTGGAATCCGCTGTCAGTGACGTATTAAAAAGCGTGGAACTGCTTAACCGCATCGAGCTTGCGCCTGATGAAAAGCAGGAATACAAGCCCGAGACAGAGGCCAGAGAGCCTTTTGAAATGCAGAGGACATCGGATAAGACCGAAGGTGCGGAGGATGTGATCAACAGGGGTGTCTTTCTTGATCACACCGCAACAAAGGAAAGAGAAGATGGCGGCTTCTTCGTGGAGACGGGCCTTGATGATGAACTGATCGTAGAGGAGGAAGCTAAAGGATACGATACAAAAGCTGCAGGAGATGCTGTCGAGGCTTTGGATGATGGTCAGCTTTTGTCGCCGGAGGATAATGATAAGCACGGTATGCCCGATCCGGATCCTGTTTATTTTGAAGGTGAGCAGCTGGATCTTGCGACTGAGAAGATGATACAGCCTGCAAACCGTCCTGATTTTAATATCGTAGGCTGTGTGTTTGATACCTACTGGATCATCACATATAAAGACAGGATGATAATGATAGACCAGCATGCGGCACATGAGAAGGTCATGTATGAAAAGTTTATCAGAGAATACAAAGCAAGAAAGGTCGTATCACAATATGTGGATCCTCCTATAGTCTTAAGCTTTGACGGAAGGCAGGAGGCAGTAGTCGAAACATACAAAGAGGCTTTTATATCTTTAGGATTCGAACTTGAAAAGCTTGACGGCTCTTCATACGCCTTAAGAGCGATACCGTCGGGCTTCATGAAGCTTGAGCAGCGGGACATCTTTCTCGGCCTTATAGACGAACTCTCAGAGATCACCACAGATACAGCCGATGTCTCGGTGATACATGACAGGCTTGCCCAGATGTCCTGCAAGGCTGCTGTAAAGGGAGGCAACAGGCTCTCTCTGTCTGAAGCGAAGAGTCTTCTTACGGATCTGCTCTTACTTGATAATCCTTACAATTGTCCGCACGGAAGACCCACCATGGTTGAATTCACCGAGCGCGACCTTGAGAAATTCTTCAAGAGGATAGTCTGATGGGGCATAAGCTCGCTGTTATCGCCGGACCTACGGCATCGGGCAAATCAGAGATCTCCCTGGCGCTTGCAAAAAGACTTGACGGCGAGATCATATCCGCAGATTCCATGCAGGTATATAAGGGCATGGACATAGGCTCCGCCAAGCTTATGCCCGAAAAGAGACAGGGAATAGTGCATCATCTTATCGATATCCTTGAGCCTACGGAAGAATTTAACGTATCGGTCTTCTGCAAAAAAGCGCACGAGTCAGTGAAGGAGATTCAGAGCAGGGGACATTTTCCCTTAGTCTGCGGAGGGACCGGATTCTATACGAGAGCATTTCTGTACGGCGCATCCTTCGGACAGGGCGAGACCGATCCTGATCTCAGGAGCATGCTGGAAGCTATGGCTGAAGAAAAAGGCCTCTCATATATGGAGGATCATTTGAGACAGTTCGATCCCGTATCTGCAGATCTGTATCACTGCAATAAAAAGAGGATCATCAGGGCGATAGAGTATCACAGACTCACAGGTCTTTTATTGTCAGACAAGAATGAGGAAGAGAGCAGAAGAGCTCCGCTATATGATGCCGCATATTTCGTGCTGACGATGCCCAGGGATATCCTGTACCGAAGGATCGATGACAGGGTCGACCGCATGATGGAGGAAGGACTCGTGGAAGAAGTGCGCCGTCTTATCGACTCAGGCGTCACAAGGGATATGACCTCCATGCAGGGCCTTGGCTACAGGCAGATATATGATCATCTCATGGGATCTTATGATCTGGACACCGCCGTAGATATGATCAAACAGCAGACAAGGCATTTTGCCAAGAGGCAGCTTACCTGGTACAGGAAGGAAAAGAATGTGACATGGGTGGATCTTACAGAGTATCAGGATGATAAGAACGCCCCGGATAAGGTTGCAGAGTATATGCAGAAGGTGATAAATGGATAAATTCGAGGCTTATAAAAAACTTGGAATAGACCGTGATGTCTTTGATTTCTGTGAGGGCATACAACGGGAACTAAAAGACCGTTTTGAAGCGATCGGTGCTATGGCTGAGCTTAATCAGCTGAAGGTCATGGATGCATTCAGGAAGGAGCAGGTGCAGGAAGCCTGTCTTATGGGGACGTCCGGTTACGGATACAATGACCTCGGAAGAGATACTCTGGAAAAGGTGTATGCGGATATATTTCATACAGATGATGCCCTTGTCAGGCCTCAGATAACCTGCGGTACTCATGCGCTCGCACTTGCACTCATGTCCAACTTAAGACCCGGGGATCATATGCTCTCTGCTTCAGGCAGACCTTATGATACGCTTGAAGAAGTGATCGGCATAAGGGAATCCAAGGGTTCTCTTAAGGAATACGGGATCTCATACGACGAGGTGCCCTTAAGAGACGACGGCAGCTTTGACATTGACGGGATCAGGGAGAAGCTTCTGCCTGAAACGAAGCTTGTCGCAATACAGAGATCAAAGGGTTACTCGGACAGGAAGAGCTTTTCTGTAAGACAGATAGCAGAATGCATCAATCTCATTAAAAGCATAAGAAGCGATGTCATCATAATGGTCGATAACTGCTACGGTGAATTCGTCGAGGATATAGAGCCTACTGACGTCGGAGCCGACATGGCAGTCGGATCCCTTATCAAAAATCCCGG
This sequence comes from Lachnospiraceae bacterium AC3007, assembly GCA_000621405.1. Classification (GTDB taxonomy): domain Bacteria; phylum Bacillota; class Clostridia; order Lachnospirales; family Lachnospiraceae; genus NK4A144. The sequence goes on from JHYK01000003.1 coordinate 165,803, forward strand.
TGGCGGTCTTGCGCCAATGGGAGGATATATCGCCGGAAAGAGCGAGTGCATAGAAAATGCAGCAAGAAGACTCACAAGTCCCGGACTCGGCAAGGAAGTGGGAGCCACCTTCGGCATGATGAGAGACTTTTATCAGGGCCTATTTCTTGCGCCGACCGTCACGGCATCTGCCTTAAAGGGGGCCGTGTTTGCAGCAAATATATATGAAAGACTGGGCTTTGAGACACTTCCCGCGGCATCTGATGAGAGATACGACATAATCCAGGCAGTTACATTCAGGAGGGAGGATGCCCTTATTTCCTTCTGCAGGGGTATACAGGCAGCTTCTCCGGTGGACAGCTTTGTGGCCCCCGAACCATGGGATATGCCCGGCTACGACAGCAAAGTGATCATGGCTGCGGGATGCTTCATATCAGGATCTTCGATAGAGCTTTCAGCCGACGGTCCTTTAAGGGAGCCGTATTCTGTCTATTTCCAGGGAGGTCTTACCTGGGAGCATGCAAAGTACGGAATAATGAATTCCCTGCAATACCTTGTGAACGACAATATTGTTGACCGAAACAAACTCAGGTGATACAATTTTTACCTGTTAAGAAGTGGCTTTGATATCTCTCTTTTCCGCGATTTGAGCCATACGGCGGAAAGAGAGGCATAGATGAATAAAGGGATCAGATCTTATCCCGCAAACGAGAGACCGTACGAAAGATGTGTAGAGTACGGGCCTGAGGCATTGAGCGATGCGGAGCTTATCTCAGTCATACTGCGGACAGGAAGCAGGAGTCAGGATGTTAAGAGCCTTGCGCTTGATGTATTGGAGTCTGTCGGTGGAAGTGTCAGCGGACTTGCTTCTGCCACACTCAGTGAGCTTACGGAACTTCCCGGTATAGGAAGGGTCAAGGCTATCCAACTGATATGCGTGGCGCAGATCGCAAAGCGCATGTGGAAGCAGGATATAGTGAGCTCTGACAGGATCTTTCATGCCAAGGATGCTGCCGCATATTATATGCAGGATCTTCGGTATATGGATACAGAGCATGTATATTCACTGATGCTTGATATTAAAATGAAGCTTCTGGGTGATTATCATGCTTCTAACGGCTCGGTCAGAGCGTCTATCGTTCCGGTGAGGGAGATAGTGCGGGAGGCATTGAAGCATAATGCCGTTAATATCATCCTCGTACACAATCATCCCAGCGGAGATCCCACACCATCTGTATCTGACAGAGAGTCATATCATAATCTAGAGATCGCATGCAGGATATCCGGTCTGACTCTCGTTGATTCGATCATCATAGGCGACGGTAATTATTTCAGTTTTGCAGAAGAAGGAAGACAGACTTGAGTAATCTGGCATTCGGAATAGATCTCGGTACGGGCAATATCAAGATATACAGCACGGCGAGAGATACTATCACAAATGAAAAGAATATGATAGCTCTCCTGAAGAAGGACATACTCTTTGCGTACGGAGATGCTGCCTTTGATATGTTTGAGAAGGCTCCCCAGAATATCAAGGTCTCTTTTCCCCTGGTCAACGGCGTTATAGCCGATATAGGCAATATGACGACTGTCCTTACCGAATTCATCAATGAGATCACTGACGGAAGAGGCGCCGGGGCTGACTATTTTGTCTCCGTTCCTACGGATGTCACCGAGGTTGAAAAAAGAGCATTTTACGACCTTATCAAGGATTCCGGATTGAAGCCGAGGAAGATCATGATGTCCGAGAAGTCCCTTGCCGACGGACTCGGCATGGGAATAGACGTTAAGACTTCCCAGGGTGTACTCGTTGTAGACGTTGGCTTTGAGACAACTGAGATCTCAGTGCTGTCTCTTGGCGGAATAGTGCTCTCCAAGCTATTAAAGATCGGCGGAAGGAAGTTTGATGATGCGATCAGAGGCGTTATCAGGAGAGAATTCGGACTGGTCGTCGGCGAGAAGACCGCTGAGCAGCTGAAGATCGAGCTCGGCAAGACCGAGGCCGAACATAAGCCGGCCGTGGTTTACGGAAGGGATCTTGTGACCGGTCTTCCCGTGGAGAGATCGATACCTACGGATCTTATAGATGCGACGATCGCCGAGACGGCATCCACCATCGTGGACAATATCAAGATAATATTAGAGAGGACCCCTCCGGAACTTTCTGCCGATATCTACAGAAAGGGAATATATCTGACAGGCGGCACCGCATCTCTTGTCCATCTGGATGAGCTTGTGGTCAAGGGGACTGCTCTTAAGGTCAATAAAGCAGAGAGACCGCAGGAGAGTGTGGCCTACGGACTCGCGCGTATAATAAAGGATCCCAACTTCAGATCGGTAGCTTATTCGCTGGCTGATATGTCAGAAGACGTCTGAGACTATGGCAAGAGTCAAAGTCAAAAGAAGAGGGTTCAAGATCCCGCCGGGATACATGCTCTTCATACTCACAGTTTTATCCGTTATTCTCATGATCCTAAGCTTTACAACGGATATCGTGCCTGCAGTGTTTAACGGCATTGCAGGTTATACTTTTATGCCCTTTAAGAACGGTCTCACCGAGGTGGCAACCTATGCCAATAACAGAGCCGATGATTTCAGGGAGGTAAGTGAGGTCGTCTCCGAGAACAAGGTATTAAGGGAAAAAGTGGACGAACTGACCGAAAAGAACGACCGCCTTGTGGAGGAGAGATTCGAACTCATAGAGCTCAGAGAGCTTTTGAGTCTTGATAATGAATATGAGGAATATGACAAGGTAGGAGCCAGGGTCACTGGGAAGGATCCCGGCAACTGGTACTCCGTCTTCATAATCGACAAAGGAGAAAATGACGGCATACGCGAAGGCATGAACGTGATCGCGCATTCCGGACTTGTGGGTATCATTACAAAGACCGGGCCCAACTGGTCCCAGGTCAGATCCATAATAGATGATGAGAGCAATGTATCCGGAAGGATGCTCAATACCTCTGACAATCTCATAGTCTTCGGTAATCTTGAATCCATAAAGGAAGGAACCATAGAATTCGGACAGCTGTCCGATCCGGATGACGAAGTAGCTGTCGGTGACAAGATCGTCACCAGCAATATCTCCGACAGGTATCTTCCGGGCATAGCGATAGGCTATATCAAGACTATCGAGAAAGACCCCAACAACCTTACAAAATCAGGCACTCTTACTCCCGTGGTCGATTTCGAGCATATCGATGTCGTGCTCGTGATCACGGATATGAAGGAGGAGGGCAATGTAGGATGAAAAGAGTCGTTGAGGTAGTCTGTATTTTTTTGTTTTTTTTACTCCAGAGCACGCTTTTTCAGCATATATCATTTGCGGGCATAGTTCCCAACCTTATGATAATCGCGACCAGTGCCTTCGGATTCATGGAAGGAAGAGTCGACGGCATGTGTGTCGGCTTTGTCTGCGGACTCCTGACCGACATTTTTTACGGGAGCGTACTTGGGCTTAATGCCCTTATCTACCTCTATATCGGATATGCCAACGGGGCTGCAAACAGGGGCTTCTATCCCGACGACATCAAATTCCCCCTGCTTTTTATCTCAATATCCGATCTTTTATATCTTATGCTTACCTATTTCACGGGATTCCTGTTCAGAGCGAGATTTGATCTGGGCTATTATTTCATAAGGCTCATGATCCCTGAGCTCATATATACGATCGCCCTTTCGCTGCTCATCTATCTTCCTTTGAGAAGGGTTTTCGTGCGTATCGACAGGAGAAGAGAAGAGGACGAATGAGAGACTTTCTTAAGAGGCTTAGCGACAGGATAGTTGGACTTCTGACGACCCGTATCTTCATACTTGGTCTGTTTTTGCTGTTCCTTACATCTCTTGTCGTATACAGGCTCTTTGTTCTGCAGATCGTAAGGGGAGAGGAATACCAGACTAATTTTGCACTGAAGATAGAGCGTGAGAAATCAATAAAGGCGACCAGAGGCACGATCTATGACCGGAACGGCGTAGTTCTTGCCGAAGACAAGCTCGCATATTCAGTCACGATAGAGGATAACTATGACGCCAACTCCACAAGGGATATGGATATCAATAATACGATCCTGTCACTTATAGATATCGTTGAGAGTAACGGAGATACCCTTGATTCCATGGACTTCGATATCATCATCGATGACAGCGGCAATTATCAGTTCACGGTCAGCGGGACCGCTCTTTTGAGGTTCCTGGCCGACTGCTACGGACATACGAGGACTGATGAGCTCAAGGTCAAAGAGCGCAACGCCACTCCGGATGACGTGATAGAGCATCTTTGCGACAAGAAGATGTTCGGCATAGGACTGTATACTGAAAATGAAGACGGCAAATATGATTTCGAGCCCATGGCGGGACTTACCAAGTCTCAGATACTGAAGACTGTAAGGATAAGGATGGCCATGTTCTCAAATTCCTATCAGAAGTATCTTTCTTCGACTGTCGCTACCGATGTCAATGAGAATACCGTGGCTCAGATAATGGAGAACAAAGATACGCTCCAGGGCGTGGATATAGCGGAGGATACGATAAGGGTATATATCGACGATCCTTCGATGAGCCATATCCTCGGATATACCGGAAAGATATCCGATGAAGAGCTCGTACAGCTCAACGAGGCTGATCCTGAGCAGAGATATCCCCATCATTACGAGCTGAACGATATGGTCGGCAAAGCTGGCATAGAGCAGGTCATGGAGAGGGAGCTGCAGGGGACAAAGGGAAGCCAGGAGATCTTCGTGGATAATCTCGGCCGTATCACTGAGACAGGAGTGAGGCGTGATCCGGTGGCGGGCAATGATCTTACACTTACCATAGATTCTGACCTGCAGAGCGCGATGTATAAGATACTGGAACAGAAGATCGCCGGAATCGTGGTGTCCAAGATCAGGAATATCAGATACCAGGATATGGATGAAGATGCTGCATCGGCCGATATCGTCATCCCGATCGATAATATCTATTATGCTCTTATCAACAACAACGTTATTTCTCTTTCTCATATGGCAAGCGAGATAGCTTATCCCAATGAGACGGATGTACAGGAGATCTTTGACAACAAGCTGACCGGGACTCTTAACTCACTTCGCTTTGAGCTCACAGAGCAGGAGACGATATATAACGATCTTGACCCCGAGATGCAGGAATATGAAAGCTATATCGTATCCATGCTCATGGATGATAATATCAGGGTGCTCGACCGCACTCTTATCCCCGAAGGAGATCCCGTTCAGCAGGAATGGGTCAATGGTGACATATCGCTTGCGGAATACCTGAAGGATGCGATAGCAAAAGGCTATATAGAAGTCACCTCGGTCACCGAGGACGTTAACGAATACTCCGATACCACAGAGGTCTATAATTCACTTGTTGATTTTATAATGGATGAACTGATCCGTGACAACAAGTTTTCCAAGAGCCTCTATAAATATCTCATACGTGCGGAAGAGATCTCGGGATATCAGATATGCATGATCCTTTTTGAGCAGGGGATAATCTCCAATGAAGAAAGAGAGATGGAGAGTCTTCAGAGCGGTGAGATAACCCCTTATCAGCTGATCACATCATGTCTCAAGAATCTTCAGATCACTCCGGCCCAGCTGGCATTGGACCCCTGTACGGGATCTTCCGTGCTGACGGATCCCAATACAGGTGAAGTCCTTGCCATGGTCACCTATCCCGGATACGACGACAACATGATGGCGAATTCCGTCGACGCCGATTATTTCAATAAGATAAATAATGACCTGTCGCTTCCTCTCTACAATAACGCTACCCAGCAGCGAACCGCTCCCGGATCCACCTTCAAGCCTATATCCACGACTGCGGGACTTGAGGAGGGCGTCATTACCACAGGCGAGATCATCACCTGCGAGGGAGTGTATGAAAAGGTCGAGCAGGATAATAAGAGTCCGAGATGCTGGATATATCCGGGCAATCACGGACCGCTCAATGTCGTCGGCGGTATCAAGAATTCCTGTAACTATTATTTCTACGAAGTCGGATACAGACTCAGCCTGAAGCCCAACGGACTGTATGATTCCGACATGGGACTTATCAAACTGAAGCAGTACTGTGACATGTACGGTCTTACCGATAAGAGCGGTGTGGAGATTCCGGAGAATACGCCTAATGTATCGGATCTGGACTCTGTCAGATCTGCCATAGGACAGGGTACCCACAACTATACCACGACTCAGCTGGCACGCTATGTAACGGCTGTCGCTAACAGCGGAACAGTATATAATCTGAGCATCCTTGACCGTCTCAATTCATCCAACGGAGACCTGCTTGAGGAATATACTCCGACTATCAGGAACAGGATGAATGTGCAGGAGTCTACTTGGAATGCCATCCACAGGGGCATGCTGGAGGCGGCGTCCACTTATTCTGCTTTTGAAGATTTTCCGGTCATGATCGCCGGCAAGACAGGTACGGCTCAGCAGACGACCACACGCCCCAACCACGCTCTTTTTATCTGCTATGCGCCTTATGACAGGCCGCAGATAGCGGTAGCAACCAGGATAGCATATGGATATACTTCATCCAATGCCGCATCCACGACCAAGGATATCATCAACTATTACTTCAAACTTCAGGATCCGGAGGACATCATTACCGGTGTCGCCGATACATCAATGGGTGAAGCTTATCTTGACTGATGCACAAAGAGGAGCCTTGTCATGGGAAGATACAACATTAGAAATTATAATTTTCTGCTTGTGATCGCCTCGATCTCGCTTGCCGTATACGGGATCATAATCATCGGGAGCGCAAAGGAGTCTGTGCAGAGCCATCAGATACAGGGACTTGTCATGGGGCTTGTCGTTATGCTCGTAGTATCCCTGATAAGCTACAGGTTCCTGCTGAAATTCGGCTGGCTGTACTATCTGGTCGCGATAGGCCTTCTGCTTTTGGTCGAATTCTTCGGTGAAAGTGTCAACAATGCAAAGAGATGGCTCGTTGTGGCAGGTATTCAGATCCAGCCCTCAGAGGCCGCGAAGATACTTCTGATACTCTTTCTTGCGTATTTTATCTCCAGATGGGAAGAGAAGATCAACAGGGCTCCCGTTCTTCTCATTATCGTGGCATTAATGGGAGTGCCTATCTATCTGATACTCGGAGAGCCTGATCTTTCGACCAGTATAGTCGTGATGTTCATTTTTGCTTCAATGCTTTATATCGGCGGACTGTCTTACAGGATAATCGGAGCGCTCGCAGCTGTAGCGCTTCCTGTTATCATAATCGGTATCTTCCTTGTCCTGCAGCCCAATCAGGAGATCATAGAGACTTACCAGCAGACAAGGATACTAGCCTGGCTTCAGCCGGACAAGTATCAGGATACTGCCGGATATCAGCAGCAGAATTCCATAGTGGCCATAGGAAGCGGAAGACTGAAGGGCAAAGGCTACAAGACTAATGAGGTCGGATCCGTCAAAAACGGGAATTTCATATCCGAGCCGCAGACTGACTTTATAATGGCTGTGGCAGGAGAGGAGCTTGGATTTGCGGGGTGTATACTCATGGTATGTCTTTTCGCCTTTACTTCGGGGATCATCATTCATGTGGGAAGGAGGGCTCCGGATATCTCAGGCACGCTGATCTGTGCCGGTGTGGCTGCCCACATCGGCTTCCAGTCATTTGCGAATATAGGAGTTGCAACGGGACTTCTGCCCAATACCGGACTGCCTCTTCCTTTTATCAGCTACGGGTCCACTTCACTTGTCTGTCTTCTGGCAGAGATAGGTCTTGTGCTCAATGTGGGACTGATGAGCGGCAATCCGCGTCAGAATGCGCCTCTGACGTTCTATCTGGAGTGATTTTATATTGTTACCCGGGGTTCCCTCGAATATATGATATCATCTCGCGCTCGGATGTTTCTAAACTCGCCTGCAGTCTTATAGACGAGATTTCGCTCCGCACTGTTCCGTGCTAAAAAGCTGCACGGCCATCGCAGGACGATGCCATTCGCGCATGGCGCTCATAAACGGCATTCAAAACATGCCAAAGGGCATGTTTTGCGCGAAATCTATAAGACTTTGTCTCGTTAAGAAACACCGGCTTATTGCTCGGTTGATATCATATATCCTGCGGGCCCCTCAGATATTTGACATGCCCTCGCACTCGCATGGTTCTAAAAGGCTTTGGGCTCCCGCTATTGTAACGGGAGGAACTATGCACCCGCCGGAATAATATGGTATAATCTACTTCTGTGAGGGGTAGGTATTTTGAATATTGCTTTGATCGCGCATGACGCAAAGAAAAAGCTGATGCAGAATTTCTGCATTGCGTATCGGGGGATACTTGACAAGCATCGGCTGTATGCGACGGAGACAACTGGTCGGCTCATAGAAGAGGTCACCGGTCTTCAGCTGCACAAGTATCTTGCAGGACACCTGGGAGGAGAACAGCAGATAGGAGCGCTCATCGAATCAAATGAGCTTGATCTTGTCATTTTCTTAACTGATCCTGATTCCGCCCAGAGTCACGAGATGTCATTGAACAGGAGTATAGGCAGGCTTTGTGATATCCATAATATCCCGATAGCCACAAATCTTGCTACGGCCGAGCTTCTGATCAAATCGCTTGACAGAGGAGACATGGAGTGGCGTGAGATGTATAAATAGACAGATCGCAGTCTGCCTGACTGCAGTTATCCTGACTATTGTCTTATCCGGCTGTGGTGAGTTGTCATACGGCCTTCCTTATGATCTGAACAATTCAAAGAGTGCGTATCAGTTTGATACACAGAATGAACGTGAATGCGCGCAGGCCTTTGCGTCCAATCTCTGTATTCCCGGCGAGGAGTCCGGGGATGAAAATGAAACGGCCTTCGGGCCGGATTCTTATTCTGCGGCGATGCTCTTCGATCTGAAGGGCAGGAAGACCCTGTATTGCAAAAGTCCATATGAAAGACTGTATCCTGCCAGTATGACAAAGGTCCTTACAGCTATTGTCGCCATGGAAAACTGCGACATGGACCGTGTCCTGGTAGCGGACGAAAGCTGTGTCCTTACTGCCAACGATGTACAGAAGATCAAGCTTAAGCCCGGAGATACCATGACTCTTGACCAGGCGCTTCATATACTCCTTATTTATTCCGCAAATGACGTCGCGAATCTCATCGCCGTGAATGTGGCGGGTTCAGTGGACGCTTTTGCCGAGATGATGAATGAGGAGGCTGTAGCGTTAGGAGCCACGAATTCCCACTTCATGAATCCTTCCGGCCTTCATGACGAAAACCACTATACCACGGCATATGATATGTATCTTATTTTCAATAAGGCCATAAGCTTCGGCAAGTTCATTGAGATCATCAGCATGACCGACTATTCTACCGTATATCATGATTCGGCAGGCGCTGATATTACTGTTGAGTGTGAGACTACCAACAGATACCTTAAGGGACAGTATCCTCCTCCTGCAGCCGCCAATGTTATAGGAGGCAAGACGGGCACGACCCAGGCCGCCGGGACATGTCTTGTTCTTCTTACAAAGGATCCGTCGGATAATTCCTATATCTCTGTCGTCATGAACGCTCAGAACGTCGATGTCCTGTATACAAAGATGAACAGCATGCTGGAGCTGCTGTAAAAACGACTAGGCACTTTTTCGTGTTTATGTTATAATCTCAGTACATTCGTTTTTATTTAAGGAGGGTCCTCTATGATACAGCTTATATTGGGAGAGAAGGGAAAAGGAAAGACGAAAGTCCTGCTCGACAAGGCTAACGAGGCAGCTAAGAGCGCCAAGGGAAGTCTTGTATTCGTGGATAAGGACTCGTCCCATATCCTTGAGCTCAAGAATTCCATCAGACTGGTGGATGTAAGCAAATATGCTTTATCTAGTTCGGATGAATTTTATGGATTTACGGCCGGGATCATTTCCGCCGATCACGACCTCGAGCAGTTATTTATAGATGCTCTGCTCCTGACAGCTTATATCAAGGATGACGATTATATCGATCTTTTGAGAAAGATAGACAGGCTGAGCGAGACTTACGGCATCACGGTCACCATCAGCATGTCAGTTACGAAGGATCAGCTCCCCGGAGATATGGCCGATAAAGTGATTGTGGCTTTATAATAACCGATCATAGTCTGGAAGGGCGGGGGAATCCCGCCCTTTTATCATAGAAAGGGTTTTATTTCATATTTCAATGATCTATGTCAGAACATAATCAGCCTGTAAGAAAACATTATATTAACGCCGGGACTCTGGTCTTCGGGGCCATCCTCGTCTATCTTGTCCTTATCATTTATTCAGGCATGCATGTCAAGCAGCTCGCCGGCTATGAGGTTACAGAGGGATCTCTGGCCGTGGACAGCACTTACAGGGGCATCGCCATAAGGGTAGAAGAGATAGTGACAGCCGACAACAACGGCTTTATTAATTATTATGCCGGAGAGGATGAGCATATCAGCAAGGGCGGTCTTGTATATTCCATCGATGAGTCCGGAGTGCTCTCCGAGATGATAAGGGACTCGGCGACCATCAATACCGTCCTTTCCGATTCAGCTCTGGAGGAACTGCGATCCGAGCTTACAGGTTTTGCCGTTATATATAATGACAGGAATTTCTATGATGTGTACCGTATGCAGGATTCCGTAAAAGGGACCATCAGGAAGCTTGCAAACCAGAGCGCTCTTGAAAACCTTAGGTCTGTCTCATCCAATGCGTACGGCGACCTCATAGATATGGGCTATGCCACAGACAGCGGGATAGTTGTATACAATTATGACAATATGGAGAGTCTCACGCCTTCCATGATCAATGAAGAATCCTTCGATGAAGGCAAATACGATAAGACGCAGCTGGTTGACGGTGATCTGGTATCTGCCGGAGATCCGGCCTACAAGCTTGTTACGAGCGAGAACTGGCAGGTCGTTTTCCCGATAGATGAGACTACGGCTTCGGCTATCAGCGAAAACGCTGTCGTTAAGACGAGATTTTTGAAGAATGATTATGAATCTTTGGCCAAATTTGAGATCATCACCAATGACAATAAAAACTACGGCGTTCTGTACTTTACTGATTCCATGATCTCATTCGCGACTGACAGATTTGTGGACATCGAGCTGGTTCTCGATGAGGTCAGGGGACTCAAAGTGCCTAATTCCGCGGTGGTCAGCAGGGAGTTCTATATCATACCGGCTTCTTTTGCATCGGATCCCGAAGCCAGGGACAGCACCACGTTTTTGCGAAGGATCTATCTGGAGGACGGAACTGAGACCACTGAGCCTGTAAGCGCTGATATATACAACCGCGTTGGGGATGATCTCTATATAGATACGTCCGTCTTTGCAAACGGAGACGTCATCGTGATGCCGGGCTTCGGCGATACATTTATGGTCGGTCACAAGGAGACTCTCAGCGGAGTCTATAATATGAACAAGGGCTATGCAGACTTCACAAAGATAGATGTGATCAATTCCAATAAGGAGTATTCGATAGTGGAATCACAATCCATGTATGATCTTCAGGTATATGATTATATCGTGCTCGACGGAGACGGTGTGAATGACAGTGATTTTGTAACCGACACGGATCTTAAGAATGACAGGGAGCAGGAATGATAAAGGAAAACCTTGATGCAGTTGAAAAGAATATTGAAGCGGCCTGCAACAGAGCGGGAAGGGACAGGTCTGAGGTAACCCTTATAGCTGTCAGCAAGACCAAGCCCATAGAAGACCTTATGGAAGCTTATAATGCAGGGATAAGGGTCTTTGGCGAAAACAAGGTCCAGGAACTTACTTATAAGATAGAACATATGCCGGATGACATTCACTGGCATATGATAGGTCATCTTCAGAGGAATAAGGTCAAATACATCGTAGGAAAGGTTGATCTGATCCACAGTGTGGATAAGATCGAGCTTGCCGAAGAGATCGATAAAAGGGCAAAAGCGCTGGGAATAGTGCAGGATATACTGATAGAAGTCAATATAGCAGACGAAGAAAGCAAAGGAGGTGTAGCCGCCGATAAGGCAAAAGAACTTTATGTCAATATTCAAAAACTCTCTTATGTTAACGTTCGGGGGGTAATGTGTATAGCACCAAATGTAGATGATCCGGAGTCCAACAGACAATATTTTGTGAAATTACGAAAAATACTTGTTGACATAATGAGTATTATGTTGGATAATAGTCGGGTAGATGTTATGTCAATGGGGATGACCGGTGATTATGAAGTGGCCATAGAAGAGGGTTCCACGATGATCAGGGTCGGCACAGGCATATTTGGTGCAAGACAATACAATTCCGAATAAAATCAGGGAGGGTTTTAAAATGGGAGTTCTGGACAGATTCCTCGAATCAATGAAATTCAATGATGAGGAGTATGATGATGATTATATGGATGACGATGATGATGTAGTTGATCGCAGACGTTCATCCAGATACAGCAGACGTTCAGACGAGGAAGACGAAGTATCGGCGAAGCCTTTTTCAAGGGCCAAGATCACTCAGATGCCGAAGAACAGGAATTCTTCTTTCTCGACAAAAATGGGTGTATGCGTTGTGAAGCCCACATCCGTAGAGGATGGACAGGTCATCATAGATACACTTCTTGATAACAGGACTGTAGTTGTGAATCTCGAAGGGCTTAAGACCGATGTGGCCCAGAGGATCATGGACATAACCTTCGGAGCAAATGTTGCTCTGGACGGACACCTTCAGCAGATCTCAAGGAATATATTCATTGTAACACCAAGGAGCGTAGATATATCCGGGGATTTTTCTGAATTATTTGGCGGTGGCCAGGTAGATATGTTCGGGATCGCCAAATAAGAACGATAAACAATGAGCAAACGGGAAGCTGCGGGTTCACCGCAGCTTTCTTATTTACACAATGGAATGCTGCAGATCTGCATATCATGCTGCAGTTAAGATAAGGACATGGAAGAATTATTTGTAAAGACAGGCCCGGATACAGGGTATGATATAGTCATTACCGATTCCTTTGAAGCTCTTTCGGAAAAGACCGACGCATTGGGCTTTAAGGGACGCAGGATATTCATCGTTTCCGACAGCAATGTGTATCTGCTGTACGGAGAAGAGGTAAGGAAGTCACTTCAATCTGTCGCTCTTGAGACGACGGAGTTTGTATTTGATGCCGGTGAAGAAAATAAAAATCTTGACTGGGTTTCAAAGATGTACAGGGCAATGACTAAGGCCCATCTTGACAGAAAAGATCTTGTTGTTGCTCTTGGCGGCGGTGTATGCGGCGATATGGCAGGATTTGCTTCTGCAACTTATCTTAGAGGCATTGATTTCATACAGATCCCGACTACCCTTCTGTCATGTACCGATTCTTCCATCGGCGGCAAGACCGGTGTCGATCTTGATGAACTCAAGAATATGGTCGGAGCATTCCATATGCCAAGGCTTGTATACATGAACCTTTCCTGCCTCGGATCTCTTGATGCCAGAGAGTATTCATCCGGAATGGCAGAGATACTTAAGCACGGCCTGATCAAGGACAATAAATATTACGAATGGCTCATCAATCATTTCCAGGAGATAAACGACAGAGATCAGGATACTCTTGTCCATATGATCAAAAGATCATGTGAGATAAAACGGGATGTCGTAGAAGCGGATCCTACCGAACAGGGGGAGAGGGCTCTTCTTAATTTCGGACATACGATAGGCCATGCCATCGAAAAATACATGGATCTTAAGCTCAGACATGGCGAGTGTGTGGCGCTCGGTTCTGTCGCAGCATCTTTTATCTCATACAGACGCGGATATCTTTCAACTGAGGAATATTACGAGATAAGGGATATGTTTGTCCCGTTCGGCCTTCCAATCACACTCCCGGATGATGCTGATGCCGAAAAGATATTGAAACTTACGAAATCAGACAAGAAGATGAACGGCGCTCAGATAAGGTTCATCCTTCTTAAGGCCTGCGGCAGGGCTTATATCGATACTTCCGTTACCGATGAAGAGATCCTGTCAGGCATAAAAGAACTTATACTTACCGAGGACTGATCCTATGAACCGAAAATCAAGGACTATTTTTCTGATAATTGACCTTCTGCTCGCAGCCGTGCTTGTCTTTATCGACAGATTAACGAAGAATCTTGCATACGCTAATCTGAAGGACAAAGATCCGATAAGGCTCATACCCGATGTTTTTGAGTTCAGATACCTTGAAAACAGGGGAGCCGCTTTCGGGATGCTTCAGAACATGAAGGTTTTATTTGTTATCGTTGGTATAGTGTTCATCGGTCTTGTTGTCTATTTTCTTATAAGACTTCCTGCAACAAAGAAATACAGGGCATTAAGGATCTGTCTTGTATTGATCGGGGCAGGGGCGGTAGGCAATCTTTACGACAGGCTTGTGCAGGATTACGTCATTGATTTCCTGTATTTCATTTATATTGATTTCCCGATATTCAACGTTGCGGATATATATGTAACATGTTCGGCTGTATATCTTATCATCCTGTTCCTTTTTATCTACAAGGATGATGATCTCGATCTTAAGAAGGCCAATACAGTAAAGCTCCATTCTTCCATGGTCGAAGAGAAGGAAGACAGGGAAGAAAAGGAAGAAAAGGAAGAAAAGGAAGAAAAGGAAGAAAAGGAAGATAGAGAAGAAACGCCTGATGGAGAATAATGATACCGCAGCTGAAAACCTTTCCTTTACGGTTCCGGAGGAGCTTGCGGGCTGTCGTCTGGATAAGGGAATATCGGAATATTACGAGGATCTTTCCAGATCAAGGATGAGCCGTCTTATCAAGGATGGCGGCGTACTTGTGAACGGAAAGGCGGAGAAAGCCTCTTTTATCCTCAGTGAGCAGGATGAGATAGAGTTTTCACTCCCCGTACCGGGACTGCCGGATATTCTTCCTGAGGATATCCCTGTAGAGGTTTTATATGATGATCCGGCCATACTGATCGTCAATAAGCCGAAAGGGATGGTCGTGCATCCGGCATCGGGGCACTATTCCGGAACACTCGTGAATGCGCTCATGTATCATTGCAGGGATCTCTCCGGGATCAACGGTGTACTGAGACCGGGGATAGTCCATCGCATTGACAAGGATACAAGCGGGTCACTGATTGTATGTAAGAATGATGCTTCCCATAAAAGCGTGGCGCAGCAGCTTAAAGAGCACAGCATAGACAGGCTCTACAGGGCTGTCGTGTGGGGGCGTTTCAGGGACAGCGAGGGCACTGTGGATCTTCCGATAGGACGGGACAGGAAGGACAGGAAGAAGATGGGCGTCGACCCTTCCGGAAAAAGAGCAGTCACGCATTACAGGGTGCTTGGTGAAGCCGGAGAGTTTTCGTATATTGAATGCAGACTTGAGACCGGGAGGACACACCAGATCAGAGTCCATATGGCTAATATCGGACATCCTGTTTTCGGCGACGAGGTATACGGTGCAAGAAGATCAAAGATAAAGACTTCGGGACAGACGCTTCATGCTTATTTTATCGGACTTATCAGCCCTGCTACAGGAGAGAAGGTCGAGGTATATGCGCCTCTTCCGGAATATTTTATTTCCATTCTTGAAAAGACGGGACTTAAATGAAATATAAGGATCAAAAGGAAAATGAAGCCAGGATAAAGGCTGATCTTATATCGAAGGAGATGCCGCCTTTTGTGAGGCAGTTCTTCATGACAGAAGAGAATCATCTGTCCGGGATGACGCTCTATTCTTATGCTTCGCAGCTGAAGACCTTTTTTGAATTCCTTGCAGCAAATAATCCGTATTTTGCTTCAAAGGACATAAGATCCATAAGCACTGATGACATGGGACTTCTTACTGACGCAGACATAGCCGAATTCCTGCATGATCTCAGGATGCCCAAAAAGAGGAAGAGTAATTCGGGGTATTCTGTCTGCTCTGAGACTACCATTATGCATTATATGGTCTCTCTAAACAGGCTTTTCAATTATCTCGCGGCCCACAGGTATATAAGGTCCAATCCTGTCGAGCTTATAAAAAGGGGCAGGGTCAAGAAAAAAGAGATTGTATATCTTGAGCGTGACGAAAAAAAGGATTTCATGTCCGTCATTGAATCCGGCGAAGGTCTGACTAACCGTCAGAAAAAATTCCACGATCTTAAGACTTCCAAAAGAGATACAGCCATCTGTACGATCTTTCTTGACACAGGTATCCGAGTATCCGAGCTTGTAGGAATGAATATCAACGATATCAATTTTATAAAGCACGGTATAAGGGTCTTCAGGAAGGGCGGTAACTTTGATACCGTATATATGAGCGATAAGGCTGAAGAGGTCCTGTCGGATTATCTTGAAAACGGAAGGCCCTCCTATAAGCCTTCCGATAAAGAGGAAGCTGTGTTCTTAAACAGATCCGGAAGCCGGATAAGCGTAAGATCTGTCGAAAAACTTGTCAAGAAATATATGCTCTCATCCGTCCCCGATAAGGCGGACCGTATAACGCCGCATAAGCTCCGCACCACATTTGCGGAAAACATGCTCTTAAAGACCGGAGATGTAGAGAAGGTCCAGAAGCTTATGGGGCATTCTTCCATATCCAGCACCATGCATTATGTCACGAGCACCGAGGAGGCTATCGAGGCGGTGCGAAACCTCTCCCAGGACTGATCTTAAGGCTATTTTATTGTGTTGATTTTAGTAGTATAATAATGTAGTTGTGCGTTGATTTTTATCCGACTGGAGAGGTGTTATGATCGATAAGGCTCTTGAATGTTTTAAGGACATGTTTGGATCTGATGGGGACATCAGATGCTATTTTGCGCCCGGCAGAGTTAATCTCATCGGCGAGCATACAGATTATAACGGCGGGCATGTGTTTCCCTGCGCGCTTACAATGGGCAATTACGGCGTCGCAAGGAAGCGGGATGACAGGATGCTCCGCTGGTATAATATGACCTATCCTCATGAGGGAGTGCAGGAGAAGAGCCTTGATGAACTTGTTCCCAATGACAACGGCCTCTGGTATGATTACCAGCACGGAGTGCTCTGGGCGATGCAAAAGGCCGGCATTGAGATCCCGTTCGGATACGATATGGTAATGATCGCCGATCTTCCGGCCGGTTCGGGACTGTCGGCTTCCGCTTCCATAGAGGAGCTTGCGGCTGTCATAGTAAGAGATCTTAATGAACTTCCGATCTCCATGGTAGACTGTGCGAGATTCGGACAGATCTCGGAAAATGACTATAATGGGAGCAATACCGGTATCATGGATCAGTTTGCTTCCGCAATGGGGAAAAAGGATCACGCAATATTTCTTGATACCGCTGATCTCAGTTACGAATATGTCCCGCTCAATCTTAAAGATGAGAAGATCATCGTCACCAATTCCAGGGTGAAGCATAATCTCACCGAGAATTCATACAATTCATACAATACAAGACGCAAAGAGAGCGAGGAAGCTCTTGCCGATCTCAGGAAGATACTTGATATCGATTCTCTGGGAGAGCTTGACGAGGAGACTTTCGACAGCAACTGCATGAGCATACAGAGTGAAGTATGCCGGAAGAGAGCCCGACATGCAGTATATGAAAACAGACGCACGATCAGGGCTGTAACGGCTCTTCAGAACGGAGATCTTGAGGCCTTCGGCAAGCTCATGATCGATTCACATGTATCTTTGAGAGACGATTATGCAGTATCCTGTGAAGAAGTAGATATCCTTGTCGATGAGGCTCTGAAGCTTCCCGGAGTAATAGGCTCCAGGATCACGGGGGGAGGCTTCGGCGGATGCACGGTATCTATAGTGAAGAATGAATCTGTGGACAGATTCACAGGTGATCTTGGAAGGATATACAGGGAGCGCACGGGCATAGAAGCCGAGTTCTATATCACCGATGCAGGTGACGGCGCCGGACGGATCAGATGAGACAGAAAAGATCTTATGAGGATATATCCACAGGAGAGTGTCTTAAGACCTTAGGGTCTTTGGTCGGCGAATTCAGGCTGCCTTCATTTCTTACACCCCTTTGCATGATAGCAGAGGTCATAATGGAGATGATGATCCCTCTTCTCATGGCTACCATCATAGATGACGGTGTCAATGCCGGTAATATGAATGTAATATTGAGGACCGGAGGGATGATGCTCGTCCTTGCCTTATTCGGTCTTGCTGCGGGTATAGGAGGGGGTGTCTTCGGGGCAAAGGCTTCAGCCGGCCTTGCCATGAACTTAAGATCCAAAATGTTTCGCAGCATACAGGATTATTCTTTTAAGAACATAGACAGGTTCTCCACTTCGGGTCTTATCACTCGTCTTACCACAGATGTCACCAATATACAGAACGCTTATCAGATACTCTTAAGGATGGCCATGCGTGCTCCGATGTCGCTTCTTATCGCCATGACGATGGCTATGGTGATAAGCTTCAGACTGTCTCTGATATATCTTATCGCTGTCATATTTCTCGCAGTTTTTCTTTTTGCGATCATAAGAAAGGTATCCGTGTATTTCAGGCAGGTATTTGAAAAATATGATGACCTCAACTCCTCTGTTCAGGAGAATGTCTCAGCCATAAGAGTGGTTAAGGCTTATGTGAGGGAGGAATATGAAAAGGACAAGTTTGACAAGGCTGTCGGTAATCTGTACAGGCTTTTTGTAAAGGCTGAGTCACTGATGGTGACAAATATGCCTGTCATGCAGGCTACTGTGTATACCTGTATCCTGCTGATAAGCTGGTTCGGGGCGAATGCCATCCTTCAGGATGAGCTTACGACAGGAGAGCTCATGAGCCTTCTGGCTTACTGCATGAGCATTCTCATGTCCCTTATGATGCTCTCCATGATATTTGTGATGTTGACGATGTCACTGGCCTCGGCGCAGAGAGTAGTGGAAGTCATAAAGGAAAAAAGTGATATAACCGATCCCGAAGATCCAGTGATGCAGATCAAGGACGGTTCCGTGGAGTTTTGCGGAGTTGATTTCGGTTATAACGACACAGCAGAGGAATATGTACTTAAGGACATCGATCTGTCAGTAAGATCCGGAGAGGTCATCGGTATAATAGGGGGCACCGGATCCGGTAAGTCATCTCTCGTAAGCCTTATTCCGAGACTGTACGATGTATCAGAGGGATCCGTGAAGGTCGGAGGTGTCGATGTAAGACAATATTCTCTTAAGACTCTCAGGGATCAGGTATCCATGGTGCTTCAGAAAAATAATCTGTTTTCGGGTACTGTGATCGAAAACCTCAGATGGGGCAATGAGGATGCCGGCATTGAGGAGTGCAGATGGGCCTGTGCCCTTTCCGGCGCGGATGAATTCGTAGAAAAGATGCAGGGCGGATATGAGGCTCACATCGATCAGGGAGGAGCCAATCTCTCCGGCGGACAGAGACAGAGGCTTTGCATAGCAAGAGCACTGATAAAGAAGCCTAAGATCATTATCTTTGACGATTCCACTTCAGCTGTGGACACTGCGACTGATGCAAAGATCAGAAAAGCCTTAAATGAAAATCTTCCCGATATGACAGTGTTCATAATAGCTCAGAGGATCAATTCGGTGATGAATGCAGACAGGATAATAGTCATGGATGACGGTGTGATATCGGATATCGGAACACATGAGGAGCTGCTTGCTTCTTCCGAGATATACAGGGATGTATACGAGTCTCAGACAAACGGTAACGGTGATTTTGACGGCATTGCTTCATAGAACATGCTGAGGGATATAAGATGGCAGAGGAAAAGGTAAGAGAGATAAGGGGGCCGGGAGGCTCAGGCCGCATGGCGGGAAGACCCAGAGTCAAGGTTAAAGACCCGGGGAAGCTTTTTGCGCGCACCATGAGCTACATGACACGTAAATATACGCCTCATCTGATCCTGGTTTCTTTGTGCATCCTTATCGGTGTCCTTGCATCTGTACAGGGGACACTCTTTATCAGAAACCTTATAGATGACTATATAATGCCGCTGTTAAAGAGCGGAAGTACCGATCTAACCGATCTTTCGCGTGCTATCACACGTGTCGGTATATTTTACCTTATCGGAGTCATATCGACTTATATCAATCAGCGCATCATGATATATGTGACCCAGGGAACTATGCTTGAGATCAGGAAGGAGCTCTTTTTCAAGATGGAATCCCTTCCGATCAGATATTTTGACACGCATCCTCATGGTGATATCATGTCAATATATACTAACGATACGGACACATTAAGACAGATGATATCTCAGGCGATACCTCAGTTTTTTCAGAGCCTCATCACTATCGTATCCGTGTTCGTGAGCATGCTCATTCTCAGTATCCCGCTAACAGCCGTTTCACTTCTTATGGTCGGGGTCATGCTTTTTTCTGCAGGTGCCCTGGGCAAGAGATCGGGAGCAGGCTTTATCGGGCAGCAGAAGTCGCTCGGTGAGCTCAACGGATACATAGAAGAGATGATGACAGGACAGAAGGTCGTCAAGGTCTTCAATCATGAGAAGAAGTCCATAGAGACCTTCGATGAAAAAAATAAGAACCTGTTTGAATCGGCCTACAGTGCCAACAAATTTGCGAATATGCTGGGGCCGGTCAACATGCAGATGGGTAATCTCAGTTATGTGCTGTGCGCAGCCATAGGCGGAGCACTCGCATTATACGGAAAGGGATCACTCACTATCGGAGCTCTTGCAAGCTTTCTGACCTTCAACAGGAGCTTTAATATGCCGATCAATCAGATATCGATGCAGTTCAATTCGGTGCTCATGGCTCTTGCGGGCGCCGAGCGCATATTCAAACTGCTGGATGAAGAGCCTGAGAAGGATGACGGCTATGTGACTCTTACAAATGCCATCGTCGATGAAGACGGAAGCATACATCCTACAAAGGAACATACCAAGGTATGGGCCTGGGAGCATTATCACAAGGATACAGGCCTCACGGATTACAAGCTCCTTGAGGGAGATATTGTTATGTCCGGAGTGGATTTCGGATATACGGATGACAAGATAGTCCTTCATGACGTGGAGGTCTTTGCCCGTCCCGGCCAGAAGATCGCATTTGTCGGATCCACAGGCGCAGGCAAGACTACTATTACTAATCTTATCAACAGGTTTTATGATATCCAGGATGGCAAGATAAGGTATGACGGCATCAATGTGAATAAGATCAGGAAATCCGATCTCAGGCGTTCACTAGGTATGGTGTTGCAGGATACGCATTTATTTACAGGAACAGTGAAGGAGAATATAAGATTCGGTAAGCTGGACGCCACGGATGAAGAGATAGTTGCGGCAGCCCGTCTGGCCAATGCTCATGCGTTCATAAAGAGGCTTCCCGAAGGCTATGATACGGTGCTCACAGGTGACGGAGCCAATCTCTCAATGGGACAGAGACAGCTTCTTGCGATAGCAAGGGCCGCTGTCGCCGATCCTCCGGTACTGATACTTGATGAAGCCACGAGCTCCATAGATACCAGGACGGAACGGATCATACAGGACGGGATGGACAGGCTCATGCGCGGGCGCACTACATTTGTGATAGCGCACAGACTGTCTACCGTAAGGAACGCCGACTGTATCATGGTACTTGAGCAGGGGCGTATCATTGAAAGAGGAACTCATGACGAGCTCATGGCCCGTCAAGGAAAATACTATAATCTATATATGGGGAATGGAATATCAGCATGAAGATCATAATCGTAGGTTGCGGAAAAGTAGGTTCGTCTCTGGCAATAGCTCTGTCAAAGGAAGGTCATGACATCACTGTCATAGACACAGACAGGGACGTGGTCAATCTTACAGCGGGAAGCGGAGACATGATAGGTATTGAGGGCAACGGAGCATCCCTCAGTGTTCAGAAGGAGGCAGGCATAGCTAACGCCGAGGTCCTGGTGGCCACGACGGTTTCGGATGAACTGAACATGCTCTGCTGTCTCATCGCCAAGAAGTCAAATAAGAACATTAAGACCATAGTAAGAGTCAGGAATCCAATCTATCTGGACGAGGTAAGCTTCTTCAGAGAGGAACTGGGCCTTACAATGGTAATCAATCCGGAACTTGCCGCTGCAAGAGAGATAGCCCGTCTTTTGAGATTCCCGTCAGCCATGAAGATAGACACGCTGTCCGGCGGTAGAGTGGAGATGTTGAAGTTCAAGATAGAAAAGGATTCGCCGCTTGCCGGACAGAAGATAATGGATCTGGCTCAGGATATCAGGAATTCCGTTCAGATCTGTGCCGTAGAGCGTGGAGATGATGTGCTCATAGCAAACGGCTCTACCGTGCTCATGGAGGAGGACAGGGTATCATTCCTCGCTTCGCCTCTTAATGCTTCGAGGTTTTTCAAGACCATTCATATAGAGACACATGCGGTCAAGGATGCCATGATAATAGGCGGCAGCAAGCTGGCATATTATCTTGCCAAGCAGCTTTTGGACACAGGCATAGAGGTCAAGATCATCGAGCGTAAAAAATCCCGCTGCATAGAGCTTGATGAGGCTCTTACAAACGCTACCATAATCAACGGAGACGGCACAGAGGAGACAGTCATCATGGAAGAGGGCCTGGACAGAGCCCAGGCTGTAGTAGCTCTCACCAATATCGATGAAGAGAATATCCTCCTTTCACTGTACGCAAAGAAGCAGAATCCCAAAGCCAAGATCATCACCAAGGTAAATCGTATGATGTTTGACTCCATCGTGGAGGAGATCGATGTAGGTACCATAGTACACACGAGAAGCATTGTGGCTGATCTCGTCAATGCCACGATAAGATCGATGCAGAATTCTATGGGGCGAAGCCAGGTGGAGACATTGGTCAATATCCTTGACGGCAAGGCGGAAGCTTTGGAATTTGTCATAAGGGAGGAGTCCGAGATAACCGATGTCCCTCTGCAGGAGCTTAAGCTCAAGGATGATGTCATTGTTGCGTGCATAAGACGCCGGAATAATGTGATGTATCCCAAGGGCGGCAATACTATCAAGGTTGGTGACAGAGTCGTTATCGTGACTACACACAGAGGACTCGACGATATTACGGATATCCTTGAAGATCAGAGGTAAGTAAAGTGAACTTTGCAAGTGTATTATTTCTTTTAGGAAAACTGATACAGATAGAAGGCGCGCTTTTTATCGCACCTGCCGTGGTTTCCTTATTCTACGGCGAAAAGCAGGGACTAGTATATTTTATCGCAGCGATATCCTGTGCCGTACTCGGCTGGCTTATCACTCTTCACCGGGTTAAAGAACAGAATTATTATGCAAAGGAAGGGTTTATAGCCGTTGCTCTGGGATGGATAGTGATGTCCGTGGCCGGATGTCTGCCTTTCGTCTTTACGGGTGAGATCCCTTCATTCACGGATGCGTTTTTTGAGACGGTGTCAGGTTTTACGACCACAGGATCGAGTATTCTTTCAGATGTTGAAAAGCTTTCGCACTGTTCGCTTTTCTGGAGGAGTTTTACCCACTGGATAGGCGGAATGGGAGTTTTTGTCTTCATGCTCGCCGTACTCCCTATGACGGGAGCGCAGAACATGCATCTTTTAAGATCCGAGTCACCGGGACCCGATGTCGGAAAGTTGGTTCCGAAGCTTAAGGATTCCGCCAAGATCCTTTATATCATTTATTTTGGTATGACTGTTCTGGAGATAGTCCTTTTGCTCATCACCGGTATGCCGTTATTTGATTCCATCACACTTTCCTTCGGCACCGCGGGCACCGGAGGATTCGGCATCAGGAATTCATCCATTGCCGATTATTCCTATATCCAGCAGCTGATCTTCTCTATATTCATGATACTTTTCGGCATCAACTTCAACTTTTATTTCTTTATACTGATAAGACACAGCATAAAGGAAGCGCTGAATATAGAGGAGGTAAGGGTATATCTTGGCCTTATCGCAGTCTCCACGGCTGCAATAATGTATAATGCAAGACATATGTTTGAAAGCCTTTCGGACGGCTTCATCAAGTCACTTTTCCAGGTCGGCTCCATTATAACCACTACCGGTTTTTCAACAGCCGACTTTAATGAATGGCCGGCTCTGTCCAAGACGATACTTGTATGTCTTATGTTTGTGGGAGCCTGTGCCGGATCCACCGGAGGCGGATTCAAGATATCCAGGGTCATAATAATGATCAAGTCATATTTAAGAGAGCTGATGCATTTCATCCATCCGAGGCTTCTTAAGAATGTGTATATGGACGGCAGGAAGGTCAAGGACGAGACAGTGAACGGAGTAGAGGTTTATCTGCTTTCATATGTTCTTGTCCTGATAGTATCTGTCATTGTGATAAGTCTTGATGGTTTTGATCTCGAAACAAATTTTACCGCTGTAATGGCGACTTTAAATAATATCGGCCCCGGTCTTGCAGTCGTAGGACCCACAGGGAATTACTCGGGCTTTTCGATCCTGTCAAAGTATGTGCTTTCATTTGATATGCTTGCAGGCCGCCTTGAGCTCTATCCCATGCTCCTTCTTTTTGCACCGGGCACATGGAGAAAGAAATGATCACAGGTGAAGCATTTCACGGATCGGATATAGAGAAGATCGAAGAGGTCTACGGTATACCCAAAGAGGATATTGTATCTTTTTCAGCCAATGTCAGTCCCATGGGTGTATCGGAGAGATACCTTCAGGGGATCACATCAAAGCTTGACTGTGTAGAGAGATATCCCGACAGGGAGTACAGGGCCTTAAAGAAGGCCATATCCCTCTACTGCGGTGCAAAAAGTGAGAATATAATAGTTGGAGGAGGATCGACGGAACTTATCGGAGCTGCTATAAAACAGATGGAATCTCCGAGGGTCATTATAGTCACTCCGGCTTACTCTGAATATGAAAGAAATGTAAAGCAAAGAGGCGGGACTGTCGAACATTTCTTCTTAAAAGAAGAAGACGGATTTGCTCCGGATATCAGTGAGATCTGCGAAGCCTTAAATGAAAGTCATGACATACTTATAATATGCAATCCGGTTAATCCCACATCAACTGCCTTCACTAGGGATGGCATGGAAGCAGTATTAAAACGTTGTGAAAAATGCGGTATTGTCTGTATCGTGGACGAGACCTATATTGATTTTGCAGATGAGAGATTTGACGTCACACCTCTGACTGACAGGTTCGGGTGTCTTTTTGTGATAAGGAGCATGTCAAAGTTTTTCTGCGCTCCCGGGTTACGACTTGGTTACGGTATCACACAGGGAGCAGAACTTAAGGAGAGGATAGAAGAGAGTAAGGATCCGTGGTCAGTGAGCTCGCTTTCAAACGAGGCAGCGCTTCTCATGCTTTCGGATACGGATCATATTGGAAGAACAAGAGCATATATCAAAGAAGAAAGACAACGCATAATGTCCCTGCTCGATGACATGGAGCCGCTTGGGATAAGGTATTACAGACCGGAAGCCAATTTTGTCCTGGTAAGGCTTCCCGAAGGAGGACCTACATCAGGCGGGCTTTTTGAAAGGGCAGTAAAAGAAGGCATGATGATCAGGGACTGCGCTGATTTTCCGGGACTTGATGACAGATATATCAGGTTCTGCTTTATGAAAAAGGATGATGACGACAGGCTTATGTCACTTATCAGAAAGGTATATTCTTGAGTCTTGCGCTTAGCATCAAAAGAATAGAAGAGACATGTCTTCCCAGAAGCCTGGCCATGGGATCTTTTGTGATCAATGCTTCCGAATGCGAAAGCATTGCTTTTATGCTGCGCGCATCCCACAGATGCATAAAACTTGACAGGACCGATTACAGCGGAGAGCTTCCCGAAGGCGGGATAAGCATTGTCTACGAGATCGATTCTCATGGCTTTGATCCGGGAATGGTATTTAAGGGTTTTATCTCCGTTGTGTCCGATCAGGGCGAGGACAGGATCCCCGTGACATTAAGTATCGTAAGGGAAGAGATCATGTCCTCTAAGGGACCTCTTCGCAATCTTTTCCATTTCACGAATCTTGCCAAGGAAGACTTTAATGAAGCCGTAGAGTTGTTTTATACGGAAAATGCCAGAAGGATATTCGAAGGCGGTGACAGAGAGACCTTCTTTAAGTACAGGGCTTTTTCGGAATGCGAAAAGAAGGGACGCAAATTCGAAGGGCTTGAGGAATTCCTCATAGAGACAGGCAAGAAGAATCCCGTGCTCTTAAGTTTTGCCGAGCAGAGCGTTATGAGGCGCAATCCCGAAGAAGATGTATACGTAACGGTCACCGTACGTAAGAGCGGATGGGGATATCCCGGATTCACGCTCAAAGCGACCGATGATTTTATAAGTCTTGAAAAAAACGAATACACTCTCGAGGATTTTGAAGGTAATTTTGCAGAGATATCTTTTTATATCAAATACGACAGACTTCACAGCGGTCATAATTTCGGACGTATAGAGCTTAGTTCCCTGCATTCCGAAGCTCTGATGCCGGTATTTGTCGATATGAGTGAAGGCAATCCTACCGACAGGGAGAGGATGCGTTCGAGGAAGACGGCAACTGTCCGCCTTATGAATGAATATATCAATTACCGTATCGGCAACACTTCCCCGGAAGAGTGGATATCCAATTCCAATAAGATCCTGGAAAGACTGCTTGTCATCGACAGGAATGATCCTGTAAGCAGGCTGCTGCAGGCGCATCTTCTGCTTTCATCAGGCAGGACAAAGGATGCGGATATCGTACTTCAGGCGGCAGAACACGGACTAGACGAAGATGAGTCTCCGTACGAGCTTTTATCTTACTACGAATATCTCCGGGCCTATTGTGATCAGGATGACAGAGAGACCGACAGGGCCTGCAAAAAGGTATGGGATTATTATCAAAGATCCGACGAATCCTGGAGGATATTATGGGTTCTCATATATCTTGACGACAGGCTTAAGATGTCTCCCGAGAGAGAAAGAGCCCTTCTTGAGGAGCAGGTGTCAAGAGGCATGCGGAGTCCGCTTATGTATCTTGAGGCTTACAGCATCCTGTCACGTGATCCGACGCTGATCAGGGCGCTCAATGAATTTGAGATCAATGTGCTCGTATTTGCCGTACGTCACAGCCTTATGAAGAGGGAGATCGCAGATCAGGTGGCCAATCTTACTCAGAGGATGAGAGGCTACGATCCACGTATCATCAGGATAATGGCTGCATATTATGATGAGTTTCAGGATGATGACATGCTCAGATCGATATGCTCTTATCTCATAAGGCATGAGATCACCGACAACAGATTCTTCAGGTTCTTTGAGAAAGCTGTGGAGAGGGATCTCGGTGTTACGAATCTGTACGATTTTTATCTTTATACCATGAAACTCGGCAGTACCAAACTTCTTCCGAAGAATGTACTTATGTATTACGGCTTCAGGAATGACCTTCCACCTCAGTTCCGCGCCTATGTATATGCCAATATGATAGTTAATGAGGATGAGGCGGGGATCATCCTTCAAAAGAGCATGGATGATCTCAAAAGATTTGCCGCATCCGAGGTACTGCAGGGGAATATGGATGAAAATCTTGCGATCATAGTCGACTATATCGGGTATTTTATGGATGCGGACGACCCGTCTCTGGATACCGGAGCTCTTAAATCTGCGCTGGTCAAGAACGCTTTTATGAGACTTGTGCTCTTAAATGATCCGAAGATAAGCACGGTGACCGTGACCGAGGATGCATTTTACGGAGAACGAAGCGCACCCGTAAAGGACGGAAGGGCATATCTTAATATATATGACAATGATTTTGAGATATTCTTTGAGGATGAT
This sequence comes from Lachnospiraceae bacterium AC3007, assembly GCA_000621405.1. Classification (GTDB taxonomy): domain Bacteria; phylum Bacillota; class Clostridia; order Lachnospirales; family Lachnospiraceae; genus NK4A144. The sequence continues at coordinate 193,416 of JHYK01000003.1, forward strand.
GACGGCAGGAGATACGGCAGCAGATTTGTGACGTATGATGAGATAAAACTGATGCGTCCATATGATCTTATCGAGGGAGCCGGCTTTACGAGCATAGATGATCCGGGGTTGTGGGTAGCGCTTTCCGAAAAAGGCAGAAGCTATATTTCTGTCGATTCAGGTAATGTCTCATATGTAAGCCGGATACTTGATTCGGATCTTTTCTATCCGCGATTCAAGGAAGGGCTGCTGACCGAGCTTATGAGGTTTTATTATGACAATGATATGCCTGATGAGCTGAACGCTCTGCTTTTAAAGACCGATGCCGCTGATCTTACCATGGAGGAGCGTAATGAATATGTGAGATTCTGCTCCATGAGAGGCAATGATGACGAGTCCTACAGGATAATACGCGAATATGGCTCCTACGGAATGGAGCCCAGGATACTTATGAGGATAGCAACCCGTGTTATCCAGGAGAGCGAGACGATCAATGAGGCTTTGGGGCTTATCAATCCCATAATATCCGATCAGCCGCTTGAGAATAACGTGGACCCTGTGCTGCTTGAGATCGCATCTGCTACATTCAGGGGCAATAAATACAATGAAGAGATACTGGGGTATCTTTCCAGATATTATGAAGGTACGACCAGAGAGCTTAAGGATATCTGGAGCGCATGCCGGGATTTTGAAGCCGAGGTATCCGTGATCGAGGGAAGGATACTTGAGCAGATGCTCGCGACCGGAGCATATATAGGAGAGAGGGATGAGATATTCTTTGATTATCTCAAGGGTGACCCGTCAAAGCGGATAATAAGCCAGTACTTTAAGAAGGCTGCAGAGGACAGCTTCCTGCATGATGCGATGCTTGATGACAGGCTGTATATAGGTCTGCTGGACTTTGCGATAGACGGCGAGATCAATGATATTGAGGCGCTCTGCCTGATAAGATTCTATGAGGGCAGACGTGATATGAGGACTGACAGGATTCTTTATCCTTATCTCAGAAGCCTGGCGGAAAGGGACATCATATTTGATTTCTTCCTTTCATACAAGGATCTTATTCCTTCGCTCGAGCTTTTCTCCGAGGATATGTTCATAGAGCATAAGTCCGATCCCGGACTCAAGGTCACACTTAATTATTGCCTTGAGACTTCTCCTGTGGAGAATCCTTCCTTTAAGAGTGAAGATATGAGGGAGGTATGTCCGGGTGTATATCAGGCGCGCGGCGCAATTTTCCCCGGTGAGTGCCTGCAGTATTATATTACTGTCGAGGGCGCAGGTCCTGCCAGGAGCGATATTGAAAGATCCGAGGACAGCTTAAGAAACGGAAGCGGAAGATATGAGATACTCCAGGATGCACTCTTAAGTCTTAACATGCAGGATAAGGACAGCTTCATTGAGCTTGTCGAGGATTATATGATAAAGGATAAGATAGCGAGGGAGGTCATATGGGCCGAGTCATAGGATACGACTTGAACGACCTCTCATGCCAGGTCAGCATAGGACTTGAAAACGGAGCGAATGACAGCGGGTCATCCGAAAAAAGGATAACCAATGAAGAGGTCGTATCGGTTCCCGTTATCGTAGGGTCAGAGAAATATGTGATCCCGCTTGCTGCCTATATCAGCGAAGACGGTGAGATTTCTTACGGAGAAGATGCGGTAAGGATCGCGAAGGATCAAAGCGAGCTCATCACCAATCTTTTGAGCATGGCGCAAAAGGGAGAGAGCTTTGTAAAGTACGGAGAGACATATCAGTATACGGATCTTCTGTCCGGCTTTATGAAAAAGACGATCTATATGACTTCCGTACTCTCTTCAATGGACCTTATAGAACGTGTCGTGATAGCTCTTCCGGATATATCCGCCGACTGCATACGTACTGTGGAGCAGGCCGCTTCATTCCTTTCGGAGATGGACATTAGCTACAGGATAGCCGGATACTCGGAGTGCTTTTTCTACTATGCTATGAATCAGGACGAAGCGCTCACAAGGAACAAGATCGTGTTGTTTGACTATGACGGAGAGACTGTTCGCAGCATGCTGCTCGTCACGCGTGTGGATGTAAGACCTCATATCTGCATGGTCGAGGAGAAGGATTTTGATATGCCGTCAAAGAGTGATCTGAGTTTTCTCGATATTGCAAGATCCGTTCTGGATTCGGAGATAGTATCTGCGGTGTATCTTTCGGGCGAAGGCTTCGAGGGGAACTGGCTTAAGTCATCGGTCGCCTATCTGTGCGAGAGGAAGAGGAGAGTCTTTCAGGGCAGGAATCTATATACCAAAGGCGCCTGTTATGCAGGGATAGACGACAGGGACGGCAATCCCCTGCTTAATTCATGCAGCTTTTTTGATGATGACAGGCTTGTGTCTAATATCGGCATATATATGATAAGAGACGGGCAGGAGATATATGTTCCTCTCCTGGAGGCCGGTATCCACTGGTATGAAGCTCATATCTCCACGGAGTTCTATCTTGGGGATGATAAGGAGATAAGGCTTAAGCTTCAGTCCTTCTTTACGAAGGATGTCAGATACAGCGTGGTAAGGTGCGAGACCTTTCCCGAGAGACCTTCAAGATGCACGCGTGTCAGGCTGGAGCTTGAGATGAAGGATAATTCCTGTATCATATGCAGGGCGCATGATCTTGGTTTCGGAGAGATATACAGATCTTCCGGTGACATCATAGAGCAGGAGGTATTTATCTGATGATCTATGAGGCGATAGGAGTCTATTCGAAAAGTCCATATCATATACCGGAGCTGGCTGTATCCGTACATTCATTTGAGGAGCTTTGTCACGTTTTAGTCGAAAAATACTATGATATCGGTGAGTACATCATGGCTGATGAGCTGATATCCTTTATCGGAGATGATCTGGCGCTTCACGATCTTGCCGATGAATTAAGGGGTGCAAGAAGTTCTCTTACGGAGTATACTAAGGTGTTGCTCTCTTACAGACGCTATATGTCCGATGAAGGAGTCGAGACTGTCCTTAAGGGCATAAGCTCCGGCGGAGAAACAAAGGAATATGTCAGACTTATCTCAAGAGGGGATTATCTTATCACACACAGGAAATACAGACCTGCAATTCTGTTATACGAGCATGCTCGCGAGCTTATGGACAAAGAATCAGAGCGCGACGGCATTGAATACCGTGAGCTTTTGATAAAGCTCGGCAGACTGTATGCCCTGTATTTCATGTTTGATAAGGCAAGCGAGGCTTTCAGCATGGCAGGAGATAAGAGAAGGACTCTGTTTTGCAGAAAGCTTGCCATGTCCAGGGTTGATTTTACGGATATGATGATGAAGGACGATCCGGGTGATGACTTAAGGAGCGAGATCGAGAATCTTACAGTCATCCCGCAGGAGATAGAAGAGCTGAAAGAAAGCCTTAGAGAAGGCAAGACTTACGGAGCACAGCTTGCCTCCGAAAGGATATCTACCAGGCTTAAGGCCGAATACAGAAGGATGTTGTAGGAATGGCAAAGGGTTTTATCAGAAAGTTCATAGACCTGCTCGCCGGCAGAATAGATGATGATGACTTTGAAGACGACGAGTATGAATATGATGAGGAACAGGGGGATTATTTCGACGACGGCTATATGAAAGCTGACATCCCGGAGGTCGAGCGTATCGACCGCTCCGAGGTGGATATGTCTTCAAGAGCGCTGCGTCAGAGATATGTCAAGAACCTCTGCGACCTGATGGCTGAGTGTACCAATGAGATCGATGAGGCCTCAAAGGAGTACCGCTATGTCACGGACTATCTGAAGGACTGCGAGGTCATCGATCAGATACCTGATATGGAGGACAGTCATCTTGTCCAGGCTGCAGAGACCATGCTCCGTCTTATGAAGAAGAGTGAGACTCACAGCACGAAGCTTGGCCGCATCAGTGAGGCAAAATACAATCAGATGGCAAATATTGCTGCTGATATGCCAAAGGCTTTGAATGATCTCAGGGCACATGAAGATTTTAAAGAGATAGTCAGGGAGGATCTGAAAAAGCTGGAGGGAGAAAAGGTCTCCCGACAGTTTGAAAAGAGCGAGGCTGAGGGAAGGCAGATCAGCTGCCGAAATATTGCCATCATCACGATATTCTCGATGTTCTTTGTTATGATAGTCCTGCTCGTTATGCATCTTATGTTTGAGATGAATGTGATACCCGGTTTTATCCTTGCAGCAGCGGCCGGTGCTATCACGCTTGCGATATCCTCATCGGCATTTATCACAGCAAGAGGGATAGAACGCAAGATGACTAATCAGCTGAATCAGATAATCACGAAGCAGAATACTATCAAGATCAAATATGTGAACATACAGAACCTCATTACTTACGAATATGAGAAATATCATATCAATTCGTCGGATGAGCTTGCTTATAACTTCAGGCTGTATACTGAGGAAAAGGAAGAAAGAGATCTTATAAGGCGCATGAGTTCCGATCTTGACGCAGCGGAAGAGAGATACCGCAGGGAGCTTATGAACATCAATGTCAATTTTCCCATGCTCTGGCTCCATCAGGCGGAAGCCGTGGTGGACAAACGCGAGATGGTCGAGCTCAGGCATGAGCTTGTCGCCAGAAGACAGGGACTCAGAAAGCGCATATCCTATAATACCGAAAACCGCGATATCGCAAAAAAGGAAGTTCAGGATATTGTCACAAAATATCCCAATTATGCCAACGAGATACTCGAAATCATCGGTTCATACGAGTAACCTATTTGCCCATAAGTTTGTTCATAACATCGGTGTGTGACATGCTTTTGCCGGTCTTTCCGTCAAAATATTCGTTCTTTTCAGTGGATGAGAGCTTGGGAATAATACCTTTGCTCTGAAGGTCATCCATCATTTCACCGAGATTATTGCTGCCGAGCTTATCTCTTATCTCGCGCATTTCCTTGTTGGTCCCGCCGTTTACCATCTCGAGGCTGTCATCATCGAGCTTATTAAATCTGTCAGTCATATCATCCTCCTGAATCATGTTTTATTATTATATACGACATATCTTTTATTATGGCAATTAATTCCTGCTGTATTCTGCCACTGGGATATCATGTTATCCTTGACAAGTATGGCTTTGACTATTTAAAATCTTTCTCAGTTTGTGTAGTATTCAGAGGTATTTTATGGATGATCTTGTAAAGAAACGCAAAGAGATCGAAGAGATCGATAAGGCGATGGCAGACCTTTTTGAAAAAAGGATGGAAGCCAGCGCTGCCATAGCTGCATACAAGAAGGAACACGGACTTCCCGTACGCGATGCTTCCAGGGAAAAGCTGCTCCTTGAGAAGAACAGACAGTATATTGAAGATCCTGATCATGAAGAATACTATGTCAGTTTTCTGAAGAACATAGTAGACCTGTCTTCAAGGTATCAGCACAGGCTTCTGTCCGGGATGAAGATAGCTTACAGCGGAGTCGAAGGGTCATTTGCATATATAGCGGCGAAGACCATGTTCAGGGATGAGACTCTTGTATGCATGAGCGGATTTGAAAAGGCATATAAAAGCGTGGAAAACGGGGAATGTGACTGCGCGGTGCTTCCTCTTGAGAATAATTACGCAGGTGAGGTCAATACCGTCATGGACCTTGCTTTTTCCGGAGATCTTTTTGTGAATAAGGTCATAGAACTTCCCGTAAGGCACTGTCTGCTTGGGCTTCCGGGAAGCCGCAGAGAGGATATCAGATCCGTTATCAGCCATCCGCAGGCTCTTTTGCAATGCTCTGATTATATCAGCAGGCATGGCTATGAGACTCATGAGTACGGTAATACCGCTCTTGCCGCAATGAATGTTAAAGAAAGAGGAGACAATACGCTTGCGGCTGTCGCCTCCAGAGAGACTGCAGAACTTATGGGGCTGTCCATTCTGGATGACAATATCCAGGACAGCAGCGGTAATACTACGAGATTTGCTGTTTTTTCAAGAGCCATGGACCGCAACAGGGCATCTTCCGGCAGGGATGAGGACAGCTTTATCCTTGTCTTCACCGTTAAGAATGAGGCCGGAGCCCTTGCACAGACGTTGAATATTATAGGCGCTCATGGTTATAATATGAAGAGTCTGAGGAGCAGACCCATGAAGGAGCTTCTCTGGAGTTATTATTTCTTCATAGAAGCTGAAGGGAATATCAATACCCAGAACGGTCGTGATATGATAAATGAGCTTTCCGCGATATGCGCAAGACTTAAGCTTGTTGGATCTTATCAGACTTATATAATAGGAAACAACGGCAGTTGTTCTGAAGATACAGAGGAAAACGATGAATCTTGAATTCAAAAGAGAACTTCCGTCGGCAAGGGTCGTTAAAGAGATGTACCCGCTGTCGGAGGAATCCGTAGCACAGAAAAAGAAAAATGATGAAGCGATACAGGATATCCTTGTAGGCAGAAGCGATAAGTTCATCCTTGTCATAGGACCCTGTTCGGCTGACAGATCTGATGCTGTTCTCGAATATATCACGAAGCTTCGTGAGGTCCAGGAGAAGGTAAAAGATAAGATTGTCATGATCCCCAGGATCTATACGAATAAGCCACGTACCACAGGAGCCGGCTATAAGGGCATGCTCCATCAGCCCGATCCGGAGAGTGATCCCAATATCTTAAAGGGTATCATGGAGATCAGGAAGCTTCATATCAGGGCACTTGAAGAGACAGGCTTTTCATCCGCTGACGAGATGCTCTATCCCGAGAATCATTCCTACCTCTCGGATGTGCTCTCATATGTCGCTGTCGGCGCAAGATCCGTTGAGAATCAGATGCACCGTCTTACTTCCAGCGGACTCGACATACCCGTTGGCATGAAGAATCCCACGGGCGGCATGCTCTCTGTTATGATGAATGCCATCAACGCAGCTCAGAGTTCTCATACCTTCGAATATTCAGGATGGGAGGTCGTAAGCCGCGGCAATCTTCTTGCTCATGCCATATTAAGGGGGTATTCCCATAAGTCGGGGCATTCTGCGCCCAATTATCATTATGAGGATCTTGTATTCCTTAATGAGCTATATGAAAAAAGCGGCCTGAAGAATCCTGCCGTGATCGTTGATACAAACCATTCGAATTCCGGGAAGCAGTTTGATCAGCAGCCCAGGATCGCAAAAGAGATCATTCACAGCATGATGCTGTCAGAAGATATCAGAAAGCTTGTAAAGGGCCTTATGGTCGAATCTTATCTTGTCGACGGATCCCAGAAGCCCGATGGCGGAGTGTACGGTCAGTCTATCACCGATCCCTGCCTCGGATGGGAGAGGACCGAGAAGATGATATACGAGATAGCTGATCTTCTATAATATTTATTTCCATCTTTATTATTTGAAGTTTTTTCATAAGATTTTCAATCGTTTAAGGTGTCTCATTTTTACATATTATGATATACTTAACATAATTATGTGCTAAAGAGGTGCTTTTTGTTTACCTGGAACATTCAATACATTTCAAAAACAAGGCTGGCTGATACGATAAAACAGCTGATGATCGATTCTGAAAAAGGGGATATCCTTGTCAGGATCCATACAGCGATACACGCCGCTGAAGAAGCGGTGGATCTTGCTTCTTTCATAAAAGAGATCGTACCCAAAGCGAAGATCATAGGGACCAGTACTTCCGCTGTTATATATGAGGGAAGGCTGTACCCGGACCAGTGCCTTGTCTCTGTAAGCCTCATGTCAGAGGCTAAGCTTAAGACATTAAGAAAAGATCTGCCTCTTGCTGCACCGGAGCAAAGTATGTCTGCTGTGGATCTTTGCAATGAAGTAAAGGAGGCTCTTGTATCTTCCGATAAAGGGCTGATGTTTACTTTCTTTACCACAGGCTACAAAGATATTAAGCGCTTTGTCGATGCCGGCAATGATATCATGCCGGGCATACAGATGATAGGCGGCGTGGCTACTGCTTTGGATATTGCCGGAGACGATTCGGATAAGAAGGGTTTTGTATTTGACGAAAACGGATGGTCAGAGAACGGTATGATAGCTGCCAGTATCAGCGGCGGCGTCTTTGATTGCGTCAGCTCGCTCGTATCAGGCGTGCAGCTTGTAGGGGATGAGCTTGAGATCACGGATGCTAAGGATAATATGATCCTTTCCATAGACGGAGTTCCTGCATCCGAGAAATTCCGTGAGGGCGTGGGAGATGAGATCGAGGACAGGCCTGATCTTGCATATCACTTCCCGTTCGTATACACAGGCCACAAAAACGTACCGTTCATGTTTGGCTGCTCCGATGACGGACTGCAGACCAATCATAATATGGATACCGGGGAAAAGATAATCAGAGGCTTCATCTATGACAGAAAGATAGTTGCCGATAACCGGAGAGCATTTAACAAATTTGAGACCTTCGATAAGGCGGAGACAGTCATAGGCTATTCCTGCCGCGACAGATCCAGGAATTTCCCTAACAGCGTCATGTGGGAGCTTTCCATCTATGAGAATTCAAATATGAGCGGATGCCTTACCGAGGGCGAGATAGGCTGTATAGACGGAATGAATGTCTTTTGCAACAGCGCTTTTGTGATCTCGGCTGCCGGAGAGAGCGAAGCCATCCAGCAGTTCAACCCCTATGTCTTTTCAAATACGCAGGCGCTCGAATCGGATAACAGCGTGCTCATCGGATATCTTATGGACATAGAGAACGTGCACTCCTTTGATAAGGACATCAAATCCAACCTTATGGATTTCATAAGGAACTGTGAGCTCAAACTCATTTATTCCGAAGACGGCGGCATGCTCAATGAGGCTGCCCTTAACATGGATATCAAGATAAAGGGTTATGACAGGGTCTGTCTTATCGATGTTCTAGATATATCCAGCATGCAGATGGTCTTTTCAGAGCAGATGATCGAGGCCACATACAAGAACTTCATTTCGAGATGTTCTGCTTTTGTATCAGGCAAGGATTACCGGCTGTATCTTCTCGATAAATGGAATATAGCCATAGCTGCACCATCCTTCATGATATCGCTGCATTCATTTGTCGACGATATGAAGCAGCTTCAGAAGATACTTTTTGAGACTTCCGAGCAGTATATCTCCATAGTTCCCGTTTTCTGTGTCATTAACGGATGTACGGTGGATAATCTCAGCTCGATCTATAATTCATCGAGGCTTGAGATGGCCCGCAAGAATGTACAGTTCTTTGTCTGTGACGGAAGTGTCGAGGAATTTGATGAGGACAGCATCCGCGAGAAATATCATATGGTGAATGTTATCAATTATGCGCTCTCGCATGATAAGGTCATACCATATTATATGGGCATATATGATAACAAAAACAAGGAGATTCACCATTATGAGGCTTTGATGAGGCTTGAGGATGAAAACGGGAATGTGTATTATCCGGGCAGCTTCCTCGGAGCTGCCAGATCCTTCGGGCTTCTGTATGACGAACTCCAGCGCACCATGGTCCGCAAGGTCTTTGACAGATTCAAGGATTCCGATGATAAATGCGTGAGCATCAATATGGGAGTTCGCGATATCCAGAATGAGGAGATGACTGAATATATATACGGATTCCTGTCCACAGCCAGGCATCCGGGCAATTTCATATTTGAGATACTTGAGAATGAGGATGTGGATAATTATGATACTCTGATCATTTTTGTGGACACAGTCCATAAGCTCGGAGGTCATATCTCCATAGATGATTTCGGTAGCGGATATTCGAACCTCCAGCATATTGCAAGCATCCACTCGGACTATATCAAGATCGACGGTTCCATCGTGCGTAATTGTTATGAGGATCCGGAATCCGAGAATCTTGTAGCTCTTGTATCCGACTGGAAGAGACTTTCGATACGTGATATCAAGATCGTAGCCGAGTATGTGGAGAATAAGGACATACAGAACAAGCTCGAGAAATATGACATTGATTTTTCTCAGGGCTATTATTTCTCCGTTCCTTCACCGGAACTTGGCGATCTCCCGTGATATCTCACATATTTGACTGATATGGATCATAAGGATAACAACTGCAAAACGATAGGCCTCCTGGTAGAGGATACCTGCACAGATTATACCAAGGATATTACGCACAGTGTCGCGCATTCCATAATGGCCAGAAAGGATCTTAAGCTCGTCATGATAGCCGGAAAGCAGGACTACAGTACGGATCCCGGGGTTAATCTTCACCACTACAGGCAGATATACAATTCTATATATCTGATCAACAGTCTCTGTCATTTTGACGGACTCCTTGTTTCTTTCCCAAACCTCAACAGCACCGGTATGGATTATTTCGGTGATATTCCGAGGGTTCTTATTTCTTCAGAAAAAAAAGGCGAACTTTCAGTTTCTTATAATAATGAGAAGGGCATAAGAGAGGCACTGGACTATCTTGTTCGCATCAAAGGCTTTACCAGGATATGCATGCTCGGCGGAAGAGATGATAATACCGATGCGAAGAAGAGAAAGGAAATAGTCACACGATTTATGGCCGAGGCGGGCCTTCCCTTTTCCGATGATCAGTATGTATGGTCCGATATGTCTGACAACACACAGGAAGCAGCTGCAAAACTGCTGAAAAACAATCCGGATGCTCAGGCAATATTCTGCGTTAATGATGCTGCGGCCTCAGGCCTTTATGACGTTATGAGAGAAAACGGTCTCGTGCCCGGGAAGGACATATATGTCTTCGGTTTTGATAATGCAGTGATGGCAGTTCAGATGGTGCCTCCGCTTGCATCCATAGGCGCTGACGGAGTGACTGTCGGTCAGAAGGCTCTGGAGATACTGCTTGATAAGATCGACGGTAAAGAGACTTCTTCCGCATATGTTCCCACTCGCTTTTTCGGGAGAGACTCCTTTGAATACGAGACATACGAGATCACTTCAAAGGATATCCTGATGGTGGACAGCGCTTTTATCTACAGCTTTTTTGACGACTGTTTTTACAGATACGGCAATGAGATAGTGGATAAGGGCGATGTAGATCTCAGGAGGCTTTTCTATGAGATCATATCCAGGATGATGTCTTCGATCAAAAACAGATATATGGATGAAAAGCAGTATTCGGAGATAAGACGCCTTATAGATGCTTTCTTTGATAACGGTGCCATGAGATACACCGATGCCAACAAACTTGTTAAAAGTCTGTCCAGACTGCAGGGCAGCATGAATGAGACCTTAAGGGGATCCTTCTCCAATTCATACAACAACAGGCTGTTCTCATATATAAGGAATAAAGCCATACAGTCCCAGGCTTTTGAAAAAGCGATGGAAGACAAGCTCTCTTCAGCCCGCAGAGAGATGATCCAAAGCTTTCTCATCAATACGGCAAAATACTATGGTTCTGAAAAAGACGGTATAGATAATGTGATCGATAATATCGATAAGCTCGGGTTCGGCAATTCAGCCCTGTATCTTTTCAGAGAGCCTGTTATATACAAGGGAGACGGTCGTGATACCATACCTGAGACCATCGATCTTCGATGTGTATACAAAAACGGCTCTCTCTATGTTATCCATGAGGACAGGAGAGAATGCAGCGTGTCGGAGATATATTCGAGAAATGAGCTTTCCTGTGATATCATGGGACAGATTTCTTTCCCTGTGTTTTACGGTAATTATCTCTTCGGCATCCTCGTCTGCGGTATCAGCAGGATGATCATGGACAGCGGGGAGTATCTTACGGAATTGTTGGCGAGAGCCATATATATGAACATCGAAGGAGGTTTTTTATGGCCAGAGAATCTATAAAGGATATATATGGAAGTCTTGTGTTCGGTGACAGAGTCATGCAGGAGAGGCTTCCGAAAGATGTATATAATGCAGTTAAGGCTACCGCTGAAAACGGCACACATCTCTCCCTTGATGTGGCGAATACCGTTGCAGCAGCCATGAAGGAATGGGCTCTTGAGAACGGAGCGACTCATTATACCCACTGGTTCCAGCCGATGACAGGACTTACTGCCGAAAAGCATGACAGCTTCATCTATCCTGTGGGCAACGGCGAGATACTTCTTGAATTCTCGGGAAAAGAGCTTGTAAAGGGCGAGCCGGATGCCTCAAGCTTTCCTTCGGGCGGCTTAAGAGCTACCTTTGAAGCCAGAGGATATACGGCATGGGACCCCTCGTCGCCCTGCTTTTTAAAGGACGGTACTCTCTACATACCTACGGCCTTCTGCTCCTACGGCGGAGAGGCTCTTGATAAGAAGACACCTCTTTTAAGATCCATGGATGCCCTGTCCGAGTCTGCTGTCAGGGTTCTTAAGCTTCTCGGCAAGACGGACGTTACAAGAGTCAATACCACGATAGGTTCAGAGCAGGAATACTTCCTTATCGACAAAGAACTGTATCTGCAGCGCAAGGATCTCGTGATGTGCGGAAGGACCCTTATGGGAGCCAAAGCGCCCAAGGGTCAGGAGATGGAGGATCATTACTTCGGTGTCTTAAAGCCCAAGGTATCTGAATTCATGCACCAGCTTGACAGGGAACTCTGGAAGCTCGGAGTGCCCGCAAAGACAAAGCATAACGAAGTTGCTCCCGCTCAGTATGAGCTTGTTCCCGTGTTTGAGACAGCGAACGTGTCCGTGGATCACAATCAGCTTACGATGGAGATAATGAAGAAGGTTGCTGACAAATGCGGATATGCCTGTCTTCTGCATGAGAAGCCCTTTGCGGGAGTAAACGGCTCCGGAAAGCACAACAACTGGTCTATCTGCACCAATACCGGAGAGAATCTTCTTGATCCGGGCAAGACACCTCAGGATAACAAGCAGTTTTTGATTTTCCTTATGGCCGTGATCTCCGCTGTGGATGAATATGCGGATCTTTTAAGACTCTCCGTGGCTACAGCCGGGAATGACTTAAGGCTCGGAGCAGATGAGGCTCCGCCTGCCGTGATCTCTGTATTCGTAGGCGATGAGCTTGCCGCAGTCTTTAAGTCCATCGAAGAGGGGACAAAATATGACGGAAGCAGCACCACAAAGATGAGCTGGGCACATGTACTTCCGCATATAACTCAGGATACGACTGACAGGAACAGGACTTCTCCTTTTGCCTTTACCGGCAATAAATTTGAGTTCCGCATGCCCGGTTCTTCTTTATCTGTTGCATCCCCCAATATCGCACTCAATACCGTTGTTGCGGAGGAACTGGACAAGATATATGAAAGACTTAAGGACGTCCCGGAAGACGATCTTGACAGCGAGATAGACAGCATGCTTCGTGATATGCTAAAAGAGCATAAGAGAGTGATCTTCAACGGTAACGGGTATACGGATGAGTGGCTTGAGGAATCAGAGAAAAGAGGCCTCTATAACTTAAGATCCGTGCCGGATGCGATGCCGCAGCTTCTGTCCGAGAAGAACAGGGAACTCTTCAAAAAGCATGAAGTGCTCTCCGATGCGGAACTGGAATCCCGCTATGAGATCTTCCTTGAGAATTACAACAAGCAGATACATATAGAAGCGCTCACACTTCAGGAGATGATAAGAAAGGATTTCACGGAGGGGCTAGTATCATATATGAAGGATGTGACCAACGAAGCACTGAAGAAAAAGCAGATCCTGCCGACTCTTCCCATATCTTACGAGTCGGATATCATCAATACGCTTGATGATACGAGTGAGATCATAGGAAATAAGATCCATCAGCTCCGCGATGATACCGAGAGGGCAGAGAGGATAGAAGACAATCTCGAGGCTGCAAGGTTCTATCATGATGTGATACTGAAGGATATGGAGGAGCTCAGGACCTTCGTTGACAAGGCAGAAAAGATAATCCCTGACAGCTATCTGCCTTATCCCACATACGGAAAGATACTCTTTTCACTGAGATGATATAACTGAAAACCGAATGTACATTGCAGACGGCACTAGTAAAAAACTGTGCCGTTTGTTATTATATACTGAATATATTTTTGTGAACGCTGCTTATCGGATCACGGGATATTTGATAATTTTCGAAAATAACAGTCGGATTCCGGCAGGATACTAAGAAAGGACAGATACATGCGATATAAGATCATCAGTGTATTTCTTACGATAGCTCTTGTGTTTTCATTCACCGGTTGCGGTAAGGATGACAGTTCTCTTGCTGACAAGATCAAGGGAGATATCGAGTCTGAGACCGAGGAATCAACCGAGGAAGAGGAGAGCGAAGATTCCGTTGATAAAGAGGATGAGGATAAAAGCGAAGAAGTAACTGAAGAAGCAACCGAAGAGGATGAGACAGAAGCAGATGATGCCGCTTCTCTTACAAGACCGCAGTATTATATCGCGAAGCATTACGATTATAACTACGCAGGAGATGTATTGGAAAGCGACCACCGGTATTCTTATCTGAAACTTTCAAAGACATACGGAGATGAGCATTCTCCCCTTAGGAAGAGCATCAAGAAGATGAACAAGGTTATAGAAGAAGCCGAGCAGGACCGTCTGGCAGAAGAGAAAAAGATCATAAGTGGATGGGACAATCCTTCCGACCTCGAAGCCTTTCATGATGAGTGGAATATATATGTCACAAGAAGTGATGAAAAGTATTTTTCCGTTGTTACGGAGCAAAGACAGGATTCCCTTGTAGGGGACCTTAATGATGTTGATTATACCGGTTACAACTGGGATACGGAGACAGGAGAAGAGATAGAGCTTTCTGATATATTAAAGGATGAAGACGGGTTTTATGATGAGCTGACAGACAGTGTCTACAATTGGATGGGTAACTCTGTAGCAGACAATAACTGGGATATCGAAAATCTTAATGATACATTACGGGATTACATGAATACCGGAGATATCACTTGGGCATTCTTCCCACAGGGCGTGCAGGTATGGATAGATGCATATATTTTTTCTCCCGAGGCCTTCGGCGTATTTTATTTCTTCACCGATGAAGAGCTGGACGCAAAGTTTTTCAAGGATGATGTGGTGGACAGCGTTCCTGACGAGTGGATCATGATGCCGGTCAAGAATGATTATATCTTCCTTGATCTGGATGATAAAGACGAGCATGAAAGCATTCTCATATCAGATGCGACGGACCTTATCGAATATGACGGGGCTGAGATGATACGTTGTAAAGGCCTCAATATCGGTGTTGAACACAACTGGAAAGAGATAAAATCCGGCGTTGACACGGAAAGACCCTACGATGTCTTTCTTGTCCATCAGGATCATCAGACAGTACTTCTTGCAACGAATGAGGATGATGATCCGGTCACTATAAGCTCTTATCTTTTAAGTAATAAGAAAGTAAAACAAGTTGATGAGATAGATGCTCATTTCTCATATGTTTCAAAGGATGAGCAGGATGATGAATCCTTTACTCCGTATTATGCTCCGAATGATCCTTCTTCGATCAAAGTCAGTGACGATGAGACGGAGAAAGTCATGACACTTGACGCTGACGGGATATTTAATGAAAAAGAAGGCAGTAAAAACAAGAAAGATTCTTCTGATCCAAAAGACAGCAGTGATGATAAGAAGGATTCTTCAGATTCGAAGAAAAGCAGTGATAAAGGACTGTCTTCAGATGAAGCTTTGAATATCGCCGATGATCTTGGCAATGTATGTGCTCTTGAGAGGGAGGATTATGACGGTGACGGCAAAAAAGAAGCCTTCGTTGTCACAGGCGAGAGCGATGAATATGACGGTTATATTCCTGATGCGGTATGGTTCATATCTTCGGACGGTGATACAAAGAAGGTCCGTACTGATTTCAGAGGATTGTCCATGTACAAGACTGAACTCGGACATTACCTTGAAGACAAGGAAAATGGAATAGGTTTCTTCTATGGAGACTGCGGAGGCTACGGAAGCGGATGGGCTACCTTTATCTTCGGTGTAAAAGACGGGGATTCTTATGAAATGGACATTTCCATGGAGACAGAGGGCTTTTATCAGAACGATGAAGGTGAATTCTACACACTGACAGACGATTTTACAGACGGTCATGCATATATGATCACAGAACTGAAATTCAATAAAAAGACCGGACAGTTCAAAAAGGGCAAGGTCACTGACAAAAACTGGCTGGATACCTGATACTTTGTCCGGCATATCGTTTTGGTGTAGAATCAGTTCATTAATAACAGGAGGGGGATGTATTGGATACGAGAAAAGTAGCGCCCGAGACCACGGATATCATCACTCATGTGAGTGACGGCAATAAAAGCAGGACCAGAGTAGCTCCGAGACCACGGGATGAAATGATACAGAAGAATATGCAGCAGGGCATGCCGCAGAATATGCAGCCGGGAATGCAGCAGGGCATGCCGCAGAGAATGCAGCCGGGTATGCAGCCCATGATGCAGACGGGTATGCATCAAGGCATGCAGCAGAATATGCAGATGCAGGGGCAGCCTCGTGAGATGAGACAGCAGAGACTCAGGGAAGACGATGATCTTGTATTCGGCGCTATCCCCAAGATGACTCTCGGACTTATCGCACTCGGTCTTATGTTCATTCTTGCACTTGTTTTCGGGATCAAGGAACTAGATATAAGCATACCGGTCTTCATCATCGTGCTGGTCTTCTGCACAGTCATGGGGGTACTGCTTTCGAGGTCGCCTGGATTTGTCTCTGTCATAGTAGCGGCACTTCTTCTTGTTGTCGGAGGTCTTACGTCTTTATTTCCTGCTGTTGCGATAGGAGGGACCATGCTCGTATCCGGCGCTCTGATCCTTAAGGGGGAATAAAATGGCTAATCTCTGGGGAGGAAGATTTACGGAAGCGACTGATGCATCCGCATACAGATTCAATCAGTCCATAAGCTTCGATAAGAGACTGTATGCTGAGGATATAGAGGGATCGATCGCTCATGCGAAGATGCTTGCAGCACGCGGGATTATATCCGAGGCTGACGGAAATGAGATCACAAAAGGCCTTTCCGGTATCAGACAGGATATCGATCAGGGGAAGCTTGAGATATCCGATGAGGCCGAAGACATACACAGTTTTGTGGAAGCCGAGCTTACAAAGAGGATTGGCGATCCCGGGAAAAAGCTCCATACCGGAAGGAGCAGGAATGATCAGGTCGCTCTGGACATGAAGCTGTATACCAGACGCAGGATCAAAGAGACCGATGCCCTGCTTTACGATCTTCAGAAAGCTCTGCTCAAGATCATTGAAGAGGAATGCGATACTTATATGCCGGGCTTCACACATCTTCAGAAGGCACAGCCGGTAACCCTTGCGCATCACATGGGTGCATATTTTGAGATGTTCTTAAGAGACAGGGACAGACTGCATGATATTTATGACAGAGCAGATTCCTGTCCTCTTGGATCCGGAGCTTTGGCCGGAACCACTTATGATCTTGACAGAGAGATGACGGCATCACTCCTAGGATTTGAAGGAGGAGCCACCAGGAATTCCATGGATTCCGTATCCGACAGGGATTATCTTATTGAATATCTTTCTGCGCTGTCCATAATAATGATGCATCTTTCGAGGTTTTCCGAAGAGATCATCATATGGAATTCAAATGAATACAGATTCGTGGAGATAGATGACAGATACAGCACAGGTTCATCCATCATGCCGCAGAAGAAGAATCCCGACATCGCCGAGCTTGTGAGAGGGAAGACAGGAAGGGTATACGGATCGCTCTTATCCCTTCTTACCACGATGAAGGGCATCCCTCTGGCCTACGACAAGGATATGCAGGAGGATAAGGAACAGGCTTTTGACGCTATGGATACCGTATCTGACTGCTTAAGGGAATTCACCGGGATGATGTCTTCCATCTCTTTTGACAGAAAGATCATGGAAGATAGCGCAAAGAAGGGCTTTACGAACGCGACAGATGCAGCCGATTATCTTGTAAAGAAGGGCGTGCCGTTTCGTGATGCCCATTCCATAGTCGGAAGACTTGTGCTAAAATGCCTTGATAAAAACATAGCTCTCGATGATCTTACTCTTGATGAATTCAAAGAGGAATCGGAGATCTTTGATGAAGGTATCTATGATGCCATATCATTAAAGACCTGCGTGGAAAGGCGTCTTACCAAAGGCGCTCCCGGGAAGGAGAAGATGGCCGAAGCTGTCGCATATTACAAAGATTATCTTGATAAAAGAGGTGATAAAAAATGGAAAGATTAAAAGTAGCCGTACTCGGCGCCACCGGTATGGTCGGTCAGAGGTTCATATCATTGCTTGAGGATCATCCGTGGTTTGAAGTGACGACTTTGGCTGCAAGCCCCAGATCAGCCGGCAAGACATATGAGGAAGCAGTTGGCGGAAGATGGAAGCTCGAGACTCCGATGCCTGAGCGCGTTAAAAGCATGACTGTACTTGACGTATCCGATGTCGCCCGTGTGTCTTCTGAGGTCGATTTCTGCTTCTCGGCTGTTGATATGACAAAGGATGAGATTAGAAAGATAGAAGAGGAGTATGCAAAGAACGAGACCCCTGTAGTGTCCAATAATTCTGCTCACAGGTGGACCGAGGATGTCCCGATGATAATACCGGAGCTTAATCCCGAGCATACCCGCATCATCGAATACCAGAGGAAGAGGCTTAATACCACCAATGGTTTTATTGCCGTCAAGCCGAACTGCTCCATACAGGCTTATGCGCCTGCAGTGCATATCTGGAAGGAATTCGGGCCCAAAAGGCTGGCAGTGTCCACTTATCAGGCAATATCCGGTGCCGGCAAGACATTTAAGGACTGGCCGGAGATGGAGGGTAATGTGATACCTTATATCGGAGGTGAAGAGGAAAAGAGCGAGAAGGAGCCTCTTAAGATATACGGTCATATCGATGAGAATAAAGGAGTGATAGTTCCGGCCGAGGGACCCGAGATCACAGCTCAGTGCATAAGGATCCCGGTGCTCAACGGTCATACCGCATCGGTATTTATTGACTTTGAGAAGGATCCTTCAAAGGAGGAGCTTATATCGGCACTTACATCCTATGTAGGGGAGCCTCAGAAGCTGGATCTTCCTTCCGCGCCGAAGCAGTTCATACAGTATCTTGAGGATGACAACAGGCCTCAGGTGACACTGGACGTTGATTTTGAAAGAGGCTTTGGTATATCCATAGGCAGACTCCGCAAGGATACCGTCTTTGACTATAAGTTCGTGGGACTTGCTCACAATACCATAAGAGGCGCTGCAGGAGGAGCTGTGCTCTGCGCCGAACTCCTTACTGCTCAAAAATATATCGGAAAGAAATGATCTTAAGATTTGGGAAAGACTCTTATCATCACTGAGAAACCGTCCGTAGCCAGGGAATATGCAGCGATACTGCATGTTTCCGGCAGAGGAGACGGTCTCATCGAAAATGATTCCTACATCATTACATGGTGCGTCGGGCATCTCGTCGAGATGTCTTATCCTGATGCATACGACGAAAAATACAAGAAATGGAACTTAAAAGATCTTCCTTTTCTTCCGGCAGAATATATATATGCCGTCATACCTTCTTCAAAAAAACAATATCAGACAGTGAATAAATGCCTGCACAGGGAGGATGTATCCGAGATCCTCTGGGCCGGTGACTCCGGAAGAGAGGGTCAGGTCATAGAAGAGCTCATCCGTATGAAGGGCGGAGTAAGGAAGGGCGTCACGGAACGCCGTATCTGGATAGATTCGACCACCGAGGACGAGATCAGGCGAGGGATCAGCGAAGCAAAGCCCTACGAGGATTACAGGAATCTTGCCAATGCCGGCATAATGCGTGGGATAGAAGATTATTCGATGGGGATCAATTTCTCGAGAGCTCTTTCTGTCAAATACGGCAGGATGATGAATGAGGCCGCGGGCACGAAGAAATATGCAGCCATCGCAGTCGGCAGGGTTATGACCTGTGTGCTGGGGATGGTCGTCAGGCGTGAAAGAGAGATACGCGAATTCACAGAGACTCCATTTTACAAGGTACATGGATCATTTTCAGCCTCGGGAGCTCCTTTTACCGGGGAATGGAAGGCGGTAAAGGGCTCCGCTTATTTTGAGTCTCCTCTGTTATATTCCGAAAAGGGTTTCAAACATAAGGTGGACGCGCAGGGTCTGATTGATTCACTGGCGGAGTATAAGAGCGGCCTTGTCTTTAAGGCTGATAAAAAGGATGAGAGCAAAAAACCGCCACTGTTGTATAATCTCGCCGAACTCCAGGCTGCCTGCAGCAAGAGGTTCAAGATAAGCCCTGATCAGACTCTTGATATCGCCCAGACTCTGTATGAGGCAAAGCTTACGACCTATCCGAGGACAGACGCCAGAGTCCTCACAACTGCTGTTGCAGGCGAGATCACTAAGAATCTCGGCGGACTCTACAGGTATCAGCCGGTAAAGGATTTCGTCTTAAGGATAAGGGACGAGAAGCTCTACGAGGGACTTGCAAAGACTCAGTATGTCAATGACAGCAAGGTCACGGATCATTATGCGATAATCCCTACAGGAGACGTCTCAAGACTTAATTCTCTCTCGGATCTGCAGCGTTCGGTCTATGATATGATCGTAAGGAGGTTCCTTTCGATATTCTATCCGCCGGCTGTATTTACTAAGATCTCGATCGTGACTGCTGCAGGCAGCGAGAAGTTCCATACTTCCACAAAGGTCTTAAAGGAGCCCGGATTCTATGAGATCACGGGACAGGATAAGCCAAAGAAAGAATCCTCCGACCAGGATGATGAAGACAAGTCTTCGGATGATGAGGAGATAGTAGCCGGCGAGGATCTGCTCAAAGTCCTTTCAGCTCTTAAAAAGGGTGATATAGTTGAGATCAATGGTTATGAGATAAAGGAAGGAAAGACAAGTCCTCCCAAGAGATACACCTCCGGTTCCATGATACTTGCGATGGAGAATGCAGGATCGCTCATAGAGGATGAGGAGCTTAGGGCCGAGATCAAAGGTGCAGGGATAGGAACTTCTGCCACGAGAGCCGGCATCATTGAAAAGCTTGTAAAGAACGGCTATCTTAAACTTAATAAAAAGACTCAGGTCCTCACTCCGTCAGTCATGGGTGAGATGATATACGAGATAGTGCTGATGACCCTGCCTTCAATGCTCGAGCCCAAGATGACTGCAAGCTGGGAGAAGGGACTTTCTTCTCTTGAAAGAGGAGAGATCAGTACAGAAGAATACAGAGAGAAGCTCGACCGGTATGTTGCAAAGTATGTGGATCTTGTAAAATCAAAGGATCTTGCAGCTGTACTTTCTGCCAGACTGAAGACTGTGGCGGAGTACGGAACAAAGAAAAAGGGGGCATGATATGGATACGGCGCTTGTCAAAAATCTGTACACATTGAGTGAGAGCATGGCAGGAGAGTGGCTCTCCGGCTTTCAGTATCCCTGGGAGGCACTGCAGGAGATAGGCTATATCATAAAAAAACTCGCCCGTCATCTTGATCTTGAGATATATGAAAAGAGAGGCGAGGACATATGGATCGCGAGAAGCGCAAGGATATGGCCTACGGTCTCTGTTACGGGTCCCTGTATCATAGGTGAGCGAACCGAAGTCAGACAGTGTGCTTTTATCAGAGGCAACGCTCTGGTCGGAGACGACTGTGTGGTCGGCAATTCCACTGAACTTAAGAATGTCATACTATTTAATCATGTGCAGGTCCCTCATTATAATTATGTCGGAGATTCCATATTAGGCGCTTATGCTCATATGGGCGCGGGCTCGATCACATCTAACGTCAGATCCGACAAGAAACCTGTCACGGTACATGACAGGATAGGCGGAGAGGATATAGATACCGGATTAAAGAAGTTTGGAGCCATGCTCGGAGATCATGTGGAAGTCGGATGCAATACAGTACTGAACCCCGGCACCGTCGCAGGACCTGATTCCATCATATATCCCG
Organism: Lachnospiraceae bacterium AC3007; assembly: GCA_000621405.1. Taxonomy (GTDB): domain Bacteria; phylum Bacillota; class Clostridia; order Lachnospirales; family Lachnospiraceae; genus NK4A144. The sequence continues at coordinate 215,145 of JHYK01000003.1, forward strand.
TATCCTGTGTAAGGGGCGTTGTCCCTCCGGACTGCATATACAAATCTTCCGAGGAGATAATAAAAAGGACTGCGGAATGAAAATAATGCATGGCAGAAACTCGTCTTTTGTCTTTGACGGTTCGATCATCTTAAGACCGACTGCCATTCTGATCTTTTTTGTCTTTTCATTCATTCTTTCTTCATGCTCATTGTCATCAGATGATCCATGCATCAGGGAATCCGAAGTCCTCGTGGAGGATACTGATGCTGCGGCTTCGGATCTTGATGTTCCGAAGAATTCTTATTCAGATCTTTCCATACCTACGGAGATAATAAAGATACTGGATACTTACTATATCGTGGACTGCTATCACGACCAGGTGATATACAATGACAATCTCCGGGATCCGCTTGAAGAGTGGAAAGTGCTCACATCTGAAATGTCCAGAGGCCATACCATAGCCGGAGACGGCAGGGTATATCTTGTCGATGATACCGAAAACGAAAGGATAATGGTTTTTCAGAGAGTCGGTGACAAGTATGTTTTTTCCCAGGAATTCACAGGGATCACAGGCAGACCCCACTATATTATATATGATGAAGACAGCAGTACCTTCTATGTATGGTGCTCGGTGTCCGGGCAGATGTATCTCATGAAAAGAAGAGATGATGACCGCGTTTTTATTTCCGCTGTAAAGACAGTCACCGAACTTGCCGGCGTATATGTAAGATCTTTTACCATCATGGACGGTGACATATATTTTGTATCCGGCAACTGCAGCATCATACAGGCGGATCTTGATTCCTTTGACGTAAAGGAGAGATATCCCGTTCCTGATACGATGGCAGGTATGGTGCAGATCACGCGTATAGACGGTGAATATTACATCACCGTATCCACTGATGCCAACTGGGATCAGGACTATGCTACGATCATAAGATGCGTATCTCTTAAAGACCTTGCCGAAGGAAAGTATGAAGATATATATTCAAACTTCATCGGCGGAGGAACTCCCTACTATATCACTTCATTTGACGGGGCATATTATATGACTGAGCACAGGATCCCCGGACACTCAGTATGGCGCTTTAATATCTGCGATGGGAATATCGTAGCAGAGACCTTGTACTGAGCGTTATTCTTTCGCCTGAGCTTTTTGCGATGGAGTATATATCATGAACACTATCTTATATGTTCGCTCTTGTACAGGCGTGTTTAATTGTGATAAGATATCCTTTGCGAAAATGATCAGACCGGATCATACCGGTTAATAAGAAGGGAAGGTAAATCATATGAACTATCTTGAGATCGAGAAAGTAATCGGACGCGAGATCATTGACTCCCGCGGCAATCCCACAGTCGAGGCAGAGGTTACTCTGGTAGACGGAACAGTTGGACGCGGTGCGTCTCCTTCAGGCGCTTCCACAGGTCAGTTTGAGGCCTGCGAGCTCAGGGATGACGACAAGTCCAAGTTCGGCGGCAAGGGCGTATCCAAGGCCGTTGAGAATATAAACACAGTTATTGCTGATACCATTGTTGGAATGGATGCTTCCGATATCTACGCTGTAGATGCAGCCATGATCAAGGCTGACGGCACAAAGAACAAGTCAAAGCTCGGAGCAAACGCTATCCTTGCAGTGTCTATAGCTACCTGCCAGGCATGCGCCAATGCTCTCGGCATTCCTCTTCACACATACCTCGGCGGTGTGAACGGCAATACGCTTCCTCTGCCCATGATGAACATCTTAAACGGCGGCGCTCACGCTGACAGCTCTGTAGATACTCAGGAGTTCATGGTCATGCCTGCCGGCGCTTCATCCTTCAAAGAGGGCTTAAGATGGTGTACAGAGGTATTCCACACACTTAAGAAGCTCATCAAGGAGATGAAGGACGTTACCGCTGTAGGTGACGAGGGTGGATTCGCTCCCAACAGCCTTGACGGTGATGAGGCAGCCATCGAGCTCATACTTAAGGCTATCAAGGAAGCTGGCTACGAGCCCGGCAAGGACTTCGTTCTTGCTATGGATGCTGCAGCTTCAGAGTGGAAGTCTGACAAGGGTACCGGCTTCTATCATCAGCCCAAGTCAGGCAAGGACTTCACATCAGATGAGCTCATCGCTCACTGGAAGAGCCTTGTAGACAAGTATCCCATCTACTCCATCGAGGACGGTCTTGATGAGGAAGACTGGGAAGGCTGGAAGAAGATGACAGCAGAGATAGGCGACAGAGTTCAGCTTGTCGGCGACGATCTCTTTGTTACCAACGTTGAGAGACTTAAGAAGGGTATCGACAACAAGTGCGGTAATGCCATCCTTATCAAGGTCAATCAGATCGGTTCCGTATCCGAGACACTTGATGCCATCAAGATGGCTCATAAGGCAGGATATGCTGCAGTTACATCTCACAGGTCCGGCGAGACTGAGGATGTCACGATAGCTGACCTTGCTGTAGCATTGAACACACGTCAGATCAAGACCGGCGCTCCTTCAAGATCAGAGAGAGTTGCAAAGTACAATCAGCTCATCCGTATCGAGGAAGAGCTTGGAGCTAATGCTGTATGGCCCGGATTTGACGCATTCAACATCAAGAAGTGATCTTCTAAAAGATCATTATTTCTAAATCCTGAAAATGACAGATCCCCGGTTCTAATAGAGCCGGGGATCCTTTTTATCATCTTTAAACAAACCGATTCTTATATCCATGTATATCCGCAGATATATGATATCACCTCGCGCTCGGATGTTTCTAAACTCGCCTGCAGTCTTATGGACAAGATTTCGCTCCGCACTGTTCCGTGCTAAAAAGCAGCACGGCCATCGCAGTCGCGAAATCTATAAGACTTTGTCTCGTTAAGAAACACCGGCTTATTGCTCGGTTGATATCATATATCCAGCGGATCCCACTCAGATAGCTGTTATCAAATCTATAAGACTTTGTCTCGTTAAGAAACACCGGCTTATTGCCCGGTTGATATCATATATTCTGCGGATCAAGTAAAGGCAATCAAAAAAAATACAATTATTTGCGGGTATGAAAATGTATGGTTATAATGTGACTACAGAAACTTGAAGGAGGATCGTAATGAAGATTAAGAAAGCCATCATTCCCGCAGCCGGACTCGGTACAAGATTCCTTCCCGCCACCAAGGCTCAGCCGAAGGAGATGCTGCCGATAGTAGACAAACCGACTATTCAGTATATCGTTGAGGAAGCCGTGGAGAGCGGTATTGAGGATATAGTGATAGTTAACGGAAGGAATAAGGGATCCATTGAGGATCATTTCGACAGATCCGTGGAACTGGAGCTTGAGCTTGAAAGGGCCGGCAAGGATACGGAACTTGAGATGGTCAAGTCGATCTCGGAAATGGCTAATATATACTTTATAAGGCAGAAGAAGCCGCTCGGACTCGGACATGCTGTTCTTTCCGCTCAGAAATTCATAGGGAACGAGCCTTTTGCTGTACTTCTTGGTGATGATGTGGTCGTATCAAAGACGCCTGCCCTAAAGCAGATGATGGATATCTACAGTGAATATCATGCAAGTATCGTAGGCGTTCAGACTGTTCCTCATGAGGTTACCTTCCAGTATGGTATCGTGAACGGCAAATTCGTTGACGACAGAGTCTATAAGGTAAAGGATCTCGTGGAGAAGCCTCCTGTGGATGAGGCTCCTTCCGATATAGCTATCCTCGGAAGATATATCCTTACGCCCGATGTATTTGATTATCTTGAGAATCAGGAAAAGGGCGCAGGTGGTGAGATCCAGCTTACCGATGCTATCAAGAGAATGGCTCATGAGCAGGTCGTATATGCTTATGATTTCAAGGGACACAGATATGACTGCGGATCAAAGATCGGATTCCTGCAGGCATGCATTGAATTTGGCTTAAGGAGAGAGGAACTCCGTCCCGGACTTGAGGAATATATTAAGAACGTCGCGGCGGACATAGAAAAAGCCATAGATTACGACTGATCTCAGGCCTGTTTCCGGTTAGCCGTAAGGCTTCGACTTTTGGCGTTGTCCTGTTCGACAATTAAATAATACTTCGAACGTGTGTTTGAGAAAGTGTTTGCAAATCCCAAATCTTGTGGTATTATATCTTAGTTAATCAAGATATAGCAAAGGTTTGGGATTTAATCATGGCATCAGGAACAGATAATTACGGCGCACAAAGCATTACGGTACTGGAAGGACTTGAGCCGGTAAGGCTACGTCCGGGCATGTACATCGGCTCCACGGGAGTGAAGGGCCTTAACCATTGTCTGTATGAGATAATGGATAATTCGGTGGATGAGCATCTGGCCGGCTTTTGTTCTACCATAAAAGTCACGCTTGAGGCTGACGGCTCGGCTACTGTTGAGGATGACGGACGAGGCATTCCCGTTGGTATGCATGAAAAAGGAATTTCAGCAGAGAGAGTTGTCTTGACTACACTCCATGCAGGAGGCAAATTCGACGGGGCATCATATAAGACTTCCGGAGGACTTCACGGTGTAGGTTCCAGTGCGGTCAATGCACTTTCCAGTTCGCTCGATATCACCGTGAAAAGAGACGGTGTAATATCTCACGATCATTATGAGCGCGGTGTTCCCACGGTTGAGCTTATCGACGGGCTCCTTCCCGTCATAGGCCGTACCAACCGCACCGGCACCAGGATCAATTTCACACCGGATCCCGATATATTCGATACGGTACGCTTCAAGTCTGACGAGATCAAGTCCAGGCTTCACGAGACAGCGTATCTTAATCCCGAGCTTACTATCATATACAAGGATCTCAGAGGCGCCGAGCCTGAGGAGATCACTTACCACGAGCCCGAGGGACTCACTGGGTTCATTAAGGATATGAACCGCAACAATGAGCCCATCAGTGATATCGTATATTTCAAAGGTGTCACAGAGGGCGTATCAGTCGAAGTAGCATTCCAGTATGTGAATGAATTTCACGAAGAAGTCCTCGGCTTCTGTAACTGCATCTATAACTCCGAGGGCGGCACACATATCACCGGCTTTAAGGCCCAGTTTACTCAGATCATGAATACATATGCCAGGCAGCTTGGCATATTAAAGGATAAGGATCCTAATTTTAACGGTACTGATATCAGGAACGGCATGACGGCCGTTGTATCGATCAAGCATCCCGATCCAAGATTTGAAGGTCAGACCAAGACCAAGCTTGATAATCAGGATGCTTCAAGGGCAGTATCCAAGGTAACCAATGATGAGGTCCAGCTGTATTTTGACAGGAACCTGGATACCTTGAAGGCTATTCTTGCGAGCGCCGAGAAAGCTGCGAAGATCAGAAAAGCAGAAGAGAAGAGCAAGACCAATCTTCTCACCAAGCAGAAGTATTCATTTGATTCAAACGGCAAGCTTGCCAACTGCGAATCAAGAGATGCTTCCAAGTGCGAGATATTCATAGTTGAGGGAGATTCTGCCGGAGGTTCGGCGAAGACAGCCAGGAACCGCATGTATCAGGCAATACTGCCGATCAGAGGTAAGATTCTTAATGTCGAGAAGGCTTCCATAGACAAGGTGCTTGCCAATGCCGAGATCAAGACCATGATCAATTCCTTCGGCTGCGGCTTTTCCGAAGGCTACGGCAATGATTTTGACATATCGAAGCTCCGTTATGACAAGATCATCATTATGGCCGATGCGGATGTGGACGGAGCCCATATCGCGACGCTTCTTCTGACACTTTTCTTCCGCTTCATGCCCGAGCTCATCTCGGAGGGACATGTATATATTGCCATGCCGCCTCTGTACAGAGCCATGCCGAAGAAGGGCGAGCCCGAATATCTCTACGATGATAGGGCACTGGCTCAGTACAGGAAGACTCACAAGGGTGATTTTACCCTTCAGAGATATAAGGGACTCGGAGAGATGGATGCCGAGCAGCTCTGGGAGACTACACTTGATCCCGAAAAGAGAAGGATGAGAAGAGTCTCCATAGATGACGCAAGGATGGCGTCATCCACGACAGAGCTTTTAATGGGCAACGATGTCGCTCCGCGACGTGATTTCATCTACGAGCATGCAAAGGAAGCGTTGTTGGATGTATAGATTACAGAATTTTGCTGGAAGATATATATTTTTAGAGCAATAAGCACGTCGAGCTCAGCGAAGGCGAGTGCCATGGCCCGACTAAGCTGCGCTGCGCGTTACGAGGGCCGTTTGGGCACGATGGCTGAGCTTAGCGAGATCGTAGCCGCGGTTGAAAAATATATATCAACGGCAATCTAGAATAAAATGAGGTATAGTATGAACACCGACAGCAGGAACATAATCGACAGCGAATACTCGGATATAATGCAGCAGTCTTATATAGACTATGCGATGTCCGTCATAATCTCCAGGGCCATTCCCGATATAAGGGACGGACTGAAGCCGGTCCAGAGAAGGACATTATATGATATGGGAGAGCTCGGACTCCGTTCCGACAGACCGTACAGAAAATGTGCGCGTATAGTCGGAGATACCATGGGTAAATATCACCCCCACGGAGATTCCTCCATATATGATTCTCTGGTAGTCATGGCGCAGGATTTCAAGAAGGGAAGGATATTGGTCGACGGCCACGGTAATTTCGGATCCATAGAAGGAGACGGAGCCGCTGCCATGAGATATACCGAAGCCCGTCTCGAATCCATCACCGAAGAGGCATTCCTTAAGGATCTTGATAAGGACACGGTTGACTTTGTGCCGAATTTTGACGAGACCGAAAAGGAGCCCGAAGTCCTTCCGGTGAAGATACCCAACTTCCTTGTGAATGGTTCCGAGGGTATAGCAGTCGGTATGGCTACTTCTTCGCCTACTCATAATCTCAAAGAGGTCATTGAAGCAGAGAAGGCCTATATCAATGATCCCGATATCTCGACCGAAGGGCTCATGCATTTTCTCCCGGGCCCTGATTTCCCGACAGGAGGCATTGTCACCAATGCTTCCGAACTTCCCGCCATATACGAGAGCGGTCAGGGCAAGATCAAGCTCAGAGGCCGTATCACCGAAGAAAAGGGAAAGAACGGACATAAGAATCTTGTGATCACCGAGATCCCCTATACGATGATAGGCGCCGGCATTGGGAAGTTCATGTCCGATGTCATCGATCTTGTTGAATCGAGAAAGACAACGGATATAGTAGATATCTCCAACCAGTCCTCCAAGGAGGGCATAAGGATAGTCATAGAATGCAAGAGAGACGCTGATACCGAAAACCTTAAGAATCTACTGTACAACAAGACAAAGCTTGAGGATACCTTCGGCGTCAATATGCTTGCCGTACATGACGGGCGTCCCGAGACCATGAGTCTTAAATCGATATTCTCGGCGCATACGGCATTTCTTTACGATCTTAATACCAGGAAGTATACGAATCTCCTTGCGAAGGAGCAGGAGAGATCCGAGATCCAGGAAGGCCTGATAAAGGCTACCGATCTTATCGACCTCATCATCGAGACGATAAGAGGATCAAGGGATCGCGCGACAGTTATCAGATGTCTTACTACCGGCGACACAAAGGATATCCGTTTCAAGTCCAAGGTGTCTGAGAAGGAGGCCTCCTCCTTTAACTTCACCGAGCGTCAGGCTGCCGCGATACTTGATATGAGACTTTCAAAGCTCATAGGACTTGAGCTTGAAGCATTGATCAAAGAGCATAATGAGACATTAAAAGCCATATCGAAGTACCGGAATCTCCTTGACAAGCCTTCTGCCATGAAAAAGGAGATCTGCAGGGAACTGGATGAGATCGCAGGGAAGTATCAGGATGAAAGGCGTACCGAGATCACTGATGCTGCGGCTGCGGTCTTTACCGAAAAGCCTGTCGAAGAGATGGATGTCTACTTCGTTATGGACAGGTTCGGTTATGCAAGAGTCATTGATACGGCGACCTTTGACAGAAATAAAGAGGCTATAGAGTCGGACGATGCCACCTTCAAATATGTATTCCTCACGAAGAATACAGGGCGCATCGGCATATTCACCAATACAGGCATGCTCCATATCATAAGGACTCTGGATCTTCCCATGACGAAGCTCCGTGATAAGGGCATACCGATAGACAACCTCAGCCGTTTTGATTCTTCGAGCGAGATCTTCATCTACATCGACGATCTTGACAGCATCGTGAAATCAAGGCTTCTCTTTGTATCAAGGAAGGCAATGATGAAGCTTGTGGACGGATCCGAATTTGATGTATCCACCAAGAGGGCTGTACAGGCGACATCTCTTGGATCCGATGACGAACTCTTTATCGTCAAGCCTTATGATGAGGAGACTGACAGACAGATACTACTTCAGACCGAGGGCGGATTCTTTATCAGGTTTGCCATGACCGAGATCCCTGAGAAGAAGAAGGGAGCTGTCGGTGTAAGAGGCATGAAGCTTGCTCCCGGTGACAGGCTTGAAGGATTATATTTCATGAATTTTGCCGATGAACGGGTGATACAGTACAAGGGCAAGGAGATGCCCCTCACCCATGTGAAGCTTTCGAAGAGAGACGGTAAGGGCACAAAGGTCAGAGTCTAGGCCGAAGGATACATTATGAGAGTGATTGCAGGTAAAGCAAGGCGCATACAGCTTGTAAGTCTGGAGGGTGAAGCCGTAAGGCCCACGCTTGACAGGTATAAGGAAACTCTGTTTAATACGATCCAGGCGTATATCCCCGACAGTTTCTTCATTGATGTCTTTGCAGGCACCGGATCCATAGGGATAGAGGCCTTAAGCCGCGGAGCCAGAAAAGCCGTCTTCATCGAGAATAATAAAAAAGCGCTTTCCGTCATCAATGAAAACCTTGAAAAGACAAGGCTCAAGGACGGAGCGGAAGTGATAGCGCGAGACGCCGTGTCTGCCCTTATGGGATTTAAGTCCGACGAATGCGCCGATGTGATATTCATTGATCCTCCATACAACAGAGGCCTTGAGACAGAGGTTTTAAGAGTCCTTAAGACATCGCCTCTTGTCGGTGAGGATACACTGATCGTAGTTGAAGCATCTAACGAGACACCTCTTGATGATATTACGGATCAGGGATACGATATAGTAAAGACTAAGGATTATCGTACCAACAGACATATTTTCCTGCGAAGGCGAGAGCAGTAATCCTTTTGTCCTGTATTACCGATCCCGGGGTATCCGGGAACCGGTACGCACATACTGAAAGGAGAAGAGTGCATGGCACATGCATTGTATCCGGGATCCTTTGATCCCGTAACGTACGGACATATTGACGTAATACGGAGAGCATCGTCTTTGTTTGACAGTCTGACGGTCGCCGTGCTCAATAACAGCGGAAAGTCCCCGTTGTTTTCTGTAGATGAACGTGTTAAAATGCTAGTTGGTGTGTGCTCGGATATTCCGAACGTAAGCATAGACTCTTTTTCCGGTCTTACAGCTGATTACGTTACGGCTAACGGCATCAATGTCATTATCAGAGGGCTCCGCGCCGTTACTGATTTTGAATATGAGCTGCAGATGGCGCAGACCAACAGGAAGCTCGCCCCGGATGCCGACACGGTGTTCCTTACGACGAGCCTTGAGTACGCGTATCTTTCATCCACCACGGTGAAGGAGGTCGCGTATTTTGGCGGCGATATCAGTAAGTTCGTTCCCAAAGATATAGAAAAGCTTATATTTGAAAAGTACAAAAAGTAGGAAAAGATATGGCAAGTAAGATCGAACAGACTATAGAAGACATTTATGAATATCTGGACAGCTGTAAATTTGCTCCGTTCAGCAATAAAGAAGGCATAATCGTCAATAAGGACGATATATATGATCTTCTTGAGGAATTAAAGAACAATATTCCCGATGAGATCAAGCACAGCAGGCAGATAGTAGCCAATCGGGATGCCATACTTGATAATGCCAAGTCCACAGCCGAGGCTCTTCTTGCCAAGGCAGAGGAGAAGCAGGGCGAGCTTCTTGAGAAGAATGAGATCATGCAGCAGGCATATCTTCAGGCTCAGGAGGTCGTGAATCAGGCCAATGCCAATGCGATGGATCTTTTGAATCAGGCCACCAACGAAGCCAACACTTATCAGATATCGGCGATGAAATATACCGATGATTCTCTTGCAGGCATATCCGACATCCTTAACAAGGCTATCAGTGAAGCACAGAGCAGATATACAGATCTTATCAATTCGCTCTCAAGCTGCCTGCAGGTCGTTAATAATGACAGAGCCCAGCTTCAGATGGCTAACGGACCGGAGCAGGCCATAGTACCCGGTGCAACGGGCGCTTCGGTGCAGGTGCCCAACCGCGGGCCGCAGGCTCAGGGAGTACAGGGTCAGGGAAGAGCAGATATTCCCAAGGCTCCTGTGATAGACAGATCTGCTTCCATCAGGGAAGAGATCAATGATGATGATATAGACGATATCTGACGTCTAAAATAATACTTACCGGGGGAAAGGTATGTCTGTTTTACAGGGAATAGAGCCCAAAATCATTTTCGGATTCTTTGAAGAGATATGCGAAATACCTCACGGTTCCGGGAATATCAGACAGCTTTCCAACTATCTTAAAAAATTCGCAACTGACAGGAATCTTCGTGTCAATCAGGAACCTTGCGGCAATATTGTGATCTATAAGGCCGCTACTGCCGGATATGAGAATTCTCAACCCATATGTCTTCAGGCGCATATGGATATGGTCTGCGAGAAAACCTCCGATTCAAGACACAATTTCAAAAAGAATCCGCTTCCCATCGCCGTTATGGATGATGAGGTATTCTCAAGGAATACCACTCTGGGTGCAGATGACGGGATAGGCGTTGCCATGATAATGGCAGTACTGGATTCCGATGATATCGAGCATCCTCCGATAGAGGCTGTTTTCACGGTGGATGAAGAGACAGGCATGGAAGGCGCCAAGAACCTTAATTTCTCCAGCATCAAGTCACGCCGCGTGGTGAATCTTGACTCAGAGGATGAAGGAATATTCTATGTCAGCTGTGCCGGAGGACTGCGCGGCACCATCAATCTCCCCGTCGATATGAAGAATCATACCGGAGTAGAATACGATGTTGTGATCTCGGGTCTTCACGGAGGTCATAGCGGAGAGATGATCGACAGGTATTATGCCAATGCGATCATCATCATGGGACGTCTTTTGAGATTCCTTCAGCAGAGGATGAAGTTCCGGATAGTGGAACTTTCCGGCGGTCTTATGGATAATGCCATCCCCAGAGAGGCCGGATGTCATATCCATGTATCCGAAGAGAATTCACTTGGCTTTGAGCAGACCATTGCCGAATTTGAAGAGTTAATAAAGAACGAATACCATGCCAATGAGAAGAATCTCATGATATATTGCGAGAACATCGGCGAGACAGAAAAGCCGGTGCTTAGAAATGATACTGCCAAAAAGGTCATGTATCTGCTGACTGCGGTTCCCGACGGTGTGATAAAGATGTGCCGTGATGAGGGTCAGGAGTGGCTTGTCGAGACAAGTCTTAATTTCGGCATTATGAGGCTGTCCGAGAACAGATTCACCCTTGAAGCCGGTCTCAGGAGCTCGATATCCACAGAGAAATACGCACTCTCATCAAAGCTCAGGGTAATAGCCGAGATGGCAGGCGCGACATACACAGAGAGTTATGATTATCCCGCATGGGAATATAACGAAGATTCAAAGCTTCTGCCCATGCTGAAAAGGCTTTATGAGAGCGAATACGGAAGTTCTCCTGTTGTAAAGGGTATACACGCAGGCCTTGAATGCGGGATCATCTATCATGCCTTAAAGCCTGTAGATATTGTGTCCTTCGGACCAACCGTTAAGGGTGCTCATACTCCGAAGGAGACGCTGTCCATATCATCGACGAAGAGGACTTATGATCTTCTCGTCGCATTGTTAAGAGAACTGAAATGAAAAAGGGAAGCTTCGGATATATCTCTTTTATGAAAAAAAAGAGCGCTGTCACCGCAATACTAATGTCTGCGGCGGCAGCTCTTGTTTATTATGCGGGACTTAAGATCTTTCCTGCTAACAGGACTCTTGTCGGCATTATGACTGTTCTAATAAGTATTCCGGCTGCCATGGCTGTTGTAAGGTTTGTTATGTTCATGAGGTTTAAGAGCGGTGACAGCAGGATCCGTGACAGGGTGGAAGAGATCAGGGGAATAGTCCCTGTCTTTTATGATTCCATACTTACCACATCGGACAAGAGCTATGGAGTCAATGTCTTTATTTCCGCTGAACAGAGCCTTCTGGGGCTTAGTCTGTACGACGGTTTTGACATCGAAAAGGTCGAGAAGCACTTAAGAGGAATATATGACGGACTGCATATGCAGAATGTCAATATCAAGGTGTTCACTGACGAGGGTAAGTTTTATGAAAGGCTTAAGACCCTCTCTGCGAGATATACTCCAGAACCTCCTGTAAGCGGAGAGGACGGACTTCTTCACGTTATCGGGAGGATCTCGCTTTGAAGGAGATCGGAATCACTCATCAGGAAGAGGGGATAACTGTTCTGAAGATTGCTTCGAAGATCCTGCCGGATGCTCCGAGGAGTCTCATATATAAGTTTATCCGGAATAAAAATATCGAAGTGAACGGCGCAAGATGTAAAAGCGGCGATGTACTAAAGGCCGGTGATAAAGTCTTATTTTTTTTATCAGATGAAACGTATGAAAAGCTTGGCGGCAGCAGGCTGATTCGTGATCCATCAGAAGGTGATCCGCAAGGCAGTCCGGATGATGACTTTTTTAAAAGCAGGATACTCTATGAGGATGATGATTATCTCTTTTTTGATAAGCCTCCGTATCTCAGATCTCAAAGAGACGCATCAGGCAGACTCTCTCTTAATGATATGCTGCTAAAGCATTGCGGTGCGTCCGGTCCCGTTAAGCCTTCCATATGCAACAGACTTGATGTCAATACCTCCGGTATCGTGCTCTGCGGAAGATCAAAGACCGGCCTCGACAGGCTTAATAATGCGATAAAAGAGCACAGGATCAGAAAGTTTTACCGGGCCCTGCTTTTTGGCAGAATAGATAACGACCTGCATCTTACAGCCTATATCAGTCAGTCTGATAAAGATAATAAGGTCTCGATATCAGACAGATATCCCGGTAAAAATGACGGTTACAGAGAGTGCATCACGGATATCCGTGTGATCGAGGCGACGGATGACATCACATATGCCGAGATACAGCTTGTTACGGGCAGGAAGCATCAGATAAGGGCTCATACGGCGCATATCGGTCACCCTGTGATCGGAGATATAAAGTACGGAGATAAGAAAAGCAGGGATATTCCGGCAAAAAGACAGATGCTCCATGCTTCGCGCGTGGAACTTCCGGATGATATACTTAACGGAATGACGGTCTGTTCCGCCATTCCTCAGGATATCAAAGAGCTGCTTTTAAGATACGGCTTCAAGGAGACATCATAATGGCTACCTGGAATTCAAGAGGTCTGAGAGGCTCTGCTCTTGAGGATCTCGTTAACCGCACCAACGAAAAATACGAGCAGTCCCATCTTGCTCTTGTGCAGAAGATACCTACTCCCATAACGCCCGTTAAGCTTGATAAGACATCTCATCAGATAACTCTTGCCTATTTCGAGCAGCAGTCGACCGTGGACTATATAGGCGTGGTCCAGGGGATTCCTGTCTGTTTTGACGCAAAGGAGTGCAGGAGCGACACCTTCCCGCTCGATAATATCCATGAGCATCAGATCTATTTTATGGAGGAGTTTGAAAAGCAGGACGGAGTAGCCTTTATCCTTATACATTTTACGACAAGACAGATCATGTATTATCTGACTTTCAGACAGCTCATGATCTTTTACAGAAGGATGCAGGACGGAGGCCGTAAGAGCTTCAGGCTCGATGAGCTCGATATGTCATATGAGATCAAACCCAAGCCCGGCATCATCATTCCGTATCTTGACTATATACAGCTGGACCTTAACAGACGTAACGGTGATTAGTGCTTTGTACATGAGCATCATATGTGATATATTTTATACATTATGGAAACAAGACTATTACACACACCCGAAGGCGTAAAGGACATATACGGCGCTGATTACGAGAGAAAGCTCAGACTTCAGCTGGAATTCCTGCAGATATTGAGGAATTACGGCTACAGGGAGATAGATACCCCGAGCTTTGAGTATTTCGATGTATATTCCGGAGAGGTCGGCACTACTCCCTCGGGAGAACTCTACAAATTCTTTGACAAGGACAATAACACTCTGGTGCTGCGTCCTGATTTCACTCCCGGAGTCGCCCGGGCTGCAGCCAAATATTTTATAGAAGACAATGTCCATGTCAAGCTATCTTATTCCGGGAATGTCTTTTCCAATGCCAGATCCCTTTCAGGGAAGCTTAAGGAGAATACAGAGCTTGGCGCCGAATATATGGGTGACGGTTCCGTGGAAGCAGACGGCGAGATGATCGCCATGGCAGTGGAACTGTTAAAAAGTTCCGGCCTTAAGGATTTTCAGATCTGTATAGGCAATGCCGGATACTTCAAGGGATTATGCGAGGAAGCCGAGATCACTGGCGAGCTCGAGATGAATCTTCGAGATGAGATCGGCAATAAAAACCGCTATGCAGCAGCCAATCTAATGAAGGATATCGAGATGCTCGAGTCTCAGTCAGACAAGCTGCTCAGGTGCGTTGAGCTTTTCGGCGACGTCTCAATACTGGACAAGGCGCTGACCGGGATCTCAAATGAAAGGTCGAAAGCCGCCATAGAAAGGCTTCATGCGGTATACAGTCAGGCAGAGAGCAGAGGCATACAGAATTATATTACTTTTGATCTCTCAATGCTCTCAAAATACAACTATTATACAGGTATCATATTCAGAGCCTACACATCATCCCTGGGAGATGCGATATTAAAGGGCGGAAGATATGACAATCTTCTTTCAAAATTCGGACATGATGCTCCGGCTCTTGGATTTACACTTTCTCTCGATGATCTCGTGGTAGCCCTTTCAAATGAGGAGAGCGGAAGGCAGAAGGATGACGGATATCTTACCTTCGCTCTTACAAAGGGCAGGCTTGCCGATAAGACCATAGAGCTTCTTGAGCGAACAGGCATATGCCTTACGGAGATGGAGGACAAGGATACAAGGAAGCTTATCTTTACCGATGAGATCAACAAGGTAAAGGTTTTCCTGGCAAAAGGGCCTGATGTTCCCACCTATGTGGAGCTTGGAGCTGCCGATATAGGAGTGGTAGGCGAGGATACCATCCTTGAGGAAGGCCGGAAGATATTCGAGGTGCTGGACCTCGGCATCGGGAAATGCAGGATGTGCATAGCCGGATTTGAAGATGCCGGAGAACTCTTAAAGCATCATGAGATGATTAGGGTAGCCACCAAATATCCGAATATCACAAGGGATTATTTCCAGAATGTGAAGCATCAGACCGTGGATATCATCAAGCTCAACGGTTCCATAGAGCTCGCTCCCATAGTAGGCCTGTCTGATGTGATATGCGACATCGTGGAGACCGGAAGCACCCTGAAGGAAAACGGTCTTGTTGTTCTCGAAGAGGTTGTTCCTATCTCTGCCAGAGTTGTAGTAAATACAGTATCCATGCGGATACATGCCTACAGGATCAATAAGCTCATAAAGGATCTTAGTGAAGCGATACTAGATTCTTCGCATTAGATGCATGCCGGCGGGCTTAAGAACAAAAAAAGATGCGCAAATGCGCCCGCCAGCAGAAGACAAAAAAAATATAATTCATGAGGATTGAAATGAATGTAGTTAGACTTAATAAAGAGACGAAGAAGAATCTTCTCGAGCAGTTATTGAAGCGGAGCACCAACGATTACGGTGAGATCGAGGGAAGAGTTGCCGATATCATCGATAACGTTAGAAAAAGGGGAGACGCCGCTATCTTTGAATATGCCGCAAAGTTTGACGGATGCGATCTTACTTCTGACAATTTTCAGGTATCCGATAAGGAGATAGAAGAAGGCGTAAAGGAAGTGGATCCCAAGCTTTTTGCCGTTATGGAAAAGGCTTATGAAAGGATCAGATCTTATCATGAGCATCAGGTAAGACAGAGTTTTTTTACGACGGATACTGACGGCAGTATCCTCGGACAGCGGATCACTCCCATAGAGCGCGTAGGGGTATATGTGCCCGGCGGTAAGGCGGCTTATCCTTCCACAGTGCTCATGAACATTGCTCCCGCTCAGTGCGCGAAAGTAGACGAGATAATCATGTGCACACCTGCAAATGCTTCAGGCAAGGTGACGCCTGTAGTACTTGCAGCAGCAAAGATTACAGGAGTGAAGAGGATATACAAGACCGGCGGGGCCCAGGCTATAGCTGCCATGGCATACGGCACGGAACTCATCCCCAAAGTCGACAAGATCGTGGGACCCGGCAATATATATGTGGCGCTGGCAAAAAGAGCCGTATATGGTCATGTATCGATCGACTCTGTTGCAGGACCCTCCGAGATAATGGTGCTGGCTGATGAGAGCGCCAATCCCCGTTACGTTGCTGCCGATCTTTTAAGCCAGGCAGAGCATGATGAGATGGCGTCCGCCATACTTGTGACGACCTCCAAAGAGCTTGCAGACAAGGTCAGCAGAGAGATTGAAGGTTTCCTTCCCACTCTTTCAAGACGTGAGATCATAGAAAGATCTCTTGATAAGTTTGGATTCATACTCATCGCCGATAATATGGAAGATGCGATAGATGCTGTCAATGATATAGCTTCCGAGCATCTTGAGATAGTGACAAAGGATCCTGTGGGGACGATGACAAAGATCAGGAATGCCGGAGCTATCTTCCTCGGTGAATATTCATCGGAACCTTTGGGCGATTATTTTGCGGGACCGGATCATGTGCTTCCCACCAACGGAACGGCAAAATTCTTTTCGCCGCTCTCTGTGGATGACTTTATAAAGAAGTCCTCAGTGATATCATATACAAGGGAGGCATTAAGGGCAGTACATGAGGATATAGAGCTTTTTGCGAGAGCAGAAGGGCTTACAGCTCATGAAAACAGTATAGCAGTGAGGTTTGAGGATGAATAAAAGAGTTGCAAAGATCAGCAGGAAGACAAAGGAGACGGATATCGTCTGCGAACTTATCATAGACGGAAGTGGAAAATCAGAGATAGATACGGGCATAGGTTTTTTTGATCACATGCTCGAAGGCTTTGCCCGTCACGGACTCTTTGATCTCTATCTTACATGTAAGGGAGACCTTGATGTCGACAGTCATCACTCTGTCGAGGACTGCGGTATCGTCATGGGTCAGGCAATATCCCAGGCGATAGGAGATAAAAAAGGCATCAGAAGATACGGACATTTCATGCTTCCCATGGATGACGCACTTATCGCATGTGCTGTGGATCTTTGCGGAAGGCCGTATTTTAATTATGATCTTAAGTTTCCTGATGAAAGATGCGGGGAGATGGAGACAGCTCTTGTGAGAGAGTTTTTCTATGCTGTTTCTTATTCTGCCGCGATGAATATCCATCTTAAGCAGCTTGACGGGCTTAATTCCCATCATATAGCGGAGGCGGCTTTTAAGGCCTTTGCCAAATCACTTGATATGGCTACTGATACAGATCCGAGGATCGAAGATGTTCTTTCCACAAAGGGGGCGCTCTAATGGATTACAGACAGATAATACCCTGTATTTACCTTAATAACGGACTTGCAGTAAAAAGCCTTCATGACAGATCCAAGGTATCGGAGGATCCGGTAGGGCTTGCTTCTTATTTTGAGAATCACGGGGCCGATGCGATACTGATCTTTGATTTCTCGGTAAATGATGCAGGTCATGAGAAGAATCTTAAGATCATAAAAGGTATCAGCCATACCGTTGATATACCGCTCATAGGAGCAGGTAATGTCAAGAGGGCTGAAGATATCAAGAAGCTTCTGTATGCAGGCTGCTGCACAGCTGCGCTTAACTTCTCAAAGCCCGATAATATCGAGCTCGCAAAGGAGGTATCAAAGCGCTTCGGAAGGGAGAAGATAGCTGCTTCTGTAGCTGATATCTCGGAACTTGAAGCAGGAGAGAGCGAGATCAAGAATTATATCGGTCTGGTCCTTCTCATTAATGAGGACAAGCTTGCCGAGACAGATGCATGGTTCAAGGATCACTGCTCTGATAATTCCAATCCGATGAGCGTGGATCTCATCCCTTTGCTCGAGAAGGAGACACTGCATGAAGCGGCTGCAGTGCTCCGCACATACGATATAGCAGGTATTGCAGGCGGAGTACTTGATTCGTCAGCTGACGGTTTTATGGATTTCAAGAGACAGTGCAAGGGACTCGGGATCCCTGTGAATACATTTGAGAGCAAGATAAGCTGGGAAGAACTCAAAAAAGATGATAACGGTCTGATACCTGTCATTGCGCAGGATTATAAGAGCGGTGAAGTGCTGATGCTGGCCTACATGAATGAGCAGGCTTTCAATAAGACGCTCGATACAGGAAAGATGACATACTGGTCGAGGAGCAGGAATGAGCTTTGGACCAAGGGCGATACCTCGGGTAATTACCAGTTTGTAAAAAGCCTTACTGCTGACTGCGATCAGGATGCGATCCTTGCCAAGGTGCTCCAGATCGGCGTTGCCTGCCATACCGGCGCAAGATCATGCTTCTTCAATGAGATGATCAACCGCGAATATTCGGATTCCAATCCTCTTAAGGTATTCGAAGATGAATATGCGACTATCGTGGACAGAAGGGATCATCCGAAGGAAGGCTCCTATACCAATTATCTCTTCGACAAGGGCATCGACAAGATACTCAAGAAGGTCGGAGAAGAGTGTACCGAGATAATAGTCGCCGCCAAGAACCCGGATCCCGAAGAGCTCAAATATGAGATCGCCGACTGGCTCTATCATGCCATGGTGCTCATGGTCGAGAAGGGAGTTACCTGGGAGGACGTGACGAAGGAAATAGTCAACAGGTGATAAAGCTTGCATTAAGTGACGAGATACTTCTCTCTGTGGAGCATCCGGAAAGATACATCGGCAGAGAGATCAACTCGGTCATTAAAAACAAAAACGAAGTGGATATCCGGTTTGCGATGTGCTTTCCCGACGTATACGAGATAGGCATGTCGCATCTTGGCATTCAGATACTATATGAGATGTTCAATAAAAGATCCGACACCTGGTGTGAAAGGGTTTATTCTCCGTGGATCGATCTTGACAGGATAATGAGGGAGCGTCATATCCCGCTCTATGCCCTTGAATCTCAGGAGCCTGTGAAAAACTTTGATTTCCTCGGCATCACTCTTCAGTACGAAATGTGCTACACAAACGTACTTCAGGTGCTTGATCTTTCAGATATTCCTCTTTTGGCAAAAGACAGAGACCCTGATGCGATACTGGGAGAAGGAGATCCCATAGTCATAGGCGGAGGTCCCTGCGCCTATAATCCCGAGCCCGTAGCCGCTTTCTTTGATATGTTCTACATAGGTGAAGGCGAGACTGAATATGACGAGCTTCTCTATCTGTATTCCTCAATGAAAAAGAAAAGAGTCACAAGGCTTGAATTCCTTGAGCAGGCAGCTCATATAAGAGGCATGTATGTCCCTACTTTCTATGAGGCCGAATATAACGAAGACAGAACCCTCAAGAGCTTTCAGGCTGTAAATAAAAACGCGCCTGATAAGATCCTCAAGGCAGTATGCACTGATATGGATTCGGCTCCGTATCCCGTGGACAGGGTCATTCCTTTCATCAAGGTGACGCAGGACCGTTCCGTTCTCGAGATACAGAGGGGCTGTATCAGAGGCTGCAGGTTCTGTCAGGCAGGGATGATATATCGTCCTGTAAGAGAGAAAAGCCTTGATACGCTTAAAAAGCATGCTCAGGCCATGATAGAGTCCACGGGTGATGATGAGATATCGCTGAGTTCGCTCTCCACATCCGACTATACCAAGATCGCCGAGCTCGTGAAATGGCTTGTGGAGACCTATAAGGAGAAGTTCATCAATATATCTCTTCCTTCTCTTCGCATAGATCATGTCTTTCTGGAGATGATGGAGACTATCCAGGACAGTAAGAAGGGATCGCTGACATTCGCTCCGGAGGCCGGAAGCCAGCGCATGAGGAATGTCATCAATAAGGGCATAACCACCGAAAACATCATGGAAGGCTCAGCCATCTGCTTTAAGGCGGGCTACAGCAAGGTAAAGCTCTATTTCATGCTGGGGCTTCCCGGAGAGACGGATGAGGATGTCCTTGCTGTCGCTTCTCTTGCAAATGACGTTGCGATGAATTATTTCGATACTGTTCCCAAGGAGGAGAGAAAGGGAGTAAGGGTAATGGTCACAAGCTCTGCTTCCTTCTTTGTCCCGAAGCCCTTCACGCCTTTCCAGTGGGTTCCGATGGACAGGCCGGAGGAATTTGTAAGGAAGGCTCATATGGTCAATGAAGCCATGGAGAGCGCCATAAACCACAAAAGCCTGAAGTTCCAGTATCATGAGTCTGGTATATCCGAGCTTGAAGGGGTATTTGCCAGAGGAGACAGGAAGGTAGCCGGCGTGATCCTTAAGGCATATGAAAAAGGCTGCATGTATGATGCATGGACAGAGAGCTTTGACAGAGCCAAGTGGGATGAGGCCTTCATGGAATCAGGGATCGATATCGCCTTCTATACGCGAAGAGAAAGAGCTCATGAAGAGCTCTTCCCCTGGGATTTTATAGATATCGGCGTCCGAAAGGATTTCCTTTGGCAGGAATTAGAGGCTTCACGTGAAGAAAGGGTCACCCCCAACTGCCGTGAGCACTGCAGCGGCTGTGGAGCCGCAAGATTCGGAGCCGGCGTCTGCTATAACTGATCTATCAGATGCTGATCTCCTGTCCGCAGTGAATGCAGTATGCTCTTCCTCCCGAACCGTATCTGAACTTACTCTTGTAACCGTCATTCTTGCTGGGACAATCTTTGTTCGGACACTTATGATCCACCAGAGTATAGGCATTGTTATTATTGTTATTGCCTGCTCCTCCGGTCACCTGTTCCAGAGCATCATCTGAGATCCTGTTAAGCTTGTTTGAATTGTCTTTCATTATATTTCCTCCGGATGTATTGTATTCGGCATCATATGATCCTTTTACTGTAATATACGAACCGGGATGCACATCTGGCAGTATGCTTAGTATTTAATTTATATTATAACATGAAAAAGAATGAGGGCTAGCTTCTCCTTGTAACCTTTTCGTTGACACAGCAGTTAATACTTTTATATTATATATTTGAAAAGATCATTGGGAACGCCCGTAACATTGAGCCCAAAGCTTTAATGTACGGGCATTTTTTTTGCAAAGCTTTATCGTTTTATGCAAGTACTGACTGTAATAAAAAATGATCTGCTTTACGGCGGACTTACTCGCGAAGATTATTATAGTATTAAGAGCGCTGTAAACGAAGCGAACAGGAAGAATAATATCTCCCATTCGATCGTTACACTGCTGTTCTGGGTTGTCGCGTTTATCGTATACGGACCTGATCAATACAGTGCTCTGATGAAATTATTCCCATTTGCTTTTTTGGTCTGCTCATTCTCAATTGTCATTACTGCACTTTTTGCAAAAAAATATCCTTTCATTGTGACACCGGTCAAGTATTTTTTGGAAATGTCCTTCCTTGAAGTGGGTGTCGCCGTTTTGATTGTTTTTCAGTCTGATCCCACTAAGATCTTCTTTGGATATGTTTTGGCCGTTCTGGCGCCTGTAATATTCATTGATACGCTGTTAAGTGCCATTATTTTAGAGATGATCATGGTCATTTCATACATGATCTTTGGCCAGATATATTTCGACAGAATTGATTATGCTCTGGAATTCCGTACATTGATCATATTCTGTTTTACTGGGATCATTGCCTCACGATTTATCAACAAAGGTTTTTTCGAAAGATATCTGTATATGGATTCAGCAAAAAAACTGGCGGAAATGCAGACAAAGTTCAATGATGCAAATTGCGCCAATGAGCGGCCGCTTTTGCGGAGCTTAACGATCGCGGAGCGGTCGTCAACGGTCGTGAGGCGGAGCCGAACGGCCTGAACCT
>JHYK01000004.1 GCA_000621405.1 Lachnospiraceae bacterium AC3007
CATAGCAACTGACGATCCAAAGGACAAGGGAGAAAAGAAAGCATTAGAGCTCCTGAAGTACCTCAGTGATAACAAGGAATGTCTGAGACCATACAAAGAGAGAGGAATAAAGGTACCGGACAGTCCGGAAGGGCTAACATATAAAAACCTTGGCACACAGGAGAATCAAAACTGCAGCAACATAACACTTCGAATGAAGCACAGGAAATGCAGCTGGAGCATATCAGGCGGGAACCATATGGGAAAGATACTGGCCCGTATCGCAAACGGGACCATATGGGAGGACATAAGACATTACAAGGATGCTATCGTAGAGAGTGATAAGGCCCCCATAGTATGGGAGATACTCAGTGCGGCGCAGGCGCCCAGATATGACGGTGCAGGAAATAAGACAGGAAACATAGCAGAAGGTCATATCGTGCTGAAAGGCTCAGGAATGACCGCAAACCGAAGGGCATTCCTGAAGATATTTGACAACCGAGTAGCATCAGAGCTGATCTACAGATAAAAAGGAAGCCGGAGGCCTGCGCCTCCGCCCTTGAATAAAAGGCGCTAAAAACGCCTTATGATCCTTGCTCTGCTTAGTTGATATACTATCTGGCGGAGTCAGCCTGTCAACCCCGCAGCCGCTATGCGCTATGCGCAAAGCGGTGCGCGAAGCGCAGGGTTGACAGACTGACTCCACCAGATACAACTTAATCAAGCAGAGCAAGGATTATCACCGATATCCATCGGCTATCGATTTACATGAAAGAGCTTCCCGTAGCGAAGCGGAGGGAAGGTTTCCTTTTCAAAGGCAGAAATTTGAATTGCTGAATGAATTGCCAACGTTTACTTGACTGACTCCGGGCATCAGAGGATTTTGTATACAAACCAACTATGTGGTATACTTTCTTTGTATGCGTTCTTGTACAAAGCATGTAAGAGGTGTTGCATATCAATATAGTAGATCGCGGTCAGGAGCGGACATGGAAATTAAAGCATATGCAAAGATAAATCTGGGACTGGATATAGTCGGAAAAAGAGAAGACGGATATCATGATCTCAGGACGATAATGCAGCAGATCGAGCTGTACGACGAGATCAAATTGTATGCGGAAGCAGAATCCGGCGGCAATACAGATAAGGGACAGATCCTCATCGGCTGCGATGATACGATGGTTCCCACGAACGAGAAAAATCTTGCATACAAGGCAGCCAGAAGCCTGTTTGATGAATTCGAGATAACAGATGCGATATTAATAGATATAAAAAAGCACATTCCTGTCTCTGCGGGGCTGGCAGGAGGTTCCACTGATGCAGCGGCAGTTCTTTGCGGAGTGAACGAATATTTCGGACTGGGTCTTTCAGAAGAGGAGCTCATTGAAAGAGGTGCTAAGATAGGAGCCGATGTTCCGTTTTGCATAGTGGGCGGAACAGCATATGCCGGAGGCATAGGAGAAGCGCTTCAGCCTCTGGGAGATCTTACGGATTATCATGTGCTTGTGGCTGTTCCCGATACAAGGGTGTCAACCAAGTGGGCATATGGTAGATATGATGAGATTGCCGATGAGGGAGGGATAAGGCATCCCGATATCGATCAGCTGATGGCCGCCATAGAGATGGAAGACTTCGGATGCGTGCCGGATTTTCTGGGAAATGTCCTGGAATATGCTACGATCCCGGATTATCCTGTAATATCCAAAGTCAAGAACACCATGATGAGCAGCGGAGCGGCAGGCGCTCTTATGAGCGGATCCGGTCCTTCTGTATACGGCCTTTTCATGGATGAAGAGAAAGCCGTAAAAGCATGTAATGCGCTGGAGATGTTTGAACTGGTTCCCAAGGAAAGGATATTCCTTACTGCATTTCATAACAGATCCTGAGTGATCCTAAGGGGGGTATATGGGATTCTATGAAAATGAAGAGGATGCTTTTCTCCCGCTGAGAGATGTGGTTTTTAAGCAGCTCAGGGAAGAGATCCTGTACGGAAAACTGAAACCCGGGGAGAGACTGATGGAGATCGCTCTTTCCGAGCGCCTCGGAGTGAGCAGGACCCCGGTAAGAGAGGGCATACGTCTTTTGGAGAAGGAGGGCCTTGTGGTCATGCTCCCGAGACGCGGAGCTCATGTCGCCAGTATCACTGCAAAGCAGCTGGAGGATGTGCTGGAGGCCAGACGTACGCTGGAGACCTTTGCGGTAAATGCCTGTTGTGCCAAGATCACAAGAAAGAGATTTGACGAGCTGAAGGAAGCCAACAGAAAGTTCTCGGAAGCCGTGGACAGCATGGATCTCAGACAGATGGCAGACAGCGATGCGGTCTTTCATAATGTCATAATTGACACCGCAGGGAACGAAAAGGTCAAAGAGCTGCTGGTAAGCCTTAAGGAGCAGATATTCAGATATAAATATGAATTCCTTAAGGAGCTGGAGGATCCTACAAGGCTTGTCAGAGAACACGATGAGATAATAAAGGCGATAGGTGAGAGCAGGGCGGATAAAGCCGTCGAGCTCATCCGTATGCATATCGACTCTCAGGCCATAGCCATATACAGAAAGCTGAAATAAGAAAAAGCCATACCGGTCTCCAAAGACCGGCATAAAGGAGTTACAGGATGGATACTGAAATGGGCAGACGCCCTATCGGTGTGTTTGATTCGGGAGTAGGCGGACTTACTGTCTTAAAGGAGCTCATAAGACAGCTTCCGAATGAGAGATATGTATATTTCGGGGATATGGCGCGTACGCCGTACGGCACCAAATCAAAGCAGACGGTGACCCGTTTTTCAAAACAGATCGCATCCTTTCTTCAAAGTCAGGGCGTGAAGGCAATAGTGATAGCCTGTAATACGGCATCCGCCGTCGCGCTGGAGGATATAGAACGCGATTTTGACCTGCCGGTCATAGGCGTCGTCAAGCCCGGAGCAAAAACGGCTGCGGATACTACAAACTCCGGACATATTGGACTTATCGGCACGGAAGCCTGTATTTCCTCAGGGATATATGAAAGCTATCTCCAGACTTACAGGCCCGATGTCAGGCTCACGGGAAGAGCCTGCCCGCTTTTTGTCTCTCTCGTGGAGGAGGGCTGCATAGAAGATCCCGTTACAACCGAGATCGCCAGAAGATATTTATCTGCATTTAAGGATACCGACATAGATACGATCATAATGGGCTGCACACACTTCCCTATGATCGAGGACACGATCCAGAGAGTTGCGGGGGAGAATGTTCGTCTGGTCAATCCCGCATACGAGACTGCCAAGGAGACGAAGATCCTGCTCAAAGAAAATGATCTGCTGAATACGGAAGACATACCTTTGGATGAGGAGGCATACAGATTCTATGTATCCGATGCTCCTGAAAGGTTCAGAAGGATAGCCGATCTCTTTCTTCCTCTGAGCATCTCCGGAGCGAAGCAGATCCACATTGAGGATTACTAGGCAGTGAAGGAGAAGTGCCGACTTAAGATTAAGACCCGGACAGGACCGGCAGGAGATTCTCTCACGGAGACAGAGGGAAGTCATTACGAAAGAGACGGCAGGCATCACGTATTGTTCAATGTGGATGGTGACAGATGCAGGCTGGAATTTGACGAGGAACAGCTTACATATCACAGACAGGGGGCGCTTTCCTACAGTCTGAAGCTGAAAGCCGGAGAAAAGTCCAATACCGGGATGGTGACGCCCTACGGGAGCACGAGACTAGAATATCTGGTACAGGGATATACGATGGAACAGGCAGGATCCCGGATAAGCATCAATACGAGCTACAGCATCTCGGAAGAGATATGCGATATGAAAATAGAGATCATCAAGGAGAATAAAAAATGAGCACTGGATGGATAATCACGATCATAGTACTGGTAATAATGATCGCATCAGCCATAGGGCTGTATTTTTTCGGAAAGCGTACGCAGAAAAAGCAGGCTGAGCAGCAGGAGCAGATAGAAGCCGCCGCACAGGTGGTGCAGATGCTCGTCATAGATAAAAAGAAGATGAGACTGAACCAGGCCGGACTTCCGGATATTGTCATTCAGCAGACGCCAAAACTCATGCGAAGATCCAAGGTGCCTATCGTTAAGGCCAAGGTAGGTCCTCAGGTGATGAGTTTCATAGCAGATGCCGCGGTATTCGATGAGATCCCGGTCAAAAAGGAAGTCAAGGCAACCGTCAGCGGGATCTATATTTCCAAGGTAAGAGGAGTGAGGGGATCGCTGAATAAGGGAGCCGAGCCTGTTAAGAAGAGCCGTTTCCAGAAGTTCAAAGAGGAGCTTCAGAAGAAGGCCGGTGCTACACCTAAAAAATAACCTGTATAAGAGGAGAAAAGAAAATGGCGGATAAAAAACTCGTTGAGTCCATAACATCCATGGATCAGGACTTTGCGCAATGGTATACGGATATAGTAAAAAGAGCGGAACTCATGGATTATTCCAGTGTAAAGGGCTGCATGATCTTCCTTCCCGCAGGCTATGCTCTCTGGGAGAAGATCCAGGGTCTTCTGGATAAAAGGTTCAAGGCTTCGGGAGTGGAAAATGTCTACATGCCCTTATTTATACCGGAGAGCCTCCTTCAGAAGGAGAAAGATCACGTTGAAGGATTTGCTCCGGAAGTCGCCTGGGTCACCGAGGGTGGCGGAGAAAAGCTTGAAGAGCGCATGTGTGTAAGACCTACGTCCGAGACATTATTCTGCGACTTGTACAGGAATATAATCCATTCCTACAGAGATCTGCCGAAGCTCTACAATCAGTGGTGCTCGGTCGTGCGCTGGGAGAAGACGACAAGGCCATTTTTACGTTCAAGGGAATTCCTCTGGCAGGAAGGCCATACCATGCACGAGACCTATGAAGAGGCGGAAGAGCGCACCATTCAGATGCTGAACATCTACGCCGACTTCCTGAAAGAAGAGCTCGCGATACCTACGATCAAGGGCCGCAAGACCGACAAGGAAAAATTCGCAGGTGCTACGGCAACCTATACGGTGGAAGCCATGATGCATGACGGCAAGGCGCTTCAGAGCGGGACATCGCATAATTTCGGAGACGGTTTTGCAAAGGCATATGCGATCGAATTCACCGGCAGGGATAATAAGCTCCATAATCCCTTCCAGACCTCATGGGGAGTGTCCACGCGAATGATAGGAGCTCTCATAATGGTACATGGTGATAACGACGGACTTGTCCTTCCGCCTCACATAGCGCCTGTTCAGGTCGTTGTGGTACCCATACAGCAGAGGAAGGAAGGTGTGCTTGAAGTATGCCGTAAGGTTGCCGAAGAAAGCCTTGACGGCGTCAGAGTCAAAGTAGACGATACCGACAGATCTCCCGGATATAAGTTTGCCGAGCAGGAGATGAGGGGCTTCCCTGTCAGGATAGAGATAGGACCCAGAGATATAGAAAACGGAGAGTGTGTCGTCGTACGCCGCGACAATCATGAGAAAAAAACGATCAGGATGGATGAGATCAGCACATATATCCCTGCTCTTCTGGAAGAGATACAGAAGGATATGTATGACAGAGCAAAGGCTCATCTTGACAGTTCCATATATGAAGCAACGGAATATGATGAATTTAAGAAGCTTATAGACGAAAAGCCAGGATTCGTTCGCGCTATGTGGTGCGGCGATCAGGAATGCGAAGATCAGATCAAGGCTGATACTACAGCGACATCAAGATGCATGCCTTTTGAAAACAATGAAGCGATCTCCGACAAGTGCATCTGTTGCGGCAGGCCGGCAAAGCATCTCGTGATATGGGGGAAGGCATATTAAAGGTGAGACGGACAGGATAAAAAGTGAAGATTTGTTTGCCTGATACAGTGAAGTACATAATCGACACTATCCGGGGCGCAGGCTTCGACGCATATGCAGTCGGGGGCTGCGTCCGTGACGTATTGCTCGAAAGGACCCCGAAGGATTGGGATATAACAACAGATGCCGATCCGTATGAAGTAAAAAAGCTTTTCCGAAGGACTATCGATACCGGCATAAAGCACGGAACAGTGAGCGTCATGCTAAACGATGAAAATGACTGCTACACAGGATATGAGGTCACGACCTACAGGATCGACGGAGAATACGAGGACGGAAGACATCCCAGGAACGTGACCTTTACAAAAAGCCTTGTCGAGGATCTTAAAAGAAGAGACTTTACGATAAATGCGATGGCCTATAATGACGAGGAAGGCCTGGTAGACGAGTTTGGTGGCGAAGAGGATCTGAAAAACGGCCTCATCCGCGCGGTGGGTGATCCGGAAGAAAGATTCTCGGAGGATGCGCTTAGGATACTCCGGGCTTACAGATTTGCGGCGGAGCTTGGATTCAATATAGACAGGAAGACAGCAGATGCTGCCGGAAGCCTTAAGGATAACCTTAAAAAGATATCGGCCGAGAGGATACAGGCAGAGCTTACCAGACTTCTTTGCTCCGGCCACCCCGAGGTGCTGCTTGAGATGTACAGATCGGGGGTAACCGGTGTGATACTGCCGGAATTTGATGCCTGTATGAAATGCGATCAGAAAAACAAGCATCATCTTTATAACGTGGGTGAGCATACAGTAAGGGCCTTAATGGTAAATGCAGAGTTTTCCGGGGTGGATTTTGATGCAGATACCTTAAGATATATCCGCTATGCCCTCCTGTTCCATGATTTCGGAAAGCCGGTCTCCATGACAGAGGATGAAAACGGAGCAAGGCATTTTAAGGGGCATGCCGCTGTATCGGAGAAAATGGCGGCGGATATCATGAGGCGGCTTAAGCTTGATAACGAGACGATCCGTGTCGTATCGGCTCTTGTAAAATGGCATGATCACAGACCCGATCCCACGAAGGTCAATGTAAGACGCGCCATGAATAAGATCGGACCGGATGTATTCAGGCTTTTATTTCCGATAAGGATCGCGGATACTCTTGCGCAGTCGATGTACCGCAGGGAAGAGAAGCTGTCCTATGAAAAGAAGATAATGGAGATCTACGCCGGGATAGAAGAGGAAGGAGATCCCATCACCTTAAAGGATCTTGCAATAGGCGGAGGGGATCTTATAGAAAGAGGATATCGTCCCGGACCTAAGGTCGGAGCAAAGCTGAAGGAACTTCTGGATCTGGTGTTGGAGGATCCAAAGCTTAATACCAGGGAGTATCTGCTGACAAGGATATGAGAAGAAGGTATATCAAAAAAAACATCTTTTTGATGATGATAACGCTGATCTCTGCAGTGGCCTTATCTTCCTGCGGTGAAAAAAAGGCGCCGCAGACCACTGTGTCGGATCCTTCTGCGGAAAAACTGGAATATATCGAGCCCCAGGCGCAGGATACGGCGGTCTTTCTGGAATATGGAGAAAGAGACGGCTCTGTAAAGCTAATGTCAGTCGATAACGGCAGATCATATACCGTATCGATCAATAATCTCACGACCTTTGAGGACAATTACGGGAAGGTCTCGGTGCCCGAGCAGTTTGAGATGGGCATGATCGTTGATGCGGATATATCCGTGCATGCAAAAACTCTGAAGTCGCTTAAGCAGGATCCGGATGCCTTTACAAAGCGGGACGTCACGGATTTTGATATAAATATGAACCGCGGTGTCTTCAGCCTGGATGACGGGACAAATCTTCACATCACGGAAAACACCCTGATAATAAAAAACGGAAAAAAAGTAAAGGCTGCCGAGATATCTGACAGCGATGTCCTGCTGCTCCGCGGGATAGAGCATGAGCTGTACAGCATCTCGATCATGTCGGGATACGGCCATCTGAGGCTAAAAGGCACTGAGTTCTTTACGGGCGGATGGATTCAGATAGCCGGAATATTCAAACCGGTATCTGACGAGATGCTCCTGGATGTTCCGGAGGGAGAATACGATATGATCGTTACCTATAAGGGACAGGGCGGGACCAAGCATGTGGTGATAGAACGCGGCAAGGAGACAACGGTTGATGTCTCTGATCTGAAGGGCGATCTTGTAAAGAACGGAGAGATCTTCTTTACGATCAAGCCGATAGACGCATCTCCTGTCGTGAAGATAGACGGCGAGAAGGTTGATCATCTGGAGCCCGTGACGCTGGAGTACGGGGTATATCAGCTGGAGGTGTCGGCAGAGGGCTATGCCACCATAAAGGAGAGGATAGCTGTGGGAGCCGAGGTAGCAAACATCGAGATAGAGCTTACCAAGACAGAGAAGAGCTCCTCGTCGAGTTCCGGCAACAAAGCCTCGAGCAGTACCACGTCGTCATCGAGCAGTCTGCCGCTGAACCTGTCGGGAAGCAGTTCTTCATCTGTGGCAGGCACGGGTTCGTCATCGTCATCAGGGTCGTCTTTATCGTCATCATCCTCGTCTTCATCCTCATCTTCATCCGCAGGATCGAACGACGGATCATCCATAGTACAGGGCAGTCGTATCTATATCGATGCGCCCGAGACGGCGGAGGTCTATTTTGACGGGATATATAAGGGCATAGTGCCGTGCTCATTTGTAAAAGAGAGCGGGACGCATGTCATAACCCTGAGGAAGGATGGTTATGAGACCAGGACCTTTACCATCACACTGGATAACAGCAAAGAAAATGAGACATATTCCTTCTCGGCTCTTCAGGAGGAGTGATCATAAGGGGGTATTAACATGCGCTATATCTCATGGAATGTAAACGGACTGAGAGCATGCATAGAAAAAGGTTTTATGGATTTTGCCACGTCCGTCGATGCTGATGCGATAGGGCTTCAGGAGATAAAGCTTTCGGAAGGACAGCTTAAGGACTTTGACCTTCCCGGATACAAGATGTACTGGAATTATGCCGAGAAAAAAGGTTACTCCGGCACGGCGCTCTTCACCAGAAAGGAGCCCCTTAATGTCACATACGGACTCGGGATAGAAGAGCACGACCACGAAGGCCGTGTCATAACTGCCGAATATGAAGATCATTATCTCGTGGTATGCTATACACCAAACTCTAAGCAGGAGCTTTTAAGGCTTTCGTACAGGATGACCTGGGAGGATGCCATGAGAGAATACCTTATGGGGCTGGATAAGAACAAACCCGTGATCTACTGCGGAGATCTGAATGTCGCACATAAGGAGATCGACCTTAAGAATCCTTCGACCAACCATCATAATGCGGGTTTTACGGATGAAGAAAGAGAAAAAATGACCGCCCTATTAGACTCCGGCTTCACGGATTCATACAGGTATCTGCATCCCGAAGAGACGGGTGTATATTCCTGGTGGTCATACAGATTCCATGCCAGAGAGAAAAACGCCGGGTGGCGCATTGATTATTTCATCACGTCGGACCGGATACAGGATCGTATAAAAAAGGCCGGGATCCTGACGGATGTCTATGGATCGGATCACTGTCCCGTGGAACTGGAAGTTGAAATTTGATCATACTGATTTACGGCCTGCACGGGATCAAATGTATTTTTCTCAGTCACCGCCATGCCTTGGACAAACTAAGAGCCAACTTTGACTAAGTGTCCTTATCAGGATCGCATCGCCAAAGCGGAGGCTCGCGATCCTGGGACACTAAGTCTACGTAGGCTCTGGATTTCGTCCAAGGCATAAACGGCTCCAAATTCCTTCGAAAAACACATTTGTTCCCTTGCCGGCCTGCTCTGAGAAACGAACAGAACAAATCTCATTCCACTGACCGGATCCGGGTGAAGATCTCATCCCGGATCTTTTTGTTCTTCTCAAGCGCCCCTTCTCTGGAGACATCCTTGGCATAAAAATAGAATTTGATCTTTGGCTCCGTGCCGGAAGGACGCACTGCAAACCAGGAACCGTCCTCTAAAAAGAACCGGAGTACGTTTGAAGCGGGAATATCTTCGTGCCCGTCCTTGTAGTCGATGACTTCCGTGACCTTTAGTCCGGCGACCTCTTCTGGAAGATCTGCTCTTACGGAGGACATCATGCGCCCTATGCGCTCTGCGCCTTCTATGCCCTCAAGTATGATATTCGGCTCGTCTTCCGCAAAATACCCGTATCTGTCGTAGATCTCGTTCAGGACATCCAACAGGGTCTTGCCCTTCTTCTTATAATAGGCTGCGGCTTCGGCGACCATCATTCCGGCAGAGATACCGTCCTTGTCCCGGATGTTCTTTGACAGGGCGTAGCCTACGGATTCTTCATATCCGAAGAGATACTGAAGGCCGTTTTCTTCGAGGAAGGGGATCCTGCCACAGATATTCTTAAAGCCCGTAAGAGATTCATACATCTTAACCCCGTAGCTTTCTGCTATGATGGTGCTGAGGGTGCTCGTTACTATGGATTTTACCATCGCTCCGTTTTCGGGGAGCGCGCCGGCATCCTTTTTTCCTTCAAGGATATAGTTTACCAGTATGTACCCGGTCTGATTGCCATTCAAAGGCAGATAGGATCCGTCAGGACGGGCTATCTCTATGGCAAATCTGTCCGAATCGGGATCTGTGGCCATCAAAAGCTCGGCATTTACTTCGCGCCCCAGCTTCTCAGCCAGCGCAAAGGCTTTTGTATCTTCCGGATTGGGATAGCCGACTGTCGTGAAGTCAGGGTCCGGAAGAGACTGCTCTTTTACCTCATGCCATGCGGTATATCCGATATCATTGAGCATGGTAGTAAAGGGAACGTGACCTGCGCCGTTCAGCGGCGTATATACTATGGGAATGGAAAGATCCAGCTCTTCTCCCTTATGTATGGAAAGAGATTCGATCTCATCCAGATATTTTCTGTCCCATTCGGAAGGGAGGACTGAAATGAGGCCGTCGGATATGGCGAGATCGTAATCGGCTGTCTTTAGACCGTCAAACATATCTACTGCCAGTATCTTTTCCGTCATGCGGTCTGCGATCTCGGAGCCTACCTGACATCCGTCCGACCAGTAGGCCTTGTATCCGTTGTAATCCTTCGGGTTATGAGAGGCGGTGATATTGATCCCGGCTGTGGCGCCGAGCTGTCTTATCACGTACGCAAGCTCCGGTGTGGGCCGAAGGTCATCAAATATAAAGGCCTTTATGCCGTTGGCGGCAAATATACAGGCTGTGAGTATGGAGAATTCCTTAGAGAAATGCCTGGGATCATGTGCTATGACGACGCCCCGGTCGCAGGCATCAGGACCTTCTTCTATGATAAGATCAGCGATCCCCTGGGTCGCGCGGCCAACGGTAAGTCTGTTCATCCGGTTGGTCCCGGCGCCTATCTTTCCCCGAAGCCCCGCTGTCCCGAAGCTCATGTCCTTGTAGAAGCGGTCCCTGATCTCTGCTTCATTGTCTTCTATAGAAAGAAGCTCTTCGTATAAAGGATCCGATCCCTCGAGCTTGTCGCGCCATTCTTTATAACTGTCCATACGATCCATGATACAGGCTCCTTTCAGATGATAGATACATTGTATCATAGACTGATATGCAGGGTATGGAATAATTTTGCAACAAAAGAATAACAAAAAGTGGTTTACGATAATCAAAATATTGACGGGCAGTATCCAGTAAACACAACATATTGTAGCCTGAGGGATTAACGTAAATTTTTTGAAAAAAAGTTTAAAAAAGGGGTTGTGCAATGCTTGGGATAGTCCGATATAATGTTTGTAAGCGGCAGGGAAAGTTCCAAAGCGAACAGGAGCCGCCGATAAAAACTTCATAACATGTGCACACACGGGAGATAAGACTTCCGTATGGCAGATAAAGGAAGGACCGGGACGGTACCACCCGGAAATTCCGCAAAAACTATTAACAAGCCCAAACGGGGGCGCACACCCCAAAAGGATTTGGGGCGAAAAAATTTCAAGGAGGAAAAAAACATGGTAGTACAGCACAATCTTACAGCAATGAATTCCAACAGGATGCTTGGCATCACCCAGGGAGCACAGGCAAAGTCATCTGAGAAGCTTTCATCCGGTTACAAGATCAACCGTGCAGCAGACGATGCAGCAGGCCTCTCCATAAGTGAGAAGATGAGGAAGCAGATCCGCGGACTTACACAGGCATCAGCAAACGCACAGGACGGAATATCCGCAGTACAGACAGCAGAGGGTGCACTTAACGAAGTACACGACATGCTGCAGAGAATGAACGAGCTGGCAACAAAGGCTGCAAACGGCACAATGTCTTCTTCCGATAAGAACGACGTTCAGAACGAGATCAAGCAGCTTTCAATCGAGATCGACAGAGTTGCAACCACCACAAAGTTCAACGAGACTTATCTCCTGAACGGCGCTAAAACCGGCAAGTTAAAGGATTCTCAGTGGGACGGCGCTCTCAGCTTCGCACTTCAGGTTGGCGCAGACAACCTCGAGAGCAACAGGATCGGCGTCAGGATCTTCTCGATCACAGCTTCAGCTATAGGCGTAGGCGTTGATGACACCAAGACAGCTGACGACATCGTTACCAAGTATCACTTTGGCGTAGACGGCAACGGCTCTATCGTTCAGATCACCGGAAGAGATATGGGCGCTAAGGAAGCAAACATTGAGAATTCCATCGTTACTGTTAAGGCTGGATCCATCCTTCCTATAAGCGGAAAACCTGACGGAACAGCAACAGAAAAGACAGAGCAGGGAGCAGGCGGCTACATCAGCGTTAAGACGACCTCAACGGCTCGTGCAGCTATAGACAACATCTCAGCAGCTATCAAGCTCGTGTCTGCTAGAAGGTCTGAGCTCGGTGCTATCCAGAACAGACTTGAGCACACGATCAAGAACCTGGACAACGTCGTAGAGAACACGACAGCAGCAGAGAGCCAGATCAGAGATACAGATATGGCTTCAGAGATGGTGAAGTTCTCGAACAACAACATCCTGCAGCAGGCTGGTCAGTCGATGCTGGCACAGGCAAACCAGAGCAACCAGGGCGTGCTTTCACTCCTCGGCTAAGAATAAGCGTAGCGATTACCATCGCGGGAGTTCAGCAACAGCTGGAACAGACTACCAAAAGGGAGCGGTTCATCCGCTCCCTTTGTCTTATGTTTTTTCAATTAAAGATTACGGTTCGGGGGAGAGATATAGTGGACCAGGTTCTTATTCAGGATGGCTGCAAGATAGCAGAAGGCGCTGTTGGCATTGATCATATTTCTGCAGCAGCTCATTAGCTGCATGTCCCTGAAGGCCATATCGCCCCTGTTGCCCTCTATGAATATAACTTCCTTTGGAAGATCAAACCCCATCTCTTTTGTATGAGTCCTGCAATAATCAAGATCATCGGAGAAAACAAAGAGAGTCATGTCCGGAACCGCCTGCAGCATGTCCTTTATCCAGCCAAGATAGAATTTATCGGGCGCAGATACACCATATTTCAGGTAATCTCCTCTTCTTATATGGATCGAGCAGGACTCCGTCTGCTGTATCATCTTCAGATATTCAAGATTATGCGGCTCTGTGATCTCGGGAAAGACGAGTTCCTTATCCAGCTGGTCGGAGATATTTCTGTACCAGCCCGCATCTATCCAGTAGCCGTGGTAGTATACATCTCCTTTGACCTTAGCTGCCTCCGGGCAAAACGTAGCCGAAGGAACGATCGCCTTCAGACCCTCAAAGGGATTCCATTCATCATTGTTCGGGGTGTCGCAGACCATAGTGAGGATGGTCCCGTTATCAAAGAGGATCTGCGGGATGCTCTTATTCTCATTCTTTTTAAGCTGTATCATGTATTCCCATACATCCGCATCGAAGGTCTGACTTAAGAGAGCCGGGTGGAGTCCGAAGACCTTTTCAAGCTCATAGCCGTTATGGACGTTATGTACGAAAAAGAAGGAATCATCCAGAAACCAGTCATCCTCCGGATGACGGATCTGACCGAATCTGTAGAAAATATACTGAAATACCTGGTTGGCGAGACCGCCGTTTAAAAAAACTATCTTCATGCAGACAATTCTAACATAAAATGTTGATTATGGGGACGGATCGAATATAATAAACCTTATCCGCCCGAACCCGGGCCGGGATCATCATAAAGACAGAACATGCTTTGGATAAAGGATATACAAAATGAATTTCCAGCTGCAGTCAGATTACAAGCCTACAGGCGACCAGCCGCAGGCCATAAAAGAACTTGTAGAGGGCTTCAAAGCCGGGAACCAGTTTGAGACACTGCTTGGAGTAACAGGATCGGGCAAGACATTTACAATGGCGAACGTGATAGCTGCGCTCAACAAGCCGACTCTTATCATAAGCCATAATAAGACACTTGCCGGACAGCTCTACTCCGAGATGAAGGAATTCTTCCCGGAAAACGCCGTCGAGTATTTTGTATCCTACTATGATTATTACCAGCCAGAGGCATATGTCCCGTCAACGGATACATATATAGAGAAGGATTCAGCGATCAATGAGGAGATCGATAAGCTGAGACTGTCCGCAACGGCTGCTCTCTCGGAGCGAAATGATGTCATAGTCGTGGCATCGGTATCCTGCATATATGGCCTTGGATCACCGGACGACTATATGCACATGATGATATCCCTGAGGCCGGGTATGCAAAAGGACCGGGATGAGGTGATCAGGGAGCTGATAGAGATACGCTATGACAGGGCCGTGGCAGATTTCAAGCGCTCCACCTTCAGAGTACACGGGGACGTGCTGGACATTTTCCCTGCGGAATCTGACGACACAGGCGTCAGGGTGGAATTTTTCGGAGATGAGATAGACCGTATCGTGGAATTTGACGTCCTCTCCGGTAATATAAAAGCAGAACTTAAGCATGCAGCTATATTCCCGGCATCCCACTATGTGGTGACAAGAGAAAAAATGGAGAGGGGAATAGCCGTTATCGAGCAGGAGCTGGAAGAACGTATTGCTTATTTCAAGTCAGAGGACAAGCTTATCGAGGCACAGCGCATATCCGAACGTACTAATTTTGACATAGAGATGATGCGCGAGACAGGGTTTTGCTCGGGGATAGAGAATTATTCAAGGCCGCTTGCCGGAAGAGCTCCGGGATCGGCGCCGCTGACTCTCATGGATTTCTTTCCGGACGACTATCTGATAATAATAGATGAGAGCCATATCACCATACCGCAGCTTGGCGGGATGTATAACGGAGACCAGGCAAGGAAGACATCGCTTGTTGATTACGGCTTCAGACTACCCTCGGCAAAGGACAACAGGCCGCTTTCCTTTGAGGAATGGGAGGATCATATAGACAAGGTGCTCTTTGTCTCTGCCACTCCCTCAACTTATGAGAGCGATCACGAACTGCTGAGAGCCGAGCAGATAATAAGACCTACAGGTCTTTTGGACCCCGAGATATCCGTCCGCCCCACGAAGGGACAGATCGATGATCTTTTGACGGAGATCAATAAGACAACGGATGACAAGGGCAAGGTCCTGGTGACCACCCTTACTAAGCGCATGGCGGAGGATCTGACCGATTACCTCAGGGAAGCGGGTGTGCGTGTGAAATACCTGCATTCGGATATCGATACTCTGGAGAGAGCCGAGATCATCAGAGATATGAGGCTTGACGTATTTGACGTGCTTGTCGGCATCAATCTTCTAAGGGAAGGGCTTGATATACCGGAGATATCGCTTGTCGTGATCATAGATGCCGACAAGGAGGGATTTTTAAGATCTGCTACGTCTCTGATACAGACAGTCGGAAGGGCTGCGAGAAATTCGTCCGGACGTGTTATAATGTATGCCGATACGATCACGGGCTCCATGAAGGAATGCATCGAGGAGACCGAGCGACGCAGGAAGATCCAGCAGCAATACAACGAGGATCACGGGATCACGCCTCAGACAATAAAGAAGGCAGTCAGAGATCTTATCTCAATATCAAAGAGCGTGGCAAAGAGCGAGTATGCGCTCGAAAAAGATCCTGAATCCATGGATAAGGATGAGCTGGAAAAACTCGCGGCCAGGGTTGAAAAACAGATGAAAAAAGCAGCGGCAGAGCTTGATTTTGAGACCGCCGCTATGCTCAGGGATCAGATGATCACCTTAAAGAAAGAGCTTTTGAAGCAGGAAAGGAAGGGTGTGTGAGATGTCAAAAAAACTATCGATAGTGGTTCCGACCTATAATGAATCGGGAAATGTGGAAGAGCTTGCCCGTCAGGTTAAAGAGGCTCTTAACGGAGTGGATTATGATATATGGTTTGTGGACGATTCAAATGATGATACCCCGGAAGTGCTGGAGGAGCTTTGTAAGAAAGATAAAAGGTGCAGGTATAAGCACAGGGAGGACAGGGATCAGACAGGACTTGCGACTGCAGTGATCGAAGGCTTTCACATGGCTGACGGAGAGATACTCGCCTGCATGGATGCAGATCTGCAGCATCCGCCCGCAATACTTCGTTCCATGTATGCCGCGATGCTCTCCGGAGCTGATATGTGCATCCCGTCCAGACTTATCAAAGGAGGATCGGACGGAGGCCTCAATATAGTCAGGAAATTCGTCTCCGGCACGGCACGCTGGATGGGGAAGGCGGCTCTATCTTCCCTTCGAAACATATCGGATCCTACCTCGGGACTGTTTATGTTCAAAAAAGAGATGCTGAACGGCGCTGATCTTCAGCCTATCGGATGGAAGATCATGGTGGAAGTTGTAGCAATGTGTGAATACCGCCTTATCGTGGAGATCCCTTATGAATTCCAGGACAGAAATTCCGGAGAATCCAAGATATCAAAAAAGGCCACGATCGAATATATGGAGCAGTTAAAGGACCTCAGGAAGCGTGGAATAAAGCACGATTCGGTCATAGTCACAAGATGGTCGCCGGAATTTACGAAGAGCATGGTGAAAAAATACTGTCCTGAGGAAAAAACTGAAAGTATCACTAAAAGTAAAGCGGAATGAAAAAAGAAGAAAAAGATTCAAGAAAATACATTAAGATACGGGGCGCCAGAGAGCATAACCTTAAGTCTCTTTCGGTGGATATCCCCAGGAACGAGCTTATAGTCATGACGGGACTTTCCGGATCCGGAAAGTCCTCTCTTGCCTTTGACACAATATATGCAGAGGGCCAGAGGAGATACATGCAGTCCCTTTCCAGCTATGCGCGGATGTTCCTCGGACAGATGGACAAGCCGGACGTGGATTCCATAGAAGGACTGCCTCCTGCCATATCCATTGACCAGAAATCGACTAACAGGAATCCCAGATCCACGGTCGGTACCGTTACGGAGGTATATGATCACCTGAGACTTCTGTACGCCCGCATCGGTATACCTCACTGTCCGAACTGCGGCAAGACCATAGAGAGGCAGACTTCGGATCAGATGGCGGATGCGATCATGAAGCTCCCGGAGAGAACAAAGATACAGCTGCTCGCTCCCGTAGTCCGGGGCAAGAAAGGGCGGCATGAAAAGGTTCTCGAGCGGGCAAAGAAATCCGGCTACGTGAGAGTCATGGTTGACGGAGCGATGTATGACCTGTCGGAGGATATCGAGCTGGATAAGAACCTCAGGCACGATATAGAGATAGTCGTGGACCGGATTGTGATAAAAGACGGGATCGAGACCAGGCTTGCGGATTCGATAGAGAACGCTCTTGAAGCATCCGGGGGACTTCTTAACGTGGATGTGGATCAGGGAGAGAGGATGCTTTCATTCTCCAACAGTTTCTCCTGTCCTGACTGCGGCATATCCATACCGCCGATAGAACCGAGGAGTTTTTCTTTCAATAACCCCTTTGGAGCCTGTCCTACGTGTTCGGGGCTTGGATACAAGATGGAATTTGATGAGGATCTTATGATCCCCGATAAGTCTCTTTCCTTTAATGAAGGCTGCGTAAGCTGTATGGGCTGGATGAATTCAAAGGACAAGGGAAGTTATAGCCACGCGCTGCTTGAAGCTCTCGCAAAGAAATATAAGTTTTCTCTTGATACGCCTTATGAAGATCTCCCGGAAAAGGCGCGTCATGCTTTTGTCCACGGAACGGACGGAGAAGTGATCAAGGTCCATTACAGAGGACAGAGGTCCGAGGGAGTATATGATGACGCTTTCGAGGGTCTTATAAAGAACATGGAGCGCAGATACCGCGAGACCTTCTCCGAGTCTGCCAAGGCCGAATACGAGCAGTATATGAGGATATCTCCCTGCGAGACCTGCAAGGGACAGAGACTGAAGCAGGAGTCTCTTGCTGTTACCGTGGACGATAAAAATATATTCGAACTCACAGAGATGTCAGTGAAGCAGCTTTTGGATTACTTTGACAGGATGCCGGAGGTTCTGACTCCACAGCAGCAGCTCATAGGACGGCAGATAATAAAAGAGATCCACTCCCGCATCAGGTTCATGAATGACGTGGGACTGGATTATCTCACGCTCTCCCGGGCTACAGGCACCCTGTCCGGAGGGGAGGCGCAGAGGATAAGACTTGCCACACAGATAGGCAGCGGACTCGTGGGAGTGGCATATATCCTTGATGAGCCCTCGATCGGCCTACATCAGAGGGACAACGACAAGCTGCTCGGCACGCTGAAAAAGCTCAGGGATCTCGGCAACACTCTCATCGTCGTGGAGCATGATGAAGATACGATGCGGGCGGCAGACAGGATCATAGATATAGGCCCCGGCGCAGGCATGCACGGAGGACTGTTGGTGGCAGAAGGAACGGCTGAGGAGATCTCAAAGGCAAAGGATTCGATCACAGGGAAGTACCTGTCGGGGAAGCTTTCCATACCGGTCCCCTCAAAAAGAAGAAAGCCCTCGGGATGGATAGAGATAAAGAAGGCAAGAGAGAACAATCTCAAAAACATAAACGTGAAGATCCCGCTGGGCATCATGACTATAGTTACGGGAGTTTCGGGTTCGGGAAAGTCCTCTCTCATCAATGAGATACTGTATAAGACTGCGGCAAGAAAGCTTAACCGGGCGCGCATCATACCCGGAGCATCGGACGGGATAAAGGGCCTTGAACAGCTTGATAAGGTTATCGATATCGACCAGTCTCCGATCGGGAGAACTCCCAGATCCAATCCCGCCACATACACTGGGGTATTCGATCTTATCAGAGATCTTTTTGCCGGGACCATGGAAGCTAGAGCCAGGGGCTATCAGAAGGGACGCTTTTCTTTCAATGTTAAGGGAGGGCGATGCGAGGCCTGCAGCGGTGACGGGATAATAAAGATAGAGATGCATTTCCTGCCGGATGTATTCGTTCCCTGTGATGTATGCCACGGAAAAAGGTACAACCGGGAGACCCTGGATATCACATACAAGGGAAAGAACATCTCCGATGTGCTGGATATGACCGTCGAAGAGGCGCTGGAGTTCTTTTCCAATGTTCCGACGATAAAAAACAAGATCCAGACCCTGTATGATGTAGGTCTTGGCTATGTAAAGCTCGGACAGCCGTCAACCGAGCTCTCCGGCGGAGAGGCACAGAGGATCAAGCTTGCCACCGAATTATCAAGAAGGAGCACGGGGAAGACCCTTTATATTCTGGATGAGCCGACTACCGGCCTTCACTTTGATGATGTAAAGAAGCTCGTGTCCATACTGGACCGCCTTGCCGATGCAGGAAATACGGTTGTAGTCATAGAACACAATCTTGATGTCATCAAATGCGGGGACTATATCATAGATATGGGGCCCGAAGGGGGAGACGGCGGCGGAACTGTCGTTACATCGGGAACCCCCGAGGAAGTAGCAAAGGTAAAAAAGAGTTATACGGGCAAATACATCCTCAAGACGATAAAAAAATCCTGACAAATATCGTATCAGGGGTTTAAAAAAGCATAAGGACGGCCGATATAATATCTACATGGACGTTTTTTAAGGCACGGACGCAGAAAAAATACTTGCGCCCGTGCTTTTTGCTTCCGGCGGGGCACAAGACCGCATTGAAAGTTTCCGAGATATAGGTTATTCTATCTAGTTGAAATGAAGACAAGCAGTAACGAAATGAGGAAACGATGAGCGGTATTGACATAGGAATAGATCTCGGCACGGCAAGCGTGCTCGTATATATAAGAGGCAAGGGCGTCGTATTGAAAGAGCCCTCTGTCGTGGCATTTGACAGAGACACGAAC
The DNA here is from genome assembly GCA_000621405.1 of Lachnospiraceae bacterium AC3007. GTDB lineage: Bacteria > Bacillota > Clostridia > Lachnospirales > Lachnospiraceae > NK4A144. Next base: position 19,913 of record JHYK01000004.1, read on the forward strand.
AAGATCATGGCCATAGGCGAGGAAGCCAGGCTCATGCTCGGACGTACCCCCGGCAATGTCGTAGCAATAAGGCCGATGAGACAGGGCGTCATCTCGAATTATACGGTTACCGAGAAGATGCTGAAGCATTTCATACAGAAGGCAGTAGGAAGAAGGACCTTCCGTAAGCCCAGAGTCTGCGTGGGAGTGCCGTCAGCAGCATCCGAGGTTGAGAGGAAGGCCGTTGAGGACGCGGCATATCAGGCAGGAGCCCGTGATGTCCAGATCATAGAGGAGCCGATAGCAGCGGCCATAGGAGCCGGCATAGATATCACAAAGCCCTGCGGCAACATGGTGGTCGATATAGGAGGCGGAACCTCGGATATAGCAGTCATCTCGCTCGGAGGACCGGTGGAATCCACTTCGATCAAGATCGCAGGCGATGATTTTGACGATGCGATAGTCCGATATATGAGGAAAAAGCATAATCTCCTCATAGGAGAGCCTACAGCAGAGGATCTGAAGATACATATAGGTACGGTCTTCAGGACTCCGGAAGTGGACTATATGGATATAAGAGGCAGGAACCTTCTCACGGGACTCCCGGTCACTGTAAAGGTTTCTTCCGAGGAGACAGAGGAGGCGCTCAGAGAAGTCACGGCGCAGATCATAGAGGCGATACACGGAGTTCTGGAGCGGACCCCGCCCGAGCTTGCGGCGGATATAGCCTCAAGAGGAATAGTCTTAACGGGCGGCGGAGCGATGCTCAGAGGACTCGAGGAACTGATAACGGAAAAGACAGGCATCACGGCCATGACAGCCGAGGATCCGATGACCGCGGTGGCAGCCGGTACCGGCAAATACGTGGATACGATGGCAGGATACAAGGAGGAGGACGACTAGACTATGGTCAAGGGACTCTACACAGCACACAGCGCAATGATCAACGAGCAGCACCGTATGGATACCATGACGAACAATCTCGCCAATGTATCTACCACAGGCTTCAAGAAGGAAGGCGCTACTTCGCAGACATTTGCTGATGCTCTGGCAGTCAAGCTTCAGGACTCATCCGAATGGTATCTTTCAAGGCGCATGGGCAACATGCAGCCCGGCGTCAAGATAGGAGAGAACTATACGGACTGGTCGGAAGGCGGCTTCAGAGGCACGGAGAACACCTTTGATCTGGCTCTTTCGGATTCCGGATTCTTTCAGATAGAATTTACCGACAAGGCCGGTAATACCAGTATTAAATACACCAGAGACGGATCCTTCACGCTTACGCTTGACGGGGCTCTTGTCACAAAGGACGGAGATTACGTGCTGGATACCAACGGCAGTCACATTAATCTGGATCCTACCCAGCCGGCTTCTGTGGACAGGCAGGGGAATATCACTCAGGGAGATAACAACCAGATACTTGCCACGGTAGGAGTGGTGGATTTTGAACGTAATCCTGAAGGAACGGATTACTATTATCTCGAAAAATACGGTGAAAACATGTGGCAGACCATCGACGGAGCCGTCCAGATACCGTCAAACGCTCAGATCTATTCCGGTTATCTGGAGCAGTCCAACGTGGAGACAGTGCAGGAGATGGTGAATATGATAGCCATCAACAGGCAGTACGAGATCAATCAGAAGATAATAACAACGATGGATGATTCGCTGAACACAGCGGTCAATAATCTTGGAAGACTCAGTTAAGGATATGAGGAGGGTGTGACATGGTCAGATCATTATGGACAGCGGCGACCGGCATGATCGCTCAGCAGAACAATGTGGATACTATAGCCAACAACCTTGCGAATGTTAATACGACGGGTTACAAGACCGAGACCAACGAATTCAAGAGCCTGCTGTATCAGACTCTCCAGACCAAGACAACTACCGCAAACGCAGAGCATAAGCCGATAGGAGCGCAGGTTGGACTGGGCGTCAGGAACGCGTCCATCACATCGCAGTTCACCAACGGAGCTTTGCTCGAGTCGGAGAGCAGCACGAGTTTTGCCATCCAGGGAAAGGGCTTTTTCTCGGTCAGAGGAAATGACGGCCAGACTTATTATACAAGGAACGGAGATTTTAATTTCTCTCTCAACGCAGGCGGCGGACTGGCTCTTTCAAATTCCGACGGACTTCCGGTGCTGAATACCAACGGACAGCCCATAGTTCTTAACGGAGATTATGTTGCAAACCGCATAACGGTCGATGCCAACGGGCAGGTGTGCTATCCTGACGATCAGAACAATCCCCAGCCCATAGCCGGCATGGTGATCGGCATGACCCAGTTCCAGAATCCAAAGGGTCTGGAAAAAGAAGGAGATACGCTCTTCTCGGTAACACCTGCATCAGGACAGCCCCTGAACGAGGCGACAAATGCCAATCTCGAGAAGTCCGTGATCCGCCAGGGCTATCTGGAAGGCTCCAATGTGCAGGTGGCAGACGAGATGGTCAATCTCATCGTAGCCCAGAGAGCATATGAGCTTAATTCAAAAGCCATCACGACAACCGATGAGATGATGCAGACAGCGAACCAGCTTAAGAGGTAAGGATCATAATGGATTTTGACAGCAGTTATCTTTCAACGCTTACAAATCAGGCAGTCTCAAATGCCAATACCGCGAAGCTGAAGAATACTCTTTCAGATATTTCCCAGACTGCCGGCAAAGGCAGCGACTCATCTCGATCATCTGCCGAAGATGAGAAGCTCATGGATGCCTGCAAGCAGTTCGAGAGTTATTTTATCGAGCAGATGTATAAGCAGATGATGGCAACCGTGCCGGAGGATCCTCTCGATACAGGATCCAACAGTCAGCTGGTGGATTATTATAAGGACAATCTGGTAAAGGAATACGCCTCAAAGACTACGGATCAGGAAAATCTCGGCCTTGCAAAGATGCTCTACGAGCAGATGAAGCGCAATATCGGACAGACGCCCGAGGAGATCGATGCCAAGGCAGAGCAGGCGGCTGCCGGGAGCGGAGCTGTCGCCTCAGTGGACGATTCTTCAGACGAAAGCTGATCTTACGATGCAGCTTAAGGGCATCATCGATCATATCATCTTCCGCAATAACGAAAATGCATATACCGTATTATCCCTTAACGCAGACGATGGCGGAGACTACGTCTGCGTGGGAACGCTTCCCGAACTCGATCCGGGAGAGAGCGTTGCCTTTGAAGGGGAGATAAAGGATACTAAAAAGTACGGTCTTCAGTTCAGCGTCACATCTTATTCCATTGCACCTCTTGATGACGAAGCATCCATCCTGAGATACCTTTCTTCTAAGACAATAAAAGGAATAGGCCCCGGACTGGCGCAGAGGATCGTCTCAAGATTCGGAGCCGACAGTTTTCGGATAATAGAAGAGGAACCGGAGAGACTTGCGGAGATCAAAGGCATATCTTTAAAAAAAGCCATAGCGATATCAGAGTCCTTCGAAAAAAAGGCCGGAAGCCGTCAGGCGCTCTCGTTCCTGTCTCAGTATGATATCTCGCCCGGACTCGGACAAAAGATCTACGAAAAGTATAAAGACAGGATCTATGAGATAATCAGGACCAATCCTTATAAGCTGATAGAAGATATAGACGGAGTCGGTTTTATCACGGCAGACCGTATAGCATCAGGCGCCGGGATAGAGGCGGGCTCAGAGTACCGGATACGTTCTGCCATACTGTACGTTCTTTCGGATCACCTTTCTTCCGGAAGCATGTGCATGTCGGAAAAGGAGCTTACAGCAAGGGCGGGAGAACTTCTCGGTCTGCCGGAGGGATCTGTCATCGATCAGCTGGGCACGCTGGTCGTGGAAAGGAAGATCATAAGAGAATCATACGACGGAGAAGTGCTTGTCTATGCGGAGAACGCATATTATGCCGAGGTTGAGACGGCAAAGCTTCTGATGGATCTTAACATACCGGAGGAAGCAGATGAAGAGAGAGTATCTGAAGACATAAGACACCTCGAGCTGCAGACCGGGATATCGTTGGAGGATTCTCAGAGGGAGGCCGTTATCAATGCCATTCTTAACCCTGTCTGTGTCATAACGGGGGGACCCGGGACCGGAAAGACCACGATCACTAATCTGATGATCCGCTATTTCAAGTCAAAAGGATACGATATCACTCTTGCAGCGCCTACGGGGAGAGCAGCAAAGAGGATGACAGAGGCGACAGGATATGAGGCCCGTACGATCCACAGACTGCTGGGAGCAGGAGCAGTAGTGGACGGAAGGCAACTGTCGGGCTTTGAAAAAGACGCGGACAATCCGCTGGAGACGGACGTTCTGATCCTCGACGAGATGTCCATGGTGGATACGTTTGTATTCAGATCCCTGTTAAGGGCGCTTGTTCCCGGAGTGAAACTGATACTGGTGGGAGATGCCGACCAGCTTCCTTCGGTGGGGCCCGGGGCCGTATTAAAGGACATAATAGCCTCAGATGCTTTCACCGTGACGAGGCTGACAAGGATCTACCGCCAGTCTGAGGCATCGGCCATAGTAAGGAATGCCCATTCGGTGATAGAAGGAAAGAGCATTGACCTTGAGGTCAAGAGTGAGGACTTTTTCTTTCTGAAAAGAGATGATGCAGAGCGCATCATTCAGGGGATCATATATCTGGCAGGAAGCAGGCTGCCCGACCACCTTGGCTGTGACCGGCTGGACATTCAGGTCATGACGCCCATGAGGAAGGGAATGCTGGGCGTTGAAAACCTGAATCTGCGGCTTCAGGAGGCGCTGAACCCTCCCGGACCCCGAAAGGGGGAGATAGAGACTCCGAATGGAATACTGCGGACCGGAGACAAGGTCATGCAGACAAAGAACGATTACGATATGAAGTGGCAGCTGACAAATTCCCGGGGAATGGTCACAGAGACCGGAACAGGGATATTCAACGGAGATATAGGAAGAGTGCTGTCGGTTTCCACCGGCGCCTGTTATGTAAGGTTTGATGACGGAAGAGAGGCTGAATACAGCAGGGAAGCTGTGTCTGAGCTGGAACTTGCATATGCGATCACTATCCACAAGTCACAGGGGAGCGAATACAGAGCGCTGATACTGCCTCTTCTGACCGGCCCCAGGATGCTGATGAACCGTAACCTCCTCTACACCGCGATAACACGGGCAAAGGACATGGTGTGCATCATTGGATCCGATAAGGCCGTGGATGACATGATAAGGAACGAGAGTGAAGAAAAAAGATATACCGGACTTAATAGAAGGATACAGGAGATCAGGGATATGGGATCTGGCGGTTGACATGATCTTTCCGAGACGCTGCCCCTTCTGCGACGGGGTGATGCCTCCCGGGGAACTGTCCTGCAGACCCTGCAGGGAAAAGCTGTCATATGTGGGAGAGCATCATTGCATGAAATGCGGCAAGCAGCTTCAGAGAGAAAATGCCGAATACTGCCATGACTGCGAACGGACCGGGCATGTCTTTACCAGAGGAAGATCACTCTATGTATATGACGATGCAGTCAGAAGATCAATAGCAGGATTCAAATATCATAACCGCCGGGAATATGCAGAGTTCTATGCGTATGACCTGGCCCGTCATCTGGGGGGATTCTTAGAGCGCTGCCGCCCCTCCTGTCTTATTCCCGTGCCTGTCTCAAAGGCAAAGCTGAAGAAAAGAGGCTACGACCAGTCAGAGATCCTCTCAGACGCCATATCGGCAGATACAGGCATACCCGTATTAAAAAACTACGTGATAAGATGCAGGGACACGCTGCCCATGAAGGACCTGTCCCGCTCAGAACGCATGAAAAACCTCAGAGGGGCTTTCAAAATAACGGCTCATGATGTAAAATGTAGGAGCGTGCTGATAGTAGATGATATATATACTACGGGAAGCACGATGGATTCCATGTCGACGATCCTGAAGGAGGCGGGTGCGGAAGAGGTATATTTTGTGACGCTTGCCGCGGGATCCACGCTTTAAGGAAGTATCAAATATCAGTCAAAGAGGAGACAGGATATGGATGTAAAGAATTGTCGCAAGTGCGGAAAGCTTTTTAACTATATCGGAGGGATGCCTATATGTCCCGCCTGTAAAGAGGCCGCGGAGAAAAAATTCGAAGAGGTAAAGACTTTTATCCGTGAGAATCCTCGGGCGAGCATTCCCGAGATATGCGAGGGCTGTGACGTCGATACCAATCAGCTGCAGCAGTGGATCAGAGAGGAGAGGCTTGTATTTTCGGATGATTCTCCTGTCGGGATACCCTGTGAGAAATGCGGGACGATGATACATTCGGGCAAATACTGCGAGAAGTGCAAGGCCGATCTTGCCAACGGACTTAATGCATCGATCGCCAGGCCGGAAGCACCCAAGGCAGAGCCGAAGAAGGATCCCAGAGGCAATCCTGCGATGAGGTTCCTTAAGTGAAAAACGGAATAGACGGAGACAGCGTGATGCTGATGACCCGCATGGCTTCTTTCGAGATGAACGAAGGCAAGGAGGCCATAAGGATCTGTAACAGCTTCCGGAGCGATTATGTATGCCTTAATGTCGTAAGGGCTATAGTATCAGCAACTGTAGCCTATTTCCTTATTATGGCCCTTTATGTGTATTACAACATAGACCGCCTGCTTCAGGATATCTATACGATGGACCTGATGGCCACAGGGAGAAAGCTCGTTACGGCGTATGTTATCTTTGCCGGAGCATTCGGGATAATCGCATATGTGGTTTATTCTTTCCGGTATGACTGGGCCAAAAAGCATCTGAACGATTATAATTATGCTCTGCGCGAGCTTCTTCATATGCGGGAAGGACAGGACATTAAGACCCATGGATAGTATTTTTGAAGCAAGAGATTTTATAGAGGAGATAGTGAGCCGCTACGAGACACTGATCAAGGCGGCGGTTCGTTTTTTTCTGGCTCTTTTATCACTTTCGGTCGTGAACAGCAGACTGGGCTACATGGAGAGACTGGATTCCATGACGGTTGTTTTTGCGGTATCGCTTCTTTGTGCACTCATGCCGCCCGGAATGATAGTTTTCTTTTCCGCGCTCTTTATAATACTGCATTGCTATGCGCTGTCTCTTGAGGCGGCTATAGTTGTACTGGCGGTTTTCCTTCTGATGTTCCTGCTCTACTTCAGATTCACTCCCAAGGACACGATGGCTGTCCTGCTGACCCCTCTTTCATTTGTGTTCGGGGTGCCGCATATCATGCCGATAATCTATGGATTGAAGGGATCACCTCTGTCCGGTCTGTCCGTAGGTTTTGGCGTTGCCGCGTATTATACGGTGGATTTCATCGCTGATGCCGATAAGATCGTTGAGTCCATGAAGGACGCAACGACGGTTGAGCGTTTCAGGACTCTTCTTGACGGAGTGATAAAGAATGACGAGATGACAGCCTATATCATAGCTTTTGCTCTTACCGTAGTCATCGTGAGTATCATAAGACGGCTTCCCATACCTCATGCGTGGACGATCGCTATAGCGGCGGGAGTAGTTACAGACATCATATCGCTTATGATGCTGTCTGTCAGACTTGATGTGGATATAAGTGTCGGAGGCCTTCTTCTCGGGGCGATCGTTGCGACAGCGATAGCCTTTCTGTTCAAACTGTTCACCTTCAGCGTGGACTATGCCAAGACGGAGAGAGTTCAGTTTGAGGATGACGGATATTATTATTACGTGAAAGCCGTGCCCAAGATAAGATCTCACAGTTCAAGGATCAAACGGACACGTGATAAAGATGAGGAATACAGATCATCGGTAAATGCAGCAGATAGTTTCTCAGATAGGTAATTTCATAAGCTTTGATTCTATACCCGTCATGGGACTGACCGATTATGTGGAGATCCTCATAATCGCTTTTGTTGTCTACGAGGTTATGGTATGGATTAGGGATACCAGGGCATGGTCGCTGATGAGAGGGATCATAGTGATCGTGGCCTTTGTTCTTTTCGCCTATCTTCTGCAGATGACGACTATCCTCTGGCTCGTGCGCAACGGACTGAACGTTCTCCTCATGGCGGTTCTTATCATTTTCCAGCCGGAACTCAGGAGAGCGCTTGATTTTCTCGGACGAAGGAACTTCCTGTCTTCATTTTTCTCATTTAGCGGAGCAAGTGTGAACGAGAGGTTTTCCGACAAAACAATGAACGAGATAATAAAAGCCTGCTACGAGATGGGAAGAGCCCGCACCGGAGCATTGATAGTCATGAAGCAGAGCGATCCCCTTACAGAATATATCAGGACCGGCATAGAAGTGGATGCGGTCGTAACCAATCAGCTTCTGATCAACATATTTGAACATAACACTCCCCTGCATGACGGAGCGGTAATAGTTGAAGGTGACAGAGTCATATCGGCCACATGTTACCTGCCGCTGTCGGATAATATGGAGCTTTCAAAGGAACTTGGCACCAGGCACAGAGCCGGTGTCGGTATATCCGAGGCTACCGACTCACTGACTATCATTGTGTCGGAGGAGACCGGAAGGATATCCGTGGCACAGGGCGGGGAATTGATCCGTAACGTCAATCAGGACACGCTCAGGGACATGCTTACGAAACTGCAGAATAAGACCGTGGTCGAAAAGAAGAGCGTAAGAAAAGGGAGGGCACAGAAATGAAAAAGAAGCTGACGTCCTTCCTGGGCCGTATCACTCATAATGTAGGTCTCAAGCTGCTGGCTACGATACTCGCAGTCATGATCTGGCTTGTCGTGGTCAGTATCGACAACCCGGTCAAGGATCAGAATTTCACTCAGATACCTGTGACGATACTGAACGGAGATGTACTTGAGGCAGCGGGTCAGGCTTATGAGCTGGCGGATTCTTCTTCCACGGTGACCGTCACAGCCAGAGCTGAGAGATCCGTGCTTGCGCAGTTGTCGAGAGATGATTTCTCCGCAACTATCGATATGAACAATTATTCCAACGGCCGGGTTCCCATTACCGTAAAGGCGAACCGTCTCTCCGATAAGATAGTAAGCCTTACTCCGAGAACGGCCTATGCCGCAGTCGATGTGGAAGAGCTGGGGACAAAGCAGTTCTCGATCGATTACGAGGTGACAGGGGAGCCTGCTGAAGGGTATTCCGTCGGAGACGTGATTCTTGCCAGCAACGTAGTCCGTGTACAGGGCCCTGAATCCATGGTAGAGACCATAGACAGGGCGATCGTCCGTATCTCGGCGCAGGGGATGACAAGGGATATGCGTACGGAGACGCCTATCATCTTCATAGACAGGAACGGCGACGATATGGATGCTGAGAGGCTGGAGCTTTCAAGGACGAGCGTGTCCGTTACTGTGGAGATATGGGCTGACCGCGAGATCCCTGTTACATACGGCTACACGGGCATCCCGGCTGAAGGCTTTGCAACGACCGGTAACCTCAATGCCACGATCAATACGATAGAGCTGTCCGGCGATCCGGATGCCCTCTCCGGTATCGGAGCGATCTCCGTGCCTTCCGAAGAGATAGACATTACGGGAGCAACGGAAAACTATACAGTCACGATCGATATAGCTGCGTTCCTTCCTTCAGGCACCAGACCCGCCGATGAGGAAATGGATACCCACTCCGTAGTTACAGTAGAGATAACGGCGCTCACTCTGATGAATGTTGAAGTGCCGATCTCCAATATTACCATAGACAACATGCCTGACGGATATGTTGCAGATGTGGGCGCAGGAGCAGCCTCGATAGTCACCAGCGTAAGAGGACTTCCCGAAGTGCTTGCCACAGTAGACGGATCCATGCTCACGGGACGGATCAACATGGATGACGTGAAGGCAAGAAACGGTCTTGATAGCTGGGCTCCCGGGGTGTATGATGCCGAAGTGAGTTTTGCTTACCCGGAGGGCGTATCCGGCAGCGGTGTATCGACGACAACGGGCATTATGCTCCATCCGGCAGGCGAGGGCATAGGATACGATGTCGGCGCGGCAGCGGCTGAATAAATAATCATTTGAATAATTAAGGCATATTTGGTATAGTATCTATTACAGTTTTTTTTGGAGCAAAAGGAAATGGTTTCACAGAAGATCACTATTAAAAACCCAACAGGACTTCATCTTCGTCCGGCAGGCATACTATGCAAGGAAGCGATGCAGTACAAGTCGCTTATTACTTTTAAATTCAAAGAGAACACGGCTAACGCCAAGAGCGTGCTATCGGTTCTCGGGGCGTGTGTAAAATGCGGAGATGAGATAGAGGTGTTTTGTGAAGGAGAAGACGAGGATGCCGCACTGAAGGGGCTCATAGGAGCCATTGATGCGGGACTCGGGGAGTGATCAGATCCAATGAATATGAAAGGCCTCTCTGATTTCAGAGAGGCCTTTGTTATTAAAGGAGGAGAGCATGCTCAACTATAAAAGATACAAAAGAAATCCGGTCATCGATCATCCGGACAGGAAATGGCCCGATAAGCAGATAGAGAAGGCACCGACATGGGTGTCCGTGGATCTGAGGGATGGGAATCAGGCACTTGTGGATCCGATGGTCGTATCCGAGAAGATCGAGATGTTTAATAAGCTCGTGGAGCTTGGCTTTAAGGAGATAGAGATCGGATTTCCGGCAGCCAGCCAGATAGAATATGATTTTCTAAGGGAGCTTGTGGATAAGGACATGATCCCGGATGACGTGACTGTCCAGGTTCTCACCCAGTGCAGGGAAAACCTTATAAACAGGACATTTGAATCCATAGAGGGAATGAAAAAGGCGATCGTCCATATTTATAATTCCACATCGACTCTGCAGAGAGATGTGGTGTTCAATATGAGCAAGGAAGAGATCAAGCAGCTTGCGGTGAACGGGACACTGATGGTCAAGGAGAGAGCAGAGAAATTCCCGGGGAAGATCATACTTGAGTACTCTCCGGAGAGCTTCACGGGCACTGAGCCGGAATATGCCCTGGAAGTATGCAATGCCGTGACGGAAGCCTGGGGAGCGACTCCCGATAATAAGGTGATAATCAATCTGCCGGCGACTGTGGAGATGACCACGCCTAACGTATACGCGGATATCATCGAATGGGAGGATCAGCACCTTGAGAGAAGGGACTCTGTGATCCTTTCCATACATCCCCATAATGACAGAGGCACCGGAGTTGCAGCTACAGAGCTTGCGATGCTGGCGGGAGCAGAGCGCGTGGAAGGAACACTGTTCGGTAACGGGGAGAGGACCGGCAATGTGGATGTGCTCAACATTGCCTATAATATGTTTTCACAGGGAATCGATCCCGAGCTTAATATCGAGAATATAAACGATATCATAGATATGTACGAAAGATGCACCAAGATGAAGATCGATCCCAGACATCCTTACGCGGGTAAGCTGGTCTTTACGGCATTCTCGGGTTCGCATCAGGACGCCATATCCAAGGGAGTAAAGGCCATGATGGAGAGACATCCCGATACATGGGAGGTTCCCTATCTGCCGATAGATCCGGCTGATATAGGAAGGGAATACGAGCCTATCGTAAGGATCAATTCGCAGTCGGGTAAGGGCGGAGTGGCATTCATCATGGATTCGTATTTTGGATTCAAGCTGCCGAAAGGCATGCATAAGGAGTTTGCAAATGTCATCCAGAAGATCTCTGAGGAGAAGGGAGAGGTGGCACCCGCAGAAGTCATGGATGTCTTTCGCGCTGAATATCTTAACCGTAAGGAGCCTGTCCACTTCCGCAAGCTTCAGGTGGTAGATCTTTCAGATGAGATCGATACGGAATTTGACACGCAGGTCACCGTCTTCTATACGGATCATGGTGTGGCAAAAGAGTTTTCCGCAACCGGAAACGGTCCTATAGATGCCGTCAAGCGCGGACTTGCCTCCGAACTGGGGATCAATATTAAGATCATTGACTATGAGGAGCATGCTCTGACGGGCGGATCCAATGCTCAGGCGGCAGCCTATATCCATATGCTGTCTGTGGACGATAATAATATCACATACGGAGCCGGTGTCTCCTCGAACATTACAAGGGCATCGGTCAGAGCTGTATTCTCAGCCGTGAACAGGCTTTTCGGGGATAAGCTGGAAGCAGAGTATTCCAGAAAGAATCAGTAAGGAGGATCAGCACCTTATCTTTAAGAGCGTGCATTCTCCGATAATATGACATCTGCCGAGATCTGCGGGGAGGAAAAGGCATGTTCCTTTTTCGAACCGCACGGGTCTGTTGGTCTCATCGGTCTCCAGACCTCCGTTTCCGTCTATGCACAGCAGCACCTGAAATGACTGGTCGAGCACGGAAAAGGAGAATCCCTTTGTGACCTGGATGCGCTCCACTTCAAAGTACTCACAGCGGCACAGTATCTCTCTGGCACAACCGAAGTAATACCGTACCATCCTCTGAGGCTGGCGTATGATCCTGACCGGATCCATATCAAGGACATCCACGGCCTTATCAAAATGCAGCGGACGTTTATTACCGTCCTTGTCGACACGGTCATAGTCATATAGTCTGTATGTGAGATTAGAGCTTTCCTGCACTTCTACCAGTACGATGCCTTTTCCTATGGCATGTACGGTTCCCGGCCTTACGAAGAAGACGTCCCCCTTGTGAACGGGGATGTGGTGCAGCATGTTTTCAAGATTACCGTCCTCGATGGCTTTTTTTATCCTGTCGCGGTCCATCGGATGCTCAAAACCATAGATGAGCTCAGAATCCTTTTCCGCATCAAGCACATACCAGAATTCTGTTTTTCCGTTATCTCCGTCATTCTTTCTGGCGTAATCGTCATCGGGATGAACCTGGATGGAGAGATCCCTGGCTGCATCGATGAACTTAACAAGTATGGGCAGATCCTTACTCTTTTCTCCGAGAAAGGCGGGATTTTGGTCAAGAACTTCCTTAAGAGTCATGCCGTCATAGATCCCTCCGGATATCACGCTCATGCCGTCGGGGTGGACGGAGCATTCCCAGGATTCCGCCAAAGGGGTTACATCCAGAGTCTTATTATATTCTGTTTTCAGTCTTTCCCCGCCCCAGATATATCCTTTTCCTGCAGGGATCAGGCGCAGGGGAGTGATCTTTTTGCTCATAGGACTGATTCAAATTTTTTCTTATCCGATACCGAGATGTTCTCTCCAAGCTGTGCTTCCAGAACAGTAAGTTCTGTCTCTGCTATCAGTGTGTGCTTGCACCCGGCTGCCATCGTCACTACGTCCCCGGGGTTTACCACCTGTTCCATGCCGTCGATCACGGCTTTCCCGCGGCCTGACAGGATCGTCCATACCTCATCCCTGAATTCATGGGAATGATATGACATGTGATTCCCGGGATTTAAGACGACCTTGACGTTCAGATAGCCGTCACCGACGTCTATAACGGAATATGAGCCCCAGGATTTCTCGGCAAACCGGACATCCGTTGAGATCTTTTCCACGTAAGGCTTCATGTAGCTGGACTGGTCCTTGTCGGCTATAAGTATGCCGTCGCCGGATGCTGCTATGACCATGTTCTTTGCCCCCATGACAAGAATGGGAATGTCGAGTTCGTTGATGACATTTGTGTCGCTTGTCGTATCGTCTGCGAGCACCTTGCCCTTTATCTCATCGGCCATTACTTCGGCCATCATATTCCAGGTGCCGACGTCCTTCCATTCACCGGCATATCTGAGGACCTGAATGGACTTCTCCTTTTCCACCACGGCGTAATCAAATGAGATCTTTTCACAATCCGTGTATCTGCGGTACAGATCTCTGTAGTCGGTGAAATCGATAAGAGAGTGAGCTATATCCAGGATATAGGAGAGCTTAAAAGCAAATACGCCGCCGTTCCAGAGAGCGCCGTCCGCTATGTATTTCTTTGCTGTATCGATATCGGGTTTTTCCTTAAACTCCGATACCTCCGACAGTTCATCGGTGTTTTTCGGAATGATATAGCCGTATTTTTCCGAAGGATAGGTAGGCTCTATTCCCATTAAGGTTATATTGCGCCTGCCTTCTTTTGCAATGGAACTCATACGGGCCACAGCTTCGTAATAGGAAGTATCCACATATGGATCTACGGGGCAGACCGCGACCGGCTCTTCTTTATCGATCCCGAGTTCGTCCCTGAGATAGGCGGCGGCCAGTGCTATAGCGGGAAAAGTATCCCTTCTGGTGGGCTCTACGCATACGGATACGTTTTCCCCGAGCTGATTGTGTATGGCCGAAACCTGAGTCTTGCTGGTGGCTATGGTGATATTTGCATCCTTATCCACGCTTTTTATCTGACGATATACGCGCTGGACCATAGATTCATACTCGCCATCGTCGTTCTTGAAAAGCTTGATGAACTGTTTTGAACGAATGTCGTTGGACAGAGGCCAGAGCCTTTTCCCCGATCCGCCGGACAGTAAAACGATATTCAATTTGACACCTCCTCAAAACATCTGTTTATCGCATATAAAAGCATTTTTCATCTTCGAGTCTCAGTGCGGCAAGCCTGGCGTTATCACATTCCCGGCCGAATTCCGGATATTCCAGGGCTTTGGCTCCGCAGTCTATCGCAATTATCTTTCTGCCGAAGAACACGGTATTGGGGCCGTCGATGGCTCGTCCCGCCCTGCAGTAGTGAAAATAGGACGTAGGTGTATGTCCTATTATCAGAGCGCTGTATTTCTTTTTGCCATGGTAGTGCACAAAAGGGTCCTCGTCAAATCCTGCTCTGTGCCATACGGCCTCGTTTTTTGTGTATATCTGCCCGAGTTTTCCCCTGTTTCCGAAGTAGGGGTAGGCATGGGCTGCCATGTAGAGACGGCCGTTTGCCTCTATATCGATCGAAAATGACAGAGAACGGAGCCATTCCGAAATAGCCTTTTTATTATTGTCGGAAAGCTTTTCGTAGTCGTCCCAGGTTTTGTAGCCTTTGTTCATCTCGTACCAGACCAGGTCCGGGAAGCGCATGTCACGGTCTTCCGTAATGGACTGAAGGAACATCAGATCGTGGTTTCCGATGAGACAATGGACGTGAGGACTCTGATCAAGATCCATCACATAGCCTATCGTCTCTATGGAATGGGAGCCCCAGTCGGCATAATCGCCCAGGAGATACAGTTCGTCTTTACCGGAAGACGGATCAAACCCTATCTCCGATAAAAGGATCATGAAAGGCTCCAGTGCCCCGTGTATGTCACTTATCAGATATGTACTCATTGAACACCGTTCTTCGGACAGATGTCCGACATGAAACACCCGTCACAGTCCGGCTTCCGGGCTTTGCATAAGCTTCGTCCCAGAGAGATAAGATCCTGATTAACAAGGCACCAGTGATCTTCCGGGATCTTCTTCATGAGGTCATACTCTATTCTTACCGGATCTTTTTCCCGGGTCCATCCCAGCCGGAAAGATACCCTTTTTACATGTGTATCTACAACGATCGACGGGATACGGAACACATGGGTCCTTATGACATTGGCTGTCTTTCTTCCGACTCCGGGAAGTGATGTAAGAAGATCGATATCGGAAGGGATCTCTCCGTTAAGCTCATCTATTATCATTTCTGCCGCTTCCTTTATATGAGCCGCCTTCATTTTATAGAAGCCGCACGGTTTCACGGCCGCTTCGAGTTCTTTGATTTCTGCTTCTGCAAAGGAGACAAGGGAAGGGTATGTCCGGAAAAGGTCCTTAGTGACTTCATTTACTCTTTTATCCGTGCATTGCGCGGAGAGAATTGTCGCGATCAGAAGTTCATAGGGCTTATCGTAGTCGAGGAATATCCGGATCTCTTTTCCGTATTCTTCATCCAGACGGTCGATTTGCTGGTGTATATTCTTTTTCATGCTATAATCATACCATGATTTCAGAGACAAAAGAAGCCGACATGAACAAACAAAAGCTCAAAACTGCGGCAGCGCTGCTCATTACGCTCATATGGGTCGCCGCCTCTTTTCTTTATGACAGGCACACATTTACTGTAAGTCCGTTGTCAATGGCTCACAATTATATCCCCTGCAAGATCCTGATGGCAGCGGCTGTATTCTCTGCTGCCTCTTTTGTGATAAAAGCAGTCTGTGACAGGACGTCTTTCGAGTGGCAGATGTTAAAATATGCACTGATCTATTTCCTTCCCCTGATACTGGTCCTGATATACAAGCTGCCGGAAGGATTCCTGACCAATGATGAGACCCTGATCTTTTCAGAGGCTTCAAACCTGGCGGATTATACATGGTTTTATTACCTTACGACATGGTACTACATCATAAGTATGATGATGATCCCTTCCTGGCTGGGTCCCGTCATCATAAAGGTCGTGATCCAGTGCGCTACTGCGGGATATGCGGTCGCAAGGCTTAAGGGATATCTTAAGGGAGCGCGGAGAGCGTATATCATCTATGCCGCCTTTTTCCTGCCGCCGATACTTGCCTACACTACTTCGGCACACCGCATACCCGTATACATTTTTCTGTATATCCTCTTCATGTTCATCCTTTTCATGGACAGAAAAGAAGGCAGGGAGCTTACATGGAAAAGAGCCCTCATCCTGCTGTTTCTTATGGCGGTACTTACTCAGTGGCGTACAGAGGGCATATATCTTGCTTTCTTCGGACTTATCCTGATGATAATTTGCTACCCCTCGTTTTACAGGGACAAGAAAAATCCTGCAGCCCGGATAGCGTCTCTTGTGATCCTGTCCTTTGTGATCCAGTATGCTGTGGCCGTTCCGCAGTACGGGATCATTCCTTCGAGAATGGGAGACAAGGCAGCGAACAGGATGCTGCCTTTCTATGCATATACGGTCACCAATATGTATCGTAACGGTCTGGATATTGAAGATCCCCGGAATAAGGCTTCCTGGGAGAAGGTCGACCGCTTCCTGGATGTGGATACCATAGCATCTATCAATGATGATCTTGGCGATATCAACTATGAAGATTCTCTTATCCTTTACTATGAAGGCTATGACGGCAGAAGGGAAGGGGCCGGGGATGAGGACTATATGGCATTTGTAGAAGGCGTTAAGGAGCTCATGGAGAATAACCCCGGCGTGTTGATAAGGACCAAATGGGGATCCTTTGATTATGCGGCTACGGTGTATGATCCGGTCCTGGGGCAGGGAGCGGCAGCATGTGCCGTTAGCATAGTGAAGACCATAGCGTACAACCTTTATATACCGATGATCCTGCTCGTCCTTATGCTTGTCTTCAGCCTCGCCGGAGTAAAGAAAAGAGCCTTTTTCCTGATGCTGGCTCTTTGCCTGTTCTCGCATTTTTTCATAGTGTTTGTTCTCGCGCCGGCGTCATATTTCAAGTATTATTTTCCTGTATACTTCACGATGTATTTCTTTGCCATACTGCTCTTTATCCTGCGCAAAGATACGCCGGAAGAGCGGGAGGCACATGACCCGTGATGTTTGTCAATCAGGTTTATATTTGATAGAATTCTGCAAACAGAAAGATTTCAGACCGTATCCCGTGAGGATCGCGGCATTTGGGAGGTAGAACATGTCAATACTGATCACAGGTGGAGCCGGATATATAGGTACGCATACTCTCGTAGAATTGCTTAACGGGGGATATGATGTCGTGGTCATGGATAATTATTCCAACTCCTCGCCCAAGTCCATAAAGGCTGTCGAAGAGCTTACGGGAAAGAAGATCAGATGCTACGAGGCGGATATCAACAACAGGGAGGATCTTGAGAAGATCTTCTCGGAAAATCCCGACATAAAAGAATGTATTAATTTTGCTTCCCTGAAGGCCGTGGGCGAGTCCGTGGAGAAGCCCTGGGAATACTATAATAATAACATCGGCGGGACTCTGACGCTTTTAGACGTCATGAGGAAGCACGGAGCAAAGAATTTCGTCTTCTCTTCATCCGCAACGGTCTATGGTGATCCCAAGACCGTTCCCATCACGGAAGAATGTCCCAAGGGGATCTGCACCAATCCGTATGGCTGGACCAAGTGGATGCTCGAGGAGATCCTCATGGATATGCAGAAGGCAGATCCGGAATGGAACATGGTGATACTGCGTTACTTCAATCCCATCGGAGCGCACCCCACCGGAAAGATAGGGGAGAATCCTAACGGAAGGCCCAACAATCTCATGCCGTACGTAACTCAGGTAGCGGTCGGAAAGCTTCCGGAGCTTGGGGTATTCGGGAATGATTATGATACACCTGACGGAACAGGTGTCAGGGATTATATCCATGTAGTGGATCTTGCCAGAGCCCATGTTAAGGCGGTCGATAAGCTTCGCGAAAACCCCGGATGCTTTATCTGCAATCTGGGGACCGGACATGGTTATTCGGTCCTGGAACTTGTAAAAACCTTTGAAAAGGTAAACGGGATAAAGATCCCTTACTCGATCAAACCCAGACGTGCAGGTGACGTGGCGGAATGCTATGCAAGCCCCCAAAAAGCAAAGGAAGAACTGGGCTGGGAAGCTGAATTCGGGATCGAAGAAATGTGCAGGGACTCCTGGAACTGGCAGAAAGACCATCCCAACGGTTTTGAATAAGAGAAGCTGTCTTAGCGGGACTGTCTCTCCAGGAATTCCATTACGACATCCACGCCCTTGTTTTCCTGGTCAAAGTGGATCCCGATGGCCATCCGGCCGTTCTCGCTGAATACCCTGACTATGTGGCAGGGCGCCTTTGCAACAAGGGTGCCGGTATCACGTGAAAAGAAGTGTATGACAGCATTATCTCCCGTTGCGGCGTCTATCTCATCCTTAAAGACAAGCGCTGCTCCGGATTTGGAAAGATCTTTTATCTTTGCCGCCCGTACTCCGCAATAGGAGCAGTACAGGGCAGTATAGGCTGTAGTTTTTCTTTCGTACTGACGTTTTTCGTTCATGGCCTTTCAATGACATATCCAAATAAAACAACCAAGACAGTATACTTTACTTGTCCATGGTTTATCAAGAGGGGACCTCAGACCCCTTTGTCATCAGCGCGCTCAAACGTTTTCTTAAAGAAGATTGAAAAGATCCGGGCCAGCAGGGCGAATCCGATAAAAAGGAAGATGCTGAAAAACAGGACGAGATAACTCCCGTTGTGAAGAGCAATATCTGTCATCACCCCGGCGATGACGGCTATGAAGACTGTCAGAGGAACGTTAGCGAGGCTCAGCAGCACGGCGTTTTTCAGGAGCTGCGGTATGTTCTGCTCATAGCGGGCGAGCAGCGGGAAGACATATATTATCTCTGATGCCACCACGAACAGCATGATCCATACAGGTATCTGAAGAAGGGCCCATTCAGCCGGGAGTACAAAATATACTATATAAAGATCGGTGCCGAAGAAGGCTGCTGAAAAAAGCAGGATGAGCCAGAGTATGACGCCGTCACGAAAGTTCTTTCGAAAAGAGGAAAAAAATACTTTGGCCGTGTCCCCGAACTCTCCGTCCGCCATCCTTAAAGCCACGGTATAGAGGGCCGCCATGGCAGGTCCTGCCGTAAAAACGGGGATGCATGCGATCACGAAACACACGTTTAACAGTATCAGGTCAAACAATCTAGAAAGCACGATCATGACCGGGTTATCCGGGTTGAATATCTTATCCATGGTTAAATTGTACAATAAAAGCGGCCCTTGTTTGGGAATTTTTGTGGATTATAGCAAATTATGAGTAAAGCATAGCAATTTTTGTAAAGCATCGGCGTAAAAATAATGGTATAACGATTAAGTAAGTGAAATGTCGGGGCACGGGAGGCACCGGCATCATCAATTCAGACGTGTGCCATAAGGCACGGATAGGAGGAAAGATGAAAAGAAAAGTAATGGCGATCGCACTGTCATGCGCAATGACTGTTGCCCTTCTTGCCGGATGCGGAAGCACAGCAGGAACAGACGCAGCAGCACCCGCTGACGCAGCAGCACCCGCTGATGATGCAGCAGCAGCAGATACTGCAGCAGCAGACACAGCAGCACCCGCTGACGACGCAGCAGCTACCGACACAGCAGCTCCTGCAGAGGGCGGAGACAAGGGCACTATCAACCTTTGGGCTTTCACAGACGAGGTTCCCGGAATGGTTGACAAGTATGTCGAGGCACACCCCGACTTCCCTTATACGATTAACTCAACAATAATTGCTACAACTGAGGGCGCTTATCAGCCCGCACTTGACGCAGCACTTCAGGCAGGCGGAGCAGAGCAGCCTGATATCTACTGCGCAGAGGCAGCTTTCATCCTTAAGTACTCAAAGGGTGACATGCAGGATTACGCAATGCCCTATAAGGATCTCGGCATTGACATTGACGCTGAGACCAAGAACTCCAACATCGCTCCTTATACAATGGACATCGGCTCCAACACCAACGGCGATATCGATGCTCTTGGCTATCAGACAACCGGCGGTGTCTTCATCTATCGTCGTTCAATAGCTAAGGACGTATTCGGAACTGACGATCCCGCAGAGATCTCCAAGATCATCGGCGGCGGCACAGGTTCATGGGATAAGTTCTGGGAGGCAGCAGATACCCTTGCAAAGAAGGGCAACGCTATCGTTTCCGGTGATGGTGATATCTGGCACGCAGTTGAGAACAGCTCTGACAAGGGTTGGCTCGATGACAGCGGCGCTCTTCAGATCGATCCTAAGAGAGAAGAGTTCCTCGACATCTCCAAGAAGCTTACAGACAACGGCTGGTCAAACGTTACTCAGGACTGGCAGGATGCATGGTTTGCAGACATGAAGGGCGAAGGCGCTAAGCCTGTATTCGGATTCTTCGGACCCGCTTGGCTCATCAACTACACACTTGCTCCCAACTGCGGCGGCGAGAAGGTTGGCGAAGGCACATACGGCGACTGGGCTATCTGCGATTCTCCTATAGGCTTCTTCTGGGGCGGCACATGGCTCCTTGCTAACAAGAACATGGATGCAGACAAGGTTTCAGCAGTTAAGGATATCATCCAGTGGATCACCCTTGATTCTACAGAGGACGGCCTTCAGTATAAGTGGGCAAACGGCACTCTTAACGGAGAGGGCGGCACAAAGGATTCAGTCGCATCAGGCGTAGTAATGGATAAGTCAGACGGATCTCTTGACTTCCTCGGCGGACAGAACATGTTCGATTACTTCGTACCTGCAAACACCTATGCAAATGGTAAGAACCTCACTCAGTATGATGAGTCCATCAACCAGATCTGGAGAGATCAGGTTCGTGCATATGCAGCAGGCGAGAAGACAAGGGACGATGCTATCAAGGACTTCAAGCAGACCGTTTCCGATCAGCTTGGAATAGACGCACCGTAATCTAAGTTCCATCTACTGTTAACAGACGGGGCGGGCGGATATCCGCCCACCCCGTTGATTGTTGGATCGAAGTTATTTCTTTCGGCGTGATCGGCCATGCGGCCGGACTGCCTGAAAACGGGGGTTCTCATGAAGAAGAAAAGCACATTCAGCTACGCAAGGTATGGCTATTTCTTTAGCATTCCTTTTCTTGTAGCATTCCTGATCTTCTCTTTATATCCTACACTCTACACGGCAGTGATAGGGTTTACGGATCTGAAGGGTATCGGAAAGACCACTTTTAATTTCCTGTGGGATGATCCTTTTGCAAACTTTAAATATATACTTTCGAGTCCCACTTTTCACACGGCGTTTTCAAACACCGTAAAGATCTGGCTGTTTAACTTTGTTCCTCAGCTGGCTCTGGCGCTGCTCCTTGCAGCATGGTTCACGGACAGAAGGTTCAAGATCCCGGGTGAAGGGGCGTTCAAGGTTCTTTTCTATATGCCCAATATCATCACGGCAGCGACCATAGCTATTCTGTTCAATGCGTTTTTTGGCTATCCGATGGGCCCGGTCAATGACCTTCTGACAAGATTCGGACTGGTCAGCGAGCCGATCAATTTCCTTGTAAAGAAGAATATCGCTCAGGACGTCGTCATCTTCATCCAGACCTGGATGTGGTATGGCTACACGATGATCATCCTTATTTCCGGAATACTGGGTATAAGTCCGGAGATCTTTGAGGCCGCGGAGGTCGATGGTGCAAACGGCTGGCAGACATTCTGGATGGTAACTCTTCCCAATGTAAAGACAATTCTGCTGTTCACGCTGGTGACAAGTCTTATCGGCGGATTGAACATGTTTGATATACCGAGGCTCTTCCTTATGGGAGGACCTGACAATGCAACTCTGACGACGAGCGTCTTCATCTACAATCTGGCATTCAGCGGAGCTTATCAGTATAACCGTGCGGCTGCAGCAAGTATGATAATGTTCGTGTTGATCGTGACGATCTCCGCCGTGCTGTTCTACGCGTTAAGAGACAGAGATGAAGCTGCACTGCGCAAGATCATGAGAGAGCAGATCAAAGAACAGAAAAGAAAAATGAAGGAGGCAAAATGATGGGACATAAACAGACTGCAAAAAAAGTGATCATTTTCATCCTTTGCCTTTTTCTGGCGATCTTAAGCGTATTACCGTTTGTGATAATGATCGTGAACTCTACGAGGTCGACCGTTGAGATACAGGCACACGCTGTATCACTGATACCGTCGACATATTTCTCAAACAACCTGAAGATACTGCTTGGCAAGAGCTTCAATCCCGCTGTGGGATTTGTGAACTCGCTTATTATCTCGGTGGGTGTGACGGTGCTCGCCACATATTTCTCGACACTTACGGCTTATGCTCTTGTGGTATATGACTGGAAATTCAGAAATGCGTTCTTCAGTTTCATCATGGGTATCATGATGATCCCTGCGCAGATAACGCTGATAGGTTTCTATCAGATGGTCTATTCCATACATATGACAAATCATCTGTCTATGCTCATACTTCCGGCTATAGCATCTCCCTCGATGGTATTCTTCATGAGGCAGTACATGAAGCCTGCGCTTTCGCTGGAGATAGTACAGTCAGCCAGGATAGACGGTGCAAAGGAGTTTTATATCTTCAACAGGATAGCGCTCCCCATCATGAAACCGGCCATTGCAACCCAGGCGATATTTACCTTCGTTACGAGCTGGAACAACCTGTTCACTCCTCTGGTCCTTCTTACAGACCAGAAGAAGTATACTCTTCCAATCATGATCTCACTGCTTAGAGGTGATATCTACAAGACCGAGTATGGCTCGATCTATCTGGGACTCACATTGACGGCGCTGCCGCTCATTGTGGCATACCTCCTGCTTTCGAAGTACATCATTGCAGGCGTGGCCCTGGGAAGCGTGAAGGGATAATACACATTTTCGCCGAGGGGGATACGATCATTTACCTTGAATGTTCGATCTCTCCCGGCGTTTTCTGTATTGTGAAGGCGACATGCCGGTGATCTTTTTGAAACTCCGGCTGAAGGAAGTGAGATTATTAAATCCGGTCCGGACCGCGATGTTTGTCACGCTCTCGCCGGTGGAAAGAAGTTTCTGCGCTTCCTGTATACGTTTGTGAGTCAGATGCCCATGGTATGTCATGCCGGTATAGTCTTTGAAGAGACGCAGAAAATGATATTTGGAGAAGCCGGTATAACTCGCGGCCCAGTCAAGCGACAGGTCCTCCTCCAGATGCGAGTCGATATGTTTCAAAAGACCGGCAAACTTTTCATAATACACCAGAACATGCTCATCTTCTGTCTTGTGTTCTTCCATACGATTAAAGCCGTGCTTTCCGATCTCGGCATACATCTGCAGAAGTTCAGCGAAGATCATGAGTTCCCACATGCTTTGCGTGTTGAAATAAATATCGGTTATATCGAGCAGGTGCTGCCTGACTTTGTAGTAAAGCTGCGGCTGGCTTTTCTCTGACAAAAACAGAGGCCGCATGATAGCCGGTTCGATGATCGTATAATCAAAAAAGCATTGAAAGGGCTTCAGGTCGATAAGGAATATAAAACGGACACCGTCGCTTCCGCTGATGGAGTGCACAGCTTCCGGTGGAAGAAGGAGTATATCGCCTTCTTCCATGGCAAAGGTCTGGTCGCTCGTTGTGACCTGATAACTGTTTTCAACACAGTATATTATCTCGGCCGCGCCATGATGATGCATGTTATACCCTTCAAGCTGAGTATTGTACCAGATGCGGATATGTGATTGAGGAACAAAGTCGACCAGTTCGGTCTGGTCCTGCATGGATCTCCCGACATAGTCGCGGATCGGCTGCTTGTATTTTGAAGGCGGAACGGATCTGTTATTCATATTTTTACCTCGGCAAAAGCGGGCATAGGCCCTCGATATAAAGTCCTAACTTATCATTATGCAGCTATCGGCGCCTTATGGCAAATCACTAAAATTGGAGAGCAATATTGAAAAGAGAAAATGAAAGAAAACCGCTGATCAGATCCATCTATACAGCAGATCCGTCAGCGCATGTATTTAATGGAAAGATATATATATACCCGTCGCATGACGTGGAGCATGATGTTCCTGATGATGATGACGGAGAGCAGTATATCATGGAGGATTACCATATACTGTCCATGGATGATCTGGATTCGGAGTGCATCGATAACGGACTGGCCCTTTCGCAGCATGATGTTCCCTGGGTATCCAGACAGATGTGGGCCCCGGACGCAGTATATAAAAACGGGAAATACTATCTTATATTCCCTGCAAAGGACAAGGATGATATTTTCAGGATAGGGGTCGCGGAGTCGGATTCTCCTGTCGGACCATTCACTCCGCAGGAAAACTATATCCAGGAAAGCTACAGCATAGATCCGGCTGTACTTTTGGATGATGACGGGAGGACATACTGCTACTACGGAGGTCTCTGGGGAGGCCAGCTCGAGATGTGGCAGTCAGGCTCGTTTAATCCCAAAGAGAGAAGACCTGCAGGAGACGAGCCGGCTATAGGACCGATGTTTGCGGAATTCTCAGATGACATGACCAGATTCATTACAACGCCGAAACATCTGACTATCCTGGATGAAAATGGTGAGCCCCTTAAGGCAGGTGATGAAGACAGACGTTACTTCGAAGGGCCCTGGATGCACAAATTCAAAGGGAAATATTACCTGTCATATTCTACAGGAACCACACATTATCTATGCTATGCCGAAGGAGACAGACCGGACGGGCCTTTTACGTATAAAGGCCGGATAATGGAGCCGGTCCTCGGATGGACCACACATCATTCGATACTGGAGATAGACGGCGAATGGTATATCTTCTATCACGACTGTGAGCTGTCAGGTGGAGTAACGCACGAAAGATGTGTTAAATACACAAAACTGGATATGGATGACAACGGTAATATCAAAACGATACGACCGTACGATCCGGAATGAGTAAAGGCTTTTCTTTTTCTGCCTATGCCTGCAAAGCTTATATAGCGCGGGCATAGGCCTTTTATTATAATATAGGATAAGTGGAGCGCAGTGTTTGATCTTTAGCAAGGAGGACAAAATGATCTATTATGTATCAGCCGGAGCATACAGGAGCGGAGACGGAACCAGGGAGCATCCGTTCAAGACGATAAGCGAAGCGGCGCGTCTTGCCGCCCCCGGAGACGAGGTGGTAGTAGCGCCCGGTGTATACAGGGAATATGTGGATCCTGCAAACGGCGGTGAGAGCGGGGCAAGGATCACGTATCGCTCCGAGAAGCCGCTTGGTGCCGTGATCACAGGCGCAGAGGAAGTCAGGCACTGGGAAAAGCATAAAGGCGATACCTGGGTTGCCAGGATAGGGAACGGGGTATTCGGCGACTATAATCCGTATACGGTTCCCGTTAAAGGAGACTGGTATTTCGCGCCTAATCCCGTCCACACAGGAGAAGTATATCTGAACGGTAAGGCGATGTACGAAGTTATGGGGCTTGATGAAGTCCTTGATCCTGTGCCGTACAGACAGTCCTGGGAAAGCGAAGAGATCACCAAAAGGAAATGGTATACGGAGCAGGACGGAGACCGGACGGTGATCTATGCTAATTTCGGCGGAGCTGATCCCAACAGGGAATGCGTCGAGATCAATGTGAGAAGGAACTGCTTCTACCCCTCAAAAGAAGGGGTGGGATATATAACGCTGTCCGGATTTGTGATAAAACAGGCCGCAACGCAGTGGGCTCCGCCCACAGCTTATCAGGACGGAATGGTGGGCCCTCACTGGTCAAAAGGCTGGATCATAGAAGACTGCGAGATAAGCGATTCCAGATGTTCGGGTATCACACTCGGAAAGTATCTTCAGCCTGAAAACGATAACAAATGGACCACAAAGTATACCAAAGACGGAACACAGACCGAGAGAGACAATATAATGCAGGCTCAGGACGAAGGATGGACAAAGGAGACGGTCGGATCTCATATCATAAGACGATGCCATATCCACGACTGCGGACAGACCGGCATAGTAGGACATCTCGGAGGAGTTTTCTCGATCATAGAGGACAATCACATCCATCATATCAACAACAAACAGGATCTGGCCGGTGCCGAGATCGGCGGGATCAAGATGCATGCAGCGATAGACGTTATCTACAGAAGAAATCATATCCACCATTGTACCAGAGGATTATGGCTTGACTGGCAGGCTCAGGGCACCAGGGTGACGCAGAACCTTTTCCACGACAATACACCTCCTGCAGGCTGCGATATCACGCCGATGCTGGGGCTGGGAGAAGATATCTTCATCGAAGTGTCACACGGACCGACGCTTATAGACAACAATCTGCTCCTGTCGCCGTGTGCGTGCCGTATCAGCACGCAGGGCATGGCCTTTGTGCACAATCTCATCGCGGGATCATTTACCTGGGTAGGAGCAGGCGTTGACAACGGAGGAAAGGTGTTCCCGACGCCGAGATACACACCCTATCATATGCCTCACCGCACGGAGGTGGCAGGGTTCATGACCATACTGCACGGTGATATGCGCTTCTTTAACAACATTTTCGTGCAGCAGGATATCCGTGAAGATTATGTCGAATATGCAAAAAAGAACAATACGGATAAAGAATACAATTTCGTCTGCGGTACATCGGTCTATGAAGGCTATCCCACAGCCAAAGAATATTTTGAAAAGTTTGGGCCAATAAACCCGAAGGAAGAGGAGAACAGGGATAAATTCTATGACAGACTGCCTGTGGACGGAGAAGGAAATCTCTACTTCAACGGAGCCAGGCCCAACTCCTCCGAAAAGGATGCATATGTGGATGATAAGAACAGGATCACGCTGGAACTTACCGAACAGGATCAGAAGCCTGTATTAAAGACGGATCTCTTTGACCATCTTCCCGACAGGAAGGCATCGGTCATTTCCACTCCGGTTCTCGGAAAAGCATTTGAACCGGAACAGGCATTTGAGGATCCGGACGGGAGGACCATCGTCTTTGACGGGGATTATTTCGGCGACCACAGGGGAGTAGATCCCATACAGGGGCCGTTTGCCGATTCTGAGGCATCAAAAAGACAGCTCTTTGGATAAAAAACAGAATACAGACATCAGATGATGAACCTCGTACCCCGCCCTTGCCTCATATAAAGGGCGGGGTATCTGACTTGTAAATACAGGCGCTGCAACGTATAATAAACAGTTGGAGTCATGCGCTGGCTCCTGTAAAAACAAACACTGATCAAATAATCCCGACATCAAATAAAGACTATGAACGAAAATCAAAACTACAATAATTACAATGGTTATGGCAATAACGGAGGCGACCCCGGCGGATACAACCGGGGTGGCAACAACGGCGGCAATAATGGAGGCAATAACGGCGGCAATAACGGCGGACCCGGCAGGGATCCCAAGAACCGTCAGGGCATATATGTCCTTATCATAGCTACTCTGATAACTATCCTTGGAATGAGCTTTATGACAAGGATGGTGTCAAAATCCACCAAACAGGAGATATCCTACAGCCAGTTTCTTACGATGCTCGAATCCGGGCAGGTGGCTGAGGTGGAGATCACCGATGACCAGATAAATATCACCCCTGTCTCCGAGGACGGAAAAGCATCTCTTATCATGAGTTACTACACCGGTATAGTGGATGATCCTGATCTCGTGGACAGGCTCGAGAAGGCAGGAATTGAGTACACCCATACGATACCTGACAGATCCAGCATGATAATCTCCATGCTGATCAATTTCGTGCTTCCACTGGTCCTGGTATGGGGACTGCTTTCCTTATTCATGCGTCGTATGGGGGGCTCCGGCGGGGGGATACTCGGAGTCGGGCGCAGCGCATCAAAAGCATATGTGACGAAGGATACGGGTGTCAGCTTCAAGGATGTGGCAGGCCAGGAGGAGGCAAAGGAAAGCCTCCAGGAGATGGTGGACTTTCTTCATAATCCGCAGAAGTATGTGCATATAGGAGCCAGACTGCCCAAGGGTGCGCTGCTCGTAGGACCTCCCGGAACCGGAAAGACCCTGCTTGCAAGAGCAGTTGCAGGTGAGGCTCATGTGCCGTTTTACTCACTTGCGGGATCTGATTTTGTGGAGATGTTTGTGGGAGTCGGCGCCTCAAGGGTCAGAGACCTGTTCAGTGATGCTGAGAAAAATGCGCCCTGCATAATCTTTATAGACGAGATAGATGCCATAGGAAAGAGTCGTGATTCAAGATACGGCGGTGGAAACGATGAAAGAGAGCAGACCCTGAACCAGCTTCTTTCGGAGATGGACGGGTTTGATTCATCAAAGGGAATACTTGTAATAGGAGCCACTAACAGACCCGAGACACTGGATAAGGCTCTGCTTCGTCCGGGACGTTTTGACAGGAGAGTGATAGTCGACAAGCCGGACCTTAAGGGGCGCATAGATACGCTCAAGGTACACGCAAAGGACGTAAAACTTGACGAGTCCGTGGATTTTGAAGCCATTGCTCTTGCGACGTCCGGAGCAGTAGGATCCGACCTTGCAAATATGGTGAACGAGGCCGCGATAAATGCGGTAAAATCCGGACGGCAGTATGTGAACCAGAAGGATCTGATGGATTCCGTCGAAGTAGTCCTTGTCGGAAAAGAAAAGAAGGACCGCATCATGAGCAAGGAGGAGAGGCGTATCGTCTCTTATCATGAGATAGGACACGCCCTTGTATCAGCGCTTCAGAAGAATTCCGAGCCGGTCCAGAAGATCACCATTGTGCCGAGGACAATGGGGGCTTTGGGATACGTGATGAACGTTCCCGAGGAGGAGAAATATCTGAATACCGAAGCGGAACTTCACGCTCTGCTCGTAGAGACTCTGGGAGGAAGAGCAGCCGAGGAGATTGTTTTCGATACGGTCACCACAGGGGCGCAGAACGATATCGAGAAGGCCACTAAGACTGCAAGAGCCATGGTGACCCAGTACGGAATGAGTAAAAAATTCGGTCTTATCGGACTGGAGACCATACAGGATCAGTATCTTGAAGGCAGGACAGTCATGAACTGTTCGGACGAGACCGCGGCAGCGGTTGATGAAGAGGTGATGAAGATACTGAAGGATGCCTACAAAGAAGCGAAGTCATTATTGAAGGAAAACAGGGCGCTTCTTGATAAGCTTGCAAAATTCCTCATCCAGAAGGAGACCATTACAGGCAAGGAGTTCATGGAGATATTCCGCGCCGAAAAGGGACTGGATGAAAAAGATACCGACGGAAAAGGCAGAGAGCGGATAAAGTTAAAGGAGACAAAGAGCAAAGCGGCAAAGACAAAAGATACTGCCGGCAGCAAAAAAGAGCCGGAAGAGGTACCTGAGCCTGAAAAGCAGGAAACACCGGAGAAGACACCGGCGCCTACCTTTGAGGCGGAAGTCAATGACGAGACCAGAGCAAGCACAGACCCCGTTCCTTATGACGGGATGGGTGCCGTGGTCCGCGGAAGAGTAAATAACGGAGGATCCGGGAATGAGCAATAGGTTCAAGTATGTGGATATACATATGGAACCCCTCGATATCATCAATGGATTTGAGGTGCGTCCGGGGTTGTACAGTCTGAATGGCGCCACCGCCATCCCTACCGGCGTGAATTTTACCATTCATTCCAATCAGGCGACCTCTGTCGAACTTCTTTTGTTTCACTCTGAGGAAAAAGAGCCTTTCGGTATCATTCCCTTTCCCGAGGATTACAAGATAGGGAATGTCTATTCCATGATCGTCTTCGATCTTGATATAGCAGATATTGAATATGCATACAGACTGGACGGGCCGTATGATCCCCAAAAGGGCCTGATCTTTGACAAGAACAAGATAATCCTGGATCCTTACGCAAGAGCCGTGACCGGACAGGCAGAATGGGGCGTAAAGACAAACTATGTATACCATGCCCGCGTTGTCAGAGACAACTTTGACTGGAGCAACAGCAAGCAGTTGCTGACACCGACGGAAGATCTGATAATCTACGAGATGCACGTAAGGGGCTTTACAAAGGACCGCACAAGTAAAGTTAAGCATCCCGGTACATTTGATGCCATAAGAGAAAAGATCCCCTACCTGAAGGAACTTGGGATCACGGCCGTAGAGCTGATGCCCATATTTGAATTCGATGAGATGATGTCGAGAAGAGATTTCTACGGGCGCGAGCTCATGGATTACTGGGGCTATAACACAGTCTGTTTCTTTGCCCCCAATACAAGCTATGCTTCGACCAGAGAGCATAATCATGAGGGTGACGAACTCAGATCCATGATAAGAGCCCTTCACGAAAACGGGATAGAAGTCTTTCTGGATGTCGTGTTCAATCATACGGCTGAAGGAAATGAACTGGGGCCCTGCTTTTCTTTCAAAGGCATCGACAATAACATTTATTACATGCTGACGCCCGAAGGCTATTATTATAATTTCTCAGGCTGCGGGAACACCCTGAACTGCAACCATCCCCTGGTTCAGCAGATGATAACCGAATGCCTGAGATACTGGGTCACAAACTACAGAGTTGACGGCTTCAGATTCGATCTTGCGACGATACTCGGGCGCAACGAGGACGGCTCTCCCATGAGCAAGCCGCCGCTGCTGCAGGAACTGGCTTTTGATCCTATACTGGGAACGGTAAAGCTTATAGCCGAGGCCTGGGATGCCGGCGGAATGTATCAGGTCGGATCCTTCCCTTCCTGGAACCGCTGGATGGAGTGGAACGGAAGATACAGAGATGATATGAGAGCCTTTTTGAAGGGCGACAGTGGAAAAGCCGGTGCGGCCGCAAACCGTGTCACAGGATCACCGGACCTTTATGACCCCGACGTCAGGGGCTTTAATGCGTCCGTCAATTTCCTTGACTGTCATGACGGATTTACTCTGCATGATCTGTATTCATACAATGAAAAGCATAATGAAGATAACGACTGGGGCGGGACTGACGGAGACAACCATAACCTGTCGTGGAATTGCGGCTGCGAAGGCGAGACCACGGACAAGGAAGTCCAGACACTAAGAGACAGGATGATCAAAAACGCATTTGCCTGTCTCATGGTAAGCCGCGGAACGCCGATGTTCTTCATGGGAGATGAGTTCGGCAATTCCCAGGGAGGCAACAACAACGCCTATTGTCAGGATAACAATATCTCATGGCTCAACTGGGATGATCTTAAGACCAATAAGAAACTGTTTCAGTTCTTCAAATATATGATCAGATTCAGGAAGGATCATCCTGCCATAAGAAAGCACATAGAGCCTGCAAAGACAGGATTTCCGGAAATATCCATCCACGGAGCGACTCCGTGGGAGCCCGACTACTCATCCGACAGTCATTATATCGGGGTGATGTTTGCCGGATCGGCGGCAAGAAACAAGCCCGATGATATCGTGTATATCGCGATCAATACATACTGGGAGGACGTGAACATCACTCTTCCGGAGCTTCCCATGGATATGAACTGGAAGATGGCTGTTGATACCTTCGAGAAGAATCCGATAATAAAATCTCAGGAACCTGTGGAAGGCGTGGTGACCATGCGTCCCAGGTCCGTAAGGCTTTTTACCGCATGACCAGCATCAGGTTATCACCGGGAGGACAGACATGCCGGAAATCGTGATAATGAAGGAGATACGTGGAAAGAACGAAGATCACGCAAAGGCAAACAGGGAAAGATTTGCCGAAGATCACGTTCTTGTCGTGAATGTTATGGGGGCGCCGGGTGCAGGCAAGACCTCGCTGATCATGGCACTTTGCAAGGCATTGAAGAAAACGGGGATAAAATGTTCCGTGATAGAGGGGGATCTGTATTCCACTATCGATACAGACAGTTTTATCAGCGCAGGCTTTGACTCCCTTCAGATCAATACGGAAGGTGAGTGCCATATAGATGCGGCAGTAATAAGACAGGGTTATGACAGACTTAAGTGTGCTGATGGTGTCTTATTTATAGAAAATGTTGGTAATCTCATATGCCCCGCGGAGTTTGATCTGGGGGAAGATATCAGACTCATCGCGGCATCGGTTCCCGAAGGCGATGATAAGCCTTATAAGTATGTGCCGATGTATTCATACGTGGATGCAGTCGTCCTTACGAAGTGTGACCTGAAGGAAGCCGTGGGCTTTGATACTGATCACTTCACCAGGGGATTAAGGGCATTGAACGACGCTCCTGTTTTTGAGACATCTGCAAGAAATGAGGAAGAAGCCTGCGGCATGGATCCCGTAGCCGGATTCATAGCTGAACGGTACAGAGCTTTGGGCTGAAGAGCCTGACTGGAGAAGGATTTGGAGGACTGGGAGTTCTTTTTGCGCAAGGCAATATTTTCGGACTTCTTAAGGGATAAGCACCGCGAAGCTCAGGAGAAGATGAGCGAGCTTATCATCAGGAAGAACGGAGGCAAGCTCTATCGTTACCGTCCGCTCGATGATGCGGAGGTAGAGCTTATTCGTCACGGAAACATCTATTTCTGCCGCGCTGTGCGTTTTGAAGGCGCGGGAGATGTCGTTATGAGATTTCGCAGTTATCTTTCATGCTTTACCGATGATCTGAAAAGCGAAGCCATGTGGTACAAATATGCCGATCAGAGCGCCGGAATGTGTCTGGAATATAATTTTGAGGACATGCAGAAGTTTGCGGAAAAGAACGATCTTGTTCTTCTGCCCGTGATCTATGATGATGAGGAGCACGAGGAACTGGGCGGGACTGTCGGAAACGTGCTGTCAATGATGACAAAGAGCACAGATACCGCGGGGGAGTTTGAATGGCGCCTTTGGAAATATGACAAGACAAGCTCGGACATCGGAAAGATACTGTCCGGAGTCACCCCCCGGAAAGTGCACGTAGGCGACATGGCAAGCCTTGACAGCGGAACCGGAATGGAGCTTTCAAAAATATGCGAGGAAAAGAATATCGGTATGCAGATAAAGGAAAGGAGCTTGTTCTGATATGACTGAAGAGATGACGCTTCTTATCATGGCAGCAGGTATGGGAAGCCGTTACGGCGGAATGAAGCAGATAGACCACGTAGATGAAGACAATGATAAGATCATTGATTTTTCTATATTTGATGCGGCAGAGGCAGGATTTGACAAAGTCGTACTGATCATAAAAAAAGAAAACCAAAAGGTGTTTGACGAAGAGATCAAAGAGCGTGTGGGAGACAGGATACGGATAGAGTATGCCTATCAGGAGCTTGGTGATATCCCGTCCGGAGCACCGGTATACGAAGAACGGCAAAAGCCCTGGGGGACTGCGCATGCGGTCCTTTCGGCGAGGGATATTGTAGACGGTCCTTTTGCCGTGATCAATGCAGATGATTTTTACGGAAGGGATGCCTTCGAAAAGGCAGCGGCTTTTCTGTCCGGGGCAGATAAGGGACATTATGCAATGGTGGCCTACGATCTGATGAATACCCTGACGGAAAACGGCACGGTATCAAGAGGCGTATGTACGGTGTCGGAAGAGGGATTTCTAAGACAAGTCACCGAGCGGACGAAGATAAGAAAAACCGGTAGCGGAGCAGAGTATGAGGAAGACGACGGAACAACCTGGACAGAGCTTGAGCATGATGCTGCGGTCAGCATGAATTTCTGGTGCTTCGCATCCGATTTCATGAGCGAAGCAGCCCGAAGCTTTGAGGATTTTTATCGTAACGAATTACCGTCTGATCCCTTAAAAAAGGAATGCTATCTGCCGTCCGTCGTATCGGATCTTCTGGCCCGGAGACTTTGCGATGTTAAAGTCCTCAGGACGGCAGGCGTCTGGCACGGAGTGACATACAAGGAAGACAAAGCCGGCGTGATCTCTGCAATAAAGGATCTTAAAGATTCCGGAGTATACCCCAAAAAGCTCTGGAGCCGTTCCTGATACGGCCTTTTACACTGAACTTGTATATTGTGTCAGATCGTTTATCCAGATGCCTTTTTTTACCATGATAAATCCGATAAGGCATTTTATGAGCCCGAGCAGCTGTACTGCAGCGAAAAGCGGCAGTATCGAAAGTGATGAAAACCTTACCATAAAGATAAGGAAAGGTATCGGGACCACCCAGATAAACAGTGAATCAAACACGAAAGTCATCCAGGTGTTACCGCCGGATCTCAATGTAAAGTACGTGGAATTTTCAAAGGAATAGATCGGCATGAAAACTGCATACATCCGGATAAGACCGGCCGCTATCCCCCGGATCTCATCGGATGTGTTGTAGATCATGGGGAACCTTCCGGATACCGAAAACAGAAGCGAGCCGGATACAAGGCACAATGCTATCGAGAATAAAGCAAGCTGAAAAGCTTCTTCCAGAAGAGCCTTTTTTCCCTTCATCTTTTTCCCAAGCTCCTGTCCGAGGACTATTGCTATCACATCTCCCATTGCGATGATCACGATATTAAATACATTATTCAAAGTTGTGGCGATGTTCATTCCGGCTACCACGTCGAGTCCGAGAAGAGAGTACTGCTGGCTCAGGACAGTCTGACCGGCGGACCAGAGGAACTCGTTAAGCAGGACCGGAGAAGCCTTCAGGGCAATCTTTGCGGCAAGATCCGGCGGCACGAAAAAGGACCGGTAAAGACCGGCAAAGAACGGCTTTTTTGCTGTGTGTGTATGCGACCAGAATACAACGATAAAAGCTTCTATGCATCGTGAAAGGATAGTTGCCAGAGCAGCGCCGACCACTCCAAGCGCCGGAGCCCCGAATTTACCGTATATCAGCACATAATTTCCTGCCAGGTTTACGATGACTGCGATCACCCCGGCCTTCATGGGGAGCATGGTCTCACCGCTCTCTCTGAGCGATCCGGCATACGACATGGATATCGCAAAAGGAAGCATCTCAAACAGTATGACAGAAAGATAAGATCTGGCTGAAGCCAGCGTCTCAGAAATGTTACCGGTGCCGCCCTCGCCCCTGAGCCAGAGGCTTATCAGCGCATCTCCCTTAAGATTCAGGACAAGGATCCATATCACGGTAAGAAGGACCGACACGAAGAGCTTCATTCTCATTGTATAGCGTATGCCGTCATTATCGCCTTTCCCGGCGAACTGAGCGGTGAATATCCCGATCCCCGCTGTCGCACCGAAAAGGCAGAGGAAGAAAACAAACAAAAGCTGATTGACGATCGATACGCCGCTCATGGCATCGGTTCCGATCCTGCCCACCATGATGTTATCGAGCATTCCGACAAAATTAGTAATGCCGTTCTGTATCATTATAGGAACGGCAATGATCATTATTTTTTTATAAAAATCTTTTTCCCCGATCAGTTTCATATCCTAGTATTTTAAGCGTAATTCAGGATGGTTTCAAGAACAGAGGGTTTTGACGCACAAATCGTAGATATGGTATAATACCACGTTATGTTATACAAAATATAGCAAATTGACCGGGAGAATCAATGATCATGAAAAGCAATAAGATAGGCACTGCCGCGCTGATCCTTGTGATGACCATAGCTGCCGCAGGCCTTACGGGATGTGCGGAAGACGATAAAACGGGATCGCTTGATACGGTGGATCCCTCAAAATACGTGACCCTTGGCGAATATAAGGGACTCAGCATTGAGGCCGAAGATACATCGGTTACGGATGAAGATGTGGAGAACAGCATAAAGAGCATG
The DNA here is from genome assembly GCA_000621405.1 of Lachnospiraceae bacterium AC3007. Taxonomy (GTDB): domain Bacteria; phylum Bacillota; class Clostridia; order Lachnospirales; family Lachnospiraceae; genus NK4A144. Next base: position 55,665 of record JHYK01000004.1, read on the forward strand.
CTCGCGGAGTACGGCGAGATGAAAGAGGTTACCGGCCGCAGCGCCAGACTCGGAGACACCGTTAACATTGATTATGAAGGTATAAAGGACGGAGTGGCTTTTGAAGGCGGTACCGGCACGACGGATCTGGAGCTTGGATCTCATACATTCATAGATGGATTTGAAGACGGAGTAGTAGGCATGTCTGCCGGTGACAAAAAGGATCTGGCTCTTACTTTTCCCGAAGTGTACCATGACGAAGATCTTGCCGGTGCAGATGTGATCTTTCATGTACAGGTCAATTCCATATCGGAAAATGTTATCCCGGAACTTACCGATGAATTTGTAAAAGGCCTCGACGGAGGATATCAGACAGTGGATGAATACAGAGGCTCCGTAAGGAGTCAGCTTGTCGAGCAGAAGGAGACTCAGGCAAAGGACAGCATGGAAGCCGAACTCATGCAGATGGCGATAGATAATGCCCAGTGTGACCTTCAGAAGCTGCCCGAGTGGCTCGTGACCCAGAACAAAGTAAGCTACACTACCGGGATCGAAAGCTTCGTATCCCAATACGGGATGACACTGGATGAATATCTGTCTTCGGCCGGAGGCGATATAAAGTCATTTGAAGCCGAGGCGGAAGACTATGCGAGGGATAAATCAAAAAACGATCTGGTCGTAGAGGCTATCGCAAAAGCGGAAGGGCTTGAGGTCAGCGATGAGGAGCGTAATGAATACTTTTCTGAATATGCATCGACCTACGGTACCACGATCGATGAGATCAAAAAAGCCCTGTCCGAAGATGAGCTGAACATATATCTGCTTCAGACCAAAGTCATGGATTTTCTCTATGAGAATGCAAATATAGAAGCTGCAAAGTCAGATCAGTAAAGAGGAGAAAAGAGAATGGAACTGACAGACATAAGATCATTATATAAGGATACGGAAAGCTTTACGGACAAGGAGATAACGGTCGGGGGATGGGTCAGATCCAACAGGGATTCCAAGACATTCGGATTCCTGACGCTCTCCGACGGAACATACTTCAATACCCTTCAGGTAGTGTATTCTGACAGCCTGGCTAATTTTCAGGAACTTGCAAAGCTGAACGTCGGGAGCGCCGTGATCGCAAAGGGAAGATTCGTGGCTACTCCTGATGCAAAGCAGGCCTTTGAGATGCAGGCACAGGAGGTCATCCTGGAGGGAGCGGCAGGCCCCGATTATCCTCTTCAGAAGAAAAGACATACCCTGGAATACCTGAGGACCATGACTCATCTCAGAGCCAGGACAAACACATTTCAGGCTGTGTACAGGGTAAGGTCGCTGATCGCATATGCCATTCACAGGTTTTTCCAGGACAGAGATTTTGTGTATGTGCACACTCCCATTATCACAGGTTCTGATGCAGAGGGAGCCGGCGAGATGTTCCAGGTCACGACTCTGCCTCTGTCTGATATTCCCCGCTCTGAGGACGGTTCTGTCGATTTTTCAAAGGATTTCTTCAATAAGCCCACAAATCTCACGGTATCAGGTCAGCTGAACGGAGAGACTTTCGCATGCGCCTTTAAGAACATATATACTTTCGGTCCTACTTTCAGGGCAGAGAATTCCAATACAACGCGGCATGCGGCAGAATTCTGGATGATAGAACCCGAGATAGCATTTGCGGATCTTGAGGACGACATGACTCTTGCGGAGGACATGATCAAATACATGATCCGGTACGTACTGGAGAATGCCCCGGAAGAGATGAACTTCTTTAATTCGTTTATCGACAAGGGACTGATAGAGAGACTGAATCACGTGGCGGATTCGGACTTCGGACGGGTCACCTATACCGAAGCCGTGGAGATATTAAAGAAACACAACGACGACTTCCAGTATAAGGTTGAGTGGGGATGCGACCTGCAGACCGAGCATGAAAGATATCTTACGGAACAGGTATATAAGAGACCGGTGTTTGTAACGGATTACCCGAAAGATATCAAGGCCTTTTATATGAAGCAGAATCCTGACGGAAAGACTGTGGCAGCGATGGACTGCCTGGTTCCCGGAATAGGTGAGATAATCGGTGGATCACAGCGTGAAGAAGACTATGACAAGCTTCTTTCCAGAATGAAAGAACTCAATATGGATGTGGATCAGTATGGGTTCTATCTGGACCTCAGAAAGTACGGGACAGTAAGGCATGCAGGTTTTGGACTTGGATTTGAGAGGGCCGTCATGTATCTGACCGGAATGGAGAATATCAGGGACGTTCTTCCGTTCCCCAGAACTGTCAACAACTGCGAATTATAGAGCAGGTATACCGGGAGATCTTTTGAAGCAAAGGCATTATAAGATCATAGCTGCAATAATGACATGCGCAATGCTGGCTGACGCGCAAACAGGCGGACAGGCAGTTTTTGCTGCGCCAAAAAGCGAGCTCGAGAAGGATGCCAGTGAAAATCAGAAAAAGCTGGATGAGGCCAATGCCGAGGCCGGCAGTATCGAGTCAGAGAAGGAAGCAGCAGAAGAAGAGCTGGCGGCAGCCCAGGAACAGCTGGTACAGCTTCTGGCAGAAGTCGACATACTCCGGGATGACATAGAGAAGAAAAAAGCAGAGATAGAGCAGGCCAAAGCGGACTATGAAGTGGCGAAGACCGAAGAGGAGCGCCAGTACAATACAATGAAAGCCCGTATCAAATATATGTACGAAAACGGGACGACCGGCTCAACGGAGTATCTGGATATCCTGCTTCATGCCAACAGCCTTACAGATGCGCTGAACAAGGCCGCGTATGCCGAGAAGCTTGCAGAGTATGACAGGAATATGCTGAACAAGTTTATTGAGGCAAAGGAGGCAGTAGCTGAGAGACAAAAGGCTCTGGAGGATGATCTTTCCGAACTGGAAGAGGAGGAGACAGACCTGGAAGAGAGAGAATGGGAGCTTAACGCTACGATAAATGAGCAGCGCGAATCGGTCGAGAATTTCAGCGCCAGACTGGCAGCAGCAAAAAGCGAAGCCAAGGCGTACAAGAAAAAGATAGATGAAGATAACGCTGAAATAGCGCGTATAGTGGCCGAGGAAAAAGAACAGGCAAGAAAGAAAGCTGAAGAAGAAGCCAGGAAGAAGAAGGAAGCCGAAGAGGCCGCGAAAAAGAAAGCGAAAGAAGAGCAGGAGAAGCAGGCTCAAAGCGCTTCGCAGGAAGAGGAATACAAAGAAGAGCGCCGGGATGAAGATAATTATGACAGCGATAGCGACGACGATGACGATGAGGAGCGCGAAGAGGAGGAGCACGAAGAGCACCACTCATCATCCGGCGGCAGCGGTCTGGGTTCAGAGATAGCCTCCTACGCCCAGCAGTTTATCGGCAATCCTTATGTGTCCGGTGGAACGAGTCTTACCGATGGATGTGACTGTTCCGGATTTACTCAGTCTGTGTATAAGCATTTTGGATACAGCCTTCCCCGGAGATCCGATGATCAGGGACACTACGGACAGTCCGTGGATGGCATGGAAAATGCCCAGCCGGGTGATATATTCTATTACGTGGGACATGTCGGGATATACATAGGGAACGGCTACATCGTGCATGCATCCACTCCGGCTACCGGGATAAAGGTCACTCCCGCAACATACAGAAGTATTTCATCGATAAGAAGAATAGTATAATGTACAGTTTTTTTTCAAGGATCAGATACAGCGAATGTGATGCCGAGGGTAAGCTCTCCCTTATAGGCCTCTTAAATTATTTTCAGGATTGCTCTACGCAGCAGTCTGAAGATCTGGGAATAGGGGTAGAGGTGCTGCATCGCCGGGGGGCCTTATGGGTCGTTAATTCCTGGCAGATAGATATACTGAGATGGCCCGCTCTTGGTGAAAAGGTCGAGGCAGTGACGATCCCTTATGATATAAAGGGATTTTTCGGAAAGAGAAACTTCTGCATGAAGGACGAGAACGGAGAGTATCTTGCCAAGGCCGACTCTTTCTGGACATATATATCCGACAAGACCGGATCCCCTCTTCGCATACCGCCGGATATCCTTAACGGATATGTAATGGAAGCAAAGCTGGACATGGATTATCAGGGCCGGAAGATCGATTATCCGAAAGACGGAGCGGGAGCGGTAAAGGGAAAGGCCGTGCCGGTCACGGAATTTCTGCTCGATGCGAACCATCATGTGAACAACGGGAAATACGTCGAGATAGCCACGGGCTTTGTCAGGGAAGCCGACGATATAGACAGACTGAGAGTGGAATACAGGAAGCAGGCATTCCTGGGAGAGACGATGTATCCTGAAACGTATGATCTCGGAAGCCGGCAGGTGGTCAAGCTCTCGGACAGCAATGATATACCATATACGATAGTGGAATTTACAAAATTATGATCGAAGTAGGAAAAAGCTCAACTCTTAAGATAAGCCGGATCCTGAAGCAGGGCGCGTATCTTACGGACGGTAAAAGTGACGTGCTGCTGCCGGAAAAGCAGGTGCCCGAAGGCGCTGCTGTGGGAGACGAGATCCATGTTTTCGTGTACAGGGATTCAAAGGACAGGCTGATATCCACGACAAGAGTTCCTCTTATCCAGCTCGGAGAGATAGCAAGACTCAGGGTAAAAGAGATGACAAAGATAGGAGCTTTTCTTGATATGGGTCTGGAGCGGGATCTGCTCCTTCCCTTCCATGAGATGACGAAAAAGCCGTCAGAGAACGACAGTGTTCTGGTCGCCATGTATCTTGATAAATCAGGACGTCTCTGCGCTACCGAGAAACTCTATGAGTATCTGGAAAGCGGATCCGGTCACCGGAAAGATGATGAAGTCACAGGAACTTTGTATGAGGTCAGCAGGAATTTTGGCGCATTCGTGGCAGTCGAAGACAGATATTCGGCTCTTATCCCCGCTAAGGAATTCTCAAACGAAGCTGCCCCGGGAGATACCGTTACATGCAGAGTCACGGGAGTAAAGCCTGACGGCAGGCTCAATCTCTCACTCAGAAAAAAAGCATATCTCCAGATGAAGGATGATGCAGAGGTCCTTATGGAAAGGATACATAACGAAGCCGGACTTCGTTTTACGGATAAAGCAGATCCGGAGCTCATCAAAGAGCAGACCGGTCTTTCCAAGGCTGCATTCAAAAGAGCGATAGGACAGTTGCTGAAAGCAAAACGGATAGTGATAAAGGAGGATGGAATCTATGAAAGAGATAAGCACTGACAGGGCTCCGCAGGCGATAGGTCCTTATTCACAGGCGATAGATGCGGGTGACAAGATCTTTACCTCGGGAGTGATCCCCGTGGATCCAGCCACCGGAGAGACAGTCGGGGAGACGGCACAGGAACAGGCAAGACAGGTATTCACAAACCTTAAGGCATTGCTGTCTGATGCGGGAAGCGGCATCGACAAGGTCATAAAGACAGTTGTCTTTATCAAGAACATGGATGATTTCGCGAAGATCAATGAGGTATATGCGGAGTTTTTCAGCAAGCCTTATCCGGCGAGAAGCTGCGTTGAAGTAGCAAGGCTTCCAAAGGACGTGCTCATAGAGGTGGAGGCTATAGCGGAAAAGTAGAGCAAATAATTTGACATTGTTTGGAAAATATGGTTTAATGCCACCCGAAACAGAGAAAACAGGCAGATTTGTATTGCGGACAGGATCTCCGCAAAGAAGGAGGAAATCATGAAGATTGAAAACATTAAGGACATTGACAAGTTTTTTAAGACAGTTGATGAATGCAAGGGCAAGGTCGAGCTTGTGACTGGAGAGGGAGACAGACTTAACCTCAAGAGCAAGCTCTCCCAGTATGTGTCCATGGCAAACATTTTTTCCGATGGCGTTATCAAGGAGCTGGAGCTTGTTGCATACGAGCCGGAGGACATCGATAAGCTGGTTAATTTCATGATAAATCAGTGATCGATCATTAATCATTCTGAAGATTAAAAAAGAGCCGTTCGTATTTACGAACGGCTCTTTGCTTTCTGTGGATCAATACCACTCTTTCATCATGGGATAAAGCTTTTTGTATTTCTGATATCTTTCTTCGTACCTTTTTGCTGTCTCGGGATCCGGATGTATGGTGCCTTCCATCTTGACGATCTTTTCGGCAGCTTCTTCAACCGTTGCATATTCTCCTGCGGCTACTGCTGCAAGTATAGCTCCGCCCATTGAAGGCCCCTGGTCATTCGCAGGTACATCCACGTCAATGTTCAGGATATCGGCCATCATCTTCTTGGGAAGCTCTCCCTTTGCTCCGCCTCCGCATATCCTGGTCCGCTTCACATCTATGCCCAGAGCTTTTGCAACTTCATACGAATCTCTAATACCAAAGGTTATGCCTTCCATAACTGCCTGCAACATATCGGTCCTGGTGCTGTCCATGGACATGCCGATAAATGCAGCTCTGGCATTGGGATTATTGTAAGGAGAGCGCTCTCCCATCAGGTAGGGCATGAAGAAGACATTATTGTTGCCGAGCATCTCATCCGTGATCTTGCCCTGCTCGCCTGCATAATCAGTGGATCCGAGAATGTCTTCAAGGAACCATGCCTTGCATGAAGCAGCGCTGAGCATACAGCCCATGAGATGATAGTAGCCGTCTGCGTGAGCAAATGAATGAAGCGCATTATAGGAATCAACTTTGAACTCATGGCTTGATATAAAGATCGTGCCGGAGGTTCCCAGACTGATATTGCAGAGTCCTTCGCCTACTGTTCCGGTTCCGACAGCAGCGGCAGCATTGTCGCCGGCTCCTGCGGCCACTATGACTGAAGAGGGAAGATTCAGCTCGGCTGCCACATCCGGCTTCAACGTGCCGACCTTCTCATAAGACTCAAAGACCTTAGCCAGCATCGACTCGTCGATACCGCAGATATCGCACATTTCTTTTGACCATTTACGGTTTTTGACATCATACAGGAGCATGCCGGAAGCATCCGAGGGATCGGTGCAGTGCACGCCTGTCATCATGTATGCGATATAATCTTTGGGAAGCATTATCTTTTTTATGCGCGCGAATTTCTCGGGCTCGTTTTCCTTCATCCAGAGTATCTTCGGAGCGGTAAAACCTGCAAAAGCGATATTCGCAGTATATTCGGAAAGCTTGTCTTTACCTATAACATCATTGAGATAATCTGTCTCCTTCTGTGTGCGTCCGTCATTCCAGAGAATGGCAGGACGGATGACGGCATCATTCTCATCGAGGACCACAAGGCCGTGCATCTGTCCGCCGAAGGAGATGCCGGCAACCTTCGATGCATCAATTCCGGATACAAGAGCAGGGATACCTTTTTTGACTGCCGCCCACCAGTCCTCGGGATTCTGTTCCGACCATCCGGGATGAGGAAAATCGATAGGATATTTTTCGGAAACGATGTTAACGATATTGCCGTCGCCCTCCATGAGAAGAAGCTTGACGGCTGATGTGCCCAGATCAACTCCTATGTAATACATGATACGCCCTCCTTAAGAAAAAAAGTGAATTTTTAGATTAAAAATGATCTCTGTTTTTTGTGATAACAGATTAACTTTATCCTATTCGATGTACGCATGTCAACGCCTGCTTTAACAGGCGCCGGGAGCGATCACAGGTCTGAAATCTCCATAAAAATCAGCACCTTGAGCATTAAAAGAGTCAATAAATGTTGACAATACGCATGGTTTGGACTACACTTACCGCATGATTAAGTGAAACTCATTGATTTCGGAAGGGAGAGGACAATGGCTATAATCAAAAGGGCAGTTGCATCTGCTGCCAATGAAAAGTCTGTAAATGGAGTGGTTAAGATCAACTCTATTGAGGAGCCTAAGGCAAAGCAGAAGGTTGAAGCTGCAGCAGCAAATAAGGAGAATGCAGCCAAGAAGGCAGAAGCTTCAGAGAAGAAGGCAGCAAAGCCCGCGGCTAAGAAGGCAGCGAAGCCTGCAGCAAAGAAGGCAGCAAAGCCTGCAGCAAAGAAGACAGCAGCAAAACCTGCAGCAAAGCCTGCGGCTAAGAAGAGCGCTACAGCTAAGCCGATAGAGAAAAAGGAGACTGCCAAGGCAGCAAAGCCCGCAGCAAAGAAGACAGCGAAGCCTGCAGCAAAGACGGCAGCGAAGCCCGCAGCTAAGACGGCAGCGAAGCCTGCGGCTAAGAAGGCAGCAAAGCCCGCAGCTAAAAAGCCTGCAGCAAAGAAGGCAGCAAAGCCTGCAGCTAAAAAGCCCGCGGCAAAGAAGGCAGCAAAGCCTGCAGCAAAGAAGACGGCAGCTAAGAGCACAGCACTCAAGACTGTCCTCAGCATTCAGTTCAACGGTCGTGACATCACCAAGGAAGAGATCGACAAGGCTTTTGAGGGAGTATGGACTTATGATGTCGGCCGCAAGATCGCTGATGTCAAGAAGGTGGATTATTACTTCAAGCCTGAAGAGTCAGCTGTATATTATGTAACAAACGATGGTTCCGAGGGAAGATTTGAGATTTAATTTCCGACCTGAAGATAATCATGATAAAGCCGGTGGCGTACGCCGCCGGCTTGTTTTAAATCTGATCGCAGCAGCAGTGATGCTGTACACGATCTTTTTTCTTGTATCTATCGTAAGGTCGGCATCAGACGGCGTACATATCCCTAACGAGTACAGGGAAGCGGCCAATTTTGACCTGACCCTGTCCTTTATAAAAGGTATCAATCCATACACGCTGGGAACACTCGACAACAATGTTCCCGCCTGTGCTTATCAATACGGCCCGCTGTTCTCACTGCTTGTGGCGGGACTTCATTTTGTGCTTCCGTTTGTCGATATATTCGCGCTTCATTATATTTTTGCATTTATTTGTATGATGGCGGCATCGATCATGGCTGCCATTATAGCGCATGAAAATACAAAGACACTGCTTCCGCCTGTCTGTGCATTTCTTTTCATTACGGCCTGCAGCTGGAGATACGGATATGTCAATGCTGTTCCGGATACTCTCGGGCTGACACTGTTTGTTATGATCTTTTTTGCAGAGACAAGAAAGAAGCTTCCGGGAAAGGAATATATAGAGGCGTTCATTGCGGTCGCTCTGTTTTATACAAAGCAGTATTTTGTCATTGTTGCCGCAAGTCTTTTCATATACAAACTGATAACAGACAAAAAGGCCTGTCTGAAGCTGTCGATCTCGGGGATCGTATTTCTCGTATCGTCCGTGGCTTTGATCGAGCTGACCTGTCCGCTGTATTTTACATACTCTCTGCTTGTGGTTCACGGAGTATCGGGACAGTCGGTTGCAAAGCCGGTTCTGACCGGCGGGCAGTTATCAGGCGCTTTTATTGCGAGTGCAAAGAATGTCGGTCCGATATATGAGACAGCATCGGCTGCCGGGAACCCGTCCACCGGATGGGCGTTTGAAGTGATGCAGCTGAAAAGCCTGGTCGGGATATTCGTGTTTGTCTTTTTATCCATGGCAGCAGGGGTTGTCCTGGCTTTTATCAAAAGAAGACCATCCTTTAATGCAAGCCGTCTGTTTGTTATCCATTCGGCCGTGGCATTTGCGGCGCTGCTTTTTTTGGGGCAGAATGACGGAGCCTGGCTATCCTACTATCTTCAGCTTCTTATGCCATCGGTCATAATATATGCTTTTATTATCGCGGAGACCTGTGTGCTCGATGAAAGTGTCACGAAGATATGGAGGATCGCCGCCGGCGTTCTTTTGATACTGATGGTGATGCATACGACCTACAGGGTGGACAGCAGGCTTCCATATTATATTAAGAGCAGTGAAGTCAGGCAGTCATGGGAGAAGGCGTATAAGTATTGTGATGCATACGCCGGCTCCGGCGAGATACTGTACAGAGCGCCTGTGGGAGTAAATGCTCTGATGAACGGAAGATATCTGTATGATAACGGACATGAGCTTGCGATAAAACAGAGTTTTCTTGACGAATATAATAACTCTCCGGTCTATCAGAGTCTCTTTCCTTATGCGGGAAGACTGATGGAACAGCACGAAGCCTACAGAAAGGAAATGCTTGATAAGGCGGGCCGTCAGGAGTACAGCCTTATAATGATCGCCGACGGTGAGACAAAGCCGGACGAGATGATAACGTCGGAGGATGCCGAAGCCGCCGGATATGTGCTTTTGGAAGAGGTCCCGCTTGACATGGGATGGGCTTCATATGATGTGGAATTCTGGGTGCGCTCTTCGGAAGATGTTCCCGTGCTGGAGGCAGTGGACAGCCTGTAAGGTCTGATTGAAGTCGGCAGATATAAAGCGTATAATTAAAATGTTGTTTGGCGATAAGCCGGACAGCGGCATTTAGCCGTTTTTACAGTTGGCATCCGACCGGGAGGCGTGGATTTGTCAGTTTTGAGTTTTCTTATATTATTTCCGTTTTTTATTGCATTTGTCCTTTTTTTTCTTAAAAAGGATTCGTTGGTGCGTTCTTTTATAGTCTTTATCGGGGCGGCAGGCGAGCTCTCTTTATCGGTATATTTTGCGATCGACAGCTATCTTTATCATGATATCGAGATGGGGACTTTCTATCTTTCAGAAACTCATGATCTGGATATGCTCATCGCGGCACTTGAGCTCTGCCTGATGCTTGTTGTCTTCTTTCTTGCCGTAAAATACAAAAAGTATCCGGTGATGATACTGTCAGCTCTTGGGACGATACCGGCTCTTTATATGGATCTTACGGGCAAGAGCACGACCATGGCCTCGCATATCAAGGTGGATCATCTTACCGTGATAATGGTGCTGGTTGTCGGCGTGGTAGGCTCTCTTATCTGTATGTATGCAGTAGGATATATCAGGGATTACCACCGGCATCATAAGGAATTCCGGGACAGATCAGGTTATTTTCTGTCTCTTCTTTTTGCTTTTCTGGGAGCCATGATGGGACTTATTAGTTCCGATAATCTGACCTGGATGTTTTTCTTCTGGGAAGTGACCTCTGTCTGCTCCTTCCTGCTGATAGGATATTCCAGGACACCGGAGGCTGTTCATAATTCGTTCCGGGCTCTCTGGATGAATCTTCTCGGCGGATGCGCATTCATGGCTGCTATCATATTCTGCATATATGTGATGGAGATAACCAATATCTCGCAGCTTCTGGTGTACGCTTCTCTTCCGACCGTGACCGTCTTTCCGGTGGCGATGCTGGCATTCGCCGCGCTGACAAAATCTGCGCAGATGCCTTTTTCCGGCTGGCTTCTGGGAGCCATGGTCGCTCCTACTCCTTCGTCTGCTCTGCTTCATTCGGCTACTATGGTAAAGGCGGGGGTATATCTTTTACTCAGACTGTCACCTATGATGTGCGGGACATACGCAGGTACCATGGTCGCTGTGATCGGAGGCTTTACCTTCTTTGCGGCATCACTTTTGGCCATCACGGTCTCGGACGGGAAAAAGGTCCTTGCCTATTCCACCGTATCGAATCTCGGACTGATAACCGCAGCCGCCGGTTGCGGAATGGAGGAGGCGGTCTGGGCCGGCATCATGCTCCTTATCTTTCACTCGGTCACGAAATCCATGATGTTCATGTCTGTCGGCGCATACGAGAACTCCACCGGGAGCAGGGATGTGGAGGATATGCACGGCATGATAGTGAGGTATCCAAGACTTGCGTTCATAATGACCATAGGCATTTTCGGCATGTCGGTGGTTCCTATGGGAATGTGCGTTGCAAAGTGGGCGGCACTGAGGGCATTTATCGATTCGGGAAGCGTATATCTCACCCTGTTCTTATGCTTCGGATCCGCATCCACGATCTTCTACTGGATAAAGTGGCTCGGGAAGATATTCAGTGTATCCCGGGGATCAGAGCGTCATAAGGATAATGTGCCGGCAGTCGAATGGATCGCCATGTATCCTCTTGCGATACTTGCAATGGTCCTCTGTCTGGTGTATCCGCTCATAAGTGCTCTGGCGGTGATCCCCTATATCCAGAACGCATTCAGCGGTTCGGTCAGCAGGCTTGTCACGGCGGCTTTCGAATCCGGGAGCGCAGGCGGTGAAGGTATAATAGCCGCGATCAGTACTGAAGACTTTATCATAATGGGAGTCATGCTTATCTGCATCTGTCTTCTGCCAGTAGCGATGAAAATGGTCAACAGCGTTCAGGAGAGGCAGGTACTCTCATATATGTCCGGCTTTAATTCCGGCAATGACAGGAGCTTCTATGACAGTCACGGAGAGGAAAAGGATCAGTGGCTGTCCAACTGGTATATGAACGGTCTTTTCGGAGAGAAAAGACTGCTGCCGTTCTGCCTTGTCCTTTCGAGTGCGTTTGTGATCTCGATGATGACGGTCTGTGCGATAGGAGGATTGTTCATATGACAGAATATTCCATGATATCCGTCATCATATATCTGATATTCGCGCCGTTCATTGTAAGTATCCTTTCCGGAGTGGACAGGATAGTGACTGCAAGGATGCAGGGCAGATGCGGACCGAGGCTCCTTCAGCCGTGGTTTGACCTTATCAAGCTCTTTTCAAAAGAGAGCACGGCGGTCAATGGCATACAGAAGATACTTGTAATGGCGCATTGCTTTTTTGCGATCTTTTCCGGCGCGATCTTTTTTGCCGGGGGTGACATACTCCTTGTGCTGTTTGCCCTTACAATGGCCGAGGTATTTCTGATACTCGGGGCTTACAGTGTGAATGCGGCCTATTCGGAGATCGGAGCGCAGAGAGAGCTGTTGCAGATGATGGCTTATGAGCCGATGACCCTGCTTACGGCAGCGGGTTTTTATCTTTCCGCAGGATCTTTCAGAGTGACGGATATCATATCGGGGAACGTTCCGCTGATACTGAAAATGCCCGGATTTTTTATCGGGTTCTGCTTTGTGCTGGTAGTGAAGCTTCGGAAATCACCGTTTGACCTTGCCACATCTCATCATGCGAATCAGGAGATCATAAAGGGTCTTACCGGAGACCTTTCCGGACCGGTATATGGATTCTCCCTTCTTGCAGAGCTTTATGAGGAAGCTCTGATGCTCGGCATGGCGGGACTCTTTTTCCTTACGTCCGACCGGATGAGTATCATAGCTGTCTTTATTGCCATTGCGGTGATAATGTTTGTCATGTCTCTTATCGACAATATTTTCCCAAGGGTCAAATGGGAGACATTGCTGAAGACTGAATGGATCGTAACTTTCTTTGCGGGCGGCGGTAATCTTATCATCCTGTCGCTGATCAGGAAATAACGGAACGAGGTGCACATGAGGATATCAAAGAGTCCATGGCTTCTTCATTATGACGGCAGTAGCTGCAACGGCTGTGACATAGAAGTGCTTGCATCCACAACGCCGAGATTCGATGTGGAGAGATTCGGGATAGTCAATACGGGCAATCCCAAGCATGCGGATATATTTCTCTGCACGGGCGGGATCAATTCCCAGAACGAAGACGTCGTCAGACAGATATATGATCAGATGCCGGACCCCAAGGTGGTGCTGGCCTGCGGGATATGCGCGTGTGACGGCGGGATATTTAAGGACTGTTACAATATACTTGGCGGTACCGACACCGTCATACCCGTCGATGTATATGTGCCCGGATGCGCCGTGAGGCCCGAGGCGCTTATAGACGGAGTGATAAAGGCGCTGAAGATACTGGATGAAAAGGCCGAGAAGATGAAACGCGGTGAATACAAAAGTCTCACATCTGCCGAGTATGCCGAAAAGCTCAAAGGAATGAAGACTGCTTCGGATAAGGAGAAGGAGGATGAAAATGCTTGACGGGCTTGAGATAGTAGAGCTTACGGGCCTCTTGAACAATATAAAAGCTGTTAAGACCGATGGTTTCAGTCTTATGCAGATATGCGCGACCAAGATAGATGAGAGCTATGAGATCCTTTACACGTTTGGAAAGGGATACGATATACGGAATCTTAAAACGGTAGTCCGGGAAGGAGAGCATGTTCCCAGCATCACGGATATGTTTGAAGCGGCATATCTTTATGAGAATGAGATACATGATCTTTTCGGGATAGCAGTTGACGGCATAAACCATGATTATAAGGGGACTCTGTACCGCACAGCGGAGGAGACACCCTTCAGATAGACAGGAGACAGCGATGGCGGCAAAAAGAAGCGTGATCCCGTTCGGGCCCCAGCATCCGGTACTGCCGGAACCCATACATATAGACCTTGTTACCGAGGATGAAAAGGTAGTCGAGGCTATTCCGTCCATAGGCTTTGTCCACAGAGGGCTCGAGCAACTTGTGACAAAGAAGGACTTTGGCGAAATGGTATATGTGGCAGAGCGTATCTGCGGCATATGCTCTTTTGGGCACGGATACGGCTACGTGAAAACGATCGAACACATCATGGGCATAGAGCCTACCGATCGTGCCCGCTATATCCGGACAATGCTCTTTGAACTTTCCCGTATGCATTCTCATATACTGTGGCTTGGTCTTATGGCGGATGCATTCGGATTTGAGAGCCTTTTCATGGAGACCTGGAAGATAAGGGAAAAGATCCTTGATATGCTGGAAGCCGCCACAGGCGGACGAGTCATATTCTCCATTATGAGGATCGGAGGACTGAGGAAGGATGTGCCGGATGATGTGATGAAGGGATTCCTTCCGGAGCTTGATAAGGTCGTGGAGGGGATAAAGGCTTGTGAAGCGGCATTTCTGTCAGATCCTGCGGTACTGGGAAGGCTGAAGGGCGTAGGGTACATCTCGAAAGAAGATGCAATAGCACTGGGCTGCGAAGGCCCGTTCCTTAGAGCCTCCGGAGTAGAGCACGATAACCGCATGAGAGGATATGCGGCATACGGCGATATGGATTTTAAGATAATCACTTCGGATGAAGGAGATTCATACGGCAGATGCTATGTAAGGATACATGAGATATATGAGTCCGCGTCGATCGTCAGACAGTGCATAGAAAAGATGCCGCAGGAAGGGATATATGTTCCGATAAAGGGCTTCCCGAACGGCGAGCATATGACCGTGATCGAACAGCCCAGAGGCGGCGCATGCTATTACGTGCACGCTTCCGGAAAGAAGTTCATCGAGAGGATGAGGGTCAGAACACCTACCTTTGCAAATATCCCTGCTCTGGCAAAAACCCTGCAGGGCTGCGATGTGGCAGACGTGCCGATACTTGTGGTCACCATCGATCCCTGTATTTCCTGCACGGAGAGATAAGATATGACATTTGCTAACTTTACCAAAACCGAACTAAAGAATCTTTTCAGAAAACCGGCGACGGATAAATATCCGAACGGACCTGCCTCCCTTAAGGAGTCAACCAGAGGACATGTGTCGAATAACATGGATGCATGTGTATTATGCAGCGTGTGCCAGATGAGATGTCCGACAGGGGCCATAACTGTGGACAGGAAGGCACAGACCTGGACGATAAGGCCTTTTTCCTGCATTCAGTGCAGACGCTGCGTGGACAACTGCCCCAAGAAATCTCTCTCAATGCAGAAAGAGTATACTGAGCCTGATCAGATAAAAAAAGAGCAGGTATTTGATCTTTCAGACAGGCAGAAGGAGGTGCTTGCCGAGCAGGCGAGACAGGCGGCGGAGCGTGCCAAGGCTGCGCTTGAAGCAGGAAAGAAAAAGAGCAGCGAATGAATTATGAGATCACGGTAAAAGGACTGGTCCAGGGAGTCGGTTTCAGACCCTTCGCGTACAGACTGGCAAGATCGATGGGGCTTTCCGGCGATGTGCGGAATTCCGGCGGCATCGTGCGCATCCGGCTGTTTGATACGGACGATGAGACATCGAACGGCTACATAAGGGAGCTGAGGTCAAAAAAACCAAAAGAAGCAGTGATCGATTCTGTGGATATACAACCGGTGGAGCGGGATGGCACTTCAGCCGGTTTTTTTATCATATCCTCTGATGAACAGCGGCAGGAAGACCTTCCTGATATACCTCCCGATATCGGCGTATGCAGCCGGTGCATCTCGGATGCGAAGAATCTTTCCAACCGGAGATATGGTTATCCGTATATCTCCTGTGTGGCGTGCGGCCCGAGATATTCGGTCATGAAAAAGCTGCCTTATGACAGGGAGAATACGACCTTTTCAGAGTACGGGATGTGTGAGGACTGCCGGGCGGAATATGAGGACGGCTCCAACCCCTATGCAAGAAGACATTACGCGCAGACTATAGGATGCACGCACTGCGGTCCGCAGCCGGTACTGAAGGAGGAGACGGGGGAGATCACGGGGAATGCGGCGATCAAAAGAGCCTGCGAGATCCTTGAGGTTGGCGGAATACTGGCCATAAAGGGGATCGGAGGATATCAGTTTGCGTGCCTCCCCGATGATACATATGCGGTATTGAAGCTCCGTGATATTAAAGGAAGAGAGAAAAAACCATTTGCTCTCCTTTTTCCCACAGTTGCCTCCATAAGGGAGGTAGCTTCAGTGTCAAAAGAGGAGGAGGAGCTTCTTAAGTCTGACGCAAGACCCATTGTCCTTCTTGATGCGCTTCTCAAGGATAAGGCCCTGAAGTTTGTATGCGGTGACAGTCGCAGTATAGGAGCCATGCTTCCGTCGACCGGGCTGCATGAGATGCTGTCTTCCATACTCGGTCCCATGGTGCTGACATCGGGCAATATAAGTGAAGAGCCCATAGCATACAGGGATGAAGAATATCTTCGCCACGAGTTTGATGGCATAGAAGGCATACTGTACTATAAAAGGGACATACTGACGCCGCTGGATGATTCCATAGCAAGAGTCCTCGGAGGGAAGAAGCAGATATTAAGACGCGCCAGAGGGTATGTTCCCGATAAGCTCAGGCTTGAAAAGGGATTCAGAAAGCCTCTCATAACCTTTGGCGGGGATCTGAAAGCTGCGTTTGCTCTTGCCAAAGGAGACGGTCTGATACTGTCCCAGTATCTGGGCGACCTCGCAAGTTATGCATGTCAGGAGAACTACAAGGATGCGATGAAACGCGAGATGGCTCTTTTCGGGTTCCGTCCGGAAGCAGTAGCCTGTGACAAGCATCCCGGATACATATCTTCAAGGCTTGCAAAAGAGTTTTCGGAAAAGAGGAAGATCCCGCTGATCGGTGTATATCATCATCATGCACACATTGCATCCGTAATGGCTGAGCACGGACTCACTCACACGATAGGTGTGGCCATGGACGGTACAGGGTACGGGAAAGACGGGAAGATATGGGGCGGAGAGATTTTTTACATATCAGGCTCCAATGCAGACAGGCGGTCACACCTGGATTATTACAGACTTTTGGGCGGTGATGAGATGGCGCGTGATGCGGAAAGGGACCTCAAATGCCTGATGCATGCTTCGGGCTTTGAGACAGACGATCCGCTTGTCGGACTTGCCATGGATGAGAGGATCAATACGATCGAAACCTCTTCCGCTGGGAGGCTCTTCGATATCATGGCAGCGGCTCTGGGGATCAGACAGTACAACTCTTACGAAGGCGAATGCGCGACCGCTCTGGAGAATGCCGCAAAAGAAGCCCTTAAGAAAGGCCTTACCACATATGCCCTTCCGGTCACCGGAGATGCTCATGAGCTTGTGTATTACATTATAAAGGCGAAAGAAAAGGGGATTGATGTAAGAGAGCTTGCTCTGGGATTCCATAAGACCCTTGCATCATGGATCATAAAAGAGTGCGAGAGTGTCAGAGATGATAAAGCAGATAATAATGTATGTCTTTCCGGAGGGTGCTTCGCAAATGTGGTACTGTCCGATATGTGCATCAGGGGACTTGCCGGAAAAGGGTTTCATGTATATATGAATGAGCGCATTCCCTGCAACGATCAGGGTATTGCCGTGGGACAGGCATACATACTGTCCTTGCAGTAGATCAGATATCAGGTTATGGTTCAGTGCCGGGCTATGCATCTGCTGTGTGGCTACGGCAGCATAGTGTTGGAATTGTAATGACATAAAGGAGATCCGTTATGTGCATCGCTCACAGTGGCGTGATCATAAAAAAAACAGGACACAAGGCGGAAGTGGATTTTTCCGGCAACATCATCGAAGCAGAGGCAGGACTTACCGAGTGCGGGGTCGGAGACAGAGTGCTGGTGCATGCCGGGTGCATAATCCAGAGGCTGACAGACACGGAAGCTGCAGAGCTTGATGAGATAATGCAGCTTATTGGCGGCTTATAGAATAAGGGAGACGGTAATGGAACTGTCCGAAGCCATAGGTTATCTTAAGGAATACAGCGGAAGAGCGCTCCGGCTCATGGAGGTCTGCGGGACTCATACTGCAGGCATAAGAAAAAACGGGATACCGTCTATGCTTTCGGGCAGGATAGAACTGGTGACCGGTCCCGGATGCCCGGTCTGTGTTACCGTTAGCAGCTATATAGATTTTCTGATAAGGCTTTCCGGGGATGATCATAACGTGATAGTCTCCTTTGCGGATATGCTAAGAGTCCCGGGATCTGCTTCCTCCCTGAACAATGCGAAGGCAGAGGGAGCGGATATCAGATACGTGTATTCACCGATGGATATGCTGAAAATGGCAGCAGAGGACAGGGAGAGGACATACATCTTTGCGGCCGCGGGATTTGAGACTACTGCCCCGGTCTATGCTGCACTGATACAGGTGGCGGAGGAAGAGGGGATCGATAATATCAGGCTCCTTACATCCCTGAAAACGATGCCTGCCGCCATAAGACGTGTGGCCGCCGGGATAGACGGCTTTCTGGCGCCGGGACATGTGGCCGTCATAACCGGGACTGAAGAATACGAGGCGCTTGCATCCGGGCTTGGCGTACCGTTTGCAGTATCCGGGTTTTCCGCCGAAGAGCTTATAGCTTCGATATATGCTCTTGTCAGGATGGCCGAAAAAAGAGAGAAAAAGTGCGTCAATCTGTATCCGCGCGCTGTAGCCTCAGGCGGCAACGAAAAAGCGCGATCTCTGATGGAAGAGTATTTTGAATCTGACGATGCCGCCTGGCGCGGTCTTGGGATCATACCGGGTTCCGGACTATATCTGAAGAAGGAATATGAAAGATTTGATGCGTCAAGCAGGGAGATCATGAAGGATGATCTGCCTTCAGGATGCAGATGCGGGGAGGTCATATCAGGCAGGATACATCCGGAGGACTGCCCTTTATTTAAGACGTCCTGTACTCCTGATTCGCCTGTGGGTGCATGCATGGTCTCACAGGAAGGAGCCTGCTTTAATCATTATGAAGGCTGATGGTCAGCAGATCCTCGGAAGACCTTCTCCGTAGAGTGGGCCGACAGTCTTTTCACCGCCGATCGCCGTTCTTATCACCACTCCTTTTCCCGTCGACGACACATTGCCTATTATGGCGGCGCATTCGCCGTAACGGCTTTTTTGAATTATGGACAGAGCCCTTTCTGCGTCAGGCCGTGGAAGGATGAACACGCATTTACCCTCATTGCCCATATACAGCGGATCCAGCCCGAGTATCCTGCAGAAAGAAGAGACCTCAGGAGATACGGGGATCGAAGTCTCTTCAAGGAGCATACGGCAGCCGGAAGCATCCGAGAGCTCATTTAATATGGTAGCAAGTCCGCCCCTTGTAACATCTCTCATGGCATGTAATTCAATCCCCTCTTTTTTAAGATTTGAGATCATGTCACACAGGGGAGCGGTATCAGAGATTATATTATTCTTTATCGAAAGCCTGCTGCTTAATATCGCTGCATGGTGGTCACCGAGACTTCCGGAGATTATCACGGAATCCCCGTCACTTATCTTAGAGGGGGATAAGACAAAGTCCTTATCGACGAATCCGACGCCTGCGGTATTGATGATAAGTCCGGGATCGGAAGGATCCGACGGCTCTATCACTTTCGTATCTCCTGCAACTATCGATACGCCCGACTCTTTTGCACTCTCTGCCATGGAATGTACAGCCTGTCGCAGGATTTCCGTATCCAGCCCTTCTTCGAGGATGAATCCCGCAGTAAGGTATTCCGGCGAGGCTCCGGCAACCAGAAGATCATTGACCGTGCCGCAGACTGCAAGGGATCCGATATCCCCTCCGGCATAGAAAAGAGGTCTTATCACAAAAGAATCCGTGGTAACGGCAAGCCGGGATGATCCGGGGACGATCGCGGAGTCGCACATGGAGTCGAGATAGACGTTTGACAGTTCCTTTTGGAAAATGTCACGGATAAGCCCGGATGTAGAAACCCCTCCCGAGCCGTGGGTCCTGTCGATCCTAGACATCGGCGATCCACCTTCCGGTGGCTCCGCAGGGCAGTATAAGATCCGGCACAGTGACCGGAAGCCCTACTTCGTCCGATTCGACTCTTCCCCCGTACTTACTGACGAGGATAAGTTCCATCATATAGGAAAGAACAGCAGGCTGAAGCCCGGTAGTGTAAGCATTGAGTATGACGAAGGCAGGGTCATCGGATATCAGCTGTGACACTGTCTTTATCAGATCAAAGATGTCGTGCTCCATCTTCCAGACCTCTCCCTTGGGGCCTCTCCCGTATGAAGGGGGATCCAGGATAACGGCATCGTATTTATTGCCCCTTCTTATCTCTCTTTCAACATACTTTCGGCAGTCATCCACTATCCAGCGGCAGCTCTCGTGAGGGACGCCTGAAGCTACGGCATTTTCCTTAGCCCAGCCGGTCATGCCTTTGGAAGCATCAACATGGGTAACGTGGGCCCCTGCTTTTGCAGCGGAGATGGTCGCTCCGCCGGTATAGGCAAAAAGATTCAGGACTTTTGTATTCTTACCGGATTCCTTCCTCCGTCTTATGATCGATGCGGCAAAATCCCAGTTGGAGGCCTGCTCCGGGAAAAGGCCCGTGTGCTTGAAGGAAAAGGGCTTGAGATTGAAGATCAGATCCTTGTAAGATATCTGCCATTCCTCGGGAAGATCATTGAACTCCCAGTGACCTCCTCCTTTATCGCTCCGGTAGTAATGTCCGTTGGGAGCCTTCCAGCGGCTGTCCTTTTTCGGCGTGTCCCAGATGATCTGCGGATCGGGACGGACAAGGATATACTTTCCCCATCTCTCCAGCTTCTCTCCGCCGGATGCATCCAGCACCTCATAGTCTTTCCACTTGTCCGCAAGTATCAATAAAATCCCTCCCTGACAGGTATGTCTTCATATTAGAAGAAAGTGGACTGTCAGCATGCCGCACAGTCATAATAATGCCCGGATCACAGTATGATCAGGCCGGTCGACCTGACCATCATAGCATAAGAGAAGGGGAAATGTGAAAAAAATGTGAGGGGTGTTGACATTACAACAATAGGGTGATAGATTATGTCTTGATGATTAGCACTCATCCGAGTCGAGTGCTAACGAGAAAAAGGGAGAGCTGACAGGAGGAGAAAGGAGAGGCTGATGGCAAAGGAAGTGCCAAAGATAGCTGAACTGGATGAGAGAAAGGTAAAGATACTCACTGCCGTCATCAGGAATTACCTTGAAACCGGAGAGCCGGTAGGAAGCCGGACTATATCCAAGCAGACGGACATGCAGCTTTCCAGCGCGACGATCAGGAATGAGATGTCCGATCTTGAGGAGATGGGATATATCTTTCAGACTCATACAAGCGGCGGACGAATACCTACAGATAAGGGATACCGCTTTTATGTGGACAATCTCATGAGCGAGAAAGAGCGTGAGATACAGGAGAAGGAAAACCTTATCATAGAGAAGGCAGATAAGCTGGAGGCTGTATTAAAGCAGGCCGCGAAGCTTCTTGCGGACAATACGAACTATACGGCGCTTGTCAGCACACCCGAGACTCACAGGAACAAACTGAAATTCCTGCAGCTGTCAAAAGTGGAGAAGGATTCTCTTCTGGCGGTCATAGTGGTCGAGGGAAATATCATCAAGAACAAGATGATACATACGGAAGAGGAGATAGATGAGGATACAATCCTCAAGCTCAATCTCCTTCTCAATACGCACCTGAACGGCCTTTCCCTTGAAGAGATCAATCTCGGAATTATCACTCTTCTGAAGGAAAGAGCGGGGATACATACAGAGATCGTAAGTTCTGTGATAGATGCAGTGGCAGACGCCATACGGGCAGACGAAGATCTGGAGATATATACATCCGGAGCAACAAATATGTTCAAATATCCGGAGCTTATGGATTCGGGCAAGGCTACGGACATAATCAATACCTTCGAGAATAAGAAAGAACTTGAAAAGATAGTAAGCGCATCCCTTGCCGAGAATGATGCCGGAAAGAATGAGATGCAGGTATACATCGGAAAAGAGATGGCAAGTCCCGCGATGCATGACTGCTCGGTGGTCACGGCTACATATGATCTGGGAGACGGTATGAGGGGAACCATAGGCATCGTCGGTCCCAAGAGAATGGATTATGAAAAAGCCATGGGGACGATGCAAAGCCTTATGAACCAGCTTGATGAGATATACAAGAAGAAATAGAATATGCGGTCTTTTAGACCGTTGATGATATGCGGAGGACACTAAGGTGGGCAAGAACAAAGACAAAAAGAAGAACGGTGAGCCTGAAGAGGAAAGCCTGAATCAGGAAAAGGAAAAAGACCGGGCGGAGACAGAAGAGACGGCGGAAGAGACAGCGGACGCTGATAAAACAGCAGAAGCAGAAGAAGCCGAAGCAAAAGAGGGATCCGGGGAGGCTCCTGCCGGTGATGAGGGATCATCGGAAGAAAAAGAGGACCCGAGAGACAGAAAGATCGCCGAGTTGAATGAAAAGGTCCTGAGGCAGATGGCGGAGTTTGATAATTTCCGCAAGAGGACGGAAAAGGAAAAATCAGAGACCTTTGCAAACGGCGAGAAAACCGTTATAGAAGCCATTCTTCCCGTGATAGACAATTTTGAAAGAGCGCTTGAGATGGCGTCAGAAGAGAAGAAGGAAGACCCCTTCATGGAGGGAATGGATAAGGTATACCGGCAGCTGATGGATGAGATGGATAAGCTCGGAGTAAAACCGATAACTGCCTTGGGAGAGACATTTGATCCCAACCTGCACAATGCGGTGATGCAGGAGGAGACGGAAGAATATGAATCCGGGAAAGTTTGCAAGGAATTGCAGAAGGGCTACATGCTCAACGATTCGGTAGTCAGGCACTCGATGGTATCGGTGGCGCAGTAGCTGACGGAAAAACAGAAAACGAGACAGACCGTTAAAAGCGGTCGTTCAGAAAAAAGAGGAGGACAAAACAATGAGTAAGATAATAGGTATCGATCTTGGAACTACCAATTCCTGCGTGGCAGTCATGGAAGGCGGCAAGCCGACTGTCATCAATAACGTAGAAGGTATGAGGACCACTCCTTCAGTCGTGGCCTTCACGAATACCGGAGAAAGACTTGTCGGTGAGCCCGCCAAGAGACAGGCGGTCACAAATGCAGACAGGACGATCTCATCCATAAAGCGTGACATGGGAACTGACAGGGGACGCACGATAGATGACAAGAAATATTCACCGCAGCAGATCTCGGCAATGATCCTGTCAAAGCTTAAGGCTGATGCAGAGAGCTACCTTGGAGAGACAGTGACGAAAGCAGTCATAACCGTCCCTGCTTATTTCAATGATGCGCAGAGACAGGCGACCAAGGATGCCGGCAAGATAGCAGGCCTTGAGGTGGAAAGGATAATAAACGAGCCTACGGCAGCGGCACTGGCTTACGGTCTGGATAACGAAAAGGAGCAGAAGATCCTAGTATATGATCTGGGCGGCGGCACATTTGATGTATCGATCATAGAGATCGGAGACGGAGTCATAGAGGTCCTTGCGACCAACGGTGATACGCATCTCGGCGGAGATGATATCGATAATGTGATCTCAAAATATATGGTCGATGACTTCAAGAGCAAGGAGGGCATAGACCTTTCCGGCGATAAGATGGCCATGCAGAGGATCAAGGAGGCAGCAGAGAAGGCTAAGAAGGAGCTTTCAAGCGCCACTACCACGAATATCAACCTTCCCTTCATCACTGCGACAGCGGATGGCCCCAAGCACTTTGACATGAACCTTACAAGGGCAAAGTTTGAAGAGCTTATCCATGATATAGTCGAAAAGACAGCTGTGCCTGTACAGAATGCAATGAAGGATGCAGGCCTTACCAATTCCGATCTCGGAAAGGTGCTGCTTGTCGGCGGATCCACCAGGATCCCCTGCGTACAGGACAAGGTCAAGCAGCTCACGGGCCAGGAGCCTTCAAAGAGCCTTAACCCCGACGAGTGCGTGGCTATCGGCGCATCCATCCAGGGTGGTAAGCTTATGGGAGATGCAGGCGCCGGAGATATACTCCTGCTCGATGTAACGCCGCTGTCACTTTCGATAGAGACCATGGGCGGCATCGCTACAAGGCTTATCGAGAGAAACACAACGATACCCACGAAGAAGAGCCAGGTCTTCTCTACCGCGGCAGACAACCAGACAGCGGTCGACATCAACGTGCTGCAGGGCGAGAGACAGTTTGCTGCTGACAACAAGAGCCTTGGACAGTTCCGTCTTGACGGTATCCCTCCGGCAAGAAGAGGCATGCCCCAGATAGAGGTTACCTTTGATATCGATGCAAACGGCATAGTGAATGTCTCCGCAAAGGATCTTGGAACCGGCAAGGAGCAGCATATCACTATCACAGGCGGATCGAGCATGTCGGATGACGAGATAGACAGAGCAGTCAAGGATGCCGAGCAGTATGAGGCTCAGGACAGGAAGCGCAAGGAGGCTATCGACACAAAGAACGAAGCAGATTCCTTTGCATTCCAGACGGAAAATGCACTCAATGAGGTTGGCGACAAGCTTGATGCATCTGCAAAGAGCGAGGTGGAAGCAGACCTTAAGTCGCTGAAGGATATCCTTGCAAAGCATGCTGATGCAGCGGAACTGTCTGACAGCGATATCGATGAGATCAAGTCGGCAAAGAGCAAGCTGGAAGCATCTGCCCAGAAGGTATTCTCGGCAATGTATGAGAATATGCAGCAGGCTCAGGCGGCAGGAGCCGGGGCCGGACCCGCTCCCGATATGGGTAATGCAGCAGGAGGCAGCTCAGACAGCGGATCCGCATCGGACGGAGACGGTGGTCCCGATGTGGTAGATGCTGATTATCGAGAGGTATAAGAAAAGATAGATGGCAGAGCAGAAGAGAGACTATTACGAGGTACTCGGAGTCGAAAAAGGCGCTGATGAGGATACCTTAAAAAAAGCATACAGGAAGCTGGCAAAGAAATATCATCCCGATGCCAATCCGGGAGACAAGGCGGCTGAAGCAAAATTCAAAGAGGCGTCCGAGGCGTATGCTGTTCTGTCGGATCCTGATAAGAGGCGCAAATACGACCAGTTCGGCCACGCGGCCTTTGACGGTCCCGGGGGCGGCGGAGGATACAGCCCCTTCGGTGATTTCAGTTCCATGGACTTTACGGATATGTTCGGAGACATATTCGGAGATCTTTTCGGCGGAAGGAGCAGAGCCAGCCGTACGGGTCCGAGAAAAGGCGCGAATCTTCGCACGGCTGTGCGCATAACCTTTGAGGAGGCTGTATTCGGCTGCTCAAAGGAGATAGAGCTGACATTAAAGGATACATGTCCCAAATGTAACGGGACCGGATGTAAGCCGGGGACATCCAAGACTACCTGCGGAAAATGCGGAGGCAAGGGTCAGATCGTATTCACCCAGCAGTCTCTTTTCGGCACCGTACAGAATGTCCAGACCTGCCCCGACTGTCAGGGATCCGGTCAGGTAATAAAAGAGAAGTGTCCTGACTGCTACGGGACCGGATATATTGCATCCAAGAAGAAGATACAGGTAGACATACCTGCGGGAATAGACAACGGCCAGGCTGTGCGCATCAGGGACAAGGGCGAACCGGGCATCAACGGAGGAGCCAGAGGCGATCTTCTGGTGGAAGTCAATGTTTCAAGACATCCGATATTCCAGAGACGGGATATGGACATCTATTCCACTGCGCCGATCACATATGCGCAGGCAGCGCTTGGCGGTGACGTCATGATAGATACCGTCGACGGAAAGGTCGTGTACAATGTCAAGGCGGGTACCCAGACAGATACAAGGGTAAGACTGAAAGGAAAGGGAGTTCCTTCCCTCAGGAATTCCGCGATCAGGGGAGACCAGTATGTGACGCTTATAGTACAGGTGCCTACGGGTCTTAACGGACAGGCAAAGGATATCCTTCGTCAGTTTGATGCCCTGACGGGAGATTCGCTGAATTATGTGGCACGGCATGAGAATGACGCGGCCAAGGAGAATGCCAGGGGCAAAAAGAAAAAAGGAATGTTTAAGTAAATGTTCAGGTCATTCCTTATAAAATACGGCGAGATAGGCGTAAAAGGCAAAAACAGATATATATTTGAAGACGCCCTGATGAAACAGATAAAATATGCCCTGAAAAAGGTGGACGGAGAGTTTGCAGTCACCAAGGATCAGGGCGGGCGTATCTTTGTCGAGGTAAAGAGCGACGACTACGATCATGATGCGGTTTTGAACGCGCTGCGTCATGTGTTCGGGGTCATCGCTTTTTGTCCTGTAGTGCATGTCGAGGATGTATCCATAGATAATCTTAGGAAAGAGATAGTAAAGTATGTGGATGCAGTCTTTGAGGATAAGAACTTTACCTTCAAGATCAATACGAGACGCGCGCATAAGTCATATCCCATGACATCCATGGAGGTCGACGCTGCTCTGGGCGAAGCGGTGCTCACGGCTTTCCCCGGGACTAAGGTGGATGTACATCATCCGCAGGTGAATATAAGAGTAGAGATAAGGGAGATAGTCCATATCTACTCGCAGGAGATCGAAGGGGCAGGCGGCATGCCTCTTGGAACAAACGGAAAAACGATGCTCCTTTTGTCGGGAGGTATAGATTCTCCCGTGGCCGGGTATATGACTGCAAAAAGAGGGGTCATCCTGGATGCAGTTTATTTTCATGCGCCTCCATACACATCGGACAGGGCAAAGCAGAAGGTCATAGACCTCGCAAAGCTGGTCTCTGATTATGCGGGACCGGTGTATCTTCATATAGTGAACTTTACTGCCATACAGATGGCGATCTATGAAAAATGCCCGCATGATGAGCTGACTATAATAATGCGAAGATATATGATGCGGATCGCAGAGCATCTTGCCAATGCTAATGACTGCCTCGGACTTGTCACCGGAGAATCTATCGGTCAGGTCGCATCCCAGACGCTGCAGTCTCTTTACGTAACGGATTCGGCTGTAAGTTCCATGCCTGTGTACAGACCCCTTATAGGAATGGACAAGCAGGAGATCGTGGACATGGCGGAGAAGATCGGGACATATGAGACCTCCATCCTGCCGTATGAAGACTGCTGTACCATATTTGTGGCCAAGCATCCCGTGACCAAGCCAAAGAGAGAGATAATAGAAAGATCCGAGAAGAATCTTTCTGATGTGATAGAGGGCCTTTTGGAGGAGGCATATGCTACGGAGGAGCTCGTTATCGTCGGACGCGGCTGACAGCAGGTCCCGGCGCACAAAGGTTTTTGTATTATCAGCGCTCCTTGGAGCGTTATTATTTATACTCATTTACGGGCCGTATGTGCTGGATCCTTTTTATGATGACTGGATATTCATGTCACGGGAGAGAGACATAGTCCAGCATTATGTGGGGTTCTGTCTGTACAGATCAAGCCCCTGGCAGTTTCCCATAGGCCTTGTTACCACAGCTTCATATCCTCATGATATGTCGGTAGTCTATACGGACGCCATCCCTTTGCTTGCGTTTCTGGGCAAGCTTATGGATCCGGTACTTCCCACTGTGTTTCAGTACCTTGGGATATACGGGATGATCTCCATGGCGCTTACAGGCGGTATGGGAGGTCTTATCGTATACGAACATACCGGGAACAGGGCGGCAGCTGTAGTGTCGTCCGCATTTTATTCTCTTAGCTGGACACTGCTCTACAGGATGTTTTATCATACATCCCTTACATCCCACTGGCTCATACTCCTTGCCTTTTATATATGGATCCGTAAGGATCTGAGGGATGGAATGAAAAAAGCCATTCCGCTGTATATATGCTTTTCCGCTGCAGCCATGCTCATTCATCCATACATCTGGGCGATGTGCGCCGGCATAACTGCCATGAGCCTCATCGAAGAACTGGTAGAGAAAAAGGATATAAAGAAGTTCTTTGCCTGCGGGACAGCATATTGTTTTACCGGTGCTTTTAGCCTGTATGTTTTCGGAGCACTTACAAGTGTTAAGGGAGCAAGCCTGGGAGCAGGCTCATATGAAGCAAACCTTAACACGTTTTTCAATTCGATGGACCTCGGACTTGTCCCCGGACTACCTGTGGCACTGCTGCAATATGAAGGATTCGGGTATCTGGGTGCAGGTATACTGCTGCTCATCCTTGCATCTGTCATTCTTGCGGCGGTGCAGAGATCCAGACCCGGGCTGACGCTGAGACGACGCATGTATATCATCACAGCCCTGTGTTTTCTGGCCTTTTGTATTATTCCCGAGATCAGCTGGTGTAAGACTGTACTGTTGGACCTTGATCTGGGAAAACTCTTCGGGACCATAGTCGGCATCTTCAGAAGCAACGGCCGCTTTATCTGGCCTGTGGGCTACATGCTGATGACGGCAGTCATTGTCTTTATTTGCAGGCATGTTAAGGGAAGAGCCCTTCTGCCGGTCCTTGCGGTCTGCCTTGCAATACAGGTTGCGGACATGATGCCTTTCCTTATGGAAAAGCATGACGTGTTTGCACGAAGTGATTATGAGTTTACCGGTATCCTGGATGATCTGCAGCCCGTAAATGATGTGATAGACAGGTATGATCATATCGTCCTTGATATCAAAGACGGAGAGATAGATCAGGATATCAGTTATTATGCATATCGTAACGGTCTGACAACCAATGACTTTTATTATGCGCGACCGATAGAAAACCAGGTACAGAATACCCTGGAATCGCTTAGGAATGATATGGCGAATGGAAAATACGACGATACTCTGCTGTATGTGCTTGGGAAGGATACCAAACCGAAATATAAGGATTTCGACCTGCATTTCTACGAGATAAAAGGCAGATATCTGGCAAGTCATGTGCCTATTGAAGGCCTTACTGAAACAGAATAAAAAGGACAGATCCGGATGCCGGAATCTGTCCCGTTTTTCTCTGTCGTGCCTGTGCTTATGTATCAGACGGTATATGCTGAAAGGACATCCAGCACATCGTCTATATTATCCTCGGCATGGATATTAAGGTCGATCGGCTTTGAAAGGTCAAGGCTGAAGATACCCATGATCGACTTTGCATCGATGACGTAACGTCCCGAAACAAGATCAAAATCATAATCAAACTTTGTGATATCATTTACGAATGACTTTACCTTGTCGATCGAATTCAATGAAATCTGTACTGTCTTCATGTCAATCCTCCTAATATAGTGTCGTTCTGAAAAAGATTTTCTTGTGAAAGTTCCTTTCCACGGGTATTATGATAAAGTCGCCATTTGTAATTGTCAATGATAAAACATGACAAAGAATAGAGATATTTATGCATAAATCAGTCGCTTTTCACAATCTGGGATGCAAGGTCAACTCTTACGAAACAGAAAAAATGATGAAAGAACTGGCCGAAAACGGATACAGTATTGTACCGTTTGACCAAAAAGCGGATATCTATATCGTCAATACCTGTTCAGTCACGAACATCGCCGACAGAAAATCCCGACAGATGCTTCACAGGGCAAAGGCCTTAAACCCCTCTGCAGTGATAGTGGCAGCGGGCTGCTACGTGGATACCAGGGGAGAGACGGATGTAGCGGATGAAGGCGTCGACATCTGTGTCAGAAACGCTCAGAAAAAGAACATAGTTCCGATACTTGAGGAGTATTTTGCAGATAAAGAAGACGGGAGCGGCTGTACGGAGGCAGTCTCCTTCGAAACTGCGGACTTTCATACCAGGAGATTTATCAAGGTTCAGGACGGATGCGATATGTTCTGCTCTTATTGTATAATACCTTTTGCGAGAGGAAGGATCGCATCCAGGACTGTGGAGGATGTCATAAGCGAAACAAAGGAATATGTCCGGATGGGTTACAGGGAGTTTGTGCCCACAGGAATACACATCTCCTCATACGGTAAGGACCGGCCGGATGACGGCGAAGGGCTTATCGATCTGGTACGCGCGATGTCAGAGATTGAGGGCGTGGAGCGGATAAGGCTCAGCTCGCTGGAACCCGGCATAGTAACGGAGAGTTTCGCCGAAGAGCTTTTAAGTATCAGACAGCTCTGTCCGCATTTTCATCTAAGCCTCCAGTCCGGATCGGATACCGTGCTGAAGCGGATGAACCGGCATTATACAACGGACGGATATATGAAAGCCGTGGATATATTAAGAGACTGCTTTGATGATCCCGCGATCACGACGGACATCATCACGGGTTTTCCGGGTGAGACAGAAGAAGAATTCCGGAACACCCTTGATTTTGTAGAGCGTGTTGGATTCTACGAGACTCATGTATTCAAGTATTCGAGAAGAAAGGGGACGGCAGCCGACAGAATGCCCGGACAGATCACCGAGCGGGTGAAGCATGAAAGATCAAGGATACTGCTTGAACTTGACAGACTTCAAAGGAGGAGATTCGAAGACAGGCGCATCGAAAACAGACGCGTGGCAGAGGTCCTTTTGGAAGATACGGAGGAGACAGACGGAAGGAGCGCAAGGACAGGCTATACCAGGGACTACATAAAGGTGTACGACCCGGAAGCCGGAAGCAGGGCCGGAGAGATAGTCTGCGGCACGCTGGAAAGAGCTGGAGACAGGATCATAATAAGGAGACAATGAACATGGAATGCTATCTGGACAACGCATCCACAACAAGGGTCGATGATGAAGTTGCATCACTCATCCAGGAACTGATGCTTAAAGATTACGGTAATCCCGCAAGCCTTCACAGCAAGGGATTTGAAGCAGAGCAGCATATCCGGTCCGCGAGATCTTTTTTCTGTGATGTCTTAAAATGCCGGGAAAGTGAGATAGTTTTTACATCGGGAGGAACGGAATCTGACAATCTGGCGATAATTGGCACATATTTTGTCAAGAGACGCAGAGGAAACCATATCATAACAACAAAAATAGAGCACCCCGCAGTATCTCAGACCATACAGTATCTTGCCGAGGTCGGTGCAAAGATAGACCTTCTGGACGTGGACAGGCATGGCCATATCGATCTTGCGCAGCTGGATGATCTGCTGAGCGACAAGACGTCGCTGGTCTCTGTCATGCATGTCAATAACGAAGTGGGCGCTGTGGAGCCCATAGCCGAGATCGGCAGGCTGATAAGAAAAAAGCAACCGGACTGCCTGTTCCATGTGGATGATGTGCAGGGGTTTGGGAAGATCCCGATTATCCCCGCAGAATGCAAGGTGGATCTGCTCTCCGTCTCATCCCACAAGCTTCACGGTCCCAAGGGAGCAGGGCTCTTGTATAAATCAGACAGGACAAAGATAACTGAGCTGATGCACGGAGGAGGTCAGCAGAACGGACTCAGGTCGGGAACGGAAAACGTGCCGGGAGTGGCCGGTTTTGCGCTCGCCGCATCAAAACTATATGGAAGTATATCCGAAGATCATGAACGCATGAAGGCCCTTAGGGAGAAGTTTCTTCTTGATCTTCAGGATATTGAGGATATAAGGGTCAACGGAGGAGATGTGCCATATATAATCTCGCTGTCCATTAAAGATATCAGAGCCGAGGTCATAGTACATGCTCTTGCGGAAAAGGGGATATTTGTCTCTGCCGGAAGCGCCTGCGCATCGAAAAAGCTGCAGATATCACCGACACTTTCGGCCATGGACGTTGAAAAATGGCAGCTGGAGTCAACGATAAGGATCTCGCTCTCTGCGCATACGACGCAGGAAGAGATGGACTACGCGGCAGAACAGATCAAGCTCATAGTCCCCGATCTCAGAAGATTTGTGAGGCGATAGATGCATCATTTCTTTGCTGATCCTGCGGATATAACGGATCGTGATATCTATATCCGGGGTGAGGATCATAACCATATAAAAAACGTGCTCAGGATGAAGCCCGGCGAGACCCTTTCCGTATCCGACGGCATATCCGGCAATGAATACCGGTGCCATATTGAGGATTTTGAAGGAGGGGCCGTCCACTGCCGGCTTGACTTCATAAAGGAAGCAGACACCGAGCTTCCGGCAGAGATATTTGTTTTTCAGTGCATTCCCAAGTCGGATAAAATGGAACTTGTGATACAGAAGGCCGTGGAACTGGGAGCAGCAGAGATAATACCTGTTGCTTCTAAAAGATGCATAGCGCATTATGAAGGACGCAAGGCAGAGGACAGGGTCAGACGCTGGAATCAGATAGCCAAAGGAGCCGCCAAGCAGAGCATGAGAGCAAGGATCCCCGAGGTCCGAAAGATAATGGGATTTGAAGAAGCGCTTTCCTACGCCGGAAAGTGTGATGTAAGGATCATACCTTACGAACTGGCGGAGGGTTTTAACACGACCAGGGAGATCATCGATCCGCTGAAAGAGGGGAGCAGTATAGCAGTATTTATCGGACCGGAGGGCGGATTTGCAGAGGAAGAGATAGAGAAAGCAAAAGAGCATGATATCGTCCCGGTCACACTCGGACACCGGATACTCCGCACGGAGACAGCGGCCATGGTCGTTTTGTCATGGCTGATCTACAGGTTTGAAAAGTGAGGCTTTCAGATCCATGAAGGAGCTTATCAAAAAAAGGCTTGCTGCCATAATCGTAGCTACCATGATCGTAACGGCCGTCGTTACCATAGCCTGCGTCATCGTATTTGGGAACGGCATCTTCCGAATCCTCGAAGAGGATGAGCAGGAGAGCTTCATAGGCAAGCACTATGCCTTTATCTGCGAGAATGTGCAGGACGGATTCTACGGATCGATATATAAGGGGGCCTGCGAGGCAGCGGAGCGAAGAGGAGATTATCTCGAGAACATGGGCGGAAGCATGGCCACTTCTTATGACAGATATGATCTCATGGAACTGTCTATCGATGCCGGAGTCGACGGGATCATCATAGAAGCCGGAGAGAGCGATGCCATGACGGAGCTCATAGACAGGGCGGATGCGCAGGGCATACCCGTAGTCACGGTGGGAAGGGATAACACGTCATCTGCAAGAAGATCCTATGTGGGTTTCGGCTATTACGACCTGGGAGTCAACTACGGCAAAGAACTTCTTAAGAGAGCAACGAACAGGGAAAAAAGAGTCCTTGTGCTCATGAGCCCGGAAGTAGAGGATCTGAGCCAGAATATCATCTTTCAGGGAATAAAGGAGACCATCGAAAGGGCGGATGCTGCCGCCAGCTTTAAGTTTGAGACCATGGCGGTGCCGGATACCTCGGCATTCGGAGCTGAGGAGGCTATCAGCGCACTCATCATGGAAGAGGATCTGCCGGATGTGATAGTCTGCCTGAATGAGATCTATACCACCTGCGTATGTCAGGCGCTCGTTGATTACAACAGGGTGGGGCAGACGGTGGTATACGGATTCTATGAAAACAGCACCATCCTGTCTTCCATAAGAAAGAACATCATCTATGAGACACTGACCATGAATACGACCCAGATGGGGGAGTATTGTATCGAAGCTCTTAAGGAGTATGAAGAGACCGGCTACGTGAATGAATATATGCCTGTGGACCTGACAGTCATAACGGCGGAGAATATCGACGGCTATCTGGCGGATAAGGAGGACGAAGATGAAGATCTCCCCTAATCCGACCCGGGAAAAGTCAACGGTCCAGACAAACATGGTCACTCTGGCCATAGTCACATCCCTTATCATCATCACGGTAAACATCGTGCTGTTCTTTTTCATAAGCCGGGCCATGGACGTTGTCAACAGAGTCTATTCCACAAATGTCACCATAGGCGAGCTGTCGGATTCCCTGGGGCAGGTGCGGAGCAGCATGACAGAGTATCTGAATACAAAGTCGACCGATTCCATGGAACAGTATTTTGATGCCTGCCAGCAATACAGAGACAGCCTTGAAGAGCTTGCGACCGGAGGCCACGGGAGAGATAATACAGCGATCCTCAATGATATAGAAGGCCTGTCCGAGACATATCTTTCCGTGACCGATGATACGATCCAGGCAAAAAGAGGACGTGTTGTTGAAAGATACAATGCATTATATGAAAGATCGGAAAAGATCTACGGCTATATCAATGCTTATATTTACATCCTGAACAACGAGCAGTTCAGGAGAAATTCCGAAAAATATGCGACGTTAAGGGTTTCGCTCAGATATCTGTCTGCAATCATAGTGTCGGTCATAAGCATAGTGTCGGTCATCAACATACTTTTGACTATCGTCATGACAAAAAATATCATGGATCCCGTGCGCCAGAGGGAGATAATCATGGAGACGCATCTTAAGGATGCCGAACTGAAATACCTTCAGGCGCAGATCAATCCTCATTTTCTTTTCAATACATTAAATGCGGGAGCACAGCTCGCAATGCTCGAGGATGCGGACAAAACGTCCGATTACCTTCAGAACGTTGCTGCGTTTTTCCGTTACAGGATAAAGGATGAGAACAAGGACACCACGCTTGAACAGGAGATAGCATTGGTGGATAATTATATCCACATACTGAATGTCAGATTCTCGGGCGAGATCCATTTTGAAAAAGAGCTTGATGAAAAATGCCTCAGTGTATCCGTGCCCGGGATGATACTCCAGCCGGTGGTCGAAAATGCCGTAAATTACGGGATAAGGGATATCGACAGAGAAAAGCGGATCATCCTCAAGGTCGAACGCCTTCCGGAGCTTATAAGGATCCGGATCGAGGATAACGGCGTCGGTATGACCGAGGAGAGGATAAAAGAGGTCATGGACGGACGAGCCGGAGAGAATCCTGTAATGAAGGATTCGAACGGGGTCGGGCTGGCAAATGTTACTTCAAGACTCAGACTCTTCTACGGAAGAGAAGAAGTCATGCATATATTCAGCGAGGGCATGGATAAAGGTACGATAGTGGATATACTGATCCCTGCGCCCGTGCCGGAAGAATGATACAGACTGAAAAGGAACGGATAAATGTACAGGATAATGCTTGCCGACGATGAAGGGATCGTCACGGATTCGATAAAATTCATAATAGACAAGGAGTTCGCGGGAGTCTGTGAGACAGAGACCGCAAAGACCGGCAGGGCCGTGATAGAGCTCGCGGAGACCTTCAGACCGGATATCGCGTTCATGGACATACAGATGCCGGGTATCAACGGGATAGAAGCCATGAAGGAGATCCGGAGGACGAATTCTTCCACTGTGTTTATCATCCTCAGCGCCTATGACAAGTTTGACTATGCCAAGGAGGCATTAAACCTCGGCGTGCTCGATTACCTGAACAAACCCTTCAGCAAGGAGATGATCGTCGACGTCTTAAACCGTGCAATGAAGCAGATCGATCTTGCGAAGGAGAGGCGCAGACAGGAACTTTCGATCCGCGAGAAGATAGAGACGGTCACGCCCGTCATCGAGAGCGGGTTTATTTATTCCATCCTCTTTCAGGAAAGCCATTCCGAATCAGAAAGCTACAAGAACCTTCTCGGTATAGATGAGGATTACGGATACATGCTGGTCCTGTCCGTGGTGGATGCGGATTCCGAGTCTGAGAATCCGATCGGCAGCGGCATACGTGTCCAGTCGGAGTATACAAAGATAAGAGACATGATAAAGGGGCGCTTAAACTGCATCACGGGTCCGTTGCTCTCCAACAAGATAATATGCTTCTTCCCGAACAAGACAAATCATATGGAATATGACGAGAGGGTGAAGATAATCGGGAAGGCTGAGGAACTCATAAAGGAGCTTTCAGAGAAGACCGGTATCAGCGCCCGCATAGGGATAGGTGCCGTCCAGCCGGTTGAAGCGGCATCGGATTCATATAAAGAGGCGCTGTCAGCGCTTTTATTCTCCAAAGCCGAGGTCGCTCATGCCAGCGACCTGTCCGTGGGATGCACCTACGAGCCGGACTATCCCATGGATCTCGAGAAGAAGCTCTTTGCAGCCGTAGGCTCAGGCAATGTGGGGCTTTCAAAGGAATACGCGGAGAGATTTTTTTCATGGATGAAGGAGACATACCCGGATGCGCTGGTGGATGCGCGTCTGAAATGCCTGGAATTCGTGCTCTGGGCGGAGAGGCTGTCCTATGAGTCGGGAGGAATGACTTACCACTTCCTGTACCGTTCCGAGTATCTGCCGACTGTCATGGCATTTCAGGATTTTAATGAGCTTCAGATCTGGTTTGCGGACAAGATCTGTGAAGCAGCGCAGAATGTCACGGTCAAGAAAGAAGAGAAGCAGGACAGCATCGTGGAGGAGGCAAAATCCTTTATTAGGGATAATTATGCAAAGGATATCTCTCTCGATGAGGTGTCGGGAAGGGTCGATGTCAGCCCGTATTATTTTACAAGACTTTTTAAGGAGGAGACCGGAGAGACCTTTCTGGAGTATCTTACGGGCCTCAGGATAGAAAAGGCGAAGGAACTCATGAAGGATCCGGATGTGTCCGTTAAGGACATATGCGCGCGGGTCGGCTATTCCGATCCGAATTATTTTTCGAGGATATTCAAAAAAGCAGTCGGAAAGACCCCGACGGAATATCGCGCCGAAGTATAGGTCAGATGAGAGGCGGACAGGATATATGAAGCGGAAAAAAGACAGGCTTAAGACAGTGATATCTTTTCTTATGGCGGTGATATTGGCAACCGGCTGCAGCGGAAGTACGGAGATCGTCAGGGAGCCGCAGCAGCAGAGCGAAGACAGTGAAGAGATACAGATCGGGATGGCATTTGACAGCTTTCTTATCGAAAGATGGGAAAGAGACAGGGATATCTTTGTCTCGCGCGCCAGGGATCTGGGGGCTTCCGTAAATGTCCAGAATGCAAACGGAGACGTCCAGAAGCAGAAGGATCAGATCAAATACCTTATAGATAAAAAAATGGATGTCATCGTCCTTGTCGCAGTGGACAGCTCCGCGCTGACCAAAGAGGTCCAGGAAGCAAGAGCAGCCGGGATAAAGGTGGTCGCCTATGACAGGCTGATAACCGATGCTCCTTTGGATCTGTATATTTCCTTTGATAACGAAATGGTCGGGAAGTATATGGCTGACGCGATAATAGAAGGGCTTCCCTCCGGCGGTGATGTCATTAAGATCAACGGACCTTCAAAAGACAATAATGTGCTGCTCATAAATAAAGGCTTTGACAGGGAGATACGGGGACACGGGATCAATGTGTTCGATACTTACTATGCTTCAGAGTGGAAGGGTGAAGAGGCTTTTAATTATCTCTCCGAGAATCCGGTCAAAGCAGACAGGGCAGATGCGGTGATGTGCGGCAACGATTCGCTTGCCGGACAGGCGGTAAAGTATTATTCGGAGAAGAGACGTGCCGGACGGATCCCCATCGTGGGACAGGACGCGGACCTGGACGCCTGTCAGAGAATAGTAGAGGGTACTCAGACCATGACTGTATACAAGAGTATCGAGCAGCTGGCGAAAAAAGCCGCCGAGTCCTCTGTCTCACTTGCAAAAGGCAACAGTGTTGCCGGTGTCACCGATCTTAAGAACGGAGATTATCAGGTGCCGTATCTCAGTATTGCACCGGTCATGGTCACGAAGGACAATATTGACAGCGTTATCATAGACAGCGGATTCCATCTCAGGGAGGATGTCTATCTCAACGAAAGATGACCGCATTCTCAGGCCTTTCAGTCTGGTGAGCCGGGGGCGATAGCACAATCTTGAACGGACGGGGGACAATTTTGTGCTAGCCTGTCCGCGCCCGTATCGGGCATCTCGCAATTATTTCCTGTTTTTTTTAATAACACGGTGTGTTAGCATCGAATACGTAAAGCGATGTTGTGTCTTTGTCGGCAAAAGCCGGAGGGCGCAAAAGTCAAACAAATCCGAAAGGGAGGAAAAGAAATGAAGAAAAAGTTACTCAGTGCTATTCTTTCAATGACTATGGTAGCAGCTCTTCTCGCAGGTTGCGGCAGCACAGCTGAGACCGCAGCTCCTGCAGCAGATGCAGCAGCTCCCGCAGCAGAAGAAGCAGCTCCTGCAGCAGAGGAGGCAGCTCCCGCAGCAGAAGAAGCAGCTCCTGCAGCAGAGGAAGAGGCAGCTCCTGCAGCAGCAGGACAGAAGGTTGGCGTTTCAATGCCTACCAAGGATCTCCAGAGATGGAATCAGGACGGCGCTAACATGGAGAAAGAGCTTACAGAGGCAGGTTACGAGGTTGACCTTCAGTATGCTAACAACGACGTTCCTACTCAGCTTTCACAGGTTGAGAACATGATCTCCGGCGGATGCAGCGTTCTCGTTATCGCAGCTATCGAGGGTTCTTCACTCGGTGAGGCTCTTGACATGGCTAAGGAAGCTAACATCCCTGTTATCGCTTATGACCGTCTGATCATGGATTCCGATGCAGTTTCTTACTATGCAACATTCGATAACTACAAGGTTGGTACTGTTCAGGGAACATATGTAAAGGATCAGCTTGATCTTGACAACGCAGCAGGTCCCTTCAACATCGAGTTCACCGCAGGCGATCCCGGCGACAACAACGCTGGCTTCTTCTTCAACGGCGCATACGATGTTCTTAAGCCTTACATCGACGAGGGCAAGCTCGTAGTTAAGTCCGGCCAGACAAAGTTCGAGGACGTTGCTACTCCTACATGGGGAACAGACGTAGCTCAGTCAAGAGCAGAGAACATCCTTTCTTCTTACTATGCAGATGGTACTGATCTTGATGTATGGCTTTGCTCAAACGACTCTACAGCACTCGGTGTTGAGAACGCTCTTGCAGCTAACTACAACGGCAAGTATCCCATCATCACCGGTCAGGACTGCGATATCGAGAATACAAAGAACATGATCGCAGGCAAGCAGTCAATGTCAGTCTTCAAGGACACTCGTACACTTGCAAGCCAGGTTGTTAAGATGGTTGGCCAGATCCTTACAGGCGCTACTGTTGATGTAAACGATACTGAGACCTACAACAACAACGTTATCACAGTTCCTTCATTCCTCTGCGAGCCTGTATTTGCAGATGCGAACAACTACAAGGAGATCCTCATCGATTCCGGTTACTACACAGAGGATCAGCTTAAGTAATTAAATCAGTTCTCAGATTTTTACTAAACAAAATTTGGGGCGGGCAATGCCCGCCCCATATTACTATGAACAAGAGAAGGTATTGAGAGGAGGGAACAGCTTTGGCAAAAGAATTGCTGAGAATGGATCACATCACCAAGGTCTTCCCCGGAGTTAAGGCTTTGGATAATGTCAATCTGTCGGTAGAAGAAGGCGAGATCCATGCTCTGGTCGGGGAGAACGGAGCGGGAAAATCCACGCTAATGAACGTCCTTAGCGGAATCTATCCGTACGGAACCTACGAGGGCGATATCGTATATAACGGTGAGATATGTAAATTCCAGAAGATAAAGGATTCCGAGGAAAAGGGTATCGTTATCATCCATCAGGAGCTGGCTCTCGTACCGCAGATGTCTATAGGCGAGAACATGTTCCTCGGAAATGAAAGAGGAAAGAAGAACGCCATTAACTGGAATGAAACCTATGGCGAAGCAGATAAATACTTAAAGATGGTAGGTCTTTCCGAGTCATCAAGAGTATTGATCAAGGATATCGGAACAGGTAAGCAGCAGCTTGTCGAGATCGCAAAGGCACTTGCAAAGCACGCAAAGCTTCTTATCCTGGACGAGCCTACATCTTCCCTGAACGAGACAGATTCAAGAGCTCTTCTTGATCTGATGCTCGAATTCAAGAAGCAGGGAATGACGATGATAATAATCAGCCACAAGCTTAACGAGGTGGTATATGTTGCGGACAAGATAACGATAATCCGTGACGGCTCCACGGTTGAGACGCTTGACTGCCATAACACGGAGATCAATGAAGACAGGATAATCCGCGGGATGGTCGGTCGTGAGCTCACCAACCGCTTCCCCAAGAGAGAGGGAGTTACGCTTGGCGATATAAATATGGAGGTGAAGAACTGGACGGTCTATCACCCTCTTTACACAGAAAGAAAAGTTGTCGATGACGTCAACCTCAATGTAAGGAAGGGCGAGGTCGTCGGTATCTACGGACTTATGGGAGCCGGCAGGACCGAGCTTGCCATGAGCATATTCGGAAAGTCCTACGGATCAGCCGTTTCAGGTACGCTCACTATTAACGGTCAGGAAGTGGATCTTAAGGATCCGAGAGCTGCTATAGATGCAAAGCTCGCATATGTTACCGAGGACAGAAAGGGCAACGGCCTCGTGCTGTCCAATCCTATCAGGGTCAACACCTCTCTTGCCAACATGAAGGGTGTCAGCGACAGAGGAATAATCGATAAGGATAAGGAATATCAGGTAGCTGACGAGTACAGAGACAAGCTGAATACCAAGACCCCTTCGGTCGAGCAGAATGTCGGCAATCTTTCCGGAGGAAATCAGCAGAAGGTGCTCCTTGCAAAATGGATGTTCACGGATCCCGATATCCTCATTCTCGATGAGCCTACAAGAGGTATCGATGTAGGCGCAAAATACGAGATATATTGCATAATCAACGATCTTGCAAAAGCAGGAAAGTCTGTGGTCATGATATCCTCCGAACTCCCGGAGATCCTTGGAATGAGCGACAGGATCTACATCATGAACGAAGGAAAGTTCGTAGGAGAACTCAATGCTGAAGAAGCATCCCAGGAGCGCATCATGGCAAACATAGTACAGGCGGGAAGGGGTGAATAACATGAGTATAAATATAAAGGATGTCCTTAAAAAATATTTTATGGTACTTGCCCTCATAGCCGTGATCTTTATCTTCCAGGCTGCGACCGGGGGAAAGATGCTCCTGCCTCAGAACGTTAACAATCTGATCTCTCAGAATGCTTACGTGTTCGTGCTTGCGGCAGGTATGCTGCTCTGCATCCTCACCGGAGGTAACATCGATCTGGCAGTAGGATCCGTGGTCTGCTTCGTCGGCGGTATCGGTGCCGTGATGATGGACAAAGACATCAACATGGTATTTGCAGTGATAGTGATGCTCATAGGCGGTCTTCTTGTAGGAGCGTGGCAGGGATTCTGGATAGCTTATCTCAAGGTTCCGCCGTTCATCGCGACACTGGCAGGAATGTACGCCTTCAGAGGACTCTCAAACGTGGTCCTTCAGGGATACGCAGTAGGTATCAGAAACGAACTGTTCCTGTTCGTCTTCGGAGGCGGAGCCGACTGTTACGTGCCGGACCTCTTTGGAGGACAGAATTATAATCTCACCTGTCTCCTTGCGGGAGCGATCCTGGTAGTTATCTATATCGCGTCAGTGATAAGGGGCAGGGCGAGCGCCATAAAGGCCGGATATGATGTCGGATCTTTCGGCCCGGTAGTCGCAAAGATGGTGATCATAAGCGTTGCGGCCCTCTGGTTCTTTGACAGGCTTGCAAGATACAAGGGCATACCTACATCCCTCATTTGGATAGGTCTGGTGCTCATAGCTTATGCGTATATCACATCGAATACTACCATGGGACGTTATCTGTACGCTGTCGGCGGTAACGAGAAAGCAACGGCTCTTTCAGGTGTCGATCCCAGGAAAGTATATTTCTTCGCATATGTGAACATGGGCCTTATGGCCGGACTTGCAGGTATACTTAATACCGCAAGACTTACTCAGGCGCAGCCCACTTTCGGACAGGGTTACGAGATGGATGCGATAGCAGCCTGCTTCATCGGCGGTGCTTCCGCATACGGCGGCGAAGGAAATGTGTTCGGTATAGTCATAGGTGCACTGCTCATGGGTGTTATCAACATGGGTATGAGTATCATGGGTGTCGATGCGAACTACCAGAAGGTCGTCAAGGGTCTGGTCGTGCTGTTTGCCATCATCTTTGATGTTGTGTCAAGCAAGAAGAAGAAGTAAGGGAGGAGGAGTCATGAACAAGAATAAAGCAGTAAGTGTCTTAAAGAAAAATGCAATGCTCATAGTCCTTGTCCTTGTATATATCTTTTTCGTCATCATGACATCGGGACAGATGTTTGAGCCTATGAACTTCAACGCTCT
The DNA here is from genome assembly GCA_000621405.1 of Lachnospiraceae bacterium AC3007. GTDB lineage: Bacteria > Bacillota > Clostridia > Lachnospirales > Lachnospiraceae > NK4A144. The sequence continues at coordinate 97,623 of JHYK01000004.1, forward strand.
GATCACGCAGAACGCATATGTCTTCGTCCTTGCGGCGGGCATGCTCATGTGTATGCTGACAGGCGGTAATATCGATCTCTCATGCGGATCCTTTGTCTGCTTCCTTGGTGCTGTAGGCGGTATCCTTATGATGGTAAAGCAGGTAAATCCCGCGGTATCGGTTGTGCTGATGCTTCTGATCGGCATAATCTACGGTGTGATCCTCGGTTATCTCGTAGCATATGTTGATATCCCCCCGTGGATAGCAACTCTGGCCGGCTTCCTTGCTTTCAGAGGCTGGGGAACTGCTTTGCTCAGTGCCAACAGTACTACGGGAAGTATATCTCTGGCAGCTCAGAAGGGATTCCTTGCGGTCTTTTCCGGAAAGGTTTTCTCCACACCTGTCAATCAGTTCAACACAGTCTGCGTAGCTGTCGGCGTAGTTGCAAGTATAGTGGTCGTGGTCACTTCCTTCATGGAAAGAGCAAATAAGCTCAAGAAGGGTTATGAGGCAGAGTCGATGCTGTCACTGCTTGTGAAGTGCGTGCTCTCGGTTGCGGCCATCATGCTCTTTGCTTACAAGCTGGCGAAGGCCGGAGGAATACCTACCGTTCTCATCTGGGTGGTAGTGATCCTTCTCATCTACAACTTCATCACTTCAAGGACAGTCATAGGAAGATACTTCTATACGATAGGCGGTAACCGCGAGGCGACAAGGCTTTCCGGCGTGGATACAAGGAAGATAATGTTCTTTGCCTACCTCAACATGGCTGTGGTGACTTCAATAGCGACTTATATCGTCACTGCAAGATTCCAGGCCGCAAATGCACAGGCCGGTACCAACTTCGAGATGGATGCGATCGCTGCCTGCGTTGTCGGCGGTGTATCGGCATACGGCGGAGCCGGAACGATCTTCGGAATGGTCATAGGTGCGACGCTTATCGGTGTCATCAACCTCGGAATGTCTCTCATGGGAGTCGATGCTAACTGGCAGAAGGTCATAAAAGGAGCAGTCCTTCTGGCGGCAGTTGTATTTGATATACTTGCCGACAAGAAGAACAGCACAAAGTGATAGGCTAAAAAACGATATACAAATGTGGGCCGCACAATAGAAATTGTGCGGCTCATTTGATTATTATCAATATATAGGGTAAAATTTATTGGATTATGGGTGTGCGCGGGGTGCGCGCATGTAGAATACGGGTGAAGGCACAGGGTGAGTCGGAGCTTGGCCTGCCATGATGCCTGAGATTGGAGACTGTTATGATGGATATTGGAAGCACACAATTCTTTAAGGTTGAGACGGAGCCGGAGACCGGCGTGAGAGTGGTTCTTCAGGCAGTATATGAAGCGCTTACGGAGAAAGGCTATAATCCCGTAAATCAGATCGTCGGATATATCATGTCCGGGGATCCCACATATATCACAAGCCACAACAACGCCAGAAGCCTGATCATGAAGGTCGAAAGAGATGAGCTCGTCGAGGAGCTTCTGACCGATTATATCAAGAACAGGAACTGGAGTCAGAACGGTAATAACGACTGATACGGAAGATCCGATGGAAGGCCGTCAGATCATGGGCAGGATACTGGGACTTGACTATGGATCAAAGACCGTAGGTGTCGCAGTTACTGACGGACTCAATCTGACAGCATTAAGTCTTGATACCATACGCCGGGATCGTGAAAGCCATCTGCGCTCCACTTATCGCAGCATAGAGCAGCTTACAAAGGAATATGATATAGCGCTTATTGTCGTGGGTCTTCCGCTTAATATGGACGGAAGCGAGGGAGAAAGAGCGCGTCTTGCAAGAGCCTTTGCCGACGAGCTGAAAAGGCGTACGGGCATTGATACTGTCATGCAGGATGAGAGGCTTACCACTGTTGAAGCGGACGAACTGCTCTCGCTTGAAGAGAACAGAAGAAAAAGAGCTGCAGGACATGAGAGAGTAGATTCCGTAGCCGCAGCCATTATACTGACTGATTATCTTAACGGACTGGACAGATGAGCAGCATAATATTTACGGACAATGAAGATAATCCCGTTGAATACGAGGTGGTCGAGACCACTACACTTGGCGGGAATACATATCTGCTTGTGGCAGATAAAGATGATAATGCATACATATTAAAGGAGCTGTTTTCCGCCGGAGATGAGGAGACATCATCATATACCGGGGAGCTTACCGAGGCCGAACACAAAGCGGTGGCGGCCGTTTTTGCCGAACTTCTCGACGACGCGGACATAGCTCTGGACCAAGGATAAAAGGAGCAGAAGTTTGAAAAAACCGAATAAGGATCAGACTCATTCAAAGCTGAGGATCATTCCGCTGGGTGGCTTGGAGCAGATCGGCCTGAATATCACCGCCTTTGAATATGAGGATTCCATCATCGTCGTGGACTGCGGACTGGCATTTCCCGAGGATGATATGCTGGGCGTGGATCTGTGTATCCCTGACACGTCATATCTGGAGGAGAACTTAAGCCGTGTAAAGGGATTTGTGATCACTCACGGACACGAGGATCACATAGGAGCGCTTCCATACGTGCTGCAGAAGGTAAATGTACCGATATATGCCACAAAGCTCACGATCGCGCTCATAGACAAGAAGCTTGAAGAGCACGGGATGCTGAAATCCGTGAAGAGAAAAGTGATAGCTCACGGACAGTCCATCAATCTCGGACAGTTTCGCATAGAGTTCATAAAGACCAATCACTCGATCGCGGATGCCGCTGCGCTGGCTATCTACAGCCCGGCGGGGATAGTGGTCCACACGGGTGACTTCAAGGTGGACTACACCCCGGTCTATGGAGATGCGATAGATCTTCAGCGCTTTGGTGAGATAGGAAAAAAAGGCGTCCTTTGTCTGATGTGCGACTCCACAAATGCCGAGAGGGAAGGCTTTACAAAGTCGGAAAAAACCATCGGCAGGATATTTGATGAGATATTCGGGGAGCATCAGGGAAGCAGGCTTATCATCGCTACATTTGCGTCCAATGTGGACAGGGTGCAGCAGATAATCAATACAGCTTACAAATACGGAAGACGTGTGGCAGTTGAAGGGCGATCCATGGTAAGCGTCATAGAGACGGCAGCCGAACTGGGATATATCAAGATCCCCGGTGATACGCTGGTAGAGTTGGATGATCTGAGAAACTATCCCGAAGAAAAGACGGTCATCATAACCACGGGATCTCAGGGCGAGTCCATGGCGGCCTTATCGAGAATGGCTCAGAACATTCACAAGAAGGTGACCATAAGGCCCAGCGACACGATAGTTTTTTCCTCCACGCCGATACCCGGCAATGAAAAAGCCGTGGACCGTGTGATAAATGATCTGGAGGCAAACGGGGCAGAGGTTATATTCCAGGATGTCCATGTATCGGGGCATGCATGCAGGGAAGAGATCAAACTGATATATTCCCTTGTAAAACCCCGTTATGCGCTGCCCGTGCACGGAGAGATCAGGCACAGACATGCGCAGGCCAGGATAGCAAAGGAGCTGGGATATGATTCCCAGCATATCCTCATGATCAATTCGGGAGATGTGCTGGAGATAGCGGATGATGATTCCAGACCGACTATCGCAGGGCATATACATACGGATTCCGTGTACGTAGACGGACTCGGAGTGGGAGACGTCGGATCCGTCGTGCTCAGAGACAGACAGAGGCTTGCGGAGGACGGCGTAGTGGTGATAGCGCTCACCATGGAGAGAGGAACCAATCAGGTTCTTTCGGGTCCCGAGATCATATCCAGAGGCTTTGTATATGTAAAGGAATCCGACGAGCTCATGGATGATGCGACCGGCGTACTTGAGATGACTATAGAAGAGCTTCAGGGCAGGAATGTCAATGACTGGGGCAAGATCAAGCAGGCACTCAGGGAGAATCTTGGCAGCTATGTGTGGCAGAGGACCAAGAGACGCCCCATGATCCTGCCTGTGATAATGGAGGTCTGACTTGGTAACAGAGGCGGAGCTTAGTGAGCAGGTGGATAAGCTCACTGATATGATAAGGGACACTCAGGAGTACAAGGACTACATACACATGGTCGGAGTGATCCGCAGGAATCCGGAGCTGTGTGATGAGGTGATGAGGTTTCGGAAAGAAAACTTCTTCCTCCAGCATGCGCCTGAGCACGAGGATGTAAGTGAAAGACTGGAAGCGCTCTGCCGCCGTAATGAGGACTTTCTGGATACCCCCGAGGTATATGATTTCTTTATGACGGAATGGTCATTTTACCAGATAGTTCAGAATCTGCATGACAGACTGATGGAAGGGATAGATTTCTAGGAAATGAAGATCAGCACACTGATATCAGGGATACTTAATTTCATAGTAAGAGCCGTGATAGTGGTGATAGTGATATACGGCGTTAAGCAGGTCTGCATAACGGCATATGATTACGGATACCGTATCTATTCGGAACCCCCTATGGCGGAGGGCGAGGGAATAGACATCGTCGTGACGGTGCCGATGGGAAGTTCCGTGATGGAGACCGGTGAGCTGCTTAAGGGCTACGGACTGATCCGTGACGAAAAGCTGTTTTATCTGCAGGAGAGATTCTCGGATTATCACGATAAGATGGAGCCGGGGGTATATACCCTTAACACATCGATGACGGCCGAAGAAATGATGGCGGCCATGTCGCCTTCATTATCCGAGGAAGCAACTGAAGAGGACGAGAATGCTCCGGCGGCGGCCGCATCATCCGAGCCGGCAGAGATGATAGGGGCCGGAGAAGCTATGGAGGCGGATGAAGCAGAAGATATTGAAGACGCAGAAGATGAAGCAGAAGATACAGACGAAGGCGAAGATCAGGATTGAAGGAGTCGATTGGGGATGGATAGTTCCCGCACGGCAGAATTCATAAAGGGGTATATTCCGAATAAAGACGAGACGCTTAAAAGACTCCGCGAGAAAGCCGAGAAGGATGAGGTTCCGGTGATACGACAGGAAACGGAGGCTTTTATTTTGTCGGTGATAGCGCTCCTGAAGCCCCGCAGGATACTCGAACTCGGTACCGCCACAGGATACTCAGCGATCAGTATGGCGAAGGCAGCAGAAAGATATATGAAAGCGGATCAGAACTTTGTGATAGATACCATCGAGGACTGGGCACCCCGCATCCCGGAAGCGACTGCAAATATAAAAGAAGCCGGGGCAGCGGACAGGATAAACCTTATTGAGGGTGATGCCCTGGAGGTAATAAAGGGCATGAAGGAGCCCTATGACCTTGTATTCATAGATGCAGCCAAGGGACAGTACCCTGATTATCTTAAAGAAGCCGTCCGCCTTACCCGCAGCGGATCCGTGATAGTGGCAGATAACGTGATGCTTGACGGAGAGATCATGGAATCAAAGTATATTGTGGAGCGCAGGGACCGCACGATACATAAGAGGATGAGGGAATTTCTGAGGCAGGCTGCCATGGATGAAAGACTGTCAACATCCATTCTTCCGGTGGGAGACGGCGTGGCATTTTGTGTGAGGATGTGATGAAGCGTCCGGAACTTTTGTGTCCCGCGAAGGGGATCGAGGAATTAAAAACCGCAGTCATATACGGAGCCGACGCGGTATATATAGGCGGGGAAGCTTTTTCCCTGAGGGCGAATGCAAAGAATTTTACTGATGCCGAAATGGCCGAAGGCATAGCGTTTGCCCATGAAAGGGGAGCAAAGGTATATGTGACAGCCAACATCCTTGCCCATGACGATGATATTGAAAAGGCAAAGGGCTTTTTCGAGGACATGAGGACCCTTGGCCCTGACGGACTGATCATTGCAGATCCCGGGATGTTTACCCTGGCGGGAGAAGTCTGTCCGGATATAGAAAGGCATATCTCCACTCAGGCCAACAATACCAATACTGAGACTTTCAGATTCTGGCATGAGATGGGAGCAAGCCGGGTGGTGGCTGCAAGAGAGCTTACTCTGAAAGAGCTTAAGGCGATAAGATCCGGGATACCGGCATCGCTTGAGATGGAATGCTTCGTCCATGGCGCCATGTGCATCTCATATTCCGGAAGATGTCTTCTGTCAAATTATCTGGCGGGAAAGGATGCCAACCATGGCGAGTGCACTCATCCGTGCCGCTGGAGATATACGCTTCAGGGTAAGAAGGAGATCCTTGAAGATGGCGGGCTTGCTCTCGAGGAAGAGACAAGACCCGGAGAGTATTTCCCGATCATGGAGAATGACCGCGGCACCTATATCATGAACAGCAGGGATCTGTGCATGATAGAACATATCCCGGAACTCATCGATGCGGGAATAGATTCCTTCAAGGTAGAGGGCCGGATGAAGACGGCACTGTATGTGGCCTGCGTTGCACGTACCTACAGGAGGGCGATAGACGATTTTCTAGAGTCTGAGCAGCTGTACAGGGATAATCTTGAATGGTACAGGGAAGAAATAGGCAAATGCACCACGAGAACCTTTACTACGGGTTTTTATTTCGGAAAACCGGGTCATGACTCTCAGATATATGACAGCAGCACTTATGTGACGGAGTATATATATCTGGGGCATGCGGAGGAAGTATCTGAGGACGGATCATTCGTCCTTCATCAGAAGAACAAATTCTCCGTGGGCGAGGATATAGAGATAATGAGACCTTCCGGCGAGAATACCATATGCCGTGTTGAGTCCATAACCGGTGAAGAGGGACAGCAGATGGAGAGCGCGCCCCATCCCGGACAGAAGCTTTTTGTAAGGCTCGGCGAGAAGCCTTCGGAGTATGATATTTTGAGAAAAAAACAGAGGACCGCAGATGAGCATGCTTAGTGTGATAGTGCCCTGCTACAATGAGCAGGAGGCCATACCGATCTTTTATGAAGCGATAGCAGAGACAGCTTCCAAAATGCAGGAGACTCAAAAAGACCTTGAGTTTGAGTTTCTTTTTATCGATGACGGAAGCAAGGATGATACGCTTGACAGGATAAAGGAGCTGAGGGCTAAGGACCGCAGAGTCCGGTTTGTCTCCTTCAGCAGGAACTTCGGAAAGGAAGCCGGGCTCTACGCAGGGCTAAAAAACGCAAGGGGAGACTACGTCGTGACGATGGATGCTGATATGCAGGATCCGCCTTCTCTTCTTCCCGAGATGTATAAGGCTGTGACCGAAGAAGGCTATGATTCCGCGGCGACCAGAAGAGTCACGAGACGGGGAGAGCCGGTCATAAGATCATTTTTTGCCAGAGGCTTCTACCGCATCATCAACCGCATGAGTTCTGCGGATATAGTCGACGGGGCAAGAGACTACCGCATAATGACAAGACGCATGGTAGATGCGATAGTCGGGATGAAGGAATATAACCGTTTTACCAAAGGCATATACGGCTGGATAGGATTCAATACAAAGTGGATAGAGTTCGAAAACGTGGAGCGCATAGCGGGCGAGACAAAATGGTCTTTCTGGAAGCTTTTCGGCTATGCACTGGAAGGGATAATAGGCTTTTCCACAGCGCCGCTCTCTCTTGCCACATGGTTTGGGATGATGATGGCTCTGGTCTCCTTCCTCGGAATCATATTCATCATAGTGAAAAAAATCGTATACGGCGATCCCACAAGCGGATGGTCATCCATGGTATGTATCATGCTGCTTATCGCAGGTATACAGCTTTTCTGCATAGGAGTCATGGGACAGTATCTTGCGAAGACCTATCTTGAGACCAAGCAGAGACCAATATACATTGCAAGACAGACATCGGATGATGAGGAAGACGAAAGGGAAGAAGCATGAAGCTTATCATACAGATACCCTGCTACAATGAGGCGAAGACGCTGACTATTGCGCTGGATGCGCTGCCGAAGCATATTGACGGGATCGATGAGATCGAATATCTGATCATAAATGACGGCAGTAAGGATGAGACGGTACAGGTCGCCCGGGACTGGGGAATCGACTATGTCGTGAGCTTCCCTCAGAACAAAGGACTTGCCAGAGGATTCATGGCGGGGCTGGATGCGTGCATCAGGAATGGCGCCGACATCATAGTCAATACCGATGCAGACAACCAGTATTGCGGAGAGGATATAGAGAAGCTGGTCCGGCCGATCCTAAACGGTGAAGCAGAGATCGTGATAGGAGAGAGGCCCATAGATGATATAGATGACTTTTCGCCGCTGAAAAAGAAGCTTCAGCATCTGGGGAGTTATGTGGTGCGGCTTGCCTCAGCGACCGACATACCCGATGCTCCCTCTGGCTTCCGCGCTTTCTCAAAAGATGCCGCGATGCATCTGAACGTGGTAAATCAATACACATATACGCTTGAGACCATAGTGCAGGCCGGAAGGAACAGGATGGCCATCACATCGGTGCCCATAAGGACCAATCCCGAGCTTCGCAAATCAAGGCTTTTCCACAGCATGGGCGGATATATCAAGAAATCCATGCTCACGATAATAAGAGCGTTCCTTATGTACAGGCCGCTTACTTTCTTCAGTGTATGCGGACTGATCCCTTTCACTGTGGGAATGGTATATGTCATAAGGTTTTTGATCTTCTTTGCCAGGGGCAACGGAGCCGGACATACGCAGTCGCTTGTATTTGCGACCATGTTGATAATCATAGGATTCATGACTTTTGTACTGGGACTTCAGGCTGATATCATAGCCGCGAACAGAAAGATACTGGAGGATGTACAGTACAGGGTCCGCCGGATGGAGGCATCATACAGCGGCCTGCACCCGGATTATAAGGATGTATCCGCTGAAAAAAAAGGAGACGAAAAGAGCTCGGGATCTGATACTGCCGAAAAAAACATGAAAGAGGCTGACTGAGGTGCCGGATACAGCGGAAAAAAGAGCGAAGATAGTTCTTATCGGGCCTGTATATCCGTTCAAGGGAGGCATCAGCCATTATACCGGGCTGCTCTGCAGAGCTCTGAGAAAGAGATATGATGTCACGATGATATCGTATTCGATGCAGTATCCGAAGATATTATTCCGGAAAGAGCAAAGGGATTACGGAAATGACAGTTTTAAGATCGAGGATACGGAATTTATCCTGAACACGGCAAGTATAAGCAGCATCAGAAAGACCGCTGCAAGGATAAATGAAGCAGGCCCCGACCTTGTCATCATCCAGTGGTGGCATCCTTACTTTGCGCCCTGCTATCAGCTGCTTGCGAAAAAAGTAAAGAGCAGGATCCTCTTTATCTGTCATAATGTCTTTCCCCACGAAAGATTTCCCCTGGACCGAATGCTGACAAAAGGAACCCTGAAAAGAGGAGATTTTTTTATCCTCCACTCCTCAAAGGAAGCCGGGGAGCTTAAGAGTATAATAAGCAACGCCGCATACCGTGTGAACATGCATCCGACATACGACGAATTCAGGAGAGTCGGAGCGGATATCGGGGCCGTGCCGGTGGATCAGGCATCGGTCATTTTGTTTTTTGGCTTTGTAAGACCTTACAAGGGACTTGCGGTACTGATAGAGGCTATGGGGCTGATACCGGAGATAGTCCATCTCAATATCGTAGGGGACTTTGGCGGGACAAGGGCTGAATACGAGCAGATGATAAGCGAGCGTCATCTTGAGGACAGGATATCGATCAGGGACGGATATATTCCGGACACAGAGGTGAGCCGGTATTTTGAAAGCTGCGATGCAGTTGTGCTCCCCTATCTGGATGCCACACAGTCAGGAATAGCCCAGATCGCATTCGGATTCGGAAAACCGGTCATTGCCACCGAGGTCGGGGGACTTCCCGAGGTAGTGACGGACGGACAGACTGGGGTGCTTTGCAAGCCGAATGATCCTGCCGGGTTAAAGGACGCGATCCAGAGATTCTTCGAGCTGAAGAAGACGGTTGATTTTGAAGAGAATATCAGGAAGGATGCTCCGAGATTTTCATGGGAGCATATGACGGATACTATAGCAGAGCTTACGGGGATAGGATAGATTGGGTCTGATAAAAAGAAAAATCGAAGAAAGCGGTTCGATACTGTACAGGTTCTGGGTCTGGCCCATGGTCAGGATCATAAAAGAGATCGGAACGAAGAGCATTATGAAGTCCGGGTCATACCTTATCAGGACGGAGTTGAAAGGGAGGAATTTTGTCGGAAAGAACGCCTTTTTGAAAGACTCATCCCTTGGGTTCGGCTCCTATGTCCAAAGCGGATGTGATCTTGTAAATACAGACATAGGCAGATATACGAGTATCGGAAGTGATGTGAAGACAGTCATCGGCTCACATCCCGTGGATGGACACGTGGCGATGCATCCTGCTTTTTATACCAGTCGGAGCGTAACGGGATTCAGTTATGTGAAAGACGATCTGAAGACGGAGCCTGAGAAAAGGACCTCTGTCGGATCCGATGTATGGATCGGAAATGATGTGCGCATCATGGGGGGAGTCAGCATAGGAGACGGCGCGGTAGTAGGAGCGGGGGCTCTCGTGACCAGAGATCTGCCGCCGTTTTCGGTAAACGTGGGCGTGCCCGCGAAGACCATAAGATACAGATTCAGTGAGGATGAGATAAGGGCTTTGAAGGAAGAGGCCTGGTGGGATAAGGACGAGGCCTGGATCGCTTCCAATATAGATCGCTTTTCGGATATACGGGAGTTTCTGAAATGAGAGAAGGACTGACGGTCGTGGTTCCCAATTACAATAAGGCCGGGTATCTTGAAAAGTGCATTGAGAGCATAGAGAGTCAGACCTTAAGACCCGATGCGGTGATAATCGTGGACGACTGCTCCACGGACGGATCGGGCAGTGTGATAGACGGCCTGACAAAGAGATATCCGGATATAAGAGCTCATTACAAACCCAGGAACAGCGGCGTCAGCAACACGAGGAACCTCGGACTGTCAATGGTTGATACCAGATATGTGACCTTCATAGATGCTGACGACCATTACCGTAACAGGGAAAAGCTCGCGCTGGAGATGGCTCTTGAGGAGGAAAAGGGCGGGGATGTGATCGCATATTCGGTCACCTGCTTCATGGACTCCGATGGAAAGACCCGTACGAAAAAGAAGAACCGGTCATACTATCTGAACGGAAATGTATATCAGGATCTTCTCATCACCAGAAAGTGGGATTCCATCATGAGAGACTATATCGTGTCGACTGAGACTCTCAGGGCACTGGGAGGCTATAACGAAGGCCGGAGCCTCTTTGAAGATTATGAGCTCCTTCTTAAGCTTGCAAGGGATCACGAGTTTTACTGCACCGGAGAGTTCGGAACAGCATATACCGAAGGCGGAGGCCTGTCGCAGGTGGATGCAAAAGAGACCGATATGATCCATGATGAGATCATTAATAAAGAACTTGAAAGAGTCGACGAGAGTACAAGAAGGAGTATTCTCTTCAGGAGAAAACTGCTCAAGATAAAAAGAAGGATAAGATCACTGATCTGATGCCTGTACGGCCACGGACCGAAGAATATGAAAAAACTGATATCTGAAATCTCATATATCTTCAATAAAAAACAGAAAAGAAGCATGATCATCCTGCTTTTCGCCATCTTTATCGGTGCTGTGCTGGAGCTTCTGGGAGTATCCCTCTTCATGCCCCTCACTACCATCGTGACAGATCCGGGAAAGATAGAGACGAATTTCTTTCTGAGGAGTTTTCGTGATATCTTTTCGCTTAATGATGCCACGAGCATGTTCACCGGGCTTGCTTTTGCCATAATACTGATCTACGTGGCAAAGAATACATATCTGAGCCTCATGTATTATTTCCTGTATGGCTTTATCTATCACAATCAGCTGAAGGTCGAATCAAGGCTCGTGGACTGCTACATGAAGAAGCCTTATATCTATCATCTCGATCACAATACTTCAGACATGATAAGGAATATCATGCTGGACAGCGAGCGGCTGTTCCAGCTGATACTGCAGTTCTTAAGCCTTATCTCCGAAGTACTTATTTCCCTGTTCCTTGTGCTGTACCTTCTGATCCAGGATCCGGTGATGACTGTTTCGATCGCCGCGGTGCTTGCGGTGTCGGTAGGTCTTTTTATGCTTCTTACAAGAAAAAGAGCGAACAGATACGGGCTGATCAATCAGGAATATGACGGCCGCATGCATCAGGCAATAGAAGAGGCTCTTGGCGCTGTAAAGGACATAAAGATCCTCCACAGAGAGAAGTATTTCGTGGATAAGTTTACCCATGGAGGAGAGCAGAAAATGGATGCTCTCATCCATACCAATTTTTTCGGCGCTGTTCCCAAATATCTGATAGAGATGGTCTGCATGGCAGGGATCCTTGCCGTCATGATAGCAAAAGTCATGTCCGGGACCGATATGAACTCCATCGTTCCCGAGCTGGCTGCATTTGCAGTGGCTGCCTTTAAGCTGCTGCCTTCCGTGGGTAAGATCACGAATTACTCAAACGGCATATCATTCCTGATGCCTTCGATCGACCTTATATATCACGATCTGAAAGAAACCGAGGATATGCTTAAGGTTGAAGAAGTCGATGAGAGTGATGCGCCCGACATCTCCGAGGCTGAAGCCATCAGCGTGGAGAAGGTCAGCTTCGCTTATCCCAACACAGATAAAAATGTGATGGATGATGTCTCGTTCAGGATACCTTCCGGAAGCTCGGTAGGACTCATCGGACCCACCGGAGCCGGTAAAACGACCGTTGCTGACGTGATACTGGGGATCTTCTTTCCGAAGAGCGGAGAGATAAAGTACGGAAAGATGAACGTTCACAGATATCCAATGACATGGGCAAAAAGGCTCGCATATATCCCTCAGGCCATATTCCTGTCGGATGAATCCATAAGAGAGAATATTGCTTTCGGGATAGAGCGTGATGAGATAGACGACGGACGGGTCTGGGAAGCGATAAAAGAGGCGCAGCTGACGGATTTTGTAAGATCCCTCCCCGGGGGACTTGATACGAAGGTCGGAGAGAGAGGGGTACGTCTGTCCGGCGGACAGAGACAGAGGATCGGAATAGCAAGGGCTCTGTACGGAGAGCCGGAGATACTGGTGCTGGACGAAGCTACGGCGGCGCTTGATACGGATACGGAAAAAGCGGTCATGGAGGCGATCGATTCGCTGCACGGGCGCAAGACGCTGCTCATCATAGCTCACCGCCTCACCACGATAAGGAACTGCGATATCATACTTGAAGTCAGGGACGGAAAGGTCAGCCCTGTCCGAAGGGAAGAGTTTGATAAGATGCTGAAGGAGCAGACCGATAATGAGTGAGCCATTATTATCGGTCCTTTTCATCACGTATAACCATGAGAGATACCTCCGGCAGTCGCTGGATTCCGTGCTCATGCAGGAGACGGATTTTGACTTTGAGATAGTCGTGGGAGAGGACTGCTCCACTGACAGCACGAGAGAGATACTGAAAGAATATAAATCCAGGTACCCTGATATCATAAGGCTTCTCTTCAGGGAGAGGAATCTCGGACGCCCCACCCTTAACGTATATATGACTGCGAAGCAGTGCAGAGGAAAATATATCGCCACGCTTGAAGGAGATGACTTCTGGACGGATAAGCATAAGCTGCAGAAGGCTGTCGATCATCTTGAGAGCAACCCGGAGTGTTCCGGTTGTGCAAATCCGGCTCTGCTCGTGGGAGAGGACGGAGAGGAACTCTCAGACAAGTCTCCTCTGAAACTGTATTCCTGGCCGGAAAAAGTGTACACCCTGACGGACTACAGAGCGGACGATATCTGGCCGGGGCAGACGGCGTCCATCGTGACCAGGAATTTCTGGAAGGACGGACGGTTTGATTATACAGTGATATACAGGGCGCATGATTTTATAGATGATGCGTGGATACTGCTTTTTGCTCTTTTGCACGGTCCGATGTATCGCTTTGACGAGCCCATGAGCGCATGGAGATACGTGGCCAGGCCTTCAGGTGAGAACTGGAATTCAGTGAACATGAAGAGGGACAGATATATTCAGGAAGCATATTTCCATGTCGCCCAGATGTACTGGCTGGAGCAGTATCGAGGGATTGACAGACGGGAGAGGGAGAGGGCATGGTATGACTTCAAACTCGGAACATCGGTCTTTGTGAAGCATCCGTCAAAGGAGTCCCGGGAGCTTTTTGTGACAGTACTTAGATATGATCTTCTTCATGTCCTGTGCCGGCTGCCAAAGCCGGGACTTACCATTCATACGGGAGGCTGGAAGCCGGACGGGATACCGGAGGAGACCGAGCTATGATAATACAGCAGTTTAATTCGGGCCTTGGAAACCAGATGTTCCAGTATGTTTTTTTCAGATCTCTGCTTAAGGAGCATCCCGAAGCGAGGATCAGGGCAGATCTTACATGGTTTGCGTGGAATGATGTACATCAGGGATATGAGCTGAAAAAGCTTTTCGGGATAAAGCTTCCCGAAGCATCCGCCTTTGAGATAGCAAGGGCATCGGGACAGTTTCCGATGACGGTGCCTGCCGGAAGATACATCAACAGGGCTCTTAGGATATTTGATCAGAAGTATATCGATTCACACTGCCTGGATGAGATATCTCTTCCTGAAATGAAAAATCTTGCCCCCGAAAAGAGCTTTTATCTGACGGGCTTTTATATCTCCGAGAGATACTACAGAGATGATCTAGAAGAGATAAGAAAAGTATTTGCTTTTCCGCAGGATGAACTTGAAAGCTCATCGGTGATGGCTCATCAGATCGCTTCTTCGGAATCAGTGTCCCTTCATGTAAGAAGAGGGGATTATCTTGATCCGGTATACGAAGCAAAATTCAACCTGCTTGGAGAGGAGTATTACAGGGCAGCGGTCGACAGGATGAGAAAGCTGTATGAAAAGCCGCATTTCTTTATCTTTTCAGATGACAAGGAGTTCATTAAAGAAGCGTTTGACTGGCTCGGCGATGATGAAAAGACGATCGTCTCCGGTAATAACGGATCGGATTCATGGAGAGACATGTATCTGATGAGCAGATGCAGGGGAAATATACTGGCGAATTCCACGTTCTCTACCTGGGGCGCTCTGCTGGGAGACCCCAAAGGGCGTCATGTGATCTATCCCAAAGCCTATATCTCCGGCGAGGACAGTGAGGTTAAGACGATACCCGGCTGGGAAAGACTTTGATGTGAAACCATGTCATTGACTTGAAGTAAGGAATGATAATATAATCTCAAAGGACGACCCGGCGGATGTCCGGGTCTTTGATATTGCAGAGGTACTCAAGTGGTCCAAGAGGAGGCACTCGAAATGCTTTAGGCCAGTCTCTGGTGCGTGGGTTCGAATCCCACCCTCTGCGTTGAATAAAAAAGGATCCCGAAGGGGTCCTTTTTTATTCAACATAATGGGATTCGAACGCCGAGGTATGCGGCAAAGCCGCATAGGATGCTCCAGTGGAGCATCCGTGCCGAGGCCGGCCTGAAAGGCAGCGAAGCTGCCGGCGGGAATCCCACCCGAAATCGAACGTCTGGTCTGCTTGCGCCAAATCCCAACATGTGTTATCGTTAACATAACTATTTTCTTCGGACTGCTGACCATGAGGAGCGAAAAGAACACAAAAAAGAAAAAACACGGCATAGCGATGTACAGGAGAGTCCGTCACAGCAGACCCTCTGTTTTTGCTATCACGATAATAGTCGGACTGCTGCTCACTGTAATAAGCGTCGACAGCAAGTCGCTTCTTGAGAAGGAAAAAGCCCTGGAAGAGAGGGAGACGCAGCTTACGGCCGAACTCGAGGCTGAGCAGGCCCGTACCGAAGAGCTGGATGAATTTGAGAAATACACCAAGACCAAGAAATATGCCGAAGAGATGGCAAAGAAAAAGCTTGGGCTTGTGCATGAGAATGAGATAATATTTAAGACCGAGGACGGAAAGTGATCCCGCATTCCGGGTGATAAGAGTATGGAGACCGATCTGAAAGACAAGGTCAGGGATTATATCCAGGACCACGGCATGATATCCGAAGGAGACATAGTATGTGTGGCGGTATCAGGAGGCGCGGACAGCATGTGCCTTCTTTTTTTGCTGCACGAGCTGTCTTCGGAAATGGGATTTGAGCTTTCAGCCGTACACGTGGAACACGGGATCAGAGGCGCAGCTTCTCTGGAGGATATGGCATATGTTGACGAGCAGTGCAAAAAGATCGGAGTGAAGCTTGAGACGGTCAGAGTGGATGCGCCGCGCGCTGCCGAAAAAGACGGAACTTCCCTGGAAGAGGCAGCAAGGGATCTGAGGTACAAAGCCTTTGAGGAGATGGAAGCGGACAGGATAGCGCTTGCACATCATATGAACGACCGGGCGGAGACAGTCCTGTTCAATCTGATCCGCGGTACCGGAATGAAGGGGTTAAGGGGCATGGAACCCCAAAGGGGCAGATATATAAGACCTCTGCTCTGTGCCACAAGACAGGAAGCGGAAGAATACTGCAGGAATAAGGACATCCGCTTCAGGCACGATTCGACCAACGACGATCTTCTGATATCAAGGAACCGCATACGTCATAAAGTGTTATCCGAGTTGTCGGAGATAAATGAAGGCGCGGTGCAGCATATCAATGAGGCCGCAGAAGAAGCTTCCGCAACGGAAGAATATCTTGCCGGCAAGACCGGTGAGGCCTATGGGATCTGTGTAAAAAGATCCGAAAAAGAGCCCTCTGATATTGAGATAGATATAAAAGAACTGAGAAAGACACCGGAGCTTCTGGCGTCAAGGGTAATAAGACGGGCACTGGCCGAAGCTTCCGGAAGAGAAAAGGATATAAGCCGGAAGCACGTGAGAGCGGTGCTTGAGCTCATGTCAAACCAGTCAGGGAGGCAGGCCGATCTCCTGTACGGGATAAGGGCGAGACGAAGCTTTGGAAAGATAATCATCGCATGTCCGGGAAGGTATGAGCTGCCGGACAGAGAACCGGTCCTTAAGACAGCCTTGATGAACAGAGAGGAAGTGTCAGATGAGGATCTTATCACGGTTGATAACTACACGAAATATGCTGATTATGCTACAATAGGAAATGCTTCCGCGCTGTCGATACGTCACCGGAGACAGGGTGATTTTATTTCCATAAAGGACGGGAACAAAAAGCTGAAGGATCTTCTGATAGAAGAGAAGATCCCAAAGGAAAAAAGAGACGGAATGTATTTTCTTGCTCTCGGACAGGAGATCGTCTGGATATTCGATACAGGGCGGATAGGCGAGAGATTCAAGGTGAAGCAGGATACGGAGAAGGTTCTCAGAATGGAGATCGAAAATGGCTGACAAGATCACGATAATGTACACCGAGGAGGAGATCGATAACAGGATCCGCGAGCTCGGAGCGCAGATCACTAAGGAATATGCGGGCAAGGAGATAACGATGATCTGTATCTTAAAGGGTGCGGCGCCTTTTGCCTGCGAGCTGGCCAAGAGGATAGATCTGCCTGTGGAGATGGACTTCATGAGATGCTCGAGTTACGGAAATGAGACAGAGAGCTCCGGTGTCGTCAAGATCGATCTGGATCTGGATCGTCCGGTCAGGGACAAGCATCTTCTCATCGTGGAGGACATCATAGATACCGGACGGACCATGCATTATCTTCTTGATATCTTAAAGAGCAGAGGTCCGGCCGATGTAAAGCTCTGCGCACTGCTTGACAAGCCGGACAGGAGAGTTGCGGATGTGGATATAGACTATACGGGATTTGTTATCCCGGACGAATTCATCGTTGGATACGGACTTGACTACGCTCAGAGATACAGGAATCTTCCGTATATTGGCGTGGTCAGGCCACAGTAGAACATAGATCAGACAATAAACAATAATCAGTAAGGCGCCAAAGCGCCGGAGGAAGAAACTTTGAGAAATTCTAACAGAGGCATAGGGATCTATTTTCTGATAGTGGCAGCGATCCTGCTGCTCATATCGTTCATGTCGAACGATATGGTGACCAGAGATACATATAACTACAATTCATTTCAGACGGATCTGAAAAACAACAACGTCACGCAGGTGCTTATCACTCCGAATGAAGAAATGCCTACGGGAATTGTCACGGTGACGCTGAAGAGCGGCGTTTCTCATGTGTTCTATGTGTCGGATATCACTGCTATGGAAGAGGAGCTGCGGGAAGTCTTCCCCGACTATCAGGAGGAGGCGGTGAAAGGTGACAGCCTGCTCATCACGTTCGGCATACCTGTTATCCTTTCTGTTGTGGTGGTCATGATAATCATGGCCATAATGAATTCTCAGAATGCGGGCGCCGGCGGCGGCGGAAGGATGATGAACTTCGGGAAGAGCAGGGCCCGCATGGTATCTCCCGGGCAGGCGAGGATATCTTTCAAGGATGTCGCGGGACTTGTGGAAGAGAAGGAGGATCTGGAGGAGATAGTTGATTTCCTTAAGGATCCGGGCAAATATACTTCCGTGGGCGCAAGGATCCCCAAAGGAGTGATACTTGTGGGACCTCCCGGAACCGGAAAGACTCTTCTTGCCAAGGCTGTGGCAGGTGAAGCAGGAGTGCCCTTCTTTTCAATATCCGGCTCCGACTTCGTGGAGATGTTTGTAGGCGTGGGAGCATCCAGAGTAAGGGATCTCTTTGCCGAAGCAAAGAAAAATTCTCCCTGCATCGTGTTCATTGACGAGATAGACGCAGTCGCGCGCCGCAGAGGAGCGGGACTCGGCGGAGGACATGACGAAAGAGAGCAGACTCTCAATCAGCTTCTGGTAGAGATGGATGGTTTCGGAGTGAATGAAGGGATCATAGTGATGGCGGCGACCAACAGGGTAGATATCCTTGATCCGGCTATCATGAGACCCGGAAGATTCGACAGGAAGATAGGCGTGGGAGCACCCGATGTCAGGGGAAGAGAAGATATCCTTAAGGTCCATGCCAGGAACAAGCCTCTGGGAGATGATGTGGATCTTGAACAGATAGCGCGCACTACGGCCGGCTTTACCGGAGCGGATCTGGAGAACCTCCTTAACGAGGCTGCGATAAAGACAGCGAAAGAGAACAGATCATATATTACACAGGCAGATATCAAGTCGTCATTTGTCAAAGTAGGCATAGGCAGCGAGAAGAAGAGCAAGCTTATCTCGGATGAAGAAAAGAGGATCACTGCCTATCATGAGGCCGGACATGCCATATTGTTCCATGTTCTGCCCGGAGTCGGTCCCGTATACAGCATATCCATCATACCGACAGGCATGGGGGCAGCGGGATACACAATGCCTCTTCCCGAAAAGGATGAGATGTTCCGCACAAAAGCAAAGATGCTGAACCAGATCGTCGTGGATCTTGGGGGACGTGTCGCCGAGGAGATAGTATTTGGCGATGATGATGTAACGACAGGCGCATCACAGGACTTCAAGCAGGCGACCAAGCTTGCCAGACGTATGGTCACAACCTACGGAATGAGCGATAAGATAGGCGTGATGAGCTATAATGAGGACGACGATGAGGTGTTCATCGGCAGGGATCTCGCCCACGGAAGGAGCACGTCCGAGGAGACACTCAGAGAGATAGATATAGAGGTCAAGCGCATAATAAGCGAGTGTCATGAAAAGGCAAGGTCGATAATCAGGGAGCATAAGGACATCCTGGATCGTACCGCGGATCTGCTCCTGATTAAGGAAAAGATCGATATGGACGAGTTCAACGCCCTTTGGGAGGGGTAACAGGTACAATATCTTGTATCAAATGCACAAAAATCCCCCGATAAATCTGTAAAACTTGTGAAAAATGCGAATTGTTGACACAATAAAGGGGTGCTATATTATATGCGTACCCCCAATACATGATGTCGTCCGAGAGGGCGACACCCCATAAGAAAGAAATACCTTCTCCTGAAATCCCTGACCGGTCGGTCAGGGATTTCTACGTTCAAAAAACTCTTGACAGATCCCGGAAGCCGGGTGTAAAGTATCCTCACTTCGAAGATCCGATCAGGATCATCTGAAGCCGCCCTTCGGCGGGAGGCATATCGCATACAGCGGATGCCTGATACCAGAGTTTAGTTTTACTGATAGTTGAATATGAGAGATGAATTGTTTTTTGTCACGCTTTTTATCTGTGCTCTTACAGATATCGTGACGTACAGGATCAAAAATAAGGTCCTGCTTGTCTCAGCTGCCGGGCTTCTTCTCAGTGATCTTTTTCTTTACTCAAAAGCAGATATACGAGAAGACCTGGTGTCGATGGGAGTGGTCATCCTGATACTCTTTCCCGTCTTTCTCACAGGAGTGCTTGCCGCAGGAGATATCAAGCTTCTGGCGCTGTCGGCAATGTACACGGGTCTTTCAGGATTTGTCGCATTGGCAGAGGGAGCAGCTGCAGCCTCGGCCTGTCTGGCCCTTATCGTGAGTATTTCAAAGAAGGAACCCCTTTATAAAGCCCGTTTCCCGTTTGCCTTTGCTCTGTTTCTGGGAGCGATCCCGATGTGGTTTTTTTGATCAGGAGAAAAAAATGGTACCTGCAAAGAAAACAAATATGGCGATCTTATTTGCCGACAGTGATTATCTGGAAGGATTTATGAGTTACATCATAGAGAAGGATACAGGTTTTTCCTGCTTCGGATTCACTGCAGACGAGCACCTGAGATCTTATGCCAGGGAAAATGAGATCGCGGTGCTGCTTACTGACGAGGCAAGCTTCGAAAAAGGAGCGCGGCATATCAATTCGGAAATGACGATAGTGCTTACAGAGAGGCCCGGGGCAGAGAGGGCCGAGGATGTGTATACGATCAATATCCTTCAGCCCATAGATGAGATAGTGCGGGAGATAATGAAGACCGCGGCGAAGATGGACATAACCGTGTCCTGCGACATGTTGAAGGCCGAAGGGCGGCTGTACACGTTTTTTTCTCCTGTGGGAAGAACCCTGAAGACTACTCTTGCGATGGCCGCATCGCAGATCCTCTCCGACCGGGAAAAGACTATATACCTGAATCTTGAACCGGATTCCGGATTCTCCGTTCTTTTCAGACAGGAGTATGATACGGATCTCTCGGATCTGCTGTTTTATCTCAGGGACGGAGCGGGAGAGAGGGCGCTTATGATGCTGAGAGGAGCGATCTGTGATATCCACGGAGCATCCTTCATCCCGCCCGTGACTGATCCGGGGGATCTGTGCCAGATATCGAAAACGGAGATCGATAACCTGATGAAGGCGATATGCGCTGCGGGCTATAAAAACATAGTGCTCGACCTTGGCGCCTTCATCCCCAGCCTGATAGAGATACTTCTGATGAGCAGCCGTATCTTCATGCCGGTAAGAGGAGATGGCATCTCCCAGGCCAAGACAGCCCAGTTCTTTTCTTATCTCAGGACTCTCAAGGATGCGCCGGTAGAGGAAAAGATAGAAAGGCTGGAACTGCCTTTCTTTAAGGAAGTCCCGTTGATCACGGCCAATATGAGAGGAACCAGACTCGGAGCGTACATGGAGAGCTTGCTGTGAGAAGGGAATGGTGATCTGAGTGTGTGATGATGGCGGAAAAGAAGAACGTCTGACTCTCCTCAAGGAGGAGGTCATATCCAGGATAGACATGTCCCGTGATGTATCTGATGAAGAGATCAAAGACATCATAAGAGATGCGATCTACGGAATGAAGCAGACGGATCACATGAGTCTCGCGGAGCGTGAGGAGACTTTCAGGCTTTTATTCTACGAAGTAAGACGCCTCGGGATACTCGAAGAGCTCGTGTCGGACAGCTCGGTCACTGAGATCATGGTGAACGGAGTGAATGATATCTTCATTGAACGTGACGGCGTCATATCGAAGTGGGACAGACGCTTTGAATCACAGGAGAAGCTCAGATCCGTGATACAGCAGATAGTGGCAAAGAGCAACAGGGTGGTGAATGAGGCATCACCTATAGTGGACGCCAGACTCGAAAACGGAGCGAGGGTGAATGTAGTTATGAATCCGGTCGCGATCAACGGCCCTATCCTTACGATCAGACGGTTTCCCGATGATCCGATCTCCATGAAGGATCTTACCGGATTCTCCTCGATCACTCCGGAGGCAGCGGAATACATGAAGAGGCTCGTGATAGCCGGATACAACATTTTTGTCTCGGGAGGAACAGGATCGGGTAAGACGACCTTTCTGAACGCACTGTCCGAATATATCCCGCATACGGAGAGGATAATCACAATAGAGGATTCTGCTGAGCTTCAGATAAGGGGAATCGATAATCTGGTGAGCCTGGAGACCAGGAATGCCAATGTCGAGGGACTCAGGGAGATCTCGATAAGGGATCTGATAAAGACATCCTTAAGAATGAGGCCGGACCGGATCATCGTGGGAGAGATAAGGGATGGAGCGGCGCTGGATTTCTTATCTGCGGCGAACACCGGTCACGACGGGTCATTATGTACGGGGCATGCAAACAGCGCGAAGGATATGCTCTCGAGGATCGAGACGATGGTCCTTATGGGAATGGATCTTCCACTCCCTGCCATAAGGCGGCAGATGGCTTCCGCGATAGATATAATCGTGCATCTCGGGAGACTGCGTGACAGGAGCAGGAAGGTTCTTGAGATCACGGAGATGAGAGGGCTGGATAACGGAGAATTTGTATTGAACCCGATCTTTGAATTCAAAGAGGAAGGAGAGGAAAAGAATGGTCTTATCAAGGGAAGCCTTAAAAAAACCGGCAGGCTTGCGTTTGTCGAAAAACTCCAGAGAAGCGGTCTTTATGATAAGAGCCTTATTTGAATGGGCGGCCATAGACGCGCTGGTGGCTTACGTTTTCTACAGGAGCTTTATCGCGCTTTTGATCCTGGCGCCATTGGCGGTCCCCTATGTAAGGTTCAGGCGATCCCAGTGGAAAAGAGAAAACCGGTCTATTCTCGCAGTGCAGTTCAGAGAGAGTATACTGGCCGTCAGTACGGCGCTCAACGCCGGATATTCCGTTGAGAACGCGTTCATAGAAGCCTACCACGATATGAAGGAGATGTACGGAGAAGAGGCGCCCATAACCGAAGAGTATCACAGGATAGTACTGAGGCTGCGGGATAACGAGCAGATCGAATACATCATCAAGGACTTCGGACGAAGGAGCGGCATAGAAGACATCAACGATTTTGCTGCCGTGTTTGAGGCTGCCAAAAGGATAGGGGGAGATCTCACGAAGATAATCAGGCGGGCTGCCACAAATATCAGTGACAAGATAGATGTGAAGCGTGAGATCGAGACATCCATGAGCGCCAGAAAACTGGAACTCAGGGTGATGGAGGCGGTTCCGTTCGGGATACTGCTCTATCTTCAGGGAGGGTCATCGGACTTTATGTCCGTGCTCTACCATAATCCGATGGGACAGGCGCTGATGACGGCTGCGCTGATCCTCTATGTGACAGGGGTGCTGATAGCGGAAAAGATAATAAGCTTTGAGGTCTGATATATGAAGATATTCTACATGCTTGCGGAGACGCTGCTTAAATATTTTACTCCGAAGGAAACAGAATACGTAAGAGAGAAGCAGATGCTTATGCATCCCGGAGAGTCCGGCGCAAAGCTCACGAAAGAGTACTTTGTAAAGAAACTCGGGCAGGCGCTGATGATAGCGGCTGCGGGATTACTGCTTTCCGGCGTGATCCTTGTAAGGGATATCAACAGCAGCAGACAGATAGAGGACGGCCTTATCTTAAGGAACGGATACGGGGACGGAGAGAGGAAGGTCAGACTGGACCTGTACTCCGACGGGGAGATCCTTGAAAAGGAAAAGGTAGTGACTGTGGATGAAAAGCAATACACAGCCGAAGAGATGGATGCGATATTTGACGAAGTGGCGGGGGGACTTGAAGAAGCGATCCTCGGGGAAAACACATCCGTCGATCACATAGACCATGATCTTGTACTGCCGGATTCGGCCGAAGGTTATCCGGTATCCATAGAGTGGCTTGTCGGGGATCACGACGTGCTCGACAGCTTCGGTCATATCAGGGAGGACATGTCCGATGAAGCCGGACGTGAGGTAAAGCTTACGGCGCAGCTTACATACGGAGCCCTGGAAAAAGATCACGTATTCTACGTGAAAGTATATCCTCTGTACAGAGAGGCGGGCGAACAGCTGTCGCATGATATCGACAGGAGCATAGATGAATATGCAAAAGCCACTGTCAGTGACAGCGCCCAGCTGCTCCCCGATGAGGTGGACGGTCACAGCCTGAGCTACAAAAACTCCCTGCCTCGCACCTGGTTATATGTGCTGCTTGTTGCGGGACTGGCATCGGTTGTCCTGTATACCGGCAGAGACAGGGATCTGAAGGCAGAGGTTGCAAAAAGAGAACGGGAGATGCTGCTGGATTATCCGGAGATAGTGAGCAAGCTGACACTGCTTCTGGGTGCCGGGCTGACGCTGAGGGCTGCATTTGAAAAGGTTGCGTCTGACTACAAAAACAGGGAATGGGGAAGAAGATCCTACGCCTTGGAGGAGATGCTGATAACAGTTCACAGGATGAGGAGCGGCGTGAGCGAATACGAAGCATATCTTGATTTCGGAAAGAGATGCGCTGTCAGAAGATATACAAAGCTTGGCGCGCTGTTTTCACAGAATATAAAAAAGGGAAGCGCGGGACTCCTTGCAGAGATGGAAAAGGAAGCCCACGATGCGTTCGAGGAAAGAAAGGCCAATGCAAGAAAGCGGGGCGAAGAGGCAGGAACAAAACTTTTGCTTCCGATGGCACTTATGCTGTCGGTCGTCATGATAGTGATAATCGTACCGGCATTCATGTCGTTCTCAATATAAACAGTATGTAAGGGCATGGCGTTCTGTCCGTGCCTTGGCATAAATACGCGGGTATCCGTTCTCCCGCCCGGGAGATGCATCCTGCAGAAAGGAGGAAAAAGCCATGATGGGATCTTTGAAGAGATTTATCAGAGAAGAAGACGGCATAGGGACAGTGGAGATGATACTCATCCTTGTCGTTCTCATAGGACTGGTCCTTATCTTTAAGTCTCAGCTTACCGATCTGGTAGAAAGTATTTTCAAAACCATTAACAACAAAGCAAAACAGGTGTAGGGCAACTTCACCGGCGTATCACCGCGAAAGGAGGAGAGATGGAATACAGATGCAAAGGGACCATCACGGTCTTTTTAAGTCTCATACTGACTATCATGCTTTCTGTGATCATGGGCATGACGGAAAGCGCTGCATATGCGGCATCAAGAATGAAATGTGAAATGGCGACGGACATGTCGCTGGAATCTGTTTTTGCCGAGTATAACAGAGAGCTTTTGGACCGGTATGACCTGTATTTCATCGATACCTCCTACGGTGGCGCGACCCCGTCCGTCGGGGAACTGAAGGATCATATGAAGGATTATATAAGCTACAATATCGATCCGTCCAAGGGCACATTAAGCATCATACAGCCGGCGGATTTTACGGCCCTTCGTCTTAATGAGCTCGATATCGCAGAGATATCCTATGCCTCCGATGCGGCCGGAAGAGTGTTCAAACGTCAGGCCATACAGGCGCTTGAGGATAAGTACGGAATAAGCGCGGCAAAGGCTCTGGCATCAAAGACTGCAGATCTGGTGTCCGGCTATGACAGCAGCGGGCTGGAGGATGAAAGACCGTATGAAAAGCAGGCCCGTATCGAAGAGGAACTTAACGGGCTCGATTACAGGATACCCGAGAATCCCGCGGGAGAAGTATTTGACGACAGGGAAGGGATACTGAGGCATGTCATGAACACGCAGGGGCTTTCTTCAAAAAGTATCGATACCGGGTCGCTGATATCTCACAGGAGCATCAATTCGGGAACGGGTCTTCACGGAGGACAGATGGATACGGAGAGCATCCTGTCCGAGGCAATGTTTGACGAATACATTTTTGACAGGTTCACTTCCTATACCGACGAGCACACAGATGCTTCCGCGGATTACGAGATCGAATATATCCTTTACGGCAGGAACACGGATAAAGCCAATCTCAGAGAGGCTGTGGAAAAACTGATGCTGATAAGGTACGGAGCGTGTGCGGCGTATATCTTCAGTGATCCCGAGAAGCGTGAAGTGCTGGAATCCGTAGTCCTCCTGATATGCACTCTGCTGGCGGTCCCCGAGGCGGCAGAACCCATTACGGATTTTATCCTGATGGGGTGGGCATATGGAGAGAGTGTTTCCGATGTTGTCAGATTACTGGCCGGAGAAAGGGTTCCTCTGCAGAAGACGTCGGAAGACTGGAAGATGCCTCTTTGGGGACTGGTCTCGATAAAGGCGAACGCCCGCCCGACTGGGCAGACAGGTACGGGCTTTTCTTATGAAGATTATCTGAGAGTCTTCATGTACCCGGAGAACAAGACAAAGAAATGCATGAGGGCCATGGATATGGTCGAGATGAACATGCGGACAACTCCAGGCAACAGAAACTTCCGCCTGGACGGATGCGTCGAATATGTAAGGATCTCGGCCGTCATGAAATGCCGGGGGAAATATGATCTGACTATAGACAGAAAGATGAGCTACCAGAGTGATTTTTAGGTGATGCCGGCAGGAAGGGGCCTCCCGCCCTCCTTTTGCAACCACCACCTAACCACTGAAACCACATGAGGAAAAAGAGATATCAATGAAAAAAACAACACACTTCTTTAACAGACATACAGGGAGGCTCCTTCCTGCCAGCATCACTGTGGAGACAGCTCTCATCCTTCCGATATTCCTTTTTGCCATGCTGTCGGTCATGTATCTTACGGATGCCATCCGCATATCGTCGGATAACACGGAGAGACTGGCTGAGCAGGCGTATACTCTGGCAAAGTACGCTTATGTCGGAGATTCGCTCCTGTCGGGTACGGGCCTGTCAGAGGCGATAGATGTGATAAACGGAGGAGATGACATCATAGATCTTGTACAAAGATACAATATCAGCGTTCCGTTCGATCTCCTTGGCACCTATGATCCCTATGCGGTAGACAGAGTACGCGTAAGGGCTTTTACGGGCTATGACAACCTGAAGCAGCATACCGGACATGAAGAAGAGAAGCCGGAAGAGATGGTGTATGTGACCGAATACGGATCCGTATATCACAGATCACTGGGCTGCTCTCATCTGAACCTTAATATAAGGAGTGTGGACTACGGCAGCGTGTCAAAAGAGAGGGCGAATGACGGATCGAAGTACCATCCCTGCGAGTACTGCTGCCATTCAGGCGGAGGGCATCCGGCAACGGTATATATAACAGATGACGGCAACCGATATCATTCTTCCCTGTCCTGCGGGTCATTAAAAAGGACGATAAGAGAAGTGCCGCTGTCGCAGGCAGGCCTTCCGTCCTGCAGCGAATGCGGAAGATAGAGCGGCGGGTGAATCAGGAGGAAATATGATGGATACAGTGCGTACGGTTTCCTTTTTTGTGTTCCTTATCGCGGGAACGGTCTTTGATATAAGAAAAAGGCGGATCCCCCTGATCCTTCTTTTGGCGGCGGGAGCATGGGGGATACTGTCTTATACGATATGTACAGGATGGACAGGCAGCGATCTGTGGGATGAGATATTCGGCCTTTTGATAGGAGCGGTTTTCATCGGGATATCTCTTATCTCTGAGGGCAAAATGGGTATGGGCGATGCGATCGCGATACTGGTTGGCGGGATATATCTTGGCGGCTCGGGATCTGCCTTTGCCGTTCTCTATTCTCTTATCATAGCTGCCGCCGTCTCAGCCGTGATACTTGTGCTTAAGCGCGGCAGCGGGAAGAGTGAGCTTCCTTTTATGCCATTTTTGCTGGCGGGATGTGTGATCGGGCAGATCATGTGAGGAAGACAATGAAAAACATATTTTACAAGATAAAAAAAGAAGGCTGTGTCCTGAGAGGCTCATATACGATCGAGGCGGCCCTGATATTTCCTTTTATCATGGGGACTGTGGTCTTTCTGATCTATATGTCTTTCTTTCTTCATGACAGGGCAGTCATGAAAAGCTGCGCATATCAGGCAGCGCTAAAGGGCAGCCTCATCAGGACCGGAGGAGGGGATATGGTAAGAGAGGCTGAAAAAGCAGCAGCCTACAACATCGAGGGGCTCCTTCTTATGACAGAAGGACTTCAGACAAAGGTGAGCCTTTCGGGGACGGAGATCCGGGTATCTTACAGCGGGATGATGAGGATCCCCCGGGGGATACTTTTTATGAAGATCGCGGGAACTGACGGAATACAGGTGGAAGGGTCCGGCAGTGCAAAACAGAAGGATGCCATAGAGTTCATAAAAAAGACCAGAGCCATTGGCGGGGCTGTAGACAGCATCACAAGATGAAAAGGAGGATATATGCAGATAACTTATAAGCGGAACGGATTGAGAAACTATCTGGTCGTAAAAAATGACAGGAATGAAGCGGCAGGTCTTCACGAAAAAATGATAGTGCGCAATCAGATAGGATATCTGGCGCGGATGACGCCTCAGAGCATAGACGGTCATTCGTACTACTACTATGACATACAGGGCAGGGTCAGTCTGATGACGATGTTTGCCGCAAGAAGCCTGACTTATACAGAGATATCTGCGATCCTTGGCGGACTTGCGGGGCTTCTTACGGAGCTTCAGCGATATCTCCTGTCATCGGAGGAGGTACTGTTTGATCCCGGGAATATATGGCTGAGTCCCGATACGCTTGAGCCTGAATTCATATATGTTCCGGGACTTATGCATGATGAAGCGTATGATATAAGATCTCTTGCAGTATTCCTTACTGAGCACGTCGATGCCGGAGACAGGGAAGCTGCAGGGCTTGCCTATGAGTATCTTGAGATGGTGGAAAACGGATATATCATTCCCGGAAACGTAGATCACAGGAGTATTCCCGGTGGGGAGCCTGCGCGGAATATCCGGCCCGATCCCATTATTGAAGAAGGCGGCAGATGGGATATTAAGGAGGGGATATCCGATGAGATGAAGCCGTTTTTTGAAGAAGAGAGCGACGTAGACGGCGAAGAAAGAGGAGTTGATAAAAAGAAACTTTCTCTCATCCTGATCATAGCCGCAGTCTGCCTGTCAGTGATCTATATAGTGCTGGTGATGGAGCCCTCATGGTTTCCGGTCTACCTTACGGATGAAGAATATATGATCGCCGGGGTAGTCATAGCAGCGTTCTTTGCCGTTACGATCGTAACAGTCATGTGGCTCAACCGGACATCCGGTAAGAAAGAGACCTTTGAGCCGGAGCTTAAGGATGACGACCCGTTGCCGGCATATGAAAAGACATTGGAGGAAGAAGCCGTGCGCGAGACCTTGCGGCCGGAATACCCCGAACCGGTCATCAGGGAGGATGATGACAGGACAGTCCTGCTTAAACGGCCGGTATTTGGCGGCCCATCGTACGGCATGCCGGTCATGATGTATGAAGACGGAAGACAGATACGGATACGGCAGTTCCCATGCCTTTTCGGCAAGATGCAGACAAGAGTGGACGAGGTAGTGGAAGGAAAGGGGATAAGCCGGATACATGCGATGATCAAAGAACAGGACGGAAGGTATTTTCTGTCCGATCTCAATTCTCTTAATGGTACGGGAGTGAACGGGACCATGCTCGGCACAAATGAAACAGTGGAGATATTTGACGGGGATGTGATCCTTATGGCGGACACGCCTCTGACATTTAAGAGCGGAAGTACGGAAAAAGCCATGCAGTACAGGAGCACTGCAGGCTTTTGACAGGGATCCGGCCCGTCCTTTCTTACTTTCCGAAATTGAAAAGAGAATCCAGCTTCCGAAGTTCTTTGAATTCGCCCTTGACCTGCATGTCACCGGTCATGAAGGCCCGCTGGAAGGTCTCTGCTCCTGCTGTGATATTGATGAGCTTTTCTTTTTCTATACGGCAGGCAACCGTGGGCTTGTCGATGTTCCCGTAATGCACATCCAGCTCCTTGCCCTTTATGATGATGGCAAGAGGTTTTTCGATACCCTGCACTATCATGTTATAAGAGGCGCTGAATGCTGGATCGGGAACGAAATGATCCTTGAAATCCTTGATAAGAAGATCCTCCACGGAGACGCCCTGATTACCCATGAGGGTCTTGAAGTGCGATGCGAGTTCCCTGATGTCTTCCTTCTGGGTCTGAACAAATTTGTCGTCCGAGGCGTATTTTGACAGCTGCTCGGCATCCTGGGGAGAGAGCTCTATCTGCGGGGCGGCGGAAACTTTCTGCCTGACTGCCTGGTTGGAAGCCGGCAGTGCGACAGTCTTCTGAGATATGGTGCGGTACATGCTCTCGGCCTTTTTTTCAACGAGAGTGGCATAGTCATCATTAAGCTCAAAAGATACCGAATCCTGCACAAATCCGCATATACCCGAGCAGGGCTTCCCGCCGAGTATCTCCCATGCCTGTGCAAGGTTCAGCTTGCCTTCTCTCTCACCGTATGTCGTGCTCATGACGACTGGGCACATGTAGATCTGAGATATCTTTTCTTTGTTGCCGTACAGCCACAGGGCATCCAGGAACTCGGCCATGAAGCCGCCCGTCCCGTGCCACTCGACCGTGGATGCAAGGATTATGCCGTCGCAGTCATTTAAGGTATTGGCAAGCGCCGAGATGTTGCGCCGCTCTTCATAGAGATTGTAGCGCGTGACCTTGACGTTGATGTCTTCAAGTACCGACTGCATACGGGTTATCACAGTGTTTGTGGGATCTCCTACGATACCCCTTCCGCCATAATAAATGTTTATCTTCATGATCTGCTGTCCTTTTTCAGAATAAATCCTTAAGTTCGCCTGCGAGCTCACTGAGCTCTTCGGCCGAAGGCTTGCCGGGCTCCCATCCTATACGCTGTCCGTCATCCTTATATCTCGGTATAAGGTGCATATGGAAGTGAAAGACGGTCTGTCCTGCCGTCTCGCCGTTATTCTGCACGATATTATATCCGTCGGCACCGAGCTTTTTTGCAAGAGCGGTGACAAGCTTCTTTGCAAGAGCTGCGGCCTTCCCCAGAAGTTCTTCCGGGATCTCGTAGATATCGGCATAATGCTCCTTGGGAAGTATCAGCGCGTGGCCTTTGGTCGCGGGATTCACGTCCAGTATCACGGTAAAATCATCATCCTCGTAAATGATGTTTGTGTCAAATACATGATTTGCAAGTTTGCAGAAGATACAATCGTCTTTCATGTCTCATCCTTTCTCATTCGAAATATCGTCGATGACATCGCAGATGGCGCGAACGGCTCCGTTTTCCGGTGCCGCTTCCATTGCTTTAACATAAGTATCCCGGTTGGCGTATACTTCGTCTACCGCAGACACAAGACTCTCGGTGTTCATGTCTTCTTCTAAAAGCACGCGGCAGTAACCGTTGTCGGCAAAGGCGCGGGCATTCAGTATCTGGTCGCCTCTGGAGCCTGCGGTGCTGAGCGGGATCAGAAGACTTGGCTTCTTCAGGGCGAGCAGCTCAAAGATGGCATTTGAACCTGCGCGGGAGATCACCACATCAGCAAGGGCATACAGATCGGCAAGCTCTTCGGATATATATTCATACTGCATATAGCCCTTCATACGCTGAAGGGTCATATCCAGCTTGCCCCTGCCGCAGAGATGGATCACCTTATATCTTTCCGTAAGCTCGGGCAGGGCCGCTCTTACTGCTTCATTGACATTCTGCGCTCCCTGCGATCCTCCGATGATCATAAGATAGGGGAGGTCATTTTCAGGCATGTTCACAAATGATCCGGCCCTTTTTGCATCTCCTTCAAGAAGGGAAGCCCGTATCGGGGATCCGGTGAAGACTCCCTTGTCACCCGGAATATGGGACAGGGTATCCTTAAACGAGCAGCAGATCTTTTTTGCCGAACTGTATGAGAGACGGTTTGCAAGACCCGGGGTCATGTCGGATTCGTGGATCACGACCGGGATCTTCAAAGAGGCAGCCGCTTTCACAACGGGCACGGATACAAAGCCTCCTTTTGAGAACACCACATCCGGAGATATCACTCTTAGGACATGACGCGCTTCGGCGAATCCTTTGATGACACGTATCGGGTCCGTAAAATTCTTGACATCGAAGTAGCGTCTGAGCTTCCCGGTCGATATACCGTAATATCGCAGGCCCTCTGCTTCGACAAGTCCCTTTTCTATGCCTTCGTACGAACCTATATAAGTGATGTCATAGTCCATTTCCTTAAGGGTGGGGACAAGCGCCAGGTTGGGATAGCAGTGCCCTGCAGTGCCTCCTCCGGTAAGGACTATTTTCTTTGCCACGGATACACACTCCATTGAATATATTTTCGAATTATTATACCATATTGTAGTGGCTGCGACACAACTACCGCAGATATCATCCGGCTGCGGCAGTCGTAGCGCGACCGCGGTATTTCGAATTGATCCTCATACTATAGGGAAAATGAAAGGAGTGGCACCATGGCGAAGGTCACATATGATTATTCCAAGACAGCAGGTTTTATAAGCGGGGAAGAGGTAGAGCTCATCAGGCCTCAGGTGGAAGCAGCGAAGGAGCTTCTTCTATCGAAAAAGGGAGCGGGGAATGATTTCCTCGGATGGCTGGATCTTCCGGTTGATTATGATAAGGACGAGTTTGAGCGCATAAAGAAAGCGGCAGAGAAGATCCGCAGTGATTCGGAAGTGCTTCTCGTAGTAGGCATCGGCGGCTCATATCTCGGCGCCAGAGCGGCGATAGAATTCTTAAAGCACAATTTCTTCAATTCGGTCGGAAAGGATAAGAGGAATGCTCCCGAGATCTATTTCCTCGGAAATAACATCTCTTCCACATATATCCATGATCTTATAGAAGTCATAGGAGACAGGGATTTCTCCATCAATATGATCTCGAAGTCGGGGACTACCACGGAGCCCGGTATATCTTTCCGCATATTCAAGGAGCTCATGGAGAATAAATACGGAAAGGCTGAGGCGGCAAAGAGGATATATGCCACTACGGACGCTAAAAAGGGAGCGCTGAAAAGCCTGGCCGATTCAGAAGGATACGAAGAGTTCGTGGTACCCGATAATGTCGGCGGACGTTTCTCGGTGCTTACTGCGGTGGGACTCCTTCCGATCGCCGTGTCGGGCGCGGACATCGATGCTCTCATGAAGGGCGCGGCCAAAGGACGTGAGCTGGCCAGGGAGAGCAGCTTCGAAGATAACGATGCGCTGAAGTATGCCGCTGTAAGGAACATCCTCTACAGAAAAGGAAAGTCGGTAGAGATCGTGGCGAATTATGAGCCCTCTCTTCATTATATCTCCGAATGGTGGAAGCAGCTCTACGGCGAGTCCGAGGGTAAGGATCAGAAGGGAATATTCCCTGCATCCGTGGATCTTACGACAGATCTTCATTCAATGGGACAGTTCATACAGGACGGAGCGCGCATCATGTTTGAGACCGTGATCAATGTTGAGAATCCCCGTCACGAGATAGTCATGAAAAAGGCAGACAACGATCTTGACGGACTTGATTATCTTGCAGGCAAGACGGTGGATTTCGCAAACAAGTGCGCCATGAACGGCACGATCCTTGCTCACACCGACGGCAATGTGCCAAATGCCGTGCTCAATATACCGGAGCAGACCGAGGAGTATCTTGGACAGCTGTTTTATTTCTTTGAATTTGCCTGCGGAGTATCCGGCTACATGCTTGGCGTGAATCCTTTCAACCAGCCGGGAGTGGAGAGCTACAAGAAAAACATGTTCGCGCTCCTTGGCAAGCCGGGATTTGAGGATAAGACAGAGGAACTGAGGGCGAGACTGTAAGGGACGACACATGAATATTGCGATAAAAAACGCATATGCTCTGATCGGAGGGAAGATCGACCGTCACAGCATATACATAGAAAAGGATAAGATAGCAGGCATAGACAAGGCACCGGAAGGCTTCAGGGCCAAAAAGGTCATAGACGGAGAAAACCGCCTCGTGATCCCGGGCATTGTGAACGCGCATACGCACTCGTATATGGCTCCCATGAGAAATATAGCCGATGACCTTCCTTTCATGGAATGGCTTACAAAGGGCGTCGAGCCGGTAGAGAACAGCATGACTGATGAGGATGCTTACTGGGGGGCCATGCTCGCGATGGCGGAGATGATCCGCTGCGGGACCACCACGTTTAACGACATGCACATGCATATATTCAGCACGCAGAAGGCTGCGAAAGAGAGCGGACTGCGCGCAGTGCTGTCCAGAGGTCTCGTGGGTGACAAATACAACAAATCCGACAGGCGCATAACAGAAGCCCTTAAGGAGATGTCTGAAGGTGACAATGCAAACGGACGGATCACCTACATGCTGGGCCCCCATGCCCCTTACAGCGCAGGGTTTGATTACCTCAGAGGGGTGGCGGACATTGCAAAGGAACAGGGGCTTAGGATACATATGCATCTTGCGGAGTCTCAGGCAGAAATAGATAATCTCAAAAAAGAGCAGGGACTCACTCCCATAGAATATGCGGATAAGGCAGGCTGCTTTGATGTTCCCTTCATCGCGGCCCACTGTGTAAAGGTCACGGATTCCGACATAGAGCTCATGGCGAAAAAGGGCGTATCGGTGGTCACCAATCCGGCCTCCAACATGAAGCTCGGCAACGGATTCGCGCCGGTTAAGAAAATGAAGGAAGCGGGGATCAACATTTGCCTCGGAACAGACGGAGCGGCATCCAATAATACGCTCAATATG
Source organism: Lachnospiraceae bacterium AC3007 (assembly GCA_000621405.1). Classification (GTDB taxonomy): domain Bacteria; phylum Bacillota; class Clostridia; order Lachnospirales; family Lachnospiraceae; genus NK4A144. The sequence goes on from JHYK01000004.1 coordinate 132,101, forward strand.
TTCCACGAGATGAGCCTTCTGGCTCTGATACATAAAGGCGTGAACGATACGCCGGTATGCATAGGCGCCGAAGAGACGATCGAGATGGCAACGATAAACGGCGCAAGGGCGCTCGGGCTGGATAACGTCGGAAAGATAGAGGAAGGTTATAAGGCGGATCTTGCGATCCTTGATCTGAATACTCCGAGCATGGTCCCGAGGAACAGCCTGCTTTCAAGCCTTGTATATTCGGCCAACGGATCGGAAGTGGATACGACGATAGTCAACGGCGAGATCCTCATGGAAGGGCGCGAGCTGAAGACACTCGATCTGGAAAAGATCCTGTACAACGCAGATCATATGATGGAGAGACTTGGGAAAGCATGACATGACTTCAGAGGATAAGGCGGCGGGATGGGGACTCAGACCATATCTTTCCCGGATAGAGGTCTGGGCTCTGTCCTTTGGCTGTGCCGTCGGATGGGGAGCCTTTGTCATGCCGGGAACCACGTTCCTCCCTAAGGCGGGACCGCTGGGCACCATCCTCGGGATGATGATCGGCGCCATGGTGATGTTCGTCATCGGCATGAATTATCACTATCTCATGAACAGATTTCCCGACGCGGGAGGCACTCTTACATATACCGTAAGGTCCTTCGGATATGACCACGGGTTTTTGAGCTCGTGGTTTCTTATTCTTGTCTATGTGGCGATCATATGGGCAAATGCTTCTGCCCTCGGTCTAATCAGCAGAAATCTTCTTGGCGGCACCTTCCAGTTCGGTTTTTATTATCAGGTCCTGGGCTATGATGTATATCTTGGCGAGGTCCTGCTCTCCGCAGCTGCGATACTCATCTGCGGGATGCTGCTGATAGTAAAGAAAAGAGCCGCTACCATTATACAGGTTGTATTTGCCCTCCTTTTGCTGTCGGGCGTGATCGTCGTGGCCGTTGCAGCATATGGCTTTGGGGCATCTTCTGCGGCTGCTTTTTCTCCTGCATTTTCTACGTCATCTTCAAGCGGCGCGGTCCGGCAGGTTTTTACCATTGCAGCTCTTTCTCCCTGGGCGTTCGTCGGATTTGAGTCCATATCAAATTCCACAAAAGGTTTCAGATTCCCGATAAAAGATACAAAATGGCTTATCGCCGCATCTATCCTGGCAGGCGGCATGGCTTATATCCTGCTGACAAGGATAGCAGTATCCGTGCAGCCGGAGGGATTCGCGGACTGGAGCAGTTATATCGCAGCGCTTGATTCACAGGAAGGACTTGCAGGCCTTCCGGTATTTTTTGCAGCCGACAGGCTTCTGGGGCGTACAGGAGTGGTGATTCTGGGACTTGCAGCGCTCGCAGGCATAATCACGGGACTCATCGGTAACTTTGTAGCAGGAAGCCGTCTTCTCTATACGATGGCTCAGGACGGCATACTGCCGCAATGGTTCGGCGTTCTGAATGCGGAGGCGAATCCCCGCAATGCGCTGATCTTCCTGATGGCTGTCTCCGTGCTGGTCCCCTTCCTCGGCAGGACCGCCATAGGCTGGATCGTGGACGTTACTACTGTGGGAGCGACTCTTGCATATGCATATACTTCGGCGGCAGCTTACACCACGGCAAAGAAAGAAGGTAACAGGAGGATCAGGATCACGGGCCTGGCAGGGATAGTCATGTCGGGCATCTTCTTCCTTTATTTCATGTCCTGGTCTGCAGGGGCGCTGTCCACCGAGTCGTATCTTATCCTTGCTTCATGGAGCATACTGGGCTTTGTATATTTCCGTTTCGTATTTGCCCATGACACAGAGAGAAAATTCGGTAAGTCAACGGTGACCTGGATCTGTCTTCTGTTCCTGATCTTCTTTACATCCCTGATGTGGGTGAAGCAGGCGACGGATGACATGACAAAAGACGTTGTCGAGAATATCAGCGAGTATTATGAGGAGCAGAATACCGGAAGGGATCCGGAGACAATAAAGAAAACCGAGGAATACCTTGCCGGGCAGATGAAGATAGCCGACAGGGTGCTGACAAGGAACAGCCTTATTCAGATGCTCCTCATCATGGCAAGTCTCGGGATAATGTTCAGCATATATTCGACTGTATCCAGACGGGAAAAGCAGATGGAGACGGAAAAGATCAAGGCCGAGGAGGGAAGCCGGGCCAAGAGCGCTTTTCTGTCAAATATGTCCCATGACATCAGGACCCCGATGAATGCGATCATAGGATATGCCAATCTCGCAGACAGGGAGGATGTGACCTTTGACGAGATGAAGATGTATCTGGACAGGATCAGGGGGACCGGCAATCATCTGCTTGCCCTGATCAATGACATCCTTGAAATGAGCCGGATAGAAAGCGGAAGGATGCAGCTCGATCCGTCGCCTTCGGATCTTTGCAGGATCATGGGTGACACGAGAGAACTCTTTGAGACTCAGATGTCGGAGAAGGATATAGACTTTTCAGTGGATCTTACTGAGGTTAAAAACGGGAAAGTATACTGTGACAGGATACTCCTGAACAGGGTGATGCTGAATCTCGTGGGCAATGCTTATAAATTCACGCCATCCGGCGGGAGCATATCAGTAAAGGTCACGGAAAAGATCCCGGAGGGGAGTGATCTGGGAGAATACGAGATAAGGATAAAAGACAGCGGCATAGGGATGTCAGAGGAGTTTGCCGCCAGGGTCTTTGAGGCGTTTGAGCGGGAGAGGACTTCGACCGTCAGCGGTATACAGGGGACAGGGCTTGGGATGTCCATCACAAAGAGCATCATAGATCTTATGGGCGGGACCATAGACCTTGTCACATCTCCTGGAAGGGGGACCGAATTCATCATAAAACTTGCGCTGCCGCTTCAGGAGGAGATCGCAGGGGCGGATGAAGAAAAAGACAAAGAGACAGAGCCTTTGCGCAATGAGCCTTTTGATCCCGGTTCCATGAGACTGCTGCTCGTGGAAGATATGCCGATCAACCGCGAGATAGCCGTGATGCAGCTTGAGGGATTCGGATTCAAGGTGGAGACGGCAGAGAACGGAAAGGAAGGCTTTGAAAAGGTAGCATCATCTTTGCCGGGATATTATGATGCAGTCCTTATGGATATACAGATGCCGGTCATGGACGGGTATGAAGCGACACGACGCATAAGAGGGCTGGATGACGAAGCCCTGTCCCGGATACCGGTCATAGCGATGTCTGCCAATGCCTTTTCGGAGGATGTGAAAAAAGCGCTTGAAAACGGCATGAACGCTCATATAGCGAAGCCCGTGGACCTTAATGAGATGCAGAAGGTACTGCATGATATCCTGGGTGGCTGAGGCAAAAGGCCTGTCATAAGATATCGAGTTTGCACAGATTGTGCATTTATTTCCTCCTTACCACAAAATGTTTGGTCAACATAACGCTTGCACTCAGATAGAGATAGTTGTATAATGTCCACGGCAATCGAAAAAACACTACATATGGTGGTTGCCGGGAGCATAGATACACTAGACAGGAGGACGAGACAAATGAAGAAATTTGCAGCAGTTATGATCACACTTGCTGTTACGGCTCTTATGGTTGTCCCTGCATTTGCCGGACCGGCAGAGGATATCGCTTCGGCACAGGCAACTCAGGATGCACGCAGAGCAAGACTTGTGACCGATCAGCAGAACCTTTCCAGCTTCCAGAGCGGACAGGTTGCAAAGGGCGAGACCGAAAAGGCAGCAGGACAGGAAGCAGCAGCAGCCGGACAGGCAGCTACAGCATCATTCCAGAGCAGCCAGCTTGAGAAGAGCAGCGCCGAGAATGCAGAGCGTCAGAGCGCTCTTGGCAAGGCTCAGGAAGTGATCAATTCTTTCTGGTCTTCACAGAAGGACGCTGAGAACGCAAAGAACGCAGAGAATGCAGACGTTCTTAAGAAGATCAACGCTTATCTTGCAAGCCTTTGATCTAAAGTACTGACACGACTGATCTGACCCCGGACGGCACAGCCTTCCGGGGTCTTTTCCTGTAAGCGGCGCTAATGCAAGGCGTCTCAGCGCTTCGCAAAAGCCGGCCCTTATGCACCGGGGGCAGCGGGGTGTTGAATTGCAAACGGCACTTTGTTATGATTGGGAATCATATAAGGAGGTTACGCTGATGGGAAGTGAAATAAAGGATATCAATCTCGCGCCTTCAGGCGAGACAAAGATAGAATGGGTAAGGCAGCACTGCGATCTGCTGAGGATGCTCTATGATGACTTTGAAAAGACGAAGCCTTTTGAAGGAAAAAAAGTGGCTCTGTCCGTTCATCTTGAAGCGAAGACGGCATTCCTCTGCCTGACAATGGCAGCCGGAGGAGCAAAGATGTATGTGACGGGATCCAACCCGCTCTCGACCCAGGATGATGTGGCAGCGGCTCTGGTGAAGCACGGACTTGAAGTGCATGCCTGGCACGGTGTGACAGAAGAAGAGTATGAGCGCCATATAGACGCGGTTCTTAGCGAGGGCCCCAATATCATCATAGACGACGGAGGAGATCTGGTCCATGCCATGCACACGAAATACACGGATCTTATACCTGACGTCATAGGCGGATGCGAGGAGACGACCACAGGTATCATAAGACTTGAGGCCATGAATAAGGCCGGTGATCTGAAATTCCCCATGGTCCGTGTCAATAACGCTATGATGAAGCATTTCTTTGATAACCGCTACGGGACCGGACAATCTGTATGGGACGGCATCAATCGCACGACCAATCTGATAGTGGCAGGCAAGACCGTGGTCGTCGCAGGCTATGGCTGGTGCGGAAAGGGTGTCGCCATGAGAGCCAAGGGCCTTGGCGCAAAGGTCATAGTGACTGAGATCGATCCCGTGAAGGCCATAGAGGCGATAATGGACGGATTCGACGTGATGCCCATGAAGGAAGCCGCTCCGAACGGAGATTTCTTTGTGACTGTCACGGGCTGTGACAAGGTCATAGACAGCGGTGTGCTTGAAAACATCAAGGATGGCGCGATACTCACCAACGCCGGACATTTTGACTGCGAAGTCGATATGGCGTGGATCCATGCAAATGCCAAGAGATCATGGGAGGCAAGGAACAACATCATCGGCTATGAGCTGCCTTCGGGACAGACCGTATACGTGCTCGGTGAGGGAAGGCTCGTGAACCTCGCCTGCGGTGACGGACATCCCGCTGAGATCATGGACATGTCGTTTGCCATCCAGGCTCTGTCCGCGAAGTACCTTGTGGAGCATGGAGCTAAGCTTAAGGAAAAGCTCATCGATGTTCCTGAAGAAGTAGACCGCCATGTGGCCGAACTGAAGCTTGCTTTCCTCGGAAAGAAGATAGACAGGCTCACTCCGGAGCAGGAGGCATATCTTAATCAGTCATTATGATAAGCCCGGAGCCTGTTGACCATTAAGGCTTATTATCATAAAATATTATCTCGGCTGGCTGAGTCTGGAATTATGACTCTCCGGTCCTGCGCAATGAGAGCCCACGAACCGTGTCAGGTCGGGAACGAAGCAGCACTAAGAGGTGTCTTTCATGTGACGCAGGGTACCCGGGGACGAGTTTCGGGCTCGGTTGGCTGTTTTTTATTTCCCTAAGGTGAAACGATGGAAAACAAGGTCTTACAATCGATAAGATATCTTGTATGCGGCGCGCTGATCTTTGTCACGGCGGCATCTCTTATGCTGGGCGCGCTCCTGCTTTCGGCGCTAGTCCCGAAAGAGGCGATAAAAGAAAAGACACTGGAATCGGCGGAGTATCTGTATGAGGGTGAGCTTTTCGGAGAGGCATTACCAGGCATCGAGGGCAGCAGGATAGACAGGTACGCGGACGCCATACTCCTGAACATTGCCTGGCACTACGGTGACGCCAGCGAAGACTTGAACACGGAGGGCGGACTGCTGAGATCCGTGCTGCTTTCGGCATATTATTTCTCTCCGGTGGAGGAGGAGAACGAGAACTTCCTTACCGCTGTAAGGGATGACATGGAAGCAAACCGGCAGTACATGAGATACTGGCACGGTTCCATAGCGATAGTAAGACCCCTTCTTGCATTCTTTTCGATAAAGCAGATCTATATCCTGAATGCAGTGATACTTTTTATACTTGCTGCATTTTTCGTCTTTTTCTCGGTCAGAAAAAAGAGATATGCGACAGCCGTCGGAATGGTCGCAGCCCTGATACTTACAGGGAGCTGGTTTGTCCCCATGTCTCTCGAATACACCTGGACTTTCATACTGATGCTTGCAGCTTCTTTCATCGCAGTCAGGCTTGCAGAGCAGGGAAAGGAGAAAAGATATGCCGCGTTCTTCCTCTTAACGGGAATGCTTACAAGCTATCTTGATTTCCTCACGACGGAGACCATAACGCTCCTGATACCCCTGCTCCTCATAATATGGACAGAAAAAGAGTCCGGCATAAAAAGGGAGGGAAGGGGATTATATCTCATGTCACTGAAGTCCTCTCTGACATGGTTTTTCGGCTATGCAGGCATGTGGATCCTGAAGTGGGCTGTCACAGCGGCAGTGATGCATGAGAATGTGATGCCGTATGTGTCGGAGCATATCGAAGAAAGACTTGGCGGCGATATGGGGCTTGGTCTGTTTCAATATCTGATTCTGTCCCTTACGAGGAACATCGGATGCCTCTTCCCGCTGGGTTACGGGACGGCAGGCCTCCTTATCGGAATCGGTCTGTTGATGGCAGCCGTATATGTGGGATATGTATATCACGGCAAAAGCATTGCCGGTGACAGGATACTGGTCTATGCCGTAATAGGACTAGTGCCGTACGTAAGATATCTCATCCTGCACAATCATTCATTCCTGCATTGCTTCTTCACGTACAGGGCACAGGCAGCTACGGTGATGGCCGCGATATTCATCCTTGGCGAACTTACCAGGACAGAATAAAAAAGAGGACGGTCCCTGATGAACCGTCCCCTTTGTTTTGATCCCTTTGTCTTTTAATCTTTATATATCAGACAGAAAGCGTATCCTTCGAAATTCAGCTGAGAGGCGATGACTGAGGCCTGCGGGTCGCTGTCATTATAGATATGCACTTTACTGTTCTTATCTATCGCCATGATGGCGAACTGCCTTCCGGCCATCTGTAATGATGAAGGAACATACATCATGAACTTCCCGTCCTTCAGATCGGTAGTATGCTTGCCGTCCACTGACATGGAGAAGGTGAAGGCTTGCTTCCAGCCTGCGGGAAGATTTGCGGCAAAGGCAAGCTTGCAGGCATCTCCCTGTTCCTGCTTGCCGAATTTTGCCTTCGGATCCATCACGCCATTCTTGAAATAAAAGGCCGTTATCTCGTCGGGATTTCCCTCCCACGAGGTCGGGCTTTGGGAATGCTTCTTTTTTCTCGAAGATCCGTTATCCTTCTTGTCCTTCTGTGAAGGAGAAGGGTTGACGGGCTGGACAGGATCTCCAGGATCTCCAGGATCTCCAGAATCTCCAGAATCTCCAGAATCAGTGTTAGGGACTAAAACCAAATTAACAGTGAATTGACTAGCATTGTATGTTTGAGTATCAATCTTCCAATTGGAATATACTGTTCCGTCCTCTGTGTTTATACTCTCTACTATATAATGCCCTTCCCCGAAGCCACCATAATCAGAATCACTGTTGAAATAGGATACAGAAATGAATCCGGATCCAAACACGAACTCATCTCCACCATTTACCGTGTTGTTTTTTTTATCAACCGGGGCACCTCTTACTCCCAGATCAATATTCTCTGCAAAAACCGTTGCCGCCGGCAGCATGCTAATGATAAGCACCAGACAGAACGCAAAAAATCGACGCCTCCTGCTCTTTACCTCGGAGGTATTTCTCTTCTCAAATATTTTCATAATATAACCTGCCTTTATAAAACTTAGCCCTCTCCCAAAAGCTACATTTGATACTATATCATCTCGCGGATCGATATACAAATCTTTTTTCTTATGTGGTACACTTATAGCTGTCCGGCTGATCCCGGACCAAATGCAGATGTTATAAGGAGGAAAGGGGTAATCATGGGAGCAAAAGAAGCGATAGAAGCGGGGAAGACGGCACTCGGGATAGAGTTCGGATCGACGAACATCAAGGCGGTGCTGATAGACGAAAAGTTTGAGGTGCTCGCATCGGGGAAGCACGGCTGGGAAAACAGGCTTGAGAACGGCATATGGACGTATTCTCTTGACGATATATGGGGCGGACTGCAGGACTGCTACTCCAATCTCCGCAAGGAAGTAGAGGAGAAGTACGGGGTCAACCTCACGACAGTGGGAGCCATCGGCTTTTCAGCGATGATGCACGGCTATATGGTCTTCAATGATAAGGACGAGCTCATGGTGCCCTTCCGCACCTGGAGGAACACCATCACCGGCGAGGCTGCGGACAAGCTGACAAAGCTTCTTGATTTCAATATACCTCAGAGATGGTCCATAGCTCACCTCTATCAGTCCATACTCAATAAGGAAGAGCATGTGAAGGACATCAAGGCGCTGCTCACTCTGTCGGAATACATCCACTGGCAGCTCTCCGGAGAAAAGGTAGCGGGCATAGGCGAAGCGTCCGGAATGTTCCCTATCGATTCCACGATCAACGATTACGATCAGGCCCGTCTCGACAAGTTTGACGGGGCTGTGGCTGAGTACGGATTCCCCTGGAAGATAAGGGATATCCTTCCGAAGGTCCTTGTGGCGGGAGAAAATGCCGGAGTGCTCACGGAGGAAGGAGCAAAGAAGCTCGATGTCTCCGGCAACCTCAAGGCAGGGATACCCATGTGTCCTCCCGAAGGAGATGCGGGCACAGGCATGACAGCTACGAATTCCGTGGCAGTTCGTACAGGAAATGTATCGGCAGGCACCAGCTGCTTTGCGATGATAGTACTTGAGAAGGCTCTGTCCAAGGTATATCAGGAGCTTGATATGGTCACGACCCCTACCGGCAAGCCCGTGGCCATGGCTCATGTAAATAACTGCACATCAGACCTTAACTACTGGGTCAATATTTTCAAGGAAGTACTGGACCTTACGGGAGCAAAGCAGCCCGATGATCTCTATACGATGCTTTTTGACAAGGCTCTTACGGAGGACAGTGACTGCGGCGGCGTGCTCTCATATAATTATTTCTCCGGTGAGCCCGTGACAGGTATGGAGGAAGGACGTCCCCTGCTCGTTCGTACACCCGATGCAAAGTTCGATCTTTCAAATCTCATGAGGTCCATCCTTTATTCGGCAATGGGTGCACTGAAGATCGGCATGGACATCCTTATCCGTGAGGAGCATGTGGAAGTAGACAAGATCACGGGGCACGGCGGATGGTTCAATTCCGGAGTGAGCGCTGCGAAGGTCATGGCGGCAGCACTTGATATTCCCGTCTCCACCATGGCAACTGCAGGAGAGGGTGGACCCTGGGGACAGGCCATACATGCGTCATACATGATCAATAAAGAAGCAGGAGAGACTCTCGATGACTTCCTTTCAAACAAGGTCTTTGCAGATTCCGAGACAGTAACGACTTCTCCGGATGCAAAGGATGTCGAGGGCTTTGACAAGTGGCTTAAGGTATATAAAGCAGGACTTCCCATCGAACGCGCCGCGATCGATGCCATAAAGTAAACGAAAAACAACTGAGCATGATATAAAGGGATAAGATGGGCGAAGGCCGTCTTATCCCTTTGGTTTTAGTTAATGTATTCCCTGTTTCATCCGATATAACTATCATGAGAATAGATTTCAATCAGCTGCAGCATAAGCATATCGAGGATCCGGCGGAATCGGCAGCGCCCCTTAAGAGCGGATCCTCTAAAGTCGCGTCCAAAACAGGAGATGTATTTTCCTTCAATGCGGACGGGATATCATTCGGACATTCGGAAGACAATTTCTTTTCAAATGACAGGAACCGGAAAAAGAGCATAGCGGAACAGGCAGCCGGAGCAGACGTAAAAGGAGTCGAAGCCCAGATGCAGCAGATGCTCGTCGTGGCTCAGACCATGTCCCCGGCAGATGCAAAGAAGCTTGCAGACGAGGGCTATGACATGGGTTCGCTCGATCCCGAAGACGCAGTCAATTCCCTTGACAGGATCAAGATCAAACTTGCCGAGGCAGGGGTGAATGTAGCAGGCTACACTGATACGGTTTCCGCAGACAAGGTTGCGTCAGTAACCGGAAGAACCGTGGATTCGGGCACTCTTGCATCTGAAGCGGCTCTCTACGACGGCGCATCCTTCCCTGAAGAAGCTTATTTTTCTGCGGAGACGACCGATACGGAGATCGCGGAGACACTCATGTCATATGATCTTCCGGCATCAAACGACAACGTTGCATCCGTGAGAGAAGCGATCAATATGACTTCGGAGCTTAAGGATATCACCGATAATACGAGGATGTTCCTTGTGTCGGAAGGTCTTGAGCCGACTGTTGCCAATGTATTCAGAGCGGAATTCTCAAGCGGAAGGATGAACTCCTCGGGAAATGCCAGATATCTGTCTGATGACATGGGATATGTCAGCAGATATTCGGATGACACAAAAACCGGTCCCGAAGGACAGACTGCGGATGAGGGACTCAGCCGTCAGATCGGGGATATCATAGAAAAAGCCGGATATGAGGATGCGCCCGGTATCAGGAATGATGCAGAGAAGCTCATCGAAGCAGGGATGCCGCTGACTCCTGAGAGCCTCAGGATATATGAGGATTCCGGGATGATAAATATCCGTCCTCTCAAAAAAGAGGTAATGGATTCTATAGCGGAAGGGAGACCTGCAAAGGATGCCTATCTTATCTCTGATTACAGGATGATAAAGGCCGAGCGGATAGTAAAGGAAGCAGCGCTTTCCATGACTACAGAGGTCAACCGTAAGAATCTCGATAAGGACCTTACCATAGATACCGGATATCTGGAGAAGGACGTGGAGTCCTTAAAGAGCAGGGAGCGTGAAGCGTATGACTTGCTGGAAGCAACTCTTTCCGTAAGGGACGAGATAAGAAAAGCTCCAGCAGAGCTGATAGCTGACAGGGATATCCTGGATGTCTTCGACAGCATGAGAACAGTATCCGATATTGCATCCGGTACCCTGCCCGATCTTAATGCCGTGCACGAGAAGGCGGCATCTCTTTCCGCCAGGTATGCTCAGATGAGCGGGACATATGAGGCTGTCGGGACCGAGGTGCGGACAGACCTTGGCGACAGCATCAAAAAGGCTTTTGATAATACCGACTTCGGGCAGATACTTGAGGGTCTTGGAGCCGATAAGACAGATATGAACGAGCGCGCCGTCCGCATCATCTCTTATTCACATATGGAGCTTACGGCGGATAATCTTACACGCATAAGAGAAGCGGATGAGAGCCTGAATTCGGTGCTCGACAAGCTTACACCGGGAAGAGTCCTGCGCCTCATAAGAGATAACGTTAATCCTCTTCAGACAGACCTTAAGACGCTCGAGACAAGACTTGAAGGATACGAGGACGAAGAGCAGAGGCCGGTGGAAGACTTTGCGAGATTCCTTGTGTCAGAGAGCAGGAAGGGTCAGGTCACGGAAGAAGAAGCGACCTCCTACATCGGTATCTACCGCCTCATCAATGCGATCAACACAGGAGACCACAGGGCAGTCGGAACACTCGTCGCCAGCGGGGCGGAGCTCAGTTTTTCAAATCTTCTCTCTGCGGTCCGTACGGGAAAGAAGTCGCATGTGGATCAGTATGCCGAAGGTCATTTTGAAGGCTTTGACAGGCCTTTTACGGATGGAAGAGAGCGCATCGACCAGATGATAAGAGCTGCATTCGATCCGTCAGCCAATGAAGAAGAAAGCCGCGCCGAAGAGGATGCGAGAAAATTCGCCGAGGCAGCGAAGGCAGAAGCCGAGCTTTTCAGGGCACTTGAGGAAGCCTCAATACCCAGGAGCGCTGACAATATCGAGGCATACAGGCAGCTCATGTCAGGCGGCAATGCATTTGCGCGCGAACTGTTTGGCAATGCATCAGACAGGGCAAAGGACAGGATGAAAGAGACCAGGTCAAAGGTGAGGGAAGCTCTTTCTTCCGGTGACGCGGAAAAGATCAAAGAATCCTATGATGAGATGGTCAAGGCCGAACTCATAGGGGCATTTGAGGGAGAGACGCTTGATATCAGGGGCCTTCAGGCAAAAGATAAAGTCCTGTCGATAAAAAGAGCGCTCTCTGACGCAGATGAGTATCATATCCCCGTCGAGTTCGGCGGAGAACTTATTAATATAAATCTGCGATTAAGGCATGGCGAAAAACGAAATTCTGTCGATATATATTTTGAGACCGAAGATTTCGGTTCTGTCCACGCTTCGCTCCGGGTGACGGACGGGATCCGGGGAGCGATAGAAAGCGAACGGACAGCAGGCAATGAATACATGAGAGAAAGGCTCGATGCGATAAATGAGGCAGCGGCCGGGATCTCAGGCATGACATCATATCTAAAAGTCGGGAATACGGAAGTTTCCGATTTCAGTGTTTCCCAGGATGAAACACCGGGCGCCATGGATGGCAGTAACACGGATAATGCTATGCTTTACCGCATGGCAAAGGCAGTATTGGATTCGATGCTGTCTTAACTACGGGTTCAGGAGGAGCTATCCATGAAGATCAACAGTAACATCACGGCTTATCTTACTAATAATGCGTATGCCCAGAGCGAGATGAAGCTTGCCAATTCCACGGCGAAGCTGTCCAGCGGGTTCAAACTCAACAAATCAGGGGATGATCCGGCTAACTACGCCATAGCGGCAAAGATGCGCTCAATGATAAAGGGCCTTGAGAAGGTAAAGGTCAATACCACCACTGGCATATCCGTCATACAGACCGCAGAGGCAGCCATGGTCGAGACTCAGTCCATGGTCCAGAGGATGAACGAGCTTGCGATCAAGAGCTCGAACGGCACGCTCTCAAGCTCCGACCGCACAACGCTTCAGGATGAGCTGAACCAGCTCTTAAAGGAGATAGACAGGATCGCCGAGTCTACGGAGTTCAACGGCACGAAGCTTCTGGACGGGACCATGCAGAATAAAGGCTACACTAACAAAACGGCCATTTCCGTGATGGACTATACCGAGGAGACGGTCGGCGGCAAATATCTCGTCAAACTTACAAAAGATGATGACGGCAATTATTCCATAGATGATGTTACGGGCGGTACTACGGATCCCGCTGCGCAGGCACTCTACGACAAGGGCTACAAAAAGGCCTCTGATCTTTTCGGGACAGTGGATCCCACGAGACTTCGCATCATATCGGATACAGTACCTCATGACGACGGATCGTTCACGGACTATGTCACCATAAAAGGACTCGACGGAGTGGATCTCAGGCTGAAGACCGAGAACGGAGAGACGGATAACAAGCTGGAACTGGACCTTACCGGACTCGGAGCCATGAGACTTCAGGTAGGTACCGAAGAAGGAGAGGTCATAAATGCTTCCTTCCCGACCATGACAGTCGAGGCAATGGGCCTTGCAGGAATAGATCTCAGTTCGGAGGAGAGCTCGCACAAAGCCATAGATCTTGTGAACGATGCTCTTAACTACGTCAACAGCGCCCGCTCCAGACTCGGAGCTTATCAGAACCGTTTGGAGAACACATCGGCCTTCATCGACACATACAATGAGGACATCACTACTTCGCTGTCACGTATACAGGATACGGATATGGCAGAGGAGATGATAGAATTCACCAACAAGCAGATCCTGACTCAGGCTGGGATAAGCATGCTCTCGCAGGCGAACGAAGCTCCTCAGCAGGCTCTGCAGCTGCTGCAGTAGGAAGCGAATGACCGAAGCCTGAAAGGAGGCACGCCATGACATCCGAGAAGAAGCAGGAATACACGAGAAGGATAATCGAAGCAAACCCCACGGGCGTCATAGCCATCACATACGAGATAGCGCGCGGATACTATGCGGACGCGATAACGGCATTCAGGGCCGGAGACAGGGATACCTACAGACTGGAGATCACGCGGGGCAATAAATGCATAGAACACCTGATCATGGCGCTTGATCCGAAATATACTATTTCTATTTATCTCATGAGGATATATAATTATATCCTTGAATGCACCAGAAAGGCTTCCTTTACGTATGACACGGAGGAGCTTAAGGAGCCGATGGATATCCTGGCAAGGATAGGAGGATCTTTTGAAGAGATCGCTCCTCAGGATAAGCGGCCGGCAGGTGTAGAGGGCGGCGCAGAGGTATACGACGGTCTTACGTATAATGCGAAGGGGCTGACGAATACCACGGTCAGGAGATAGTACACAGTTTTTGGGTATATATAATAAATTTTTCATGGCCGGACAGCAGTGTCCGGCCGGGTGTTTTACATGGAGGATATCATGGAAGAGACAAAAAAGCGCATGCTTTCCGGCATACAGCCAAGCGGGGATCTGCATCTGGGGAATTACCTCGGAGCGATAAAGAACTGGGCTGACCGGGTGGATGAATATGAATGCTATTATTTTATGGCAGACATGCATACCATTACCGTTCGACAGGAGCCGGCGGAGCTTAGGCGGAGGTCCTTAGAGCAGCTTGCCCAGTATATCGCATGCGGCCTTGACCCCGAAAAGAATGTGCTTTTTCTTCAGTCTCATGTTCCGGCCCATGCCCAGCTGGGATGGGTATTGAACTGCTATACCATGTACGGTGAACTGTCCAGGATGACTCAGTTCAAGGATAAGTCAGCAAAGCATAAGGACAATATCAATGCGGGCCTTTTTACCTATCCGGTGCTCATGGCTGCGGACATACTTCTCTATCAGCCGGATTACGTGCCTGTAGGCGATGATCAGAAGCAGCATGTGGAGCTGACCCGTGATATAGCCCAGCGATTTAACAGCATATACGGGGACGTCTTCACTGTACCCGAGCCTTTCATATCCAAGGCGGGCGCAAGGATATACTCCCTCACTGCTCCGGGCGACAAGATGTCCAAGTCCGACCCGAACGGCTGTGTCTTTATCATGGATGATGAAGATACCGTCATCAGGAAATTCAAACGTGCAGTGACCGACAGCGATACGGAGAACCCCGTAAGATATGACAGAGAGAATAAGCCGGGAGTTGCCAATCTTATGAACATATACTCCACTCTGACCGGGAAGGGCTATGAGGAGATCGAGAAGGAATTTGCAGGAAAGGGATACGGTGTGTTCAAGCCCGCAGTGGCAGAGACAGTAGCATCGGCCCTTCGTCCCATACGCGAGGAGGCCGCAAGGCTGATAAAGGATAAGGCCTATCTCGATGGCGTATATAAAGACGGAGCAGAGCGCGCGTCGTATATCGCAAATAAAACTTTGAGAAAAGTATACAAGAAAGTGGGGTTTTATCAGGGCTGAACCACTATATAGTGGGGAATTGTATATTGTACACAAAAAAATACAACCGTGAGGGTTAGAATATCGGCATATATGACGATATAATATGTGAAACTGATCCGTGTACAGGACATTTCATGCACAGTTGAGGAAAGGAGGACTTGAATATGAGCTTACGTATCAGCGGCAATATCTCTTCGCTGTACAACACGTCAAGGATCGGCCAGACGCAGGACATAGACAGGACCTCCAGAGTTGAGCAGCAGTCGCCTGTATCTGCGGATCTTAAGGATGGCCGCAGCAACGGCAGCCAGTATGTATCGCAGGAGCATGGCGGTGTCGTACAGACAAGAGTATCTGACGCCAATGCCTTCAAGAAGACTCAGCTCGACACCAGCAGAGAGAAGATAGAGAGCATGGCGGAGAAGCTCTATGACAAGCTTCCCGAAATATTCGCCGACATGAGGAAGATTCCGGACGGAACAGAAGACAGGCAGGCAGCTTCCCGCGTATCCGTCAACGAGAGGAATGTGGCCGCTGTTGCCGACAAGCAGGCTGAGCTGCAGGATCAGATGATGAACTTCTCCCTGTAAAGACAGGACATAATGATAAGATCAGGCCCGCGCCTTACGGCGCGGGTTTTTCTTTGCCGAAGACACCCGACTATGATACAATTAAGCATTAAGATTCTGATTCATGGAGGTAGGAAATAACATGGCAGATAAAGGTCCGTATTATATTACGACAGCGATTACTTATGCGTCCGGAAAGCCGCATATAGGCAACACATATGAGATCGTTCTTGCTGATGCGATAGCGCGTTTTAAGCGGCAGCAGGGATATGACGTTTTTTTCCAGACAGGAACTGACGAGCACGGCATCAAGATAGAGGAAAAAGCCGCTGACGCCGGCGTGACGCCCAAGCAGTTCGTGGATGATGCTTACGGAGAGATCCGCAGGATCTGGGATCTGATGAACACATCATATGACAAGTTCATAAGGACAACGGATGATTACCACGAAAAGCAGGTACAGAAGATATTTAAAAAGCTGTATGATCAGGGTGATATATACAAGGGCTCCTATGAGGGCATGTACTGCACTCCCTGCGAATCTTTCTGGACATCCTCCCAGCTTGTCGACGGCAAGTGTCCCGACTGCGGCAGGCCCGTGAAGCCTGCAAGCGAGGAGGCATATTTCTTTAAGATGAGCAGCTATGCTCAGAAGCTCATCGATCATATTGAGGACCATCCCGAATTCATCCAGCCGGCTGCGAGAAAGAATGAAATGATCAATAACTTCCTTAAGCCGGGCCTTCAGGATCTTTGTGTCTCCAGGACGTCATTTACCTGGGGCATACCGGTCTCCTTTGACGAAAAGCACGTAGTCTATGTATGGCTCGATGCACTCGTAAACTACATAACCGGCATAGGCTTTGACACTGACGGCGAGAGCTCTGATCTGTACAGATCCCACTGGCCTGCCGATCTTCATCTCATAGGCAAGGATATAGTGAGATTCCATACGATATACTGGCCGATCTTCCTCATGGCGCTTGGAGAGCCGCTTCCTAAGCAGGTTTTCGGACACCCGTGGCTTCTGGTGGCTGACGGCAAGATGAGCAAGTCCAGAGGCAATACCATATATGCCGACACGCTCGTGGACATGTTCGGTGTGGATGCAGTCAGGTACTACATGATCCATGAGATGCCCTACGACAATGACGGTGTATTTACATGGGATACCATGGTGGAGAGATATAATTCGGATCTTGCGAACACTCTCGGGAATCTTGTGAAGCGCACGATATCCATGGGCAATCAGTATGTTGACGGCGTGATAGAGGACAAGGGCATAAAGGAAGATGTGGATGATGATCTGTACGATACCATCCTTAGCGCCAGAGACAGGGCTGCAGAAAAGATGGAGACTCTTCATGTGGCCGATGCCGTGACCGATATTTTTGATGTCTTCAAGAGATGCAACAAATATATCGA
Source organism: Lachnospiraceae bacterium AC3007 (assembly GCA_000621405.1). Classification (GTDB taxonomy): domain Bacteria; phylum Bacillota; class Clostridia; order Lachnospirales; family Lachnospiraceae; genus NK4A144. The sequence continues at coordinate 149,385 of JHYK01000004.1, forward strand.
CGAGACCACACCGTGGATACTGGCAAAAGAGGAAGATAAAAAAGACAGGCTCTCGACGGTCCTGTATAATCTCTGTGACGGTATAGCGCTCGGCGCCATGCTTCTTGCGCCCTTCATGCCTGATACCGCAAAAGCCATACTTGAGCAGCTCAACACTTCGGAAAAAGGATATGAAGAACTGGATAAAAGAGGGACCTTTGTATCGGGCACCAGGGTAACTGAGGATCCGGCTACTCTTTTTGAGAGAAAGAAGATGACGGACGTCCTTAAGGAAGTGGAAAAGCTGTATCCACCCAAAAAGGACTGACCGGGGCGGGATAAGGAGCCAGCGAATGCGAGAGTTTTCGATAGACAGCCGAGACATGAAGACAAAGCTTGCCTGCTATATCTGGGAGCCTGCTTCGGAAGCGAAGGCCATACTGGTGCTGGCTCACGGAATGCAGGAGTATCTGCTCCGTTACTCAGAGATGGCTGAATACATGGCCTCGCAGGGGATCATCTTTGCGGGTCTGGATCATCTTGGCCACGGCAGGAGCGCGGCTTCTCGCGATGATCTCGGATATTTCTGCGAGCAGGATCCGGCTACCGTGCTGGTAAGAGACCTTCACCGGCTTAAGAAGACCGTGCAGGCTGAGCATCCCGGACTTCCCGTGATCGTCATGGGACATTCCATGGGATCCTTCATCGTAAGGAGTTATATAGAGAGATACGGGACCGGAATACAGGGAGCGATAATACAGGGCAGCAACGCATTTTCGAAGGCGCAGGGGATCACCGAAAAAGCCATTGCGAGATTTCTTGCGGTCTTTTTCGGCTGGCGTCACAGGTCCGGATTATGCACGGCTCTCGTTCTCGGGCCTTATGCCAGGGCTTTTCCGAACGACAATACTGCCTGGCTGACAAGGCGAAAAGAGGTCAGGGAAAAATACAATAATGATGAACTCAGCAGGTATATCTTCACGCTTAACGGATATCATACCTTGGGTGAACTGACCCTCAGGGCAGGAGATAAAAAGAAGATGGCAGGCATCCCGAAAGATCTGCCCATGCTGATCATTTCCGGCGCCATGGACCCGGTCGGAGAGATGGGAAGAGGGGTGCAGAGGATGTATGATCAGTATAAGGCCATGGGCTTCAGCAATCTGAAGCTGGATATAAGACCTGATGACAGGCATGAGCTTCACAATGAGGAAGACCGTTATCAGGTGTTTGAAGAGATACGTGATTTTATACTGGAACAGAAATTATAAAGGAGCTTATATGAAAAGATTTATTTCCATGATCATGGCTTCCGTGCTTACGGCCGCGCTGATGATCGGAGCGTGTACGGTCTCAGTCTACGCCGGGGAGACGACACAGCCGGTGATAACTTTCGGAGGAGACACTTCCGGAACAGAAGACAAGAGCAAACCCTATCTTGCTCTCGGATCGGATCTTACCCAGGAACAGCTTGCATCGGTGCTTTCCGTTATGGGACTTTCGGGCACCGATCTCTCACAGTACAACATCGTATATGTAACGAACGCCGAGGAGCATCAGTATCTGGATCAGTACATAGATCCCGCGGTGATAGGCACAAGATCGCTGTCTTCGGTCCTTGTCAAGCCGGCGGAATCCGGCCACGGGATAACGGTCAATACATATAATATCAATTACTGCACCACCGGTATGTACAAAAACGCTCTGCTCACAGCGGGCGTCGAAAATGCCGACATAACTGTCGCTGCGCCCTCTCCTATATCCGGTACGGCCGGACTTATCGGCGCTCTGAAGGCATATGCCGACATGAAGGACGAGAAGCTCGACAGCAAGGCGCTGGATACATCTCTTAATGAGCTTGTCACCACGGGTCAGATAGAAGAGGCGTTAAACGGCGCAACGAAGGAAGATGTCGAAGAGATGATCGCCTTTATCAAGGCCGAGATAGCGGGAAAAGACCTTAATACCCGCGAAGAGATAGACGCAGCGGTCAGGAAGGCCATAAGTGATTATAATGAGCTGAAGGGCGGGAACTGGAACCTTTCCGAGGATGAGATCAGGCAGATCGTGGATCTGATGGTAAAGATCAAGGATCTCGGACTCGATTACAACCAGCTTCTCGATCAGGCGGCGGACATATATGAAAAATTCGGATCTGACCTTTCGGCGGATGATCTGGGTGCGATCGCGGCTCACGGAGTCATGGAGAACATAAAGGAAAAGGTTGGAGGTGCCTTCAGGGACATGTATGAGGGAGTCAAAGGCTTTTTCTCCAAGCTGTTCGGAGGATGATGGACTCTTTCCGGGTCGGATTTATATCCCGCGAAGAATACAGGAGCGCGATGGCGCTCTGCTGGAGGGTCTTTGACCGGTTCGAATCCGGGATCGTAAGTCTTCAGGGCATGGAGAGCTTCAGCCGGTTCATTAACGATGAGACACTGTATAACGTGTTCATTAACGGCGGATTTCCCGTGGCCGCAGCTTACGACGGCGATACCATGATCGGAGTTGCGGCTTTGCGCAGCGGGCCGCATCTGTCTCTTCTTTTTGTAGAAGAGGATTATCAGCGGATGGGAGTGGGGACAGCACTTGTTGATTTCTTTTGCGAGTGGCTTTTCAACACAAGGAGCTGGCTTAAAGGCGACCGGCTCACGGTGAATGCATCAACCGTTGGAGCAGGATTTTACAGGCGGATAGGCTTTGAAGATACAGGGCCGGAATGCTATAAGGACGGGATCAATTACATCCCCATGGAGCTTCAGCTTGAAAAACGGAGGAACGAATGATCACTAATCAGACACTTCAAAAGGCGATCGATGAACTGCAGGAGATCACCGGGTTTGATTTTGCCATAATGGAATTAAGCGGCGCCCAGGTGGCGTCCACCTTCCCTACGGATGACATCTCTTCGGTGACCATACGATCCTTTATAGATTCCAGAGTAGCGGATGTGGTCCTTAACGATCTCCATATGTATAAGATCGTGGATGATGCCGTGACGAATTACGTCCTTATCGTCCGGGGCAAGGGCGAAAGGGCAGATATGGTAGGGCGTATCGCTCTGTCAGAGATGACGGCACTGTCGGGGGCATATAAGGAAAAGTTTGACAAGAACGCCTTCTTCCAGAACCTTATCATGGACAACATGCTCGTGGTCGACATGTACAGCAAGGCAAAAAAACTCCGTGTTCCGACAGACAGCGTTCGCTGTGTCTTTCTCGTAGAGACCGAGAGCACCAATGAAATATCCGGGATAGATGTATTGAGGTCTGTATTTCCCAAAGGTTCCGATGACTATGTGATAGAAGCCGATGACAGGACCTATGCCGTGATCAAGTCTTTCGATGCCGCGGACGACCTCGATGAGCAGGCAAAGGAAACCGCCGAGATGCTGGTGGATACCATGAATACACAGGCAATGGTGAAGGTCAGGGTATCCTACGGCAAGATGGTATCCGATATCAAGCAGGTTTCGGCTGCGTATAAGGAAGCGAGGATGGCGATGGAGGTTGGCAAGATCTTCTACCAGGAAAAGGCCATAGTCTCGTATGACACGTTAGGGATAGGACGGCTGATCTATCAGCTTCAGCCCTCATTATGCGAGGTATTCCTCCATGAGATATACGGAGATGACATCCCGGATCATCTTGACGAAGAGACTCTCAATACGATAAATAAATTCTTTGAGAACAATCTCAATGTATCCGAGACGTCCAGACAGCTTTTTGTGCACAGGAACACACTGGTATACAGGATAGAAAAGCTGCAGAAGATGACAGGGCTTGATATCAGGACTTTTGATGATGCGCTGACATTTAAGATCGCGCTTATGGTAGTGAACTACATGAAATATGTTAAATCCCATGAGTTTTGAGTAAAGGCAGGACAACGCAGTATGCACATAGGAGGGATTACCAAAAACACACTGCTCGATTATCCCGGAAGGGTTGCGGCCACGATATTTACAGGAGGCTGTAACTTAAGATGTCTTTTCTGCCAGAACAGTTCACTGGTCGAAGGCCTTATACCCGAGATAAAGGAAACAGATGTCCTTTCTTTTCTGGAAAAGAGAAAAGGGCTTATCACCGGAGTCTGCATATCCGGCGGAGAGCCTACGCTCCAGCCCGACCTGGCGGATTTTCTCAGAGAGATCAAGGATATGGGGTATGACGTCAAGCTGGATACTAACGGATTTGAACCGCAGGTGCTGAGAAACCTTGCGGCGGAAGAGCTCGTTGATTATATCGCGCTGGATATCAAGACATCCAAACCCGGATACCGCGCTCTCTGCAATACAGATATCGATCTTGACAAACTGGATGAGAGCATAGGGCTGATCAAAGAAGGCCTTTTTAAGAACTACGAATTCCGCACCACGGTCGTGGCGGAATATTATGACAGGCAGGTGGCTGCCGAAATAGGTGAATGGCTCGCGGGCGCCGGGACGTATTATCTCCAGAATTTCGTGGATTCCAATACGACTTTTGTGGGCAGAGGCGCTCTTCACGGACAGACCAGGGAAGAGATAGAGGCATATGCCGAAATACTGAGGAAGACCATTTCGGAGGTATCTTTACGTGGGATCGACTAGATCGGAAAATGAGAACGAGAACGATGTAAAGTACATGAGGGAGGCCATGAAGCAGGCGGTAAAAGCCTACGAGACCGGCGAAGTCCCGATCGGATGCATCATAGTCGAAAATGCCACCGGGAAGGTGATAGGGCGCGGGTACAACCGCAGGAATACAGACAGGACGACTTTGGCTCATGCCGAGATAACAGCGATAAAAAAGGCTTCAAAGGCGGCAGGAGACTGGAGACTTGAGGGGTGCACGATCTATATAACGCTTGAACCATGCCCTATGTGCGCGGGCGCCATAGTGCAGGCCCGTATCGACAGATGTGTCTTTGCGGCGCCGTCCGATAAGGCCGGCTGCGCAGGCTCGGTCGTGAACCTTCTCGATATGTCCGGCTTTAATCATCAGGTCGAGATCACAAGCGGCGTGCTGGAGGAAGAATCCCAGGCTCTGATAAAGAAATTCTTTAAGGAACTTCGGGAGAGAGTCTGACGGAAATATTAACACCGGCCTGCGTTCTATGGTATAATATTCTTTGCTACATTTCTTTGAAGATCTTGTAACTACATCATTTTTCATGGAGGGGGACAGCATATGAAGCGTATAGGATTACTTACCAGCGGCGGCGACTGCCAGGCTCTTAATGCGGCCATGAGAGGAGTCGTCAAATCCCTTGTCAATTCGGGGGAGCAGATCGAACTGTATGGATTCCTGGATGGCTACAGGGGACTGATCTACGGCGAATACAGGATGCTGGACATATCTGATTTCTCAGGCATACTTACACGCGGCGGCACTATACTCGGTACTTCCAGAGTTCCTTTCAAGACCATAAGGGAGCCGGATGAGGACGGAAGAGACAAGGTCGAATCCATGAAGCATTCATATTACAAGCTTCGTCTGGACTGCCTTGTGATACTCGGCGGTAACGGAACCCACAAGACAGCTAATCTCCTCCGCGAGGAAGGACTCAATATAGTCACGCTTCCCAAGACGATAGACAATGACCTCTGGGGAACAGACATGACCTTTGGATTCCAGAGCGCAGTGGACATTGCGACCCAGACCATAGATTACATCCATACGACAGCGGATTCACACGGAAGAGTGTTCATTGTAGAGATCATGGGACACAAGGTGGGCTTCCTGCCTCTTAATGCCGGAATGGCCGGAGGCGCCGACATCATACTGATCCCGGAGATCCCTTACGACATAGATAAGATCGTGGATGCGATAGAGCTCCGCAAGAAGAGAGGCGCCAAGTTCACCATCATAGTCGTCGCCGAGGGAGCCATAAGCAAGCAGGATGCCAAGCTGTCAAAGAAGGAATACAAAGAGAAGATGGCCAAATACAAGTATCCTTCCGTATCCTACGAGATAGCAGAAAAGATCCAGAAGAAGACCGGAAAGGAAGTCAGGGTCACGGTTCCCGGACATATCCAGAGAGGCGGAGCGCCCGATTCGTATGACAGAGTTTTTGCATCGCGTCTCGGATCGGAAGCCGGCAAGCTCATCCTCAAGGGAGAGTACGGATTCATGGTAGGCTACAAGAACAGGGAGATAGTGAAGGTTCCCCTTGATGATGTGGCCGGCAAGCTCAAGAGCCTCGATCCCAACGCTGCGATAATCAAAGAAGCAAAGATGCTGGGTATCTCTTTTGGTGATTAAAGCCTGACAGGAAATGGCATATCAGTCTCTATACAGAAAATACAGGCCTCAGAGGTTTTCCGATGTCGTGGGTCAGGAGCCGATAACAAAGGCTATAGGAAGTCAGGTCACAAATGACAGACTTGCGCATGCCTATCTTTTCACCGGCACCCGTGGCACGGGCAAGACTACGGTGGCCAAGATACTTGCGAGGGCCGTTAACTGCAGCAATGTCCTGGAGGACGGGAGCCCCTGCGGAGAATGCGACATCTGCCGCGGGATATCGGACGGCACTCTGATGAACGTCATCGAGATAGACGCGGCATCCAACAACGGTGTGGATGATGTGCGCACTATCATAGAGGAGATATCCTACCGTCCCCAGAGCGGGAAAAAGAAGGTATATATAATCGACGAGGTTCACAACCTCTCCTTAAGCGCCTTCAATGCTCTCTTAAAGACCATTGAAGAGCCGCCTGATTATGCGCTTTTCATTCTTGCGACCACGGAGCTTGGCAAGGTTCCGATAACGATAAGGTCCAGGTGTCAGAGGTATGATTTCCACCGGATGACCGTGGACACTATAGTGCACCGCATGAAAAAGATCCTGTCGGCGGAAGGGATAGAAGCTGACGACAAGGCGCTTGGCTTTATCGCGGTGCAGGCGGACGGTTCAATGAGAGATGCGCTGTCGCTTCTCGACAGGTGTCTTGCATTCAACAGCGGAGAAGAACTGACCTACGAGAGGACCCTTGATATATTGGGGGCAGTCGATGTATCGGTCTTTTCATCCTTTATGAAGATCATATCCGAGGGGGATCTTAAAGGCGCGATAAAACTTCTTGATGACGTGCTTATGAGAGGGCGTGAGATACAGATCTTTGTCGTGGATCTCATCTCCTACATGAGGAATCTGCTCCTCATATCCGCGGGAGGCAGAAACGGAGCGGATATATCCGATGTGCTCGGGGTTTCCCCGGATACCTATGAGGACATGAAGGCTGTAGCCGCGAAGTTTGATGTCGAAACCCTGACGAGATATATAGGGATCTTTTCGGAACTGACTTCGGAGATCCGTTATTCCACCCAGAAAAGGGTCCTGACCGAGATAGCCATAGTGAGGCTTATGCAGCCGAAGATGCAGGAGGATGTAGCATCCACAAGACAGAGACTTGCGATAATCGAGAGGAAGCTGGACCGTATCGAGCGTGAGGGGATCAAGACCCCGGCAGGATCGGACAAGGATTCGGGGCATCCGGATAAGCCTGCGAAAAAGGCACCGCTTCCCGAAGCCCTTCCGGAAGACGTGAAGCTGGTCTGCGACAACTGGGGAAGGATCGTGAAGAACTCTCAGGATATGAATAAAGGCATACTGGCAGAAGCACAGCCTTCCGTCCGGGGCAATGATCTCGTGATAGTGTGCAGGGATGATGTATCGGCCGGATCACTGAAAAGATCTTCCGATGATCTGGAGGCGGTCCTTGCCAGAGAGACAAAGAAGCAGATCAGGTTTGAGATATACGGACCGGAAAAAGGCGAGGACCCCGAAGCCACATTCCCCGACCTCAGATCGATGATCAATTTTGATGAGATAAAGATAGTAGATTGAAAAGGAGTTAGAAGATGTCCAGAAGAGGCGGTTTTCCGGGAGGAGGAATGCCCGGGAACATGAACAATCTCATGAAGCAGGCTCAGCGCATGCAGCGTCAGATGGCCGAGAAGCAGGAGGAGCTTGAGGGGAAGGAATATACCGCATCATCAGGCGGCGGAGCTGTCGAGGTGACAGTGTCCGGGAAGAAGGAGCTTACAAAGGTCGTGATCTCTCCCGATGCCTGTGATCCCGAAGATGTCGAGATGCTTCAGGATATGATCATGGCTGCGGTGAACGAGGCCATGAAGCAGGCAGATGATGCTTCGGCTGCCGCGATGGGGAGCCTGACCGGCGGACTGAACGGACTGATATAAGACCATATGAAGATATATTCCGGCAAGATGAACCGTCTCGTGGACGAGCTGGCATCCCTTCCCGGTATTGGAGAGAAATCTGCCGGACGGCTGGCCGATCATCTGATAAGGATGCCGAAGGAGCGGGTGCAGCGTCTTACGGATGCGATCACGGATGCAAGAGAGAACGTCCGCTTCTGCAGGGAGTGCTTTACCCTTACCGATACTGAGCTCTGTCCGGTATGTTCGAATGAAGCAAGGGATCACTCGACCATCATGGTCGTGGAGGATACCCGTGACATGCAGGCATATGAAAAGACAGGCAAATACAGCGGAGTCTATCATGTGCTTCAGGGAGCTATCTCGCCCATGCTGGGGATAGGCCCGAATGACATCCGGCTGAAGGAGCTTATGACGAGGCTTCAGTCCGGTAATATACAGGAGATCATAATAGCTACCAATTCGTCTCTGGAAGGCGAGACAACTGCAATGTATATCAGCAAACTGATAAAGCCTCTCGGAATGAAGGTCACGCGCATAGCAAGCGGAGTTCCGGTCGGAGGAGATCTGGAGAACATCGATGAGATAACTCTGCTGAGAGCATTGGACGGCAGAGTCGAACTATGATGCCATATCAGAGCATCTTATCACTACAACATTTTTAAAGGAGGAAGGTAATGGAGTACAAGGTTTTTGAGCTGACAAACAAAAACGGCATGAAGGTCAAGGTAACCGAGTTTGGAGCCAATGTCATGGAGATCTGGGTTCCGGACAGGGACGGAAAGGCCGAGGACATCGTCATGGGGTTTGATTCTCCTGAAGATTACAAGGGCAATCCCTGCTTCTTCGGAGCATGCATAGGCCGTATGGCAAACCGTATCTGTGATGCGAAGTTCACGCTAGACGGAAAAGAGTACGATCTTCCCGTAAACGACGGCAAGAACAATCTCCACACCGACGCAGACAAGGGCTTCCACAAGGTGAAGTGGGAGGGAAGCCAGGACGGCAATTCCGTGGCATTCAGGTTTACAAGCCCTGACGGCGATGGAGGCTTCCCCGGAAAGCTTGATATGACCGTGACATATACGCTCACGGACGATAACGGCCTTAAGATACGCTATGAGGGAGTATCCGATAAGAAGACCCTCATCAACTGCACAAATCATTCATACTTCAATCTCAGCGGAGACCTTTCAAGCTCGATCCATGATCACGAGCTCAAACTCTATGCCCACAAATATACACCGGTAGTTGCCGGAGCTATCCCCACAGGAGAGATAACAAATGTAGGGGGCACGGTATTTGATTTCACTGAGTACAGAAAGATCGGCCAGAACATCGATGATGATCTTGAGCAGCTGACCCTTGTACAGGGATATGACCACAACTTCGTTCTCGATCATCTTACGGGTGACTACTCCAAGGTTGCCGAGGCAAAATGCGACAGATCCGGCAGAAAGATGGAAGTCTATTCGGACCTCCCCTGCATCCAGTTCTATGCCGGCAACTGCATCTCACCCCAGACCGGAAAAGGCGGTGTCAAATATGACAAGAGGCAGGCATTCTGTCTTGAGACACAGTATGCTCCCGATGCGATCAACCAGCCCGGATTCGAGAAGCCTGTATTTAACGCAGGTGAGAAATACGACACCACGACCGAATACAGATTCAGCACATATTGATCATCCCGGAGGCGCAAGATGCTTGAAGAATTAAAAAAGGAAGTATACGAAGCGAACATGCTTCTGCCGAAATATGGCCTGGTAACTTTTACCTGGGGCAATGTCAGCGGAGTGGACAGGGATAAGAAGCTTTTTGTGATAAAGCCCTCAGGGGTGCCTTATGAGGACCTTAAGCCCGATGATATGGTAGTGGTTGATTTTGACGGCAATAAGGTAGAGGGTAAGCTCAACCCCTCATCTGACACAGCCACCCACGCCGAGTTATACAGCAAGTTCGAGGATATCGGAGGTGTTGTCCATACTCACAGCTCCTGGGCAACGAGTTGGGCACAGGCGGGAAGATCCATTCCCTGCTACGGGACCACTCACGCGGATTATTTTTACGGGAGCGTGCCCTGCCTCAGGGTCCTGACCAAAGAAGAGATGGACGAAGGCTATGAGAAGAATACCGGAGTCCTGATCACGGATTATTATAAGGACAGGGATCATAATGCCGTTCAGGCGGTGCTCTGCAAGAATCATGGTCCTTTTACCTGGGGCAAGGATGCAGAGGATGCAGTCCACTGCGCGGTAGTCCTGGAGGAGGTGGCCAAGATGGCCTGCCGGACGGAAATGATCGATCCCAGAGTAGAGCCTACTCCGCAGCATCTTATGGATAAGCACTACTACAGGAAGCACGGCGAGAACGCCTACTATGGGCAGTAGCACTTGCGCTATATGTGTTGACTCATGTTGAGAAAGTGCTAAATATGGCAGGCGCCTTTGCGCCGGATGTTTAGACTCATTGCGAGCAAAAATATAATTATTATAATGCAGGAGGGAACATGGATAAGAAGGAATTACAGCTTACCGCCGTTAAGGTCCGCAAAGGAATCGTAACTGCGGTGCATGCGGCAAAAGCCGGTCATCCCGGCGGATCTTTGTCCGCGGCAGATATCTTCACGTATCTGTATTTCAAGGAAATGAACATAGATCCCAAGGATCCGCAAAAGCCGGACAGGGACAGATTCGTGCTTTCAAAGGGCCATACGGCTCCGGGTCTGTATTCCGTAATGGCGAACAGGGGTTATTTCCCCGTGGACGAGCTTACGACGCTGAGAAAGCTCGGCTCCAGGCTTCAGGGCCACCCGAACATGAATGATGTGCCCGGCATAGACATGTCCTCGGGATCTCTGGGACAGGGCCTTTCGGTCGCTGACGGAATGGCTCTTGCTGCCAAGCTTGATAATAAGAGCTACAGAGTCTACTGCCTTTGCGGAGACGGAGAGCTTCAGGAAGGACAGATCTGGGAAGCCGCAATGTTTGCCGGAGCAAAGGGACTCGATAATCTGTGTGTGATAGTGGATAATAACAATCTTCAGATAGACGGCACCATTGAAGACGTATGCTCTCCCTATCCCATCGACAAAAAGTTCGAGGCGTTCAATTTCCATGTGATCAATATAGACGGAAATGATCTGGATCAGATCGAGAAGGCTTTCGACGAAGCAAAGACCGTAAAGGGCAAGCCGACCTGCATCGTGGCGAAGACGGTCAAAGGCAAGGGAGTGTCCTTCATGGAAAACAATGTGAGCTGGCACGGAACGGCGCCTAATGACGAGCAGTATGCGGTCGCTATGGCAGACCTCGACAAGCTGGAGGAGGGATTAAAATGAGTGATGAGATTAAGAAGGTAGCGACCAGACAGAGCTACGGTGAGGCGCTGGCTGAGCTCGGAGATCAGTATCCGGATCTTGTAGTGCTCGATGCGGATCTTGCCAATGCCACAAAGACCGGGATCTTCCAGAAGAAATTCCCGGACAGACATATAGACTGCGGTATCGCAGAAGCAGACATGACCGGTATCGCAGCAGGACTTGCGACCTGCGGCAAGATACCTTTTATCAGTTCGTTTGCTATGTTCGCATCAGGAAGGAATTTTGAGCAGGTGAGGAATTCCATAGGCTATCCGCACCTTAATGTAAAGATAGGCGCTACTCATGCGGGTATCACGGTCGGTGAAGACGGAGCATCACATCAGTGCATGGAGGATCTCGCTCTGATGAGGACCATACCCGGTATGACAGTGGTATGCCCTTCGGATGATGTGGAGACAAAGGCTGCAGTGAAGGCAGCGCTCGATATGAAGGGCCCCTTCTACATGAGGACAAGCCGTGCCGCAACAAAGGTGATAAACGATGTCCCCGGCTATATATTTGAGCTTGGCAAGGGTATCCTCATGAAAGAGGGCAAGGATATCACGATAATCGCTACCGGTATCGAAGTGGGCTATGCCCTTGAGGCAGCCGAGTCACTGGAGAACGACGGAGTATCGGTACGCGTGATCAATATCCATACCATAAAGCCTTTGGATGAGGACATCGTATTAAAGGCAGCGGAAGAGACCGGCAAGATCTTCACCGTAGAGGAGGCAACCGTCATCGGAGGTCTCGGCTCGGCGGTCGCAGAGCTTACGGCATCCAGGTGTCCCACCACGGTACACAGGATAGGCATGCAGGATCTCTTCGGAGAGTCCGGCACATGGTCAGGCCTTCTCGAGAAGTACAGACTCGACGGCAAGGGCATCTACAGCCAGATAAAGGAGCTCCTGTAGAGCAGTACGGCATATCAGCCGGTATTCGCTTTGAATCCTGACTTATGATATAATCCGACGTATGTCAGGATTCAAGGTGATAAAAGGAAATAAAACATCCGATGACAGGCATGCCGACAGGGAGATCCTGAAGCATCGTATCATAAAAGTACTCAGGGTCGTGGCTCTTTTCGCGGCCCTGATCTTTGTCATATGGCTTTTACACCGCCTCTACCAGAACACCACATTTAATGATTATGATATCCTGTCCAAAGCCATGAGGCAGGATTCGGATACATCGGAGTATATTGCCTATAACGGGCATATACTCAAGCTCTCCAGAGACGGGGCGGAAGCCTTTGAGGGCAACGGCAAGGCGATCTGGAATGTAACATATGAGATGCAGGATCCTCATGCCGCAACATGCGGAGACTTTGTGGCCATCGCGGATGAACAGGGCACGGAGATATATGTGGCATCCTCCGCAGAGGATCAGGGAAAGATATCGACAAAGCTTCCGATCCTGGATATCTGCGTGTCAAGGCAGGGAGTGGTGGCAGCGGTGCTCGAAGATTCCGGCACTTCCTGGATAAGACTTTTTGACAAGAACGGCGAAGAGCTCGCGTCGGTGAAGTGCTCCATGGCCGAGAGCGGATATCCTATGGATATTTCATTGTCGCCGTCCGGTTATCTCCTCGGGGTCGCATATACGAGAGTAGAGGGAGATGCCATGCGAAGCTCCGTCGCATTTTACAACTTTGGTGATGTGGGAGCGAATGAGAGCGACCATTACATGAGCGGCTATGACTTTGAAGGCACTCTCATACCCAGAGTCAAATTCCTGAACGATTCCACCGCATTTGCCATAGGTACTGATAAGATGATCATTTTTTCCGGTGATCAGAAGCCGGAAAAATCCTTTGAGTACAGTTTTGATACACGCATAAAGGGTGTTTTCTACAGCGAGGACAGGATCGTGCTGGTGCGTGAGAGCGCCATTGACGGGGGCTATGCCGCGTCCGTCTTTAATCTTGCAGGCGAAGAGCTTCTTTCGATCCCGTTTGATCTTGACTATATCGATGTCCAGGTAAGCAAAAAGAGGATAGTGATCTACAGCGACACGCATATGCTGATATATGATCTTCGCGGGACCATAAAATACGACGGACCGCTAGATGACTCTACTCTTCTGGTATCCACTACAAATAACGCGAGACGGTACATCCTGGTCAACCGCGAGACAGTGAAGACCATACAGCTGGTGAAGTGACATGAGTCCGAATGCGTTGTTTCTTATAATAGTAGCTGTACTCCTGATATGTTTTTTTGCCGGAAGGCGGGCGGGCTTTATCAGGACGCTAATCCCGGTCGTATCATCTCTCGCATCCATATTCCTTATCGCTTCCGCGATTCCAGTCCTTAAGGATGATATAGTAAAAGATGTCATGAGTCTTGCTTTCGCAGATGCCGTAATATCGGTTGCGGCGTTTGCTGTATCGTTTCTTGTGCTGCGATGGGCGATAAAAAAGGTACTGAGTTTCTTCAGGCTGATAAGCGATGCGCCTGTAGTCGGAAGCGTGGACAGATTCCTGGGGGCCTTGGCCGGCTTTGCCGGAGGACTGATCATAATCTGGGGAACGTTCTTTTTTCTGCTTTTATTTACATCTCCCGAAGAAATGCCCCGTCTTCTGGCATTAGTCGAGGGAAATGAATTCGTCAGGCTTCTTTATAACAATAATCTCATCCTGACATTCGTGAATTACTTTATTTTTGCATCGTAATACTTTTCCGGTTGTGGTCAGAGAGGACTCCGACCACAATATCTGCCATTAAAGGAGCCGGGATCAGCCGGATCGGGCAAATTCCTAAAAAAATCCTTGCATTGACTCTCAAACTGTGTTAACCTAGCACTTGCCGTGACGCGATAGCTGGGAAGCGGAAGTTGCTGTCATGCCGGAGGATAGACCTCCAGGACCCATGCAGGACAGGTAATTTCGTGGAGCGAATGTCAAGTCATAGATACTGGCGACGAAGTCACTGTACAGTTAGTGGATGGGACGAGGCCCGTGAGGGAACCGGTTCCGGACATATGAGGCTGCAATCTGTCTTTAATATATATAGGACACACGCGGCAATGTGTACAGTCACCGACTAAGAAGATCATTACAAATAAGGAGGCGACTTTTTTTATGGCAAAACAGGTTATGAGGATCACACTCAAGGCATATGACCATGAGCTCGTGGACCAGTCTGCTGCGAAGATCATAGAGGCGGTCAGGAAGAACGGATCCGATGTTTCCGGCCCTGTGCCCCTTCCTACTAAAAAGGAAGTGGTTACGATCCTTCGTGCTGTACATAAGTACAAGGATTCCAGAGAGCAGTTCGAGCAGAGAACGCATAAGCGTCTGATCGACGTTATTGCTCCCACGCAGAAGACCGTAGACGTCCTGCAGCGTCTTGAGATGCCCGCAGGCGTATACATCGACATAAAGATGAAGGAAAAGAACTGATAAAGAATCGCGTAATGAGCTCATGCAGCATTTATGAAGCCGTATAGAGCTCCGAGGCGCCAGAGTTCCGTGCAGGATGGCAGTGCCTTGCAACATGCATAGCGGCCGGCGCGGACGGAAAGGACAGACAAAGATGAAAAAAGCAATACTTGCCACAAAGATAGGCATGACACAGATCTTTGACGAGAACGGCGTCATGATCCCTGTGACTGTGCTTGAGGCGGGCCCGTGTGTGGTAACCCAGCTCAAGACAATGGAAAATGACGGCTACGAGGCAGTACAGGTAGGTTTCCAGGAAAAGAAAGAAAAGGTCGTCAATAAGGACAAGGGCGGCTCGAAGAACGTGGCCCACAGGCACGGAGCTACCAAGCCTGAGATGGGACATTTCAAGAAGGCCGGCGTCGACCCCAAGAAATACGTTAAGGAATTCAGGTTTGAGAACTGCTCAGAGTATGAGATAGGATCCGAGATCAAAGCCGATATCTTTGAGGTCGGCGATAAGGTGGATGTGACCGCCATATCAAAGGGAAAAGGTTTCCAGGGCGCGATCAAGAGACTTGGACAGCACAGAGGACCCATGAAGCACGGTTCCAAGTTCCATCGTCATCAGGGATCAAACGGAGCAACCTCCTCACCCAGCCGTGTATTCAAGGGCAAGGGCATGCCGGGACATATGGGTTCGGTACAGGTGACTGTAAAGAATCTCGAAGTAGTACGCGCTGATGCAGAGAAGAATCTGCTGCTGATAAAGGGCGCAGTTCCCGGTCCCAAGAAGGGGCTCATCACGATAAAAGAGACCACAAAGGCCTCTGCGGGTGCCGCCAAGGCGTCCAATTAATCGAAAGGAAGGAGGATACCCGAAATGGCAGACGTAAAAGTTTACGATATGACTGGAAAAGAAACGGGCACGATGAGTCTTAACGACGATATCTTCGGAGTTAAGATCAACGAGCATCTTATACACCTGGCAGTTGTCCAGCATCTGGCTAACAGCCGTCAGGGAACACAGAAAGCAAAGACAAGGTCAGAGGTCTCAGGCGGAGGCAGAAAGCCCTGGAGACAGAAGGGAACAGGACATGCAAGACAGGGTTCCACAAGATCTCCTCAGTGGAGACACGGCGGAGTCGTCTTTGCTCCGGTCCCCAGAGACTACAGCTTCAAGATGAATAAGAAGGAAAAGAGGATCGCATTAAAGAGCGCCCTCACTTCCAGGGTCGAGGCAGAGAAGCTCCTTGTCCTGAACGAACTGAAGCTTGATGAGATCAAGACAAAAGAGATGAAGAAGGTGCTTGACGCTCTCAAGGTTGACAAGGCTCTTGTGATCCTTGATTCACTCGACAAGAACGTGATCATCTCGGCAAGGAATATACCAGGAGTTGCCACCTGTCAGGCTGACAGCATCAATACGTATGACATCATGAAGTACAGTACGGTTGTTGCCACCAAGGCGGCTGTAGAGAAGATACAGGAGGTATACGCATAATGGCTGACATCAAATATTACGACGTGATACTCCGCCCGGTAGTAACAGAGAAATCCATGAATCTGCAGGCAGAGAAGAAGTACACATTTTATGTGGCACCTTCAGCGAACAAGGTCATGATAAAGGAAGCCGTCGAGAAGATGTTCGACGGAGTCAAGGTCGAGAAGGTCTACACGATGAACCTTCAGGGCAAGAAGCGCAGGAGAGGCTACACACAGGGCTACACGGCCAAGAGAAAGAAGGCCATAGTCAAGCTCACGGAAGATTCGAAGGATATCGAGATCTTCGCAGGTCTTTAAGACCGGGATCTGAGAAAAATTATGCCCGGTGCATGATCACCGGACGAGAAAGCTATTCAGACAGAGAAAGGAAAAAGAGATGGGAATAAAGACATACAAACCCTATACACCGTCAAGAAGGAACATGACGGGCTCTGATTTCTCGGAGGTTACAAAGAAGACTCCGGAGAGATCTCTGCTCGAGAAGAAAAAGAAGAATTCGGGCAGGAACAATCAGGGAAAGATCACCGTCAGACACAGAGGCGGCGGCAACAGACAGAAGTACAGGATCATTGATTTCAAGAGAAATGACAAGGATGGAATGCCCGCACGCGTGGCCGGGATCGAGTACGATCCCAACAGGACGGCAAACATCGCCCTTCTGTACTATGCGGACGGAGAGAAGAGATACATACTCGCTCCTAACGGACTCAAGGACGGCATGACCGTCATGAGCGGTCCCGAGGCGGAGATAAGAGTCGGCAACTGCCTCCCTCTTGCCAACATCCCGGTAGGTACTGAAGTACATAATATCGAGATGCTTCCCGGCAAGGGCGGACAGATGGTGCGAAGCGCCGGAACATCGGCTCAGCTGATGGCTAAGGAAGGCAAGTATGCAACATTAAAGCTTCCCTCCGGTGAGATGAGGATGGTGCCCATAGGCTGCCGTGCAACGATCGGTACTGTCGGCAACATCGATCACAACCTCATTAACTACGGAAAAGCCGGAAGAATTCGTCATATGGGCATAAGGCCTACGGTCAGAGGATCGGTCATGAACCCGAACGACCACCCTCACGGAGGCGGAGAGGGACGCGCACCGATCGGACGTCCCGGACCTTCTACCCCCTGGGGTAAGCCTGCTCTTGGTTATAAGACCAGAAAGGCCAAGAAGGCTAGCAACAAGCTCATCGTGAGAAGAAGAAACGGCAAGGCATTAGGTTAAGGAGGATAAGATAGATGTCACGTTCAATTAAAAAAGGACCCTTCGCAGATGATAGCCTTTTGAAGAAGATAGATGCCATGAACGCATCCGGCAAGAAAGAGGTAATAAAGACCTGGTCCCGCCGTTCAACCATCTTTCCTTCTTTTGTAGGACATACGATAGCGGTACATGACGGCAGGAAGCACGTTCCCGTGTATGTTACCGAGGATATGGTTGGCCACAAGCTTGGTGAGTTCGTAGCCACCAGAACGTACAGAGGACACTCATCATCAGAGTCCAAGTCAGGCGTTAAGTAAGGAGGTCGGTAATCCATGGCAAAAGGACATAGATCCCAGGTTAAGAGGGAGAGAAACGAAAATAACAGAGAGAAGAGACCGCACGCAAAGCTTTCATATGCCAGAGTTCCCGTGCAGAAGGCATGCTTTGTCCTTGATGCGATCAGAGGCAAGAACTTAGACGAAGCGGTAGCTATACTCACATACAATCCGAGGTACGCGTCGGACGTGATCCTGAAGCTTCTGAATTCCGCAGCAGCAAATGCGGAAAACAACAGCGGAATGGATCGCTCCAAACTGTTTGTGGCAGAGTGCTACGCGACTCCCGGGCCCATGCTCAAGCGCATTCAGCCCAGGGCGCAGGGACGCGCTTACAGGATCTTGAAGAGAATGTGCCACATTAACGTAGTACTGGATGAAAGGAGCTGACATATGGGACAGAAGGTTAATCCCCATGGCCTGAGAGTAGGTATCATAAAGGATTGGAGTTCGAGATGGTTCGCACAGGATACGGAATTTGCGGATAATCTGGTAGAGGATTACAAGATCAGAGAGTTCCTCAAGAAGGAGCTCTATCAGGCGGGTATCTCCAGAGTAGAGATAGAAAGAGCCGCAGGCCGCGCCAAGGTCATAGTATATGCCGCAAAGGTCGGTATAGTGATGGGCAAGGGCGGAGCACAGATAGAGGAGACCAAGAAGAAGCTTCAGAAGCTCTCAAAGGACACTCTGGTCCTGGATGTAAGGGAAGTAAGACGCCCCGACAAGGACGCTCAGCTGGTAGCCGAGAATATAGCAGGACAGCTTGAGAACCGTGTATCCTTCAGGCGTGCGATGAAGTCTGCAATGCAGAGGACGATGAAGAACGGCGCCAAGGGTATCAAGGCGAGCGTATCCGGAAGACTCGGCGGAGCCGATATTGCAAGAAGAGAATTCTACTCCGAGGGAACGATCCCCCTTCAGACCTTAAGAGCAGATATAGATTACGGATTTGCCGAGGCAGATACTACTTACGGCAAGATCGGCGTAAAAGTATGGATCTATAAGGATGAGGTTCTTGGAAAGCATAAGTATGCCGTATCCGAGGATGATCTTCCCGAGGATCCCAATATGAGGAATAACAACAGAAGAAGAAACAACAGGAGGGAGGGTGACAGATAATGTTAATGCCAAAGAGAGTAAAGCATCGTAAGCAAATGCGCGGAACGATGCGAGGCAAGGCTAATTCCGGAAACACCATAGTGTACGGAGAGTACGGCATAGTCGCTCTGGAGCCCTGCTGGATCAAGTCAAATCAGATAGAAGCAGCCCGTGTGGCTATGACAAGGTACATAAAGCGTGGCGGTCAGGTATGGATAAAGATATTCCCTGACAAGCCGGTGACTGCAAAGCCCGCAGAGACCCGTATGGGATCCGGAAAAGGTGCTCTTGAGTACTGGGTGGCAGTCGTTAAGCCCGGAAGGGTAATGTTTGAGATCGCGGGTGTGTCCGAAGATGTTGCAAGAGAGGCACTGAGACTCGCATCACACAAGCTTCCCTGCAAGTGCAAGATCTACTCAAAGGCTGACCTTGCAGCAGAGGTAGCGGCGAAAGGCGGTGACAACTAATGAAA
This sequence comes from Lachnospiraceae bacterium AC3007, assembly GCA_000621405.1. Lineage (GTDB taxonomy): Bacteria > Bacillota > Clostridia > Lachnospirales > Lachnospiraceae > NK4A144. The sequence continues at coordinate 168,887 of JHYK01000004.1, forward strand.
ACAGATAAGTACTTGGAAGATCTCAGAGCGAAGTCAGGTACGGAGCTTGCAGGCGATCTCACCGCCGCAAAGAAGGAGCTTTTCAACCTGCGTTTCCAGAATGCGACAAACCAGCTGGATAACACATCACGCATCAGAGAAGTCAGAAAAAACATAGCACGTATTCAGACGGTCATCACCGAGAAGTCGGCTGAAGCCTGATCGGAAAGGAGATAAACGTGGAAGAGAGAAATCTTAGAAAGACCCGTGTCGGGAAAGTCTTAAGTGACAAGATGGACAAGACCATCACGGTGGCAGTCCAGGATAATGTACGTCATCCCCTTTACAAGAAGATCGTGAAACGTACTTACAAGCTTCATGCACATGATGAGAACAATGAAGCAGGCATCGGAGATACTGTCAAGGTCATGGAGACCCGTCCCCTGTCCAGGACAAAGAGATGGAGACTGGTCGAGATCATAGAGAGAGCTAAGTAAACCTGAAAGGAGCGAAAAGATGGTACAACAGGAAACAAGACTCAGGGTCGCTGATAATACCGGCGCCAAAGAGCTCCTCACTATCAGGGTAATGGGAGGCTCTACCAGAAGATATGCAAGCGTAGGCGACATCATCACCGCAACGGTGAAGGATGCGACTCCCGGAGGAGTTGTCAAAAAAGGTGATGTGGTAAAGGCTGTCGTAGTGCGTACCGTAAAATCAATACGACGCAAGGACGGATCCTACATCCGCTTTGATGAAAATGCAGCTGTCATCATCAAGGAAGACAATACGCCAAGAGGAACACGTATATTCGGGCCGGTGGCCAGAGAGCTTCGTGACAAGCAGTTCATGAAGATCGTATCGCTGGCTCCCGAAGTATTATAAGGAGGTCATCATGGCGACATTAAAGATAAAAAAAGGCGATACCGTACAGGTGATCGCAGGCAGGAGCAAAGGGAAACAGGGCAAGGTAGTTTCCATAGATAAGAAGAAGGGACGCATCGTTGTAGAGGGAGTGAACATGGTCACAAAGCATGAGAAGCCCTCGGCAGCAAATCCCGACGGAGGCATCACTCACAAAGAGGGCACTATAGACATCTCAAATGTCATGTATGTGCACAACGGCAAGCCCACCAGAGTCGGCTTCCAGGTAAACGGTGACAAGAAGGTCCGCATCGCCAAGTCAACCGGCGAAGTCATAGACTGAGAAGGAGGCCTGAAAATTGAGCAGATATAAAGAAACATACAACAGCGAGATCAGGGATGCCATGCAGAAGAAGTTTGGTTACAAGAATGTCATGGAGATCCCCAAGCTTGAGAAGATCGTAGTGAACATGGGAGTCGGTGAGGCAAAGGATAACGCAAAGCTTCTGGATTCCGCAGTAGGCGATCTCGAAAAGATCACAGGACAGCACGTGGTCACGACCAAAGCCAAGAAGGCTGTCGCTAACTTCAAGATAAGGGAAGGCATGAAGATCGGCTGCAAGGTCACCTTAAGAGGCGAGAAGATGTACGACTTCCTCGACAGACTTGTGAACCTGGCTCTTCCCCGAGTCCGTGACTTCAGGGGCGTGTCGGCGAATTCCTTTGACGGCAGAGGCAACTATGCCCTCGGAATAAAGGAGCAGATCATATTCCCCGAGATAGAGTATGACAAGATCGACAAGATCAGAGGAATGGACATCATAATCGTTACCACGGCGAAGACTGACGAGGAAGCAAGGGAGCTTTTGAGACTCTTCAATATGCCGTTTGAGAAACAGGAGGCAGTATAATATGGCAAAATTATCAATGAAAAGAAAGCAGCAGAGAAAGCCTAAGTTCTCAACCAGAGCATATACCCGCTGCAGGATCTGCGGACGTCCCCATGCCGTTTTAAGGAAATACGGGATCTGCCGCATATGCTTCAGGGAACTGGCATACAAGGGTCAGATACCCGGCGTAAAGAAAGCTTCATGGTAAAGAAAGGAGATCAGATAAATGCTTACGACTAATGATCCGATTGCAGATATGCTTACAAGAATCCGTAATGCGAATACTGCAAAACATGATACGGTCGAGATCCCTACATCGAAGATGAAGCTTGCCATAGCGGGCATCCTTCAGGATGAGGGATACATCAGGAGCTACGAGCTCGTAGATGCGCCTAACGACTTCAAGCATATAAGGATAGAGCTGAAGTACAATGACAATAAAAAAGAGAAGGTCATAACCGGCCTCAAGAGGATATCCAAGCCCGGTCTGCGTATATATGCAGGCAAGAACGAGCTCCCCAGAGTGCTCGGCGGCCTCGGTATTGCGATCATCTCTACGAACAAAGGCGTGGTAACTGACAAGAAGGCAAGAGAGCTGGGAGTCGGCGGCGAAGTTCTTGCTTTCGTATGGTAAAAAAACAATAGGAGGTTGCGGGCATGTCACGAATCGGAAAAATGCCTATCGCCATACCGTCGGGAGTGACGGTCAATGTGGCAGAAAATAATACTGTGACGGTTAAAGGTCCTAAGGGCGAGCTTACGAGAACTCTCCCTGCTGCAATGAAGATCAGCAGCGAGGATGGACAGATCAAGGTGGAGAGGCCTGACGATGCAAAGGAAAACAGGGCGCTTCACGGACTTACCAGGTCTTTGATCAATAATATGGTCGTAGGAGTCACTGAGGGATACTCAAAGACTCTCGAGATAAACGGTGTAGGATACAGAGCAGCAAAGCAGGGCAAGAAGCTGACACTCTCACTTGGGTATTCACATCCGATCGAGATGGAGGATCCGGAAGGGATAACCACCGAAGTCAAGGACAACCAGATCATCGTCTCGGGTATCAGCAAGGAGGCCGTAGGACAGTATGCGGCGGTCATCCGTGAGAAGAGAAGCCCTGAGCCTTATAAGGGCAAGGGAATCAAGTACAGCGACGAAGTGATCAGACGTAAGGTTGGAAAGACCGGTAAGAAGTAAATCTCAGGCGTTAGTCATAAAGAGCAAAACCTTTTTATGCGGAAAGGACAGATATGATAAAAAAGAAATCAAGAGCCAAGGTGCGTGAAAAGAAGCACATGCGCATCAGAAACCGCTTCAGCGGCACAGCTGAAAGGCCCAGACTTGCGGTATTCAGGAGCAACAGCCATATCTATGCACAGGTCATAGATGATGTGGCACAGACAACGCTCGCTGCAGCTTCCACTATGGACAAGGAGCTTAAGGGCAAGGTCAAGTATACCGACAATAAGGAAGCAGCAGAATGTGTCGGAAAGGCAATAGCAGAGCGCGCCAAGGCCAAGGGCATCGAAGAGGTCGTGTTTGACAGAGGCGGCTATATCTATCATGGCAAAGTAAAGGCTCTTGCAGATGCGGCTCGTGAAGCCGGACTGAAATTCTAAGGGAAAGGAGACGACAGATGGAAGCAGATAACAGAGACAGAAGAAGAAATTCCAGAAACGACAGAGAACCTGAAGACGGACTTGAAGACAAGGTTGTAACCATAAAGAGAGTCACAAAGGTCGTCAAGGGTGGTCGTAATATGCGCTTCTCCACCCTGGTGGTCGTAGGTGATAAGGAAGGACATGTAGGAGTAGGGCTCGGAAAGGCAACGGAGATACCGGAAGCCATCCGCAAGGGCAGAGAGGATGCCAAGAAGCATATGATCTCGGTAGCTCTTGATGAGAACGGATCCATAGCTCATGACTTCATCGGACACTTCGGAGGTGCGGAGATACTTCTGAAGAGAGCACCTGAAGGAACGGGTATCATCGCGGGCGGTCCCGCGCGTATTGTCTGCGAACTCTCAGGCATCCGCAATATCCGTACAAAATCACTCGGATCCAATAACAAGCAGAACGTCGTTCTTGCAGCGATCGATGCCCTGAAGCAGATCACATCCCCCGAGGAAGTGGCCCGCAAGAGAGGCAAGACTGTAGAGGAGGTGCGCGCATAATGGCAAAGAAGCTGAAGATAACGCTTGCGAAGTCTACTATAGGCGCGATTCCCAAGCACAAGAAAACCGTAACGGCTTTAGGACTCCACAAGACATACCATACTGTAGTCCAGCCGGATAACGAAGCAATAAGGGGCATGATAGCCCAGGTGAAGCATCTCCTGAAGGTCGAAGAGATAGACTGAGGAGATATAGGATAAAGCGAGTAGACGGATCCGTCCGGTATATCCGGTACGGGGCGTCTGCGTTGTAGCGAAAGGAGATACATATAATGGAACTTAATGAATTACATCCCGCCAAAGGATCCCGTACGGAAAGATTCAGAAAGGGCCGCGGCCACGGCTCAGGAAACGGCAAGACCGCAGGCTACGGACACAAAGGTCAGAAGGCAAGATCCGGAGCTCCCCGTATAGGTTTTGAGGGCGGACAGATGCCCCTCTACAGGAGACTCCCCAAGAGAGGCTTCAAGAACTATAACCATAAGGATATAGTCGTACTCAATGTCTCCCAGCTCGAGAAGTATTATGAGGACGGAGCCACAGTCGTGGCAGAGGATCTCATTGAGAGGAAGATCATCAAGGATACCAGAGACGGACTCAAGATACTGGGCAACGGAGAGCTTACGAAGAAGCTGACAGTCAAGGCAAATGCTTTTTCGGAGACGGCAAAGCAGAAGATTGAAGCAGCAGGTGGAAAAGCAGAGGTGATCTGATGTTTGAGACAGTACGCAATGCTTTCAAGATCAAAGAGATCAGGAACGGCATTATCTTCACGTTTCTGATGCTCATAGTCGTCCGCCTGGGATGCCAGCTACCGGTACCCGGGATCAACCGGGCATTTTTTGCGGAGTGGTTTTCGCAGATCACGGGCGATTCGGATTCGTTTAACTTTTTTAATGCATTTACCGGCGGTTCGTTTGAGAACATGTCATTATTTGCCCTCAACATAACGCCGTATATCACATCGAGCATCATCATCCAGCTCCTTACCATTGCTATCCCCGCTCTTGAGGAGATGCATAAAGAGGGAGAAGAGGGAAGAAAGAAGCTGGTCGCGATCACTAGATACGTGACCATAGGACTCGCTCTTGTAGAGTCTCTTGCCATGGCCATAGGTTTCGGCAGACAGGGCATCCTTGAGAAGTATGATGCGCTCAACGTGATACTTGTGATATGCACGCTCACGGCAGGCTCTGCATTCCTTATGTGGATAGGCGAGCAGATAACCGAATACGGTGTGGGCAACGGTATATCCATAGTCCTTACCATCAACATCGTATCCAGGATACCGGATGACATGACGAGCCTCTACACCATGTTTGTTGCAGGCAGGCCCATAGCATATATGATACTGAACGGTGTCATAATACTTGCGATCATCCTTGTCACGATAGTCCTTACTATCCTCCTGAATGATGCGGAGCGCAGGATCCCCGTACAGTACGCAAAGAAGATGCAGGGAAGAAAGCAGTACGGCGGCAACAGCACCTATATTCCTTTGAAGGTTAATACAGGCAACGTTATCCCGATCATATTCGCATCCTCGATCATGCAGTTCCCGGTCGTTATAGCCCAGCTTTTCGGCAAGACCGGCGGCACGTCGATATGGGGACACATTCTGAGGGCTTTAAGCTCAGGCAACTGGTTTAATGCGGCTACACCCTGGTATTCACTGGGAGCGCTCGTATATATCCTGCTCGTGATCTTCTTCGCATATTTCTATACGTCGATCACCTTTAATCCTCTGGAGATCGCCGATAACATGAAGAAGCAGGGCGGCTTCATCCCCGGCATAAGACCGGGCAAGCCCACCAGTGATTATCTGACAAAGATACTGAATTACATCATATTCATAGGCGCTGTAGGTCTGGTGATAGTGGCGATGATACCGATCTTCTTTAACGGGGCGTTCAATGCTAACGTAACCTTCGGCGGAACATCACTTATCATCATAGTAGGCGTCATCCTTGAGACCCTGAAGCAGATCGAGTCCAAGATGGTCGTCAGGAATTATAAAGGATTCCTTTCCTGAATCGGAGGCTTTGAATGAAGATAGTTATGCTTGGAGCGCCCGGTGCGGGCAAAGGAACACAGGCCGACAGGATCGCAGAGTCATATGAGCTTCCTCATATATCTACCGGAGACATTTTCCGTAAGAATATAAGCGAGGGAACTGAGCTCGGAAAAGAAGCCAAAAGCTATATGGACAAGGGAGCGCTGGTCCCCGACGAGCTTACGATCAGGATGCTGCTCGACAGAGTGGGAGCTGATGACTGCGGCAGAGGATATATACTTGACGGGTTTCCCCGTACCATACCTCAGGCCGAGGCATTGGACGAAGAACTCGGGAAGATAGGGGAAAAGATCGACTACGCCATAGACGTAGAGGTCCCTGACGAAGATATAATCAACAGGATGTCAGGCAGGAGAGCCTGCCCCAAGTGTCAGGCGATCTATCATATCGCATACATACCGCCCAAAAAGGATGGCATATGTGACCAGTGCGGAGCAGAGCTCATCATCAGAGATGACGATAAGCCCGAGACAGTCAGGAAGCGTCTTCAGGTATACCACGAGCAGACCCAGCCTCTCATAGATTTCTACCGGAAGAAGGGAGTGCTCCATACCGTCGACGGAACGAGGGACGCAGATGAAGTCTTCTCGGATGTAAAAGGCATACTTGGTTGAGATTTAAGGAGAAAAATGTCTAAAGCGGATGTAATTGAAGTAGAAGGGAAAGTTGTTGAAAAACTGCCCAACGCCATGTTCCGGGTGACTCTGGAGAACGGGCACGAGGTCCTCGCCCATATATCGGGAAAGCTTCGTATGAATTTCATCAAGATCCTCCCCGGAGACAAGGTGACCATAGAGCTTTCACCATATGACCTGACCAAGGGCAGGATCACCTGGAGAGATAAATAGAAGATAAAAAACTTCTTGAAATGATGTATTGGCTATGCTATTATAGTACTTCACGTAGCCAACGGAAGTCTATGCGTTTCAAGGCGCAAACGGAAGGTGGGATTATTATGAAAGTAAGAAGTTCAGTAAAACCTATCTGCGAGAAGTGCAAGATAGTAAAGAGAAAAGGCAAGATCCGCGTGATCTGCGAGAATCCGAAGCACAAGCAGGTGCAGGGATAATACCCGGCACTTGATAAGCTTACATATTTAAAAGAAAGGAGATGCTCACTTATGGCTCGAATAGCCGGTGTTGATTTGCCCAGAGATAAGCGCGTCGAGATAGGACTGACGTACATATTCGGAATCGGCAGGTCTTCCGCTACCAGGATACTGAAGGAAGCTGGTGTCAATCCTGATACCCGCTGCAAGGATCTTACAGATGCGGAAGTCACAAAGATCCGTGACGTCATAGATAAGACGCAGGTCATCGAGGGTGATCTCAGAAGAGAAGTCGCTATGAACATCAAGCGCCTCACAGAGATCGGCTGCTACAGGGGAATCCGCCACAGAAAAGGACTGCCCTGCCGCGGACAGAAGACCAAGACCAATGCCAGGACTTGCAAAGGTCCCAGGAGAACGGTCGCAAACAAGAAGAAGTAAGATAAGGCAACTATTAGAGAAAGTAGGTTAGTTTTAATGGCTGGTAAAACACAAGCGGGTGCGAAAAAAACTACAAAAAAGCGCATCAAAAAAAACGTTGAACACGGACAGGCACATATTCAGTCATCCTTCAACAACACTATCGTGACGTTGACGGACGCACAGGGTAATGCTCTTTCATGGGCTAGTGCCGGTGGTCTGGGATTTAGAGGTTCAAGGAAATCTACTCCATATGCGGCTCAGATGGCAGCCGAGACTGCCACAAAAGCGGCTCTTCCTTATGGCTTGAAGACAGTAGACGTCATGGTCAAGGGACCGGGCTCGGGACGGGAAGCAGCTATCAGGGCGCTTGCCGCCGCAGGACTTCAGGTAACGAGCATTAAGGACGTGACGCCCGTTCCTCATAACGGATGCCGTCCGCCTAAGCGCAGAAGAGTATAATCAGGGAGGGAAGTTAGTATATGGCAGTTAATAGAGAACCTGTTCTGAAAAGGTGCAGATCGTTGGGACTCGATCCTGTATATCTCGGATATGACAAAAAATCCAAGAGACAGGTGAGAAGGTCCGGCAGAAAAGTAAGTGAGTACGGGACTCAGCTTCGCGAAAAGCAGAAAGCTAAGTTCATATATGGCGTGCTGGAAAAGCCTTTCAGAAATTATTACGAGAAGGCTGACAGGATGAAGGGTATGACAGGCCCCAACCTTATGATCATGCTTGAGAGGAGACTTGATAACGTGGTCTTCAGGCTTGGATTTGCAAAGACACGCAGAGAAGCCCGTCAGATGGTTGATCATAAGATCTTCACTGTGAACGGCAAGACAGTGTCGATCCCTTCATACAGCATTAAGCCCGGTGATGTAATTGAGATCAGAGAGAACAAGAGATCATCACAGCACATAAAGGATATTTTTGAAGCTACGTCAGGGCGCATGGTTCCTGCCTGGCTGATCGCAGATCCCGATAACTTCAAGGGTACGGTCGACAGGCTTCCGGAGCGGGATGAGATAGACGTGCCCGTGGACGAGATGCTCATAGTCGAGTTGTACTCCAAGTAAATGCTGTAATTGATGGTATAGGAGGTGTTCGATTGTTCGAATTTGACAAGCCAAAGATAGAGATCCAGGATAAGTCCAAGGATGGCAAGTACGCTCGTTTTGTCTGCACTCCTTTGGAGAGAGGATACGGGATCACGATAGGCAATTCATTAAGACGGATCATGCTGTCATCTCTTCCGGGAACGGCAGTAAGCCAGGTTAAGGTGGACGGGGTTCTGCACGAATTCTCGACTCTTCCCGGAGTGAAAGAGGATCTGACAGAGATCATCCTCAATATCAAGAACCTTGCAGTCCGCAACAACAATGCGTCTGAGGATGAGACTAAGACGGCATATATAGAGTGCGAGGGCGAAGGCGAGGTTACCGGAGCAGATATCCAGTGTGATCAGGATATCGAGATAGTCAATAAGGATCAGCACATAGCTACACTGAGCGGCAAGGACGCAAAGCTTTACATAGAGCTTACGATCACTACCGGAAGAGGTTATGTGTCAGCCGAGCAGAATAAAAGCCCTGAGCTCCCCATAGGAGTTATATCCATAGATTCCATCTATACTCCCGTGGAGCGCGTGAACATGAGCGTGGAGAATACCCGTGTAGGTCAGCAGACGGACTTTGACAAGCTGACACTGGACGTGTATACCAACGGCGCCATCAGCCCCGAGGATTCGGTAAGCCTGGCAGCCAAGGTCCTCTCCGAGCATCTGAATCTCTTTGTGGATCTCTCTGATGCGGCAAGCCGCGCAGAGGTAATGTCTGCAAAGAAAGAAGACGCAAGAGTCAATGTGGAGGTAATGTCCATAGACGAGCTCGAGCTCTCTGTAAGATCATATAACTGTCTTAAGAGAGCAGGTATCAATACCGTAGCGGAGCTTATCAAGAAGACTCCCGATGAAATGATGAAGGTGAGGAATCTCGGCCGCAAGTCTCTCGAGGAAGTCCTTGAGAAGCTTAAGGATCTGGGCCTCGAGCTCAAGGCCGGCGCACCGGTATCAGAATAAGAAACACAGTTTTTCGGGATCATATGTAATACCACCGGTGATATGGTTCCGTCCCGCCGGGTTTGTAAGACCGAAGAGCAAAGTCCGGTAAAGAAAGGAGAATGAAATGGAATACAGGAAGTTAGGCAAGAATTCTTCCCAGAGAAAGGCTCTGCTGAGGAATCAGGTCACGGCTCTCATCCTTAAAGAGAAGATAGTCACGACCGAGGCAAGGGCCAAGGAAGTCCGCAAGATCGCGGAGCACCTTATCACACTTGCGATCAGGGAAAAGGATAATTTCACCGTAGAGAAAGTCAAGGTGAAGGTTCCCCGCAAAGATAAGGACGGCAAGCGCATCAAGGAGGAAAAGGACGGCAAGAAGGTAACGGTTTACGATGAGGTTGAAAAGGAGATCAAGAAAGACATGCCTTCAAGACTTCATGCTCGCCGCCAGATGCTCAAGGTCCTTTATCCTGTGACGGAAGTTCCCCAGGAAGGATCACAGAGGAAGAGGAATACAAGGAAGGTAGATCTTCCCGCAAAACTCTTCGACGAGATCGCTCCCAGATATGTGGACAGGAAGGGCGGATACACACGTATCGTCAAGATCGGTCCCCGTCACGGAGATGCCGCAATGGAAGCGCTCATAGAGCTGGCCTGATATTACGGGACAGGTTATTTTTCAAGCCGATGCAGGGTGAGCTCTGCATCGGTTTGTCATATCAAAGCCTTTATTTCAGTTGACCAGTTCTGAGGTAGGATTTATACTATATTTTGTCGGTCAAAAGATTCGATCCAAGGAGGTATATGATGCAGATAGTAAAACAAAAGGAAGGTTCCAATCTTACAATATCACTGGAGGGGAGACTGGATACCACCACATCTCCGCAGCTTGAGGAAGAGCTTAAGCAGTCCCTTGACGGGATCACAGCTCTCGCATTTGACCTTGCGAAGCTTGAATATATTTCTTCTGCCGGCCTTCGTGTTCTTCTTTCCGCTCAGAAAGTCATGAACAAGCAGGGCGAGATGAAGGTTACCGGAGCTAATGACGAACTTAAGGAAATATTCGAAGTAACCGGATTTGTAGATATTCTTAATATAGAGTGATTTTAAGGAAGGTCTACGGTATATCTTTATGGGGACTACGAGCATAGATCGCCCGGACGAGGAGCTCCGGTCGATCACTCTGCCGGCAGAACTTGAAAAACTTGAAGCAGTACAGGACTTTGTGGAGGCCATCATGGAGGAAGGCGGGGCCGGCATGAAGGTGATCTGTACTGTTAATATTGCCGTGGAAGAGATGTTTGTGAACGTATGCCACTATGCTTATGGAGAAGACGGCGGGGAAGTAAAGGTTGAGGCCGGGATCATCAGTCAGAGCGGCCTGTCTGATAACGAAGGAGCAAAGGCGATACGGATCCGGCTTACTGACAGCGGGATCCCGTATGATCCGCTTGCCAAGGAGGATCCTGATATCACTCTTCCTGCCGAAGAAAGACCTATCGGTGGTCTCGGTATATACATGGTCAAGAAAAGCATGGACCGCGTTTCATACGAGTACAAAGACGGGAAAAACATCTTTACGATGGAGAAAGGAATATGATCAGGCTGTGTTGCTGAGAGCATAGCTTGATCTTCTTGTCATGGCTATCGTAGAAACGCATGGTCTAAGCTTTGATTATATCCGCCGCGATGAAGAGGGAAACGTTTCTTCTATCAACAGGGCTCTGGATGATGTGGAACTGTCCGTAAAAAAGGGAGAGTTCATAGCTATCCTCGGAGGCAACGGCTCGGGCAAATCCACTCTTGCAAAACAAATCAATGCGATCCTCTATCCTACAGAGGGTTATGTGCTTGTGGACGGGAAAAAGACGTCCGAAGAAGAGAACATTCTGGATATCCGCCAAAAGGCGGGGATGATCTTTCAAAATCCTGATAATCAGATCATAGGTTCAATAGTTGAAGAAGATGTGGGATTCGGCCCGGAGAACATGGGCGTAGCTACTGACGACATCTGGCAGCGTGTGGAAGAATCCCTTAAGATCCTGGGCATGTGGGAATACCGCAAGCATTCTCCGATGCGCCTGTCCGGAGGACAGAAGCAGAGAGTTGCGATCGCGGGTGTGGTCGCGATGCACCCCGAGTGCATCATAATGGACGAGCCCACCGCAATGCTCGATCCTGCGGGCCGAAAGGAAGTGATCAGGGCCGCAAGGGCTTTAAATGATGTCGAAAAGATCACCATAATCCTTATCACTCACTACATGGAGGAGGTCGTCTATGCCGACAGACTCTTTGTCATGCAGGACGGAAGGATAAAAATGACAGGGACTCCCAGGGAGATCTTTTCAAGGGTTGAGGAGTTAGAGGAACTCCGGCTTGATGTTCCGCAGGCCACAAGGCTTGCTTATGAGCTGAAAAAGCGCGGGCTGTCCCTGCTGCCCGATGGTATCCTTACGGAGAAGGAATTGGTCACGGAACTATGTCGATCATACTCGATCATGTAAATTATATATACAGCAAAGGCACAAACGATGAAGTAAAGGCTCTCGATGACGTATCCTTTGAGATAAAGGATGGTGATTTCGTAGGGCTCATAGGTCATACCGGTTCCGGGAAATCCACTCTCGTGCAGCATCTGGACGGACTGCTTAAGGCCACTTCAGGCCATATCTACTACAACGGTGAAGATATATATGACAGGGACTTCGATATGAGGGCGCTGAGGGGTAAGGTCGGACTTGTGTTCCAGTATCCCGAGCATCAGCTTTTCGAAGAGGATGTGTTCAAGGATGTCTGTTACGGTCCCAGAAATATGGGGCTGTCCGAAAAGGAGGCATCGCTCGCGGCTTATTCTGCCCTGAAGGCCGTCAAACTTCCGGACGAGTGCTTCTACGTATCTCCTTTTGAACTTTCAGGCGGGCAGAAAAGAAGAGCAGCTATAGCCGGTGTGCTCGCGATGAAGCCGGAGGTCCTGGTCCTGGATGAGCCTACAGCAGGGCTTGATCCCGAAGGAAGGGAAGAGATACTGGATCTTATGAAGGAACTTCATGATACCCGCGGCATCACTGTGATCCTGGTATCGCATTCCATGGAGGATGTGGCTGATTATGCGCATCACATTATCGTCATGGAAAAGGGAAAGGTATTCATGTCGGGCACTCCCAGGGAGATCTATTCCCATATCGAGGAGCTTGAGAGCATAGGCCTTGCGGCACCGAAGGTAACCTACATCATGCATGAACTGAAAAGGAGAGGCTTTGATGTGGATACCAGCATCACAGGTGTGAAGGAAGCAGTGGATTCGATAATAGGAGCCGTCTGGAATGCTTAGGGAGATGACTATCGGACAATATTATCAGGCAGAGTCCAGACTGCACAGGCTTGACCCGCGGGTAAAATTAGTCGGGACCCTGATATTCATAATCTCACTTTTTATCTCGCAGAAGGTGTCATGCTACGTGGCGGCCACGGTGTTCCTTATCTGCATGATCCGTCTTTCCCGTGTTCCCTTTTTGCATATGATAAAGGGCATGAAGGCCATAGCCTTCATAATGCTCATCACGGTTTTTTTTAATCTTGTATTTACTCCCGGTGAGGAGCTCGTAAGCTTCTGGGTATTTAAGATCACGTCTCAGGGCGTGAGGAATGCCATATTTACCGCTGTAAGGCTTACTTATCTGATCCTCGGCTCCTCCCTGATGACTCTTACGACCACGCCGAACGATCTGACCGACGGACTGGAAAAAGGGCTTGGATTTATGAAAGTCTTTAAGCTCCCCGTTCACGAGATAGCAATGATGATGTCCATAGCGCTGAGGTTCATACCGATACTGCTGGAGGAGACTGATAAGATAATGAAGGCACAGCAGGCCCGCGGCGCTGACTTTGAAAGCGGCGGAATGATAAGGCGGGTCAGAGCCATGGTTCCGCTCCTTGTTCCTCTGTTTGTATCGGCTTTCAGAAGAGCCAATGATCTGGCGCTTGCGATGGAAGCCAGATGCTATCACGGGGGAGAGGGGAGGACTAAGATGAAGCCCCTTAAATACAAGCCCTGGGACTTCAGGGCCTATGTGATCCTGTTCTGCTACATCGCTCTTGTGGTCCTTTTTGGCATAATTTCTCCGCTATGATATCACTGGCTTTGGCATTGAGATATGACAGGAAGCTGACAGAGACGCTCCCTTCGGGAGTCTGTATTTTCATGCTGCTGGCTTATCTTCTCGGGATATCCGGACATATAAGCCATATCACGGAGCTGCTGCTCCTGTATGAGGCTTCCGGGATTGCGTACGGTCTGTATCTTATCCTTGTAAAGAAGAAAAAAGACATAACGGACCCTTTCATGGATCCGGGCATCCCCGTTATGATCCTCATACTTACGGCTGCATGGTTTTTGAGTCTTCATATGAGGGTCACCAATTTTGATGATTTTCACTCATGGGCGATCACGCCCAAAGATATATTCTATGTGAACGGTCTTCCTACAGGAGGAATGGCCAGTACGTTCTACAGGGATTATTTTCCGGTCGTGTACTTCATGGACTTTCTCATGTTCCGGCTGCTTGGCAGATTCAGCGAGAGCGCCATGTTCTTTGTCCTTTGGGCGCTTATGATCATATCTCTTTCCGAATTCTTTCACAGGAGGAAGGAGGATGATGTCATCAGGTACATTCTCAGGGTATCAGCCGGCATCATGCTGCCTTTTCTTTTTTCTTTCCAGTTCCTGCACTGCCTGGGAACGGATATCCTGGCTGCCACGTTTTTCGGCGCGGCCATGATATATATCATGAAAGAAGATCCGGATGATCACGGAACGGGCGGGACGGCTTTCTTTTATATCAGGCTCGTGCCCCTTATCACGGTTCTTGCAATGCTGAAGACCACGTCAGCTGTACTGACTGCGGTCTGCGTTATGCTGTACTGCGTGCGTTTTCTGCATCCAAAGCAGGTGTCATCCTGGCTCAAAGCGGCCCTGCTCCCGGCATGCTCAGTGGCGTTCTGGCTTTCGTGGAAGATATTCTGTTCCGCAAAAGGGAATACCACCTATCTTTCGGACAATCTGAACAACAACCTCACACAGGGGAGCGCGGGGATCCCGTATTACGCAGCATCTACAATAAAAGATTTTATTTCCAGGCTTTTCACGTACGGATTAAATGACGGCACAACAGGACTTACAAGTGGTATAATAGTGCTGGTATTTGTCGGAGCGTTCGCGGTATACATCAGGGAAAACGGCAGGACTCTGCGGAATGTTCTTGCTCCGGTCACGATCCTTTTGGGAATGACCGGTTATCTTCTCATGATGATATACGTGTATCTGTTCGTCTTCGAGGAATGGGAGGCGCTGTCCCTTTCAAGTTATGACAGATACATAGCCACATACTTTGGCGCCATGCTCTGTCTTGTGCTGTATATGCTCTACAGGTCGAAGATCATGCCTTCATGGGGCGGGATCATGCTCGCTCTCGTTCTGGCATTTACGATCAATTACCCGTATGTGGCACGCACCATGATCCCCTCTGCCTATGAAAAGGAATTCGGAGGCGTAATAGAGAGCATAGATGCCATTGAGGAGGAATTTCTTGCCGCATCGGGAGGCATGCCCGGATATGGGGAGAGCATACTGGCAGTGGATCACACACGTGATCAGCTGAGAGCAAAGGTGATACCCTATGCTGCGGTTCCCGGAGTCACAAGGCTTGTGCAGCCTGATGAGAACGGGAAGATGCCGGATGAGGCTGAGATAAGGGAGATGGCCGACGAATACGATGCCAGGATCATCGAGTTAAAATAAGACCCGGGAGATACGGATGAAGACAGCAGTACTTATTCCATGCTACAACGAAGCAAAATCCATCAGATCGGTGGTCGAAGATTTCCGGAAGAACCTGCCGGATGCGACGATCTATGTATATGACAATAACTCCACTGACGGCACGGCGGATATTGCGCGTGAAGCAGGGGCAGTGGTCAGACGGGAAGTCAGGCAGGGCAAAGGCAATGTCATCCGGACCATGTTCAGGGAGGTGGATGCCGACTGCTACATCATGGTGGACGGAGATAATACCTATCCCGCATCATTTGCGCCCGAATTCAGGAGATATGTGCTTCAGGGTAAGGCCGACATGGTGATAGGAGACCGTCTTTCTTCGACATATTTCAAGGAGAATAAAAGGCCCTTCCACGGATTCGGCAACCGTCTGGTCCGGGGACTTATCAATCATCTGTTTCATTCCCGCATCAACGATATAATGACCGGCGCGAGAGCTTTTTCCCGCGACTTTGTCAAAAGCTTTGCCATTCTTTCCAAGGGCTTTGAGATAGAGACAGAGATGACGATATTCGCTCTGGAGAATAATTTCCGGATCGCGGAGATCCCGATAGAATACAGGGACAGGGACGCGGACAATCCGTCAAAGCTCTCGACTTATTCGGATGGATTCAAGGTTTTAAAGACTATATTCAGACTCTTAAGGGACGACAAACCGGGTGCTTTTTTCGGGACTATAGGCACTGCAACGATCCTTGTCGGGCTTGGGTTTTTCGTTCCCATCGTCATGGAGTATTCGCAGACAGGGAAGGTTCCGAGATACCCGACTCTCATAGTACTAGTGGCGCTCTGGGTTATAGGGATTCTCAGTATCTTTGCGGGTATGATACTATCGCTTGTTAATACCAGGGCGAAGCAGGAATTTGAAAGATACGTGAGCCTTCTGTATATCACGGACAAGAGACACGCAGATGACATGGAGGAAGCCGGAGGGACAGCGTCTTTGGGACGCGGCGGTGTCTGGCGAGGCTGGAATGAATGACGATATCCGCCGCATCCTTTTACGGGTGGCTTACGACGGAACAGCCTATCATGGCTTTGCCTTGTTAAAGGATGACAGCGAGACGATAGAAGGGCATCTGGAAGAGGCTCTTGGCAGCCTGCATGGAGAGCCGGTCTGTGTCATAGGCACTTCGAGGACGGACTCCGGAGTGCATGCCCTCGGTAATGCCGTGGTCTTTGATACCGCAAGTTCCATACCTGCGGAAAACTTCCCGGATGCGATCAATACCAGGCTTCCGTCGGATATCAGGGTAAGAAGCGCCATGGAGGTCAGTTCTGATTTCCATCCCCGACATACTGATACCATAAAGACTTACCGCTATGCGATAGACAATGAGAGGATAGCGGATCCCTTGAGATCGCGCTATTTTATGCATGTCGGATATAAGCTTGATACTGACAGGATGAATGAAGCGGCATCTCCCCTCGTCGGAGAGCATGATTTCAAAAGTTTCTGCTCGGTACATACGCAGGCTAAGACTACTGTGAGGCACATCACCGGTATCAAAGTGGAACGTAACGATACGGAGATATATATCACGGTAAAAGGATATGGTTTTCTTTACAATATGGTCAGGATCATAGCCGGGACTCTTATAGAAGCCGGGCGTGGAAAGCTTGATGCCGGGGATGTTTCGAGGATCCTTCAGGCAGCGGACAGAAGCGCGAACCCTGCCCCCACCGCCGAGGCCAAAGGGCTTACCCTTATGGATATAGATTTTCTTTCCCTTGGACCGGCCTGACAGTGATATACTATGACGTACAGATTATTGGAGTATGACGGAGGAATGAAAAATGACTGCAGTAAATGAGGCGATAAAAGTACTGGGACACGGAGCGTACCTGACTGATTCCGGAAAGATAAGCGAGACGGCGCCGGTATCAAAGGATGAGGCATTAAAGGGAACGATCGCCTATGGCATATTAAAGTCGCATAACAAGTCGGAGGATATGGAGTCGCTCAGGATCAGATTTGACTGTCTGACGTCTCACGACATCACTTATGTGGGCATAATCCAGACCCTCAGGGCTTCGGGGATAGAAAAGTTCCCTGTTCCCTATATACTGACGAACTGCCATAATTCTCTTTGCGCCGTTGGCGGGACGATCAATGAAGACGATCATGTCTTCGGCCTTTCAGCCGCAAAAAGATACGGCGGAGTGTATGTGCCCCCTCATCAGGCAGTCATACACCAGTATGCGCGCGAGATGCTAGCAGGATGCGGAAAGATGATCCTGGGATCTGATTCTCATACACGCTACGGAGCTCTTGGCACGATGGCTATGGGAGAAGGTGGCGGAGAGCTCGTGAAGCAGCTTTTATCCCAGACCTATGATATCAAACGGCCTGACGTGGTGGCTGTGGTCCTTACGGGTGAGCCCTCATTCGGAGTGGGACCTCAGGACGTGGCCATAGCTCTTATCGGAAAACTGTTTGCCGACGGAACCGTAAAAAACAAAGTCATGGAATTTGTGGGTCCCGGAGTTGAGAAGCTGTCCGTGGACTTCCGTATAGGCATAGATGTCATGACGACAGAGACCACATGCCTGTCATCCATATGGCGTACGGACGGAAAGACAGAAGAATGGCTTGCTCTTCACGGCAGGGCTTCGGACTACAGAGAATTAAAACCGGCTGAGAACGCCTGGTATGATGAGGTCGTCGAAGTGGATCTTGGAAAGATAAAGCCAATGATCGCAATGCCCTTCCATCCGTCAAATGCCTATTCCATTGATGAGGTTAACGAGAACCTCAATGATGTGCTGCACGAGGTAGAGGAGAGGGCGAAGGTGGCCTTCGGTGACAGGGTCACGGTCGATCTTACAAAAAAAGTACATCGGGGAAGACTGCTTGTGGATCAGGGTATCATAGCGGGCTGCGCCGGAGGCGGATTCGAGAATCTCTGCGCTGCAGCGGACATACTGGACGGCGCGGATATTGGGGCGGATGAGTTTACCATGAGCGTATATCCGGCATCCATGCCTGTCTACGCCGAGCTTGTCAAAAACGGAGCGATCAGTAAATTCATCGACTCCGGAGTGGTCGTAAAGACCTGCTTCTGCGGACCGTGCTTTGGCGCCGGTGACACGCCTGCAAACAATGCTTTCTCAATCAGGCACTCGACAAGGAACTTCCCCAACAGGGAGGGCTCCAAGGTACAGAACGGGCAGATATCTTCGGTCGCTCTGATGGATGCAAGATCAATCGCCGCAACCGCGGCGAACAAAGGATACCTTACGGGCGCCGACAGGCTGGATGTAAGGATCGGAGAATACAAGTACTTCTTTGACAGCGCGATATATGACAAGAGAGTGTTTGATTCGAAGGGGACGGCTGATGAGACACAGGAGGTCATACTCGGACCGAATATCAAGGACTGGCCGGATATGGTAGCCCTGACCGATAATCTCCTGCTGCGTGTCGTATCTGAGATCCATGATCCCGTTACCACTACCGACGAGCTGATACCTTCGGGCGAGACATCCTCCTTCAGATCTAATCCGCTGGGGCTTGCAGAATTCACCCTGTCGAGGAAGGATCCGGAATATGTGGGCCGTGCCAAGGCAGTGAGAGAATATGAATCGGCGAGAGAAAAGGGAGAAGATCCTGCGGCAGTGTCAGGGGATGGAGCCTTCTCTCAGGCCTGGGATGCCGTAAGGAAGGATTACGCCGGCGCTGACTGGAAGAATACCGGTATAGGAAGCGTGATATTTGCGGTAAAGCCCGGCGACGGATCAGCCAGGGAACAGGCAGCATCCTGCCAGAAGGTGCTTGGGGGCTGGGCCAATATAGCGAACGAATATGCCACCAAGAGATACAGATCAAACCTCATCAACTGGGGCATGATACCGTTTGTCATTCAGGAGGGCGCTCTTCCCTTCAGTAATCTGGACCACATATTCATTCCGGGCATCAGGAAGGCGATAGAAGACAAGGCATCCGAGATAAAAGCAGTGGCTTTGACAAAAGATGGCAGCAAAGAATTTGTGCTGACCGTGGGAGATCTGACAGACAGAGAAAGAGAGATAATCCTGGACGGCTGTCTGATCAATTATAACCGGAAGAACAGATAGGACTTAAACCAGTCTTTTCAGACCTTCAAGAGCGGGAGCGTAATTACCGGCTTTTTCGTAATACGCCTTCGCTCTTTTATTTTCCCCGAGAACTTCGCAGATGACACCGCAGTTGTACCATGCCGCGAAGGAATCCGTGCCTTCGACGGATGATATGCTGCAGGATGTGGCCTTGGTGAAGCTTGAGATCGCATCGTCAAAGCGGGCGTTGTTCATAAGGATAAGACCGCACAGGAACATGTAGTCAGCGCTGTCGTGGTATTCTTCAAAGCCGGTCAGGGTCATGGCGTCTTTATTTCTTCCAAGCTCCAGCAGTGTATAGCCGTAAGTCTCTATCAGCGACTCGACGTATTCGTCTTTTGTGTCGGCGCCGCGCTCTATGGCTTTTTCAAAGGCATCGGCAGCGGCGGTGAAATCATGCTCGACGTAATATGTACGTCCGATCTGGAAGTAGATATAAGGATCAGAGTCGTTTTCCCGGGCCATACGGGTCAGAAGATCTCTGTAAGAAGCGGATTTCTTAAGCATCTGATCCCTGTCCTTGTAGCCGCTGTGTCCGAGGACTATGGAAGCGTTGCCGGTCTTTACGGGGGAAGCGTCGCGGGATACCACCTGCTCATGCACGTATCCCTCGTAACGAAAGAGCCCCGGGCGGAAGAGCCTTGTTATCCTCTCGGTATTGCGAAGGGCGTTATCGTTGATGCCATATTCATTCTCCCTTACAACACGGTATATGTCCCTGTCGGCGGCGCGCTCGTCAAAATAAAAGGATGTAATGTATTCGTCTGTATCTATCACGAGGACCCAGTCTGTTTTGACGTGATCCAGTGAGACGTTCCTTGCCGCGGAATAATCTCCCGGCCAGGGCAGGAATATCTCTCTGGCTCCGTATTCGAAAAGGAGATCATCTGTGATGTCGCCGTCAAGCGGAGTAGGGTCGACTACCGCCACGATCTCATCCATGATCCCTTTAACAGAAGCAAGGCACCTTTTCAGATCCTCGCAATTGCCGCGTTTGATTATCATTGCTGCGGAGATACTCATACAAGATATTGTAGTACAGAGGGACAGTCAGGTCAAAATATAAGTGGCCGGGGACCGCAATAAAAAAATCTCAAAAAACATTTAAAATCCGCTATTTTTCCTTGCATTACTTGACTGAACGTGTTATTCTATAAACGTATAAATGGATATTATACGATAGAGTCATTGTCCGCTGACTATCATGGAGGAAAGGAGGGGACGTCATATGGCATCATTGGCTTTGCAAAATGTCTATAACAATTTCTTGCCGCAGTTCATGCCCAAGACATCACGTTATGACACACATAAAAGAGACGAACTGAAGAACGTCTATGCTGCTATCATGCGCCAGACGAAAGAGTCCCCGTTGTTCCTTCCGTTGTCAGGAGACAATGTCATTGAGTATGCGGTGAACATGAAGGAGAACGCGAGAGACCTCAGCAATGTCATAGCATCTCTTTCCAATGACAGGTCCATAAGCCTTCTTGATAAGAAAACGGCATATTCGACGGATGAGGATGTGGCTGTGGCAAAATATATCGGAGAAGACGACAGTGTAGATCCCGATGACACTCCTTCATTCGATCTCGGAGTCCAGCGTCTTGCTTCCAGGCAGACAAATATGGGTGCATTCATAGATGACGGCGCGATGACACTCGAGCCGGATACGTATTCCTTTGATATCCATATCGGAGATACCGATTATGAGTTCCAGTTCAATGTAGAGCCCGGTGATACCAATAAGGAGATGGAAGAGAAGCTTGCAAGGCTCATCAATCGGAGCAACATCGGTGTCGAGGTGGAGGTCGTGTCTGAGAACGGACGCTCCGCTCTCAGGATAGACAGCGTAGCTACCGGCACTCCCAGCGGCAAAGAGACGATATTCAATGTATCCGATGACAATACCAGTAAAAGGGCAGGAGCAGTAGATTATTTCGGACTTGGAGAGATCACTCTTCCGCCGCGCAATGCAGAGTTCACACTGAACGGCAATCCTCACAGCGCATATTCTAATTCATTTACTATAGACAAGGCATATGAAGTGACGCTGAAGGGCGTGAGCGAAGAGGGCAGAGATACACACATCGGATTGAAGCCGGATGTCGAGTCCCTGATAAGCAATGTATCAAGTCTGGTAGAGGGATATAATAATTTTATAGACAAGGCCATGGGTTATACGGAGACATATGGTCTTTCAAATAAATTCAGGAATGAGATGAGGAGCATCCAGAATGTCTACCGTAACGAACTGGATGCCATCGGTCTTTCGTTCAATGATAAGGGTGAGCTCGAGATAGATGAGAAATATCTCAGGGCAGCGGCTTTTGAAGGAGATCACAATGAGACACTCAGACCCATAACTGATTTTGCGAGCGAGATCCTTCTTGAGGCAAAGAAGATATCTCTGAACCCCATGGAATATACAGACAGGATAGTGGTGGAGTACAAGAACCCCGGACACAATTTCTCAAATCCTTATGTGACGAGCATGTATTCCGGGATGATGTTCAGCTCTTATACCTGATGCCCATATTATGATCCGATCTCAGGCGTCCGTGATCTCACGGGCGCTTTTCTTATGCCTGATCTAAGGCGTCGCATGATGCGACACGTTTGTCCGCAGTTTTGATTTCGGGCGCCTGCTATGCTTCCGGGAGAGTATGTTCGCATGCCGGTGTATATGATATAATGATGCCCGGACCAAAACGCATCTGCGCCTTGGGACGCATCAAAAGAGACACGCAGGAAAAAGGAATGAGCAGAAAAAAGCTGGCCGGAAAAGCAAAAAAAGCTCCTGAACAGACACCGGCTTCCAAGCGTATAATGAAGGATTTGGTCGCGCTGTATGTATTCTTCATGTTTGCGATCTATCCTCTGTATTACGAGAATAAATACTATAACATGGGAGATGCCAAGTGGCATTTTTTCAGATGGGTGACATTGATCGCGATGATCGCAATGGCCTGTGTTTTCATTTGGTACCAGCTCCATTTGTTAAGCGTGGGTAAGATTAAGGAATACTGGGATCTTAGCGCCACATCGATCGTTGACAGATTTGTCCTGGCCTATGCGTTTCTGGCCGTGATCTCATTTCTTCTGTCGCCGTATAAAGTAGATACGCTTTTCGGATATGACGGATGGTATATGGGACTTGTGTCCCAGCTGGCATTTGTTGCGATCTACTATTTTGTGTCCAGGTTCTGGCGCTGGGATGAACTTCTTGTCACCGGATATCTCGCTGTATCATCAGTGGTATTCCTGCTCTGCCTTCTGAACCGGTTCGGTATAGATCCTATGGAGATGTACGTCGATCTCGAGGAGCAGTACTATCTTAAATTCGTATCGACTCTGGGACAGACAACATGGTTTTCAAGTTATATGGTATTACTCTTTCCGATCGGGCTTTTTGTTTTCTGGTATTCAAAGAGCATGGTGAAGACAGTCGCTGCCGGAGTATATGTTTTTCTCGGTGCGATGACAATGATAGAGCAGAACTCCGATTCGGCATTTCTCGCATATGGATTTATCTATCTGGTCCTGTTCATGGCATCATTTAGGGAAAATATCAGGATGAGGAGATTTTTGGAAAGCCTTGTCCTTCTCTTTGCGGGCTGGAAGACAATAGGCATATTGCAGGTCGTCTTTTCAGACAGAGTTGTCATGGTCGAATCTTTCATGACGGCGCTCTCTGTAGGCCCCATAAGCTGGGTGCTGCTTGGTCTGTCGGCTGCGCTTCTCATACTGTATATCCGTGCAATGGGTAATGAGCATTTTAGTATCGAAGCTTTGGGAAAGGTCCGGTATGTCGTGGCGGTTCTTACTGTCGTGTTCATAGCCGCCATAGGAGTCTATGTGGTCCTGAACACAAAAGGCGTTTTTGCGGGCACGCCTTTTGCTTCTGATAATAATTATCTTTTCTTTGATGACAGATGGGGCAACAGCAGAGGCTCTTCGTGGAAGATAACTGTCGCGACATTTTTAAGGACAGAACCCGTTCGCAAGCTTTTCGGAGTCGGACCGGACGGATTCCATAATGAGGTATACAGATTTTTTAACGACGAGCTGGTGGCGCAGTGGGGTCAGGACAAGGTCCTCACGTGCGCGCACAACGAGTGGATGAATGCGATCATCAATATGGGAGTGATCGGAGGCATAGCATATATCGGAGTATTCATCAGCGGGATGATCCGTTATTCGAAAAAGAGTATTGAGACACCGGAGACGCTCGCTGTGGTAATGTGCATAGCAGGATACATGGCGCATAATTTCTTCTGTTATCAGCAGATAATCTGCACTCCTGCTATTTTTATCATCATGGGCGCGGGAGAGATGATGAGCAGATACGGCAAGCGCGAGATATGGGAACAGGAGGGAGATCTGTAATGGCCGGAAAAAAATATGACTATATTATAGCAGGCGCAGGACTGTTCGGAGCCGTGGCAGCGAGGGAGCTTACGGATTCGGGAAAAAGCGTGCTGGTGATCGACAGGCGGAGCCATGTGGGAGGAAATGTCTATACAGAGAAGACTGAGGGGATAAATGTCCATAAATACGGCGCTCATATCTTCCACACAAATGATGCGGCAGTCTGGGAGTATGTGAACAGATTCGCAAGGTTCAACCGCTTTACAAATTCGCCGGTCGCAAACTATAAGGGCGAGCTCTACTCGCTTCCTTTTAATATGTATACCTTCAACCGCATGTGGGGTGTTGTGACTCCGGAGGAAGCCAGGGCGAAGATAGAGGAGCAGAAAAAAGAGATAGGTCATGAGCCCCGAAATCTTGAAGAGCAGGCCATATCTCTTGTCGGAAGGGATATATATGAAAAGCTGATAAAGGGATATACAGAAAAGCAGTGGGGCAGAGACTGCAGTCAGCTTCCGGCCTTTATCATAAGGAGGCTTCCGGTCCGCTTTACCTATGACAATAACTATTTTAATGCGCTGTTCCAGGGCATACCGACGGGGGGCTATACCCGCATGGTCGAAAATATGCTTTCCGGGATAGAGACAAGGCTTGATACAGATTATCTATTGAACAAAGAAGAGTTCGATAAAGAGGCCGGGAAGATCATATACACAGGCCCCATAGATGCTTACTTCGGATATTCCCTCGGCTATCTTGAATACCGCTCGGTCCGCTTTGAGAATGAGCTTCTGGACATCCCGAACTATCAGGGTAATGCCGCAGTCAACTACACTGAAAGGGAGATTCCCTGGACCAGGATAATCGAGCACAAATGGTTCGAGTTCGGAAAAGACGAGGACGGAAATGACCTGCCGAAGACCGTGATCTCGAAAGAGTACAGCTCTGAGTGGCATCCCGGAGACGAGCCCTACTATCCAGTCAATGATGAAAAGAACGGCGCGTTATATGAAGACTACAGAAAGCTTGCCGATAAGGAAGCAAATGTCATCTTCGGAGGACGTCTGGGCGAGTACAAGTACTATGACATGGATCAGGTCATAGCACGAGCCCTTGAAGTATCCCAAAAGTTGTTGACAACCCCTGCATGACATAGTATACTTATACGGCTTAAGGACACCAGTCCTTTTTTTAGTGCATAAACAATCTTCAAATCTTGCGGACACAGCCGTGCTCGCACGGATGGGGCCGGAAGATTTTGAAGATGTAACAGAAATGAGGAAGTAGGCCGACAGGCCGGATTCCGAATTTCTGTAGGATCGCGGGAGTGCGAAGCACGGAGCGATCCGTTTATGCAAATATAATGTATATACACGCTGATCGCAGGAGTGCGAAGCACGGAGCGATCCGTGTTTATGCAAATATAATGTATATACGCGTTGATCGCGGGAGTGCGAAGCACGGAGCGATCCGTTTATGCAAATTATTTTACTTTTTTTCTTCACGGAGGTACCCCACCATGCGTACGAGGATCACACTTGCATGCACAGAGTGCAAGAACCGCAACTATGATACGAGCAAGGATAAGAAGACCCATCCCGACAGGATGGAGATCAAGAAGTATTGCAAGTTCTGCAAGAAGCATACTATTCACAAGGAAACTAAGTAAGCCGCGCGATCGCAGTTAGGATCGGCACGGCCCGGAGCTGACTGTACATCCGGACCGCAATCGGAGGGATTTCTTATGGAAGATGCAAAGAAGACAGTAGTCGAGAAAAAAGCCACTTCCTTCTGGAAGGGCGTAAAGGCAGAGTTTACGAAGATACTGTGGCCGTCCAAAGAGACACTGACCAAGCAGTCTGTGGCGGTCGTTGCGATCACTGTCGTGACTGCGGCTCTTATTGCCGTTATCGACAGAGGCTTGCAGTATGGCATTAATTTCGTGATCAAGTGATCGGGAGAAAGATATGGCAGATAACGAACCACGCTGGTATGTAGCCCATACCTATTCCGGATACGAGAATAAGGTTAAGTCCAGCATAGAGATGGCGATCGAAAACCGCCATCTGCAGGATAAGATAGTCGAAGTCAGAGTGCCCACGCAGACTGTTATAGAGGTCAAGGATAACGGTCAGCGCAAAGAAGTAGAGAAGAAGCTCTTTCCCGGCTATGTGCTGGTAAATATGATAATGGATGACGATACATGGTATGTCGTTCGTAACACGAGAGGTGTTACGGGCTTCGTGGGACCCGGAAGCAAGCCGGTCCCGCTCTCAGAGGAGGAGATGAAGCCTCTCGGCATACATGTTGAGAATATGGCAGTTAATTTCAAGGAAGGCGATATGGTAAGAGTAGTCGCCGGGCCTTGGAGAGAGACTACAGGTCCTATCGCAAAGATGGATATGAACAAGCGTACCGCGACCCTTATGGTAGAGCTCTTTGGGCGCGAGACCCCTGTAGACATCTCATTTGATGAGATAAATTTAATGCATTAAGCCCAGTCTCCATGCCGATACGCATGGGGCGCTTGCGCACCAATGCGTATCGGCATGAGAGACGCTAACGAGAATGAGGAAGTAGGCCGACAGGCCGGATTCCGAATTCTCGTAGCATCACGAGAGCACGAAGTGCGGAGTGATGCGTAGGGCTTAATGCAGGTGAAAAATAAACTTTACATGTAGAGATCATTACATGTTTAGTATACCAGTGGGAGGGAGGAAACTCGCCCGCAACTACCACAATGTTTTATCAAAGGAGGAAGCCCAATGGCAAAGAAAGTAGAAGGTTACATCAAACTTCAGATCCCCGCCGGCAAGGCAACACCGGCACCGCCTGTAGGACCGGCTCTCGGTCAGCATGGCGTCAACATCGTAGAGTTCACCAAGCAGTTCAATGCTAAGACAGCCGACAAAGGAGATGTCCTCATCCCCGTTGTCATCACAGTCTATGCAGACAGGAGCTTTACATTCATCACGAAGACTCCGCCCGCAGCTGTCCTTATCAAGAAGGCCTGCAATCTCCAGAAGGCATCAGGCGTCCCGAACAAGCAGAAGGTCGCTACCCTTTCCAAGGAGAAGTGCAAGGAGATCGCTGAGACCAAGATGCCCGATCTCAATGCGGCATCTCTTGAGGCAGCAATGAGCATGATAGCCGGCACCGCAAGATCCATGGGTGTCGAGGTCGAGAAGTAAGGAGGCCCGGGATGAAGCACGGAAAGAAGTACAATGAGGCTGCAAAGCTTATCGACAGAACAAAGCTTTACGAGCCCGATGAAGCTATAGAGCTTGTAAAAAAAGCAGCTACGGCAAAGTTTGACGAGACTATCGAGGTTCACTTAAGGACCGGATGCGACGGAAGACATGCCGAGCAGCAGGTCAGAGGAGCAGTAGTACTCCCCAACGGAACCGGAAGAAGCGTCAGGGTCCTCGTATTTGCTAAAGGCGCTAAGCTTGACGAAGCTCAGGCAGCAGGCGCTGATCATGTAGGCGGTGAGGAACTGATACCGAAGATCCAGAATGACGGATGGCTTGATTTTGATGTTGTAGTCGCAACTCCCGACATGATGGGAGTCGTCGGACGTCTCGGCAAGGTACTCGGCCCCAAGGGCCTTATGCCTAACCCCAAGGCCGGAACCGTTACCATGGATGTCGCTGCGGCAGTTAAGGATATCAAGGCAGGTAAGGTAGAGTACAGGCTTGACAAGGCCAACATCATACATGTTCCTGTAGGAAAGGCATCATTTACGCCCGAGCAGCTCAAAGAGAACTTTGATGCGCTGATGTCTGCAATAATCAAGGCAAGACCTTCTGCGCTGAAGGGTCAGTATCTGAAGAGCGTTTCGATCGCTCCGACCATGGGTCCCGGCGTAAGGGTCAATAATCAGAGATTTGCATGAGTCATAAAAACATTAAGCCCTGCCGAAGAGGCGGGGCTTTTGTCATAATTGCATATATTATACTGATGACATCGGGATGCGGCATGAACAGCGTGATCTCCGAGTATCTTCCTGAAAAGAAAGGTACATACGAAGTCCCCGAGGTAACGGAAGAAGCGACGGTAGAAGAGGAAGAGACTGCGGCGCCTGCCATGGAGAGCGTGAGTGAAAAAGCCATGGTCGAGGTAGAGATGCCGACGGAGACCGTATCCGAAGATGTGGTGGAATACGAACCGGTAAGGATCATATTCACGGGTGATATGAATTTTGACCGTCGCTATGCGAATATGAACGCTCTTATGTCACGCGGCGGAGAGATGACGGAAGCTCTGGACGAAGATATCATAGAGACGATGCAGGAAGCAGACATCACTATGATAAATAATGAATTTCCGTATTCCGACAGAGGGACTCCCACTGCGGGCAAGAAATTCACCTTCAGGGCGGATCCGTCAACCGTGCATTATCTTACGGATCTGGGCGTGGATATAGTGGGACTTGCGAATAATCACGCATATGACCATGGAAAAGATGCTCTTCTTGACACCTTTGATGTGCTTTCAGAGGCTGAGATCGAATATGTCGGCGCGGGACATGATCTGGAAGAAGCCATGACGCCAAGGTACTTTGATATAGGCGGAATGACGATAGCCTTCACAGCAGCGACCCAGATAGAGAGATCGCTCCCGCCTGACACAAAGGAGGCGACCGAGACGGAGCCCGGCGTATTGAGGACCCTCGATCCCGAAAAGTATCTCAGCGTCATAGAGGAAGCGGATGAAAATGCCGATTTCACCATAGCCTTCGTCCACTGGGGGACGGAGAACGAGCACATGTATGAGGCATCCCAGAAGGAGCTTGCCGAGAAATATGTGGAAGCCGGAGCCGACCTGATAATCGGAGCGCACCCGCATGTGCTGCAGGGGTTTGAGTATATTGAAGACGTTCCCGTGGTATATTCCACAGGCAATTTCTGGTTTAACTCCAAGACCCTGGATTCCTGCATGATAGAGGCGACCCTGTATGAAGGAGAGCTGTCCGAGTTAAGGTTCATACCATGCATACAGAAGGGCTGTTTCACATCAATGCTTCACGAAGGAGACAGCGACTACGACAGGATCCTGGAAGATGAAATAAAGAGAAGCGCAGATAATGTTGAGCTCTCGAACGAGGGGATCATTACAAAGAAAGAGTAAATACGGGCTTTTGCCCGCAAAATGCCTTGACAAAGGCTATGAAACCGACTTATAATCTTATTTCGCACGGGCTTTGCCCCAAGTCCGTCGCACAGAAACCGGATTTTTAGCATGATTGGAGGAATCGTATAATGGATACATATATGCCAAGTGCTTCTTCCATAGAGAGAAAATGGTACGTAGTGGATGCCGAGGGGCAGACACTCGGCAGGCTTGCAGCGAACATCGCAAGCGTACTCCGTGGAAAGAATAAGCCTACATATACTCCGTTCCTTGATATGGGAGATTACGTTATCGTAGTCAACGCCGAGAAGATCAAGGTAACGGGTAAGAAGATGGATCAGAAGATGTATATCACTCACAGTGGATATGTCGGCGGACAGAAGCAGGTGCCTCTTAAGGAGAAGCTTGCAAAGAAGCCTGAATCCGTCATGGAGCATGCAGTAAAGGGAATGCTTCCCAAGGGAACACTCGGAAGGCAGATGGCCAAGAAACTCTTTGTCTATGCCGGACCGGAGCATAAGCATGCTGCTCAGAAGCCCGAAGAGTTGAAGTTCGACTGACATTTGTGTAGGAGGATCTGACATTGGCTACTAAGAAGAAAGCAACAGAAAGATATTACGGCACGGGGAGAAGGAAGAAATCCATCGCCCGCGTGTATTTGATGCCGGGATCAGGCGAGATCACTATCAATAAGAGAGATATTGACGAGTATTTCGGCCCTGAGACATTAAAGACCATCGTTCGTCAGCCGCTCGTTGCTACTGGTACAGCTGATAAGTATGATGTGCTGGTCAACGTACAGGGCGGAGGATATACAGGACAGGCCGGAGCCATCAGGCACGGCATCTCAAGAGCCCTGCTCGAGGTGGACGGAGAGTATCGTCCCACTCTCAAGAAGGAAGGCTATCTTACCAGAGATCCGAGAATGAAGGAAAGAAAGAAGTACGGCTTGAAAGGCGCAAGGCGTGCTCCTCAGTTCTCAAAGAGATGATCGGAACAAATACATCCCTCTGCCTGTGCAGAGGGATTTATTTTATCTTCAGACACTTAAGAATATATGCCGGAGGAACATAAGGAAGGACAGAGATCAAAACAGGATCGAAAAAGGGGTAAATATGAAAAAGTGGTATGACGAAGAATATGAATTTACGGTAGAAGTAACAGGTTTTTTGCATGGAGATCATACGGAAAGGTATTGTCGTAATGGCGAAGAGATTGGTGATATATATAAATGCACCTACGGATGTCCTGTTAATACTCAGGGATACGGGATCTGCTCAAAGACAATGATGATGTTATATCCATTGATGGAAGCTGTAAGAAGCGGCGGTGATCTTACCAGAGTCGGCGGCGACGGGGAATACTCCAAAACGGTTGTGTGTCCGGACGGATGTGTGATCTTCAAACTGACGGCGCGCCCGTTGGGTAATGATAATTTCCATACAGGCGGTTTCTGGGATTATCCGGATGAAACACAGAAATAAAGAGAGGGTCAGGAGAAAAAATGATTACAGAGATTACGGAATCAAATGAAAAACAGGCTGTCGCAAGAAAAATATTGGAGGCTCTTACTGACTGGTTTGAGATAGAAGAGAGCAGAGAAGAATACATTTCCGGGTGTGCCGACTGGATTTTTTTTGCGGCAAAAGAAGAAGGGGAGGATGTAGGATTCCTCTGCTTAAAAGAAACAGGAAAGGCTACTGTTGAACTGGCAGTTATGGGAGTATTAAAGGATCACCACAGGAGCGGCATTGGCCGGCAATTGGTAGAACGGGCGAAAAAAGCTGCCGCATCGCAGGGATATGAGTTCATGCAGGTCAAGACTGTGAAGATGGGAGTGTATGAGGATTATGACAGGACAAATCTTTTTTACATAAGCTGTGGCTTCAAGGAGTTAGAGGTGCTTCCGAACCTTTGGGACGAAGCAAATCCCTGTCAGATCTATGTGATGTCTTTGCAATGATATCCTGGAAGACAGTTGCAGGAGAGATGAATTAGCACTCACCTCTTGACAGTGCTAACAATCCGTGCTACGATACTCTCGTCATTGAATAATACTATTGCCGACCCGCCTTGATATCTGATATCCGGACGGGTCGTTGTGCAGAAGGACGACAGGGAGGTGAGAACATGAATATAGATAAATTCACGCAGAATTCAATAAAGGCGGTGAACGGCTGTCAGAAGACAGCACTGGAATACGGCAACCAGGAGATAGTGCCGGTCCATCTTGTATATTCTCTTCTTACCATAGATGAGTCTCTGATCAGAAAACTCATCGAGAAGATGTGGATAGATGCGGATGAGTTCACCCGGGCGATACTGGACATCATAGAAAAACGTCCCAAGGTACAGGGTGGAGAGCCTTATATAGGTCAGGAGCTGAACAAGATCCTGCTTGCCGCACCCGATGAAGCGAAAGCCATGGGCGATTCATATGTGTCAGTGGAGCATCTTTTCCTTGCCGTAATTAAAAATCCCGGGAAGGAACTGAAAGAGATCCTGAAGGATTACGGCATAACCCGAGATCATTTCCTTCAGGTGCTCTCCGAGGTGCGCGGCAACCGGACGGTGGACACCGATAACCCGGAGGATACCTACGATGTGCTTGAAAAGTACGGGACAAATCTCGTATCAAGAGCCAGGGAGCAGAAGCTGGATCCCGTGATAGGGAGAGATACCGAGATCAGGAACATGATCCTGATCCTGTCAAGAAAGACCAAGAACAATCCTGTCCTTATCGGCGAACCCGGAGTCGGCAAGACGGCCGCCGTGGAAGGACTGGCACAGAGGATAGTCGCCGGAGATGTGCCGGAGGCATTAAAAGACAAGGAGATATTCTCGCTTGATATGGGCGCTCTGGTCGCAGGAGCCAAATACAGGGGCGAATTCGAGGAAAGACTGAAAGCGGTGCTTGAAGAAGTACGCAAGTCGGACGGCAGGGTGATACTCTTTATCGATGAGCTGCATCTTATAGTCGGCGCCGGAAAGACAGACGGAGCCATGGATGCCGGCAATATGCTGAAGCCCATGCTGGCCCGAGGAGAGTTGCACTGCATAGGCGCCACTACTCTGGACGAATACAGAGAATACATAGAAAAGGATAAGGCTCTTGAAAGGCGCTTCCAGCCGGTGCTCGTGGACGAGCCGACGGTTGAAGATACCATATCCATTCTCAGAGGACTCAAGGAGCGCTATGAGGTATATCACAGTGTAAAGATAACCGACTCGGCCCTGGTCGCGGCCGCTGTTCTTTCCCACAGATACATCTCGGACCGCTTCCTGCCGGACAAAGCTATCGATCTCGTAGATGAAGCCTGCGCTTCGATCAAGACAGAGATGGATTCAATGCCTGCGGAGCTTGATGAGATGAGGCGCAAGCTCACCCAGATGCAGATAGAGGAGACAGCGCTCAAAAAGGAAAAGGACACAGCATCCAGACAGCGCCTGGCAGAGCTTCAGCGTGATATTTCAGAGCTCGATGAGAGATTCAAGAATGTCAAGGCAAAATGGGACACTGAAAAGCAAAGCGTAGGAAGACTGTCCGAGCTTCGAGAGCAGATCGAGTCGATCAACAACGAGATACAGATAGCGCAGAGGCAGGGCGATCTCGAAAAGGCGGCAAAGCTCCAGTACGGAGAGCTTCCCAGACTTCAGTCGGAGCTGGAAGCTGCGGAATCAGCCTTAAGATCAAGAGACATGTCCATGGTCCATGAGGCTGTCACAGAAGATGAGATAGCCACTATCGTATCTCACTGGACCGGGATACCGGTATCCAAGCTCAACGAGGGTGAGAGGGAGAAGGTCCTGCATCTCGGGGATACTCTGCATGAGAGGGTCATAGGCCAGAATGATGCGGTAGAAAAAGTCGTCGATGCCATCATAAGATCCAGAGCCGGGATCAAGGATCCCACAAAGCCCATCGGAAGTTTCCTCTTCCTGGGACCTACGGGCGTAGGAAAGACCGAGCTTGCAAAAGCGCTGGCCGAAGCATTATTTGATGATGAGAACAATATAGTCAGGATCGATATGTCCGAATATATGGAGAAGTTTTCCGTGTCAAGACTTATCGGAGCTCCTCCCGGATATGTCGGCTATGATGAGGGCGGTCAGCTGACGGAAGCCGTGAGAAGACACCCCTACTCCGTAGTTCTTTTCGATGAGATAGAAAAGGCTCATCCGGATGTATTTAATGTACTGCTGCAGGTGCTGGATGACGGCCGTATCACTGATTCACAGGGGCGTACCGTCGATTTCAAGAACACGATACTCATAATGACTTCGAATATCGGGTCGCAGTACCTGCTTGACGGGATAGATGATACGGGACGGATAAGCAGGGACGCCCATGATGCGGTGGAGGCTGAGCTG
Organism: Lachnospiraceae bacterium AC3007; assembly: GCA_000621405.1. GTDB lineage: Bacteria > Bacillota > Clostridia > Lachnospirales > Lachnospiraceae > NK4A144. The sequence goes on from JHYK01000004.1 coordinate 202,196, forward strand.
AGGGCCCATTTCAGGCCGGAGTTCCTGAACAGACTGGATGAGATAATCGAGTTCAGGCCGCTCACCAAGGCTAACATAAGAGGCATAGTGGAGCTTCTGATAGCCGATACGAACAAACGGCTTGCGGACAAGCAGCTCTCTATCAGTCTCAGCGATGAAGCGAAGAAGTTCATAGTGGACGGAGGGTATGATCCCGTCTATGGAGCAAGACCGCTGAAGAGATATATGCAGAAGAATGTGGAGACCCTGGCCGCAAGAGCTATCCTGTCAGACGGAGCAGGCGAAGGTGATGTGATCAACATCGATGTCGAAGACGACGGCGGCACACAGCTGGTCGCACGTGTCAACTGATATCAGCTGATCCCCGGGACGCTGAAGATATCCGTATAGATCGAAAAGAAATTCTCATCTGTATCGAGCATGCGGGAGGAGTGCATTTCCTCCTCCCAAAGCTCTGAATTAATGCCTGTATAAAGATCGCTTACAAAGACGCTGTAGACGTCTTCGAAGGCCTCGTTTTTACGGCGGGTCACCATCTGAGCCTTGTGGGCATCGGTCTGCTCCATGTCAAAGGTGCTGATACATTTTACAATGGACACTCCGCCGTCTTCCACTATCGGAGAAGATACTTCATCGGTGGACAGTTCAAAGCAGGCATCCACGAAGTTCAGAGGGTATTCATCGGTATCCTTTCCGAATGAGATAAGAGTCTGCTCGCCGTCACCGATCTCGTCAGCCAGCTGGTCAAAGTCCGCTCCGTCCGAGAGCCTGTTATATATCTCGTTGGCCTTTACAAGCGCGCTCTGATCATCCGTGTCATCTATCCTGATCCGCCTGACTGTTATGATGCGCGCTTCGTCGTCGGATATCTCCGGATTGATGCTGTCTGTTATGTCATAATAGACTTTGTTGGCCAGAGCATAATCCTCATACATCCCAAGCAGGGTCTCATCTGTTATCCCAAGATCGCTTATATCATCTTTTGAGAGAGAACCCATATACCTGTCCGAAGCCTGACGGCATTTTTCGATCTCTTTGTCCGTAAGGGATATTTCTCTTTCTGTCGCGAGAAGACAGATGGCCTTGACCTCTGCAAGCCTTGACAGAGCCAGAGATGCAAGCCGGTCGTTCACTGTCGTGTCTCCGGTAGTGATGTTCAGAAAGTCCTCGCCGTATACCTCTTCATAGTTCGTTGCGAGATTCCTCATATAGAGCTTTGCTTCCGGGACATAGCATTTTTTATCACCGATAAAGAAGAGCTCTCCTTCTTCGAAACCCGTAGTCAGGACTATCTGCTTGTCATCCGATGCTTTTTTATTACCGCAGCCCGATATGCACAAAGCCAGCGCTATTATCAATGTCAATATCCTGTAGCGATCCATGGGATATATTCTAACACACGGGGCATAGGGCAAAAACTTTTATTTTTCTGTGGAATTGGTTATAATGTAATGATGCCGACGGGGAGTCTGCGCCGGCTTTTATATCATTGATCACAGGACCAGGGGGTGCAGGGATGAAAAAACTATTTAAGGGACTGTTTGGCATTGCGCTCATAGGCGGAATTGCGGCAGCGGTATACTATTATCTTTCGGGCGATAAGTATTCGGACATCGAAGAGTTTGACGAGGAGACCTACGACGATCTTCAGGACTTCCTCGATAATGAGAAGGGAGGGGATGCAGATGAGCATTACGTATCCCTTGACCTTACAAAGGATAAGGCATCCGATGATGACAAGATCATCGGAGAAGTATCGGAAGACGGCGACAGCAGGATAGTCAAGGCTGATTCCGATCAGAGTGAAGACGTTGAAGGCTTCAGCTTCAGCGATCTTACGGAATAAGGAGACTAAGACTTGGATTACAGCCGCAGGGGCATAGAAAGAAGACGGAGAGAGCTTCATGCGAAAATGCCGAAGCTCACGAACATGCTGGGTGCCGGTTTTTATATGGCGGCCATCATAGTTCTTGTCACCATCGCGCTGGCGGGGAGCTTTGCGGCAGCCGGGGTTTTCCGCGGGATACTGACCACGGCTCCGGACATATCCACGATCAATGTGCGGCCTACAGGCTATTCCAGTTCCGTATATGATACTGACGGCAATCAGATCACAAAGCTTGTCGCTACCAATTCCAACCGTATCTACCAGACCATAGACAAGATCCCCATAGACATGCAGCATGCTTTTGTCGCAATGGAGGATGAGAGATTCTATGAGCACAATGGAATAGATATAAAAGGTATAGCCAGAGCCGCGTATATCATGGCCTCTTCCAGGGACATGTCACAGGGAGCGAGTACCATAACCCAGCAGCTCATCAAAAACTCGGTCTTTGATAAGTGGGCCTCGGGCGAGTCCAAGTTTGAAAAGATAAAAAGAAAGATACAGGAGCAGTATCTTGCCGTTCAGCTGGAGAGACAGCCCGGCATGACAAAGGACAATATCCTCGAACTGTATCTCAATACGATCAATCTCGGACAGAATACTCTCGGAGTGCAGGCAGCATCTCTTCGCTACTTCGGGAAGAACGCATCCGACCTGAATCTTTCAGAGGCTTCCGTCATAGCCGCTATCACCAGTAATCCCAGCCGTTACAATCCCATATCGCATCCGGACAACAATGCAGTAAGACGCCAGATGGTGCTGGATAAGATGCTCGAGCAGGGCTATATCACGGATCAGGCTTATGAAGAAGCGGTAGCGGATGATCCTTATGCCAGGATACAGACAGTCAATGCCAATACCGAGCAGAATTCCATCAACTCATATTTTGTGGATGCCATGGTCGAGGAGATCATGGAGGACTTCCAGAACGAGCTTGGCTATACCGAGAACCAGGCATACAACATGCTTTATTCCGGCGGTCTTCAGATATTCACGACACAGGATACATCCATACAGAAGATATGTGATGAGGTCACATCGGATCCGGAACTCTATCCCGAAAAGACGGAGTATCTTCTGGATTACCGCGTGACGGGTGTGGACAAGGATAATAATGTCCAGAACTTCTCTTCACAGATGATGGAGGTATATTTCAAAGAGCAGGGAAAGAACGGCTATGACAGGCTCTATCCGTCCGAGGAGGATGCGAGAGCAGATGCCAAGGTCTATAAGGATTATATAGAGAGCGAAGGATATTCGGTCGAAGCGGAGACTATCTCCATCACACCGCAGCCGCAGATATCCGTTACGATCGAAGACCAGCGCACAGGATATGTAAAGGCAATAGTCGGAGGCCGCGGCAAGAAGGAAGCATCTCTTACCCTGAACCGTGCCACGGATACCAAGAGACAGCCGGGATCGACATTCAAGGTAGTATCGACATATGCGCCGGCTTTTGATACGGGACTCAAGACGCTGGGTACCGTTACGGTGGACGAACCCTTCAACTATGCCAACGGAAGGCCGGTCTCAAACTGGTATTCGTCCGGATATAAGGGACCCGTGACACTGCGCTATGCCATAGAGCAGTCCATGAACATAATCGCAGTCAAGACTCTGACCGATATCACTCCCCAGGTGGGATATGAATATCTGCTGAAATTCGGATTCACGACACTGGTGGATAATGAGGTGCGCTCAAACGGAGAGGTGATGTCTGATATACAGCAGGCTCTCGCTCTGGGAGGCATCACGTACGGTGTCAAAAACTACGAGCTGAATGCGGCATATGCGACGATAGCCAACGGAGGAGTATATCACAAGCCGAGATTCTACACGAAGATACTGGATCACGACGGTAACGTGCTTATTGATAATACCGGAGATCCCGGAACACAGGTCATAGGCGAGGCGGCAGCATTCCTCTGCACTTCGGCGATGGAGGATGTCGTTACCAAGGGAACCGGCGGAGCCGTCAACTTCGGCACGCAGAAGATAGCGGGTAAGACCGGTACGACGACAGGAGAAAACGATGTATGGTTTGCGGGCTACACCCACTACTATACATGTACTACCTGGGCCGGATACGACAACAATAAGAAGATGTACGACAAAGCTCAGCAGCGACTTGCGAAGACCGTATGGAGAGCCGTGATGGAACCGATCCATGAAGGGAAGCCGGAGGTCGACTTTGTGCAGCCGCCGGATGTCACGACGGCTACCGTCTGTAAGATGACGGGAGATCTGGCTTCTGATTTCGACAGGGCTGTCGGGACGGCCCATACGGAATTTTACAGGGTGGATACGATCCCGTCACAGGTCTGCAACGGAGTACATATGTCGTCATATGGTTTTGTGTGCGGAGCGACAGGACAGGCTGCATCCGAGACATGTCCGTTCAGGGTGGCCGGAACGCCGCTGGTCGCCGGATGGTGTCCGCACTCACTTGATGAATCGGGACAGCAGCGTACCGATGCCGTTCCTACCGGTACAGTCGATGTCACTGCCGAAGGTAATGTGGCAGAAGGAGCAGGCGGCGAGGAGAACGGAGATATCGGGGCTGTGGATCCGAACATTCTGGCAGCGCTTCTGGCGCAGCAAGCCGCGGGTGCGCAATAGGTTTTCGAAGGGTTCACAGTTTGAGCACCCGCTATGAGTTTGAGCTTCGCTCAAACTCGCCAGGGGAATGATTGGCCGGGATACGGGGTGCGCAGTAGACTTTTGAGGAGTGCGCATTGTGAGCACCCGCTGTGAGTTTGAGCTTTTATGTTATGATGTAGGGGTCTAAAGGTATTATGCCCCTGCTGATGTCACGAATTGCTCCGTTGCCAGGGCAACTCTCGCAATTCTGGAACACTCACAATCCGCGCAACAGCGCTGCTTGTTCGTGTTCCGCGGGTCACAAAGTCATAATGCTTATCAAACAAGTTTGAACGCATTATGCCCTTTTGACCCTGACATCATGTTATGATGGTGTTTAAGTGACGTGTTGTCATTTTTACATATTGGGTATTTCAAAATCACAAGTTTGGAGGGAACAAGATGAAAAAATGGATCTATCTATTCACCGAGGGTAACGCTGACATGAGAGAGCTTCTCGGCGGCAAGGGGGCAAATCTTGCAGAGATGACAAATCTCGGACTCCCGGTCCCGCAGGGCTTTACCATCACGACGGAAGCCTGTACCCAGTACTATGAGGACGGAAGAGAGATCAACGACGAGATCTTCGGACAGATCATGGAGTACGTGGACAAGCTTCAGGAGATCACAGGAAAGAAATTCGGAGATAAAGAAAATCCCCTTCTTGTCTCGGTAAGATCCGGCGCCAGAGCATCGATGCCCGGAATGATGGATACGATCCTTAACCTCGGTCTGAACGAGACGGTCGTCAATACGCTCGCTGAGAAATCCCAGAATCCCAGATGGGCATGGGACTGCTACAGGCGCTTCATACAGATGTATTCTGATGTAGTCATGGAGGTCGGCAAGAAGTACTTTGAACAGCTGATCGACAAGATGAAATCCAAAAAAGGAGTGACTCAGGATGTCGAGCTTGATGCCGATGATCTGAAGGAGCTCGCAGAACAGTTCAAGCAGGAATATAAGAATAAGATAGGAAAAGATTTCCCGACGGATCCTAAGGATCAGCTCATGGGCGCCATAAAGGCAGTCTTCCGTTCATGGGATAATCCCAGAGCAAATGTATACAGAAGAGATAACGATATCCCTTATTCATGGGGAACTGCCGTTAACGTGCAGTCCATGGCATTCGGAAACATGGGCGATGACTGCGGAACCGGTGTGGCATTCACCAGGAATCCCGCTACAGGCGAGCAGGGCCTCTTCGGAGAGTTTCTCACAAATGCTCAGGGCGAGGACGTGGTCGCAGGAGTACGTACTCCGATGAAGATATCCGAGATGGAGGAAAAATTCCCCGAGGCATTCTCACAGTTCAGCAGTGTCTGCAAGACGCTGGAGGATCACTACCGCGACATGCAGGATATGGAATTCACCGTGGAGCACGGCAAGCTCTACATGCTGCAGACCAGAAACGGAAAGAGGACTGCTCAGGCAGCTCTGAAGATAGCATGCGACCTCGTGGACGCGGGCATCAGGACGGAAGAAGAGGCAGTGGCGATGATAGACCCCAGAAATCTTGACACGCTCCTTCATCCCACATTCGATCAGAGCGCCATAGTCAGGGCCCGCATCATAGGAAAGGCTCTCGGAGCAGCTCCCGGAGCGGCATCCGGAAAGATCGTCTTTACCGCAGCAGATGCAGAAGACTGGGCGGCGCGCGGAGAGAAGGTCGTACTTGTCAGACTCGAGACCTCGCCTGAGGATATCACCGGAATGAAGGTCGCTCAGGGAATCCTTACCGTCCGCGGCGGAATGACGAGCCATGCAGCGGTCGTGGCAAGAGGCATGGGTGCATGCTGCGTATCAGGCTGCGGCGACATCATAATGGATGAAGAGAATAAGAAGTTCACACTGGCCGGCAAGGAATATCATGAAGGAGATGTTATCTCCTTCGACGGAACCACAGGAAATATCTATGACGGAGCAGTGCCCACAGTAGATGCTAAGATCGCAGGCGAATTCGGAAGGATCATGGGCTGGGCCGATAAATACAGGACACTCAAGGTCCGTACCAATGCGGATACACCTCATGACGCAAAGAAGGCAAGAGAGCTCGGCGCCGAAGGAATAGGCCTCTGCCGTACGGAGCACATGTTCTTTGATGAGGACAGGATAGAGGCGTTCAGAGAGATGATAGTGTCCGAGACGGTCGAGGAGAGAGAGGAAGCTCTGAATAAGATAGAGCCCCTGCAGCAGGGAGATTTCGAACAGCTCTTTGAGGCCATGGAAGGCAATCCCGTGACCATAAGGTTCCTGGACCCTCCGCTTCATGAATTTGTGCCCAAGACGGATGCCGATATAGAGAAGCTTGCGAAAGCAAAGGGCAAGAGCGTCGAAAGCATAAGAGCCAAGATAGACAGCCTTGTGGAGTTCAATCCGATGATGGGACACAGAGGCATAAGGCTTGACGTAACATATCCCGAGATCGCAAAGATGCAGACTGTTGCAGTCATCAGGGCAGCGGTCAATGTACAGAAGAAGCATAAGGACTGGAATCTGGTGCCTGAGATCATGATACCTCTCGTAGGTGATGTGAAGGAACTGAAGTACGTCAAGGATATCGTAGTGGAAGCAGCTGATGAAGAGCTCAAGACGCTGAAGTCGGATCTGAAATATGAAGTGGGTACCATGATAGAGATCCCGAGAGCTGCCCTTACAGCCGACAAGATAGCGGCTGATGCGGAATTCTTCTGCTTCGGTACCAACGACCTTACCCAGATGACATACGGCTTCTCGAGAGATGATGCCGGTAAATTCCTCCAGGCATATTATGAGAGAAAGATCTTCGAGAACGATCCTTTTGCAAAGCTGGATCAGGATGGAGTCGGAGAGCTTATGGATATGGCGCTCAAGAAAGGAAAGAGCGTAAGGCCCGAACTTCATTGCGGTATCTGCGGAGAGCACGGCGGAGATCCGTCCTCCATCGAATTCTGCAATAAGATAGGCCTTGACTATGTATCATGCTCGCCTTTCCGTGTTCCCATAGCAAGGCTTGCAGCAGCGCAGGCAGCTATCGCCAGTAAGAAGTAAGAAAGATATGATTTTGCGCCGCGGCTCCGGGAAACATGGGGCCGCGACTTTTTAAGGATGAAAGATAAGGAGACTGGAAGAATGGCAGATGTAAGATTGGACCTTCTGAAATCACTTGAAGCTGAGCTTAAAGGAGATGACGGGATAGGAGAGGTCTCGATATTCACATCCAAAGAGCTGGATGCTCCCACGGATGTCCTGAGGGCTGAAGTAGCTGAGTTCGGACCTGATCTTGTAAGTGTACTCGGAGAGTTTTTCTTCATACCCTTTGAGGAAGAGGAACTGTGGTATTTTTCTTCCGTGATCACACTTTCGGCTTCGGTTCCGAAGGAAGCGGTGTCAGACGTGGCAGCAGCTGTGGCGCGCCTCAATTATTATCTTCCCTGCGGATGCTATGCGTTGGGCGATGAGGACAAGAATCTCGTATACCGCTATACTGCACTGATCAACAGCAAAGATGATAAGAAGAAGCAGGCAGAAGCAGTCATCACATCAGCAAATGCGGCTATCGCAGTGGCAGAGAGGTACATGGGTCAGCTGCTCCTTGTCATAAAGGATGAGATAACAGTGGATGAGATGGTCGATATGCTGACCGGAAAGAAGGAATAAAGAGGATATATACAGGGTTCACAGAATCTTCATAATAATTATTAGCACTCGCCCTTGACGAGTGCTAATAAAAGTGGTATAACATAATCAGTCCAGGGAAGCGGCGGGAAGCAAAAGCCCCGGGACGAAGCAACCAAGACGAAAAGCCACGCTGCCGTAAGGCTCCGGAGGCAAACATTTATAAGGAGGTAGCATTATGTTGTACACACCCAGTATTTTAAGAACAAACCTTTTTGAGGATCTTTTTGATGATGATTTCTTCACAAAGCCCTTCGGGCATCTTGACAGCTTTCAGGGCAACGCGGGAGAGCTCATGAGGACGGATGTAAAGGAAGATAAGGATTCCTACGAGCTGCAGATGAGCCTTCCGGGCATCGACAAGAAGGACATCAAGGCATCCCTGAAGGATGGCTACATGACGATCAATGCATCCACATCGAAGAATAACGACGAGAAGGACAAGGATCATCATTACATCCGCAGAGAGAGGTATCAGGGCTCTGTGAGCAGAACCTTCTATGTAGGAGAAGCCGTAAAGGAAGAAGATATCAAGGCAAAATTCGAGAACGGCATCCTTACCCTTACAGTACCGAAGAAGGTTGCAGAACCCAAGGTTGAAGAGCAGAAATACATAGCTATCGAAGGCTGATCTTAAAAATATGCCGGCGCCGGGAGAGAGATCTCCCGGCGTTTCTTTGTGTTTTATGTAGCGTATCGGCGATGGTACTGTTAAAATAGAGAAGGTCGTCCGCTGATCAAAGAATGATGACAGAAATGAGGCTGCATGGATACTATTCAGCAGATAATGGAAGATGTGAAGTCCGGAAAGATGACGCCTGAAGATGCGGCAGCGATGCTTCGCCGTGAGTCCTTCGAGGATCTCGGATACGCGAAGGTGGACCTGGACAGGAAGAGACGCCGCGGCAATACCGAGGTGATATACGGGGCCGGAAAAACCGCATCCCAGATCATGGGAATATCCGATTCTCTTATTAACCATGGACAGAAAAACATACTGATAACAAGGGTTTCGGCGGATAAAGCCGGTGAACTCCGAGCCGGATTTGAGGGAATGAGCATTCCTTTTTCATATGATGAAGTATCAAAGACGGGAGTGGTCGGCGAGATCGGAACTCCCGATGGCAGAGGGACCATTGCCGTCGTCACCGGAGGCACGAGCGATCTTCCCGTAGCCGAGGAGGCCGTGAGGACCGCGCAGTTTTTCGGAAACGATGTGGTTAGGATATATGATGTCGGAGTAGCCGGGGTACACAGGCTCTTTGCCAGGCTCGATGACATCTTAAATGCCGAGGTCGTGATAGTGATAGCCGGAATGGAAGGGGCTCTGGCCAGTGTCACCGGAGGGCTCGTGTCTGTGCCTGTGATAGCGGTACCCACCAGTGTCGGCTACGGAGCAAGCTTCGAAGGACTCTCGGCGCTGCTCTCCATGCTGAATTCCTGCGCCAGCGGAGTTACGGTGGTGAATATTGACAACGGCTACGGGGCGGCATATCAGGCGAGCATGATCAATCATATCAGGGATAAGAGCCGGAAAGACGGATAAACAATATGAAGACACTATATCTGGACTGCGGTATGGGAGCTGCCGGAGACATGATGGCAGCGGCGCTGCTGGAACTTCTGCCCGGGGATCGGCAGGAGGAGATGTTGAAGAAACTAAACTCCCTCAAACTTGAAGGTGTAGAGGTCAGCGCGGAAAAAGTTAAAAAATGCGGCATCACCGGATCGCACTTCGATGTGAGGATCGACGGCGAGACCGAGGAGTCGGCCGATGCCGGTCACAGTCACGGAGATCACGGTCAACACGATCACGGCCACGAAGAGCAGGAGCATCATCATCACCATATGCATATGTCTGATATAGAAAGAGAGATATATTCTCTTGAAGTATCCGACAGGGTCAAAAAGGATGTGATCTCTGTATACAGGATAATAGCGGAAGCAGAAAGCCACGTTCACGGAGAAGATGTTGCCGAGATCCATTTCCATGAGGTCGGGAGGAAGGATGCCATAATGGATATAACGGCGGTCTGCCTCCTTATGGAGGCGATATCTCCCGACAGGACAGTATCCTCTGCAGTGCATACAGGAAGCGGAAAAGTGCGGTGTGCCCACGGGATCCTGCCTGTTCCGGCGCCTGCTACGGCCTTTATTCTCCGGGGAATACCCGCATACAGCACAGAGATAGAGGGGGAACTCTGCACTCCTACAGGAGCGGCGCTGCTTAAATACTTCGTGGACGATTTCGGACCGATGCCCGCAATGGCTGCGGAGAACATCGGATACGGCATGGGATATAAGGACTTTCCGGTCGCGAACTGCCTGAGAGCCACACTGGGCGAGTCTTTTGATACCGAACAAAAGACCGGCGGAGAACTGACGGACAGGGTGATCGGACTATCCTGCAACCTTGATGACATGACGGCGGAAGAGATCGGATTTGCCATGGAGAGACTTCTAGAGATGGGCGCAAAGGAGGTTTACACGGTGCCTGTCCTCATGAAAAAGTCGAGACCGGGCACGCTGCTCGAGGTATTGTGCGGCGAGCAGGACAAGGATGCCATGGTTCGGGCGATATTCCGGCATACCACAACCATAGGTATCAGGGAGACATGTTATGACCGTTATATCCTTAAAAGGACAGAGGAAAGAAAAGAGACACCGTTCGGTACTCTTCGCTGCAAGACATCGGAAGGATACGGTGTGACCAGAACGAAGCCGGAATATGATGATATTGCGGGCTTTGCGAGGGACAATGGCTGCTCTATCCGCGAAATACGGGACAAAATTTAAATTTATGCCGGTATGCGCCTAAAATACGGACGTTTCGGAATATCAGATAATGTATACACTATTTGACCCTTTACAAGAGGTCAAATGAGGGGTAATATATCTACATATTGTGGTGAACAAGTTTTGGCTCACTAAATATGGCGGATTTACCGCTTTGAAGGCCATACGTAACCCGTATGGTCTTTAATTCGCAAAACAGCGGGATAATATGTAAACCAAATGGTCTGCATGCGGATCCGCCGGGAGAGATTCCGCGACACTTAATCTAATCTTTGGGGGGAGATCATGAACATCATTAAGAGGAACGGTAAGGAAGTCAATTATGATGCGGACAAGATCATCGGGGCGGTAAGAAAGGCCAACAACGAAGTCAGAGACAAGGACCGCCTGCTGGAATCCCAGATCACTGTTATAGAAGAAAAGGTAAGGCTCAAACTCATGGATCTCGACCATGAGGCAGGAGTCGAGGAGATACAGGACTATGTTATAGAGGCCATCCAGCAGGAGGGCGCTTTCAAGGTCGCTACTGTCTATACCATATACAGATACAGCCGTGAGCTCGCAAGAAAGAGCAATACGACGGACGACAAGATCCTTACTCTCGTAGAATACGACAACGAAGAGGTAAAGGAAGAGAATTCCAACAAGAACCCCATGGTAGTCTCTGTTCAGAGGGACTACATGGCAGGTGAGGTGTCCAGAGACCTCACAAACCGCGTGCTCCTTCCCAAGGAAGTAGTGGAGGCGCACAGAGCGGGCATCATCCATTTCCACGACAGCGATTATTATGTGCAGCATATGTATAACTGCTGCCTCGTTAATCTCGAAGACATGCTCCAGAACGGAACTGTCATATCCGATACCATGATCGAAAAGCCCAAGAGCTTTTCCACTGCCTGCAATATCGCTACTCAGTGCATCGCCCAGATAGCATCATCCCAGTACGGCGGACAGTCGATTACGCTCTCGCACCTTGCTCCGTTCGTGGACGTCTCCAGGCAGAAGTTCCGCAAGGAAGTCAGGGAAGAGATGCTCGAGAACGATATCCTTGTGGATGAGGAGCGCATCAATGCCATAGCGGAGAGAAGGACTCAGATAGAGATCAAGCATGGCGTGCAGACCATGCAGTATCAGGTCACGACGCTCATGACCACCAATGGACAGGCTCCTTTCATCACGGTCTTCATGTGCCTCGACGAGGTTCCCGAGGGAAGACTCAGGGACGACCTTGCCATGGTCATAGAAGAGATGCTCAAGCAGCGCATAGAGGGAGTCAAGAATGAGAAGGGCGTATACATCACGCCTGCATTCCCCAAGCTTATATATGTGCTTGATGAGGATAACGTCAAGGAAGGTTCCAAATACTGGGATCTGACGAGACTCGCCGCAGAGTGCACCGCGCGCCGCATGGTTCCGGATTATATATCCGCAAAGAAGATGCGCGAGTACAAGCAGGGCGACGTATATCCCTGCATGGGCTGCAGATCTTTCCTTACCGTGGACAGGTTCAGTCCCGAGGGAGAAAAGCACAAATATTACGGAAGATTCAATCAGGGAGTCGTCACGATCAATCTGGTCGACGTGGCCTGCTCCAGCAACAGGGACATGGACAGGTTCTGGCGCATACTGGATGACAGGCTTGAGCTCTGCCACAGGGCATTGAGATGCAGACACGAAAGACTCCTCGGCACGACATCCGACGTGGCACCGATCCTCTGGCAGCACGGCGCCATCGCAAGACTCCAGAAGGGCGAGAAGATCGACAAGCTCCTCTACAACGGATATTCGACGATATCTCTCGGATATGCCGGCCTGTATGAGATGTGCAAATACATGACAGGGAAGAGTCATACAGATGCAGAAGCAAGACCTTTCGCGCTTGAAGTCATGCAGAGACTGAATGACAAGTGCGCTGAGTGGAAGGCTGCCGAGAATATCGATTATTCCGTATACGGCACACCGCTTGAGAGCACGACCTACAAATTTGCAAAGTGCCTTCAGAAGCGTTTTGGCAAGATCAAGGACGTGACCGATCATAATTACATCACCAATTCCTATCATGTGAATGTGCGTGAGAAGATCGATGCCTTCAAGAAGCTGGCATTTGAGTCTGATTTCCAGATGCTCTCTCCCGGAGGAGCCATCTCCTACGTGGAAGTGCCTAAGATGACTGACAATATAGACGCGGTTCTTTCCGTGATGCAGTTCATCTATGATCATATCATGTACGCTGAGCTCAACACCAAGAGCGATTACTGCCAGGTCTGCGGATATGACGGAGAGATACAGGTAGTCACGGATCCTCACGGCAAGCTCATCTGGAGATGCCCTTCATGCGGTAATGAAGACCAGAACCGTATGAACGTTGCGAGAAGGACCTGCGGCTACATAGGCACTAATTTCTGGAACCAGGGACGTACCCAGGAGATACAGGAAAGAGTGCTCCATATGTCCAATGCTGTGATCGAAGGGAATGTGGCAGGGCAGAGGCCCGTCTGACCGCAGAGAACAGGAAGAAGCGCAGGCAGACAGAAAGATGTAGTATGAATTTCGGACAGATTTTTGAATGTGATATAGCAAACGGGGAAGGCTGCAGGACTTCCCTTTTTGTTTCCGGTTGTACGCATCATTGCAGGGAATGCTTTAATCCGGAGACATGGAATTTTGATTTTGGTGAGCCCTATACAGATAAGACGGAAGAGTTCATAATAGAATCCCTGAGATCCGATTACATCCGAGGACTTTCGATCCTCGGTGGAGAGCCGATGGAACCGGAAAACCAGCCCGTCGTCCGGCAGCTTGTGGAACGCGTTAAGTCCGAAGTGCCAAAAGCAGATATCTGGATATATTCAGGATACACGATAGAGGAGCTTCTGGATGAGGGCAATACCAGATGTCACACGGAAGATACGCTGCCCATCCTTCAGAAGACAGATATCCTGGTGGACGGCGAATTCGTCCTTGAGAAAAAGAACATAATGCTGAAGTTCCGGGGTTCATCCAACCAGCGCATAATCGATGTACCGGCAACGCTTCAAAGATACGGGAAGCAGCGGGACATCCTGGTACTGGCAGAAAAATACATGGTATAGCAGGAGGGGAAAGACATGAAGGTACTGGTCATTAACTGTGGGTCGTCATCATTGAAGTACAGGCTTATCGAGACTGATAACAAATCAGTCATATGCAAAGGTCTGTGCGAACGTATAGGAATAGGCGGCGGTCATTTTAAATACGAGATAACCGGCTCTGACAAGGGCTATGAAAAGGACATTGAGTTCCCGGATCATAACGTGGCGGTCGATGCCCTGATAAAGGCGATAACAGACCCCGATACCGGAGTGGTAGCGGATGTATCCGAGATAGGAGCGGTTGGCCACAGGATAGTGCACGGCGGAGATAAGTTCACCGAGGCAACACTCATAACTCCCGATGTGATGGATATTATCGAAGAGTGCAGCGACCTTGCGCCGCTTCATAATCCCGCCAACATCCAGGGGATCAGATCCTGCCTCAAGGTGATGCCCGATACAGCCATGGTAGGTGTCTTTGATACGGCGTTCCATCAGACACTGCCGGAAAAAGCTTATCTTTACGGGATCCCTTATGAATGCTACGAGAAGTACGGCATAAGGAAGTACGGATTCCATGGCATGAGCCACGAATACGTGTCCAAAGAGACGGCAGCCATAATGGGTAAGGATATAAAGGATGTGAAGAGCATAATCTGCCACCTCGGGAACGGCGCCTCCATAACCGCGGTGGACGGAGGGAAGTCCGTCGACACCTCGATGGGATACACACCGCTCGACGGCATCATAATGGGCACAAGATGCGGGTCGCTCGATCCCGAGATAGTACACGCCCTCGTGGAAAAGACAGGCAAGAGCCTCGATGATGTCATGCATATTCTGAACTTTGAATCCGGCGTATACGGCCTGTCGGGATACATGTCCTCAGATATGCGCGATATCCGCGATGCCTACAGAGAAGGAAACGAGGCCGCAATAAGGGCTTATGATACTTATATCTATGTGATAGTAAAATACATCGGTTCATATATGGCAGTGCTCGGCGGCGCCGATGCCATAACATTTACGGCAGGAATAGGCGAGAACTCTTCCTCACTCAGAAAGCACGTCTGTGACAGGCTCAAAGGACTCGGAGTCGAGATAGACGATGAAGCAAATGAGAACGGAAAGGGCGCAAGGCTTATCTCAAGGGAGGATTCAAAGGTTAAGGTATACACGATACCTACGGATGAAGAGATGTCCATAGCCCTCTCCACTGTTGAAGTACTTAAAAAACAGGGGAAGGCCTGATCAGAGCGGAGAAAAGCTTATGAGCGAAAAAAGGGCACAGCTCACCAGATCTGACATAGAGAAGATAGAAGCAGAAATAGACGAGAGGAAGCTCGTGACCCGTCCGCAGCTCATTAAAGAGGTGCAGGAAGCCCGGGCTCAGGGAGATCTGTCCGAGAACTTCGAGTACTATGCCGCCAAGAAGGCCAAGAATGAGAACGAGAGCAGGATCCGGTATCTGGAAGGCATGCTGAGGACCGCGCGCGTGATATCGGACAGCTCCGCGGACGACGAAGTCGGGATAAATAATACCGTGACTCTCTATTTTGAAGAGGATGACGAAGAGCAGGTATATAAGATCGTGACATCCATAAGGGGTAACTCCCTGGAGGACAGGATAAGCAATGAATCGCCCATAGGCAGGGCGATAATCGGTCACAAAGTCGGTGACAGAGTTAAGGTCACCGTGAATGACAATATTTCTTATTTCGTGACTATCCGCAATATAGACAAGACAAGCACGGATGATGATGAGATAAAGAAGTTTTAATCCATCAGGTTTTTCAGCGAACTTACTATGCTGTCCCGAAGAAGCGAATCTATGTGTGAGGCCGAGTCGATGAGATCATTGATCTTATCGGCGCGTCCCTCCTCTTTGTATATGGATGCGAGCATCAGATAATTCCTTTTGGAGTCGGTCCCTATGGATATTCCGTATTCCAGGAGCGTCTTTGCTTCCTCGATATGCTGGTTGTCCATGTAATCTCCTGCAAGATAGGATATGGCCTGGACGAGTTTTGTATAGTTGCCGTCCGCTGCGGACAGGATGTTAAGATTGGCGGCTCCGTACTGGATCTTGAGATCCGTATTAGTCTGTCCGGTCAGATTGAGGACCTTCTTTTCAGCCATGGAACGGATGGTCTCCTGACGCTCTTTTGTCTCGTCACTTGTCGTAGGCACATCAAGAGGAAGTTCCTCTGCCGGAACCTTGATATAAGGAAGACCTGAGATATCTTTTTTCGGAGTGAGGTTGGCCTGTCGCTCGCGCTCAAGAAATTCTGCATCCGGGTCGCTTTTTGGTTTTCTGTTCACAATTGACTTGAAAAGGACACAGAATGTGATTATTATGATAGGAACTGTAAATCGCATTATTAACCTTCTTCAATATATATAGAGGTAGTAACAATATGTTTTTTCAGATGTTTCAAGGCAAACGCAACAAAAGAAGAGCAGGAATGATCATTATCGTAGTGGTGGCTGCAATGGTGCTGGTGCCTTTGATCATAAGTCTGGCTTCATATTGATCATTATCACGTGATCAAGGAAAAGTATAGTCCAGGAATATATAAACCGCAAGAGAAACAGGGTATTAAGGTAAGGCAGAACATAAGATGAGACTCAGGAAGAAAGCAATAGCTATTATGATGGCAGCGGCTCTTGCTGCTTTAATGATAACTCCGGCATACGGAATGTCGATCCTGGATTCTCCGCTCAATGCAGGCGCAGGAGCCGACAGCGGGAGTCAGGGATCGGGGAATGCAGGAAGCACCGGAAGCCCCGGAAGCGCGGGGGCCGGAAGCGGCGAGCACAATATCATATCCCCCGGAAAAGCCATGGAGGACATCACGGGATCACCGGATGGGGCCGAAGATGAAGCTCCGGCAGAAGTAGGTGTTACGGTGCCTGCAAGGAGCACCGGGAATGACATCAGGATAAATGACGGAGTATATGCGGGAAGCGTGGATCTGTCGGGACTTAACGAAGCTGAAGCGACAACAGCCGTCAACAGTTACGTGTCCTCGCTTGGGAGCACACCCATAACGCTTAACTGCGTATCCGGCAATCAGGTGGAGATCACGGCTTCATCAATAGGACTGCACTGGACAAACACATCGATAATAAATGAAGCGCTCTCGCTGGGACAGGCGGGTAATGTGATAAAGCGATTCAAGGAGCTTTCGGATCTTAAGAGGACAAATAAGATCTATCCCGTGGAGATGAGCGTGGACGAGCAGACGCTCAAGGGGATAATAGCATCCGACTGTGTGAAGTATGACGTAAAAGCAGAGGATGCACTGATGTCCAGGAGCAACGGAGATTTTAATATCACTCCGGGGCGTGACGGAATGTCGGTGAATGTTGATGCATCTGTAAGGAAGGTGGCTGACACTGTCGTCTCCCAGATAACCGGAAGTCCCATGAGCATAGATCTTGAGATCGAGGTAGTAAAGCCGAGAGGAGATGCCGAGACGCTGAGCCGTCTGACAGACAAGCTCGGAACTTTCATGACAAGATTTTACAGTTCCGGAGCCGACAGGGTGACGAACGTAACGAACGGGTGCAGGCTTATCAACGGAACTCTTCTCTATCCCGGAGAGCAGATATCCGTATCGGAGACGATCAGTCCCATGACGGAGGAGAACGGCTATGCGCTTGCCGGAAGTTACCTTAACGGTCAGGTCGTGGAATCCTTCGGAGGCGGTATATGTCAGGTGTCCACGACGCTCTATCAGGCAGTCTTAAGAGCTGAGCTTCAGGTGGATGAGAGATACAACCATTCCATGGTCGTAAACTATGTGGATCATTCGGGTGATGCCGCGATCGCTGAGGGTATAAAGGATTTCAAATTCACGAACAATCTGGACAATCCGATATACATCGACGGCTATACTACGCCGGATAAGACGATCACCTTTACGATATACGGGATAGAGACGAGACCCGAAAACAGGACTCTTGAGTTTGAGAGCGAGGATCTTGAGGAGATAGAGCCCGGACCGGACAGGGTCATAGCCGACAGTTCCATGGCAGCAGGTTCCACGAAGAAGCAGTCTGCGCACATAGGCTACAGATCGGAACTCTATAAGATCGTCAAGGTGGACGGTGTGGAGACAGAGAGAATAAAGGTGAACTCCAGCACATATCAGGCTGTTCCTGCCATACTTACTGTCGGAACAGCGACGGCCGACCCGGGAGTAAAGGCCATACTGGAGTCTGCAATAGCCACCCAGGATATAGAGTACTGCAGGGCGATAGCTTCAGGCCAGGCTCCTGCGGCGGCAGTATCCGAGGAGACACTTGCGGCTCTTGCGCAGGCAGCAGAGGGTGAGGGCGGAGAGCATACCGTCGAGAATCCTCCGGATTAAGACTCTTTCGGCGGATGTATGAGAAGAAGGATCGCCCCCGGTGACTATCGGGGATCATATAAAGATGAGATAAGACCGGATGATCTTATCATAATGTGCGATGGCATGACCGGGGCAGCGGGCTTCATGGATCTTGATGAAGGGATACTTGAGAGTCTGTGGAGACTGTCTCTTGAGACGGATCTTGGTCTGGTAGCGGATATAAGACGGATCCCGCTCAGCCAGGCAGATATCGACCGGTCGAATGCGGACGATATCAATCCTTATGAGCAGCCGATGGAGGGCCGCATATACATTGCGCATCCTGCGTCGGAGTATCATCTGAGGGAAGATGTAAGAGTCATAGGCTACCTTACGGACGACAGGAAATGCATTATAAAAAACGGGGACAGAATAAGCTATCTCAGATCACGGGGTGAAGAAAAGGAGAAAGGTCATGAGTGAAAAAGACATACAGGATATGAGGCTTAGCATACTGAAAGCCATAGAGCATGACGGAAGAGTGGATCTGAAAGAACTCGCCATAAGGCTGGGGCTGGATGCTACGGATATAGCAAATGCCATGTCGGATATGGAAAAAGAAGGGATAATCTGCGGATACCAGACGCTCATTGACTGGGATAAGACAGATGATGAAAGGGTGACGGCTCTTATCGAGGTTAGGGTCACTCCCCAGAGAGGACAGGGATTTGATTCCATAGCGGAGCGGATATACAAGTACCCCGAAGTAGACAGCGTATATCTGATATCGGGAGGATTTGATCTCATGGTGATCATGGAAGGAAGATCACTTAAGGAGGTCTCCCAGTTCGTTACAAACAAGCTGTCCGCGCTGGAATCGGTATTATCCTGCGCCACTCATTTCATCATGCGTAAATACAAGCTGAACGGTACCGTGCTCGCAAAGAAGCACGAGGATGAAAGGATGCTGATAACACCATGAGGGATCCGATCGCAAAAAAAGTCGCGGACATGAAATCCTCCGGCATAAGGAAGTTCTTTGACATCGTGAGCGAGATGCCGGATGCGATCTCTCTCGGTGTGGGAGAGCCTGATTTTGATACGCCATGGCATGTGCGTGATGAAGGCATATACTCACTGGAGAGAGGCAGGACATTTTACACCTCGAACTCCGGCCTCATGGAACTGAGACAGGAGATATGCCGGTACACGAGGACGCACTACAACGTATCGTACGACCCGGCAAGCGAGGTGATAATCACAGTCGGAGGCTCGGAGGCTATAGATATAGGTCTGAGGGCAATGCTTGAGCAGGGAGAAGAGGTTATCATCCCAGAGCCCTCGTATGTATCATATATTCCCTGTACCGAGATGGCCGGCGGAGTCCCCGTCAGGATAAACCTTAAAGAGGAGAATGAATTCAGGCTCACAGCCGGGGAGCTAGAAGAAGCGATCACCGATAAGACCAAGATATTGATCCTTCCCTTCCCGAATAATCCGACCGGAGCGATAATGGAAAGAAAGGATCTGGAAGGTATCGCAAAGCTCTGCGTGGAGCACGATATCTTTGTACTCTCTGACGAGATATATGCTGAGTTGACATATAAAGGCGAGCATGTGTCCATAGCATCATTTCCAGGTATGAAGGAAAGGACCATCCTTATCAACGGTTTT
The DNA here is from genome assembly GCA_000621405.1 of Lachnospiraceae bacterium AC3007. Classification (GTDB taxonomy): domain Bacteria; phylum Bacillota; class Clostridia; order Lachnospirales; family Lachnospiraceae; genus NK4A144. The sequence goes on from JHYK01000004.1 coordinate 222,259, forward strand.
TCCAAGGCTTTCGCCATGACAGGATGGCGGCTTGGCTATGCATGCGGGCCGAAGGTCATCATAGAGCAGATGACCAAGATACACCAGTACTGCATCATGTGCGCTCCGACTACCAGCCAGTATGCGGCTGTGGAAGCCCTGCGTCACGGAGACAGAGATGTAGAGGTCATGCGGGATGCCTACAACGAGAGAAGAAGGTTCCTGCTTCACGAATTCAGGAGGATGGGCCTTCAGTGTTTTGAGCCCTATGGTGCCTTCTATGTATTCCCTTCGATAAAAGAATTCGGGATGACATCAGATGATTTCTGTACGTCTCTCCTTCGGGCAAAGAAAGTCGCCGTAGTCCCGGGAACTGCATTCGGAGACTGCGGAGAAGGGTTCGTCCGCATATCTTATGCATACAGCATCGAGAATCTCAAGGAAGCGCTCGGACGGATAGAAGAATACATTACGGAGCTTAGAAACAGATGATACTTGAGTATCACGCGGACGATTACGGCATATCCCTTGAGCAGTGCGAGAGGATACTTGACTGTCACCGTGAAGGAAGGCTGAACGGCTTCAGTATCATGCCTAACAGCGATATCCTTGAAGAAGCGATGGCTCTTGCAGCTCCGTACGAAGACAGGATAGCATATACGATACATCTGAACCTCAGGGACGGAAGATCAAATGCCCCGAAGGAAAAGATCCCCCATCTTACTGACAGCAGCGGAAGATACAATATCTCTTTCGGAAGGCTCGTGATCGGGTCTTATCTTCCCGGACTCAGAAAGACTTTGCGAAAAGAGCTTGCGACAGAGTTTTCGGCGCAGATCAAAAGACTGGCGCCGTATTTTAAGGACGGAAGACTCAGGTTTGACGGACACGGCCACTACCATATGGTACCGGTGGTATTTGATGCGCTTGCTGACGTGATCCGCGAGGAGGATCTCGATGTTTCGTTCATAAGGGTCCCAAGGGAAAATGTCGGTCTCTATCTTCGCCACAGAAAAGAGATCCGCGACTTTAAGGCCATCAACTTCGTCAAGGTGGCGATACTTAACACCTTTTCAAAAAGAAATATAAGAAAGTATCCCGGGATCTTTGGCAAGGCTAAACCCTTTGATTTTATGGGAGTGATGCTTTCTGGTCATATGAGTTACGAAAACGTGATGCCGGTATATGATGAAGCGATAGAGCTTGCCCAAAAGGCCGGACATGATCTTGAGATCCTTTTTCATCCCGGATCTGTTCTCGAAGAGGAGGCTCTGAACAAGCTTAATTCCGAAGGAAAATGGTTTTTCGATGATCCGTGGAGGGCGAAAGAGGCAGATGCCTTAAAGAGACTGCCCGTCCGGAAAGTATAGGCGGTTAACAGATGGCGGCAACGGATGATATCTACGGAAGAGTCATAGCCGGTCAGGCTGATACGGAATATCTTACGAAGCAGGAGCTTCCCCTTCTGCTCAAACTTTCTTCACGCATAAGAAAATACAGGAAAGATGTGCCCGGAGATACACCGCGCATAGCCGTTCTCGGCACGTACAGCATACAGCATTTTACCATGATGCTGGATGCCTTTCTTCTCGGTATGGGCATTAATGCTTCGATCTATGAAGGAGAGTATGACGGCATCAGGATGGATGTGCTGAACGATGACTCGCCGTTGTATGAATTTGAGCCGCAGATCGTACTGATCCTTATGGATCACAGAGCTTTCCGCGTGCTTCCGTCCTGCCTGGATGACGAAAAGACTGTGGAGAGGCTGGTAAAAGAGGCGGTTTCTTCAATGTCCAATATATGGGACAGACTTTGTGAGCGCATTCCGGGGTGCCAGATCTTCCAGTCAAATATAGTAGTGCCCGATGAGCGACCGCTCGGCAATCTGGAGGCCGGCGTGCCTTACAGCCATACCGGATTCTTCAGGAGGATAGACGAGGCGCTCGCAGTATCACATCCGTCTGCCGTTACGATCGTCGATATGGAGCATATCGCTTCCTATACAGGGAAAAAGACATGGTTTGATCATGCTTCATATTTTCTTTCAAAGACAGGATTTTCGGCCGATGCCCTTCCCGGGGTCTGCAGGATGTTTGCGAGACTTATTGGAGCGGCATCGGGGAAGCTTTATAAGTGCCTTGTGCTGGATCTTGATAATACTCTCTGGGACGGAGTGGTCGGAGACGACGGATATGACGGGATCAATCTCGATCCCAATGATGCCGTTGGAGAGGCGTATCGTCATTTTCAGGAATATATTCTTGCGCTGAAGGAGCGCGGGGTGATCCTTGCAGTATGCAGCAAGAATGATGAGGAGACAGCCCGCGAACCCTTTGAAAAGAATCCGGACATGATACTGAAGACATCAGATATAGCATGTTTTGTGGCTAACTGGGAGGATAAGGCTTCCAACCTGAAAAAGATAGCAGATTCTCTTTCCATCGGTACAGATTCGCTTGTTTTTGTCGATGACAATCCCGCAGAAAGAGAACTTGTAAGAAAATTCATGCCGGAAGTTCTTGTCATCGATATGCCTGAGGATCCTTCGTATTACGCGAGAGCAGTTGATGAGAGTGAAGCCTTTTCCTGGATAGAGGTCACGAAAGAGGATCTTGACAGAGCGGGGACCTATGCCGCCAATGCCGAAAGGAGCAGGCTCCAGGAGAGTTTTGTCGACTATGATGAGTATCTTCGCGCTCTTGAAATGCATGCTGTCACGGGAGAGCCGGAAGGCAGTCAGATGAAGCGCTTTGCCCAGCTGATAAATAAATCCAATCAGTTCAATCTTCGTACAAGAAGATATCCCGAGGAAGAACTCGAAGTGCTGAAAGCGGATAAAGATACGAGACTCATCTACGTGGATCTTTCCGACAGGTTTTCCGACTATGGCATAATCTCCTGCTTGATACTCAAAAAAGAAGACAGGGACTGCTTTATAGACACATGGCTCATGAGCTGCCGGGTCCTTAAAAGAGGAGTGGAATACCTGGCCTTTGACAGGGTGTATCTTGCAGCAAAGGAATGGGGCTGCGACAGGATAACGGGCGAATATATCCCGACGAAAAAGAACGGAATGGTAAAGGATCTCTTTACCGACCTCGGCTTTTCTTGCGAGGGAGACGGAAGATATTTCTTAAGTCTTGACGATTACCGGAAAAAAGATATTTTCATAAGCATCTGACCGAAGGGGCTTTGAAACCATGCATCTGCCGACAGAGGTTCTTTTGCTCGAGCACGTGTTATGGTATAATACCCTAGTTGTAGTATGCAAAGGAGAGCATGGGCTATGAAGACATTGACCAATACGGAGTTATCCTATTTCTGCGGACAGATGTCACTCATCCTTAAAGCGGGTATTTCTTCCATAGAAGGCCTGTATATGATGCAGGATGACAGTGAAGCGTCGGCAGAGGAGCGCAAGCTGTACTCCGAGATAAAGGCGCATCTTGATGATGGCGGCTATCTGTACGAGGCATTTGAGAAGACGGGAGCCTTCCCTGCTTATATGGTAAAGATGACCCGTATAGGCGAGGAGACAGGTACCCTTGATAATGTGATGGACGCTCTCAGACGTCACTATAACCGCGAGGAAGAAATACGTCTTTCGATAAGGCAGGCAGTCACATATCCCGTGGTCATGGCAGGAATGATACTTGTTGTGATCCTGGTCCTCCTTCTTGAAGTCATGCCGGTATTCAGGCAGGTGTTCAGACAGCTTGGTTCCGAGATGACCGGATTTGCAGGTCTTCTGTTTGGAATAGGCGATGCCATAAGGAGTTATTCCATAGTGTTTGTTGCACTTCTGGTGGTCTTTCTCATACTGGTCATCATCTGCACCCGTACGGACAAGGGCAGAAAGGCAGGACTCTCTTTTCTTTCCAGATTCAAATTCTTCAGACGTCTCAGGAATGATATCGCGACCAGCAGATTCGCCGATGGTCTGGCGCTTGCATTAAGATCCGGTTTTTCCCCTGATTTCGGAATAGATATGGTACGTGACATAATCGAGGATAAGGTCTTCACTGCGAAGATCGACGACTGCAAGCAGAAGCTTACGGACGGCGCCCCGTTTGATGAGGCCCTTAAGCAGTCTGGGATCCTCTCCGGAGTAAATGCGAGGATGATGACTATAGGCCATCGTACAGGTTCATCCGATGTGGTCATGGAGCAGATATCCGATATCAGCCAGAAGAAGATCGATACGAGTATCAGCAATGCGCTCGGGACAATTGAGCCTGTGCTCATCGTCGTGCTGTCGCTCGTCATCGGCGCGATCCTCATGTCTGTCATGTTCCCGCTGCTTGGCATAGTATCTTCGATATGAGAAAAGGCCGCAGCGATTCCGCAAAAACAGCATTTACGCTTATAGGATTCGCACTGGTGCTGGTGATCTTTCTCATCGCCGTTAAAAGCGCTTCCGGCGGCAACATTGAGCGTCAGCAGGAGAGCCTTGAGAAGGCGATACAGCGTGATGTCACTTATTGCTACGCAACGACCGGAAGATATCCCAAGACCCTTGACTATATTGAGCGCGTATACGGGCTGACGTATGACAAGGAGCTTTTTACCGTGGAGTATGTGGTGCAGGGAAGTAAGATACCTCCGATAGTCAGAGTGGACAGAGTGGAGGAAGAATGATGCGAAAGAAAAACCGTATCACAGACATCTTTCCCATATTGCTCTTTCTTGTATTCACACTTTCCGCTCTGGGTATAGTGACATTTTCCGTGCAGATATACCGGGGGATCGTCGAGCGCGCTGAGGGCAGGTACAATACGGAGACGGCAGCCGCCTATCTTTCCGAGAAGTTCAGGAACCATGATATAAGCGGAAGCATAGGAGTCTCGAGTTTTTCCGGCTGCAAAGCCATCACCATAGAAGAGACGATAAAGGAAGAGCCGTATATCACATATATCTATGTTTATGACGGATATCTCAGGGAGCTTTTCACGAAGACGTCGGAGGCAGGCAGCTGCTCGGCGTCGAGCGGGAATGAGATACTCCCGATGCAGACCATGGACATAAAGAATATCTCGGATAATCTTCTGAAGGTGGATCTTGTCGATCCGGAGGGCAAAGAAGAAGAGACGTTTCTTTCGATAAAGAGTGCCACAGTCGTAAGGAGTGCCACGACAGTGAAGACTGAAGGCGCAGATGACGGAGGCGGATCATGAAGGAGCGGACCAGATTATCATCCGGCAATATGCTTCTTCTGGAGCTCTTGTTTGCCATCATTTTTTTCAGCCTTACGCTTTCAGTGACCCTGTCGGTTTTCGGAGAAGCGTACGTACTGTCGAGGAGGGCTGAAGGGCTCGACCTTGCGGTTGCCGAGGCAAATGATGTGGCGGAGATAATAAGATCGGCGAAGCGGGTATCGGATATGGACGATCTGCTGGCGCTGGCCGGGCTTTCAAAGACGGGTGACGGAGTATACCAGTCGAGTTACGGCGATGATAAGTATGCACTTACAGTCACCTCTTCACTTTCCGGACGTCTTTATTCAGCCGTGATCTCATGTCGGGAGGCAGGCGCGGCAGAGGGTGAGCCGGCCATGTATGAGATCACTGTAGAGCATGCATTAAAAGAAGGAGCAGACAGCGCTGCGGCCGGAGAGGAGGCATCGGATGGGGGACAATAATCCCAGGACCATCGGGCTTCCGATGCTTATAGTAGTATTTGTCAGCATCTGTCTTTTTTCCTTCAGTGGAATAGCTTATTCCACTGCGAGGAACAGTCTGGAACAGAGTGACGGGATAATAGAGAGAGCGCAGAATTATCATTCGGCCTGTAACGAGGCTGAAAGATTTCTGGCATCGCTTACGGAGATCCCGAAGGAAGAGACTACGTATTCTTTTCCGTTCGGCACGGCGATGGAGGAGCTTCAGGTCACTATAGCCCCTAACGCAGCAGGGGATGGTTATGATATCATAAGCTGGATCATTTCAGATACGGCGAGCTGGGAGGCTCCGACGGACATGGGAAGTACGTCGGGACCGCAAGGACCGCAGGGGCCGGAAGGTCCTGTGGGACCGTCATAGGAGGACAAAGGAAAAATGGTTGAGGAGATCTTAAGACAGGCAGTCGAACAGAATGTGTCGGATATCTTTATCGTCGCCGGCCGTCCGGTTTCGTTCTACAAGAACGGAGTCATCACAAAGGAGGGTTATATAAAGCTCTCACCCGATGAGGCCGAGCAGAACGTGCGGGAGATATATGATCTGGCGCACAGGGATATATCAAAGCTCAGTGAAGGCGGAGATGATGACTTCTCATTATCGGTACCGGGACTGTCGAGATTCAGGGTCAGCGGATACAAACAAAGAGGTACCGTATCTGCGGTTCTCAGGGTCATATCATTCGAGCTTCCGGATCCGACTGCATTTGGCATTCCTTCCAATATAGTTAATATGGGCGAGCAGCCAAACGGAATGGTCCTGGTCACGGGTCCTGCCGGGTCAGGAAAATCCTCTACCCTTGCCTGCATGATAGATCATATAAATAAGACAAGAGAAGCGCATGTCATTACACTTGAGGATCCTATAGAGTATCTTCACAGACATGAACAGAGCATAGTCAGCCAGAGAGAGATAAGCGTGGACACTGACAGTTACGTGACGGGATTGAGAGCAGCGCTCAGACAGTGCCCTCATGTCATACTTCTCGGAGAGATGCGTGACTTCGAGACCATATCGGTCGCAATGACAGCCGCCGAGACAGGGCACCTTCTTCTCTCGACACTTCACACAATGGGAGCGTCCAATACGATAAACCGTATAATCGACGTGTTCCCGGCAAATCAGCAGAGGCAGATCACGGTCCAGCTGTCATCAGTACTGCATGCCGTAATATCCCAGCAGCTTCTGCCTTCTGTGGATGGCGGAGTAGTTCCTGCATTCGAAGTCATGACGATGACTCCTGCCATAAGGAATATGATCCGCGACGGAAAGGTCCATCAGATAGACGGCATCATTTATTCCAGTCCGGATGAGAGCATGGTCTCCATGGATGAGAGCATCCTTAAACTTCTCGAAAAGGGAGTGATATCAGAGGAGACTGCTCAGAGATACGCAGTTCATCCCGAGCGTCTCAGAAAACACTGATCCGGGTTCCGGACCGTAAAGAACCGAAGACCAGGAGATGGCTCGATGTCGGAAGGCCAGTCACGAGGACCCGCGATAGATCTTTACGATGCAACGATCCTTTCGATAAGGATATTATTTTTTGTGTGCCTTGCAGCGTCCGCTGCAGGGCTTTTTTATTTCAGCAGCCTGGACAGGTCTGATCCGATCGTATACGACGAACCTGTATATATAGAAGAATGGGAGGTCACGGATCCGGAGGGCAACGTTTTTATTTCCGGAGAATCATATCGCAATTCCGCCGGACTGAAGGGGACATTCACCGTGGTTTCCACGCTCCCGGATATAAGAGAGGACTCGGATTTCTGCTTTATTGTCGGAGGGGATGTTGAGGTATATGTCGGCGGGGAGCTGAGACGGGACTTTAAGGAGAGCAGGGATATGGTTGTCCCCGGAGGATGTGTCAAGAGATTCTACATGCTTGTACCGGTCTCTCAGGCCGACTCCGGGAAGGAGATAAAGATCGTCCGTCTCGGGACATACAGGAGAGGATATGTCTATCAGGACACGTATGTGGTAGGCAGCGAAGGGGCGTTTCCGGTCCTGATGTCACGGTACGGCCTTTCGATGATACTGGCGGTGATCCTTATGATCTTCGCGCTGGTCATCGTGATCATCAGTATAACCATGAGGATCCTGTACAGGCATCCCATAGAGATGCTGTATGGGGCGCTCGGTATATTCGTGATCGCAGGATGGATCATCACGAATTCTTATCTTTGCCCGTTTGTATACGGTCACTACCACCTGGATGGTGTCATCAACTATCTGCTGTGCCTTATGCTGCCTTTCAGCCTTGTGTTCTATCTCAACGCGCTGCAGCAGGGGCGTTACCGCCGGATCATGAGCGGCGTGCTGCTGATCGCCGCGATCAACCTGATCGGCTGGCCGGTCCTTCATTTTACCGGCGTCTTTTCTTTTTCCAGTGCGCTTCCTCTTATCAATGCATTTCTGGGAGTAGAGATCCTTATAGTAATGGGAGTCCTTGGCGTCGAGACGATCCGCGGCAGAGTCAGGGAATACAAGTATACGGCTACAGGCTTTGTGGGCTTTTTGATATGCGGATTGTCGGAGATCTTTGTTCTGAATTTCTTTCCGGTCATGCATGAAGAGATGCCGATGCTTATCGGTCTGGCCTTCATGCTGACGCTGTCCGTCATACAGCAGATCGATGACCTGAGGAAGGTCAGCGAGGAGAGACAGAAGGCGGTCGATCTGTCGGAGGCGAAGACCAGATTCCTTGCGAGCATGTCTCATGAGATCAGGACTCCGATCAATGCGATCCTGGGCATGAACGAGATGATACTGCGCGAGAACGAGGATCCCGTGGTCGACGGATATGCAAAAAGTGTAAAGACATCCGGGAAGATGCTCCTGATGCTTGTGAACGACGTACTGGATTTTTCGAAGATAGAGGCCGGGAAGATGGAGATCGCGGAGGCGGAGTATCGCCTGTCTGCGCTGTTGCGGGATATCATGCCCATGCTGGAGGAACGTGCTGCCGAAAAAAAGCTGAGGTTCAACACCGTTATATTGAGCGATGTGCCTGACAGACAGATATCGGACGAATTCCGCATAAGGCAGATACTCGTCAATCTCATCAATAATGCGATCAAGTATACCGACACGGGTTCCGTCACTCTGATGATCGGAGGAGATCCTGCCGGTGAAGAAAGCTTCGATCTTGAGCTCAGAGTCAAGGATACCGGGCGCGGGATAAGGGAGGAAGATCAGAAGCATCTGTTTGAAGCATTCACACGTGCGGATGTAAAGAAAAACAGAAGCATTGAGGGGACAGGACTGGGGCTGGCCATTGTCAAAAACATCCTGGACTCAATGGGTGGAAAGATAAGTGTTACGAGCCGTTACGGAGAGGGATCCGAATTTGCGATCGTGCTTCCTGTGAAGACGGCCGGTGCGGAGCCGTTAAGAGAAGACTATATGGACAGCGGAGAGGATAAGCGCGTGGATCGTGAAGGCAGTGCTTATCAGGCACCGGATGCTGCGGTTCTGGCTGTTGATGACAACAACGCAAACCTCAGGATAGTGGAATTATTCCTGAAGCGTGTCCGCATAGCGCCTGATCTGTGTGACGGAGGAGGGGCGGCTTTTGAGAAATGCCGGGAGAAGAAATACGATCTGATACTGCTGGATCACATGATGCCTGAGCCGGACGGGATCGAAACTCTTCATATGATAAGATCCGATGACAGTTCACTGAACAAAGATACACCTGTGATAGTCCTTACTGCCAATGCGGTAGCGGGAAGCCGGCAGAGGTATATAGATGAGGGATTTGCGGATTACCTGACAAAGCCCCTGGATGCAACGCTGCTTGAAGAGACCATAAGAAAATATCTGCCTTCCGGGAAGATCATTGCGGGAGCGTCCGGTCCTCAAATGCCCGCGGCGGGTAATGCGTCCTTAAGAGAGCGCCTGAGCAGCGTTGAGGGACTGGATTATGATACGGCGATGGGCTTTGCCAGTAACAATGAGGAGCTTTTGGAAGAGATCATTCTGGAGATAGCAAGGGAGTGCGAGGAAAGAGTCGCCAGAATACAGAGCGCCCTGAAAGAAAAAGATATGGATTCATATCAGAGAGAGGCGCATTCGCTGAAGAGCCTGATGGCGACCATAGGTCTTAATGATCTCAGCGAGTTCGCAAGAAAACTTGAAAAAGCAGCAGAGGACAAGGATATCATATTCATACAGGCTGAAAGCTGGAACCTGATTTCCCGGTATCAGGATACATGTTTGAAGCTTAATTCAGCTGTCCGTCAAAAAACCTAAAAATCTACTAAAAAATCCCTTGACTTCGTAAGATTAGGATGTTAAGATATGCGTTGCACTCGCCAAAAACGGCGCTATATTTTTGCTGTGCCATGCCGAGTTTTCGTAGAAAACTCGCAGTATAGCACGAGGTAGCGAGCAGCGAGACTTTATCGAGCTGCGAAGCCGAGTGCGGTTCACGCCAAAGGCGTGAAAATGGCATATCTTCGATATGCTTAGAACCTTGAAAACTGAACAGCAATGCAGCTTTGAAAGAAGAAAACACAGACAAACCAAAGTTGATTCCTTATTTACAGAGTAGAAATACTCAGCAGAATGACGGAAAGCGGAGCTTAAATAAAAGAAGCGACAGCGGATCTTGGGAGAGATCTTAAGATCGACATCATCTGTGACAGAGGAAGACTTAAGAAAAAGAACAAAGCAGATCGTAAGATCTGTAAAATTTATTTCGAGAGTTCGATCCTGGCTCAGGATGAACGCTGGCGGCGTGCCTAACACATGCAAGTCGAACGGAGATTTGGCGCTGACGAGTGAAA
>JHYK01000005.1 GCA_000621405.1 Lachnospiraceae bacterium AC3007
GGTTCAGAACGTCGTGAGACAGTTCGGTCCCTATCCGGCGCGGGCGCAGGACATTTGAGAGGGGCTGTCCTTAGTACGAGAGGACCGGGATGGACGGGCCACTGGTGGACCTGTTGGGGCACCCGCCCCATGGCAGGATGGCCAAGCCCGGCAGGGATAAACGCTGAAGGCATCTAAGCGTGAAGCCCTCCTCAAGATGAGATGTCCAAGGACTACGAGTCCGAGAGGCCCCCTGGAGAGTACAGGGTGGATAGGATGGAGGTGGAAGTGCTGTGAGGCACGGAGCTGACCATTACTAATAGGCCGAAGGCTTGTCCTTTGTTTTTCTGGCTTATTCTCGTTCAGTATTTGGTTTTCAAGGGGAGTAACGCCGAAGGCGTTATGACAGTTGGCCCAGTGGCTCAGTTGGTTAGAGCGCCGCCCTGTCACGGCGGAGGTCGTCGGTTCAAGTCCGTCCTGGGTCGTTATGTAGTTCGCGTGGGATCTTAGCTCAGCTGGGAGAGCATCTGCCTTACAAGCAGGGGGTCACAGGTTCGAGCCCTGTAGGTCCCATTATTTATTTCTTTTTAGCATGCTGATCAAGGATCAGCTGCAAATTGGTTTTAATGTGCCGATGTGGCTCAATTGGCAGAGCAGCTGATTTGTAATCAGCAGGTTAACGGTTCGAGTCCGCTCATCGGCTTTTATATAGGGGTGGTTTCCCGAGTGGCCAAAGGGGACAGACTGTAAATCTGCTGGCAACGCCTTCGGTGGTTCGAATCCACCACCACCCATTAGCGGTTGCGTCGCGGGGTAGAGCAGTCTGGAAGCTCGTCGGGCTCATAACCCGGAGGTCGCAGGTTCAAATCCTGCCCCCGCTACTGTGGGATACACCACAATGCCCTGATAGCTCAGTTGGTAGAGCAAGGGACTGAAAATCCCTGTGTCGCCGGTTCGATTCCTGCTTAGGGCACAAAAAAGATACAGGCTTTACAGCCTGTATCTTTTCTTTTTATCAGAAGATCGTTTTACGGTTCTATGATGGATTCACAGTTTGAGCATATGAATACCCCGTTATACAGCTTCAGACGTCCATTCTCGCACACAGGGCACATATCACCGTGCTCAAGGAATTCAAAGGGATGATCATTACGGAATTTCTCGCTGAAATGGATCCCCTGATCGGGCTTTTCTTCCACAGGAGCGGCTTCTGTTTCGGGACTTAAGGTATCGGTGGAATCCGTCATTTCGTCGAGTATGTTGGCTTTTGCAAGCTTATGCATCTGTCTTAAGTTAATGTATTCATTTATAGAAGGAGAGATAGATACAAGTTCACATCCGCATCTGGACGTCTTTGAGTCCAGCTGTGTCGTATGGAGCACACGGGCTGTGATATAAAAATCCTTATTCAGTATGTCATCCTTAAACTGTGTGTAGACCAGCCTGTGTAGAGGATTCTTTTCTGCAAGGGCAATATCAATATTGATGCCGACACCGGTGACGGACACATCATAGACGGTGCAGGGATATTTGCCGTTGAGAAGACTCATGGTACAGCTGGTTTTGTAGTTAATGGGAACTCTCAGTGCCCTTCGTCTGTTTTTCGGTACACTGGCGGCAGAGCATTTTATCACATAATGGCTTCTGGGTTCTTTCCTGTACTCGATCTCAGGGTCGCTCCAGATATGGGTCCTCCCGGAACGCTGATTAAAATAGCGGATCTCCTGATCTGTGCATTTATTATTATCGATCTTCAGATAACTGTCCTGAATAACGATAGGATCGGTGTATATCACACTGTCAGGATTTTCTTTATCGACCTTGGGAAGAATAGAGGTCGAAAAATCAAAATGCTTATCGCCGATGTTAAAAGAAATTGTCAGGTTATCGGTTTTAGGAATCTCACCCAGTATCATCTCTACAAGTACCTCATTCTTCTTCAAAAACTATCACATTCCATGAACAGGGCTGCAGGGTGGCTTCGAAGATATCTTCGTCGAAAGAGTGTTCCGAAGTCATATGTGGGCAGACACGTTCTTTGGTTGCCGAATTTACTGCCCGAAGGTCTTTGCTTTCCATGACGATATGTTCTTTTATCTTAAGCTTATTGAAGCGGGCGAGATCTGCCGAGAAAAGAACAGGGTCCTTTATATTCCGGTTTACGGCAAATATTGCTACTTCCTTCTTTTCCTCATTATAGACAGCGGTGGCATCTACATCTGATACATCAGAGTGACATGATGTGTCGTGTCTGTCGGAGGTCAGAGGACAGAGCAGTGCTTCACCCCTGCCATATCTTGATACATGAAGGAATGGATAAAAGATCGTCTGCCTCCAGGCGGGTCCGTTATCCTCTGTCATAATGGGAGCGATCACATTAACAAGCTGTGCAAGACAGGCAATCTTTATCCTGTCTGCGTGTTTCAGGAATGTGATCAGCATAAGCCCGACCAGAAGAGCATCTTCGAAGAAGTAATGATCTTCCAGAAGATGAGGATGCTCCTCCCACGGCGCGGACGCCATCTTTTCGTCATCGCTCTTTCTGGTGTGATACCAGACATTCCACTCGTCAAAACTCAGATACAGCTTTTTGCTGCTTCTTTTCACAGCCTGTATGTAGTCACACGTGCAGATCACCGTATGGATGAACTGCTCAAGATCGAGTGTTTTTGCAAGGAAATCTTCCGTATCTTCTGCTTCGTTTCCATAGTACTGGTGGAGGGAGATGTAATCTACATGTTCATATGCTTCCATGAGAGAGATCCTCTCCCATTCCGGAAATGTGGGCATATCAACCCCCGAAGATCCGCAGAGGACAAGCTCTATCGAATCATCCATGTATTTCATGGCTTTAGCCGTTTCGGCAGCCAGCCTGCCGTATTCATACGCCGGCATATGTCCCACCTGCCATGGCCCGTCCATTTCATTTCCCAGGCACCACGTCCTGATCCCGTAAGGTGACGGATCTCCGTGACTGATCCTGAGATCGGAATAATATGTGCCGCCATCCATATTGCAGTATTCTAAAAGGTTCAGAGCATCACTGATACCGCGGGTCCCGAGATTGACGGCCATCATTACTTCGGCATCGATCCTGTCGCACCACTTCACGAATTCGCTTATCCCGAAACGGTTGCTCTCTATCGTGCGCCATGCCAGATCACGCCGTGGCTTTCGCCGGTCTGTCGGTCCGACTGCATCCTCCCAGAAGAAGTTTGAGACATAGTTGCCACCGGGATAGCGGACTATCGGGATGCCTAGCTCTCTTACGAGGCTGATAACATCTTTTCTGAAGCCGTTTTCATCCGCTGTGGGATGCCCGGGCTCATATATGCCATTATATACAGCTCTGCCTAAATGCTCGATAAAAGAACCGAAAAGCCTGTCATCCGTTACAGCCAGGCTCAGTCCTTTTTCAACTGTAAGCCGGGCATTTTTCATAAAGAAGAGCCTTCATAAAGGGCGCCGACTACATCCCAGTTGATCACATTCCAAAGAGCCTTGATATGCTCTGCCCTGAGATTCTTGTATTTAAGATAATAGGCGTGTTCCCACACATCTATGCACATGATAGGCGTATGTCCTGTGTGAAGAGAGATAGGATTGTCCTGATTATCTGTTTTCGAAGTGAAAAGGGTACCATCCGGCGTCTTTGAAAGCCATGCCCAGCCGGAGCCAAACTGTCCAAGGGCCAGAGCAGTGAGCTTTTCCTTCATGTTGTCGAAGCTTCCGAAAGTGTCATTGATCCTGGTCTGCAAAACGCCGGACGGAGTCTTTGATCCTCCCGGTGTGATCTGCTTAAAGTAAAGATTGTGATTATAGAATCCGCCGGCATTATTTCTGAGCCCGGTCCTCAATTCGATGTCCTTTAATTCGACGACCTCAGAAAGAATGTCTTCTATGCTCTCATCCTGTTTCCCGGCCTTTTCTGCCAGGGAATTAAGGTTTGATGTGTAGGTGGCGTGGTGCTTCCCATAATGAGTCGACATGGTTTCGGTATCGATATACGGCTCCAGAGCATCAAATCCATAGTCCAGTTTTATCTGTTCAAACATCGTATCCCCCTCCTTATGATCCCCGTCTTCAGACCCTACCATCATAACATAGATACAGCATTTTTAATTCAAGTTTTTTTGAATGTTGAACTGTGATATACTATCTCCATATATCGTCAGGTAAAAACATAACAGAAAAAGACCGGCAATCCCTTATATTGTAAGGAAGAACCGGCATGAAAAGGACAAAAAAATGAAGGTACTGGTAACAGGCGGGACCGGAATGGTCGGCTCGCATTTTATGAAAAGCTATCTGGACGAAGGAGCCGAGGTTATAGGGATCGCCCGTAATTCGGCTTCAAGCAGGATGGCGGCTATACAGAATGACAGGATAGTCCGGTGCGATATCATGGAAAGAGATGCTCTCATGCGCATCTTTAAGGACTTTGAACCTGATGTGGTGATACACATGGCGGCTCAGGCCTTTAACGGAGACTCCTGGAACCTGGAGTATGTGACCCATGATACAAACTATACAGGAACACTTAATGTCCTGTACTGCTGCAGGGAGGCTGCGCCTGACGCCAAGATCCTGCTGGCGTGTTCAAGCGCTGAATACGGCAATATCAAAGAGGAGGACTGTCCGCTTAAGGAGGACCGCCTTCTGACACCGCATACTCCTTACGGTGTATCGAAGGCCGGAGTGGAGAATCTCGGCCGGCAGTATGCGCTGAACTACAATATGAAAGTATACCTTCCGCGAATGTTCATTCATGTCGGAACCGGTCATCCTCCGGCGACGGCCATACAGAATTTTGCAAGACAGCTTGCCCTTATAAAGGCAGGCAAGCTTCCGCCCGAGATACATGTGGGCAATCTGTCCACTTACAGAGACTATATAGATGTAAGGGACGGAGTAAAGGCTATGAGACTTATCATGGATAAGGGTAATCCCGCCGAACCTTATAATGTGTGTAACGGAAAGGCCTATCAGATACAGGAGATACTGGATATGCTGGTCGATATCTCCGGGACAAAGGCCAAGGTCATAAGCGACAAGAAGCTGTTCAGGGTTGCGGATGAGCCGCTGCTCCTTGGAGACGCATCCAAGATCATGGCACTGGGCTATGAAAGAGAATACAGCATGAGACAGACACTGGAAGATGTCTTTGCAGACTGGGAGAGCAGGATATGAGCTACAGCAACGTCACCATACTTCTCCCTGCGATGGATGAGACATACAGCATGAGGCAGACGGTAGAGACTATTCTTCATACCTGCCGCCGCAGGGATCTGTGCGAGCTTATTTTTCTCATGTGTGACAGGACCACTGAGGAATCCAGAAAGACGGCAGAAGAGCTTATCAATGATTACGGAAGATATATCCCTCTGTACATTCATGAGCAGACTCTTCCCGGTGTCGGCGGCGCGATCAGAGAAGGGATAGATCTTGCCAAAGGAAGCCACGTCATAATGATGTCGACGGATCTTGAGACAGATCCTCACGTGGTAAAGACTTTTATAGCAGCGGCCAGGCGTTATCCAAACAGGATAATTACTGCTTCCAGATGGCGCCGGGGCGGCGGGTTTGAGAATTACAACAAGGTAAAGCTTGTATGTAACCTTATATTTGAAAGGAGTATAGGATTACTATACGGGGTAGCCCTTACAGATCTTACCTATGCGTACAGGATATTCCCTACGGAGCTGATGCAGTCAATAAGATGGGAGGAGCTTAAGCATCCGTTTTTCCTGGAGACAGCGCTGAAACCCCTCAGACTGGGGATCAAATTTATAGAAGTGCCGGGACATTGGGCAGCGAGGACAGAAGGCGAGTCCCAGAATGGCTTCTTTGATAATTTTAAGTATTTTAAGACGGCCTTCCACATCAGATTCCTCAAAGAAGAAGATATACTCAAATGAAGAAATTCTCTTTCAGGAAACCAGATCTTAGCTCAGATTTAGGGCGGAGCCGGTTTCTGACCTTTATCTTATTTACACTGATTGCCCTGCTTTTGGGATGGCAGTCTGATGATTCCTTCCATGGATATGTGATGGTAAAACACCTGCTGGAAGGAAACGGATTTGTATACAATATCGGAGAGCGCGTGTGCGCCACCACAAGCCCCTTATATACGCTGTCCTGCGCCATTCCCTATGCCATCACGGGGGAGATCTTCTTTTCCACTCTGATACTTGATGTGATATACAGCGCAGCAGCATTTCATATATTTGCTTACCAGATCTGCCGCACCAGGGAGCAGGTGCTCACCGGATTTTTCGCATTTGCAGGTTCCAAAGCATTCATGTCCTACACGACGTCCGGACTGGAAAACAGTCTGTTGTTTCTTTTCATGGCTTTATTCCTGTGGCAGTATATGAAACGGGATTTCTATGATACCAGGCATCTGCTGCTCCTTGCGCTTACCTTTTCGGGCATAGCTCTTACGCGCATGGATAACGTGCTGCTCTTTATTCCGGTTATGCTGTACGTCTACTTTTTCAAACGTGAAAACACAAGCTTTATCAAATGCATCGGGACGGGTCTTTTGGGACTCTGTCCGTTTTTTGCGTGGGAAGCCTTTTCTTTCCTGTATTTCGGGTCTCTGGTACCCAATACGGCTTATGTCAAGATCGGAACCGGCATAACACTTATTGACTATGTAAAGCATGGCCTTGTCTATTACTGGTATACCTTCCTTAATGATGCACTGGTGCTGATGGTACCTTTCACCTTTATCATCATGGCGGTGATCATAAGGAAGATGAAATATCTTATGGTGGCCCTGGGGATAGTAATGTATGGAATGTATCTTCTGTCAGTCGGAGGGGACTTCATGATGGGAAGGCATTTCACGGGAATGCTCTTTATATCCGTCCTGTCAGCTACAATGATGTTTAACAGGGAGAAAGATTATTTTGATACTATACGGCGGATGCGCATCGCTTTTTCGACTATCGTTATAGCGCTGATGTGCTGGTCCTTTACTTTCGGGACAACGATAGGATCGCAGTATCTTTTCGGACATTCTCTGGCCGGAAGCATATCCGATGAAAGAGAATATTATTTTGACACGACCGGTTTTTATAACAATATCAGAAGTGTGATAAAGACAGGAAAAACATGCTGGAGAGACACATGGAATGATGAATCTCCCGACCTTTTAAGGGAATACGGTTTCAGAGGAGATATCCTGGACAATGCTTCAGGGATACTGGTATTTAAGAATTCGGATCTGTACCTGAATGATACATACTGTCTCGGTGATCCCCTTATGTCAAGGCTTCCGGCGATACACGATGCTTCCTGGCGCGTGGGACACTTAAGAAGAGCCTGTCCGGACGGGTACAGAGAATCCATATGGGAGGATGACAACAGGATCGAGGATCCGAGTCTTAAGGAGTATTACGACAAGATCCTGCTGATAACAAGAGGGGATATATGGTCGGCTGAGAGGATAAAAACGGCGATCGATCTGAACCGTGGCAAGTATGACGGACTGATCGAAGAATATGTCAGCAGGCATCCGGAGATCAAGGGTGTGTAAGAAATAAGAGATGAAGAAGTATTTTTCCGGAAAAATAAAATGGATAGCGTTATTGTCACTTTTCATCATAGCGTGCCTTGCAGGCTGCGGTCAGGAGAAAGAGACGGGGGATGCACCCGATACTGAAGAAGAGACCGGCCCTGCCGGTGACGCCATGTCGTTTGGAGAGACAGAGAGCGAAGACAGCAGCGGCGGGAGTGTTTTTTCCGATCCGGCAGAATTACCGCTTGCAGACAGGATAGCTTCAATGAAGATCACTATCCCGTTCGGTGATGAGAAGGAGACACTTGACGGGACCACTCTGACCGGATGGATAGAGACCACAGCTGACGGCAGGGTGTCCGTCGATGAGGAAAAAGCCAAGCAATATGTGGCAGACCTTGCCTCAAAGCATGACACCTTCGGGAGGAACAGGAGCTTTACAACTCACGACGGCAAGCAGATCACCGTATCCGGCGGTGATTACGGCTACTGGATGGACAGAGTATCTACCAGACAGGAACTGATCGCCATGATCCTTACCGGAGAGAGCGGAGAATTCAATCCCGTGTACTACAGCACAGCCTCAAGTTATGACGCAGATGCGATAGGAGATACTTACGTTGAAGTCAATATAGGAGCACAGCATCTGTGGGTATATAAAAACGGGGAAGTCGTAAATGAGACAGACTTCGTATCCGGCGGACTCTTCAAGGGAAACAGCACACCTGAGGGAACTTATGCGATAACATATAAAGAAAGAGATTCCACACTTGTGGGAGAAGGATATGAGTCCTCTGTAAAATACTGGATGCCGTTTAACGGAAACATTGGCCTCCATGACGCGTCCTGGAGAGACGAATTCGGAGGACATATCTACTATTTCAAGGGATCGCACGGATGTGTAAATCTACCGACCGCCAAGGCTGCCGAGATATATGATCAGGTGGAAAAAGGGGAACCCGTTATAGTGTACGGAAGCATCACCAAGGAGGCAGCTGCCGAAAACCTTACCATGGAGGACAAGGTCACGGCCGTACAAAAGGGATATCTTCCGATGTCGACTGATGTGGCGACATATATCTTTGAACAGCAGGGCCTGGATCACGATACGGCAGCAGCGCTCGCGGCAGCGGGCCAGGAAGCAGCCGATACCGGGGATCAGGAAGAGTCTCAGCAGACAGAGGATCACGAAGAGGAAGAGGATCAGGAACAGTCTGAGGAGTAAGATCTTAAGGAGACAGAAAATGGGTCTTGCCGAAAAATTGGACAGTCTTTCGGGATCGGATCTGTACCCTTTCCATATGCCGGGGCATAAAAGGCATACGCTAAAAGAGGGCATACCGGCAGACATCAACACCCGGCAGGCGGACTGGCTTGAGATAGCATACGGACATGATATAACCGAGATAGATGATTTTGATGATCTTCATGAACCTCATGGCATCATAGCAGGTATAGAAGAGAGGATCGCCCGTTACTACGGATCGGATAAGGCATTTCTTTCGGTGAACGGAAGCAGCCTGGGGAACCTGGCATCTGTTTCTTATCTGGTACCGAACGGAGGCGTGCTCCTGATGGACAGAGGAGCGCACCGGAGCGTATACAATGCGGTCAGACTGAAGGAGCTTAAGGCCTTATTTCTGGAAAGAGAGACGGTACAGGAAACAGGCCTGACTTCATGCATAGGATGTAACGAGGTAGAAAGGCGCCTTTTTGAAGCAGAGAAGGAAGGGCGGATGCCTCAGGCCGTTATCATCACATCCCCGACATATGACGGCTTTTTGGCGGATGTTAAGGGGATAGCGGATATAGTTCACGGATATGATCTGCCGCTCATAGTGGACGGAGCTCACGGAGCGCACCTTGAGGCAGACCGGAATGCGGATATCACCGTGGTCAGCCTTCATAAGACCCTGCCGGCGCTGACTCAGCTGTCTGCAATACTCGTGAACGGAGAAAGAGTGGAAGCGGGAAAGCTGAAAGAGCATATCAATATCTTTCAGACTACGAGCCCCTCTTATATCCTTATGGCTTCTGCAGACAGATGCTTTGATATACTGGAGAGGGACGGCGACAGACTGAAAAAGGAGTTAAAGGACAGTCTGGATTCGTTATATGCACTGAATCATAAGCTGAAAAGGCTATACCTTACGGGGCCCGAACATGTCGGATCCTATGGGATATATGATCATGATCCGGGCAGGATCAATATCATGGACAGAACGGGAGAAATGACGGGGAGAGACATATATGACACTCTTCGAACAGTCTACCGCCTTCAGCCGGAGAGAGCGACCGGAAAGACATGCCTTTTGATAGCGGGGATGATGGACAGCAGGGAAGGATTTATGCGGCTTCAGCAGGCATTGCTTGCCATGGATGACAGGAATAGAGGAAAAGAGAATACATGAGATATATATTCTATATAACAGGGAAAAGCGCATCCGGAAAAGACAGCATATATAAAGAACTGCTTAATGACGAAAGCCTGAAGCTGAACCCCATAGTACTTAATACAACAAGACCGATGAGGGACGGCGAGACAGATGGCAGCGAATATCGCTTTGTTGACGAGAATGAATACCAGAGACTGCTAAAGCACGGAGAAGTCCTTGAATGCAGGACATATGAGACCGTGCACGGCCCCTGGAGGTATTTCACTGTGGCATCATCCGTGGACAGAACCAGGGATTACTATCTTGGCATTGGGACACTGGAGTCGTTTTCCGGACTCAAAGATCATTTCGGAGGCGGACGCATCATACCGATATATATCGAGCTGGATGACGGAGACAGGCTTATCCGGGCGATAAAGCGCGAAAAAGAAAGCGGAAGACCTGATTATAAGGAAATGTGCCGCAGGTATCTGGCAGACGACGAGGACTTTTCCGAGGAAAGGCTTGAGCAGGCAGGAATAAAAGATCGCTACAGATTTGAAAACCAGGATCTGTATGAATGCATCGATGATATCAGGAGAATGATCATTGGATATCAAGGTTAATAACATTGAGCAGACCTTACAGACGGAAGCGCCAAGGCAGGCTGTCGACAACGGCAGTGATGCTTTTAAGTTTGCGCTCATGTCCAATATCGGAGAGACAGAGCTACAGGAGAGGCTGTCCAATCTCATGAGCGAGATCACCGCAGAAGGAGAGATCATCGCCAAGCGTAAAAATATAAAGGATATGAGGCGTTACAGAGGTCTTGTGAAAGACTTCATGAACGAGATCCTCAACCGTTCCCATAAGTTTTCAAGACAGAACTTCCTCGATAAGAAGGGCCGCCACAGAGTATACGGTATCATAAAGCTGGTGGATCAGAATCTGGATGATCTTGCCGCGGAGCTTCTGAAGGAAGAAAGCGATAATCTGTCCATTCTGGCGACGATCGGCGAGATAAGAGGTCTGCTCATAGACCTCCTTATGTGAGTCTGAACACGCTATGTATAAAGAAGATCTCATCCTAAAGCAATTTCTGGACGCGGCGATAGAGAAGGAGAGGCTCAGTCAGGCGTATATTTTTGAAGGCGCTCCCGATGAGGAGAAGATGGAGCTGGCTCTGTATCTTGCCAAACAGCTTCTGTGCAAAAGCGAGGATCCCGCTATGCGGCCCTGCTGTGAATGCCACGCCTGTAAAATGGTGGATTCCGGCAATCATCCGGACTGCATCATCCTTCAGCATGAAAAGGAAGACCTGATCACCGTAAAAGAAATAAGAGAGGGAATAGTTGATACCATTCAGATCCGGCCATATTACGGCGGAAGAAAGATCTATATCATCCCCGATGCACATATGATGAATCCGATCGGGCAGAATGCTCTGTTAAAGACGATCGAAGAGCCGCCCGGATATGCGCTTATCATATTGATAGCTAAAACCAAGGAGCTCCTGCTGCCTACCATCAGATCCCGCTGCGTTGCTCTCTCCTTTAAGGCAGAGCCGGAGTATGAGCCTGATGATGAGGCTGTTACGGAGCAGTTTGAAAGGATCCGGACTCTGATACTCGGAAGTAAGGGCGAGGATGCAGCAACGACTCTGATATTCGCAAAAGAGCTTGCCACAAAGTATAAAGAGTACCTGCCGGAGATGCTCTCCTTCATAGAGAGGATCTGCAAAGACGCACTGCTCGAAAAAGGCGGTGTTTATTTGACAGGAGATGCGGCAACACGATATATTGAAAAGACTGCTGACATACCATATGAGAGTCTTGAGCAGATACTTCAGTCGGTAAAAAAAGCAAGGAATGACCTGCTTATCAATGTTTCGGCTGAATATGTGATGGATTCTCTGTTCATGCATATTATAACGGCTGTAAAGAAAGGCAATATATGACTGATGTGATCTGTGTAAGATTCCGGACGGCGGGAAAGATATACTACTTCAGCCCCGGGGATCTGGAGATAAAAAGAGGGATGCACGTGATAGTCGAGACGGCACGGGGGAAAGAATACGGACGCGTGGTCTCCGATGTCCGTCAGATAGAGGAAGAAGGATTGAAGGCGCCGCTGAAGCAGGTCATCCGGATCGCCAACGAAGAGGATGCCGACAGGGAGACTCTGAACCGGATCAGGGAAAAAGAAGCCTTCAAGATATGCAAGGAAAGGATACATGCTCACGGGCTTGAGATGAAGCTCATAGATGCCGAGTATACTTTTGACGGCGGAAAGCTTCTGTTTTACTTTACCGCAGACGGCAGAGTGGATTTCAGAGAACTGGTAAAAGATCTGGCAGGTCAGTTCAGGACCAGGATAGAGCTCAGACAGATCGGAGTAAGAGACGAGACCAAGATCATAGGCGGCATCGGTATCTGTGGAAGAGAGTTCTGCTGCCATGCTTATCTTTCGGACTTTGCTCCCGTATCGATACGAATGGCAAAAGAGCAGAACCTGTCCCTTAATCCTGCAAAGATCTCCGGTGTATGCGGGAGACTGATGTGCTGTCTGAGAAATGAGCAGGAGACATACGAATATCTTAATAAAAAGCTTCCCGGGGTGGGTGATCTTGTAACGGCCCATGACGGGACAAAAGGCGTGGTCGAATCAGTTAACGTGCTCCGTCAGAAGGTCAAGGTAATAGTCAATGAGGGAGACGAAAAAGAGATAAAAGAGTATCCGGTGGATGAGCTTTCTTTCAGGCCCCGCAAAGCAAAGGGCCACGGAAAAGGCGGGAAAAAGGGAAATAACGACGAAATCGCCGATGAGAAGGAGCTCAAGGAGCTGGAGAATCTGGAAGAAAAAGAGGGAGCAGGCTCAAAGCTTGATGAATGATACAGAACCGTCAGTGAAAGAGAAGTATCTGCAAAATGGAGAGCGGATAGATGACCTTCAGAGGAACGGTCTGTATATCATACAGGATCCGGGAGAGTTCTGCTTTGGAATGGATGCCGTTCTTCTTTCCGGATTTGCTGCAGCCCATGCCCCCGCATCCTGTAACAGGATACTGGATCTGTGTACCGGAGGAGGTATCATCCCACTCCTTCTTGCAGCAAAGACAAAGGCACGCCATATCACGGGGATCGAAATACAGCAGAAAGCAGCCGGCAGGGCTGACAGAAGCGTGCGGATGAACGGCCTGTCGGACAAGATAGATATAATCAACGGAGATATAAAAGAGGCGCCGGAATTGATGAAGGCTGCCTCTTTTGACATGGTGACGGTCAATCCGCCGTATTTTAGGACGGGACACGGGATCATCAACCCAACGGACTCGAAGACCGTCTCAAGACATGAGGTTGCGTGCACGTTGGATGACGTGTTATCGGCAGCAGAATATGCATTAAAAAACGGCGGGGTCTTCTGCATGGTGCATAAGCCGCAAAGACTTGCCGATGTGATATGCGGTATGCGGGATCATCATATCGAGCCCAAAGCCCTGAAAACAGTACATCCGCGTATCGGAGATGATCCTTCTATGATACTGATCGAGGGACGAAAGGGAGCCGGCGAAGAGATACGGATCGAGGCTCCTCTTGTGATCTATAACGATAAGGACGAATATACCGAGGAAATGTACACGATCTATGGATACTGAGAAGCAGGCGAGAGGAAAACTGATCCTTTGCCCGACACCGATAGGCAATCTGGGTGACATCACGGAGAGGACTCTTGCGGCTCTGCGCGATGCAGACATCATAGCGGCTGAGGATACAAGAAATACGCTCCGTCTTCTGAATCACTTTGATATCCATACTCCCATGACAAGCTATCACGAGCACAATAAATACGAAAAAGCGGACGAACTGGTTTCAAAGATATTATCAGGTCAGACGATAGCGTGCGTGACGGATGCCGGTACACCGGGCATATCCGATCCCGGAGAAGTGCTGGTTAAAAAAGCCGTAGAAGCAGGCGCTGAAGTTACTTCCCTTCCGGGAGCCACAGCCTTTGTCACAGCGCTCACGGTATCGGGGCTTCCTTGCGGGCGGTTTGTTTTTGAAGGATTTCTTCCTACAGAAAAAAAAGAACGTCGCATCCGGCTCGATCAGATAAAAAGCGAGACCAGGACTGTCATACTGTATGAAGCGCCGCACCGGCTCAAAGAGACACTGAAAGAATTGAAGGATGCTCTGGGCAGCAAAAGAAAAACGGCGATCTGCAGGGAGCTGACAAAGATACACGAAGAAATACGGCGGCTTACGCTTGAGGAAGCCTGTTCTTATCATGATGTAAATGAACCCAGAGGCGAATATGTACTTGTGATAGAAGGAAAGAGCGAGGCGGAGGCGGAAGCAGAGAGAAAGAAAGTCTTTGAGGATATGACCATAGCCGAGCATGTTGCAATGTACGAAGAAAAAGGGGCGGATCATAAAGAAGCAATGAAGCAGACGGCTCTGGACCGGGGGATCCCCAAAAGAGAAGTCTATAACGCCCTGATCGAGGAAAAGGAAAGAGATAAAGCCGATGGCGGAAAAATATGACGTAACAGGAATGTCATGCGCTGCCTGTCAGCTGCATGTCGAGAAAGCGGTTGCCAAAGTGCCGGGGGTAGAGGCAGTGAGTGTCAGCCTGCTCACCAATTCCATGACCGTTGAGGGCAGTGCGGCATCTGGGAGCATAATAAAAGCTGTCGAAAATGCTGGTTACGGAGCAAGTATAGCTAAAGAAGAGCAGGACAAGCCGGAAGATAAAGAAACAACGGCCATGGTCCGGCGCTTTGTTATCTCTCTTATTTTCCTTGTCATTCTCATGTACATCGGAATGGGTCATATGATGTGGGGATTACCGGTTCCGGGATTTTTGTCCTCTCATGCAGCGACCGGCATATCCGAAATGATCCTCACTGTACTGATCATGATAATAAACCGAAAGTTCTTTATTTCCGGTTTTAAGGCGATATCACACGGCAGTCCGAACATGGATACTTTGGTCGCGCTGGGGGCGGGCGCTTCTTTTCTTTATTCTATTGGAGCGCTCTTTCTGCTGCTAAGATCAACTGCCGAAGGAGATATGGCAAGAGCCGGGATGCTGGGTATGGATCATATGTATTTTGAGTCAGCCGCTATGATCCTTACTCTGATCACCCTCGGAAAGACGCTGGAGGCTTATTCAAAAGGCCGGACAACGGATGCTCTGCGCTCTCTCATTAAGTTAAGACCGCAGAGCGCGACCGTAGAGCGGGACGGAAAAACCCTTTCGATTGGTATCAACGACGTCCGAAAAGGGGATGTGTTCATAGTAAAACCCGGAGAGAGCATACCCGTGGACGGGGTGATCATCGAAGGCAGCACTGCAGTGAATGAGGCGGCGCTTACGGGCGAAGCGATACCGGTGGATAAGAAAGAAGGAGACGAGGTATACACCGCCACGATCAATACCTCCGGCTATATCAAAGCAAGAGCTTCAAGGGTGGGTGAGGACACGACCCTGTCACAGATAATAAAGATGGTTTCCGATGCAGCCTCCACCAAAGCACCAATAGGTCGCATAGCAGATAAGGTATCCGGCATATTCTGTCCGGTCGTCATAGCGCTGTCTGTCCTGACATTTGCAGGATGGATGATACTTGGAGCAGGAGGCAACACAGCATTTGTCAGGGCGGTATCAGTCCTTGTGATATCGTGCCCCTGCGCGCTGGGACTGGCCACGCCTGTTGCCATAATGGTCGGCAACGGACTAGGTGCAAGAAACGGGATACTGTATAAAACCGCTGCTTCTCTTGAAGAGGCCGGACGTACTGCGATAGTCACGCTTGATAAGACAGGGACTGTTACGAACGGTCTTCCCGTGGTGACCGACATTTTCGAAGAAGATGGTGTAACAAAAGAGAGGCTCCTTGAGGTTGCGGCATCGCTGGAATCAAAGAGCGAACATCCGCTTTCAAAAGCGATAGTGAAATATGCTTCGGAAAACGGGACGGAGATCTTTGATGTCGAAGATTTCAAAGCTGTCCCCGGCAGAGGATTACAGGCCGGATACAGCGGGAAAATGCTGTACGGGGGAAACAGTGAATATATTTCGGAATATGCAGATGTCAGTGACAGGATGAAAGCAGAAGCCGGAAGGCTTGCAGAAGAAGGAAAAACACCGCTGTTCTTTGCCGAAGAAGGGAAAACGGCAGGGATCATTGCAGTTGCGGATACGATAAAGGATGATTCCCGCGAGGGTGTGAGGCAGCTCAAAGGAATGGGCATAAAAGTAGTCATGCTGACAGGCGACAACGAGAAGACAGCGGCCGCCATAGGGAAGGCTGCCGGCGTGGATAACGTAATAGCCGGAGTCCTTCCTGACGGAAAAGAAAAAGAGATCCGTTCTCTTCAGGAAGAAGGCAGGACGGCAATGGTCGGAGACGGGATAAATGATGCTCCTGCCCTTACGAGAGCGGATACCGGAATGGCGATCGGAGCGGGTACAGATGTCGCAATAGACGCAGCGGATATAGTCCTTGTAAAAAGCAGGCTCACAGATGTACCGGCAGCCATAAGACTCAGCCGCGCCACGATCAGGAACATCCATGAGAATCTGTTCTGGGCTTTTTTCTATAATGTTATATGCATACCGCTCGCCATGGGAGTATATCAGGCTCTGTTCCACTGGGATTTCGAGATGAAGCCGGCGGTCGGCGCTCTGGCCATGAGCTTTTCATCCGTCACGGTATGCCTTAATGCCTTGAGACTTAATCTGTTCAGGCTGTATGATACTGCCGGGGACAGGAAGGTGAAAAACCGACGCAGTAAGATCCGTGATATCAGAACCAAAGATGATAATATAGAAAGCATGAAGGAGGAAGGAAAGATGACAAAAACGATGCAGATAAGCGGGATGATGTGCGCACACTGCGAAATGAACGTGAAAAAGGCGCTTGAGGCGCTGGACGGGGTTGCATCCGCAGAGGTGTCACATGAGGCCGGAACAGCCAAAGTAGAGCTTACGGCAGAAGTAGCCGACGATGTATTAAAGGCTGCGGTGGAAGAGAAGGACTATGAGGTCACAGCCATAAACTGATGTTCAGCTGATGAAGAAAGGCAAGATCATGGAAAGAGAAAACATACTGGTTCTGGATTTCGGAGGACAATATAACCAGCTGATAGCAAGGCGCGTCAGGGAATGCAATGTATATTGCGAGGTTCATTCTTCCGATACGGATATAGCAAAGATCCGTGAGATGGCACCGAAAGGTATCATACTTACCGGAGGCCCGAATTCAGTATACGAAGAATCCTCTCCGCATGCGGACCCCGACCTCTTTACGCTGGGGATCCCGATACTCGGGATCTGCTACGGAGCCCAGATCCTGGCATATCAGCTGGGAGGCAGGGTTGCCGGCGCAGATAAGTCCGAATACGGGAAGACTGAAGTGACCGTGGATACGACAAAATCTTTGTTTAAGGACTGGAAGGAGGACTCTGTCGTCTGGATGAGCCACACAGATCTTATCAAGGATGTCCCTGAGGGATTTACAGTCACAGGCCACACTTCAGACTGTCCGGTTGCTGCGATGCAGGATGATGAGCGTGGCTTCTATGCGGTCCAGTTCCATCCGGAAGTGGTACATACCGACGAGGGGATGAAGCTTTTCAGAAATTTCGTATATGATATCTGCGGCTGCAGCGGAGACTGGCAGATGTCGTCATTTATTGATACCAGCGTGACTCAGATAAAGGAAAAAGTCGGTAACGGCAAGGTGCTGCTGGGCCTTTCGGGAGGAGTGGACTCTTCCGTGGTAGCGGCGCTTATCTCCAAAGCCATAGGGGATCAGCTGACCTGTGTCTTCGTGGATCATGGCCTTTTGAGAAAAAATGAAGCCGATGAGGTATCCGAGGTATTTGGCGATAGCGGTTTGTTTAAGCTGAACTTTGTGCATGTGGATGCGGCCGCGCATTTTTATGAGAAGCTTTCAGGCGTGACCGAGCCCGAAGATAAGCGAAAGATCATAGGCGCTGAATTCATAGATGTATTTGAAAAAGAAGCAGAGAAGATAGGGACGGTTGATTTTCTGGCACAGGGAACAATATATCCCGACGTGATAGAATCCGGCCTCGGGAAATCCGCTACGATCAAATCTCATCACAATGTAGGCGGACTGCCCGATCATGTAAGCTTTCGTGAGATAATAGAGCCGCTCAGGATGCTCTTCAAGGATGAAGTCCGCGAAGTGGGGCTGAAGCTTGGTATACCCGAAAAGCTTGTCTACAGACAGCCCTTCCCCGGTCCGGGACTTGGAGTGCGTGTTATCGGAGAAGTTACACCGGATAAGATCCGTATGGTCCAGGAAGCAGATGCAATATACCGGGAGGAGATAGAAAAAGCCACGGAGAACGATCCGGACTGGAAGCCGTCCCAGTACTATGCTGCGCTTACCAACATGCGCTCCGTCGGTGTCATGGGTGACGGCCGTACCTATGACTACGCCATAGCCCTTCGTGCGGTCATCACGACAGATTTCATGACGGCTACGGCCGCTCCCATACCCTGGGATGTGCTGACCAGAGCCACAGACCGGATAGTAAATGAAGTAAAAGGCGTGAACCGCGTCCTCTATGACTGTACATCAAAACCCCCAGCTACAATCGAGCTGGAATAGTACATTTGTCCAAGGGCAAAGCAGATTATCCTCCAAGAGGTAAACTGTCTTATCCTGAAAGAATTAAATAAAACATAAGTAACAGACCTTGTGAAAGATCACTAAACTGTCTTTCCAAGGTCTGTTCTTTTGTTTATTAATCCTTGTAGTATAAGGCGTTGATGGGATTTATGACTCTTGTTTGAGAGTATTTTACAGATAACCAATAAGAAGTATTATGGGTACTCTTTATCTATGGGTGGAGGATAAGCTGCTTTGCCCTTTGGAGGATAAAGTGGTGTGCCCAGGGATATAGTATATTTTCTTCTTCTTGTTTTTGGGGATTCTGTAAAAGTACTCTTAAGCCCTGATATTACTGGATTCTTTTAAAACGAATTATTTTGAATTATATTGGATTTTTTGCTTTTATTTCGTTTTTGGGAAGGATTTGGGACAAATCTGGGAGCTTTTTGGGGAATTAAATCTTATTGACGCTTCACCTGTCAACTAAGCAAAGGAGGAGCGAATCTATGCGAAAGAAGAACTACAAGGGACGAGTCACTAAGAGGTACTTACCAAAATGTAATGACATCTGTAGAACCTATGATCCTATCATGACTGCTTATGCAGATCTTGTCTCAAAGATGGAAGAAGTAGAAGAATTCAGATGTAATGTTTATCTGGAAGGTCTTACAGAAGGAGATTATACTACTGACTTTCTTGTCAAAATGAAAGACGGAACCTTCATGGTACGAGAATGTGTCTATCGAAGTCGTATCACGAAACCAATGCATTATAAACTGCTGGAGCTTTCAAGGAGCTATTGGTTACATCGTGGAATCGTAGACTGGGGGTGTGTGATCAATGAAAAGAAATGAGATCTACACCCATGAGGATCAGATTTATAGAATTCTGATCGTAAAAGAAGATAATTGCCTTGTCATTGACTGCAAGAATAATACAATGCCCGTCTGGAAGCCTGTAACGACTTTTTGGGACGCCTCTATCATGACAGATGAGGATTTATATACCCTCTTGGATTTTAAGCCTGTAGAAGACGATATGGTGCCTCCAGAACGAAAGAAGGTCATGCATGAACGTTATACCATGATCGCACCAGTCTTATCGTTCATTGGGGATGAGAACACAAGAAGTTACGTTATAAATATTATTGCTACTGAGAATAATATCTCCAAGCAGAGTATCAGGAGCTTCTTGAAGAAGTATCTGGTGATCCAGAATATCCAAGTGCTGCTTCCAAAAGAGCGGGAGTATGATACTGCACTGACCAAAGATCAGAAGAATATGCGTTGGTCACTCAACAAATTCTTCTATAATTTTGAGAAAAATTCGCTTCGTACAGCATATGTGAAGATGCTGAAGGAGAAATACTGTGATGAAGCTGGTCAGCTTATGGATACTTACCCCAGCTTTTATCAATATCGCTATTTCTATCGTAAGACACGTAAACTGGAAAATTATTATATCTCACGTAACGGTCTGACAAATTATCAGCGTAATGACCGTCCCTGTGTTGGAGATAACGTGCGTGTATATGCATCAGCACCTGGGCTTGGAATGGTTGATGCTACAG
Source organism: Lachnospiraceae bacterium AC3007 (assembly GCA_000621405.1). Classification (GTDB taxonomy): domain Bacteria; phylum Bacillota; class Clostridia; order Lachnospirales; family Lachnospiraceae; genus NK4A144. Next base: position 20,097 of record JHYK01000005.1, read on the forward strand.
TCTGCGATATTTATCTCGTAAATGAATCTGGTCAAGTAGTAGGAAGACCTATTCTTACAGCTTGTGTGGATGCTTATTCTGGTATCTGTATGGGTTATTCTCTTGGATGGGAAGGTGGAGTCTATTCGATCAGAGATATGACTTTGAATATCATCGAAGATAAGGAGAAGCTCTGTCTAAAGCATGGGATCCATATTGATGAAGCAGCATGGCCTGTTAATAAGCTGCCTGGAAGGATCATATCAGATCAAGGAAGTGAATATATCGGCTATACCTTTGAACAGATCGCTGAACTGGGTGTAACATTAGAAAATTTACCACCCTACCGCCCTGATCTCAAAGGACCGATTGAAAAGTTTTTTGATGTGATCCAGAACCTATACAAGAAGAACCTTAAAGGTAAAGGAGTCATTGAACCAGACTTCCAAGAGCGTGGTGCTCATGATTATCGCAAGGACGCCTGTATAACCATGCAGAACTTCGAGAAGATCATATTACGGTGCATCATCTACTATAACACTGCGAATATACTAGAAGATTACCCTTTTACAGAAGATATGCTGGAGAAGGACATAAAACCATATTCTAATGCTTTGTGGGATTATGGCTGTTCTCTGTCTGGAACCAATCTGATCAGTACGAGCAAGGAGCGGTTGACACTTTGTTTGTTGCCTAGAACGCTGGGAACATATACGAGATTCGGATTATCCGTCAATAAACTGCACTATAAAAATGAAGCATTTAAGGAAAAGTATCTGACTGGTGGAGAGACTATCGTGGCCTACGATCCTGATAATTCCAGTTTTGTCTGGGTGATCGAAAAAGGAGAATACATCAGATTCGATCTGATCGAAAGTCGCTTTAAAGATAAATCTGTGCGTGATGTGCACGATGTGCAGGAGCTTTCAAAGAGAATTATCAGAGAAGAGAATCATAATAATCTGCAAGCAGAGGTTAGTCTGGCTACTCATATCCAAGATATCGTAGATACTACAGCTATAACTATTGATAGCGGTATCAAAGGAATAAAGGATACCAGAAGGACGGAAACCATCAAGGAACATAGAATCCATACGAAGGAGGCTGGTCTTATATGAGTGACATCGCATATGAAAAACTACTGCCGTCCTTAATGTCAGGACAGACGCTGATTGACAGGATCAGCAATTATCCTGACTATGATGGAAATATCAGAGATGCTGAGCAATATGTGCGGTTGGACGGTCTTGCTGACATATACAGAGTATATTATCCGTTTCCTATGTCGGTTGAGATTTATAGCAGGCTGTATCTTTCGACAACGCTCTCCTTAAAGAAAAAGAATACAAAGCTCGCAATACAGCAGAAAAACGATACCTACAGATCCATGATCGGTGATAGACAGTACCATGGCATTATAGGTGGAGCTGACAGCTTAACCATAGTCGGTACATCTGGTATCGGTAAGACATCAGCAATACAGACAGCATTAAATCTTATATCTGGTGGACAGATCATAGAGATAGAGGATCCTTTTGTGAAGATCATCCCCTGTCTGCAAGTGCAATGTCCGTATGATGCATCCCCGAAGGGATTATTGCTAGAAATACTGCGTAATGTTGATAAAGCCATTGGTACCAAATATCATGAACGGTCACGAAAAGACTCTGATACTACAGACGTCCTTATCGGAACTGTAAGCCAGGTATGCCTTAATCATGTCGGACTACTCGTTATAGACGAGATCCAGAATGTATGGGGTAGGAAAAGCGGTACTGCTCTGATGTCGATGATTATACAGCTGATCAATTCCTCTGGAATCAGTATCGCCATGGTAGGAACAGAAGAATGCATACCCTTCTTTGAAGGAGCTGCCCAGCTTGCAAGACGATCACAAGGATTAAAATATAATGTTTTACCATATGATTCCTATTATGAAGACTTCTGTAGAAGCATATGGCATTACCAGTATGTGAAGGAGTACACGCCTATTGATGCTGGTATTATGGACTGGCTGTACGAACATAGCGGCGGCATCATTGCAAACGTGGTATCTTTGCTGCATGACGCCCAAGAGATAGCTATTCTTGATGGTTATGACAAACTTGATCTGATCTCCTTAAATACGGCGTATAAAAACAGAATGTCCTTCATGCATAAGTTTATAGGTACCTCTGAACCAATATCACATCCAAGGGAGAATAAGAAAAACGAACCCTTTGAGGAGAAAGAACTGGAAGAATATCGGTCTATCCTTGATATGGTCGAAACCGCCAAGAACAGAAGTGTTGATGTACTGGATTATCTCATGAGCCATATTCATATTGAGGAGGTTTCTGTCGAATGATCGGTTACTTTCCAGAATTATATGAAGATGAACTTGTTTACAGCTGGATTGCTCGTTATCTCGTGCATTCTGGTTACACTTCTGCTGCGGATGCTTATCAAGATTTATATTTCAATAAGAATCTCAGACCCTCTGTGGAGCTCATGAATAATCTGATCGATGACGCTAAATCAGTCATGACAAAGTATATGTCCATGGAGGATCTGATCTATAACCATACCCTATTTCCAGAGTATGGACGTTTCATAGATTCTACGAAACGTGAGAGACTTGTATCAGAGGCTGACTTTTCAAGAGGGAACTGGATCAACAGTCTTATGATACCAGTAGCAACAGGAGAACGATATCTAAAGTACTGTCCGTTATGTGCGAAAGAGGATCGTGATAACCATGGTGAAGTATATTGGCATCGAATGCACCAGATTAAAGGTATTAAGATCTGTACAAAGCATAAGGTCTATTTGCAGGATAGTGATGTTTTGATCAACAGGAACCTTACCAGACTCAAGGCGGCTGAGATAGTCATTAACCGGATGACTGTCATAACGAAATGCGAAGATGAGATTATTATGAAACTGGCGTCTTACATGGCTTCTGTATTTGACTCTTCAAAATATAGCCATGATCATATTGGAAAATACCTTAACAGACATATCCCTTCCAAGTATGTTCATGATAATGGGAACCGTAAGGCGTATGAACTTTATGAAGACTATACTGCCTTTTATCGTAGTCTGACAGCGGAAGAGCTTATGAGTATCAACACTATGAGTAGAATCCTGAGAGGACATAGCGGTACATTCGGTAATATCTGTCAGCTGGGATTATTATTTGGTGTTGATCCATCAGACCTTTTGAATAAAGGTGATGAAGCCATAGACGATGATATTTTTATAAGAGTATCAGAATTAACGGGAGAGCCTCTGGAGCGTGTGCAGTTCATAGGAGAAGCCATTATTGATGAACTTAAGAAGGACAGTGTGATATTCATAAAAGAAAAACGCCATGAGGATAATATCGACAAAGAAGATCTTGCCCTGTTACCATCTGTGGAAGCCACTGTAAAGAAAATATATGGAGAAGGTGATGATCGTCCTCGTAAGATCTCTTTAAACGCTATCAGCAAGCCTCTGCATGTAGATATCCATAAACTAAAGAAGATGGAACGGTGCATGGCTGTGATAAACCAGTATTATGAGTCTCAGGAAGAATACTGGGCTAGGGAGATAGTCTGGGCGGTAAAGATGATCGAGAAGAACGGTGAGCCTCTTAACGAGAGGCATATTCGGAACCTGACAAATTTACGGCATGATAATATAGTGGATTCCTTGGATATTGTAAGAGATATCGATGCGGCACTTTATAGTACGCTAAAAACAATAAAATGAAAAAGAGCCATTGATGCTAGCGATACAACGGCTCTTTATAGCGAGTGTGAATATTATTGAAAGGTCACAGGTTTAGGTTCACATATTTCAAGTAGTGTATGTCGGTCTGTATGCCAATATATGATGCCTGCACATATATATATATCCTTATAAAGCATTTTCATACGACCTTCATAATTTCCAATTCGATCAATTATTTCTTCGTCCATTATTTCGGCTAGTAATTCTTTTTCGAAGACATTTAGATTTTGAATTTTATTAGCGTGCAATAGGATTCTACTAAGCCTTTTCTTTAATGTTTGTATGTTGTTTTTTTGAGCTGATGTTAATTGAGCCATAAAATCACCTCCTTTATAAATGGGAGGGCTTGTGTTATAATCTGATTGTTCAGAACAGTTATGAACACAAGCCCATAAACATATTAAAATGGTGCGTGGTCAGGACCTGTAAGAGAGCGATTCTCAAAATCATTTGGGGTGATTTGAGGATCGTTTTTTTGTGTGTTTACATAGGGCTGGTATGTTGATTCTGGTGAATCAAAACCAAAGTTACCCATGAGAGAATTGAATACATCCCCCATACCACTATTGTTATAGTCGTCGTTGAATGGAACAGGAGTAGTACTTACAGCATTATTCGGCGGTGTAGATGGTTCAACCGTTTTGTATCTATAGTTAACTAGAACATTTCGATGAGTTTTACCATTTATCGTAGCACTTGAAGCATAAATTCCCTTTGCACGCATGAAGCTGTTAATATCGTGCTTATCGGCAATCACAAAATCATTTTCCGTACACCATGCAACATACAGCGGATAAAATTCTGCAAGAGTGATCTTATTGCCTTCGCACCGTTCAAAGGTCGAGTCGAAGAAAAGATCGAACACCTGACCACTTGTCTGATACTCTGCTGTAGCCTCTTTAACAATTTGCGGTTCATTTAATCCAGTTTTCTTATACTGAGACCATCCGCCTAAAGCATTAACAAAAAGAGCATTCAGAACCTCTGGCATCTTAAGCTGCTCCTTAAGGTTTTTGTTCTGTTCGTCCTCACTAAAATGCTTTAAGAACGGAACGATTCTGATCCTGTTACTTCTAAGGATTGAATCATCTGAAATAGATGGTCGATGATTCGTTCCTATAAAGATCTTGAATGTAGGGGTGTACTCAATATCGTTAGATCTGAGCATTCTTGCTGTGATTCTGTCTCCGCCTGTTAATGCTTTCACTTTTGCTTCGTCCAAGGTGAAATCCTTTGCTGGCTCGCTTGCAACAACGAATCTTGCACCTTTTAGTCTGGCGATATCGCTTGATGGAGAACTGCCGTTATAGTATTTTTTCTTAGCCAGCGAAGATATATCACAGTTCAGTGCATATCCAGAAGTTCCGCCAAGCATATAGGCAAAGGTATTCATAAGCGTGCTCTTACCGTTTCGAGTCGTTTCTCCAAGGAAAATCCAGAATGCTTCTGGTGAGATCTCGCCTGATAAACACAGCCCTAATACTCTGTAGATATACTGAATAAGATCTTGATCACCAGAGAAGGTACTGTTCATAAAGTTATCGAGGATATTGCTTTGTGCCCCTGGAGAGTATTCTGCGTTTGCAATTTTGGTTAGCATATCCTTGTATGAATGTGGTCGAAGCACCATATTTCTCAGATCATATGTACCGTTTTGAAGGTTGATCAGATAAATGTCCTTATCCATGTCTTCATCAGAAGCGGTATTCTTGTCGATAGAGTCTTTGATCAAGGAGTTTCTTGTAGAGGCATTTCCAAGATCATAAGCAATCTGATAAAAATGATCTTCATGGTCATTGGTAACATCCATAGCGTAACGAAGAAACTCATAAGCAAATTTATTAGTCACTTGCCGTATCTTTACACCGCTCGCATCGACTGTCCAGGTTTTACCGTTATAGAACATCCATCGTTTGTAAGTGGTGTTATAGCAGCAGTACGGCTTGGTTACTTTGGAGAAGATTATAGATAATTCTCGCTCGCTTAAATCCAGATACTTTTCTGGACTAAGGAGCTTTAGCTTATCGTAGATTCCTCCAGCAGCATCCAATTCTTCCTGAGTAGGTGGTGGCACTTGAGGTGCCTGATTAGTATTAGGTAACATTTTATTTTTCCTCCTTTGCGATTTTGTATTCATTATTCAATTGTCAAAGTACGTTTGGTAAATATATGACTATGCCTGTTTTGATATGGCGTTATCAATGACTTGCTTGTCATATAGGGTTCTTCGCCCGATTTTTCGCTTTGCCCCGATCTCTTCCAAATATGAAAGAGCTGTTGATCTTCCTACTCCAAGGTATACGGTGGCTTCGGTAATAGACAGAAGACGCTTGGAAGCGGATTCATGCGGAGCAGAAATTGGTTCTTTTCTCACTACCATCTTGTTTCCTCCTTTAAAATATGATAGATTTTCTAATGATCAAATAATGATATTTGACTTTTAGACAAGCCAATCTTAACAAAAGAAAAATGGAAAGTCGTTACAAAAATCGAATAATCAAATATTGAATAATTGGTTTTTGGAATAATTGTATGAAGATAATAGATAACGGAAAAGAATATATTTATATGACGCTTTCTGGCGAAGAGAAACATTTAGAATATGGTTCTATTTTGATCAGAATGGGAGCATTTTTGAAGAATACCAATTTTCACGCTCTATATTTGGGGACAAAGAAGCCAGAGTATAGGCCTGGTCAAGTAGACGATAGAACAGCAAATATATTTATAGAAGCCATGATAAAGTCTACGCTTGCTAACTCATCAAAAGAAAATGATAAAAGGATGCTTGAAATCTTATATGATGAAGAAGCCACTCCTCAGAGAGAGTTAATAACAGAAGTTGTAAAACATGAGTTGATGATGGCTGAATACCAGAATGGTTACGAAATTATCCATGATAAGAAGATTTCGGAAGAATTTGAGAAGATTCTCATGGGAGAAATAGATGCTGATATCATAAAAAAACTCCTTGGCTTAGGGAAAATCACTTATACATCGACATATGATGGTATGTCAGTTTTTAGAGAAATTGAACTAACATCCATAGGACAGATCATATCTTTAGAGATAGAAAACATTGTTTCAAGAAAAAATCCTGATGTGATTTATAGAAGATGCATTCAGTGTGGAAATATATTTGTTACTTGTGGTCATGCTGGAAATCAAGATAGGCTCTGTAACTACAAGTATAAAAGTGGATTATGTAAGGAAAGGCGACAGAAGGAACTGAACGCGAAGAGAGATCCCTGTGAAGTGATTGACAATAGGATCTTTGGATCTATGTATAAGAGAAAGGACAGACCCAAAGATGAAAGAGACATTGAGGAATTTCGTTCATGGAAAAAAGAATATCTGGCATTCATGGATCCGTATAAGCATAGTATTAGTGATGAAGAATATGATGAGTTGGCAACTAAAACATGGAAGACCATTCTGAAGAGAATAAACGGGAAAGAATGATCTGTGCATCTGTGCAAGGGTAAGTATATATTTCTTTTTGAAAAAACTAATTAAGACGGTCGTGCACAAGTGCACAGATTTATATTTTTTCTTTACATTATTCAGATAAATGAATATAATGGATTGTGGATAATTGTATTGTTTTTCTTATAAGAGGAAACCAAATGGAATATTTAACATCACCAGAAATGTCAGAAAAATGGAGTATATCCTCAAGGAGAATTAGTCTGTTATGTGCTGAAGGTCGTATAGACGGAGCAATTAAAAAAGGTAAAACTTGGTTAATCCCGTCTGATAGTACTAAGCCTGCTGATGCTCGCTTCAAGGATAATAAAAAGAATTGCGTAGGCATAGGATAATATATGGCAAACATTATCAGCTTAGATAAGGATTCTCCAGCGATTCAATATCTTTGCAAAAAGGATAAAAGGCTAGCTAAAGTAATTCAGATGGTTGGCCCTATAACATATAAAACATATGATGAGGATCCGTATAGTTTTCTTGTTCATGAGATCATAGAGCAAATGCTTTCTATTAAGGCTGGAGCTAAAATATTCAGTAGGCTAGAAGAACTCTGTGATGGTAGTATTACACCAGAAAATGTGCATAGTAAAACTATTGAACAATTAAAGTCAACGGGAACCTCTCAAAACAAAGCAACATATATAATGTCGTTAACAGATAGCATACTTAATAAGTCGCTATCATTGAAAGAGCTTAATGACTGTTCGGATGATGATGTAGTTAAAAAATTGACACATATTAAAGGCATAGGTAATTGGACAGCAAAGATGTACTTGATATTTGTCTTAGACAGACAGGATGTATTACCAGTGGAAGATGTAGCCTTTTTACAAAGTTATAAGTGGTTATATAAAACCGATGATACGACTGTAGCGAGTGTTTATAAGCGATGTAAAAAATGGAAACCATATTCATCTATTGCTGCTAGATATTTATATCGAGTCTTGGATACAGGTTTAATAAAAAACGAGTTTCATCTACATAAATAAACATTGGTGTAGAAGATATACAGAAAAGAGGAATAAAGCATGGCACGAGAGGAACGAAAATGGAATAATCGATTCATTGCATATATGAATATGATTGTTAATCATCCGAATTATAAGGGATTGCCCATTAAGAAGAAGGAGGATGGCTCCTTATCGTGGATTGCTACGGCAAAGTCTGAAATAGGTGAAGAAAGAATAGAATGGTGCTTGGAAAAAGCTGATGAATTAGGAATGGCACGAAGAGCGGGAGTTTATGCGGATGTTATGTTAGCAATACATCCAACAAAATGGAAGGTATGTCAGACTTGTGGTAGAGAGATGTCATTGTATTACCATTATCCTAATGCAAATTTTGTAAAAGCACTCAATAGAGATTTCCATGCCGATTTTACTGACTGTGATCATATATCTGACATATGGGATTCCCTCATCGAATCTGGGGTGAAGAAAAAAGAACTAGCCCAATATTTAATAAACAAGGGTGAATTGACATTAAATGCGGAAACAGCAACTAAAGAAGAGATAATAGATGCACTTGAGTTAGCGTGTAGAAAAGGAAACAAAAAGTTGCTTGGACCAGGAGCAATGTCTAATTTCCCTGATCGATATGATGGCTTTCACACATATAATAGGTGTTGCAGATCATCTCAAGATAAAGGAAGATCAAAAGAAAATCTGAAATCGTATACCAAAGATAGAAGAGCTTATGAGTATTGGAGTGATGGAAACATCCATGCAGCAAATCAATTTATGGGTAGTTCCTTCTTTGACGGAATATCTGCAGATCATATAGGTCCGATTTCGCTTGGCTTTATTCATGACCCTCGTTATCTTCAACCGATGGGAGGGGGAGATAATTCTGCTAAGCGAGACAGACTCCAGATTGAAGATATAGAAAAAATAATTGAAACATTTAATCGGACTGGAGTTTATCCGATGTCATGGTACTCAAAAATAATATGGGAGTACATATTGAAGAATTATAAAGTCCATCCTAACCAAGTAGCAACCACCTATAGAGATGCATTAAAAAAGAACATGGCAAATTTCATGTATATTCTTTGGGTGATTTTAGAAAAATGCCCAGATTATGGAGAAGACTTTTTGGAAAACAAGCTTCTTGCAAAGAACTATGATTGCTTTAACTATTCATATGAATTCAATGAGTTGGGTGAAATCGTATCAAAACAGCCCCGTCATTTTACAGATCGTAATCAAAATGAATTGGAAAGATATAAGCGAATAGCAATAGATGCGGTATATGATTATAACGATAAAGATAATCGTAATACAGGAAGTGATCTAAATAGAAGTGAATTAAATAGTTTATCGCTTCTTTGCGAACAACTTAATTCCAAACATAATTATGATGTTTGTCATCGAGCTTTAATTTCATTAGTTGAAACTATTGAGAAAAGAATTATAGAATCAATATAGAATAGAAAAAGAGCAGTATCCGAGGATGGGTACTGCTCTTATGATTATACGATAAATCTCATCTGACCATTTTTGTCTGTCGAAATTTTAGAGTCTTTACGTTTGGAACTGAGGGAAAGACGACCTGCTATATATTCGTCATAAGATATTTTCCCCTTTAAGAATCTTAAAATATCGCTTTCTTCTGTGTTGGTATATTCTGCTTTATCAGAACATTCGACAGCTTCTAAATCAAAAATAGTATCTTTTGCGGTTGCCTGGCTACTGTCATCAGGAGTGATTTCAGTAGGATATAATTCGCTAGGATTAATATCCATATCCTTTCGAGTACATATTATGATCACTCTTTTTCTTTTTTGAGGAACGCCGTAGAGGTTAGTCATTAGCAATCTTCCTTCTGTGTTATATCCTAATTCAGAGAAAAGGGTATGGACTTCGTTGTACGTTTTTCCTCCTTGATAGCTTAGAAGACCTTCAACGTTCTCAAATACTATTACTTTTGGATTTACTCGTTTTACTATGTCGACGAATTCCCTAAAAAGCTGATTTCTTGGATCGTTATCGGATCTGAAACCCGCCATTGAGAAACCTTGACAAGGAGGACCGCCACAAATAATATCCGCTTTTCCCTCAAGAGCAGCTTTTTCAATTGCAGCTTTTGTTTCTTCTTTTGTTATATCGCCACATAACACAGGTATTTCTGGATTGTTGATTTTAAGTGATACACAAGCACTTTCCTCTATATCATTGCTGAGAAGAGATGTTATTCCAGCAGCTTTAAATCCGACTGTCATACCACCTGCCCCACAAAATAGATCAATTGATTTATTGCACCCAGTAATATCAACTATTTTTTTCCCGATTTGGTAGGCCAACAGAGTAGGAACCGCATTTCCGACCTGTTTTAGTAATTGTGTCTTATTCCCGTAGAAAAAATAATCATCTTTAAAAGTTTGAAATCTAGCCGCCTCACGAACTGATATAACACGCTCGTGGACAGGATGAACATATGTGCCATTACCAGGCCTGTTAAAATATGTTGTTATGGTATAGCTTGGTTTACTATAATCAATACGACCATATAATGTGGTTCGTCCTCCAGTTTGCGTGATTCTTTTCAGTCGTTTAGATTTTTCTACAGTTTCACTGGGAATATCCTTCCAACTACCTCCTTGAGGAACTGATTTAATCATCTCCAAGTCCAGATCACTTAATTTGAAGGTGGAGTGGTTTAATATGTAACCATTGTATAGCGATATATATTTGTTGGTTATTCCAACAATAACCTTTGTTTCAAAAGAGTCGTTTGGTTCATGTATTGAAAGAATATTCTTATCGCCAGAAAGAATGTCCTTTGCCTCGGTCAAACTAATATCAGAAATAATATTAGAGATATCTTGGCAGTATTTTTCTAAAATAATGTTTTTGTTCATATCTAGCTCCTCGGTATTGACGGATAGTCCATAGGCCATTTTAGATAAGTTCTCTATTGATTCCAACAGGTGGCTGTCGTGGTTTGACATATATAATTTAACCATCCGTGATATTTCAGATAAATATGGAGATTCTACTGGAATCGGAAAACTATCAATTTCGTAATTGTTTATATGATTATTGCTGCTAGTAAGCTTAAAAAACCAATTGATGATACTCGAATTAAAAAGTCCCAAAAGGGCATAAATATCTAGTCCATAGGAATTATTTTCTATAGAAATAAAATTGCAAGAGTTTCCTAAAACATAGTTCGAGGGTACATATGAGAATGTAACACGACGTTCTTTGTGCATGTTTGCAATTTGCTGACATATAATGCGGTCGTTATCTATATATGGCTTTTTCTTTGTTGAATTAACAAAATCTTCAGAAGCATAATCTGAATCCTGGGTATCTATTAATTCGTAGTATCCAATATTTCTTCCTCTCAATAGGGGATAACCAGTGTTGATGGAAGTTATACTTTGCTTGTTTGATGTTAAATCCAATTCTCCACGAAGATTGATTATGAAACTCAGTTCTTTTACGACAGGGAAACTACGGAGTTGCTTCAGAATACTATACTCATCTTCTGAAACAGCAAAAATTGCATTTCCAGTATTGGCGTTTAAAATATCGTTAATTGATACGTTTGCAGATTCTTCAGGATTCTTGCAAAAATCTTTTACCACCTTAACGGTTGTGGTCTTTTCGCCTTTTTTTAGAAGGATTGTACTAAGTGCTTGTTGAGCATCAATATAACCGCTACCTTCACCGATGACTTTTACAGATAATAGGTTTGTATCTTTGAGAATATGAGATCTAAGTTTCTCGCAGGTTTTATCTGACATGATTGACGCAGGAATAAGAAGAGATACATACGCATCATCGTTTGCGTATCGATCTATGATTTCTTCTACAAATAGTTTATAGAGGTTTAACACGCCGTCAGTGGAGTATGAAAAACGTTTAGAGACAATTTTAGATATAGATGAATATTTGTCTTGATCTTTTTTATATTCTTCATCCGTATTATAGTGTCCTCTTTCAGCTTTTAGGTTTTTGTAAGGAGGATTAGTAACAACGATATCAAATCTGTTAGCGTTTATAGTGGATGAAAACACATTCTCTAATGGAATGTAATCTAATTCATTTGCGGAAACGTCAACAAGAAGACCACTTCCGATGTGACTTTGAAAATAGTCTTCGTTGAGAGTAATGTTCCATAATTCCTTTGCTAAAGTATTTAAGGACTCTTTGTAGCCATCTATGGCAGATGGGTTTATATCAGCCACATAAATATTGCTGAGAAGAGTATTTGCTTCATTAACGGACAAACTGTATGTTTTTTGAATTGTATTTATATAGGAGAAGACAAAGTTTCCAGCACCAACGCATGGTTCAAGGAATCTAAGATTGATTATATCTTTTTTGGAACTATCGATGGATTCAATCAATTCTTCCATCATCGCGTCTGTTAATGATATATCGGTATAATAACTGCCAGTTCTTTTCCTTTCCAAAGATTCCATGTTGGATTCAATGGCGTGGCTTTTATCATTTAATGTTTTCCATAAGTTCTGCTTGTTCATAAGTACCTAAACATCCTTCCGTTTTATGTTTTACAAATCTGAGTACTTTTTATTTCTGAAAAATCATTTGTTATAAATGGAGATTCATTTCTCAGATGTTCTTTTAAATACTTTAGTAAATAGCTATCATCAATGAAATAATACATCTGCGGAACAACAAAGCCTGGGATGTCCATTCGCAACTGCGTTAATGATATCGCATTTGTGTTTTGAAAATCGTTTATTTCCATGGCATATTTATGCTGAGAAAGATAACTATCAATGCGTAGCAGGGCGTCCTTATCATAGGAATATTGTTCTTTCCAGCTTTCGATATTAATTCTATTTGATAGATGCATTATGCCTTGTATGGCTTTTACTGGTGAGCTTACATACAAATATGCTTCTATTGGCTCGTTTGGGAAAACTCGCCTGTGCTCATATATTTTTTGACCTGAAATTAACTTTTGAAAAACATCTGCTTTAAAGCTAAGTAACATCGTTCTCAAATCTATATCCGTCCTATTCTATTGCACTTTTTCCGCTTTTAACCCATGCATCCAATTCGCTTTTCTTAAATTTCCATTGCTTTCCTATTTTGTGTGCGGGTATCCCGTTGCCTTTTTTTATCCAATTACGAATGGAATCTTTGTTAACGTCAAGGTATTGAGCGGCTTCATCGATCCCTATCCATTTGTCATCGTTCATATTGACCATTATTCCTCCGAGCAACGATAGTTATTAGGTATACATTGACTAATATAACAGTATTCAATCAAAATGTCAAATGAATATATATGAATACATAGGAATATCTATGAATATATATGATTTGCCATATGGGTTATCCAACATAAATACTATACAAAAGTTTAAGTCCATAAAAACGGACTCTTCTTAATACCAATGAAGGAGGTGGTGTCAAAAAGTATGCACATCAAGTGGGACGTCCCGAAAGGGTTTGTCCATAGATTTAGGGACTGTTTATCAGTCCTTTTTTAGTGGTATCAAAATGTACACATTTAGGAACTCACAGAAAGGAGAACATTTTTATGAAACGTTATGGTTATCACAGAACAAGCACGAGGGAGCAGCATCTGGATCGAGGTATCGCTGAGATCACAGCTTACTGCGAACAGAACCAGTTGGAGCTGGAGAGGATCTTTACCGACCAGCAAACTGGTAAGAATTTCAACCGTCCCAGATACCAAGTCCTTAAAGAGGATGTCTTGCGGTCTGGTGACGAGCTGATCATCACAGAAGTAGACCGTCTTGGCAGAAATAAGCGGGATACCCTTAAGGAGTTACAGTATTTTCGTGATCATAATATCAGAGTGAAGATACTGGAGCTTCCGAGCACACTTATGGACATATCCAAGCTGGACAATACCATGGCTCAGATGTTAATGGAAACCGTCAATAATATGTTGATCGAGCTTTATGCTGCTATGGCTCAGGCTGAGATTGAGAAGAAAGAGAAGCGTCAGCGTGAGGGTATCGAGGCAAAGAAAGCAAGAGGAGATTGGGATGATTACGGCAGACCTTCTGCTATTGCTATCGAAGATTTCAAGATCCATTATCAGAAGGTTATTGACGGACAGATCCGTCCTACTGAACTGATGAAGCAGCTTGGAATCAGTAAAAGCACCTACTACCGTTATGTTGAGAGGATCAAGGCATAACAATGAGGCAGAATACGATAAGAGCCAGTAACATCCATGTTGATGTTTTACTGGCTCTTGCTTTTATTCTTGATTTTGGCGATTTCTATCAATTCTCGCTTATCTTTATCAGTTATCTTTTGGAAGTAGTATAGAAGCTCTTTCTCAAGGTTTGTATGGTATTGATACTTCTTCTGGTTCTTTGGATTGTTGAAGTATTCGAGGTATGCTGCCAGATCATCGCTGCTTTGAGATGGACCTGGAGCTTCATAGAAGACTTTTTCGTCAAATTCAATGGATAGGTGGAGTAAGTCATCGGCGGAGACATTATAAAGTAGAGCAAGTTTATAAATCGTCTCTGGGGATGGCTTACGTCTGCCTGTTTCATAATGCGAATAGGTCTGTCTTGTCGTCCCTAATGCTTCTGCTACATAGTCCTGAGTATAATTGTTAACTTTGCGTAGCTCTTTTAGCCTTTGAGGTAACAATGAATTTGCCATAAAATCACCACCTTTATACCTTTTTTAGTATAAATGTCGGCATATTTTTCTATTCAACGATCTGTATCATTTTGACAGCAAACATGTTAAGTTTATGTATCATTATGACGATATAAAAGATACGAGATGTTGCATCTCGCTAATCATGCTACTAATCGAGGTGTCTTATGGTAATCAGTCATAACTTATTGGCTATGAATGCCCAGAGACAATTTAATATAACTGGAACCCAAAAGAAGAAATCTACAGAGAAGCTCGCATCTGGCTACAAGATCAATAGAGCTGCCGATGATGCGGCTGGTCTTGCCATATCCGAGAAGATGCGTAGGCAGATCAGAGGGCTTGATCAGGGTGCTCGTAACACCCAAGATGGAATCTCTCTATTACAAGTCGCCGACGGAGCCTTAGGTGAAGTTCATGATATGCTTCATAGGGTAACGGAATTATCAGTGCAGGCTGCCAATGGAACTAATACCACAGAAGATCGAAAGGCTATTCAGCAAGAGATTGGGCAAATAATGTCTGAGATCAACAGGATTTCAGATACGACAGAGTTTAATGAAAGGCTGCTGTTTCAAGGTGCAAATGGTACTACTGTTATTCCTGCTGAGTATGCACCTACAAGTATTAATTCGTTTACAGTTAGTGGTACGCCTACAGATACAACTCCAACAAATTATAAGATCACGGCTGATTCATCTGGTTTCAGGATAAATGGAGAGGAGCATAATTGGAACGAGTTCACTAATGGCAGTAATAGTCTCTCGGATTCGCCGATCGGTGCTGGGACTTATTCTTTTGACTATAGAGGCTTTACGTTGTCTGTAAATGCTGATAATGCAGCAATAATAGATGATGCGATAAAATTGCTTAACGGAGCCTCCTTTTCAACAAGGATTTCAGCATATGATACTGAAAAAATCACAGATATTATGGAGATTAAAACTAATCTTACTTTATATCAACGTGGTTTTGATGTAACAGAGGGTATCTCTATAAAAATGGAAGATGGTAAAATAGTTCTTCACACAGGCATGACGGATCAAAATAAAGACGAAATATTATTTAAATGTGATACATCATCTGATGTTATACCTGCGATAGAAGATGATGATAAAATAATAACATCAGGGACGGACGTTAAATTCCGTTTTTGGAACGATGGATACGTAAACGGATCTAGATATGAAGATCTTGTTATAACTGCCTTAAAAGATACGAAATTTTCAGATATAGTTAAGGCTCTTGAGAAGGGAACAATATTGTATTCGCAAAATGCAACAAATGAATTTATAGGGCTTGATGGAAGAAATGAGAGCGATCCAGATGGGGGGTTTTATATTCACACGTCAGCTAAAAATCTTATTAATCTGGGATATGATTATTATTCCGTATCGGATGGAATTTCATTTACAAAAAAGTCTGTTGATGGAGTTGATGCAATAATATCT
Organism: Lachnospiraceae bacterium AC3007; assembly: GCA_000621405.1. GTDB lineage: Bacteria > Bacillota > Clostridia > Lachnospirales > Lachnospiraceae > NK4A144. The sequence continues at coordinate 36,400 of JHYK01000005.1, forward strand.
GATGATAATAGATTTGTTTTTAAATATGACGGTTGGGGGCTTAATTGTAACTATTACTACACAGAAGATAGGCAAAACTATATGAATTATAGTCGGCTTTCTACAGCTACTGATTTTGTGGCTAATATAAATAGAACATATAAAGATTCGCCTTGGTATGAAGAGACAATAACAGGCATATCATTACCCGATATTACATTGCAATCGAATGCGGTAGTTTCATTAGAAAAATATACAGACTCAGGATATAAAGGAACATTGCTTACACCAGAAGAACGCATTCATAGTGATGAAGATTTGAACCTTTGGATTCAATCTGGAGCTGAGGCTGGTGATGGGATGTTTATCACTATAGGTGTTATGGATGCAGATACGTTAGGGATGACTGGGCTGGATGTGACAACGGAAGAAGGTGCAGGTAAAGCTATTGTTACCGCTGAAAAAGCAACCCAGATTGTTTCGGAACTCAGATCAAGCATTGGTGCCCAGCAGAACCGTCTTGAGCATACCTATAAGAATGTCACTAATACTGCTGAAAACACTCAGGCAGCTGAATCTCGTATAAGAGATACGGATATGGCAAAGGAAATGGTAGAGTTGTCAAAACATAATATTTTAGAGCAGGTTGGAACATCCATGATCGCACAGGCGAATCAGTCAAATCAAGGAGTATTAAATTTATTGCAATAAAAATGTAGCATAAAGCTACAGCCGCCAGTATATAGGAAAAATTTATATATTTTTTCTGAGCACCTGGTCATTATATTTTTAAGTGCTTCTTTAGTTCGAGACCCCACCCCCTCTGACACAGTGAGACCGTTGTAAAGGTTACAGATGTAGCCGATACAGCGGTCTTTTTTTATTGCGTCAAACAGCGGTGGAAAAGTAAACATTCATTTCAAAATCGAAAGGAGAACTCATTATGAAGACATTCAAAACACCCACAATCAAGGCAACCGTAAACTACGATCCTGCTCTGTTAAAGAGCAACCACATCTATCTTGCAGCTACAGACAACGAGAAGATCTATGTCGATGATCTTTTCCAGCAGATGCCCCTGTACGTAAAAACATATCTGCTTCTTCACGAGGAAGGTCATATTATCGCTGGCCATCCTCATAAGCGTGATCTGTCACAGGAGCTGGAAGCAGATTCATATGCAGTAAAGAAGATGAGCAGATTCCTTGTTAATAAGGCTATGCTCCATGTTATGACCGTATTCATGAAGATCGACTGGACTGTAGCAGCAGAATACATGGTTAGACTGTCTGATCTTGGTTATTCAAAAGCGAAGACCATGTATATCATTGCCCCTAACGGTCTGCGATTCAATGTGGAAACGATCCGCCAGTATCTTTAAGAATTATCGTCCTGAGCAAGACGTTAAAAGGCTTATTTCTTATGCCCAGAATTAGAAAGGAGCTGGGAGAGCAATCAAATCCAAAGGAAAGGAGGAAGCTGATCATGAAGTTTATCTTTACCGTACTTCTTCTGACGGTGCTTTACCGCCAGAGATATCGCATCTATAAGATGATCAAGTGCATGGTATGTGCATGTGCAGCTTATTATGATGCATGGAAAACTGAATAATTCTTTTAAAATGTCGTGCACAGCGTGCACAACACGCACATGTGTAAAATGTGCAAATGTGCACGACTATCTGTAACTATTTTTATTTTTTCAATCAAGTAGATCTATGTGCACAGATGCACAGAAAGGAAATTATTATGAAGAACAACAATTTTGATTCTATGAACGCAGCAGCTAACAACAATTCTGAGAATAACGGAGGTATGATCATGATGAACGCAACAATTAAGACTATGGACGTATTTGCACAGGTGGTTAAGGAAGCAGTAGAGACATCCCTGGGTGATGGATATGAGGTTTCTATCCATGAGGTATTGAAGAACAATGATACCCATCTCACTGGTCTGACCATCAGAACTGAGGAGAGCAATATCGCTCCGACCATCTATTTGGAGGGCTCTTTCGAGAGATATAAGGCTGGTGATGCAGCTGTTCCTGTTATCGTATCGGAGATCCTGTCCGTATATGAGAGCCATAAGACCACGATGTCTTTTGACGCTTCACTGGTTACAGACTTCTTTGCCTGCAAGGAGAGGATCTGCTATAAGCTGGTGAACGCTGATCGCAACAGGGAACTGCTTGCCGATGCTCCTCATATCATCGTGTGTGATGATCTGGCGGTTATTTTCTATATCTTGGTATCCAATGATGGAGAAGGTACTGCGACCATCACTGTCCGTAACAACATGACTGATCTTTGGGGAGTGGAAGAGGATGAACTCTTTAAGATCGCCCTTCTCAATACCCAGCGTTTGTTCAGAGGATCAGTAATGTCTATGGCATCGGTTATGATGGATCTTCTTTCTGACCGTATGGACGATGAGTATTCAAGCGAGTTCTTTGATATGGTCGTATCAGAGGACATGGTGCCGATGTATGTCTGCTCGAATAACCAGAAACTCAATGGTGCTGGCGTGATCCTGTACAAGGATCTCTTGAAGCAGTTCGCTGAAAAGACTGGAAGTGATTTCTATATCCTTCCTTCTTCTATCCATGAAACTCTGTTGGTTCCTGTATCTGACCAGATGGAGGTTGAAGCCTTAAGAAGCATGGTGCGTGAGGTTAATGCTACCCAGGTCGCTCCCGAAGAAGTACTTTCTGATAACGTGTATATCTACCGCAGAGAGGACGATAAGATCAGCCTTGCATAAAAAATGCTGGTTTCTCACTGCCGAAGCCCTAAGACCGTAATAGGTCTTATTTTTTTGCATTCAGAAGGGAGTGATGCCTACTGGCAGATAGTATTTTGTTTTTTGTAATAAGGATGCTTCTCTGGACTGGTCTTTATCTTACTTTTGATAAAGACCTCCAGAGCATCTGGAGCTTGTTGAAACCAAATAAATCTAAATCAAGAAAAGGAGACATAGCTATGTTTGATAAGAAAGAAATGAAGATGATCAAAATGAATAAGGTTGGTGAGTACATGATGAACGGTGAGCCTGTTTTCATGGTTATGATGGACGGTTCTCTGGTAGAGATCGAGGGTGCTTCTGATATGGAGACCATATTCTTCCACAGTCTCACTGGTGGTTCGTTTGCGGTATATCGCAAGAAGTTTGAAGGTATCGGCAACTTTGCCAAGAGCATAAAGCTTGGTGGATGGACGCTCTCTATCAACCATGAGAAGAAAGGCGGTGATGTAGATGTGCTTGATGCAGGGAAAGAGTGTTAGTCCAGAGATCGCTGGTACCTGTAATCGCTGTTCGCTTTATCTGAATACCTGTATGCCTGTTGTGGATCATGGGTATCTCTTTGGCGAGTGTGACAATGATTTTTGCTGTGAGTGTCCTTATTATGAGGACTGCGGTACATACGGAGAGGAGGTGAAGACTGTATGAATAATGCAGAGAAAATAAAAGCAGCCCTCAATCGTATTGAAGAAAGTTTGGCGACCATCAATACCAACGAGGACTGGTTGAAATTCCTTAAGTTCCAGTCACTATTTTATAGATATTCGTATGGAAACACAATACTGATATTCTTACAAAATCCTGAAGCTTCCTATGTTATGGGCTATAAATCATGGAATAAACTGGGACGGTATGTAAGAAAAGGAAGCAAGGGGCTGGCTATACTGGCCCCTTGTATTAAAAAGGTTGAAGTCTTTAAGGAGCCTGAGAATAAGATTGAATATCATGATCAGGAGGGTGAGAAGGAGACCAAGAAAGTATTATCTGGTTTTCGGATCGCTTATGTTTATGATATCGCAGATACTGATGGCTCAGATGAAATGCTGCCTGTTCTTGTAAAAGGATTATCTGGTAACGGTGATACAGAAAAAGAAATATATGATCGTCTGTATTCTGTATTATCCAAGGAATTTACAATACAAGAAGTATCTGGGACAGCCAGTAAGGGTAGTTATAATCTCGAATCCCGTATTATATCTATCAGATCTGATCTCGAATACCTCCAGCGTATCAAGACTCTTCTTCATGAAACAGCTCACGCATACGATTTTGAAATGAATCCAGAAGAAGATATTCCAAGGAACCGTAGAGAACTTGTGGCGGAATCTGTAGCTTATGTGGTCAGTATGAGACTTGGACTTGATACGACCTCTTACACCATGTCGTATTTACAGTCATGGCTTAAGACAAAGGAGGAACTTAAAACAATAGCTGATACTGTTCAAAAGGTATCGTATAGGATCATCAATATGTTGGCGGAGTCAAACGACTCCGCCTTTTCTAATTTAAAGGAAAGTGAGGATTAAGAATATGAATGCAAATATCTTAGTGGAAACCGAAGGATTATCTCATGAGGAATGGTTACGCTGGCGTAAGAAAGGTATCGGCGGATCTGATGTATCAGCGATCCTTGGTATCAACAAGTGGACTTCTGCTATTGAGCTTTGGCTGGACAAGACCAACCAGAAGAACGATCCAGTAGAAGTAAATGAAGCTATGCAGTGGGGTACTATTCTTGAACCCGTCATCAGAGATCATTTTGCTACTGTTACGGGTAAGACTGTCATGGAAGTGAAAGCCATGTTACAGCATCCTGATCATCCTTTTATGCTGGCTGATGTAGATGGTGTCACTACCGATGACAATGGCAATCCTGCTATTTTGGAGATCAAGACTGCCAGCGAGTTTAAACGTGATGAGTGGTCAGATGGAGTACCGACATATTATCAGACCCAGGTGCAACACTATCTCTGTGTTACGGGAGTATCAAAAGCATATGTGGCTGTGCTGATCGGCGGCAACTCATTTCGTATATACGAGGTGGACGCTGATCCAGAGGTACAGCAGATGCTGATCGCTGTTGAGAAGAACTTCTGGGATAAAGTTCAGAATATGGTCAGACCAGACATGGATGGGTCAGATGCAGCCAAGGATCTTCTTGACCAGATATATCATGGCGGTGTTGAAGAAGAAATCATATTACCAGAGGATGCTGTTGAGTGGGTGGATGCATATATAGAAGCATCTGCTGAAGAAGATAATGCGAAAGCCAAGAAACAGGAGGCCTCTAATCATCTGAAGGAGATTATGGGGGATTATGATAAAGCGTCCTGTATGGGTCATAGCATTACTTGGAAACCCGTTACATCAGAACGTTTGGACACTAAGGCTCTTAAGGAAAAGGAGCCTGAGATTTACTCGAAGTACGTAAAGAGTAGTACCAGTAGGCGTTTTACACTCAAATAAAAGAAAGGATTGGTGATCATTATGACAAAACAGATGGATCTTAAGGCGTTGTTAGAGAGCAAGATGGGAAGTATTACCCCCATGGAAGAAACCAAGACAGCCATAGAGCGTGCGGAAACTGTTGTACCCAAGAATCTTATGTTTGATTCTGAAAGTACGGAGTTTAAGCCAGAGACGAAGGCTGTTACTGCTACTACTGCCAGAGGGCTTACAGTTGAAGAGGCAAAGCAGTTTGACGATGATATGAATCGTTTTATTGATACGGTTCTTATCTCTGGTGTGGATTATGGTGTGATCCCGCATTGTAATAAACCGACTCTTCTTAAGTCTGGGGCTGAGAAGATCATGAATTATCTTGGTCTCATAGCCAGAACAGAAGTAGTCAATCGTGTGGAGGATTATAATACTGGATTCTTTTCTTATGAATGTAAGGTCTTCCTGATTGATTATAATGGAGTCGTTAAAGGAGAAGGAGTAGGTATCTGTAATTCTCGTGAAGGACGCTATGCAAAACAGAACGGTTACGCTGTTCAGAACACTGTCCTCAAAATGACCAAGAAGAGAGCTTTGGTAGATGCTGCCCTTAATGTGGGCAATCTGTCAGCACGTTTCACACAGGATGTGGAGGATATGAACCTTGAGCCAGAGCAGCCTTCTGTAGGAAAGAGCGTTGAGGAATTACGATCCAATAATAATTCCTCCTCTGCTCCAAAGTCTGAGAGACCAGCATCACAAAAGCAGATCTACTTCTTGGAGACCCTTATGGGTCAGCATGGGACTACTGTTGATGCAATGAATAAGTATGTCTCCCAGCAGTATGGGATAGATGACTATAGAAAGATTAGTAGTTATCAGGCTTCACAGCTAATAGAGCGTTTTAAACGCGAAGCTAATAAGTGAGGCATGTAATGAAAATGGGGGCGTGTCCTTTATAGGATATGCCCCTATATATTTTCGCCGAGGGAGTACTACGTTCTAATATGAAAAAACATATTATTATGAAAAAAGTGTAATCTGAGGCAACGCTCTTATCCTATTGTTATAGTAGTTATAGAAGTATTTTCGCCTTAATATGCTTGGTGTCATGCCATGCTCTTAAAATAATATACATACCTCTTTGGGAAAATGTGTAAGGGTCAGCTGTTTTTATGACGATATAATATTATTATGAGGTTTTATAGAACCATGCACAATGTGCACATAATACATATAGTAGGATTTGAGTTCCTGTTAGGAATATTTAAGAGAGAGGTCAATATGAATTTTTTATTTGTAGCACTTGGTGGTGCTTTGGGTGCTGTAGCACGATACGCAATAAGTCTTATCCCAGTTAAGACAGAATTCCCTGTTTTGACGCTTATTACCAATATAGTAGGAGCTGTTTTGATAGGATTCATTGTCGGTGTTACAAGTAGTCGCGAAGGAGTATCAGATAATACGGTTCTTTTTTGGAAGACTGGAGTGTGCGGTGGATTTACGACATTCTCTACATTTTCCCTAGAAGCATTCAATCTGTTTGAGAATAAACAATATGCTATTGGTGGAATATATGTGGCTCTAAGCTTTACATGCTGCATAATTGGAGTACTGTGCGGGAAAAGGTTAGCATCAATAGTTAGGATTTGAGCGATTTATATGAAAGCTTCGTATACAGTCCCAAAATCTATGGAAAAGACAGTACTTTTCGTGTATAATCCATCCCAAATACTACAAGGTTTATTACTATGTCCAAGGGCAAAGCAGATTATCCTCCAAGAGGTAAACTGTCTTATCCTGAAAGAATAAAATAAAACATAAGTAACAGACCTTGAAAAGGACTAACGAGACCCCTTTCCAAGGTCTGTTCTTTTGTTTATTAATCCTTGTAGTATAAGGCGTTGATGGGATTTATGACTCTTGTTTGAGCGTCTTTTACAGATAACCATTAAGAAGTATTATGGGTACTCTTTATCTATGGGTGGAGGATAAGCTGCTTTGCCCTTTGGAGGATAAAGTGGTGTGCCCGATGATACATTTGTGTTATCTCGTCCGTATGGTACAGATAATGTTTATAGATTGCAGGTAATCCACGTGATTACCTGCAGTTTTATTATTGGGAAATGTTATTGTACCCGATTTAGAAATAATACGTTGACAACGTATAAAGGCTTGTTTATACTTTAATAAAGTATAAAGCGATTCGGAGATGATGATATGGATATTTCAGCTAGAATAAAGGAATTACGAAAGAAAACGGGATTATCGCAAAGTAAATTTTCCGCTAAATTTGGAATTCCCGTAAGAACTCTTCAACAGTGGGAACAGGGAATAAGCGCCCCTCCGGAATATTTGGTCAGAATGATGGCATATATTATGCAGCTTGAGGAAGATGTGCAAATAAATGATGAAGAATCGAAAAGGGGGAAACATGCAGATGGCAAATGATAGAGTTCAGTTATTTGAAGACCAGCCAATTAGAACGGCGTGGGCCCCGGATGAGGAAGAATGGTATTTTTCAATAGTGGATGTGGTTGGCGTGCTGACTGAGCAACCGGATATTGATGGTGCAAGGAATTATTGGAAAGTACTGAAAAACAGGCTTAAAGAAGAAGGAAGTCAGTTGGTTACAAATTGTAACCAACTGAAAATGAGATCGCCGAAGGATGGCAAAAGATATAATACCGATGTAGCAAACACCGAACAATTGCTTCGCTTGATCCAATCTATTCCTTCGAAAAAAGCTGAGCCATTCAAACTGTGGCTTGCTCAGGTTGGTCGCGAGCGAATTGAAGAAGTAATAGATCCTGAGCTGACTATAGAACGCGCTTTGGAAACCTATGCTAAAAAAGGCTATTCGCGAGAATGGATAAATCAGCGCCTGCAGGCAATTCAAGTAAGAAAAGAACTTACAGATGAGTGGGACAAACGTGGCGTCAAAAAAGGCGTAGAATACGCAATACTTACAGATGAGATAACAAAAGCCTGGTCCGGGATAACGACGCGGCAGTATAAAAACCTTAAAGGGCTAAAAAGGGAAAACCTTAGGGATAATATGTCAACATTGGAACTGGTACTTAATATGTTGGCTGAGGCTACTACTACAGAAATATCTAAACAAAAGAAACCGGAGTCCTTTGAGGAAAATCGGATGGTCGCTATTGAAGGTGGAGAAGCCGCAGGAGAAGCACGTATGGCGGTGGAAAAGAGAACCGGAAAACCTGTGATCACGAGTAAAAACGCAGCACAATTGCAGGATTTAGTTACAGGTCTCATTGAAACAATAAAGGACAAAAGCGATGATCAAGAAGGGGAATGAATAAACTAAGAAGCTGCACCCTATAATTATGAAAGAAGAGGAAAAATGAGTAAATCTTTGAGTGTATTAGTTTTGCTACCGATGGATGAGTATAATAGTTTTGATACATATCGCGAGGATGATCGTCTTAAACAAATATATAGTGAAGTCCCTAAAGCAGAGAATTATTTCAAACCCCTAAGGATTCGTTCGTTATATACTTCTGATAAGGATCTAATGCAGTATTTTCGAAAAAAGTATCAGCTTGGGGAAGAAGAGTTAAAAAATCATTCCATAAGCTATAATGGTAGAGAATATATTTATCGTTTCGAGAACGGAACAACAGTAACTTATACGAGCGAGGAAGATGAAAAACTCAAGCGGGAACATGTTGATGAGGGGGTATACTGTCTCCCATACAAATGTATATCTGCGGATATATATGGTTCAGTCATAAATGAGTTATTAACAGATACGTTTACCATTATCGATGATAAATTGATTGATAAGGCGGTAGAACTGATCGGATGCCAATACAGTTCTGATTTTGAGTCTGAAGAAGATTCGGGACAAGGATCTTTTAAGAATAATACCTTTGATATTGAACTCGATTATGAAGGTGACATGGACGGAAAACTCCTTGTTAGTCTTATAGTTGGAAAGTATTTGGCTGGACGCGTTAATGGAATAGCTGTTGCAGAATACGATTAAGAATCGGGGGATATTGCTTTTGGGTACACTTTGGGTACAGTAGCATCTGAACGGTATGAATATATTGAAAAGCGTATCAAATGATACGCGCAAGAAGTATGAAAAGAACAGGAAAAAAAGGTTTGAAATTTCCGTCTAAAAGAGCTGGAATAATGTCAAGTGGCTTATATTTTTCATATTGTATTATTGATAGCAGGCATTATATAGGGTGTCTGCTATTATTTATATTATCCTATTTATACGGATTTTGTTGCCAGTTTATTGAATAGTTTTTCATTTCAATTGGTTCTAATCGATTCATTAGTGGGAGGGGTATTAGGCGTAAATGGGTTGACGAGTAACAGCAATGTCGTTACAATGAGAATAAAAATGGAGGTATTATCATGGAGAAATCAGCAACGTTGAATTTAAGAGTAAACCCTACCTTAAAGAAGGATGCAGAATCAGTTCTCGGAAGACTTGGTATTCCTATGTCTACTGCCGTTGATATGTTTTTGAATCAAATAGTTTTGGTTGGAGGTATTCCGTTTTCTGTTACACTGCCAAATGCCCCTAAAAGCATAGATATGACGAATATGGATGAAGATCAGATTCATGCTAAGATACAGCGTGGGTATGAGTCATATAAAGCAGGGCGTACCCAGAATGCGGCGGACGCATTTAATAGATTTAGGGAGAGTCATAGCTGATGGAAAGATATGTGGTTGATATCACAGATGACGCTCTTGCCGATATGGAAGCATTATATGAACATATTGCTAAGAAGCTGCAGGCTCCTGAGAATGCAATGGGACAGTATAATCGTATTGCGGATGCCATTCTGACATTGGAATCATTTCCGGACAGATATGGTTTGTTTGAGTGTGAGCCTGAACATTCGCTGGGAATACATAAAATGGTAGTGGACAATTATCTTGTCTGTTATGTGATAGATCCGGGAGTTGTAACAGTGACTGATGTACTTTATGGGGCGTCGGATGTGCATAAGAGGTGGCTGGAAAGGCATGTCTAAATTGTCTGTGTCTTTTTTCATCAGATAGGTTTAATATCGGAAACGTTCTGAGGTACAGGCAAATGATGAATAAGTTGGAAGAGGCTATAATATACGCGACCGTAATGCATCAGGGGAAAGTGCGCAAACTCGGCAGTACCCCCTATATATTGCATCCGATGGAAGTGGCGCAGATTCTATCCACAATGACTGATGATCAGGATGTCATTACCGCAGGAATACTGCATGATGTTGTGGAAGATACGGACGGTACACTGGCAGAGATTGAAAAGCGATTTGGCGAGCGAGTGGCTTTTCTGGTATCGTCAGAATCGGAAAACAAGTATGATGGTGAGAGCCGCAGTGAGAGCTGGAAGCGCCGCAAGGAAGAATCGCTGAAGGTTTTGAAGAATTCTGACGACCAGGGCGTTCGAATGCTGTGGCTGGCTGACAAGCTTGCCAACATACGTTCTTTGGCGGGAAATTACTCCGAGCATGGCGATAAGGTGTGGGAAAACTTCCATCAACACGATTCGGAAATGCATCACTGGTACTACCAGTCCATCGCTGAGCAGCTGGAGATGACGCTGAACAAGACAGGAGCGTTCAAGGAGTTCATAAAGCATATCAATTTCATATGGCCCGGCTCCTTCGACTCCGACAAGGCGCGGTATATGAAATACCGAGAGGTTTCCATAGAAGGCTGCAAGCATATGGGACGTGGAGCCAAGGGCGATGTTTACCGTTACGACGACGAGCTGATCATCAAGGTTTACAACGAAAATAACACATATCACGATGTGGAACTGGAGATTGCCATGGCCCGCAAGGCCTTTATACTGGGCATCCCAACAGCCATCTCCTTCGGGATTGTGTCTGTAAAGGGCACGAACCAGTACAGGGACAGATACGGAGCCATGTATGAACTTGTGGATGCCGAGACGGTATCTGCCTGCATTGCGCGGGATCCCGGTCAGGTAACTGCCTATGCAAAGCTGATGGCGGAGCTGGCGCACACAATCCATTCGACGAAAGTCTCGCCTCAGGACGGGTACCACAGTTGTATGGAGCGCATCGTTGCCTATATTGAAGATGGCATAGGCCGGGAGGACAAGGCCCTCTCGGACAGATGTATGGCGCTTCTGAAGACACTTCCGGAAACCGACAACCTTCTTCACGGCGATTTTCATACCGGCAACGTGTTTCTTCAGCGGGGAGAACCCCTTCTGATCGACATGGATCGACTGGCCACCGGGCATCCCATACTGGAAATAAGTGACCTATATTATTTCTACGTGCTGCTGGGCGAGGACGATCCCGAAGTAGTTGAGCGTTTCATGGGCTTTTCCTATGACACTGCTCAAGCTTTTTTTAGTTGTTTCCTGAAGCACTATCTGGGAACGGAGGATGAAGTGCTGCAGAAAGAGGTGTCTGAGAAGGCGTCACTCATTGGCTGCAGCCGCCTGATCCGGAAGATCCGTAAGCAGAGAAAGCCTTCCGATGCAGATCACCGACTGGTGCAAAACTGCGTGAAGAGGATTGCCAAACTCACAGAAAAACTGGATAGTCTGTGCTTTTAAGCATAGAAATGATGGGATCAGCCAAGGATGTAGATGATGATACGCCGTCATTTGCCATCTCTCTTTATAAAGAGTACCGGGGCATCAGAACAAGGATGATGAAGGAAATGCTGGCTCTTCTTAAAGAAAAAGGGTATAAACGGGCTTCGCTGGCGGTACAGAAGGTTAACTGTGCTGTTCGGATGTATGAGAATATTGGATTTAAGACAGTCGATGTAAATACTGAAGAGTATATTATGGTGTGTGATCTATGTTCGTATCCCTTTTCGGTGACTCCTGCGTATGGTAGAATAGACCGATAATATTGCTGATAATATGACGATCAGGCATTTCACTGAACAATACCGGAAAAAAAGGAGAAAGATAATGGCAGAAGAAAGAAGACCAGATGATATGACCCGTATCACTACCCCGGAGCTTGCTGACGAATTCATCGAGAAGCAGATCAGCAGTCTCAGGGAACAGATAGGGGATAAAAAAGTGCTGCTCGCGCTGTCGGGCGGGGTAGATTCCTCTGTGGTAGCCGCCATGCTGATAAAGGCAGTCGGAGACCAGCTTACATGCGTGCATGTTAATCACGGACTGCTCCGTAAGGGTGAGCCCGAGCAGGTCATAGAAGTGTTCCGCGATCAGATGAAAGCTAATCTCATCTATGTGGATGCAACGGATCGCTTTCTGGATAAGCTGGCCGGCGTGACAGATCCCGAGACCAAGCGAAAGATCATCGGCGGCGAGTTCATCGAGGTCTTTGCTGAGGAAGCAAGAAAGCTTGACGGAATCGAATTTCTCGCCCAGGGAACGATCTGGCCAGATATTCTGGAAAGTGAAGCGGGGATAAAGGCGCATCATAATGCAGGAGGACTGCCGGAAGATATGCAGTTTGAACTGGTGGAGCCGGTCAGGATCCTTTTTAAGGATGAGGTCCGCGTGGTCGGTGAACGACTCGGCCTTCCTGCCGGCATGGTATACCGTCAGCCTTTCCCCGGACCGGGACTCGGTGTCCGCTGTCCCGGCGCGATCACCAGAGACAGACTGGAAGCCGTCCGTGAATCAGATGCGATCCTGCGCGAAGAGTTCGCAAAGAACGGTTTGGAGGGCAAGGTCTGGCAGTATTTCACCGTTGTTCCGGATTTCAAATCCACCGGTGTGAAGGACGGAAAGAGAACATTTGACTGGCCCTGCATCATCCGTGCGATCAACACCACCGATGTCATGGAGGTGACGGTCGAGCATCTCTCCGATGAGCTGATCGACCACCTCGTAAAGAGGATCATCTCGGAGGTGCCGGGGATCAACCGGGTTCTTTTCGATTATACACCCAAGCCTCCCGCGACAGTGGAGTACGAATAAGATCCGGAAGATTATAAGTGTAAACGTTCAAAGAAAAACCAGGGCCACATCTAGTCTGTAAAATCCGGGATAAAACTCTCGCGGGCAACAGATCTGTCCTGTATAAAAGCATTCTCTATCCCGAGTGCTATCGCGTGATCCACGAGACGTTCATATTCTCTTTTGGTGACACGGCGGTCAAGCTCGGGATATTTATCGCCTATATGCGGCATCGGAGTATACTGGCTCATGATGCTTATATAGATGGCGTCTCCAAAGGCATCATGCAGATAGTCCAGCACTTTTTTTGAGTTTGTCACGTGTCCCGGAAGCAGAAGATGTCTGACTATCACACCTTCTTTGATCAGTCCGTTTTCGTCAAATATGCAGCAGGGGCGCTGACGCACCATCTCTTCGAGAGCTTCTTTTGCGACCTCTGGATAATCCGGAGCGTTGGAATATTTTTCGGCGGGCTCTTCTTCCATGTATTTGAAGTCGGGGAGATATACATCTATCAGCCCGTCCAGAAGCCGGAGGGTGTCAGGCTTTTCATATCCGGAGCAGTTAAAGATAAAAGGCAGATCAAATCCGTCTGACCGGGCATCGGATATGGAATCCGCGATAAGAGGGATGAAGTGATCGCCTGTGATCAGGTTTATATTGTCGGCCCCGTCATCTTTCAGCTCAAAAAAGATCTCCTTAAGGCGCCCGGGGGATACGATCTCTCCGGTGTTCCCTTTGGATATCAGATGATTCTGACAATAGACGCAATGCAGCGCGCATCCGGAGAAGAACACCGCTCCTGAGCCTCCTTTTCCTGAAATACAGGGTTCTTCCCAAAGATGCAGGGTCGCTTTTGCTACTGTCAGTTCGCTGCCTGATCCGCAGACACCATGGCGGACGCTTCTGTCCACCCTGCAGCATCTGGGACACAGATCGCATTCATTAATATGATCATATGCTGTCATGACACAGAGTATTATGTGGGAGAATCCTCTCTAAATCAACCACGAAAAACCACGAAAATCCCCTTTTCAACGTTATCAAGAATGTCAAATATAGCTAAAATATAGCATAAGGATCAATATCAGGATCACCGGCGGAACGTATCGTTTAACCCGGGAGGAAAGCAGGAAAAGAAAAACCCGCAGATCCGATATACGGACATCTGCGGGTTTTGATCTGTCAGAAGATGATCTTAAAGAGTATCTCCGCGGGTCACATATCCGGGGTTGTCAAGCGGAGCGATGATCTTTTTGATGTTGAGGACCTTGGCCCATTTATCTACGACCTGTCCCTCCAGCTTCACATTTTCACCGATGATGGCATGACCGAGTATGACACAGTTTTTGACTGAAGCGCCCTTCCTGATCTCTACGCCCCGTCCTATAATGCTGTTCTCTATGCTGCCTTCAATGACGCATCCGTTTGCCACGACCGAATTACTGACTTTCGATCCCTTGACATACCTGACCGGACATGAATCCGTGGTCACGGTGTATATAGGCCAGTCATTTGAGAAGAGCTCCTGAGCCTTGCTGAAATCCAGCAGCTCGAGATTAGCATCAAAGTAACTCTTGAAATCAGTAACGGCCGAGAAGAATCCTTTATGCGCTATACCTCTGATATCCAGATCATCATTTTCTTCATTGATGATATCTACAAGCCTGTATACGGACGATATCTTCTGTGCTTTGTATATGAGCTTAATGAAGAGCTCCTTCGTCATTACATAAGTATCCATGAAGATATTGGCCTCTGCGGAAGAGCCGTCATTCCAGCCTATGGACTTGATCCCCTTCTGTCTGTTAAGAGAGACCCTCCGGCAGTTCCTGAAAGATCTGTCCGCATTGTCCACCTTATGATAGAGCAGGGTTATGTCCGCGCCTGACTCAAGATGATCCCTGAGCAGTTCACTGTAATCCTCCTTAAATATCATATATCCGGGAGTGATGATCACATACGGCTCATGAGCAAGCTCGATCTGATCCATGTTGTCAGCGAAGGCACGGATATCGGTATTGTAGATCTCGTTGACCTTCGAGTCCTGGTTAAATAGAAGCTGCAGCTTTCCTCTCTTGGAATTGATATTGTATGTGCGGCCCGTGCCCAGATGCTCTGCGAGAGATCTCGGATTCTGGCTCACATATACCTGTATATGCTCGATGTCACTGTTGGACATGTTGGATACGGGAAAATCTACTATCCTGTATCTTCCGAGGAAGGAAAAGGCCGAGATGGGTCTGAACTGGTTCATCCCGTGCACCTTCATATTGTTTGCTGAAGGAGTGACTATCCCTAAAGCTCTTGGCATTTACTCCACCCCCTTTACATCCTGATCCACAAGAAGGATCTCTGCGCTGTTTGCCGAGCCCACTTTGGCTCCCCTGCCTATCTTTACTCCGTTTGCGACCAAAGCCCTTGTGACCTTTGCACCTTCTGCCACTTCGGCTCCCGGCATGAGCACCGTGTCTTTTACGACTGCGCCCGGCGCTACCTTTGCGTTTGTAAAGAGTACGGAATTGACGACTTTGCCGTCAACCATACATCCCTGAGTGATATAAGCGGTATCGATCTCGGCATTGGGACCGATATACTGAGGCAGATCCGTGGGATCTTCTGAGTATATCCTCCATGAGTAGTCCGACAGATTCAGCTCGCTTGCGTGATCCAGAAGGTCCATGTTTGCTTCCCACAGAGAATCGATGGTACCGACATCCTTCCAATAGCCCTTGAACCTGTAGGCGTATACATTTCTGCCTGCAGACATGAGAGCCGGGATAATGTCCTTGCCGAAGTCATGACTGGACTTTTCATTTTTTGCATCTGCAAGGAGAAGCTTTCTCAGAGTCTTCCAGGTGAAGATATAGATACCCATCGAAGCGAGGTTGCTCTTGGGGTGCTTGGGCTTTTCCTGGAATTCGTATATCTTGTTATTCTCATCGGCATTCATGATACCGAACCTGCTCGCTTCCTTCATCGGAACGCCTATGACCGCGATCGTAGCGTCAGAACGGCGCTCCTTATGGTATGCGAGCATCTTCGCGTAGTTCATCTTGTAAATATGATCTCCGGAGAGAACAAGAAGATATTCGGGATTATAAGTGTCAATGAAATCAATATTCTGTGTGATGGCGTCTGCCGTGCCTTTATAGACGTCAAGCTCGGCATCTGCTTTTTCTCTTGGCGCTATGGCAAAGACACCGGAGTCTCTGGAATCAAGTCCCCAGTATCTTCCCTGGGAGACATATGAACTTAAGAGAACCGGCTCATACTGGGTCAGGACACCTACGACATCAAGACCTGAATTAGCGCAGTTTGAGAGAGGGAAGTCAATGATCCGGTATCTTCCCCCAAAAGGAACAGCAGGCTTGGCTATCTTGCTCGTCAGAGCTTTGAGCCTGCTGCCTCTTCCGCCCGCGAGGATCATAGCGAGCATTTCTGTCTGCTTCATTTAGTTACCCCCTTGAATCGGAATGTTCAACCTGAAGATAATTATACTACATAACCTGTATACAATAGAACTGTTTTTTAGATCACAGTATCTCTTCCATCCCGTACAGCTGGATCTGCATCCCCATTGCATCATAGAAGGCCTTTGCCCTGTCGTTGTGTTCCCAGACATGGAGAGTGATATTATAGAAGCCCTGTTCCCTTGCCCAGTTTCTTACGTGATCATAAAGGGCCCGTCCTATATGGGCTCCCCGCGCAGCTTCGTCGACGCAAAGATCATCTATATACAGAGTCCTGTGAGGGGGCTCATTGAAGCCGTTATGCTCTTCCATGACGGTAAAGCAATAACCCACAAGAGAGCCGTCATCGTCATATGCGGCAAATATCGGCCTTTTATCGTCTTCTATGAGAGCCTTCAGCTCGTCATCGGTATATTTTCTCCTGCCATCAATAAAAAGATCCGGCCGGATATCGGCATGGACACGACATACCTGTTCCAAAAGCCTTTGGATATCTGTCCGGTCTTTAAGTACGGCTCTGCCTATAGTCATTTTTTAAGAGAGTCTCTTATCTCTCTGAGGAGCAGGATCTCTTCAGCGGGATCCTCTTTGGCGGCTTCCTCTTCTTCCTTCTTTCTAAGGGCATCTGCTTTATCCTTCATTTTATTGAAGCTCTTGATGATGAGGAAGAGGACTATCGCTGTGATAAGGAAATTGATGACAGCCTGGATGAAATTGCCGAACATGAGCTGGGCATCGCCTACACCGACTGAAAGAGATGAAAAATCAAGTCCGCCGCAGACAAGTCCGATCAGGGGTCCTATGATATCATCGACGACCGAAGTCACGATGGCTGTAAAAGCGCCGCCTATGATGATACCTACGGCCATGCTCATTACATCTCCCTTGGCTATGAATTCCTTGAACTCTTTGATGAAAGCTTTCATTTGAAATGTATCCTCCTTATCAGTCTTTTTCTATTATGGCCTTGTGCCATTCCTGCAGGCTCTTAACTTCGCCCAGTCCGTTCTTCTTTACATATCCGATACCTTCGGCTGCCGATCTTGCTGCTGCGGCCGTTGTGATATAAGTGACCCTGTTCTTGACAGCGGCTTTTCTCAGATAGCTGTCGTCATGAGTGGAATCCTTGCCGATAGGGGAGTTCACGACAAGCTGTATATCCCCGTTGGTCATGAAATCCACTATGTTGGGCCTGCCCTCATGAAGCTTTTTGACCATCTGTGCAGGGATCCCGGCATCTGTGATGCGGTCATGGTTGCCCTTTGTGGCCATGATATTGAATCCGGCGTCATGGAAGGCTTTGGCAATGGCAGCGACTTCCGGCTTATCAGTCTTATTCAGAGAGATAAGTACAGTTCCTTCCATGGGAAGGATGCTCTTTGCGGCTTCCTGAGCCTTGTAAAATGCAAGGCCGGTTGACTCAGCCATTCCCAGCACTTCGCCGGTGGATCTCATCTCGGGACCGAGGATCGGATCGACCTCCGGGAACATATTGAACGGGAAGACGGCTTCCTTTATGCCGTAGTACGGTATCTCCCTTTCCTTTAATCCCGGTACGGGAGAAGGATTCCCCGTGAGCTCTCCTGTCACTATCTCAACAGCGATCGGGACCATCCTGATGCCGCATACCTTTGATACCAGAGGCACGGTACGGCTTGCTCTGGGGTTGGCTTCTATGACAAATACTTTGCCGTCCTCGATCGCAAACTGTATATTCAGAAGACCCTTGACACCAAGCTCTACAGCCATCCTCTTTGTGTAGTCCTTGATCGTTGCGAGATTATCTGCAGGTATATGCTTCGAGGGGATAATGCAGGCCGAGTCTCCCGAGTGTATACCGGCAAGCTCGATATGCTCCATCACGGCAGGCACATATGCATGCTCTCCGTCGGATATGGCATCTGCTTCGCATTCCATGGCATGATGGAGGAATCTGTCGATAAGTATCGGTCTGTCAGGGGTTACTCCGACAGCAGCCTTCATGTATTCTTCCATCTGGTCATCATCATAGACTACTTCCATTCCTCTTCCGCCAAGCACATATGAAGGGCGGACCATCACAGGATATGAGATCTCGGCAGCTACGGCTTTGGCTTCCTCGATCGTGGTTGCCATTCCGGACTCCGGCATGGGGATCCCGAGCTTGTCCATCATATTACGGAACTGATCCCTGTCTTCTGCAAGATCTATGACTTCAGGTGATGTTCCGAGTATACGCACACCGTTCTTTTTCAGTGAAGCGGCAAGGTTTAAGGGAGTCTGTCCTCCGAACTGAGCTATGACCCCGTCAGGCTTTTCCACTGAGTATATCGAGAGCACATCCTCCAGCGTCAGTGGCTCAAAATACAACCTGTCTGATGTATCATAGTCCGTCGATACCGTTTCGGGGTTGCAGTTTACAATGATGGTCTCAAATCCCAGCTTTTTCAGGCTCTTTGCGGCATGGACACAGCAATAGTCAAATTCTATACCCTGTCCGATGCGGTTCGGGCCGCCGCCGAGGATCATGATGCGCTTTTTCCCGCCTTCCTTCGGATCGGCCTTGGATGCCGCGTTGTAGGTCGAGTAGTAATAAGCGCTGTCTTCCGTTCCTGATACGTGCACCGCGTCATAAGTCTCCACGACTCCCAGCGCTTCTCTTCTGGTCCTGATCTCATCTTCCGTGATATCCAGTATCTCGGACAGATAACGATCTGAAAAACCGTCCTTTTTGGCCTGTATCAGCATCTCATCGGGAGGGAGGGTTCCTACATGCTTTAACAGCGCTTCCTCCTCCTCCACGAGCTCCTTCATCTGCTCGATGAAGTATGTCTTCACATGTGTCGCTTCATTGATCTCTTCCACGGTCGCGCCCTTACGGAGAGCCTCGTACATCTCGAAGTGCCTTTCCGAGTTAGGGGTTGCCAGCCTGTGGAGCAGCTCTTTTTTGGTAAGAGAATCATAACCTTTGACGTGTCCGAGACCGTAACGGTTCTTTTCAAGAGAGCGGATGGCCTTCTGAAGAGCTTCTTTGTAGTTCTTTCCAATGGACATGACTTCTCCAACAGCCCTCATCTGGGTTCCGAGCTTGTCATCGACGCCTTTGAACTTTTCAAAGGCCCATCTTGCGAACTTGATGACGACAAAATCGCCTCCGGGTTTGTACTGTGACAGATCGCCCCATACGCTGTCCTTCAGATCCTTCAGAGTAAGTCCGGTAGCAAGCTTTGCTGATACAAGCGCTATCGGGAAGCCGGTTGCTTTGGAGGCAAGGGCAGATGATCTGGAGGTCCGGGGATTGATCTCTATCACTATGATCCTGCCGGTTTTGGGATCGTGAGCAAACTGAACGTTTGTACCGCCGATAACACCGATATGCTCAACTATCTTATAGGCCTGCTCCTGAAGCCTTTTCTGTACTTCCTCGGATATGGTGAGCATCGGTGCCGTACAGAAGGAATCACCGGTATGTACGCCCATGGGATCCACGTTCTCGATAAAGCAGACCGTTATCATGTTGTTGTCCTTATCGCGGACGACCTCAAGCTCGAGCTCTTCCCAGCCCAGTACGCATTCCTCTACAAGGACCTGATGTACGAGAGAAGCCTGAAGTCCGCGGGCGCAGACTGTTTTTAATTCTTCTATATTATATACAAGGCCTCCGCCTGCGCCGCCCATCGTGTAGGCGGGTCTGAGTACTACGGGATAGCCAAGCTTTTCGGCAATGCCGAGGGCCTCATCCACGGAATAAGCGACTTCGGATCTGGCCATTTCTATGCCGAGACTGTCCATGGTCTTCTTGAATTCAACCCTGTCCTCGCCTCTTTCTATGGCATCTACCTGTACGCCTATGACCTTGACGCCGTATTTGTCCAGGACACCCGCCTTGTTGAGCTCAGCGCAGAGGTTAAGACCGCTCTGTCCTCCAAGGTTCGGAAGCAGGGCATCCGGGCGCTCTTTTTCGATTATCTGTGTAAGTCTGTCGACATTCAGCGGCTCTATGTAAGTGACATCGGCGGTCTCCGGATCCGTCATGATAGTCGCCGGATTTGAATTAACCAGGACGATTTCATAACCCAGGCTTTTCAGCGCCTTACAGGCCTGAGTTCCCGAGTAGTCAAACTCACAGGCCTGTCCTATTATGATCGGACCCGAGCCTATGATCAGTACCTTGTGAATGTCTGTTCTCTGTGCCATTTGGTGATCCCCTCCCATTGTCATTTGACCGCAATATATATCCTTTGATTATAAATATGACAGACTGTTAAGATCAGTCTGTCATATTTGCGGAAATCTTATTTTATCTCATCCGTGGAAGTGATGAGGTCTATCGTATGTTCCTCGTTCATCTTCCGACACATCGCCTTCAGTTGATCGAGCGTAACACCGTGAAGCTGCTGTTTTACGCCTCGTATATTGATGGAGACGGTTCTCTCCTCCACCTCCTTATCACCGACCACAAGAATGTAAGGATCCTTAAGATTCTTGTATTCCTTGATCTTTTCGTTCATGTTCTTGTCAGCGGTATCACATTCTGCCCTGACACCGATATTTTCAAGGAGGTGCTTTACCTCAAGAGCATAATCATTATGCTCCACCCTTATAGGAACGATCCCGACCTGATAAGGCGAGAGCCAGAAAGGAAAAGCGCCCTTGAAATTCTCTATCAGGATGCCGATGAATCTCTCGAGAGAACCGAAGATGGCTCTGTGTATGACCACGGGCTGGACCATCTTTCCCGTCTGATCCTGATAGGTAAGCTCGAAATTATGAGGGAGCTGGAAGTCCAGCTGTATGGTGCCGCACTGCCATTCGCGGCCGATGGCATCTTTTATCTGAAGGTCTATCTTGGGACCGTAGAATGCCCCGTCACCTTCATTGATCTCGTAGCCGCCCTCTCCGTATTTCTTATCAAGTATCCTCTTAAGAGCCGCTTCGGCCTGATCCCAGTCCTTGATATCTCCCATGAAATCCTCGGGTCTGGTGGACAGCTCCGCCCTGTAGCTGACCCCGAAGGTGGAATAGATCTCATCGGCTATGGATATGATGTTTTCTATCTCCTCTTCGATCTGGGCAACGGAGACAAAGGTATGATCATCATCCTGACGGAATGCCTGCACGCGGAACAGACCGTTCAGCGCGCCGCTCTTTTCTTTCCTGTGGACCATATCCAGCTCGTTGTATCTTATGGGAAGCTCTCTGTAAGAATGGTTCGTGCGGGCGTATGTCATCATGGCATTGGGGCAGTTCATAGGCTTGGCAGCCATGACATCGTCCGCATCAGGAGTCCACGTGGTGCCGGGAACGATGAACATGTTGTCCTTGTAATGAGCCCAGTGTCCGGAGATAAGCCACAGCTTGCGGTTGTTGATCACAGGCGCGGATATCTCCTGGTAGCCGTTCCTGTCGTGTATCCCGCGCCAGTATTCAATAAGCGTGCGGTACAGTCTCCAGCCTCTCGGGAGCCAGTAGGGCATTCCGGGAGCAGTCTCATGGAACATGAAGAGCTGAAGCTCGGGGCCGAGCTTTTTGTGATCCCTCTCTTCCGCTTCTTTTATAAATGCAAGATGAGACTTAAGCTCATCCTTTGAAGGGAAGGCATAGATGTATATCCTCTGCATGGAGTCTTTTTCGGGATCGCCTCTCCAGTAAGCGGCAGAAACGGATTTGACCTTGAATGCCGTCTGTAAAAGCTCGGTGGAATTCTCCACATGAGGACCCCGGCAGAGATCCACATAATCATCTCCGGTATAATATATACTGATAGTCTCTTCTTCGGGGAGATCTTCTATGATCTCCTTTTTATATCTCTGATCCTTAAAAAGATCCAAAGCCTCGCTTTTGGAGACTTCTTTTCTTGTCCAGGTCTCTTTGCGCTTCAGTATCTCGCGCATCTTTTCTTCTATAGCGGGAAAATCTTCTGTAGAAGCGGGTCTGGGGAGCACAAAATCATAATATGCCCCGTCCGCTATCTGCGGTCCGATCGCATATTGGACATCCTTCCCGTAAATCTCGATAACAGCCTTTGCCAGGACATGTGCCAGCGAATGCCGGTACAGCGATAAAAACTCTTCTCTCTCCATGTGTCAGGTGATCCTCCGGAATCTAGTATACCTAACACGGGATTATAACATTATTTTTGTAATTCTTTCAAGGCGGCCTCAAGCTGATTGTCGGATCCGTCCTTCAGGTAGGCTTCCGCATCCAGCTCAAGCGTGATATCGGGTTCGATCCCTATCTCATGTATGGTCTCATCGTTCGGAAGGTAATACTTTCCTACGGTAAATTCTATCGCCGTCCCGTCTCCGAGACCGTAAGTATTCTGTATGATCCCTTTTCCGTAGGTCTTTGTTCCGAGGACGGTAGCCTTATCATAGTCTTTCATGGCTCCCGTGAGGATCTCTGCTGCGGAAGCCGTATTCTGGTTTACGAGTATGATGACGGGGATAGTGATCTCGTTTCTCCCGTCAGAGGTCCATTCGTAACGTCTTCCGTCCTTTGTCTCGGAATATGCGATCATCCCCTTCGGCAGCATCTGCGATCCGATATCAGCGCATGCATCCACGAGACCGCCGGGATTGCTCCTCAAGTCAAGGATGAGAGAGCGCATACCTTCTTTTTCAAGGGCCTCTTTTGCTTCTTTGAACTGGGATACGGTGATCTCGTCAAATTCTTCTATCCTTATATAACCGATCTTGTTCTTTTCGTCCTCCATGCGTGAATCAACGGTTTTTACCTCCACCTTGACTCTTTTCAGAGTAAAGAAAAGCTCTTCCTGATCGCGGAGGACCTTGATCTCAACGGTGGTCCCTGTTTCTCCTTTTACATGATTGGCGACTTCTTCCGCGTTCCATTCAGTGGCGTCTTCGCCGTTGACTTCCAGGAAATAATCTCCCTCCTGAAGGCCGGCCTGATCTGCCGAATAGCCTTCCATGATCGAAGCGATGTAGCATACGCCGACTTCTTCGTCCATGCCTATGGTACAGCCGATCCCGGAGAATTCCCCTGCGCTGTCCTCTCTGGAGCGGGTAAGCTCTTCCTGTGTATAATATGCGGCATACTTGTCTCCGAGAGAGCTGACTATGCCCTTGTATATTCCGTCGGCTTCGGAGACAGATTCTCTCTCGCCCATATAATACTTGTCTATGACGGATTCAAGAGTTCCTATCTTTTTCTGAGTCTCAAGGGACAGAGAGTTTGAAAAACGGAAGGTCGCAAAGTATATGCCAAGTACAAGGATGATCCCGACTGCGAAGCCCAAAACAAAAGGAAGAAGAGGGAATGGCCTTTTTTGCTTCGGCACCGGGGTATTATTGTAGTACGGCGGCACTTCCCTTAGTTCGTATTGTCCTTTTCCGGTTTTTTCCCAGGTCTTGTCGTTCATTTCCACTCCTTAGATCTTATCATTTCAGGTATTTCCACGGATTCACATATGAACCGTTTTCTCTAACTCCGAAGTGAAGGTGCGGTCCGGTACTCCTGCCCGTGGAGCCCACGGATCCGATCCTGTCGCCGGCGGAAACCTCCTGTCCGGCTGATACATTAAGCGATGATGCATGCATATATACGGTTATTATATCAGAACCATGGTCGATCATGATATAGTTACCCATGGTAGAGGAATATGACGCTGCGATGACGGTTCCGTCGGCAGCGGCTTTGATCGGCGATCCCGAAGGAGCCGCCATATCCACTCCGTTATGCATCATCTCCACTCCGAGTGTGGGATGATTCCTCATGCCGTAATCATCGGAGATACGGGTATAGCCCGGAGCCGGCCATACAAACTGTCCGCCCCCGTATTGTCTGCGGTTCGCCTCGGCGAGAGCTGCCTGCTGTTGCTTTATGGCCTGCTCTATCGCGGCGATCTCAGCATCCTGCTGGGCTATCATGGCCTGATATTCCCTGACCTGTTCCTCTTTGCTTCCGATCTCTGCGCTGTACAGGTTGATCTCGGTTTCCTTTGCAGAGATCAGATCGGACATATCATCTTTTTTATCCTGAGCCTCTGACTGCTTTTCTTCCAGCTCAGTCTGTTTTTCTTCCAGGACAGCCTTGCTTTCCTCCATCGCCTCCCGGGCCTCGTTCGCACTGTCCACGGCAGCTGCATATTCATCCAGCTTTTCTCTGTCATAATCCAGTATTTTGGAGATATAATGTGTCCTGTTCAAAAGATCACTGACGCTTTGCGAAGTGACAAGGATCTCCAGAAAGGTGGATTTGCTGGCAAGATACATGAATTTGACCTGATCTTTTATGTTTTCATATTCTTCTTCACGAGTCTGCTCGGCCTCTTCAAGCGCGTCTTCTGCCTCCTCGAGGGACTGGCGGGCGTCGTCCAGCTGTATCTCGTTTTCGGAGATGGATTCATTGATCGCGTCGAGATCGTCCTGTATCTGCTCCATGGCAGCATCGAGGGTCGCAACATACGTCACCACATCATTTTTTTCTTTCTGGAGAGAACCTATGACCTGCTGTACGCTTGCCATGCCTGATGCAAGGGTGCTCTTTGTCTGATTGGCTTTTTCCTTGGCGGCCTTTGATTCCTCGATCTGCCTCTTTATCTCATTTATCTCCGATGATGAATCGGAGCTCTTGTCGTCGTCATCATCGTCATCATCATCGTCCTCGTCTGCATACGCAGCGTATGAGGGCAGCAATATAAATTGTGCCATGCACAGGGACATGCACAGCACAAAAATATACATTCGTTTTATCAGAAGAGTTCTAAGATTCATACCCTCAGATGTCTGCGGACAGTGATCGCGCTTCCCACGAATCCTATCCCGACTCCCAATATCAGAGCGATGGGAACCAGAGTATAGAATATCTGCTCGACTGGAAGAAAGGCGAGAATGGAATTAAGAACAGCAAACTCCTGCATTACGTATCCGATGGCTCTGTTGTATATGTAATAGATGATCACAAGAGGTATGGCTGCGCCCACCATTCCCAGTATGATACCTTCAAAAAGGAACGGAGAGCGTACCACAAAATCAGTAGCTCCGATCAGCTTCATGATGGCGATCTCTTCCCTTCTCACGGATATGCCGATAGCAACGGTGTTGCTTATAAGGAAGATAGAGACCGCAAAAAGGATAAAGATGATGGCCAGAGATACGTAACTTACAAGGCTGTTGGCGACGCTCAGCGTATTTGCAACATTTGCGGATTTGTGTATCTCCTTGACCCCGTCAAGACTGGAGATATATTCCACCAGCTGCTCCTGCATTGAGACATCACTGAGGTAGACCTCGTAGTTTGCGTCATCCTCAAGAGGATTGTCATCTCCGAAGGTGTCGGCATATTCTCCGAGATACTCATCCTTGAAATCAGCCCATGCCTGCTCCGCAGATACAAATACGACGCGGGAGACCTCAGCTCTCATGCTTATCTCCTGACCGATCGTCTGGATCTGTTCGTCCGTGATCTCGGGATCGAAGAAGACCGTGACGGCAACACCCGACTCTGCCTGATGTATTATATTCTGGAAATTCACCATTACTGAGTAGAATATCCCGAAAAGGAAAATACAGGCCGATATAGTGGCGATAGTAGCCAGCGAGAAGACTTTGTTGCGGAAAATTGATTTGATCCCCTGCTGGAGAGTGTAGAATAAAGTACTAATCCTCATCGATATACTCTCCCTTCTCCTGATCAGCCAGGATCACGCCTTTTTTCATTGTAATGACTCTTTTCTGCATGGCATTGACGATCTCTCTGTTATGTGTGACGACGAGGACCGTGGTCCCGTTCCTGTTGATCTTTTCCAGCAGCTTCATTATATCCCAGGAATTCTTGGGATCGAGATTACCGGTGGGCTCGTCTGCAAGAAGGATGGGAGGCTTGTTGATGATGGCACGCGCCACCGCAACTCTCTGCTGCTCACCACCGGAGAGCTCTCTGGGCTTTGAGCTGTATTTTTCGGCAAGGCCGACGGTCGACAGCACCTGAGGAACATTCCTTTTGATCTCTCTGCCGGGAACGGACACGACTCTTTGCGCAAAGGCAACGTTTTCGTAAACGTTTCTGTCCTTTAACAGGCGGAAATCCTGAAACACGCATCCGATATTACGGCGGTATTTCGGTATCCTGCCATGACGGAGCCTTGTCACATCGGTGTTGTTCACGATGATGTGTCCGGATGTAGGCTTTAATTCCCTGAGCAGGAGCTTGATCAGGGTACTTTTTCCGCTCCCTGAGTCTCCGACTATAAATACAAACTCCCCGGCGTCTATGTTAAGACTTATGCCGTTAAGCGCCGGAGCACCAGTGCTGTACGTCTTCACGACGTCTTCCAATAAGATCATATATTACTCCTTATACTTTCCGGCTAACCTCGTGAAAAGCTTTTCAGAGAGCTTAGCCATAAAACCTTTCCTGACGGAACCGTCCTCGCGGACTTTAAGCATTTCCGGCTGAAGTGTTACTATCAGTCTTGTGTTCATGTATTTCTTTCCCGCGCTCGTAAAATCTATCCCGTCGTTGCCGGAGAGCACGGCGATCACAACATAAGGGGTAACGGTATTGATGTCATTTGTCACATCCTCTACCGCGTCTATAGAGGCTTCGTCATAAGTGCCTGCTATCTGAAGAGCATTCTCAAAAGTGCCGAGGAGACTTTTGAGCTCATCCATCTCCACCGGTGTCTCTGTTACAAGATAGATCCTTCTGTGTTCCTTGGAGAGCATCCGGAGAAGCCCCTTGAGATACATATTCCGGTCTATCTCCCTCTCCCGGCCCTTGTCCATTACATTGGCAGCCCGGAAGATATCAGAGGAAGCTATCATAGTAACTTCGGCACCTTCCTCGATGAAATCCTTGTGTTCATCAGAGTCAGATGCCGACAGAAGTAATTCTCTGGTCAGAAACAAAACTACCGAGGGTACATTATACGAGAGATACTCTCTGGTTGCGTGGAGAGCCTCCCTGACGGAATGATCTTTGATCTTTATGCCTAAAATGTCGTAGTTTTTCATAACAGAGTTCGAGTCTAAATATAGATGCTCTTCTATCCCGTGTAAGCTGGTTCGCACAAGATATAGTATTCTAGCACACATTCTCTTTTTATGTCAACTCGGCTCGGATAGTCTCCGGAGCAGCCTATATCACGTGAATTTATTGGATTTTACGGCTTGTGCTTGACAAGTAATCCTTTTATGGTTATAAACTTATGTGTGGTCGCACTAGGGCGCCACGTGTTTTTATGATTACTTATTTTTTCAGAGGAGGAGTTCATCAGATGAACAAGACAGAATTAGTAGAGGCAATCGCAAAGAAGGCTGATCTCTCAAAGAAGGACGCTGAGGCAGCTCTTAAGGCATTCACCGAGACAGTAGGCGCACAGCTTAAGAAGGGTGATAAGATCCAGCTTGTTGGCTTTGGTACTTTTGAAGTAGCTAAGAGGGCAGCTCGTGAGGGCAGAAATCCCCAGACCGGCGCTACCATGAAGATCGCAGCTTCAAAGGCTCCCAAGTTCAAGGCTGGTAAGGCACTTAAGGATCTTGTAAACAAGAAGTAATTCAGATCTTTATATTGAATCAGCAGGGCGTCCGCCGATCCGGCGGACGCTTTTTTGATATTATTAGAGGACAGACATGAGACTTGATAAATATCTTAAGGTATCCAGACTTATAAAGAGAAGGACAATAGCCAACGAGGCCTGTGACGCAGGGCGCGTTACCGTGAACGGAAGGCCGGCCAAGGCCGGATACGACGTAAAGCCGGGCGACGAGATAGAGATCGTATTCGGAGACAAGACAGTGAAGGTAAGGGTCCTCGCTGTTGAGGATACGGTCAAAAAAGAGGCTGCAAGGGAACTGTACGAAGTGATATCGTAAGGGCCTTGGTTGACCACAGACTTATATTATAATAGTATAATTATGATCAAAAAGCATGCAGGATCAGACAGGAGAAAGCCGCGACTGTAATGAAGATCAGTGACCAGGAACTGCATCTGCAGTTTTTAAGGGATATATCGCAGGGGCCCGCATCGCTGGACCGCTTCAGGGAAGCTATCAGCGCTGTGGCATACTGCATGCATATTTTTGGCGTCGAGGCCGAATTCGCCGGCGATTTCAAGCTCCCTGCCGGACAAAAGAATGTCCTGCTTTTTCAGAGGGATAACGGAATGCCTGCGGACGAGCCGCTCAGTTTTTCTTTTAATCAGGATCGCGATCGTTCCGTAGTGATCTATATCTATCCCGACGAGAAACCATTTACCGAAAAGGAAAAGCTTCTTCTGGAGATATATGCGACGGATTTCATGCTGTATCTGTTCCGCGTAAAGCAGGACGAAGAGTCGCATCAGCAGGAGACAAGATCCCTTATGACCGGATTGCTCAACGCATCGGGTTATCTTCACAGGATCACAAAATACATTGCGGAAGAGAAGCCTCTCTCCGATTACTGCGCTTTCTACTTCAATCTCAAAGACTTCGGAGATATCAACCGTATATACGGCAGAGAAAAGGGAGATATAATTCTCTGGAAATATGCCATGTTCCTCAAGGACTTCATGGAAGATGATGAGATCCTCGGACATCTTGGCGGCGATAATTTCATGGCTCTCGTAAAAAAGACAAAAAAGGATGACTTCATCAAGGTCATATCAGAAGTAGTCCTTATGATCGATACGGAAAAAGGGAGCGAGGATGTAGAGATCCCCAGTACCATAGGCGTCTGGGAGATCAACGGGGAGGTAAAGGACCCCGGAGATGTGATCAGCCGGCCGTCTATCGCGCTGAATCAGGCAAAGAATGTGACACATCAGAAGATCGCATATGCATCGGATACCCTTATCACACATATCAGTCAGCAGAAGGCTATCCTTAAGGAATTTGACAAGGCCCTTTCGGAAGAGGAGTTTGTGATCTACTATCAGCCCAAGGTGGATTCGAAGACCGGACAGCTGGTAGGAGCCGAAGCGCTGGTCCGCTGGTCTCACGAAGGCAAGATCGTCTCACCGGGTGGTTTTATCCCGGCTCTTGAAGAAAACAGCATGACACTTCCGCTGGATCTGTATGTTTTACGGCATGTATGCAGGGATATCACCAGATGGATCCTTCTCGGATATGACCCTGTACCGGTCTCGGTCAATTTTTCCAGGAATGACCTGAAAGACAGGAAGCTTGCGAGAAAGATCAATGAGGTCATGGATGCGGCCAGGATCGATAAAAAATACATCGAGATAGAGCTTACGGAGACCGTTGATGAAGAAGAGCACGGCATGATGTCCGGTTTTATCAGCGAACTCAAGGGAATGAACATCATGACGGCTATCGATGATTTCGGATCCGGGTATTCTTCACTTGCCACGCTAAGAGAATTTGAAGTGCATACGCTTAAGATAGACAGGTCCTTTGTAAACGGCGAGGATTTTTCCTGGAGAGATGAGATCATACTGAAAGATATCATCCACATGGCGAAGGAACTGGGCATGAACGTGCTCATTGAAGGCGTTGAGAGAGAAGACCAGCTGGTGTTCGTCAACAGCGTCGGCTGTAATGTCATCCAGGGATATTATTATGACCGTCCTCTTCCCAAGCCGGAATTTGAAGAGCGGCTGCAGAACAAAACATATAAATGAAGCGAAGACGGTATATTCCCTATATTTTTGCGATCGCCGGTGCAGCTGTATATCTGAGTCTTATATTTAATGATAATGTATGGCTGGATGAGGCTTTCTCCGCATCAATAATAAGATGTGATCTTTTTGAAATGGCGCAAAGGACTTTCGCCGATACCCTTCCGCCGTTCTATAATTTTTCCGCATGGCTCTTTACCCATATTTTC
The DNA here is from genome assembly GCA_000621405.1 of Lachnospiraceae bacterium AC3007. Classification (GTDB taxonomy): domain Bacteria; phylum Bacillota; class Clostridia; order Lachnospirales; family Lachnospiraceae; genus NK4A144. The sequence continues at coordinate 66,777 of JHYK01000005.1, forward strand.
GGCTTTTCCACACCGATCCTCAAATTATACTCCGTATTACCGATGTTTATCCTGATGCTCATCGCGGCGCACTTTATCCCGGAGATCTCTTCAGAGAGAGCAGCATGTCTGTATATTGCATTTTTGACGGCAATGCCGCATTTTCTTGAGCACGGGACGGAGATCCGGATGTACAGCTGGGCGGTTCTTTTTGCGTCGACTACTGCTATAGCGGCGCTTTGCCTGATGAAGGGTATCCCGCATGCCGGGATCATACTGACAGCAGGCACCGTACTCGGCGCCTATACTCATCAGTATGCTCTGATAGCAGAGGCATTTGTATGGCTCATGCTCCTCATTTTCGCGATCCGTCAAAAGCAAGCGATTTTGTGGCTCAGATCGGCGGCTATTTGTGTAGCCCTGTATATTCCCTGCGCGGTGCTCACTGTTTTTCAGATGAAGTCGGCAACATCATATTTTTCTGCCTCAGCGCCATCTCTCGATAATCTTGCGGCTTCATTCAGATATCCGTTTGTTACCGATCTTACCCCGGTTTCCGCGCTTCTTCTGTGCTTTTTCCTGATCCTTCTGGCATATGCATGTACGAAGAAGCAGGCGGCAGCGGCATATTACATGCTGATATGTCCGGCAGTGGTACTTATGTCCTTCGGTATCATGGCAGGCACGGGATCGACCTTCTTTTCATCGAGATATCTTCTGCCGTCACAGGGCATACTCTGGCTGGGAGCAGCCCTTTCGCTGGACCTCATGCTCTCGGAGAACAGATACGTGATGGCTGTGGCCGCGCCGCTTATCACGGCATGCCTGGTACTGATCTATATTAAGATGTACGGGACCGAATACGTGGATATGACGGAATTCCGTTCTTTTATAGGATCCACGGATGAAGATGACGGTTATGTGATGTATGAAGACTTCCCGGAGATCGAGATATGTCTCGGATATTATGCCCCGTGGCTGAAAAAATACAGCATAGAAGACATCAAAGATGTCAGCGGGGACAAGTATGTGTTCGTTAACGGAACAGTGCACACGGATGAAGTCGGAGAGATAAAAAACAAAAATTTCGATATCAGCTATATCGGAGATCTGACTTTTGACCGATATACATTTAAAGCATACGAATTGACTGAAGGAGCTGACAGATAGCTCCCGAGGCGATCGTACATCTTACTATTATATGAAAGGAGTGATCTCGATGGATGTTTCTATGGCTGCTCCGACAGGCCTGATACAGGACGTATCTACCGCATTATCAGCCGCGCGGCTTGGTAATGAAGTAGGCATGCAGATGCTGTCTAAGACCCTGGAAACACAGGATGCTATGGGCGCATCGATGATCCGTATGATGGAGAATTCCGTAAACCCCGCAGTGGGCGGGAATTTTGATATGTCGGTCTGATCACGGAAAAGTAGGATGAAAAAGCACGGAAAGGGGTCCCCGAAAGGGGACCCCTATTCGTGCTTGCGCTTAATGAACCATGGAAGTATTATTGAATGATGCGGATAATGTCCGTTGTGATCATGGAAGGGAACAGGCCGGAATGGACAGAAGACAGTACGAGCAGGCTTTTGATAAACAATTTAATAACATGAAATACAGCGAAGCACTGGAGGTGGTCGGCGCCATGAAATATGCCGGCATCCCCAAATCGAGGTATTACGAGATGCTCGTCTACTATGAACAGGGTGATTTCGAGATGATCCGTAATTCCCTCAAAGGGAAAAGACTGGACAATGTCGAAGAAAGAGAGCTCTATCTGGCGGCTCTCATCGAGCTTCAGATGTACGATGAGTTTGAAAGCTATTACAGTGAGTTCGACTCCATCTCAGATGCCTGTCTCTGCTATATAGACAGTCTGGCACGATCTCAGGGGCATCTTATGCCGCTGAACCACAAAGCCGTCATGGACTATCCGACGTATTTTGACCGAAGGTACCGCTGGCGCGTGGCAGAGATCGCCGTGGATATCTTTAATCTCAGCGAACAGAAAAAGATGCTGGTCGATGCCGGGATGACAGGGATCGCCGTGGACAACTTTACCCGGAACATAGAAGACAGGCTCGAGCTTATCCGGGCAAACGATGCCGTTGAGCTGCTGATAAAGAGATATGTCGACGCAGGGGAGCAGATCCCGACAGATAACGTGCTGTACATGCCGCTTTGTTATCCGGTGCCTGCCGACAAGCTTGGGGATGTGTTCAGGCATTATACGGATCTTTATGACATAGCCGGATATCTGAGACTCTGCCGGAGGATACATATGCCCGGTATCGAGGCAGAAGCTATATCCGTCTACTGGAATGACATTTCCGATGCGGTCCGTGACGGAAATATCGTGATGACGCAGCTCCTTGCAGATATATACGCCGATATAGGACAGAATAAGAAAAGCGGAGAGATCTTTGGCATGGAACCTGTTGAGAACAAGGTGTATGCAGCTCTTGAAAAAGATGCTTCATTTTTCCTGAAGGAGATCGAGAACTATGCCATCCGCGACGAACTGAAGGCGGCTCTGTCCGAAAAGGCCTGCTTTTCATATAAGGCTGCCGGATGGAATTTCTGCAATTCAGTCAGGCGCAACCGGGGTGACGAAGAGGTCCAGATCCTGTGTCTGTCCTATCTCAGCCTGCTGGAAATGGAGCTTAATGAAAAAATCTTTTATCCGCTTACGGAGAGTATCGATATAAGACAGAGATATGAGATCTTCAAGAGCCGGCTGAATGATGTGGACAGGGAAGAGTTCGTAAAAGAATGGGAATACAGGGTGTCCTGTTTGGAAAAAGCAGACAGGAAAAGAGATATAAGGATTCGCTTTTCCGGTATCATTACCGTGCTGGATTCTTTAAGATTCAAACGATACAAGAAGGACTCGGTACACAGGGAGTTTGCCGGGGAATTAAGGGCAAATCTCGGAGATCTTCTTACCGATGAAGGAAAGACGGCTCTGACCGACGGAAGCATGGTAAAGATGGTAGATACGGAAACGCTGGAAATGTTCCGGTATCCGCCGGCGGGGATCAGATACAGCGGAGTCGAGATGGCACTTAACTGCAGGCATTACGTTGAGAAGGAGCTGATAAAGCTTGCGACCTATGTAAAGAAGGACGGGGAAAACGACTGATGTCGCAGATGTCCTTGTTTGATAACAGCGTACCGGAGCCTCTTGCTGCGAGATTAAGACCTCTCAGCCTTGATGACTACGTGGGACAGGAGCATCTTGTCGGGGAAGGAAAGGTCTTAAGAAAGCTTATTGAAAGCGATCAGATATCCTCGATGATATTCTGGGGGCCTCCCGGAGTCGGGAAGACCACTCTTGCCCAGATCATAGCTCAGCGGACAAAAGCGCGCTTCATCACCTTTTCGGCTGTGACAAGCGGGATAAAGGAGATAAAAGAAGTGATGCAGGAAGCTGACAAGATGAAAAGCTTCGGGCAGAAGACCATCCTTTTTGTCGATGAGATACACAGATTCAACAAAGCGCAGCAGGATGCATTCCTTCCCTTTGTCGAAAAAGGCACCATTATCCTTATAGGCGCCACTACCGAAAATCCCTCTTTTGAAGTGAACAGCGCTCTTTTATCGCGCTGCAGGGTGTTTGTATTAAAAGGTCTTACGAAGGAGGATATACATAAGCTCCTTGATCAGGCACTTGAAAGTCCTCAGGGATTCGGCGGACAGGACATAGACATATCCGATGACCTGGTGGATCTTATAGCGGCATTTTCAAACGGAGATGCAAGGATGGCGCTGTCTACTCTCGAGATGGCGGTCCTGAACGGAGATATGCATACTGACGGGAGCATAACCGTGACAAAGCAGACCATAGAGCAGATAACCGGGAAAAAAGCCCTGCTCTATGACAAGAACGGGGAAGAGCATTATAATCTTATATCTGCTCTTCATAAGTCAATGAGGAATTCAGACCCGGATGCCGCGGTATACTGGCTGGCCCGTATGCTGGAGGCCGGAGAGGATCCGATATATATTGCCCGGAGAGTGACCAGATTTGCGGCAGAGGATGTAGGCCTTGCCGATCCGTATGCCATGACGCTTGCGATATCTGCTTATCAGGCATGCCACTTCATCGGGGTGCCGGAGTGCAATGTCCACCTGACGGAAGCGGTCATCTATATGTCGCTTGCTCCCAAATCCAATGCCATGGAGACGGCATATCTTTCCGCAAAGGAAGATGCGATCGGAGATCTGTCCGAGCCGGTGCCGTTAGTCATCAGAAACGCACCTACAAGTCTTATGGATGAGCTTGGATACGGACACGGGTATAAATACGCCCATGATTACGAAGACAAACTGACGGATATGCAATGCCTGCCGGACAATCTAGTCGGTACAGAGTACTATCATCCGGGCGATCAGGGCGAGGAATCGCGGTTCAAAAAACGTCTTAATGAGATAAAGAAATGGAAAGAGCAGCACCGTTAAGGTAAGCTGCTCTTTCCATGGGATGATATATAATATATAGGAGGGTTATGAAAAAAAGTTCAGTTCTTTACGTATCTCAGGTTCCTGCCGTAGGTGATGTAATGTCTGTCCTCAGCAGTGGAGGAGGCAGTATAATATGCTACGGTATCGTCAAACAGTGATTTCATCTGCTCTTTCTTCTCTCTCTTCTTTCTCTCGTTTTCTTTCTTCTTTTCTTCTTCATTTTTGACGTATTCAGAGAATACCACGGGGGTGATCATTTCTGCTGCTTCTGAAAACATATCTCCTGCCTCCTTTCTTTTAGTAGTAGGGTTAAGATCCTGAGTGATCTTCTTTCTGATATTTATATCGGCACAAATACAGTAAAAATCAAGATTTATAACAAAAAAACGCTGCCGGAGCAGCGTTTTTTCAAAGATCTGAGCGGATGTGATCCAGGAATTCTCCTGCAGCCCTTGAAAGCGGGCGGTTTTTACTCCATATGAGAAGATATGAAGCTATCGCGTCAGGATGGTCGATCTTCTTTACCACTACCCTGTCGTCTTCTTCTATGACACCTTTGGCTATGGGAAATATGGCGATCCCGACTCCGGCTCTGGCAAGCTCAAGCACATTTACATGATGAGCGATCCGGCATACGATATTGAGCGGCTTTTCAGGATCCGGCATCCATTTCCTGAATTCCGCGCTCCTGGAGGCTCTCGACGGGATGATGAGTTCCCTGTCTTCAAGGTCTTCGGGCTTTACGGATCTGCCGCGCTTTGAAGCAAGAGGGTCGCTCTTTGGGATGATGGCGGCCCATGGCTCACTGTGCACCTTTATATATTCCATGTCCGGATCGGAAAAGGGCTCCATGACTATGGCCAGATCGCACAGACCTTTATTGACCCGGTTCGTGATCTCGTCGGTGGTGCCTGTCCAGAGGTTGAACTGTACGTGGGGATTGGCTCTGTGGAATCCGGAGATCCAGCCGGCCAGAAGGTGCGGCCCGTATCCTTCGACAGTTGCAATATATATGCTTCCGTGAAGTGATGTCCCCATCTGGGAGATATCATCCCTGGAGCGGCTCTCAAGCTCAAGTATCTGGGTAGCGTACTGCCTGAACAACAGCCCCTCCTCCGTAAGCCTGAGGAAATGCGGACCTCTGTCGAAAAGCTTCGCGCCAAGCTCTTCCTCCAGATCGCGGATCTGCCTGGACAGAGGCGGCTGCGCTATATTGAGCTTTTCCGCCGCTTTTGTGAAGTTCATTTCTTCGGCAACTGCCAGGAAATATCTGATATGCCTCAATTCCATGATCTTTTCCGAATATCTCCCTTCTCAAAAAAGATGCGCTCTCTATGGATGAGTGTAATACAAGGGATAGCAAAATGGAATACGAATTATGAGTTATTGTTATTGCCTGCAAATCACAAAAGATTTATAATTGTATCTGTATCTCGGTTCCGGGAGGACGGCGGACGGACGATACAGCATTTGACGGGGGTAACTTCATATTTCACCACAGAGGATGCACTCGGCATGTGCTGTATCGTCCTCTGTCGGGTCAGTTTCTGGAGCAATCATATAACAGAAGAATCCCACAGAAGACATGACCGCCGGGATACATGATCATCATCACAGATACAAAATAACACGCAGGAGGAAAAATGTATGGTAAGTAACATCCCTAAGGCAAAAGTCGGTATCGTAGCCGTGTCAAGAGACTGCTTCCCCGCTGAGCTCGCGACGAACAGGAGAAAGGCTCTGGTAGAGGCATATGCCAAGAAGTATGACAAAGAGGATATCTATGAATGTCCCGTATGCATCATCGAGAGCGAAACTCAGATGGTAGAAGCTCTCGAGGATGTGAAGAAGAATGATTGTAATGCTATCGTGGTCTTTCTCGGCAATTTCGGCCCTGAGATCTCGGAGACCCTTCTTGCAAAGCATTTTGACGGTCCTTCGATGTTCATAGCAGCTGCCGAAGAGAGTCAGTCAGATCTTCTGGACGGCAGAGGAGATGCATACTGCGGTATGCTGAATGCCAGCTATAACCTGGCCCTCAGGAATACAAAGGCTTATATCCCCGAGTATCCCGTCGGAGATGCTGAAGACTGCGCTGATATGATCCATGATTTCCTGCCCATAGTAAGAGCAGTGGTCGGTCTTAAGAACCTCAAGATCATTTCATTCGGTCCCAGACCTCAGAATTTCCTTGCGTGTAACGCACCCATCAAGCAGCTCTACAATCTTGATGTGGAGATAGAGGAAGAGTCCGAGCTCGACCTTTTTGAGTCCTATCAGAAGCACGCTGATGACAAAGACGGGATCGAGGCTATCGCCAAGGATATGGCAAAAGAGCTCGGCCAGTCAGATGTGAACGATACACTGAGGAAGCTTGCTCAGTACGAGCTGACACTTAAAGACTGGGTTAAGGATCACATCGGATACAGGAAGTATGTTGCGCTTACATCAAAGTGCTGGCCTGCATTCCAGGATATGTTCCGTTTCAACCCCTGCTATGTGAATTCCAGACTTGCAGGCGAAGGAATCCCTGTTTCCTGTGAGGTTGATATCTACGGCGTGCTGTCAGAGTATATCGGAACCTGCATCTCTCAGGATGCTGTTACCCTTCTCGACATCAACAATTCCGTTCCGAAGGATATGTACAAGGAGTCGATAGAGGGCAAGTTCAAGTATGCATTTACAGATACTTTCATGGGCTTCCACTGCGGTAACACCTGCTCAAGGAAGATCTGCAATCCTCATCTTTCATATCAGAGGATCATGGCACGTACCCACCCGCAGGATTGGTGCGACGGAACTCTTGAAGGCGATATCCAGCCCGGTGACATCACATTCTACAGGCTTCAGTCGACAGCTGACGGCAAGCTCAGGGCTTATGTGGCAGAGGGAGAAGTTCTTCCTGTTGCAACGAAGTCATTCGGCTCCATCGGCGTATTCGCTATCCCCGAGATGGGACGTTTCTACAGGCATGTTCTTATAGGAAAGAACTATCCTCACCACGGCGCCGTGATGTTCGGTCACTTCGGCAAGCCGCTGTTCGAGGTCTATAAGTACATCGGAGTAGATCTCAGCGAGATCGGCTACAATCAGCCTGCATCTCTCCCCTATCCTTCAGAGAATCCTTATAAGATCTGAGACAGGATACAGGATCATAACTGACACTCGGGGCCATGCTTACAGCATGGCCCCGTTTTTTGCCCGATCAAATACAGTTCCTTATTGCATTGAGATATATGATACAATCATCCCATGAGCAGAGAGTTTGATATCGAGACCGAATTAAAAAAGCTTCCGAAGACCTCCGGGGTATATCTGATGCATGATGCCGACGATGTGATCATATACATCGGGAAAGCGGTCAATCTCTTTAATCGCGTACATTCTTATTTCCGAAAGACCACCAAATCAGAAAAGATAAAGCGAATGGTCTCACAGATCAGATGGTTTGAATATATCCTTACGGATTCCGAACTGGAGGCACTGGTCCTCGAGAATAATCTCATCAAGGAACATCGTCCCAGATACAACACCATGCTTAAGGATGATAAGACCTACCCTTATATTAAGGTCACCGTAAACGAGCCGTATCCAAGGATCCTTTTTTCAAGAACCATGAAAAAAGACAAGGCAAGATATTTCGGACCGTATACATCAGGATCAGGGGTGCGGGAGACTATAGAGCTGATAAACAAGATATACGGGCTCAGGACATGTAACCGCGTCCTGCCAAGAGACAAAGGCAGGGACCGGCCATGCCTTAACTATCATATGAAGCAATGCCTGGCTCCGTGCAGAGGGGACATGACTCCCGGTGAAGAAGAGGAATATGCGGAGGGAGTGAGAGGAGCGCTGGAGTTCCTTAACGGAAGGTACGAGCCGGTGCTCAGGTCACTGAAAGAAAAGATGGAGGCAGCAGCGGAAAGGCTGGATTACGAGAATGCCACTATATACAGGGATCTTATCGGATCTGTGAGATCCGTGTCCGAGAAGCAGAAGATCACGGCTCATGACGGCGAGGACAGGGATATCATAGCTTTGAGCCGTGACAGAGAGGATGCAGTGGTCGTAGTATTCTTCGTCCGGGAGGGACGGCTCATAGGCAGAGATCATTATGTCTTAAGCCATGTATCGGAAGAGGCTGAAGAAGCGGAGATCCTCAATGATTTCCTTGGCCAGTTCTATACCGGGACTCCTTTTGTGCCCAGAGAGATAATGCTTGAAATGGAGGTTCCGGATAAGGAGGTCATAGAAAGATTTCTTACCGGAAAAAGAGGCAGCAAAGTAACGATACTCGTCCCGAAAGCCGGTCAGAAGGAGAGGCTCGTGGAGCTTGCCAAAAAGAATGCCGAGATGATACTGGAAAATTCAAAGGAGAGGATCAAACGGGAAGAGGGCCGGACCATAGGCGCTGCCAAAGAGATAGCGCAATGGCTTGGGCTGGATGGTCTTGATCGTGTTGAATCGTACGACATCTCTCACATATCAGGCTTTGACTCAGTGGGCAGCATGGTGGTGTTTGAAAAGGGAAAAGCAAAGAAGTCCGACTACAGGAAATTCCGCCTGTCAGCGGATATCGGCAATAACGATTATGAATCGATGAAAGAGGTTCTGACCAGGAGATTTACCCATGAAGCAAAGTCTGAATTCGACAGCTTCAGCAGATATCCCGACCTGATACTCATGGACGGCGGAAAGGGACAGGTCAATGTCTGTATAGAGGTCCTTCAGCGCCTTAACATCGATATTCCTGTGGCCGGGATGGTCAAGGATGATAAGCATCGAACGAGAGGAATTTATTTTCAGGGAAGAGAGATCCCGATAGATACACATACGGAAGGCTTTAAGTTGGCGACCAGGATACAGGAGGAGGTGCACAGATTTGCCATAGAATATCACAGATCTTTAAGATCCGTGAGCCAGGTGCATTCCGTACTGGATGACATTCCGGGCATAGGCCCCGCAAGGCGAAAGGCTTTGATGCGCCACTTCGGTGATATCGAAAAGATAAGAAGCGCAGAAGTCGGAGAACTTCTGCAGGTCGACGGCATGAACAGCAAAGCTGCGCATGCCGTAGCAGAGTATTTCAGTAAAAAGGAAGTGTCCGCAAAAGACTGAGCCTTACATTCTTTTAAGCAGCTTTTTCATCTCTTCAAGATATACCGGGTAGAGCGTCGTATCATAAAACAGACTGTCATGATCATGATCGTGGAATTCTCTTATAACGGGATCGGAAGCATAATGCTTAAGGCTGTCTATCTTTTTGTCGTGTGTTTCTTTATCGGCGCTGTTTCTTGCCAGCGCAGCATCCAGCATCGTGACCGGCCCGTCATATGAAGGGATGTTCCTGACGGTCCTGTTTATTTTCTCTACCAGAGAGAGTCTTCTCAGGGCTTCGATCTTTGTTATCGCTCCGTTTGTAAGCTCAAAGAAGTTATCCGGGAGATCCGGGGCCTTCGCCTCCGGAGCATCTGCCGGTATTTTACACTCGTTAAGATCGGTATCGCCGAGAAGGACAAACGGACGGTGAGAACTCTCTTTTTCTATGTCGGCGGCCAGCGTGTATGCGACAAAGCCTCCCCAGGAGAAACCTGTCAGTCCTGTCACGGACTTCAGACCGCCGGGGATCTGACTTTCAAGTATGGCAAGGTACATATTATCGATCTCCTGATAATCCGGCCCTTCAAATAATAAGGAATAGTGGGAATCGATCGGCTCTATCATAAAGACATTAAATACATCGGTCCATGTATCCAGCATGTGCATAAGTCCGGATACCGGCGCAAGCCCGAATATGAATACAAGTATGGGCTTTGCCGGATCAAAGTCTTTATTGTACCGGTAGCACACTCTTCTGTTGCCTTCTATGAGGGATGATATCGTGTGGTATCTCATGATATCGCCGACTCTGAATTCTATCGGGTGATCGAGCCCGTTGGCAAGGAGTATGAACTTCATGGCGCCTATGGACGTAAGACCCATGGCAAAAAGATCGTCAGTGATGCCGAACTCGGCGCCGGGGAGGACTTCTTTTGCAATTCGCAGCAGCTTTGTCTCCAATGCAGTCTCCGGCTGAACGTTTTCAACCTTGATATCAAACTCCGGCATCGGAAGATTGCGTTTATTTATCTTACCGTTCGGAAGACGCGGCATCTCATCCAGCTTCATGTAGATCTCAGGATACATATACTGCGGAAGCATGCCGGATTCCATGTGGGCTCTGAGGCGCTGTTTATCTACAACGGCGTTTTCGTGCGCCGCATAATACAGGATCAGATGCATCACACCCTGGACTTCTTTGATCAGAGCCACGCTTTCTTCTACTCCTTCGTACATGCCGCAGACGGCTTCTATCTCACCGAGTTCTATCCTGTAACCGTTCAGTTTGACCTGTTCGTCTGCTCTTCCTATAAAAGTGAGGTCATCATCGGACAGATATTTTGCGATATCCCCGGTCCTGTACATCCTTATACCCGGGACAAAAGGGCAATCCATAAAAGAGTGCCTGGTCTTTTCCGGGAGCCCGTAATAGCCTTTCCCCGCCTGCACGCCTGCCATGCAGAGTTCTCCCGGAGCCCCCTTCGGGACGAGATTCAGGAACGGATCGACGACAAAACTGAAACAATTAGGCAGAGGTCTTCCTATAGGGACCATGTTATAGGATATCCCTTTTTTCAGCTTATAACCGGTGCTGTCATTGGTAAATTCGGTAGGACCGTACTCGTTGATGATCTCTACATTTGAGGCAGTCACCCCGGTAAGCGCTTCTCCGCCGCAGGTTATATACCTGACCTTAAGCCTGTGTCCTGTGATGAGGAGCTTTCCTACGGACGTGGTAAAACCGCAGCCGGTAATCCTGTGCCTGTCCAGAAAAGCTGCTATCTCGCTGGTATCGCGTCTTATGCTTTCCGGCATGATATAGACAGAGGCTCCTGCTGAAAGGGGAGGAAAATAGTCTTCTATATGGGCATCAAAGGAAAAGGATTTGTGAGCGGCCAGTCTGTCTTCAGGTGTCAGGCCGTTTTGAATGATGACGGACAGAGTGTAATTCATCAGCGCATCATGTCCTATCATCGCTCCCTTTGGATTACCGGTGGAGCCGGAGGTGTAGATCATATATGCCGTAGTATCGGGAGAGACACGGGGAAGATCTACAGGTTCGGTCATAAGAGCTTTTCCGATAGTTTCTTCGTCAAGGATCATGACTGCTTTGGAATCGTTCAGCATGTAATCAATGCGCTTCCGGTTATAGGAGATATCTATGGGAACGTAAGCAAATCCTGCCTTATGTACCCCGACGATCCCGATCACATATTCCTTCACCCTGTCGGTCATCATGGCGACAAAACGGGAGCCGTCTTCACGGGGATCACATGTCTTCAGTATATAGGAAGCGACTCTGTCTGATGCCTCATCAAGCTCCCTGTATGTAAGATCACCGTTTGGAGCGCTGACGGCAAGTTTGTCAGGAGCTTCATCCACTCTCTTTTTGAAAAGATCAAGCCAGGTCTCATTTTTGTCATAGGACATGTCTTTTCCTTTTGACATGGCCATTACTATTCCTTCTTCTTCGGGGGTCACTCTTTTTAGTGAATTCAGTGGAGAATCCGGATGAGCCGCTATTTCTCCGGTCAATGCTGTAAAGAGTTCGATCATGACATGTTTTTCATCATCGGCAAGGGTTTTTACCGATAGTCCAAGACTCTCATCCGAGAAGGAAAACGTGGCTTCATCTGCTTCGCCGTAACCTTCCTCTATTCCACGATAGACCTCATCTGCAAAAGAAAAGCCGTCCGGTATGGGACAGAGAGAAGACTGTTCGTGAATTACGGAAAGCATATCCCTCGCAGATATTTGTTCTGATGTATCAAAAGAGATGAAAGCTGCATCATGTCCGGGGAATTCTCTTTCGAACCGGACTGAATCGTTATGGCAGAACACCTGCATTATGAGTCCCCAAAGCATCGCGGCCATATCCCTGAGGTCACAGCTCTCTTTTTCACAGAGCCCGGCCAGTTTTTCTGACGTGATCTTATCCAGTCTTACCATCTTTAGCCTCCATATACATTTGTATATCCAAAGAATGATATCACAATTAACATAACATTAAAAGCCGTAATATGTATATATGGTGGGATAGTATCACAGAACATACAAAATATTGTTGAAAAGACCCGGAATCTATGATATATTCTCGTGGAAGTTGGGTTACATAATTCGATCAGGATCGGGCTGCCCCCAAATTGATCTCATTCGTATATATCTACATAACGGTGTGAATCTACAGCCCCGGCAGACAGGATACAGGCAGGACATAGCTACGGACGATACACGATAAGGAGGAATGACATGAAAAAGAAAAAAACGATAACGCTGATACTGGCCATCGTTCTTTCTGCAGCAGTATTTGTGCAGAATGTACAGATGATAAGAGTGGTCAGGGCGGCAGAAGAGGATGGGGAGGACTTTGAAGACGAAGCTCCCCCTGAAGAAGCTCCCGATGCTCCGACGGAGCCCACGACTCAGGCGCCGCAGGATCAGGACGACGATGATCGGGATGATGATGACGAGAGGGAAAGGCAGAGACAGGAGGCTGAGAGGCAGAGACAGGAAGCGCTGGATAAGGCTGCGGAAGAGAATAACAGGCAGCACGAGGAACAGAGCAATACCGATGAAGGAAAAGCAGCTCAGCAGCTGGCCGATAAAAAGGAAGCAGAAGGTGAGCAGGCAGCAGGAGGGGCAGGCACGGTCACACCTGTCGAGACATATAAGCTGACTGCAAATCCGATATCGATCAATTTCGGGGAAGAGCCTGTCGGGAAAGACAGGCAGGTATACAGACTGGATCTTACGAACGCAAGCAGCACAGATGTTGATTTCACGTTTTCATTTGCAAACAAGACCGGAGCCTTCACCTGTGACCTGAGCAGCGGCCAGTCAAATGGCAACACCTATCATGTGGATAAGAACGGAACGGTCGGATTCAGCGTATCGATGAGGAACAATCTGAATCCGGGCGGATATGAGGACGCATTGGTCTTTTCCATAGTAAAAGAAGGCGTAACGACCGGTTCTGCAAAGGTGAAACTTAAGGGATCTGTATCCGGCGGAGGTACGGCGCAGATAAAGAGCGTGGTTGTAAGTCCTCAGAATTATAAGCTTTCGGTAGGAGACAGTTATCAGTTCTCGGCTACGGTCAAGGACGCTGACGGCAACGAAAAGGGAGTCAGCCAGGATGTCACCTGGGAAGTCAGAGGAGCAAAATCGACTTCTACCAATATAAGCGGCAGCGGCATGCTGACCATAGCAAACGACGAATCTTCCACCGGGCTTGTTGTCTATGCATTTTCACAGGCAGCGCCTTCGGTATACGGAACATCCAACGTGACACCCAAAAAGGGCGGATTCAATGTCAGCGTGGCGGCAGATCCCGCCGAAGGCGGAACAGTTACCGGCGGTGGTTCGGTAGTACAGGGCGGAGATGTCAATCTTACCGCCATCCCCAACAGCAACTATACATTTGTCGGATGGATCAGAGACGGTAAGACAGTCTCCACGGCGACCAATTACAAGATCACAAATGTTCAGTCAAGTTTTGGAGTTACAGCCAAGTTTGACAGGAAATATGTCACGGTCACCCTTAAAAGAAACAACGAGGACGGAGGAAAAGTATCCGGAGGAGGAAAGATAAGGTATGGTGAGAACACCACCATCACCGCAAAAGCGCATAACGGGTATGTGTTTACCGGATGGAAGGAGGACGGCAAGATAATAAGCAAGGATGCCTCCTACAAGCTGAAGAATCTCAAGGAAGACCGTGAGATCAAGGGAATGTTTGAGAGGACATCGCATACCATCACTCTCGCCGCCAATCCTGCAGAAGGAGGAACCGTATCCGGCGGAGGCACATTCAAGATAAATGAAGGAACGACCGTAAAGGCAGTACCCAACAGCGGATATTCCTTTGTCGGCTGGGAAGTGAACGGCCAGATAGTCAACAGGAACGCTACCGTGAAGATAGATAAGCTGGAAGAGGATTATCAGTGTACGGCTATCTTTGTAAAGACCGGTATATCCACATTTGAGATATCGGCAGGTGTAGCGACCACCGGCGGATCCATAAGCCCAAGCGGTAAAAGAGTGGTGGCTCAGGGACAGAATATCACATATACGATCACTCCCAAGGCGGGGTATGCCATACTTGCCGTAGCGGTAGATAATCAGCAGGTCGGTGCCGTGAACTCTTACACATTCTCCAATGTTCAGGGCAATCACACCATAGCTGCGGCATTTCTTCTGACAGACGCTGGCAAGGCGAAGGCTTCGGCCAGCGGAACGACCACACAGACGCAGAAGGTACAGAAGGTTGACAGGACTGCTGCCAATACGGCAACTGCAGATTCTACTGTCAGTATAGAGGATGCGCTCTCAGGAGAAGGCGGAGACGATTATGTAGAGGTGATGGATGATCTCGACAACATAACTGTTCCGACTGACGAGGAGCTTGGAGTGACCGATGAAGACGGATCATACTCCGATGTCGCCGCAATGCTCGGTGTATCCACTGAAGAAGCATATGCCATGGCAGAGGCCGGCAACAGAGACGCTATCTCAAGAGCAGCTTTCTATGCGGGAGCTCTTGGCGCAAATGCCGAGAATGAACTGGAACCCACGGATATGTACAGCGTGGATTATACAACTCTAAGTACTGATGAGCTGATGCAGCTTCCGGAAGAGAACCTTTTCCCGAGTTATACCAATCTCGATGTGGTAGTTGAGAACATGCTCTCGACAGATGATATGATAGGTCTTATCGACGGAGGAAGCGAGAACGTCTCAATAAGCCTTTCAAAGATGAATAATAACGACGTTGCACCTGCGGTGGAAAAGATCATGAAGAACGCAGTCGGGCAGAAGATCATCCAGTACTTTGATCTTTCGGTGCTGAAGACCACCAACGGCTATACGGAGAATGTGACCGAATTGGATGACGCCATGGAGGTAGTCATCGAGATACCCAAGGAGTACTACAAGGCCGGCAAGACTTATTCAGTGCTGAGAGTACACAACGGAGAGCTCAAGGTCCTTCCGGACCTCGATGACAATCCGAGGACGATCACCTTCCGCACAGACAGATTCTCGTCATATGCGATAGCCATGCAGACGGCTTCGTCACATGAGGTGGTGCTGTATCTGACGCTTGGAGCTTTGATATCTCTTCTCGTGGGACTTACCTGCTTCCTTATCCTGATCCTTCATCAGGCTAAGGTGAGAAGGGAAAGAAGGCGCGCAAGGGCCGCACAGCGCAGGAAGGAAATCTGAGATCGATAGTACATCGACACGACAGATCAAAAAGAAGTTGAAAAAGGGTCGCTGCCTGATGGCAGCGGCCCCTTTTATACGTGAAGAGTTTTGCTACAGTCAGCATTTATGGTATCATGAGTTTTGCCGGCCGATGCCGCATGAAGCATCGGATACACTGACTATTACAGGAGGTCGATCATGCCAAGTGTTCCTTTGGAAGAAGTCATCGAGAAGATGTCACTGACTAATCTTACACCGGAAGTAGATATATCTGAGATCAAGATCGAGAAGCCGGATATCAACCGGCCGGCTCTTCAGTTTGCGGATTATTTTGAGATGTTCGATGCTGACAGACTTGAGATCATAGGAGCAGGAGAGTTTTCCTTTATCGAGCAGAAGTCCGAGGAGGAAAGGCGGGGAATCTATGACAGATTCCTGAACAATCCGATCCCCTGCGTGGTGTTTTGCAGGAACCTTGAGCCGGATGAACTGTTTCTTTCGACGGCAGTAAAATACAAGATCCCGCTCCTGAAATCCTCCATGCCGACATCTGCTTTCATGGCGGAGATAATAAGATGGCTCAACGTCAAACTGGCGCCCTGCATCTCCATCCACGGAGTACTGGTGGATGTGTACGGTGAGGGAGTGCTCATCACAGGCGAGAGCGGCATAGGAAAAAGCGAAGCGGCTCTGGAGCTTGTAAAGAGAGGGCACCGTCTTATCACTGACGATGTCGTGGAGATAAGAAAAGTATCGGATGAGACCCTGGTGGGATCAGCGCCTGATATCACAAAGCATTTCATAGAGCTGAGAGGTATCGGGATCGTCGATGTCTACGCCCTGTACGGAGCTTCGGCGATAGAGGAGACACAGAATATCGATCTCGTCATAAGACTTGAAGACTGGGATAAGGATAAGGATTATGACAGACTGGGTCTTGAAGAGGAGCACACAGAGTATCTGGGCAATAAGGTGGTCTGCCATGTGATCCCCATAAGACCCGGAAGAAACCTTGCCGTTATATGCGAGACGGCAGCCATCAACCACAGGCTTAAGAAGATGGGATATAATGCGGCCAAAGAACTGTATCGAAGGGTGCAGGATAATCTTTCCAAAAAATCGTAAGGTCCGTATACAGCAAAGACCGGGGTAAAAAAGGAGGTGTCTTCATAATGAAATACGCGATAGGAATAGATGTGGGCGGAACGTCTGTAAAAATGGGTATAGTGAGCACGGAAGGTGAGCTCAAAGAAGCCTGGGAGATACCCACAAGGGTTGAAGACGGAGGAAAAGCCATCCTCCCGGATATAGCAGCTTCTGTTAAAGAGCATATCTCAGGGATCGCTGATGATGTGACAGGAGCTGGGATCGGACTTCCGGGACCGGTTGATGACGAAGGCGTGATACGTAAGGCAGTGAACCTGGGATGGGACAGGACCTTCAACGTGGCCGAGGAATTATCCGGCCTTCTTTCCGGCATGACTGTGAAGGCTGCAAATGATGCTAATGTTGCGGCGCTCGGAGAGTACTGGCTTGGCGCCGGAAAAGATTACGGAGACATGGTAATGGTGACTTTGGGTACAGGTATAGGAGGCGGCATTGTACATCACGGAAAGATCTATGCCGGGACTACAGGAGCCGGCGGAGAGATAGGCCACATCTGCCTCAATCCCAATGAAAAGCTAAGCTGCGGATGCGGTAAAAAAGGCTGTTTTGAGCAGTATGCTTCCGCAACAGGCGTGGTAAGGCTCGCGAACGAGGAGCTGAAGGCATCTTCCGATCCTTCTGAGCTCAGAGATGCTCCCGTTACCGCAAAAGCCGTGTGGGATGCCGTGAGAAACCATGATAAGCTTGCGATAAGGGTCGCGGAGAGATTCGGATACTATCTTGGATGGGGCCTTTCGATAATAGCCGGAGTAGTTAATCCCGAAGTCTTTGTCCTCGGCGGAGGCATGTCCAAGGCAGGAGATATGATGATTCCTTATGTAAGAGAGCATTTTGACAAATATACATTCCATGCCTGCCGCGATGCCCAGATAGTGATAGCTAAGCTTGGTAACAGCGCGGGAACTCTCGGTGCGGCAAAGATGGTCATAGACTGATGCCGGAAGAGAAGATGATCCGTGCCCGGCTGACTGAGATGTGCGGCGCCGACTGCGTGCAGCAGGATGTGCCCATGTCGGAGCATACAACTTTCCGGACGGGAGGATCGGCGGATTTCTTTGTGACACCCAAAGATAAGGACGAGATCGTATCGCTTCTTCGATATCTTCGTCAGAGCGGGACGGAACACCTTATACTCGGAAGGGGGAGCAATCTCCTGGTGGGTGATAACGGCTACAGAGGAGTCGTGGTCGATACAAGGACAGCCCTCGGAGATATAGAGATAGAAGAGGATATTGTCAGCGCCGGGGCAGGAGCCGTCCTCGGAGCGGTTGCCGGCATGGCGGCCGAGGCATCCCTTGCAGGAATGGAATTCGCATCGGGCATACCGGGCAGCATCGGAGGAGCCGTGTTCATGAATGCCGGCGCTTACGGCGGTGAGATGGCTCAGATAGTGTCGACCGTGGAATTAATGAATGCCGACGGAGAGCTTGTCGATGTGAAAGGGAGCGATATGGGGTTCTCGTACCGGATGTCCAGGGCTCAGAAGGAGGATCTCCCTGTCATATCCGTAAAGCTTAAGCTCCGGAAAGGGAAGCGCGATGAGATCCTGAACAAGATCAGGGATCTTGGGGAGCAGCGTCTGGCGAAGCAGCCTCTTGAATATCCCTCTGCCGGCTCTACATTTAAGCGGCCGGAGGGTTATTTTGCCGGGAAGCTGATATCCGATGCCGGTCTTTCCGGTCTTTCGATCGGAGGAGCCATGGTATCACCCAAACACAATGGTTTTATCATCAATACCGGGAATGCAAGATCGAAAGAGATACTCGATCTGATCCACGAGGTTCAGGATAAGGTAAAGGAAACATCCGGAGTGGATCTTATACCCGAGGTAAGGATCATAGGAGAGTTTTAATCCGCATGAAGCTTGTCATAGTGACCGGCATGTCCGGAGCGGGAAAAAGCAGCACTTTGAAGATGATGGAGGATCTGGGATTTTTCTGCATGGATAATCTCCCGGCGCCTCTCATAGAGAAGCTGGCAGAGCTTTTTGCGGGACCTTTCTCGGAATCCCCGGGTTCGGAATGGGGCAAGGTAGCCATAGGAGTGGATGTCCGTACCGGACTTACATCTCTGAAAAAGCCGCTTGAAGGACTCAAAGCCCAGGGGATAGACTATGAAATATTCTTTCTTGATGCTTCCGACAGTGTGCTCCTTAAGCGCTTCAAGGAGACGAGACGCACCCATCCTCTGGCATCGGAAGACCGTATAGAAGAAGGCATAGCGGAAGAGAGGAAGCAGATCGGTTATCTCAGGGAGAACGCAACATATATCCTGGATACCTCACATATGCTGATACGTGATCTGAAAAAAGAGATCAATGATATCTACGCTGCCAATAAAAACTACGGGAATCTGTATGTTAACATCCTGTCTTTTGGCTTTAAATACGGCATTCCCGCAGATGCGGATCTTGTCTTTGACGTCAGATTCCTTCCCAATCCTTTTTATATAGAAGAGCTGAAAAAGGATACGGGAAAGGATAAAAGTGTACGTGACTATTTGATGTCCTTTGAAGAATCTCATGTTTTTCTCAGAAAACTTCAGGATATGATCTTATTTCTCATACCGAACTATGTAAAAGAAGGTAAGAACCAGCTTGTGATCGCCGTAGGATGTACGGGGGGAAAGCACCGGTCGGTATGTCTTGCGGAGGAGCTGTACAATGCTCTGTCCAAAGAGGCGGAATACGGAATAAAGATAGAGCACAGAGATATAGAACGGTGAATGTATGTCTTTTTCACAGGAAGTAAAGCACGAGATAAAGGATCGTCTGTCAAAAAAAAACACAGGCTTTACAATTCCCCAAAATACTAATAATATATATCAGGCATTCGGGAGCGCGACTGCTTTGGCCTGTGCATTCCTGCGCAGCGGGACTGTCAGCGATCCGGGCAGAAGTTATCATCTTGAGATAGCATGTGATGATGAGGAAGAGGCATCCCTTGTATCCGCTCTTATGAGTGAACAGGGATTCAAGGTCCGGTCCGCGCTTCGGAAAGAAAAGAATACAGTATATCTTAAGGATCGGGAGAGCATAGCTGATTTTCTTGGCTTCATCGGGGCGGTCAAAGCCATGATGAAGATGGAGAACTCTCTTATTCTCAAGGATATGCGCAACTCGGTTAACCGAAAGGTGAACTTTGAGACCGCGAACATAGAGAGGACCGTAGGAGCTGCGCTCAAAGATATAGAGGATATCCGCTATATCGAAGCACACGGAGGGCTGAAGCAGCTTCCGTCAGGACTCAGGGAGATGGCAGAGATCCGGGTCGAAAACCCCGATGCGCCGCTTAAGAGTCTGGGAGATGCCATGGAACCGCCTCTCGGGAAGTCGGGAGTGAATCACAGGCTCAGAAAGATCCGTGAATTTGCCGACAGACTGCGGGAAAGAAAAGAATGAAAATCATCCGGCGGAAAGATCAAAGGCCAGATGCCGGGGCCGTGGGAGAGTTAAATGAAAAAGAGTGAGATTGTAGTAAATGTCCGGGAGGTCAAGGATGCGATGCCGATCGCATTTCTTGTCCAGACAGCGAGTCAGTTTGAGTCAAAGATCTACATCGACTGCGAAGATAAGCATGTGAATGCCAAGTCGATAATGGGTATGATGACCCTGACTCTTGAAAAGGGAACGAAAGTATCGGTGTCCGCTGACGGTTCGGATGAGGACAGAGCCCTTACCAAGATCGGAGAGTTCCTTACGGGACAATAGAACACGAAGAAACATATGCACCTGCATTGGGATTGTGTTATAATGTAGTCGCATTTTTGCA
Organism: Lachnospiraceae bacterium AC3007; assembly: GCA_000621405.1. Taxonomy (GTDB): domain Bacteria; phylum Bacillota; class Clostridia; order Lachnospirales; family Lachnospiraceae; genus NK4A144. The sequence continues at coordinate 87,465 of JHYK01000005.1, forward strand.
GGATCTGAAAAAATTTTTTATAAAAGGAGAAGAGACATGGCATTAGTAACAAGTACCGAGATGTTCAAAAAAGCCTACGATGGCGGATATGCCGTAGGTGCGTTCAATGTGAACAACATGGAGATCGTTCAGGGTATTACCGAGGCAGCTGATGAGCTTAAAAGCCCGGTCATCCTTCAGGTTTCCAAGGGAGCCAGAGCTTATGCTAATCACACTTATCTTACCAAGCTCGTTGAGGCAGCTGTCATAGAGCATCCGGATATACCGATAGTGCTCCATCTTGATCATGGTGACACGTTTGAGCTTTGTAAGGATTGCATAGACGGTGGATTCACATCTGTCATGATAGACGCTTCCTCAAAGAGCTTTGAGGACAACATAGCACTCACAAAGCAGGTCGTAGACTATGCTCACGATCACAACGTCGTGGTAGAAGCAGAGCTCGGAACACTTGCAGGAATAGAGGATGAAGTAGTAGTCGAGGCAGGAAAGGAAGCATACACCCGTCCCGAGGAGGTCGAGGAGTTTGTGTCCAGGACCGGATGTGATTCACTTGCCATCGCTATCGGTACTTCCCACGGCGCATATAAGTTCACGGCTGCTCAGTGCACAAGGAACGCTGACGGTGTCCTTGTTCCCCCGCCACTCCGCTTTGATGTGCTTGAGGAGTGCATAAAGAGACTTCCGGGCTTCCCGATAGTCCTTCACGGTTCATCATCTGTGCCTCAGGAGTTTGTAAAGATGGTCAATACATACGGCGGCAACATGCCCGATGCAGTAGGCATCCCCGAAGAGCAGCTCCGCGAGGCTGCAAAGCTTGCTGTTTGTAAGATCAATATCGATTCAGATATCCGTCTTGCAATGACAGGAAATATCCGCAAGTATTTTGCAGAGCATCCCGATCACTTTGATCCCCGCCAGTATCTCAAGCCGGCACGTCAGGCTGTCAAGGATATGGTCTCACACAAGATCAAGAACGTTCTTGGATCTGACGGAAAGGCATGATGCGCAGAATTAACGGAAAAAAGACCCCATAAAAAGGGAGGAGCCCGATATCCTTACGGATATCGGGCATTTTTATGAAAAAGTTTTGTAATAACGAATCTGTCATATTTATTTGTTCTACGATAACAAGTATAATGTTCGAAAGTGAATAAACAATTTTGCATACATAAATGTTTTTTTAATGATTTATGAACAAACCATGAACTGAAAGGGGAAAACATGGCAGAAAAAGCACAAAATCCTATCGTAACTTTTGAAATGGAGGGCGGAGATAAGTTTAAGGCAGAGCTTTATCCCGATCTTGCGCCCAACACGGTCAACAATTTTATCTCCCTTATCAATAAGGGGTTCTACGACGGTGTGATATTTCACCGTGTGATAAAGGGCTTCATGATACAGGGAGGGGATCCCGAAGGCACCGGAATGGGAGGCCCCGGTTATTCCATCAAGGGAGAGTTTTCAAGCAACGGCTTTAAGAATGATCTGAAGCATTCGGCCGGAGTGCTGTCAATGGCGAGAGCCATGGATCCGGACAGTGCCGGGTCACAGTTTTTTGTCATGCATAAGGAATCACCGCATCTTGACGGAGACTATGCCGCTTTCGGAAAGATCACAGAGGGAATGGATGCAGTCAATAAGATCGCTGAAACAGATACGGACTGGAGCGACAGGCCTCTTGCCGAGCAGAAGATAAAGACAGTCAGTGTTGAAACCTTTGGTATCACTTATCCCGAGCCGGAGACGGTATAATATGAAGTTGCGGAAAAGTGTATACATGAGTATAATTACTATGTATGACTTTCAGAGATACTCCCGCACCGGGCTGCGGGATATTATCCGTTTAGCATAGCAAGAGTTTCCGCAAAGTTACAGAAATGGCAAAAAAGAAAAACGCAGGTAACGATACAGATTTAATGATGTTTACGCAATGGGGTATCCCCACTGCGCTATTGTTCATATACGTTCTTGTAACGCTGTACAGCTTCTCTTCCGACATGAAGACGGATGCGAGCTATTCGGTAAGACAGAAGATATCTGATTACAATGATGCGCTGATCATATCCTTCAACTCGAAGATGGATATCAGCCGCTCTGTGGCCACATCCGTAGCGGAGGTAGTGGGCAACAAGCTGATAGACGGCGAAGATATGGACGTTCTGGCAAAGGAAATAGTATCTCCCACAGTCGATAATGCCCTGGCCGAAAGTGCGATGCTCGTGGACATATCCGGAAAAGGCTTTACTTCTTCCGGTGAGAGTACGTCGGTCAGGAATCCGAATCTTCTGGAAAAATGTCTGGAAGATAAGACCGTGGTGGTATCCGAGCCTTATGAGTCAAACGGCAGCTGGTTTGTGGATATAGCGGCTCCGGTAGAAAACGTGGCAAAGATCGCTGATCATGCGGTCATCTACGTATTCGGAGTAGACGCCTTTGATGACATCCCGACCACGAGCAAATATGACGGAAGGACCTGTTATGCCCTTATTTCCGATGACGGGACCATAGTCGGTCTGGCCGGCAGGAATATAATGGCTCTCGGCGACAATCTTTTTGAATCAGATCATATCGTGCTGGCTCCGGCCGTCTTAAGCCGTACACAGGGTAATCTAAGCAACCTGAATTCCGGTTATGCGGACTGCACCATAGACGGAGAAGAGCGCGTCATGGTCTACGATCCTACATCATACAGTCATCTGTCCATCGCCTCGTTTGTTACACAGGGTTATCTTACAAATGAGATATATTCCACATACGGCAATATGGAAAGCATCCTCGTGCGCATAGTTGTGGCTATGATAGCCTTCTTCGTCGCGATAGTCGCTATCCATTTTGCGAATAAGGCTGTCACAACAAAGTACAACCAGACTCTTCAGGAAAAGGCAGAGACGGATCTTCTGACAGGCCTTTTGAATAAGATATCCACTGAGCAGAAGGTGACGGATTATCTGACAGAGGCCGGCAATAAGGGCCAGAGCGCCATTCTGTTCCTTATCGATATAGATAATTTCAAAAAGGTCAACGATACTATGGGCCATGCGTTCGGAGACGAGCTGCTCGCCGGCCTGGGTGTCGGTCTTTCCACCTTGTTCAGGGCTACGGATATAGTAGGAAGGATCGGTGGAGACGAGTTCCTTGTGCTCATGAGAAATGTAGTGCCGGATGAGGAGACCAAGAAGAGGGAGGCAGAAAAGCTGCTGACATTCTTCAGGGACTTCAAGGTCGGAGAATATGTCCAGTATAAGTGCACGGCATCTATAGGCGGCGCGGTCTTCAGCAAGGACGGCGGCGATTTCGATGAATTATATAAGGCTGCGGATAATGCCATGTACGAGTCAAAGAGACATGGCAAGAACAGGGTGGCATATTATGGGGAGGTTCTTGAAGGCCCTGTCACCGAACTGGGCAGGCACTGATAAGGCAACATACTTAATTTTGACTAAAAAACGCCGGTTTTTTTGTTAAGTTGTGGCATTGGTTTAATATCATTCAGTTGTTATACTTTTACCGTTGGGTTCGACATGGATCCAATGGTATTTTTTTAGGAACGGTCACATAAAAGACGGATCGTTCACAGATATCATAATATCCATAATAGATAGGAGGTTATTTGTTTTATGGCTAGTCTTTCATTAAAGGATATCTGCAAGGTATATCCCAATGGTTTTGAGGCAGTTAAGGATTTTAATCTCGAGATCCAGGACAAGGAATTCATAATCTTTGTTGGTCCTTCAGGATGCGGAAAATCCACGACTCTCCGTATGATCGCCGGACTTGAGGAGATCTCCTCCGGTGAGCTTAAGATCGGCGACAGAGTAGTCAATGATGTTGAGCCGAAGGACAGGGATATCGCCATGGTCTTCCAGAACTATGCTCTTTATCCTCACATGACGGTCTATGACAATATGGCATTCGGACTTAAACTCAGAAAGGTTCCCAAGGATGAGATAGACAAGATGGTTAAAGAGGCAGCAAAGATCCTCGACCTGACCAAGCTTCTCGACAGAAAGCCCAAGGCGCTGTCCGGAGGTCAGAGACAGAGAGTGGCTATGGGACGTGCTATCGTCCGTAACCCCAAGGTCTTCCTCATGGACGAGCCGCTTTCAAACCTCGATGCCAAGCTCCGTGTACAGATGAGAACTGAGATCGCAAAGCTTCATCAGAAGCTCGGCACCACCATCATCTATGTTACACATGATCAGACAGAGGCTATGACGCTCGGCGATCGTATCGTAGTCATGAAGGACGGTCTTATCCAGCAGGTTGATACACCCCAGAACCTCTATGAAAAGCCGGCGAATCTGTTTGTTGCCGGATTCATGGGATCACCCCAGATGAACTTCCTTGACGGTACCGTTAAGAAAGAAGGCGACAGCGTTACTATCGAGTGCGCCGGCCATTCGATCCCGGTTCCCCCTGCCAAGGCAAAGAAGCTTCTTGATGGCGGATATGAAGGCAAGATGGTTACATTCGGAATCAGGCCCGAAGATGTATATGATTCGGAGATGAGCGTCAATACGCTTCCCGGCGGAGCAGTGTTTGAGGCGAAGATCAACGTATACGAGCTGCTCGGAGCAGAGGTCTTCCTGTATTTCGATCTGGCAGATTTCCAGATGACCGCAAGAGTCGATCCCAGAACTACGGCAAGGCCCGGCGATACGGTGAAGTTTGCCATAGACATCGAGAAGCTCCATGTATTTGACAAGGAGACCACCAAGACTATCACAAACTAACGCATCATAAAAAAAGTTCAGCAGTTCATGGAAACCGTGTGTCGAGTTTCGGACACACGGTTTCTTTAACACATGGGGAAGGAGGATATTATGGACAATACAGAGCTTAAAGCATCCGGAAAGCTGGGCTTCGGCCTTATGAGACTCCCGCATAAAGGTATCATGATAGACGTGGAGCAGACGAGCAGGATGGTCGACCTCTTCATGGAGGCAGGTTTTAACTACTTTGACACGGCCTTTATCTACCCCGGATCAGAGGCTGCGGCGAAAAAGGCGCTTATTGACAGATATCCCCGCGAATCCTTTACGCTTGCGACGAAGCTTCTGGCTTCGGTCGTACCGACGGAGAAAGCCGCAAAAGCCGAGTTTGAAACGAGTCTCAAACGCACGGGAGCCGGCTACTTTGATTATTATCTGCTGCATACACTTAATGCCGCCAATCACAGGAAATATGAAAAGTTCCACCTCTGGGATTTTGTGAAAGAAGAAAAAGAAAAGGGCAGGATCAGGCATTACGGCTTTTCTTTCCATGATAATGCCGAGCTTCTGGATGAGATACTGACAGATCATCCGGATGCCGAATTTGTGCAGCTTCAGATCAATTATGCTGACTGGGAAAACCCTTCAGTACAGTCCAGAAAGATATACGAGGTCGCCAGAGCGCATGACAAGCCGATCGTTATCATGGAACCGGTGAAGGGAGGCAATCTTGCAAATCCTCCGAAGGAAGTACGCGAGATATTTGACAGTGTGAATCCCGGTGCCTCCTACGCCTCGTGGGCCATAAGATTTGCCGCATCGCTGGATGGTGTATTGGCTGTTTTGTCAGGCATGTCCAATATTGCCCAGATGGAGGACAACCTGTCATATATGAAAGATTTTAAGCCTCTGAACCATGAGGAGCAGGAAGCCATACAGAAAGCCAGGGTCATATTCGGCGCTTCAGACCTTATTCCCTGTACCTCGTGCAGGTATTGCACCGATGGATGTCCGAAGAAGATAGACATACCCGGTATCTTCTCGGCCGTGAATCAGCGTCTTGGCAGCGGACAGATACAGGAAGCAAAGGAGGAGTATGCATCTCTCACGGGATCCGGCAACAGAGCATCGGACTGTGTTCGCTGCGGACAGTGCGAAAGTATCTGTCCCCAGCATATCAGGATCACGGATGAGCTTGAAAAGGCGGCCGGGATGTTTGACCGTTAAACACATACTTGACGAAACAATACAGTAATGGTATCTTTGTTATTAGCACTCTGCCCGACTGAGTGCTAATAACATATAAGGAGAACTGAAATGGCTGTACTTCCCATATATAATATCCTGGCATTGCCTGATTGTAATATATATTTCAAAAATGATTTCTTTTCCAAAAGCGTCGGAAGAGACCCTCAGGTCGATGATAAAGTGACACTTATCGTTCAGAAGGAAAACATCACGCGGGATGATTTTGCGAACGATTCCTTTTACCCCATAGGACTGTCCGGTATCGTTACCGAAGTGAGCAGCAATGGCTACTTCATCGTGCATACAAGGACCAGGGTCAATATCGATGAAGTGACTGTCTATCATGATAAGTCCATAGATATCAATATCTCCAAGCGGGATGACATCGATGATGCCGACAGGGATATGACGTCACGGAAGCTCAAGGAGATAAAATCCGCCATGTCGAAATATGCCGAGAACTTCCAGTGGGTAGCGGCAACCAGGGCATATATAGCCCAATGGACATCGCTGGCGGAGATAGCCTCGGCCATGAGTCCCTGGATCATGAATGCCAATGACGAGAAATATGCGCTTCTCGCAGAGGACTCTACAGCTAAAAGAAACGAGATGCTTGAAAAGCTCATATATGAGAATCTGGAAATGACCCGGATCGATAATGAAGCAAAGAGCGCGCAGGAAGCGGACTATCAGAAGATCTACAGAGAGAGTGCCATCAAGAAGCAGATGGATTATCTTCAGAAGGAGCTGGATGAGATGCACCCTGAAGAGATATCCGATATCCGGCGGCTGGAGATAAAGATCCAGGAGTCCGAGATGAATGAGACCGCCAAGAAGGAGGCAAAGAAACTGCTCCGGCGTCTGAAGCAGGAAGGACAGGCATCGCAGGAATCGGGAATGCTGCTGGACTATCTTGATTTTCTCGTGGGCCTTCCCTGGAAGAAGCAGAAATTCAGAAAGATAGCGCTCGAAGACGCAAGGAAGATACTGGATAAGGACCATTACGGACTGGCGAAGACAAAAAGGCGCATCATAGAGCAGATAGCCGTGATGAATCTGAAGAAAGAGCAGTCCGGATCCATAATATGCTTTGTCGGAGCTCCCGGTACCGGCAAGACATCCATAGCTTCATCCATAGCAAAGGCACTGAAACGAAAGTATGTCAGGGTATCCCTCGGAGGAGTCAGGGATGAGGCGGATATAAGGGGCCACAGGCGCACGTATATCGGATCGATGCCCGGACGGATAATGGACGGCATAAGCAAGGCCGGCTCATCAAACCCGGTCGTGGTACTTGATGAGATAGACAAGCTCTGCGTCAGCTACAACGGAGATCCGGCGGCGGCGCTTCTGGAGGTGCTTGACCCGGAGCAGAATAATAATTTTACGGATCATTATCTCAATGTGCCGTATGATCTGTCCGATGTGCTCTTTATCTGTACGGCAAACAGCCTCGATACCATACCGGAGCCGCTCCTGAACCGTATGGAGGTAATACAGTTCAACGGATATACTCCCATAGAGAAATTCCAGATCGCGAGAAAGCATCTGATCCCGAAGGCCATGAAGGAGGTAGGCATCAAGTCGCGTAATCTGGAGATACCGGACGACGCGCTTAATGCGGTGATCTCGGATTATACAAGAGAAGCAGGCGTAAGAGGATTAAAAAAGAGGATCGATACATTATGCCGGTCAGTGGCCGTCAAGATGGAAGAGGGTAACGGAAAGAGTCTCAAGGTAGAGACAGCCGCATTAAGGGATCTTCTTGATATGCCTCCCATTCCCCGCGACATAGTGGACAGGAAGATCGCGCCCGGAGTCGTGACGGGACTTGCGTGGACATCGGCAGGAGGCGAGATCCTTTTCATAGAAACTCTCCTTACCAAAGGCAAGGGCAACATCATCATAACCGGACAGCTGGGGGACGTGATGAAGGAATCAGCGCAGATAGCGATCTCACTGGTTAAATCAATGTATCCTGCGAAAGCGTCGGTCTTTGATAAGAGCGATCTTCATATACATGTGCCGGACGGAGCCACTCCCAAGGACGGTCCCTCGGCAGGTATCACGCTTACGATAGCGCTCTCTTCGCTTATAAATGAAAAGCCTGTGGATCCGAGGATCTGCATGACAGGCGAAGTATCTCTTGAGGGCGCTGTAAAGCCCATAGGCGGTCTGCCTGAAAAACTCATGGCGGCTCAGAGAGCAGGCTGCAGAAAGGCTTTTATTCCGAAAGATAACGAAGGAGACCTGAAGGATGTGGCATCTGAGGTCAAGGAAGCACTGGAGATCGTGACGGTTGAGAAAATAGAAGATGTGCTTAAGGCAACAGGGATCACCATGCCCAGAAAGAAGAGAGCAACGGGCACAAAAAGGGCGGGCAGAAGTAAAACAGCAAAAAAGTCACGGGCATAAACCCGTGACTTTCATCATCCGCCGTGGGACCGTGCGGGCTCGAACCGCAGACCTCCTGCACGTCAAGCAGACGCTCTCCCAGCTGAGCTACGACCCCGTCCATGCATACCGAAGAAGCTTCGGAGCATGAATGCGTACAACCATTAAAGTATAATACAACAATCCTTGACAGGCAAGACTAATAATTCCTTGCAATTCGTAATAAGTGTGTGTATAATGTTTTTCGTTGCAAATATATAGTGGGCTGTCGCCAAGCGGTAAGGCAACGGACTCTGACTCCGTCACTTCGAAGGTTCGAATCCTTCCAGCCCAGTGGAGAGCTTTCCGGGGGATACGGGAAGCTTTTTGTGTTTTAAGGAGGAAAAGATGAAGAAAAAAACCATATATGCAATGACGGCGGTTCTTATTTCCATGGCTATGATACCCGGCTGCGCCGCGCAGAGCGGAGCCGTCACGGAACAGCTCAGCGAGGCTTCGGGTGAAGAGAGCAGTGGGACGGCAGATGCCTCTGACAAAGCTGTCGAAGAGAAGGATACAGGATCGGCAGACAAGACTTCTGCCAGCGCCAATAAAGCGGAGAGCACTGATCTGAGTGAAGAAGCCGCTTATCCCGATAAGGAATATGCCGAAGAGACAGATTCCAGGCTGTCGATTGCTTCTGCGGTCAATTACTTCAGAACAAGAACTGATGATCCTGACAGCGGGGATATCGTGGATACGACTGTCTATAAGATCGACGGGAAGATCGTGAAGATCGTGAAGGAAGACTACGGTTCTGACGGCCGGATAGTCGATGAGTATTACTATAACGGAGATTCCGTGGCGTACATGAGGCAGTATAAAACAGATATCTACGGGATATACTCAGTTTATTCGGAAGCAAATCTCGGGGACAAAGAGGCTGATTATACTTCAGGGCTTTTTGCGGAAGCCAAAAAAATCCTGAATGACGAAAAGAGCGACAAGGGCAATGTTATCCTTTACGGTTATGCAGGAGATGAACAGGGCGGCATACTCGCAAATGTGACTGTTAATATCCGCGATGTGGCAGGGAAAAGAAACTACGAGACCACGACCGATGGAGACGGATATTACTCTTTTGAGCTTCCCCAGACGGACGAGACATACAACATTACTTATTCTTACGATGGATGTGCCGTTACCAGCCTGAATGATGTCCATATAGTTCCCGGGACCCCGGAATACTCTCTCGGCAGGATCTTCTTGGCCCCTGCCGGTCAGGGAGTGCATGATACTGATGTATATCTTCTGAATATCAATGAAAAATCTCCCGTAAAACTGAAGTCGGGAGAATATGCAGCAGTCATAACATCGGATGACCCTTCGATGACGCTGAGACTGGTGGACAAGGAAAAGCAGAAAAGCGAGACGGGTAACAGCATAAAATTTGATCCGTCGAAGTGTGAAGCCGGATATGCCCTTTTTGCGGAAGACACCGCAAATATTTCACAGGATGATATGGCCGGCACTATGGGGCGTACATATATGAGAGTGACGATATATGATGAAAGCGGGATAAAGGCTGCTTACGTGGTGCCCGCAGGAAGGCTCGGAACACTCTGGAAGGTATGTGATATAGAGAGCAGCGGAGATCTTGCCATATCCGGCATCATGTATGTAGACACAAAGGACTGGGTCAGATAGAGCAGGCCCTCAGAGATAGAGCAGGGATAACAGCGGAACGGTCACAACCGACAGGACAGTCGACATGGCTATCATCTTGTTGCAGTAGTTGCCGCGGTGAGCGTACTGTTCCGCCAGCATGCCGCTGAGAGCACCGATGGGCATGCTGAGTGCAAGACAGCATACCTTTACGATAACGGGATCAAAGGGCAGATTGCGAAGGATCAGGATCCCGATCCCCGGGACCAGGATATTGCGAAGCAGGACATACAGATATATGTTGCCGTCAGAAAAGATCTCCCTGAGATCCAGCTGGGCGAGCGATCCGCCTATGAGCAGCATCGAAAGGGGGATACATGCATTTCCCATGTAACTGAAGAAGCTTGCAACGGTATCGGGGACCGGTATGTCTGCCAGATACAGGGCAATGGCGATGATGCTTATGACCGTACCGGTGTTGATGATCTGCTTCGGAGAGAATCCCGCTCCCCCTTCTCCTTCCGACATGGCAAGAAAAATCCCGAGAGAATATGCCACTATGTTAAACAAAAGCATGTAGAAGATAAGGCATATGACGTATCCGTCGCCAAACAGAGCTTTGACTACAGGGATCCCGAAAAATCCGATGTTTGAAAGAAACAGCATAAGCTGTTCCAGCTTTAACTCGGCAGCATCTTTTTTCCCCGCTCTTTTCCTGATAAAGAAGTACAGATAACTCGATGCGATAAGAAACAAATAAAAAGCCAGTGCCGCAATGAAATTCTGCAGAGTCAGAGATGCGATATCTGCCGGCTTATCACCTGCTATCGCAGATATCATCAGGCAGGGGTTAAGGACATTGACTACGATCTTGCTGACCTGATGCTGTCCGACACTGTCAAAGACTTTTACCTTAAAAGCGATAAAGCCCGCGACCATCATTGAAAAGAGCATCAGCATCTGGGACAGTAGAAGAAAAGCGTTCATATATGATCCTCCAAAAGATCAGAGCATATAACTTGTAAGTATATTCCTGAAGATCGCGGGTTCATCCGCAAAACAAAAGTGTCCCGCCCCCGGTATTTTTGCCAGACCTGCATCGGGCATGGACTGTTCCATCTTCTCGCCGTCAGAAAGCGGTGTGGCGGTATCTTCTGTTCCCCATATTAGCAGGGTCTCCGGGGTGACACCGGATAAAACAGGAGTCAGATCCTCATTTATTGCCTTAACCATGCACTCCCGCATTACCGGGGAAGCCGCCCTGTAATCAGCGGAGCCATGAGTCTCTTTATAGTGTTCGACCATCTTCTCTGACATGAAATGCTTTGCCAGCTTAAACATCTTCTGCCGGCGAAGGTCTTTTGGCGACAGAGGATGCCTAATCCCTGCAGCATCGATGAGTATTATGCGTTTTGTATCAAAGGGAAGCGAGTCTTTGTTCATCATCTTGATTATGATGCGACCGCCGAAACTGTGACCTATAAGGACAAGAGATCTTATATCCAGAGCCTTTATCAGTGATACAGTATAATCCACGAAGTCATTAAGATCCCAGGGCTTATCCGGCTCAGGGGTGTCGCCTCCGAATCCCGGCATGTCGGGGATGATGACGCGATATTTCGGGGCAAGGGTGTCCCCTATGATCCGGTAAAGAGAAGCTTTTGCCATCCATCCGGCAAGGACCAGAACCGCCGGTGAATCCAAAGAGCCGTATTCATCATAATAAGTGGGTATATCATTAACTTGGATGGTCATGTATGGAATTATAGCCTATGGATATGATATAATGCAATTGCGTTTTTACGGCCGTTTCGGGCTGTGTATTGCGACAAGATATCGAAAGGAGAAAAAGGATATGAAGTGGGTATGCCAAGTATGCGGACATGTAGAAGAAGGAGATAATCCACCGGCAGAATGCCCGGTATGCCATGCTCCGGCAAGTAAGTTTGAGCAGCAGAGCGGGGATGTGCATTGGGATTCCGAGCATGTGGTCGGGATAGCAAATGATGTCCCTGATGATATCAAAGAGCAGCTTCGCGCAGAATTCAGAGGAGAGTGCACCGAGGTCGGAATGTACCTGGCGATGAGCCGTCAGGCTATAAGGGAAGGATATCCCGAAGTAGGAGCATTTTACAGACAGGCAGCTCTGGAAGAAGCAGATCATGCGGCAAGGTATGCAGAGATGCTCGGCGAAGTAGTATCAGCATCCACAAAGGAAAATCTGAGAGTGCGTGCGGAAGCAGAGAATGGCGCAACGAACGGAAAGACGGCTCTTGCTAAGAAGTGTAAGGAGCTGAATCTTGATGCGCTTCACGATTCCATACATGAGATGGCACGTGATGAGGCAAGACACGGAAAAGGATTCTTTGGTCTCCTTGAAAGATATTTCAAATAATTGAAAAATCATCTTAAGATTTGCAGCCGCCCGGCAAGGGCGGCTGTTTGCATGTTACGGCCAGTATGGTATTATATATGGTGTGTCTTTTGCGGGTTACATACCATATATAGTTCACCGGAGGCTTGAGATGGCAGAAGAAAAAAGGTTTGCAGTCCTTATTGACATAGAGAACATAGCGCCGAAATACATAGAGCTGATCATGAACGAAGCGAGCAATTACGGCAATATCACCATAAAGCGCGCATACGGTGACTGGACCAGACAAAGCTCCAGCACCTGGAGAGGCAAGCTTCTGGATTATTCCATCATTCCCATGCAACAGTTCAATAATACCTTCGGAAAGAATTCCTCTGATTCAGCATTGATCATCGATGCGATGAACATCCTCTACAGAAGCAACGTGGATGGATTCATCCTTGTGTCCAGCGATTCGGATTTTACCAGACTTGCAGCCACCTTAAAGGAGGAAGGCAAGGTGGTGGTCGGAATGGGAGAATCAAAGACTCCCGTGGCTCTCAGGAATGCATGTGATTACTTTAAGGTGCTCGACCTTCTGTACAAGGATCTCGATAAGACTCAGAGCGGGAAGAAGGGCCAGAAGAAAAAGCAGAGCGCCAAGCCCAAGCAGAAGAAGGGGCATGATGATGATATTTCCGAGATCCAGGAAGAGGCAAATGCTTCCACTGATCTTGATACCATAGAGAGAGCGATCATATCCATCATAGACCGCAACGGTGATGAAGATAACGGCATGTATATCGGGACACTGGGTAATTCGCTTATCCGACGCTATCCGGATTTTGATACAAGAAATTACGGGGCGAGCAAGCTTTCAAAATTCCTTGAACAGTTTGATTCACTTCAGCTTACCAAAGACGGTGATTCAACATATGTTAAGGTTCTTTGATCGATCATTAGATCACAGCCCTTTGCGATAAGGAGAGGATCATTGCAGACCTACGACTGGCTACCGGGATTTTCCGCGACTGAGACAAAAAGACTATATCTGCTTACCATGAGGCCCACTATACAGACAAGGGCCTTGTTTTCGGATGTGACAGAGGACTATGTGTCGCCGCTGGAGCCGGAACCGTATTCGATAGTAAGGATAAAATTCCGGACGGGGAGAAATAACGCCTCCCACGTTTTTCTTTGTACACAGGATGAAAAACTGCTCATGGATAAGGTATCTTCCCAGGGCGTTTTTGATTTCTACGAGACCGAACTGGAGCTGGATAATTCTCCCGTGGGATGGCACTTTATGGTTGAGAGCGGAAGGCAGAAGGCCTTTTTTGACAAGAGGGGAGTCGTAAACGCGGCGCAGGAGGAGTATGATTTCAGACTGATCCCGGGATTTAAGGAACCCGAGTGGGCCAAGAACTGCGTCATGTACCAGATCTACGTGGACAGGTTCAAAAACGGCGATCCGTCAAATGATGTACTGGATCATGAATATAGTTACATAGGACATCATTCGCAGAAGGCGCTCGAATGGAATGAGATCCCATACGAAATGGACGTCAGGCATTTTTACGGAGGAGATCTTGCGGGCGTGATGCAGAAGCTCCCATACCTGAAAAGTCTTGGCATCGACTGCATCTATTTCAACCCTCTCTTTGTCTCCCCCTCCAATCACGGATATGACATACAGGATTACGACTATATCGACCCGCATTTCGGAAAGATAGTATCCGATTACGGCCTGCTGCTTCCCGAAGGAGAGCACGAGAATAAAAAAGCGACGCGCTACATCAACCGTGTGACCAACAAGGCCAATCTCGAAGCGTCAAACCAGCTGTTTGCCGAACTTGTGGCAAAGTGCCACTCTATGGGCATAAGGGTCATAATAGACGGAGTGTTCAATCACTGCGGTTCTTTCAACAAATGGCTGGATAAAGAAAGGATATATGAAGGGCAGGAAGGATACGAAGACGGAGCATACGTTTCAAAGCAGAGCCCGTATCATTCTTTCTTCAGATTCCACAACAACTCTGATACAGAATGGCCTTACAATCACACCTATGACGGATGGTGGGGACACGATACTCTGCCAAAGCTGAATTACGAGGATTCGCAGACTCTTCAGGATTATATTCTCCGTATAGCAGCGAAATGGGTCTCGCCTCCTTATAACTGCGACGGCTGGAGACTTGACGTGGCAGCGGATCTCGGACACTCGGCGGACTTCAATCACGAATTCTGGCAGAAATTCAGGACGGTAGTTAAGCAGGCCAATCCCGAAGCGATAATCCTGGCTGAGCATTACGGCGAACCTTATGCCTGGCTGCAGGGAAATGAGTGGGATTCCGTGATGAACTATGATGCCTTCATGGAGCCCGTAACCTGGTTTTTCACGGGAGAGGAAAAGCACTCCGATGATTACAGGCCAAACATGCTGGGTAATACAGATGCCTTTTGGAATGCAATGACTCATTCATATATGAACTTCACGGAGCCGTCCATTGCAGTTGCCATGAATGAGCTCTCGAATCACGACCACAGCAGATTTCTGACAAGAACAAATCATATGGCCGGCAGAGCATCCAGTCTTGGTGCTGAAGCAGCTTCATTGAATGTGGACAAGTCTGTGATGCGCGCGGCTGTCCTTCTGCAGTTTACATGGCCGGGATGCCCCACAATATATTATGGCGATGAGGCGGGACAGGTGGGCTTCACCGATCCCGATAACCGAAGGACCTATCCCTGGGGAGAGGAAGACACGGAACTGATAGATCTCCACAGAGCGCTCATCAGGATAAGAAGAGAGAATAAAGAACTGCGTATTGGCTCGGTGATGAGACTCGTAAGTGATTATGCTTTTCTATCATATGCAAGGATCACTCTGGATGCCGTATCCATAATAGCTATCAATAATAATGACCATCCCGTCGAGAAAGCAATGTCCGTATGGGAGACAGGCATTCCCAGGACATGCTTTGTGAAGAGGCTCATTCAGACAGATCAGATGGGACATACAACAGAGCCTACCGAGATAGATGTTGTGGCAGGGAGGCTTCATATAGAGCTTCCCGCGCACGGAGCTGTTGTGCTGAGGGGCGTGATACGTGAAGAGCGGGAGCCTGCTGCGGACAGGACATCCGGAAAGTGGAGCTTTTTCTGAGTCTGATTGCTTAGGGTATCGTTTCGTGGTATAGTTGTCTCTGCGCCGGTGTGGCGGAACTGGCAGACGCCCGGGACTTAAAATCCCGTGGGTAGTAATACCCGTACCGGTTCGACCCCGGTCACCGGCAGTATATTTTTCCGGCGGCATGGCCAACAGGACTTCGTGCTGCTTTCAGAGGCATGATACAGTGATTTTGAGTAAGTTCGATCCCTGTATCGTGTTTCTGAACAGGCGCCGGAGCACCTTCTGACCATGACATCATTCCTTCGCCTTGGCCAGAGTGAAGATAAATTCCGAACCGACTCCTTCGGTAGAGATGACGTTGATATTCTGGTCATGTGCCTGAATGATTTCTCTGGTTATGGCCAGTCCCAGGCCGGTCCCCTTCTTATCCTTGCCTCGTGACAGATCTGTTTTGTAGAAACGGTCAAAGACCAGTTTTTGCGCGTCTGCGGGAATCCCGATACCGGAATCCTTGACTGATACAAAGACCTTATCGCTTTTTTCGGTGGTCTCGATCTTGATGATGGAATTATTATGCGAGAACTTGATCGCATTATCGACGAGATTGGCGACGACCTGCTGGATCTTTCCCATATCAGCATTCACAAACAGCTCTTCACCGGACAGGATGAGCTCTATGGATATCTTCTTTTCTCGACAGAGCACATCAAAGGTCTCACAGATCTGCCGGATCACGGAATTGATGTCAAAATCCGACATGGAAAGAACGATCCCCTTGTCATTCAGAGAGTTAAGCTCGAGCAGACCGTTGGTAAGCTTTGTCAGCCGGTCGGTTTCATTTAATACAACCTGAAGGTATTTCTCATGCATCTCCGGAGGTATGGTGCCGTCGAGCATGGCATTTAAGTATCCCCTTATGGAAGTAAGAGGAGAGCGGAAGTCGTGCGATACATTGGCGATGAATTTTTTCTGATTATCCTCGCTTCGTCCTATCTCTGATGCCATGTAGTGCAGCGTTTCCGCGAGGTAACCGATCTCATCATGCGCATGGACATCAGGATCATAATCGTAGTGGCCTTTCGCATATGCTTCGGCGGCTTTTGTGATCTTTCTGACGGGGATATAGACAACAAACGAAAACGTCACGAGGATGGTGAGCGACAGGAGATAGATAAAGAGCATGGTAAAATATGATATATGCAAAAGTCTGTCGCGTGATGCATAGAGATCGGACATGGGCATCTGTATGACCACATATCCTCGGACACTGTATTTGTTCGTGATAGGATAAAATACGGACAGATAGTCCTCGTCATAAAAGCCGTAGAAATTGCTGACCAGATAATAAGATCCTATTGCTCCCGGATCGAAGTCCTCAAAAACCAGAAATCCCGACGAACGGCTGTCCAGTACCTGACGTCCGTTGGGATCGATAACTCTGATCTCGGCAGAAATATAAGCGTCGATAGCGACCAGCTGCTGAAGGGCATCCTCTCTGCCGGCTGCGTTGCTGTATATCTCATTGCCGTAGGTGGTTGCCACAAGCCGGCTTTCCTTATACAGCGATTCAGCCCTGGTACGCGTCAGATCAGTAAGGATCATCCGGCTGTTAATTTCCGATATCAGTATGAACGACAGGAGAAAGAATAAGAGATATGCAAAGATCAGCTTCAGATACAGCGTCCTGTGAAGCTTCATTTCCTTGAGAGCTCCGTTTCAAATGTGAGCTCCGTATATTTGCCTCTGGAGAAGCGCTGAACCGTCACGACGGTTTCGACATCGGAGTCCAGCTGGGATAATGCAGTAGTATAATCGTCGTAGTCTTCTATGACCTCCGTTCCTATCTTGGTTATCACGTCACCGCTCTGAATCCCTGAAGCCATTGCCGGAGAATCCTGATCCACATTTATCACGTATGCACCCATGGGAACGCCGTATTCATCCGCGGCCTCGTCAGTGACGCTGGTTCCTATTATCCCGAGATAGGCACGGGTGCGGCCATTAGCGAGGTTTTCGATGGTATCCTTGATGTCGGATATAGAATATACGGTGATCATATCTTTCAGAGTCTCGACCTCGGATCCGTCAGAAATGATCCCGAGGACATTGCCGCTATAGTCTATGATCACACCTGAGGAATTTTCAGACTCGGGTATATCGGTAGTGAGAAGATGCACGTTAAAGTCGCTCATTTCTTTTTCCTGGGAAGCGGAGGTAATGATACCATGCGCTTCCGAGCCGATTATTCCGAGAGGCTCGCCGATCGCTATGACCGGAGTCCCTACCACGGAGGAAGGTGACGAAGAACCGAGATTGGCGTACGAGATCTTCCTGATCGTATCTTCATCGATGTCGGACATCTCCACTCCTATGATCTGAAGGGAGGTGTCCGGATCGGTATTCATGATCTTTGCGACAGCTCCGGTGCCGTCGGGAAATCTCACATGTATCTCTTCAGCGCTCTTTGTAGCGCTGCCGTCGACAAGGATCAAAAGCTGCCGTCCATTATCGGCTATGATAAGACCGGTCACAGAGTTACCGCTTTTATAAGGATTTTCAAACCAGTCTGTGTCGGTAGTAGTAGCAGTGACTATGGCGAGAGCGCTCGATGCACCTGCAGCGACGCTGTGCAGTTCCTTATACAGTTTTGAATATCCTTCAGGAGAGATGTCTACATTATTTGTAATGCTGTTGATAATGGTAGTGCGTTTATTTTCCCCCGGATTATCAGACTTTTGCTCAGTGGAATTACCGGATACAAAGGATGCGCCGGCCCCGGTATGATCGGGATCGTCATTGCTTTCCGAAACTTCTTCTGTGGCCGTCAGGTCCTCGGATACCGAAATCTCGGGTTCATTTTCCTGTGCGTTAAGCTCGACAGGCTTTACAGAGTCGTCTGATGACGGCTTGATATGGGCATATACCAGGGAGAAAGTGACTGCGGAAACCACGCCGAAAACTACGGCTATAACAGCGGTCAGGCCTATCTGTCTGGCCAGCCGTTTCTTGTCTACAGGTCTGTCTTTGATCTTTTCTTTGATGAAATCAGATGCCACCCGGTAAGTTTCCTTTTAATACGGTTTAAGATATACTGTACGTGTTTTGTAAATTCGTTAACTATAGATTATAACCCACTTGAGTCATGAATAAAAGAGTTATCGAAAAGCTTGAGTTTAACATCATAAGAGAGAGGCTGGCGGAAAACGCCGCTTCGGAAGAAGCAAAGAAACTCTGTCTGGGGCTGGAACCGTGCAGTACCACGGACGATGCTCTGTACAGACTGCAGAGAGTATCGGACGCGGTAGACCGAATATTTAAGGACGGAGTCGTATCCTTTGGCGGAGTCCGTCATATCGGCGAAGCCGTGCTGTCTACCCGGCGCGAGAGCATTCTGACTTCACGGGAGCTTATGGATATAGCGGCTACACTTGAAGCCGTAGAGACGATAAAGAAATACGGTACAAAGGACCGGTTCGAAGAGACACCGGATTCGCTGTATGATGATTTTGACTGTCTTGCCGTGATCGGAAGCACGATGAAGGAGATCAGACGGTGCATACTGTCGGAGGACGAGATCGCCGATGACGCGTCCTCTGAGCTGAAAGCGATACGGCGCAGCATCAGATCGGCACAGGAGAGGATACGATCCGAGTTGAATTCGCTGGTGCAGGGCAGCTACTCTTCCTACCTTATGGAGCCGGTAGTGACTCAGAGGAGCGGACGGTTTGTCGTGCCGGTCAAAGCAGAATATAAAAGCCAGGTGACAGGCATCGTACATGATACCTCATCGACAGGATCCACCATCTTCATAGAACCGCAGGCAACAGTAAAACTGAACAATGAGATCCGTGAAAAGCAGATCGCCGAGAAGCAGGAGATACAGTTGATCCTGCAAAAACTCTCGGCTCTTGTAAGAGAAGACAGTGATCAGATCATGGCTGATATAGAGATCGTTACGGGCCTGGACTATGTATTTGCATGCGCAAAGCTGGCTTTGGACATGAAGGCCTTCAGACCGAAGTTCTCAGATGATCTCTCCTTCAACCTTAAAGGAGCGAGACACCCTCTGATCGACGACACCAGGGTTGTCCCGGTGGATATCAGACTGGGGGACAGCTTTGACCAGCTCATAATCACCGGGCCGAATACCGGAGGCAAGACCGTAACGCTGAAAACCGTGGGACTGCTTACGATAATGGGGCTGTCCGGCCTTTTTATACCGGCCTCGGAGGGCTCCGTGCTGGGAGCATTCAGTGAGATATATGCAGACATCGGAGATGAGCAGAGCATAGAGCAGTCGCTCTCCACGTTCTCGGCTCATATGGCCAATATAGTAGATATACTGAAAAAGTGTGACAAGACATCTCTGTGTCTTTTTGACGAGCTGGGTGCCGGGACCGATCCTGAAGAAGGAGCAGCCCTTGCCATTTCCATTCTTAATTTCCTTCACGTCAGAGGGATACGTTCCATGGCGACGACGCATTATTCCGAGCTCAAGATGTATGCACTGAACACCGAAGGGATAGAGAATGCATGCTGTGAATTCGATGTGGAAACGTTGTCTCCTACATATCATCTTCTGATCGGTATACCGGGCAAGAGTAATGCATTTGCGATCTCTAAGAAGCTGGGACTGCCGGGATATGTGATAGAGGAAGCCGAGCGTCGCATGGATGAGACAGACAGAGAATTCGAATCCGTGGTAGGACGGCTGGATGAAGCAAGGCAGGAGCTCATAAGGCTTCAGGCCGAGGCAGATGAGGAAAGAAAAGAGGCAGCTGAATTAAAAAAGGAGCTTGATGATACCAAGGAAAAGCTGAGCCGGGAAAAAGACCGGATCATCGGAAAAGCAAGAAAAGAAGCAGCAGACATGCTTTCAGATGCAAAGCTTCAGGTAGATGCGGTGCTTAGAGATATCAATAAATACGGGGCCTCTGACCACGATGCCGTGAAGCAGCTGGAGTCAGACAGAGCCATGTTAAGACACGGGCTTGAAAGACAGGAAGTCCGGGAAGAGGTATCTTCCGAGACCGGTGAAGTCGGGATAGATGCAGATAAGATAAGACCGGGCATGGAAGTAAGGATAGTCTCCTCAGGATTCGAAGGGAAAGTGTCTTCCATGCCTGATGGAAAAGGGAACCTTAATGTCCTGTGTGGTATAATGAACTACAAGGCAAACGTGAATGATCTTGTGGCAGTAAAGCATACAGATAACGGGAAAGCAAAGAATAAAGGCAAAAAAGAGTCTGTATCATCGTCCCACCTGTCTCATGCCCAAACTATCTCCACGGAGATCAACATCATAGGACTGACCGTAGATGAGGGACTGGCCAGACTTACAGAATATCTTGACGATGCATATATGTCCCACCTCAGTGAGGTACGGATAGTTCACGGAAAAGGGACCGGCAAGCTGAGAGATGCAGTCCGCAGCGAACTGAAGCGGATCAAGTACGTAAGCTCCTACAGGGCGGGAGAATACGGAGAGGGAGACGCAGGAGTCACCATAGCGAAGTTAAAGCAGTAACATCAGACGGGGGAGCAGCATCCATGTCAAACAAACAGAGAATACTCATAGTAGATGATGATGAAAACATAGCGGAACTTATTTCCCTCTATCTTACAAAGGAGTGCTTCGATACGCAGATCGTTCATGACGGAGAAGCGGCGCTTCAGGCATTTGAGAAGGGACAGCCTGATCTCATCCTGCTTGACCTTATGCTTCCCGGGATCGACGGATATCAGGTCTGCAGAGAAATAAGGGCAAAGAGTCAGACACCGATAATCATGCTGTCCGCCAAGGGAGAGGTTTTTGATAAGGTGCTGGGACTTGAGCTCGGCGCAGATGACTATATGGAGAAACCTTTTGACTCCAAGGAGCTTGTAGCCAGAGTAAAGGCGGTGCTCAGAAGATACAGACCCATACCTCAGGATACCCCGGAGACTACAGCCGTAAAAAAGGTGGACTATCCCGATCTTTCGATCAATCTCACGAATTATTCAGTGCTGTACAACGGGCAGAATATAGATATGCCGCCTAAGGAGCTTGAACTTCTTTATTTCCTTGCATCATCTCCCAATCAGGTGTTCACGCGAGAGCAGCTTCTGGATCACATCTGGGGATATGAATACATCGGTGACACCCGGACAGTGGATGTCCATATCAAGAGACTCAGAGAGAAGATAAATGATCATGATTCCTGGCGGATAGCTACTGTATGGGGCATAGGCTACAAATTTGAAACCACCTGAGAAAGAGAAGCACAGAACGGAGGATTCACAGTAGATGAAGTATCTTAATACGCTTGCCGAGGGAGACCGGATCTCATCGGTATATCTCTGCAAAAAGGCGGCGACGCTCACGACCAAGAACGGTAAGGAATATATGAGCCTTACCCTTATGGATAAGACGGCCAGCGCAGATGCCAAGATATGGGAGCCTAATTCGGAAGGCATAGGAGATTTCAGCGAGCTGGATTATATCTATGTATCCGGGGATGTCACGATCTTTAACGGAAGCATACAGATAAATATCAGGAGATTAAGATGCGCTGAAGAGGGAGAATATGATCCGTCAGATTATCTCCCGATGTCCCCTCTTGATAATGACGGGATGTATACGCAGCTTAAAAATGTTATCGAAACAGTCAAGAATGAGTATCTCCATAAACTCCTGAAAAGCTTTTTCGTGGAGGACGAGGAATTCATAGCCGCATTCAGGAACAGCTCAGCGGCGAAGACCGTGCATCACGGCTTTGTCGGCGGACTGATGCAGCACACACTGGCAGTCACCCGGCTCTGTAAGTTTTACACAAAGGCCTATCCCGTTCTGGACCACGACCTTATCGTGTCGGCTGCACTTCTTCACGATATCGGAAAAGTCAGGGAATTGTCTAAATTCCCCGAGAATGATTACACGGATGACGGGCAGCTGCTCGGACATATATATATGGGGGCAGAGATGGTTTCCCGGAATGCGGCATCGATCGAGGGATTTCCGGAAAAGCTTTTATCCGAGCTGAAGCACTGCATACTTGCGCATCACGGCGAGCTGGAGTTTGGCTCTCCAAAGCCGCCTATGCTCGTGGAGGCATATGCCCTGCATCTTGCGGATAATACGGATGCCAAGATAGAGACATTCACCGAGGCCGTAGAGGGAAAAGAAAATGACAGGTGGCTGGGGATGAACAGACCGCTGGGCGCAAATATCAGAAAGACGACGGAATGGACCAGACCCGACGACGGAGAATAGAGAATGAGATCTGAATATAATAAAAACGATCAATTGAAAGGGCTCAGGATAGAGGCCCTTTCTTCAGATGGCGCGGGGATCGCAAAAGAGGACGGATTCCCGATCTTCATAAAAGATGCTCTCCCGGGAGATGTCGTAAGCGCAAAGATCACGAAGGTCAGGAAGAACATGGCATTTGCAAGGCTTGAATCCGTGGACGAACCATCACCTGACAGAGTTGATCCCAGATGCCCCGTATCAAGAGCCTGCGGTGGCTGTGTCCTGCAGGAACTGTCTTACGAAAAGCAGCTGGAGTACAAGGATGAAAAGGTATATAACTGCCTTCTTCGTATAGGCGGGATCCCGGCTAAGATCCTGGATGCAGCTCACGAAGATCCCATCGGTATGGATAAGCCATGGAGATACAGAAACAAGGCGCAGTATCCGATAGGAAGAGACAGGAACGGACGGATAATAGCGGGTTTTTATGCAGGCAGAACACATCACATTGTCGAATCGGCAGAGTGCCACCTGAATCCTTCGGAGTTCGCGGCGATACTCAGGATATTCCTGGGCTTCTGTGAAGAGAACAAGGTCAGCCCTTATGATGAGGAAAGCGACAAAGGCTGTGTAAGGCATCTGCTGATACGAAAAGGCTTCAATACGGGTGAACTAATGATCATGCCGATCGTAAGAGATATGAAGACATTTGATGATAAGATGTGCGATAAGCTTAAGGAGACACTTCTGGGCATACCCGGAGTTGCCACTATCGTAATAAATGAGAACAGCAAACGGACAAATGTGATACTGGGCGAAAAGTACCGGACCATATACGGCCCCGGATATATTGTTGACGAGATGGGAGGTCTGAGATTCAGGATCTCGCCATCTTCCTTCTATCAGGTTAATACCGAACAGGCGCTAAAGATATATGATAAGGCGCTGGAATACGCCGGTCTTTCCGGCACGGAGAAGGTCTACGACCTGTGCTGCGGCATCGGGACGATCTCGCTGTATATCTCTCGAAAGGCAGGATATGTGCATGGAGTGGAGATATCTGAGACGGCGATCGAGGATGCAAAAAAGAATGCGGCGCTGAATGAGATATCAAATGTTGACTTTACGGCGGCCCCTGCAGAAGAGTATCTTCCGAAGGCTTGTGATCTGTCGGCGGATGTCGTGATCCTCGATCCTCCAAGATCCGGCATGGAGCGTGCTGCACTGGATGCTATCGTTTCGGCTGCTCCTTCCCGTATAGTCTATATTTCCTGCGATCCTGCGACTCTGGCCCGCGACATAAAGGTGTTCATGGCAGCGGGATATCGCCTTAGCCGGTTCGTGGCGGTAGACCAGTTTTGCCATACAAGACATGTCGAGACGGTCATTTCGCTTTCACGGGTTTAAAGATAAAGTGCCTCGAAAAGGCTTGAAATCAAAGGGTTTCGGCACTTTGAGTTAAAGGCATGAAATGGCAAAATGGGGCATTAAGAGTATTACAGAATCAGTCCACCGGGAAGAGTGTAAAAAGGGATGAGAATATAAGATGGTAAAAAATCCCCTTGAGAATACGGGATAGTTAAGATTTTGGGGTTGGGAATACAGAATGGTTATAGGAGGCAGACAATAATATAAGCTATGGAGGAAAAATGAATCTTTCTATAAGAGAATGGAGGACCGATGACAAATCCGATCTCGCAATAAATCTAAATAATCTAAAGGTTCTGAATAACCTTAGGGATGGATTACCCTATCCGTACACGGAAGATGATGCAGAGGATTTTATAAGAGCAATGCTGTCGGCAGATAAGGATAAGACATTTGCATTTGCGATAACGCTTGATGATAAAGTAATTGGAAGCATCGGAGTTTTTCGACAGGATAATATTCATTCCAGAACCGCTGAAATGGGATATTACATAGGAGAACCTTACTGGGGAAACGGCTATATGACGAATGCTATTAAACAGGTATGTGCGTACGTGTTTGAGAATACGGATATTATCCGTATTTTTGCAGAACCATTCGCACACAATATAGCTTCATGCAGGGCACTGGAAAAGGCAGGATTCCAATACGAAGGAACATTAAAGAGTAATGCCGTCAAATGCGGGAATGTTGTTGATATGAAAATGTATGCCCTTACCAGAGTGCAATAAAAGGAGCCTGAAATGAAAATATTCATTGTATATTGTCATCCGTCTGAAGATTCTTTCACAAAGAATATGTGTGATGCTTTTATTAAGGGCGTAACAGATTCCGGGAATGAATATATCATATCGGATCTTTATAAGATGGGTTTTCAGACTGATATGACGGAGGAAGAGTATATCAGGGATGCCAACTATAGAAACACACCAAATGTTGCAAAAGATGTACTGGCAGAGCAGGAAAAGATCAATTCTTCAGATGCGATAGCGTTTATCTATCCTGTATTCTGGACAGAGGCACCGGCAAAGCTGGTGGGCTGGTTTGACAGAGTCTGGACATATGGATTTGCATATGGCGAAAAGACTATGAAAGAACTTGATAAAGCCGTGATACTGTGTTCGGCAGGTAATCCAATCGAACACCTTGAAGAGTATGGTCTTCTTGACAGTATGAAAAGAGTCATGCTGGGGGATAGGCTCTTTGGACGTGCCAAACAGATGGAATTCATAGTCTTTGATAACACATCGAGAGAAAATGAACTTAGAGAGAAAAACTGGGATGCAAATCTTCAGAAAGCGTATGAGATCGGGAAAGGATTATTTGCCTAATGGTTTCATTATTAACGAAAGATATTAACGAATATCTCAAATATGATGAGGTTATTGACTTTGATAAGCCGGAGATTAAGGCTCTCGCGGACACGCTTTTTGACGAGGTTTCTTCTGAAACGGATTATGTCCGACATGCCTTTGAGTACGTAAGGGATACTTATCCGCATTCGGCTGACATTAATGCAGATGAGATAGCAGTCAGTGCTTCCGATGTTCTGAAGATCGGTCACGGTATCTGTCATGCCAAGTCCCATTTGCTTGCCGCGCTTCTTCGATGTAAAGGTGTTCCGGCAGGCTTATGTTATCAGAAGCTCATCCTCGATGATGAAACGAATCCTGTATATATATGTCACGGCTTGATTGGCGTTTATTTGAACGAATTCAATAAGTGGATACGCCTCGACCCGAGAGGAAACCGTTCGGATGTTGATGCGCAGTTCTCAATAGACGAAGAGAAGCTTGCATTCCCGGTGCGTGTTGATAAGGGTGAAGAGGATGACCTGACTGTTTATCCCGATCCAAAAGCTTTTGTCATAAAATCGATGCGTGAGAGTAAGACTCGAACAGAACTTTGGATAAATCTCCCCGCTGCTACGAGTATCGAATCAACACGTCATGGCTTCGAGGAAAGCTTCGCAGCGGGCACATTCTATAACAGGCAGACGCAGGATTCAGAGCATCTTAATAAGATACTTGAATTTGTGAAGATCAGTGAGGGGATGAGAATCCTTGATCTTGGAACCGGGAGCGGGTATCTTTCTTTTCCTATCGCGAAGAACAATCCCGGATGTGAAGTTGTCGGTCTGGATATCGTGAATGATGCTCTTGAAACAAATCGCATGAGGGCAGATTCTGAAGGAATAAAGAATCTGTCGTTTATAAGTTATGACGGGATTGATTTTCCTTTCGAAGAGAAATCTTTCGATCTGGTTGTAACAAGATATGCGTTGCATCATTTCCCGGATATAGAGCATAGTATCGGAGAGGTGAGCAGGGTTTTGAAAAGTGACGGGATGCTGTTTATATCAGACCCATGTCCTAATGAATGTGATACGGAAAGATTCGTTGACGATTACATGCGGCTTAAGAAGGATGGCCATATTAAGTTCTACACTAAGGATCAATGGATAGATATCTGTGGGAGGCAAGGGCTAATTGTCACAGATAGTTTTGATAGTTCGATACGATTTCCTAAGAAGAAGGATACGGCAAATGGGTATGAAGAAGTGCTGAAGAAACATGATAAGGCCGTAATAGAAAGTTATGATCTGTTAGAGACAGATACAGAACTATTTATCACGGAGCAGGTGAACAATATTATGTTTGAGAAGGAATTAAGAGAAGATGAGCAAATATGATCCCCTGTGGAAGTGGATACAGAATAACGGAACTGATAAATTCAGCCTGACTTATGCTGAGATTGAAGAGATAGCAGGCCTTACGATAGATCATTCTTTTTTGACGTATAAAAAAGAATTGACAGAGTACGGCTATAAGGTCGAAAAGATATCTATGAAAGAACAGGAGGTCATATTTGAGAAAATAGCGGGGACCGGGAACAGGGATTATCAGGAAGGATGATCTGAGATGAAACTGAAAAATGTATTGATTGTTGTTAAAGACATTGAAAGATCCAGACAGTTTTATCATGACCTGTTTGGCCTCGAGATGATCCTGGACAATGATGGAAATATGATCCTTACTGAAGGTTTGGTACTGCAGGAGGAGAAATACTGGAAAGAGTTTCTCGGGAAAGAGATTATTTCAGAGAACAATTCCTGCGAGCTCTATTTTGAGGAATCAGACATCGAAGGATTCATAGAAAAACTCGAGAAGTATTATCCGGATGTAAAATATGTAAATCGATTGATGACCCACAGCTGGGGACAGAAGGTGATACGTTTCTATGATCCGGACGGAAATCTGATCGAGGTAGGGACACCGGTATAACATGGCCAATATAATAACCTGCATCAGAATTATTTGCAGTATAATTTTGTTGTTCTGTCCTGTATTTTCGCCTACGTTCTATGCTTTGTATATTGCTGCCGGGGTCAGCGACATGTTAGATGGGGCAATTGCGCGGAAGACAAGCACTGTCAGTGAATTTGGATCGAAGCTCGATACAGTGGCTGATTTTGTAATGGTCACTTTGTGTCTGATAAAACTGCTCCCGGTCATTCATATACCGACCTGGCTTTTGATTTGGATCATCGTGATCGCCGTGATTAAGGCAGTCAACTTGATTTCCGGATATGTCACGAGAAAGAAAATAGTTGTTTTACATACTATAATGAATAAGGTGACGGGAATACTGCTTTTTGTACTTCCACTGACATTAAAGATAATTGATCTGAAATACAGTGGGGCTATCGCCAGTGCAGTGGCTACATTCGCAGCGATACAGGAAGGACACATGATAAGAACGGAAAAACAGTCTGTCTTATAAATACGGGCTTGAGAGCATTGAATTGTTTCCGAAAACAAATGGACTTATTCCCTAATACGTGCAAAATACTGTGTTGAACAATTTCCGAAAACTGTGAGTGGTGTGTCATACGTACTATTGCAAAGAACCATGTCGAAGTCTGTTGTTTACTTGAACAATTAAAATCCGCGAAGGAACATATTGAAATCACTATTGATGCGGAGGATTATTACAGGATTAAAGATTCTGAGAAGAAGATGGAGTAAACACATCGAATTCGAAACGTTTTGCTTATGGTGCTCAGAATAAAAGGAGAAAAATCTCCTATTAGGTGAGAATAATGAATTAAAGAATCGATATACACATGTTCGTTGGAAAAAACAGGACATTGAAACACCAAAACAGGACATTGAGATTCCGGAAGCCTTCAGTAATAAGACAAAACAGCACATTCAGATACTTTTTGCTGAATTTGGAAATGACAAGTTTTTTGGCCGGACGGAAGTTATGAAGGCGCTCAAAATCACAGCGTCTCCATCATCAGAGCTGATATAGAAGATGCTGGAATCTGAACTTATTTATCCAATGAAAGGAAAAGGTAAAGGAAAATACCTTTTCAAAAGGAAATGATGAAGGAGCATATATGATACGGGAAGCAAGAAAAGAGGACTTGGATGCGTTGCTTAAGCTTTATCTGTTTTTGCATGAAGACAGTATACCAGAGTTAAATGCGCATCTCGAAAAAACATGGAATCAGATTATCGTCGATCCGAATCATCACCTCATTGTGAATGAAATTGATGGTCAGATTGTTTCTTCCTGTGTATGCGTTATTATACCGAATCTAACGAGGAATGTGAGACCATATGCTTTTGTTGAAAACGTTGTAACACACGGTGATTACAGAGGCAATGGATATGCAGGTGAGTGTCTGGACTATGCAAAGGAAATAGCCAAGCAGGAGGATTGTTATAAGATGATGCTTCTTACCGGTTCAAAGAAACCGGAGACACTTCACTTTTATGAGAAGGCTGGGTATAACAGCAGTGATAAGACAGCCTTCATACAGTGGATAGGGATGAATGAGCCGATAAAGTAATGGAGTTTTCAGAGCATACAGGCATCCCTGTTCGTACATTGGAAGACTGGGAGGCGGGGCGAAGAACTCCTCCGGAATACATTCCAAGGCTTATTGCTTACCAGCTGAAGGATGAGGAACTGATAAAAGGAAGGGAGGAGGACCTTCTATGAGAGACTTTGATAAGCAAATGGAAATGGTTCTCTATCATTCCGATGAAGGGGATGTTTCTGTTGATGCATACATTAAAGACGAGAGTATTTGGATAACACAGAAGGCGATGGCAGAACTTTTTGGAGTTCAGGTACCTGCTGTAAGTAAACATTTAAAGAAAATATTTGAAGAAGGCGAATTGGATGAAAAAGTGGTTATTTCCAAA
Source organism: Lachnospiraceae bacterium AC3007 (assembly GCA_000621405.1). GTDB lineage: Bacteria > Bacillota > Clostridia > Lachnospirales > Lachnospiraceae > NK4A144. Next base: position 116,830 of record JHYK01000005.1, read on the forward strand.
ATGGAAATAACCAGTCCTCATGGAGCCATTCCTGATAAAACTCAGACTAGTGAGGCTATCAGATTTTGATAAGGCGGTAAAGAAAATGCTCAAGGAGCAAAACTAAACCGGACTAGAACAGCTAAGTGATTAAAGATTAAGAGGGGAGGAGTGTTTTAGAAATGCCGATTTACAGGATAATGAACATAGATGATTATGAAGCCGCTTATGCCCTTTGGATCAAATGCGGGAACGGGCTTAATGATAAGGATGATTCCAGAGAGGGCATCGATAAATATTTAAAAAGAAATCCGGGAACATCCTTTGTCGCGATAATTGACGAAAAGGTCGTTGGAGTAATTCTCTGCGGGCATGACGGAAGACGCGGTATCATACAGCATGCCTGTGTATCCCCTGATTGCAGACGTATGGGTATAGGCACAGAGTTGGTAAATCTGGCACTCACTGCTCTGAAAGAAGAAGGAATTAATAAAGTTTTGCTTGTAGCATTTAAAAAGAATGAAAAAGGCAATGCTTTTTGGGAATCACAGGGATTTACGCTTCGTGACGACTTGAATTACAGAAACAAAGCACTTGCTGAGATGGTCAGAATCGATCCTGATTATTTGAATGATTGATATGAACCGAAGGCAGATAAGTAATAATCAGTAGTTGCTATTGTGATGACATTTTCGGTTGCTCAAGTAAACAACAGTTGAGACTGTATGTTTATTGTCCAAACTTCATGAAGCGAAGTATCATATCAACGTTAAGGTATTGGAGGGAGTCATGTCTACCAAAGAGAAAATACTGGATGCGGCAGTAATGTAAAGTCAACTCGGAAATCAAAAAATGAATGAATATTATTCATTGACATCCGGACACTTCTGTGTTAATATGCAGAAAGTGAAACAAAGTAAGGAAGGATGTACATGAGAACCGTAAAAGACCCGGACACCAGAAAGCAGGAGATTCTATCGGGAGCTCTTTTAGTATTTGCCCAAAAAGGATATGATAAGACTACGATTTCCGATATAGCAAGGGAACTGGGAATCTCTCAGGGACTTTGCTACAGATACTATGCATCAAAAGAAGAGATATATGATGCAGCAGTTGAAGAGTATGCGGATATTATCGTGAGAGCTAACTTGAAGAGATTTGACAGAAAGGGCAAAACTTTGAAAGAGAAGATCCGGTCATTTTCTGGAAGTCTGAAAGAGTACCGTGAGCCTGAGAAGGATAACGAGCTTTTATATAGTCTCTTCCATAGTGAGGGAAGTCAGAAGATGCATGATCAGCTTATGTTAAAGACAGCAGCTAAGCTGGTACCTCATATTAAAAAGGAGCTGGAGAAAGCCCGGGATGACGGAGAAATAAAGATATCGGATATAGATGCCCTAGCCTACTTTTTTGTTTACGGGCAGCTGGGAATGTTACTTGAGCATGGAAGTGAAAAGGATTGCGGTAAAAGAATAAAGGATACATTAATTGAAATATTGAATTTGTAAGACAAACCCCTGATACAATTGTTTCAGGGGTAAAATAAACAATACAAATGAATGAAATTCATTCAGAGAAAGGAAAACAATTATGAAGACAATAATTATCTATGAATCAAAGCACCATGGTAATACAAAGAAGGTCTGTGACCGCGTGGCAGCAGAATGTCAGGTGGAACTAATAGAGGCCGGGAGTGTGGGAGCGGATTTCAACTGGGAGGATTATGACCTGATGGGCTTTGCATCGGGGATAGCATATTCCAAGTTTTACGATTCGGTAAGCCGTGTTGCAGAACAGATTCCTGCGGGGAAGGGGACTTTCTTTATCTATACCTGTGCAAAGAACGATAAGGATTTTGCCGCTAAGATTAAGAAGGTCGTAGAAGAGCGAGGAGCCAAGTGCCTTGGAACATACGGATGTCGTGGTTTTAACACATATGGACCATTAAAGTTGATCGGAGGAATGAATAAGTCCAATCCCAATGAGGATGAGCTTAAGGCAGCAGTAGAATTTGTAAAGAAGGTGGAAAAGACTTATGAAAAGTAAAGTAGATTTTATAAACGAAAACACAACAAGAGCTCTAATGAAGCTCTTTATACCCCTTATGCTTGCCATGACACTTACCATGGCATACAGCATGGTTGACAGCCTGTGGGTAGGAAATCTCCTGGGGGAGGCAGGTATGTCTGCACTTACGGCAAGTACAGCTATTGTCCTTATTATGAATTCCTTATCAATGGGTGTTGGTAACGGAGTATCGGTTATGATTGCCCAACGTGTCGGAGCAAAGGACACAGTGGGAGTAAAAAGAGCAGCCGCCGTTGTTATGATAGTTTCTCTGGTTTTTTCCGGAGCGATATGCCTTGTGGGAGAACTTGCATCTGAGTATCTTCTGACAGCAATGGGTACGCCTACAGAGGTACTTACTGAAGCGGTGTCTTATCTGAAACTGTATCTTATTGGAAATGTTGCTCTCTTTTTATACATGCAGTTTACATCTATATTCAGGGCCTTTGGAGACTCGGTTTTCCAGATGAAAGGAATGCTTATGACGGTGATAGTTAATGCTATCCTTGATCCCATAATGATTAACTGGTGGGGATTCAATGGGGTGGCCATAGCAACAGTGATATCGGAGTTTGTTTGCCTTGCATACGCGTTTGCTTATCATTACAAAAAGAAATGGTTCTCATTTGATTTTAAGGCAATGACATGGGAGGATGTAAAAACCATGGGCAGGCTATGTGTTCCGACTTCCATACAGTCTATTATGCCGGCATTAAGTTCCGCCGTTATGATTACATTTGTTAATCCCTTCGGACTGACAGCCCTTGCCGGATATGGAGTGGTAAGAAATCTTGAACTTATTATGTTTATGCCCACCAATGCCATGTCAATGGCTGTTACCTCTATAGTCGGTCAATGCAAGGGCGCAGGTCGTATAGACCGGGCCGGTGATTATTGTAAAAAAGCCATGCTTACAGGGGGAGTTCTGATTGGTTTGGTAAGCGCCCTTGTCATCTGCACAAGTCCCATGCTTAGCGGATGCTTCGGCCAGGGAGCAGAGGTTGGCGTTATAGTTGCAGAGTTCTTCCATATTGTCAGCATCGGATACGTATTATATATGCTTACAAGCTGTATTCAGGGATATATTACTGGAATTGGAAGACCGGAGAGGGCTATGCTGTTGCTTATTGCGTATTACATTATATTCAGGGTGCTGCCAGCTTTGATGCTAAAGCATATATTCGGACTGTCGGGAATATGGTTTGCTTTTCTTGTAAGCCACATTTTGGCGTGTGTATTGGCCATTGTATTGCTGCAGATCAGTGATAAGATATTCTTGAAGCCGGTGAAAAACACATGAAAAAACTATATTCCGGGGCATGACACGAATCGTATCACGGATGTGACAGAACGTTTCTTTCCTCCTTAATGGGTCTTTGTTACTTTCAATTTACCAATAGGTGATATCATATGAAAGGACGAAGAGAACATGAGGGAAAAAAGAAATCTGCTGACAGGGACAGGGTTGATCGGTACTTTTGCCCTGTGGACTGTTTTGATCCAGTGCCTTGATGTGCGGGCTGTGGACCAGATTTATGTCGTGACTACCATTGTTGTTGCGATTGTTTACTGTATATATCTGGGAAGAATAAAAGAGGAAGCCATTAAATAATGAGAACGGTTCTATTCCAGACAGTGGGATCCATTCTGATATTGGCGATAAGGGTGGAGACAAATGAATAATACAAATGAAGAACTTTTTAAAGGCAGAATATCTGCGATACACAAGAACAATTATACAATTAGATTCGAAGGAAAGGATATCCCTGCCAGACTCAAAGGGAGCTTTTATGACTTAATGACAGATCGGTTTCCTGTTGTGGGTGATTATGTTTCTTTTGAATACAACCCAATCGGAGATTCTTTGATCGTATCAGTGCTTGATCGTTCTGCTCTTTTGCAGCGCCCTGATCAGGCGAAGACCGGAGTTATGCAGTACATGGTAGCTAACGTGGATTATACCTTTATTGTGACGTCGCTTAATGAAGACTATAGCTATAATCGAATAGCTCGATATGTGAGTGTTGTTCTTCAGGGGCATTCTATTCCGGTGGTGGTTTTGACAAAAGCAGATCTATGTAGTAACTACGGCAGATATATAAGAGAGGTGGAGAGCATATCTGATAAGGTTAGGGCTCATGCAATTTCAGCACTTTATGGGATAGGAGTCGATGAACTACAGGAATATATGAGACCAGGTATTACTATCTGCCTAATGGGATCTTCCGGGGCTGGAAAGTCAACACTTTTAAATGCTTTTGCTGGTGAAGAGATAATGAGAACTTCCAGCGTCAGAGAGTCAGATTCCACAGGGAGACATACCACTACCTACAGACAGCTGATTGAACTTAATAACGGCGTATCCATAATTGACACACCAGGCATGAGAGAAATTGGCATGGCAAATACGGAGCTGGGAATTGATAATACCTTTTCGGATATAGCCAAGTTGGAAAAACAATGTAAATTTAGTGATTGCCAGCATGACACGGAGCCAGGCTGTGCTGTGAAAGCCGCAATAGAAAGTGGTGATCTTTCTGTGGACAGATACATCCTGTACAAGTCACTAAGCTCTGAGAACACAAGGAATTATGCCAAGAAAAAAGAAATATCAAAATGGGCTAAGGCTGCAAAGAAAATAAAAAAGAGATAGTTTTTGACATTATAAAGGAATTTCAGCGCGGAGGCGGGTATGGGTGAAATTATATTGGCTACGGAAAACGATAGAGAGCAGATACTTGAATTATATCAGGCGCAGAAGGGCAGGGAGTTCTGCGCCTGGGATGAGGATTATCCGTCAGTTGAAACAATCAGCTTTGATCTATCACGGGATTCCTTATTTGTAATGAAAGAGAATGGCAAGGTTATTGCGGCAATTTCTATTGAAGAAGATATGGATGTGGATAATCTTGACTGTTGGAACAAAGCTCTTTTTCCAGGGGGAGAACTGGCGCGTGTTGTCGTGGATCCTTCATTCCAGAGCATGGGAATCGGACAGAAAATGATGGAATACGGAATGAAGGCCTTGAAGGAGCGTGGATATAAAAGTATTCATTTTCTTGTGAACAAGCACAATATTAAAGCCATAAAATGTTATGCACATTTTGGATTTGACGTGGTAGGTGAATGCTACATGTATGATCAGGATTTCTTGTGTTATGAAAAGACTTTGCAATGATAATAATAAGCTGCTGATTTGTGACATCGCACAAATCCAATATTCATGCGGATGACACGAAGCGTATCGCCCATGTGACGGCAAGATTCTTTCTGCTTTTCATATCCTTTGATACTTTGAAATCAGCCGGAAGGAAATTTTCAAAGGAAAGGAATTAGAAAAATGAGAAACAGAAAAACTTGCTTTTTGACAGGGGGCACTTTTATAGCATTGTTTGCATTATTAACCTTGCTTATTATGACAATTGATGTTCAGCCGGTCGGTCAAAATGGAACAGATATCGGATTTGCTGGATTTAACGTGGGCTTCCATGATATGACGGGAGTTAACATGACACTTTATACCATCACAGACTGGCTTGGGCTGGTACCAATTTTTATCTGCATGATATTTGGCGGCGTTGGCTTTATACAGCTGATTAAGAGAAAGAGCCTGTTTAAGGTGGATAAGGATATTATCATTCTCGGAATCTACTACATTATTGTCATCATGGCATACCTTATTTTTGAGATGATACCAATCAACTATAGGCCTATTCCTATAGAAGGGGTTATGGAGGCATCGTATCCATCTTCTACAACGCTGCTGGTACTTAGTGTGATGCCGACACTGGTGGAACAGGCTGGCAGAAGGCTAAGTGATGATGTGATAAGGAAGCTGATAGCTGCTTTTGCAGTATTGTTTTCGCTATTTATGGTAATAGGAAGACTTATTTCAGGAGTCCACTGGTTTACGGATATCATTGGTTCGGTACTATTAAGCATCGGCTTATATTATCTGTATAAGGGGTGTGTTTTATCCTGCAGCAAAGAGGCTTAAGAGAGGATGGCAGATATGGAGTTTGGCGAAAAACTATTGGAACTTAGAAATAGCAAAGGGATGACCCAGGAGGAGCTGGCAGAAGCTTTGTTCGTTTCAAGGACAGCGATTTCGAAATGGGAGTCGGGCAGAGGTTATCCAAGCATCGATTCGTTAAAAGAGATTTCAAAGTTCTTTTCCGTATCCATAGATGAGCTTCTTTCCAGTGAAAAACTGGTGATTATTGCTGAAAAAGAAAATAGGGCAAATATTCGCAAGATCCTGGATTATCTTCTTGGGCTAAATGACCTATTGGCGTGTGGGCTGATATTCCTTCCGCTTTTCCCGCACCCAGTAGAAAAGATGATTTACGCAGTGAGTCTTATTGAATACAGCGATGATTCAGCTACCATAAGGCTGATTTACTGGATATTGTTTGCATCACTTGTGGCAACCGGAGTTGTAATAGTGGTTTTAAACCATTTTAAGTTTGAAAAAGCAAAAAGGGTAATGATCACATTATCCATGGGAATCAGTATAGTAACAGTGCTTGTGCTTGCTATCACCAGGGCAGCGTATGCTACATCTGTAGCCTTTATTTTGATGACCATAAAAGGATTATTGCTACTTAAACGAGAGAAAACATGAATTATATGAGGAGATTTTTGGAGATGAATTCAAATGATTATACAATACGACCTGAGAGAAAAGAAGAGTACAGAGAAGTTGAAAACCTTGTAAGGGAGTCTTTCTGGAACGTGTATCGGCCGGGATGCAGTGAGCATTATGTGATACATGTCCTTAGGGATGATCCTGCTTTTGTAAAAGAACTTGATTTTGTCATGGAGAAAGACGGCAAGCTTATCGGTCAGAACATATTTATGAAAACTACCATTGAGGCAGATGATGGAAAGACTATCGACGTTCTTACAATGGGACCGATCGGCATCGCTCCTGAGCTTAAAAGAAAAGGATATGGCAAGGCAATCCTGGACTACTCTCTTGAAAAGGCTGCAGAAATGGGCTTTGGAGCGGTGCTTTTTGAAGGGAATATTGGTTTCTATGGAAACAGCGGCTTTGACTATGCCAGCAAGTTCGGAATCAGATACCATGACCTTCCGGAAGATGCTGATTCTTCATTCTTCCTGTGCAAGGAGCTGATTCCTGGATATCTTGATGGGATCACCGGTGTGTACCAGACTCCAAAGGGCTACTATGTTGAAGATGCTGATGTTGAAGAGTTTGATAAGAACTTTCCGCCAAAGGAAAAGCTTAAGCTTCCCGGGCAGATTTTTGAGTAAACTATAAGGAAGATATTGATTATGAATGCAATAAGTGCATAATATCCGAATGTAAATATGCAGATAGCAGTTGTTTATCTGCATATTTTTTGATAATATATATGCAATTAATGGAGGCAATATATGCACATATTTGATTATGGTTTCTTGGACGACGGATTATTACCGGCAGAGCTGGTTAATCTTACATCCACAATATCCGCTCTTAATGCGATTTCTGAGGAAAGAAGAGGACGGAATCTGACCGTTTACACGGAACTGGAAAAGATAGCCCGTATTCAGTCGGTTAAAGGTTCCAATGCTATTGAAGGAATCATTACAACGGATGCACGAATAAAGGAAATCGTAGAAGGAAACAGTGCACCGGTAAACCACACGGAGATGGAGATAGCCGGGTACAGAAATGCACTGGACGAGATACATGTATCTTTTGAGAAAATCCCGATCAGTGAAGAGACATTTTTGCATTTGCATCAAGTTATGACTGAGACGGCAGGATATGAAGGAGCGGGCAGGTACAAAACCGACGATAATATTATTGCCGAGATAGATGAGTTTGGACGGCGAAGAATTCGTTTTTCTCCGGTACCTGCGACAGAAACGGCTGATGCTATGGAGCAGCTCATCCTTGCATACATTGACGCCAGAGATAATGCGCGGATCAATAAGCTCCTGCTTATTCCATGTGTCATATTGGATTTTTTATGCATTCATCCATTTGCGGATGGCAACGGACGGGTTTCAAGACTGCTGACGCTTCTGCTTATGTATAAGAGCGGATTCAATATCGGCAAGTATGTATCTTTCGAAGAGCAGATCAATAAGTCGAAGGAATACTACTACAACGCACTTCAGGATTCATCTAAAGGATGGCATACGAACGAAAACACCTATACAGAGTTTATGAAGAATTTTCTTTCTACTCTATATAAGTGCTATAGGGAGCTTGATGCAAGGTTTTCCACGGTTAACGGAAAAAAACTGAAGAAGAGCGAAAGGATAGTACAAACAGTACTAAACAGTGTATTACCGATATCCAAGTCCGAGATCTGCGGATTCTTACCGGACGTAAGTCCAACTACTGTTGAGGCAGTGCTGGGGAAAATGGTAAAAGACGGATCCGTAAAAAAGATAGGATCGGCCAGGGCAACGAAATATGTAAATGCAAAACATATCCGTTGATTTTTTGTTACCCAAAGAAAACGACGTCAAGACTGTAGTTTTGTTGGGCAACAAATTTTCGAAGGCATAGGATTATATTGAAATAGGGATAGATGCTGAAGATTACTATAGGATAAAGGATTCAAAAAGGGATACATAATAATATAATCCTTATTGGAAGTGCTGCTCTGAAAGGAAATGAAATCGATGATCTGATTGTTGCACCGGAATATCAAGGCCGTGGAATAGGGAGAGAAATCTTTCTCTGGGCATTGGAACATATTTCGAATGATCCAGTTATCATTCATGTGGCTGACTGGAATAAAAGAGCAATTCAGTTATATAAGAGCTGCGGCTTTGAGATCACGAACACTTTTGAGATAAGTTGAGCTTTGAAATATCTTATACTGTGACTTTGGAATAGCCTACATGTTGACTTTGGAATATCCTAATATTATAATTTAGAATATCCTAAAACCTGGAGGTTTTGTTTATGATACAGAGAAATGCTTATGCTGCTCTTATGAGGCTTGCTAAGCAATTTCCGGTCGTTGCCATTACAGGCCCAAGACAGAGCGGAAAGTCGACATTAACAAAATATGCATTCCCGGAAAAGAAGTATATTTCCTTTGATGATAAGAATCTAAGAGAACTTGCCAAGTCAAATCCGGGTGATTTCTTAAAAGCTTTTCCGGATGGATTGATTATTGACGAAGCCCAAAAAGTTCCTGAAATATTTGATGCTGTAAAACTAATAATTGATAAGGGCGATTATACCCTGGGTAAATACATTCTTACGGGATCCAGCCAGTTTAGATTAAAACAGAATATTACCGATAGCCTCGCAGGTAGAGTCGGCTTGTTAAAACTGCTTCCTTTTTCTATGGCGGAACTTAAAGAAGCCGGATTGTTGCCGGATGAACCATATGATATTTTCTTTAAGGGATTCTACCCGCCATTGCATGACGTGGACAAGCATTTCCATTTGGATGATTGGTTTGAAAACTATATAGACACATATTTGGATTTGGACGTTAAGGATCAGATAAATGCCGACAATTTAAGTGCATTTCGTACATTTATTCAGATTTGTGCACTTTACAGTGGGCAGATGATAAATTATGACAGCATTTCCAGAAATATTGGAGTTTCTGCTGTGACAATTAAAAACTGGTGTTCAATTCTCGAGGCATCATATATTATTCATTTTCTTGAACCTGATAGCAATAATCTCGGAAGAACAATTGTAAAAACACCTAAATTGTATTTTGTTGATTCCGGATTGATGTGCTATTTGCTACGACTTGAATCAAAAGAAGAGTTACTGCTTGACGATCATAAGGGGGCTGTTGTTGAAACGGCTGCAGTATCTGAATTGCTGAAAAAGAGATATAATGACGCGAAAAAGGCAAATCTGACTTATTACAGAGATAAGAATGGGTTTGAAGTAGACATTATTACCGATTGGAAGAAAAACTTCGCAATAGAAGTAAAGAGTAAATCTGACATAGAAAAGAAGCTATCTTCCAGCGTAAGGACATATGTTGGTTTAAGACCGGACGATGTACAGGGAAGTGTATTCTACTTAGGGGACGTATCATGTGAGATAAACGGAGTAAGATATGTATCCTGGAATGAATGGGGGTTATAGATTTGTTTAATCAACGAAACTACTGCCGAAAGCGGCGTGCTTCTTGAGCGCGTGAGCAATCGAAAAGCAGATTCCTATGTGAAACTGAATGTGAAGATGGCGAAATACATGTCCAAGGAAGAGCTAAGGGAAGCTTATGTTGAGGCTATGATCGAATTGGAAGAGATTCATCGGAAGGAAAAGTATGGAAATAAAAGTAATCCTCGGTGATATTACAAAACAGAATGATGTTGAAGCTATCGTTAATGCTGCGAATGAGTCATTGCTCGGTGGTGGCGGTGTTGACGGAGCTATACATCGTGCCGCTGGCCCGGGCTTGTTGGAGGAGTGCAGAACATTACACGGATGCCCAACCGGAGAAGCGAAGATCACCGGTGCTTATAATCTGCCCTGCAATTTTGTAATCCATACCGTAGGCCCGATATGGCATGGAGGCAAGAAGGGTGAGCCGGAGCTACTTAGAAGTTGTTATCTAAACTCACTCAAGATTGCTAAGGAAAAAGGTATTCGTAAGATAGCCTTCCCTTCTATATCGACAGGCGTGTATGGATATCCTGTAAACAACGCCGCTACAGTTGCGCTTATAGCTGTAAAGAACTATACCGAAGATAACCCGGAGGCATTTGATCTTATCGAGTGGGTTTGCTTTGATGAGAATACCTTGAAAGCATATTCCACTGAAATAAACAGGATATAATCCGGCTTTTATACGGATATCAATGTATTCGATAAGAAGGATGAGATTCTTGAATTCCCGCTCCTATGTATGGCTGCAAAACCGTTTCCGCTGGATGAAAACAATAATATTATTCCATGCAATATAATATGAAAAATTTTACCCTTGGGAAACGACATCGGGACTGGTTTTTGGGGTATTGAATATTGTGGAGATGGCTCAAATGCTGATGAAATAGGGACATACGAACAGGGGCAGAGGGTGCTCTTTGGAAGATCGTCAGAGAATCTGATATGAAGAAGGAATACTCGCATGAATTGCTTGAAGAATACAAAGACAGAATAGATATTCAGTAGAAAATGTCATTGGATAATCAGTGAAATCGCATTTGAAGGAGGACAATCAAAGTGAATGAATTTAATGAATATGTTCGCGATATTTTTTCTGAATACGGAGAAATTGTCATAAAATCTATGATGGGCGGATACCTTGTGTATTTCAACGGCAAGCTGGTGGGGGATATTTGCGGCAATGAACTGTTTTTAAAGAGAACAGCAACATCGGACAGACTCCTTGCAGAGTCGGAACTGCGTTATCCGTATGAAGGTTCAAAGACACTGATGCACGTATTCGACAGATTTGAGGACACAGATCTGATCGCAGAATTACTGGAAGGCATGTATGCAGAACTGCCGCAAAAGAAACCCAAGAAAGCCAAATAAAAATTAAAGAATTTATAATACAAAATGGGATTCATAATCCCTGATTGCCAAAAAGGAACAAATAATGAATAAGATACGATCTTACATCATAGGGATATCCGCGGTCATCTTATGTATCATATGTTTTGCATTGGTATATATCAGGCTTTCGCCCAGGCCGGATGCAAACGCAGAGAAGGCATATACACTTGAAGTGTCGGATGGAAATAAAAACATCCTGTATCACGGAAAGACTGATTCGCTGTATCTGTCGGGGCTGTTGGACGAATTGAAGAAGTCGGATGGTTTTGAATATGAGAGTTCATCGGATGCTTACGGAGTGTATATCACATCCGTAAACGGCATCAAAGCGGATACCGGAAAGAAAACTTATTGGGCGATATATGTGAATGGTGAGTTCGGCCAACACGGAGCAGATACGCAGCCGGTGAATGATGGGGATGCATATGCCCTGAAACTGGAACGTTATGAGTGATCTTAGACTATCAACAAAAGATATTGCATATCTGGGGATTTCCCTTGCGATACTGGAGGCGTCCAAACTGGCACTGGATCTGTTGCCCAACGTGGAAGCCATAACTCTTCTTTTTATCGTGTATACATTATTTTACGGCAGAAAAACGATTTATGTGGCAGTGGGATTTACTGTTATTGAATGTTTTCTCAAAGGTATTAATGTATGGTCTGTTATGTACCTGTATATATGGCCGCTGTTGATCGTTCTTGTATTTATAGCCGGCAGACATAAGGCAGGACGTGTGTTTTATTGTATATTGTCTGCGTTCTTCGGGCTGTTTTTCGGGCTGTTTTGTTCGATCCCATATCTGTTCATAGGCGGATGGAGCATGGCAGTGACCTGGTGGGTTGCCGGGATACCGTATGACATTATCCATTGCGTCAGTAACTTTGCATTATGTCTGTTGCTCTTCAAACCGCTTTGCGCGATCATGAGGAGAGTGACATCGGAATGGCAATAAGTATATGATCGGTACCGGACAGAGACCTCGCCGGCGCTTGCTTAATTAAATAAAAAAATGTATTGACTCTCACATTATGTGAGGGAATATCGTAGAGGTGAGCTCAGAAATATTAAATCCATGGAGGTAGATTAAATGCTTAAAATTGGAGAATTTTCAAAACTATCCAGAGTGAGCATCAGAATGCTTCGCCACTACGATGATATCGGACTCCTGAAGCCGGCAGAGACAGATGATCTTACCGGATACCGCTATTATCGCGAGGACCAGCTGTTCGTAGCTGCAAGGATCACAGCACTGAAGGATATGGGATTTTCCCTGACAGATATAGTGCGTGTTCTTGAAATATACGAAGATAAGGAGAAACTTGATGAGTTCCTGATCTCCAGACAAAAGGAACTGGATAAACAGGCGAAGGAGACGGAGTATAAACTGATGCTTCTGGATACAGCCAGAAAGAGGCTGAGAAAGGAGCAAAAAATGAGTTTTGATGTTACCGTAAAGACTATACCTGAGAGGTATGCTGCAACAGTACAGATGGTGGTGCCACGATATGAGGATGAGGGACTGCTCTGGAATACCATGAGGCAGGAATGTAAGGACCTGGTACCGTCGGATCCCTGCCTGGCGGCAGCGGAATTCCTTGATGATGAGTTTAAGGAAGAGAATGTCGAGATCATCGCCTGGATGACTGTAAAGGGGAACCATGCAGATACGGAGCATGTGAAGTTTAAGACACTTCCTTCAGTAAAGGTTGCCAGCTGTATTGTAAAAGGCAGTTACGAAGGGATATCGGATGCATATGCTGCCGTGGTATCCTGGATCAATGCAAACGGTTACAAGATGGCGGGACACATGTTCAATATCTATCATGTGAGTCCTGCTCAGACACAGGATCCGGAGGAATATGTTACGGAAGCATGTTTTCCGGTTGAATGATCAAAAAAAAGAGCCGGGAAGTTACACGCTTCCCGGCGATCTTTAATGTGCTGGCAATTATCGGATACGATCCGGAAGCGAGGGTTATCGCTATACAAAGGATGTAAAGAAGTATATGGAGACATAAATATCTGTCTTTGAAGAATAGACGCGATAAGACGGTTTTATTTTACAAACTTTTGATAACTATAATAAGGCTAAGGGTTATTAGCGGATTTGAGAAAGTGAGATCATGAAATAATGCGTATCTATGTTGATTTTGACGATTGCCTGTGCGAGACAGGAAGGGCCTTCTCAAAGCTTGCGCTGGAAATGTTCAATAAGAACGTTCCTTATGACCAGATTTATTATTTTGAACTGGACAGGTCTTTTGATCTGAATGCGGAACAATACGAGCGGTTTATGCTTCGGGGGCACGAGCCGGAGATACTGTTGTCGTATGATGCGACGCCGGGAGCTGCGGAGACCATAAATGAATGGATTTCCTGCGGGCACGAGGTGTCGATCATTACCGGCCGCCCATCAAGCGTTTATGAGCCATCCCGTATATGGCTTGATGAGCATGGACTTAAGAACGCCAGACTGTACTGTCTTAATAAATATGGAAGGAATTACTTTATCAAAAACAGTAACAGCACTCTTGAACTTGAAGACTATTACAGGATGAAGTTTGATTACGCAATTGAGGATTCCCCAAAGGCGTTCAGATTTTTCGAACATCTGCCGGAACTTAAGGTTTTGGTGTTTGACAGACCCTGGAACAGAGAATGTGTTTTTCCGAATAGCAACTATCAAAGATGCGCCGATTGGGAGAGCATTCGCAAGATCGTTACAGATGAGTGAGACAGTTCGAATGTATATCTTTTAAAAGACGGAACATCGTTTCAGAAACCCATTGAAGAGAAGGATGCATGGAGATAAGGGGGAACTTCTTAAATGCATTTTGTTGATGCAAAAGGAATCCTTACAAGCCATGGAGGATATTATGGAATAAATATTTACCGGGGATGCTCTCACGGCTGCATTTACTGTGACAGTAGGAGCAGGTGTTATCAGTTCACGCATCCTTTTGAAGATATTGAGGTAAAACAGAATGCGCCTGAGCTTCTTGATGCGGCACTTAAGTCTAAAAGAAAAAAGTGTATGATCGGAACAGGCGCGATGTCGGATCCGTATATGCATTGTGAAGAAAACTTAAGGCTGACAAGACGGTGCCTGGAGATCATCCTGAAAAATGGTTTTGGCGTTGCTATTCAGACAAAATCAGACCGTATCCTTCGGGATATAGACCTTCTCTCCGAAATCAACCGTTCAGCAAAATGCGTGGTGCAGATGACGCTTACAACTTATGACGATGGTCTGTGCCGGTTATTGGAGCCAAATGTATGCAATACAAAGCGACGGATTGAAGTGCTGGAAGAGATGCAGAAAAGAGGTATACCAACGGTCGTATGGGTCACGCCGATTCTTCCTTTTATCAATGATACGAAAGAAAACATTTCCTCAATTCTGAATGAGTGCGTACGAGTGGGCGTAAAAGGTGTTATAGATTTTGGTATGGGACTGACGCTTCGGGAAGGAGACAGGGAATACTATTATGCCGCGCTTGACAGACATTTTCCGGGAATGAAAGAGCGCTACATCAAATGGTATGGGAATGCGTATGAGCTTCCAAGTCCTAATGCAAAAGAATTGACAGGGCTGCTTCGGAGAATCTGTAAGGACAATGGAATCCTGTCAAGACCGGAGGATTGTTTCAGGTATATGAACGACCTGCCGGAAAAATACTCGCAGATGAGTATATTTGACCTGTAGTTTAGCACCGATCGAAACCTACTTCATACTTGACAAGCTAACAATCCTTAGCTATAGTATGGCTAATGTTAATTAGCAAACCGGGGGCCTGTGAAGGGAGATTGAATCTTTTAACGATGAAGGCGAATGTGAGATTTTGTATTATAGATAGTTTCCGGTTTTGACGAAGGCGATGAAAATAGAGAATAATGTGTGAAGAGCGTATGGATATGAATTATAAGGTTGTTGATAAAGAAAAATATTACAGAAACGGAGTATTCCGTCATTTTACAGAGGACTGCAAATGTTCCACTTCTATGACCGCGAGAATAGATGTCACAGATCTGGTGGAACATTCCAGGAAGACAGGCACTAAGTTCTATATCAATTTTCTGTATGTGCTATCAAAGGTGCTGAACTCACGGGACGACTACAAGATGGGATATCTCTGGCAGTCGGAGGAACTGATCTGTTATGACAGCATAAATCCGATCCAGTACGTTTTCCATGAAGACACGGAAACCTGCACGCCGGTCTATACGACATATTATGAAGACTATGAAGTGTTTTACCGGAATGCTCTAAATGATGTGGAGAATGCAAAGCAAACAAGGGAATACGGGCTGGATATGATGAATCATCCGAACTGGTTTGATGCATCATACATATCATGGCTGTCTTATGATTCATTAAATGTTGAGCTGCCGGATGGATTCCTTCACTTTGCCCCGATCATTAACTGGGGTAAATACAGGGAGGAAAATGGCAGACTGATGATGCCTGTGAGCGTCCGTCTGAATCATGCCATAGCTGATGGTTTTCTTGTGGCGAATGTTTACAGGCTGTTAGAAAAAGAAATTAAGGGGAAATAACAATGCTGTTTAAGGGGATCGGCAGGACTTTTTCCACGGAAAACGATCAGCAATATGAAACGATTGGTGCATTCTGGGATGAGCTTGCGGCGAAGTATGGCCGGGTGAACCTGCAGGGACTTGGTTATGGCTGGAAGGAGCGATCCATTGAATATGTTATTGGCTTGATCGATGGGGATATCGGCGGAGCGGATCGGACGGTGACTTTGCCGGATATGGGCTGGGTTACGGTTCAGGGACGGACAGCGGATCTTGGAAAGATATATGAAAAGATATATCAGGAAGGCAGATTGGACTATGAGATCGAGCGCTTTACCGACAGTGGTGACTGTGAGATCATGTATTGCCGATCAGCCGAACGGGACAAGTAAGGAGGCCTGAAAGGGATGTTCATTGCGGATATGATTGCCCCATGCGGACTGGACTGCAGCATCTGAAAGCGTGCACTGGCTGAGACCGGCCGCTGTGACGGATGCCGTAGCCCAAACGACAACAAGCCGGAGTTTTGCTCAGAGAAATGCGGCATCATTCTGTGCGAAAAGAGAAAGTCGTATGGGTATTCGTTCTGCGATGAGTGCCCGGATTTTCCCTGCGCCGACGTCATGGAAAAGGAGACCCGGTACGGATCGCAGTATCCACTCCGCGAATCCCCTCTGGAGAATCTGCGGTTCATCCGGGAGGCGGGGATGACCGCTTTTCTGGAGCGAGAACGGAAGCAGTGGACCTGTTCTGATTGCGGAGGCGTCATCTGTGTCCACACAGGTGTGTGCGGCGGTTGTGGCCGGCAGTACGATGGTTCAATGGAGACATGATGCAAAGATAGAGATAAGAATGAGAATTATCATCAGCGTAAAGCAGCTTCAGATATGTGTAATAACGTGGCTGCTTTTTATTTGATTGTAGATAGATGATCAAAAAGACGTAGATTTTAGATGAGAGGCATAACATTTGAATAATTATACGATTTTTGGAAGCAAAACTGTTGATATTGTAATAGAAATGGGACTTGGGGCATGTATAGCTGAGTGGGAATCGCTTGCAAGAGAGCTCGGTAAAAATCACGGCGTGCTTGTCTATGAAAGGGCCGGTATCAATCACAGCGACAAGAGTGATGAAGAAAGAACCCCAACGAATATTGCTGAAGAGTTAAAGAGGCTCATAGATGAAATTCCGCATGATGAAAAGATAGCGATAATAGGACATTCGCAGGGCGGAATGTATGCCAGTGAATTCTGCGGCATCTATCCGGAGATAGTAAAGGGTCTGATTCTCCTGGATCCATTATCTATAGAGGATAACAGATTTAAAATGGAGTTAACTGCCAGGGAGTTAAAAAAATCCGGAACAGATAAGAGTAAAAACTTCATAATATTAGAAATACTTGCAAGGCTTGGCCTGAAGGGTGTTGTAAAGAAAGTAATGAGCCAGGCTCCGCCGTTTTATTATGCCGGTTTTTCTGAGGAGCAAAAAGAGGATATCCTGAATTCACTTGTAAATATTACGCATCTGAATACTTGCAGGGAAGAGTATAGGTTAGCACACGATGATGAAGCTTTAAGAAATATGGTATCAAAGGATAAATATCCGGATATTCCGATCATTCTTGTAACTCATTCATCTGAGGAAGCAATCCAGGAAAATATGGAATTTGGCAGAAACAGCCGCTCTTTTGCTGTAAGGATCGAGCAATTATGGCAGGAGATCATGAAAGTGTATTTAGATTATTCAGAGAGAGCAATATGGATGCAGGCAAAGAAAAGCACGCATTATATTCATTTAACGGAACCGGAATTAATTATAGAGAGCGTGAATAATCTTTGCTCTCAGTAAGTCAATGAGAACCGTCCCCCATGTCACCTATTAATAAGTCAATCAGAACCGTCCCCGCTGACTTACGAATGTAATTGTTGTAAGGCCTTTTGACGATGGAACCTTCAAAATACTGTCAAATGATGTTACGGAGCAGGAACTAAGGTTGCCGCCAGTGGCTTATGTTGATACGGAGGGTGTCCCACAAAGTGGAGAACGAAACTCTGCTGACCTTATTCTTTGCTTGACGGGCTAATAAATGTTAGCTATACTTTAGCTAATATTTGTTAGCAGATTGAAGTGAGTCTTGTCCTGTTGACGGAGGATACGGTGGATATATGGTGATAAAAGAAATATTTGGAAAAGTATATATATACCGGCTTCATGCACGTGTTGATAACCGTGGATCTTTGACATATGTTTTTGATGAAAACATTGATGATTTCAAAGCCATGGAGACAAGAATTTACAGCATGCCTGAAGAAAGCACTTTTTTTGGAATACACTACAGAGATGAAAGTGACCCTATGACGAAGTTTGTGACAGTCATAAAGGGCAGAGGGTTGGATTACGTTATTGATCTGAGAAAAGAATCGCCAACCTATCTTCAATGGGAATCAATTGAACTATCAGAAGAAAATGCCTTTGCAGTACTGGTTCCTGCAGGTTTTGGTCACGCTTTTATTTCATTGCAGAATAATACGATACAGCTTTACTCCGTGGACAGAATTGGCGACGATGCTCATTCAAAACATATAAATTACAAGGATTCAAAAATCGGTCTTAAACTGCCCGTACCCATTTCCGAAATTTCAGAATATGATTTATCAGCCCCTTTTGTTTCAGAAAGCGTAAAAGAAACCTTGTGATCGCTTTAGTGTTTTTTGTTTTGTTTGTAATGTCGGATAAACCGGAGTTTTCAAATACAATCATAAACAATGAAGGCTTATGGGAACGGCTGAATCTGATATTTATGTATGCACCGCTTCTGGTGGTTTCAATCAGACAGATTATAAAGGGATGATTGACTCGGCGGACGGACACGATAGTAAAGAAAACCGGAATAAACTTAATATTACTTGCAATCACAGTGCTCGAACCTAAATGTTGATGGAGTGTAGCCGTATTTCTTCAGAAAGCATCGGTTAAAATAGCTGATATCATTAAACCCGCATGAATAAGCTATTTCAGATATTGATGAGTCGGGGTATAACAATAGTTCTTCCAGGATCTGTTCCAGACGATACTGAAGAACATACTGAATCGGCGTGGTATGAAGAATGTCGTGATATAGCCTTAAAAGAGTACTTACACTTATGTCTGCAGATGCAGCAATACTATCGATCGTGAGCTGCTCTCGATAATGTGTTTCTATATAATAAAGAGTTTTCTTAATCCGTAGTTCATCCCTTTGCGTTTTAGATGTGAAAGGATGTTCTGTTTCTGCATCGATATTATGGGTGATCAGAGAAAAAATCCGACTTAATGCGAAACGGACTGTAAGGGCATAATCCGTTTTCTCTTTGGCCCCGGAAATCCAGGCCTTTTCAGCCAGTGAGAGGGCTTCCTTCTGCCAAGGAGTCTTCGGCGACAGCTTGATGAAGGGCAGTTTTTGGTGTGAGAGTATTGGTGAAACATATTTATTCCATATGATATCGTCAGGTGATGCGATTACACGAGGGCTGAAGACCATGCAATGCTGCCATCCGGTCTTCGAAAGAAGCTCTGCTGAATGAAGGATTCCGCTGTTTGCAAAATACCCTTCTCCGGCTTTCAGATTAAGCTCACATCCTGCAATAAAAACATTCGTTTCGCCAGACAGGATCACTGCGAGCTCCAGCTCGTCGTGCCAGTGCCAGGGAACCCTGACTTTAGTGAGATCATCGTCAAAGAAGGCAATTGGAAAATCAGGTGTTCCATACGTGAGCAATTCTTTTCCGGTTTCATCAGTTTTGTCGGTAGAGTATGAAAGTCCCATGAAAGCCCCTTTGAAGATATTGTCTCATAATTTATCTGATTATATGCGATTTTATTCTATATGTAAACATAGATTGAGCGATATACTCCTATAGAACACGTGATCATTGGAGGTTAACGCTATGTATTCTCTATTACTTGCTGTAATATATCTGATTTTTATGAGCCTGGGATTGCCGGATTCACTTCTCGGCTCCGGGTGGCCTACGATGCAAGTGGCTTTCAAAGTTCCCTCGTCCTATGCAGGGTATGTTTCGATGGCAATATCGTTTATGACGATAATATCGGCTCTGATAAGTCCGCGAATGATAAGAAAATTTCATACAAAGTGGATCGTGATTGTATCCATCCTGCTGACGGTGCTTGGCCTTTTTGGTTTTTCGTTCTCGACATCTTATGCGATGCTGTTCCTGTTCGTGATACCTTATGGCCTCGGCGCCGGTGCTATTGATGCATCCGTAAACCACTACGTGGCTAACAACTACTCAGGTTCGGTTATGAATTTCCTTCATTGCTTTTATGGGGTAGGTGCTGTTATCAGCCCGAACATTATGGCTTTGGCATTAAGTAAAGCAAGGTGGAATGAGGGGTACAGATGGACGGCATATATACAGATGGGAATATTGCTTGTATGTATCCTGTCACTGCCACTTTGGAAAATGAATGAGAATAATATGGATACTGAGGATGAGGCCGGTGCTGGTATAAGGGAAACACTGAAGGTACCTGGGGTGGTTCTGACACTGATCGCATTCTTTGCATACTGCTCGGGGGAATGCACCTGTTTCCTATGGACATCGAGTTATTTTGCAGGAAATAAGGAAGGACTTTCTGACGGACTGATAGCTTCATTCGGATCGCTGATATTCGG
Source organism: Lachnospiraceae bacterium AC3007 (assembly GCA_000621405.1). Taxonomy (GTDB): domain Bacteria; phylum Bacillota; class Clostridia; order Lachnospirales; family Lachnospiraceae; genus NK4A144. The sequence continues at coordinate 137,602 of JHYK01000005.1, forward strand.
CGGACTGATGCTTGGCAGGCTAATCTCGGGATTTATATCAAATAAGCTTGGGGACAGGCTGCTCATTAGGATAGGTATCACCGTGGAGCTTATCGGTATTATTATGATCATGCTTCCTATCAGTAATTATCTGCCTGCGGCGATCGGTTTTGTGATCATTGGAACCGGTATGGGCCCCGTATATCCTGCCATACAGCATATGGCTCCGACCAACTTCGGAAAAAAGTACAGCGCGGCTGTAATCGGACTGCAGATGGCTTCTGCCTATGTTGGAAGTACCTTAATGCCGGTGTTTTTTGGAATCCTGCAGCAGACTATCGGGATCGGAATCATGCCGATGTATCTTCTGATCTTTGCGGTTCTCAATATCGGATTGTTGGAGAGAACATACGTTGTTCTGAGAAAAGAGTGATTGTACTTTACGGAATACATCGAAAAGCATTTACACATTTTTGCAAGGTATGCATAAGAGAGGATTGACCGTATGGAAATGATAGTAGGACATATTTGAACAGGAAATGACAGGATTAACCCTTACTGATCAGATATATTGATTGTGTCAGGGGAACGGAGTGGAGACCGGATAAGATGGAGTGGCTTACATGCATTCGTACGGCAATTGATTACATGGAAGAGCATCTGAAAGACAACATCAGTGCGCAGGATGTGGCAGATCAGGTGTATCTGTCACCGTTTTTTCTTCAGAGGGGATTCTCCCTGATGACCGGATATGGGATCGGGGAGTATATCAGAAACCGCAGGCTGTATCAGGCTGCATTGGATCTGAAGGATACGGATGATAAGGTGATCGATATTGCCTACGCCTATTGCTATGAAACGCCTGAGAGCTTTACAAAGGCATTCTCCCGCTTTCACGGTGTGACACCGTCACAGGTGCGAAGCGGTGCTCCGGTGAGGACGTTCCTTCCGCTGACAGTAAAATTACAAGTTCAAGGAGGCGATCAAATGAATTGCAAAATTACAAAAATGTTCCGGTTTAAGGTTATCGGTTTTCAAAAGGAATTTGATAACGATACAGCTTATCAGGAAATCCCGAAGTTTTGGGACGAGATCTGCGAAAAGTATGCAGCAAATGTTTATGCCGGGAATGCTCCGTCAAATCCTTATGAGAAGGCTATCGTGGAGAACTGCATCGGGGAGTACGGTGTCTGCATCGACGATATCGGAGAGGGAAGGTTCCGTTATCTTGTGGCCGGTAAGTATGCCGGAGGGGAAGTTCCTGAAGGAATGGTGCTCTATGAGTTCCCGCAAGGTGACTGGGCAGTGTTCGACTGTATCGGTCCGATACCGGAGGCGCTGCAGAGCCTGAACACGCAGATTTTCAAAGAGTGGCTTCCGGGTAATCCGGACTATGAACTTTGCGGGAATGCATCTGCAGAGTGGTATGACTGTGTAAATGGAGAAAAAACGGATAAGGATTACCACAGTGCGATCTGGATACCGGTGAAGAAGAAAGACTGATACAACAGAGAGCATTGTCCGGAAAAGAAGGAGCGGGCGACCGGTTCTTCTTTTCATGATAGTAAGTCACCGGTGACCTAAAATTTTTTTCTGCTATAATAAACATGACATACTGTTGTCTTGTTTAGGGTGATATGATCGTTTCGGAGTGTGAGAGATATGAAGATAGACAGGCTGATCGGGATATTGTCGATCTTACTGCAGGAAGAAAAGACAACGGCTCCTGAACTGGCGGAAAGGTTTGAGGTATCCCGCAGGACGATAAACCGGGATATTGAGGATCTTTGCAATGCCGGGATCCCCATAAGGACTGCGCAAGGTACCGGCGGTGGCATCAGCATTATGGATGGATACCGTATGGACAGGACGATCCTGACATCAAAGGATCTGCAGATGATACTTGCAGGCTTAAGGAGTCTGGACAGCGTGAGCGGAAGCAGTTATTACGGACAGCTCATGGAGAAGATCCAGGCGGGATCTTCTGAGTTCATTAACGGAAGGGATTCCATTCTGATCGACCTGTCATCATGGTATCGGGACTCACTTGCTCCAAGGATAGAGACCATACAGGATGCGATCGGGTTAAAGAAGACAATCAGGTTTCAGTACTATTCACCCGGAGGGGATTCAGAAAGAGAAATTGAACCATATTATCTTATCTTCAAATGGACAAGCTGGTATGTTTATGGCTATTGCCTTTTGAGGAAAGATTTCAGACTGTTTAAGCTTAACCGGATGGATAGTATCGTTCATGCAGCGTCCTATAAGGGGGATCGTGAAGTTCCGATGCCGGATCTGTCAAACAAAAAGGTCTTTCCCGCAAAAGACAGGGTAAAAGCAAAGTTTGATCCTTCAATGAAATGGCAGCTTGTGGAAGAGTATGGTGTAGACTCTTTTACGGAAATGGATGACGGAAGCCTGCTGTTTGAACATGATTATGCTGATGATGAAGGACTGCTTGCCTGGATGCTTTCATGCAGGGATAAGGTGACTGTCCTGGAACCGGAGCGGATCAGGGAAAAGCTCTATCAGATAACCGCTGAAGTAGCAAGAAAGTATGAAGGAGACAGGAAATGAAAAACAAAGCGTTGGTCGTGATAGACCTTCAGAATGATATTACGAAGAATTACAAAAAGATCATAGGACAGGTTAATGAAGCAATCGATTGGGCAGTAGCAAATGAGATGCATATCATCTATATCAGGCACTATAACCTGTCCGAAAAGACAAGAACATTTAAGCCGGATACCAAAGGCTCTGAACTGGTTCCTGAGCTTAAGGTCCTGTCAGAGAATGTTTTTGAAAAGTCAAAAGCCAGTGCGCTGACTAGTGAAGCGTTTGCCGGATTTATAGAGAAAAATGAAATAGATGAGTTTTATATCACAGGTGCCGATGCAACGGGCTGTGTCAAATCTACAAGCTATAATCTTGTAAAGGCAGGATACAAAGTGCATGTGATATCTGATTGTGTGACGAGCTATGATCTGAAAAAGCTGGATGCTATGTATACGTATTATGCTGATAAGGGCTGCGAAGTATTGACGCTCGAAGAGTGCATGAGTGAAAAGGAGGTTTGATGATATGAGGTTGGACGGCTTTGGATTATTGGTAGAAAATATGGCAGAGATGATCCGCTTTTACAGGGATGTGCTTGGATTTGAGATCAAGGAAGCAGAGGATGCTTCCAATGTATATCTTGTAAAAGACGGGACTCTGTTTCTGTTATATGGCAGGAGTGATTTTGAAAAGATGACAAATCGCCGGTATGAGTATGTAAAGGGGCTGAATGGTCATTCAGAGATCGCTCTTTATGTCGATACCTTTGATGAAGTGGATGCTGCTTTCAAGACTGCGATAGAGAATGGCGCAACACCTGTCTTGGAACCGGAGCTTGAACCCTGGGGACAGAGAACCTGCTATATTGCTGATCCGGAAGGAAACCTGATCGAGATCGGTTCATGGAATAAGCCATTTGAAGGGAAGGATGCAGGGAGGTAGTCCATGGAATACATCAGGGTCACAAAGGAAAATCTGGAAAAGGAACACATATGCTGTGCAATTTCCAATAATAAGGATGTACAGGTATTCTCAAAGAAAGCCTGGCTTGCCGACAGGTTTGATGAAGGACTTGTGTTTTTGAAGAGTGTGGAGCGCGGCAAGTGTTTTATTGAATATATCCCGGCGGAAAACGCATGGATTCCTATCGAGGCGGATGGATATATGTACATCGACTGTCTGTGGGTGTCCGGTTCGCTTAAAGGGCATGGATATTCTACGGATCTGCTAAATGCCTGCATAGAGGACAGCAAAGAAAAAGGACGAAAGGGGCTGTGCATTTTATGTGCTGCAAAGAAAAAGCCGTTCCTGGCTGATCCGAAGTTTTTGAAGTACAAAGGTTTTATCGTAGGTGATGAAGCTGATAATGGTATAGAGCTTTGGTACTTGCCGTTTGATAAGAAAGCTGATGCGCCACGATTCAAAGAATGCGCCAGACATCCGCATATAGAAGAGAAGGGCTATGTTTTATATTACACGAGCCAATGTCCTTTTAATGCAAAGTATGTTCCGGTCCTGGAGCAGGCTGCTAAGGAGAATGGTATTCTGTTTCGGCCAATTCATATAGAAAGCAGGGATGAAGCTCAGAATGCACCGTCTCCGATCACAAATTATGCTTTGTTCCATGATGGTGAATATGTTACAAATGAACAGATGAATGATAAGAAGTTCCTAAAACTGATCAATGGATGAAAGAAGTCAATGGGACGGTTCTCGGTGACTTCTTGATAAATAGCTTAGAAACAGGGGGCCTGATCATGGATATCAGAAAAGTCTTTAATTCAAATCATCTTAAACTCATAGCGATCATCGCAATGACGATCGATCATGCCACAGACCTTGTTTACCCGGGGTTTCCTGCGGAACCCCTGCCATTTGTGCTTCATTTTATCGGACGGCTGACTGCTCCGATCATGTGGTTCTTTGTGTGTGAGGGCTATCACTATACAAAGGATGTAAAGAAGTATATGCTCCGCCTGGGCATCTTTGCCATAATTTCCCACTTTGCATATTGCTTTGGATTTGGAATAAGCCTTAATCCTTTAGAGGGCGGGATATTCAACAGAACCAGCGTAATGTATCCGTTGTTTATCGCGGTTGTCGTATTATATATTGAAGATCACTCCGGAAATCTTAAGAAATGGCAGAAGACAGCTATTAATACCATTCTTATCCTAAGTGCCTTTCCTGCGGATTGGAGCTGTATCGCAGTTTTGGCGATCATTGGCATGTACAGTGAAAGAGGAAATCTGGAGAGACAGATGCTGAAAATGGCGGGGGGGGGATCTGTATATGGGATAGTCTCGTATTTCTTTGTCAGTAAAACATATGCGATAGAACTGATCGGTGTGCTCATGGTCTATCCGGTGCTCAAACTTTATAATGGTGAGCGTGGCAGGGCGAAATGGATGAAGTGGTTTTTCTATATATATTATCCGCTGCACTTGATCATAATTGGAATTATAAGGCTGGCAGTATACGGAGACATAAACATCTGTCTTTGAAGTCCTGAACCGATCGCAGGGAGTCAGTGGGGACGGTTCTCATAGACCCATTTTTGAAATAATAAGTCAACGAGAACCGTCCCCAAAGACTTACTTGACAAGCTAATAATCATTAGCTATAGTATGGCTAATGTTAATTAGCGAACTGGAGGGAATTGACGATGAATGATTACATAGCATATTGCGGGCTGGACTGTGAGGCCTGCGAAGCCCGTTTGGCTACGGTTAATAACGACAATGAACTGCGGATAAAGGTGGCGAAAGAATGGTCAAAGCTAAATGGGGTGGAGATTACTCCGGAAATGATCAACTGCTCCGGCTGCCGTATTCCGGGAGCAAAGACTGTGTACTGTGATTCTTTATGCCCGATCAGGCTGTGCGCGAGAGAAAAACAGATGGAAACCTGCGGCGGCTGTCAGGGAGTGGAGTCGTGCGAAAAAGTTGGGGCAATTATCGGTAACAATCCTGATGCACGGAGAAGACTGAAAAACATCGGGAATGTATGACGGCAAATGCAATAACAGGAATGGAATGATAGTCTTTGGAATTGTGCTGATTATGCTTGGATTCTATACATTTAAGGAAAAAGAATAATAAGCAATGCTTCCTTACAAATTCTGGGTGATAAACGATGGATAGAACATGCGGCAGACTGACGGTGTTTTTTGAAGATCCGTTCTGGGTGGGCGTTATTGAGAGAATTGAAAACAGGAAACTGTCAGTAGCTAAAGTGACGTTTGGTGCGGAACCGAAGGATTATGAGGTCTTGGAGCTTATCAATAGGAATTATTATCATCTGCAGTTTAGTCCGGCGGTTGAAACGGTTGTAAAGGATACCAGAAAGAATCCTAAGAGGGCACAGCGTGATGCGAAAAAACAGACATTGGAAACAGGCATAGGCACTAAATCGCAGCAGGCACTCAAATTACAACAAGAACAGAATAAGCAGGAACGGAGAGTCAGAAGCCGTGAACAAAGGGATGCTGAGAGCCAGCGGCTGTTTGAACTGAAGCAGATTAAGAAAAGGGAAAAACATAAAGGACACTGAAGTATGGGAGTTGGCAGAAAGCTTTTTGAGAAAGCAGCGGGGGTGGCAGAGGGATATGGCGCAAAAAGGCTATACATTTCCGCTCATTCATCAAAAGAATCTCAGGCTGCATATAAGGCATTGGGATGCGTGCATGCCGAGGAGATAATACCTTGGATTGCAAATGAAGAACCATTTGATGTACAGCTGGAATATGTGTTATAGATTTATTTTTTGTGTGTTTTTGGATGTTCTGGCACTGAAAGGACATTGGGAAAAATGATATACGAGCTGACAGATACATCAGAATTAAATCATCTTTTTGAGGGCGGGAGTCAACGCGAACCGTCCCCGTTGACTTATATTGTCAAAGCAGAGGAAGATCAGGTAGAAAAAATCGTAGATATGTCCATAAGAGCTTTTGAAACAGATGTAAATGTTGGCGGAATAAAAGGGGAGTACCCGCCCGGATTTGATTCTATAGAATGGCATAAACAGATGGCCCGGGAGGGACATTTGTATAAAGCAATGATAGGAAAAGATTTGGTAGGGGCAGCTATTTTATTCCATGATGAAACAAAAAACAGCGTATACATAGGCCGAATATTTATTGATAGCATCTATCATAGAAAAGGTTACGGAATTAGTTTGATGGAGTGTATAGAAAAGAATTTCCCAGGTGCTGCTGAGTTTAATCTGGATACCCCATGTTGGAATGAGCGGACAAATGCTTTTTACAAAAGATTAGGCTATCGTATCATAAAAACTGAGGATGGATTCGTCTTTTACCAGAAAAGAAAAAGTGAACCCAATATCATCCGGAATTTCACATAAAGCAGACCCGGCAGCACAGAGTATGCAGTCTGGTGTCCTGCATTTTTCGAGGATGCACTTGAAATCAGCAATCATATTGAAATATTCGGCGGAGATTCCGTAAAGGAATCTAACGAGATGTACAAGGGGGCGGCCGTATTCTATGACAGCCTGTGTCAAAACAAAACCGAAGTGTATTTCGTCTGACTCTACTTTCCGTAGGTACCGTTATCAGAAAACGTGATTTACAATCTTAATGCACCGACCGACGTGCCGCGAACGAATGTGAGGGAGCAATACCAACAGAAAGAGGTGAGAACGAATATGAACCAATATGTTACAGGCCGAGTTATACGGACACTGCGGGAAAAGAATAAGCTGACACAGCTTCAGCTGGCGGAAAAGCTGGGAGTGAGTGACAAAAGCGTGTCAAAATGGGAAAAATCGAGAGGATTTCCGGACATTACTCTGCTGGAGCCTATAGCTGAGGTATTTAAGATTTCGGTTACTGAGCTGATATCGGGCAATACTATTCAGAATGCGAACATATCCGCAAATATGCTGCGGTCAATGCTTTATGTCTGTCCGGTTTGCGGAAACGTGATTCATGGTATGGGCGAGGCTACTATCCATTGTCACGGCATCCAGCTTATGCCCTTAGAGGCAGAACCGACAGATGAGCATCATATGATATTTATTGAGCGTGTTGAGGATGAGTATTATGTGCGTATCGCTCACAGCATGACAAAGGAACATTATATTTCATTTGTGGCGGCAGCTTCGTCTGATGATATGCAGATGGTGAAGCTATATCCGGAGGGAAGTGCTGAAGCAAGGTTTAAGATCAGGGGAGTCAGAAGGATCTTTTTTTACTGTAACCGTGATGGCCTGTTTTCGATTGATCCGGTAAAGGGCATCGATGACAAGGAAAACGGATATGACGATTCGCAGGAAAGAAGAGAACTGGAGAAGGCGGCGGATATGTTGTTTGGATAGGAGGCGGTCGGTTATGGACAATACAACGGCTAAAGTGAGCTGCTTTGCAAGGGCATACCACTTTGTGAACAATACTACACACATTTTTGCTGATAGTATGGCGGCAAGACTTCTGGGAGATGATTACGATCATATTGCGGAAAGCATGATACAGGGAATCAATTTTTTTCTTCCGGGATTTGAAGGAACTAAAGAAGAAGGACTAAGGCTTGTCGTTGATAAGCAGTTATCTCCATCCGTGCTTGGAAGAAGCGTATATTGTGAGGAAAAGCTTCTGGATGAGATTACAACCGGTTGTGGTCAATATCTTATCTTTGCTTCGGGCTATGATACTTTTTCACTCAGAAATGAAAATGCAGCAGTTCAAGTATTTGAGATGGATCTGCCGGATCTAATGGATGATAAGAAGAAGCGGATTGACTGTGCCGGTCTAAAGACGGCATCAGAGTATGTTCCATGTGATCTGGCTGATGAAAGCTGGGTAGGAAAGCTGATCAAAAAGGGATTTATGACATCTGAGAAATCATATGGAAGCCTCTTGGGAATCAGCTATTATCTGGAAAAGGATGAGTGGACAAAGCTGATCCGGCTTGTTGCGGGTATAATGTCGGCCGGGTCTGCGATATGTTTTGATTTCCCATCTGCTGATGAGAGTAAAGAAACAAAGGTTAATATAACTCTGGCAAGTGGAGCAGGGGAACAGATGAAAGCGCAGTATCCGTTTGCGGAAATGGAAGTCCTTTTATCTGAATGTGGTTTTGCGGTAGCGGAGCATCTTGGAGCTGAAGATATGACAGAACGGTACTTTGCGAGTTATAACAGAACAACGCCTAAGTATCCGATGGCTGCGCCTGTTGGAGTGGATTATGTGTATGCTGTGAGGGAGTGAGTCAATGGGGACGGTTCTAATTGACTCCTTTTGATCAGGAGGGAAGAAGAAAAAATGAAGGATATACCTGAATTAACTATAGAAACAATAAAACGGATGGAAGATATGTCATGGTTTACCCATGCGCAGATCTTTGACGATCTTATCATAGTGGCGCAGCAGGAAACGGCCTGCTACATACTGAGGACAGCGTCGGGACTCGTGGTGATAGATGGTATCTGGCCTGATAAAAGAGTATATGATGAGATCCTGAGTTCAATTGATGAAGCGGGCTGGGGAGATGATGGGATCAGTATGTTTATAATGACACATGGTCATATCGATCATGTGGGATGCGGAAAGTGGCTTAAGACGGACTCCGGAGCAAAGACCTTTCTTTCTGAGGAGGACGATGAATTAAGGCTTTCAACTCCGCATGAAGACGGACGGAGCGACAGCTATAAAGAGTTTGAGATCGATGAGTATATATCTGACGGGGATATAATCGACTGCGAAGACAGAAGTATATATGTCATATCGACTCCGGGTCACACAAAGGGTTCGTCAAGTTTTATTTTTCCTGTGCATGAGAACGGAAAAGAACATATGGCGTGTCTTTTCGGCGGTGCGACACCTCCAAGAGGTGATGATAGTGGCAGGGAAATACAAAGACAGTCCATAAAGAAATTCATGAAGATCACCGAAGAAAAAGGATGCGATGTCGCTCTTACAAATCACACCGCCTTTGACTGTGGTCTTGAGCGCATAGCATACAGCAGGGCAAGGATAGCCCACCTCCCGAACATCTACATCCTTGGAACAGCCGGAGTACAGGACTTTTGCAGGGTTTTTGAAAGGATACTGTGATACTTATCTGCAATGGTGATTAAAAATCTGTGAAGGATCCGAGGTGGAGGTAGGAGATAGTTTGAAACGTGGATACATGGAAATAGATATAATATTATCAAAACGGATAACAGTGATTGTCTCTGCTATGATGTTATGAGATTGGAGAAAAAACATGGTTAGGGAAGCTGAGCAAAGTGATCTGGATGCAATACTTCAACTGTATCTGTTCCTTCATGAGGACAGAATCCCTGAAAAAGATGAGTATTTGAGGCAGCGACCATACATTATGCTGTTGCAAAAATATTCGGGCCACTGATCTTTGGGAGAGGATGGTGCGGACATGCCTGCTGGACTGCGATGGTGCTGGATTTTCTTCCGTATAAAGAGCCGAAGGAACCAAGGCGGAAACTGGGATGGATACGGTATGTCACTTTTGCTGCGTCACTTATATTTGTATCGGCATTGTTTCTTGCGAAAGTCGGAAATATTGAACGCATCATGTTCTGGACGTTTGTGGCCGGGAATATAGTGTATTACTTAACAGGTATAGCTTTAGCATTTGCCTTTAAGGATAACAGAGCATTCTGCAAATATATCTGTCCGATAACGGTTTTCTTAAAACCGATGAGTTACTTTTCGCTGATCCGGATAAAGTGTGAAAAGGAAAAATGTATATCGTGCGGTAAATGCAAGCGGGTATGACCTATGAATGTGGATGTAACTGATAATTCGAGAAAACGTGAAAATAGCACAGAATGCATTCTGTGCATGGAATGTGTGAAAAACTGTCCGAAGAATGCACTTTGAATTTAAGAATTATGAATGGACTGGTAATATGATTCTGTACGATATTGAACGGCTGGTTTGGCCAGGCGGCTGATGCTTCCGGGACAGATATTCGGGTAAGAGGTCTCACGACAAATGTAAATCCTGGCTTTTCTATGACATAAGACCGCAGATCTGCGGCCTTTTTGTCTTGACGAACTAATATATGTCAGCTATAATCCAGCTAATAATTGTTAGCGGAAATGGAGGGGTCATGTCTACCAAGGAAAAAATATTGGATGCGGCATTAACACTATTTGCGGAGAATGGATACGATGGAACGAGTGTGGAGCAGATCGCAAGTATAGTCGGGATCAAAGCGCCATCGTTATACAAGCACTATAAGGGCAAAGAGGACATCCTGAATGCATTGATCGACTCTGCGGAAGCGCGGTATGAGGAAATGTTTGGATCTGAGAATAATATCGGGAAAGTGCCGCAGAGCCGGAAAGAGTTCATAAAGGTGACGATGGAAAGGATTACCTTCACAATGCGTGATCCCATTATACGCAAAACGCGGATGCTTCTTGTCCAGGAACAGTTCAGGAATGAAAGGATCTCCGAGGCTACAACCAGACATCAGCTGGATGGGGTACAGAGGATGTTTGCAAAGATCATCAAAGGCATGATGGAAGAGGGGATAGTCGTAAAGGATGATCCAAAGCTGCTTGCGGCAGAACTAACCGCACCGGCTGTTCTGCAGATTGCAAGGTCAGACCGGCAGCCTCAGTGCGAGGAAGAATGCATGAAATACATCGAAAAGCATTTACGGCATTTTTGCAAGGTATACATGAGATAGTTAGGACAGAAAGGAAATAATAACGAAATCCTTTCCGGCAGTTGCAGCGCGTATGATGATCCGGCGAAGGAGGTACATGTAGATCAGTTTTTTTTTCTTGCAAAGGAGTAAAGCAGAATGAAACTTACAGATTTCCCGGATGGAAATAACCAATCTATAATAAGTCAATGAGAAACGTCCCCGCGGACTTAAATAAAGGGCTGCCATACGGCAGCCCTTCAAGATTTCTTTTGTCAGCCGTTTTGACTTAAGGCTCTATCAGCTCGATTGTCTGAAGTTCATCGTTGTAGAAGGCCTCGTTTTCTTCAAAGAAGTCGATAGGGCACTTGTAGCCGTAGTAGAAGGTGTAGTTGTCCGTGAGCACGACTACGCCGACAGCCTGTTTGGTATCCTCATTCGAGCCGCTCTCCCAGGAGATCTTGTAGACCGGATAGGAAAGCTTGGCTGTAAGATCAGTATCTTCAACTGTCTCTGAGATCACAGCATCATTATCGACCTGAGCACAGACGATATTCTCGGCATATGCGTCCATATCCTGCCCGTCGCGCTGTGAGTTAGGATAGCTCATGTTTGTTATGATAGTGATGCCGTCCTCTGTCATATCTTCATAAAAATAGGAACCGTCAGGATTGTTATCATTCCTTAAGTTTGAAAGGCCGGTATATGTAGGGCCGGCAATGGCGAGAGAGCCAGCGCCGCCTTCGTCTTCATTTTCTTCGGCGTCACTTTCCTCGACCGTGTCTGATCCTTCATCTGTGATCACATCGCCTTTTCCGTCATCTTCCTTTTCTGCGGCAGATCCGCACGCACATAGCATTGCGCCTGCCAAAGCGGATATAAGTACCGTGATGACCCATTTTTTCATAATAATCCTCCTGTTTTGCTCATCCAACTGCAATAGAATCCAATTCATCAATAATGCCATCTATGTCCAGATATGCCAGCTGCAGAGCCTGGACAAACTCTCCGTCCTCATAGTCCATCACATTAAGTCCATCATAATCAATGTAGACAAACGGAGCATTCTCAGTGTTATATTCATCGAGCATAGTGATATACTCTTTCTCGGTGACTTCCGCGTCATTGATTGAGTATACAGGCACTTCCTCACCGTCATCATCATAGGTATATTCTACATCTGCCCTGAACTCTTCTATCAGTTCCCCGTCATAAATACCGTAATAGACATCCGACATGCCTGTCATGGATCCCGTCATATGGATCAGATTGTTTTCGGAATAACTTAACGATGCTCCGTCAACACCGGATATAACGCTTGCCAGCAGAATGAGGTCATCGTCATAGAATGCATATATGAATGTATTTTCCTGGTTAAAATTACCTTCTGAGTCGCAAGCCAGAAGCTCATAGATACCATCGCCGTCAATATCTGCCAGCGCAAACTGATCTGCTGTTTCATCCTCCCACAGTTCATAGACCAGGTCGCTGTAAAGGTCAGGATATGCGACAGATTCACCGAGGCCTCCGGCAGCTCTGGAAGTTGCATCAGCGTTCTCATCGGCGCCGGTATCTTCTGCTTCTTCGGACGTATCAGTCTCCTCCGGCGCTTCTTCAACATCCTCGACTTTTTCCTCCGTCGGCGCATCAGCCGCAGCGGGTTCGCTTCCTCCGCCGCACGCGACAAGTGTCATGGCAAGCACAGCGGATACAGCCAGCGCCGTCATTCTTTTAATGATCTTTTGTAAATGCATTTTTCTTCCTCCTGAAAAACTTGAATACTTATTGTGAAACCAGGTATTTTCTTATGTCACCGCGCTTGTCCAGAAAAAGCTTTTTCTTAACCGCGGCAACCAGTTTCTTTACATAGGGCATGGAAATATGAAGTATGTCGCTTATCTCGCGATCCGAACGAAATTCCGCCATCAGTCGGGCGACATCCATCTCCCTGTCTGTAAGAGGAGAGGAAAGGGAGTCGAGTTTTGCTTCATCAAGCTTCCCGTTTGATGCGGTAGTGGCATACAGATTGAGATAGTGCTGTACCCTTGCAAGGAGTACCTTGGAAGCGACCGGTTTTTTCAGATAATCCACGACGTCCATTTCGAGTCCGCGACTCTCGCTTGTCTCATCCGTCATGCCGGTAAGGAATACAACCGGGATCCTCTTTAATCCTTCATCCTCCTTCAGGCATCCGAGCACATCGTAGCCGTCCATTCCGTTCATGTTGATATCAAGCAGGATGAGATCAGGCATCCAGCCCCCATCGGGAGAAGCAGACCTCAGTGCATCCAGAGCCTCCTCGCCGGATGTATAGCCCTTCACGTCAAAGAGAGCTTCCAGCTGCCTTACCATGAGCGTCAGGGTCTCGTCATCGTCATCGATTATCATTACTCGTTTTAGAGCCATGTTTCCCTTTCTTTTGATGGATAAGCGTTCATCATCTCCCCGATTATACTACCTGAGCGGAGTAAAAAATACGTACTAAAAGTATACTATTAGCTGTGAGCGATCTCCTCTCTGATCTTGACTACACCGAGGCGGACCCTGTCATATTCACTAAGAATGACAGGTTTGATCTCCCTCGCAAAATCAATGTCCTTTCTGAACTCAGCCGTTTCACAAAGCTGTGACAGAAGAAAAGCTCCCACGCCTCTTGCGATGGACTTTACGGAGTGCAGCTGAAGATAGTAATTTTCCTCTGTATCGGATTCCCGGAGCTTCTCCATGGTCTCGTCGGCGTAGCTGTCAAACAATTCTGTGCGCATGAGGAATTCATCCGTATTACCTGCGTTGTTTTCCATCGCGAATTTCACATCTATACCGTAGGGCATGAGCTGATCCTGTAAGCTTTCGATCCTGGCCGATGAAATGACATTCTCCGGCCCTATATCCAGATATACGATTTTCTCGGGAATGAATTCCGCTATCGTTTCGTAGAGTTTTGATGAGCTGACAGGCTTTGAGAGAAATCCGGAAAAGCCCTGATCCAGGAATCTGCTCTCCGCTTCATTCATGACATCTGCAGTAAGCATCACTATCGGCGCATGAAAATCCGGATACTCGCTGCGGATCCGTTCGAGTGTCTCGACTCCGTCCATGCCCGGCATGCGATGATCCATCAGGACAAGGTCGTAATCTCTGATATCGATCATCTCCAGCGCTTCATATCCGCTTCCCACATCATCGATCTGAATAAGAGACGGCTCCAGAAATCCCTGGACCACTTTTCGGTTGAACTGGTTATCATCCACAAGGAGGATACGCGCATCGGGCGCAAGGAACTGCTTCGAGGTGTCATCCTTCTCTTCTTTGGTTTCCGTCAGATCGACAGAAGCAGATACCCTGCTTTTTTCATCAGATACCGTTTTCTGCGGGATCCTTACAGTAAATTCAGTACCTTCATTAATAACACTATGGCAGTCCACCGTCCCGCCTGCGACGTCCACAAGTTCCTTTACGATCGCAAGACCGAGACCGCTTCCGCTCGAGTCTTTGTAGAGTTCCTGCGCACCTCTTTCAAAAGGCTTATATATCGACTTCAAGTGTTCCGGAGAGATTCCTGATCCCGTATCACTCACTTTGATCACAAGGGCTTTATCCCATGATACAGAAAGACTGACATATCCTTCTTTGGTATACTTGACTGAATTGCTCAGAAGATTATCAGAGATCTTCCGGATGGCACTCTCATCTCCGAGAAGCACGGAAGGAAGATCCTCGTCCATAATATAGTTGAAGGTAAGACCTGCCTTTGCGGCGTGGATACGCCACGCGGTAGCAATTTCTCCAAAAACGTCCCATGTGTTCCAGGGCTCTTTGGCGAGGTCGATCTTTCTTGCTTCGATCCTTGACAGATCGAGCATGTCATCTATCAGTGAAAGCAGGATCCGTCCCGAGACGTTGCTGTCATTTACCCACCCCCTGATGCGTGCGGAAGAGGTATTGGAGACGATGAGCTCATTCATGCCGAGCATGGTGTTGAGCGGCGTCCTGATATCGTGGCTCATCTTGGCGAGGAAATCACTCTTTGCACGATTGGCTTCATCAGCCGAGCGGATCGCCGCATTCAGTTCCTGCTGCTTTTTCCTGTAGATACGTATCTGGCAGTACATTGTGATAGCCAAAGACAGAGCTACGAGAACCATGTCCATAACGACACGGAACGCGTAGTACTTTTCATCGTTTTCCAGAGTAGCGGGATTGTAATATGAATAAATACATAGAAAAGTGTACCACACAAGCTCTATGACGATCATTACGATCATTAAGGGACCGTCAAGCAAAAAAGCGGTAAAGACGACACCGAATATAAAGAAAGACGGTATGCCGCTGTGATATCCGCCCTGGAAGAAATAGAGGGCGCTGAAGAGTCCCAGAAATACCGCGAAAACCGTCAGGATCATTGCGATCCTGTAGTTTCCCGTTCTGTGGCAGTATACTATCAGCAAAAGAGAGACAACTACACCTAAAAAGTCACCGATAACAACCCCCGGATTATTGCCGGATATAATATTGATCACGCCGGTAATGATACTCACAGCTATGCCGCACAGAGCAAGGATATTGAAAGCCGCGACCTGTATCTGCGAATCAGGCGGCGCGATATAATCTCTTATTTTTTTCAGCATGATCGATATCCTCCGGAATCATTTCATTAAATACTGATTAATTATACAATCCAGAAAAATAAAAAAGAATATATACTTTTAGTACCTATTATTTCACGCAAAACGATAGTATCCTTTTTACTGGTAATGAAAATTTACAACTCCGGGAGGGCTTATGAAAAAAGGAATACTATGGATCAGCCTTATCACCATGATCGCTGTGTTTTGTGTCGGATGCGGACAGACCGAAAAGGAAGGAGATCTGTCTAAATTTGCCGGCGACTGGTATGTGGACGGTTCTCTTGATAACGGACATCTGTCCATTGATGAAAGCGGGCACGTCGAGTCATATTCCTATGACGGCATGTTTAATTTCGAAGGTGAATTAAAATGTGAAAAGTACGAAAATCCCGATGGGACCACCGGCTATCTTTACAATATCTATGACGACGGCGGCGAATTCGTGATAGGGTTCTACGAGCCCGAGGAAAAGGATTTCTACGAGATCTACAGCGGACAGGATGGCGCGGTCCACTATGTCAGATCGGATCACTGCACCGGAGGAACCTGAGACGTATCTTTGAAAGCAGCAAAAAGACCGGCGGTTATTCCGTCGGTCTTTCTTTGCAGGTGCTGTCCCGGTCAATATCGATGATGCCGGTTGTTTCAGATGAATTCATGATATTTGCCGATAAGCTCCTCATCAGTTATCACCGTGACCCTTCCGCTGTCGTACTCAGAGCAGACCCATTCA
The DNA here is from genome assembly GCA_000621405.1 of Lachnospiraceae bacterium AC3007. Classification (GTDB taxonomy): domain Bacteria; phylum Bacillota; class Clostridia; order Lachnospirales; family Lachnospiraceae; genus NK4A144. The sequence goes on from JHYK01000005.1 coordinate 154,140, forward strand.
TAGATCTTTTGCACAACGGGCGCTGTTTTGGGAAGTGCTTCCTCCCCGATTGAAGAGCGGTATTCGTTTACACGGTAGGCGACACCGGCGACTCCGGAAGTAGCAGAGACAGCTACCTTCGGTGCACGCCCGAGCAGCGCTTCGGTGTCGAAGATATTGTATATTTCAGGATCCTTCATCATTCCGTCAGCGTGGATCCCGGCACGGGTCAGGTTGAAGCTTCGTCCCACGAATGGTGTCATCGGCGGTATCCTGTAGCCGGTCTCCTTCTCAAGATATTCAGCTATCTCGGTAATGGCGCGGGTATCCATTCCGTTCAGCGTTCCGCGGAGTGAAGCATATTCGAATACCATGGCTTCAAGGGGGATATTGCCTGTCCGTTCACCGATCCCGAGCAGGGAGCAGTTCACGGCAGCGGCGCCATACATCCAGGCAGTGGCAGCATTGACCACGCCCTTATAGAAATCATTATGCCCGTGCCACTCGAGCATTTCCGAAGGCACGTCTGCATGATGCTGAAGGCCGTAGATTATTCCCGATACACTTCGGGGAAGGGCTGCTCCGGGATATGGGACGCCATAACCCATGGTATCGCAGGCGCGGATCTTTACCGGGATACCGCTCTCATGCGAGAGCTCCATGAGCTTGTTGGCAAACGGCACAACGAAGCCATAGAAGTCTGCTCTCGTGATGTCTTCGAAATGGCAGCGCGGGCGCAGACCGGCCTCTATGCAGTCTGAGACGATGCTGATATATTTGTCCATAGCCTGCCTGCGGGTAAGACCCATTTTTCTGAAGATATGATAGTCAGAGCAGCTGACAAGGATACCGGTCTCCTTGATACCGATCGATCTTGCGAGTTCGAAGTCCTTTTTGGATGCCCTGATCCATGTCGTGATCTCGGGGAATTCATAGCCGAGTTCCAGGCAGCGCTCAGCTGCTTTACGGTCTTTTTCCGAGTAGACGAAGAATTCCGTCTGACGGATCATGCCGTTCGGACCGCCCAGTTTGTGAAGAAGTTTATATATGTGTACCATCTGCTCGGTGGTATACGGCGCGCGAGACTGCTGTCCGTCGCGGAAGGAAGTGTCGGTCATATAGATGTCCCGCGGCATATTCTCAGGGACACGACGATAGTTGAACGGGATCTTCGGAGTCTCTGTGTATGGATAGATCTCCCGGAACAGCTCAGGCTCTTCGACATCCTGAAGCTGATATATATACGGATCCTGTTCCAGTTTGAAGGTTTTGTTGCTCAAAGCTATTCCCTGCATGGTCTGCTCCTTTCTTTGATAGCAATTGCAAAAAGTATAGGCATCCGTTATATTATTTGTAAAGCGAATAAATCAGATAGCAATTATTCGAATACCGAATCAATAGGAGATCCATCGATTTGGATATGGAGGGACTGAGGACCTTTCTGGTCCTTGCGAACACTAAAAACTACACACGCGCAGCCGCCCAGCTGTTCGTTGCTCAGTCGACTGTAACAAACCGCATAGCCGAGCTGGAGAGGGAACTGGGAGTGAGTCTCTTTGATCGTACGAACCGCAAGGTCGGGCTCACGCTGGAGGGTGAGAAGTTCCGCATATACGCAGATAATGTAATGGAGCTGACAGAGTCCGCACTTGCAGAGATCACGGAGGCGAGGCGTTTTGACAGTCACCTGCGTATAGGCAGTGCGGATTCCATCTATGAGGGACATCTTGCATCAAAGATCCTTCTGTACAGACAGGATCACCCGAGGGATTCGCTGCGTATCTCGATCGGCGTCACGAGCCATCTGCTGGAACAGCTGCAGGCGGACATGCTCGACGTGGTGTTTGTGTATCTTCCGCTTGCCAAGTCCGGGTATCATTCCAAACTCTACAAGAAGGACGAGCTTGTTCTTGTAACGGATGTGGATAACGATCAGTATAAGGACGGGATCACTGAGCAGCAGCTGACCGGCGTGAATTATCTGATGTGCAATTTTGCACTGCAGGAGGTCGGACAGTATATCAGAAAGCTGTTTCCGAGATTTCATCAGTTTGAGCTGGAGATCGACGACTGTATGAAGATCGTGCCTTTTCTGCTTCACCAGGATACATACACGTTCCTGCCGAAGGATATGGCAGAACCGTATATCGCGCGGGGAGAGCTCAGAGAGATAAGACTTCTTGATTTCCGTACTCCGGTCATCAACAGTTATATCATATGCAAAAGATCCGCGGAGGAGATGTGCCACAGGATCTTCATGTAGAGAAGCCGGGTTTAAATTATGAAAAAGGAGAGAGTATGAAAAAAACGGAACTTCACAGGGAATTAAAAAACAGACAGGACCTGAAATACCGTGATATGCAGGTAAAGATCATACCCAATATAGATCCCGGATCCATCATAGGGGTGAGGACTCCGGAGCTTCGGACCATGGCAAAAGAGATGCAAAGATCCGGGGATCATATGGATTTTATGAAGGATGTGCCGCACAAATATTTTGAGGAGAATCAGCTGCATTCATTTATCATATCCGGCATGAAGGATGCGGATGAATGCATGGAGGAACTCGAGAGATTCCTCCCATACGTAGACAACTGGGCCACCTGTGATCAGATGTCTCCGAAGGTATTCAAAAAGCATAAGGATATGCTTTTCGATCATATTAAAGAATGGATCGGTTCCGGTAAAACATATACCGTGAGATTCGCAACAGGAATGCTGATGGAGCATTTTCTGGATGATGATTTTGATCTGAAGTACCCCGAGATGGTTGCGGGCATAAGAACTGAAGAATACTATGTCAGGATGATGCAGGCGTGGTATTTTGCAACGGCGCTTGCAAAGCAGTACGAAAGTGTGCTTCCTTATATCGAGGAGAAAAGGCTGGATGCGTGGACTCATAATAAAGCCATTCAGAAAAGCGTGGAAAGCTACAGGATCTCTGATGAACAAAAGCAATATCTCAAGACGCTCAGGATAAAAAATAAAGTATAAAACGGAAAGATCACGATGAGATGACCGGCAGGATCATTCTAGATATGACACTATGTCCGAATAATCGAACTGATCATAAGCGTGGAAGACCTTATCCCAGCGCTCTGCTTCTTCTTCCGGAATGGAATAACCCTGCATCTTTGCAAAGATCTCATCAAGTCTTGATATATCCATAGCCTCGGCAGCGACCCGTATTTCCTCATATACGGAGTCAAGAAGCTCTCTGCCTGCGACAGGCTTTTCACTGCGCATATCATTTCCAAAAAGTATTGCGGACAGAGGTTTTTTCAGACGCCGGTATTCATTTATGAGCTCGCCATGATTATCCCTGATATAATCAGTATCACTGTTTTTGCCGGCATCTTCAAGTCTCTGAGCCTTTTCACCGAGAGCATTAGCGCCGATTATACGGGCAGAGCTTTTAAGGGCATGGACACGTATGGCATATCCATCCAGATCCTCTGCCTTATAGTATCTGTCAAGCTCTGCGGATACGTCTTCTATTGCTTCGCAGAATACCCTGAGAAGAGGGATATATGCCGATACTCCGTCACAGTTTTTGATCCCTGATCCTATATCGACATTATAGTCTTCAAGCACGGATAGCCTCTCGGGGATCGATCCGTCATCTGTATCTTCATCATCTGCCGGACCTCCGAGCTTATGCTGCGGAAGATAACTGATCAGCAGATCTTCGAGTCTTTCCGGATCTATCGGCTTTGAGAGATAATCCTCAAAACCCTCTGATCTGTACATGTCACGAGCTCCCGGGCTGGCGTTTGCAGTAAGACAGATAGCGGGAGTACTGATGTTGGGCCCGTCTTCTATGCTCCGCAAATCATGAAGTAATTCAATGCCGTCTTTTTCGGGCATCATATGATCGAAGAAAAGCAGGTCATATCTGGTCTTTTCCGCGAGCCGGAGTCCTTCTTCACCGCCATCGGCCGTGTCGACCCTGACAAGGGTCTTCTTGATAAGATTCCGGAATACTATGAGGTTCATCTTGTTATCATCCACTACAAGTATCCTGGCATCAGGCGCAGAGAATCTTGCCCTGTACTTTTTTCTTTCAGGCCTGTCTCCGGGAGAGAGGTGTTTGAAATCACCTATTCTTTCCCAGGTGAGGACTTTCTGCTTCAGGGAAAATGAGAAAGATGATCCCAGGCCGTATGTGCTTTGTACCTCAAGAGATGATCCCATCAATTCGAGAAGACTTCTCGTGATGCTCATCCCGAGTCCGGTGCCTTCAATATTGCGGTTGCGTTTTTCCTCGATCCTCTCAAACTCAGAGAAAAGCCTGGGGATGTCTTCGGTCTTGATCCCGATACCGGTGTCTTCAACAGCTACTTTAAGGAGGATGCTGTCAGTATCGGATGCGGATCTTTCAAAACCGACGTGGAAAGTGACGCTGCCTTTTTCCGTGTATTTGACCGCGTTGGTGAGGATGTTCGTGATTATCTGCCTGACCCTTACCTCATCGCCATACAGGTATCGGGGGATATCACTGTCGATATCCAGCTTAAGGAGCAGGCCTTTTTCCTCTGTACGGATGGATATCATGTTCACAAGGCTTCGTACGGTCTCCAGAAGATCGTATTCCGAGGGAATGATCTCTATCTTTCCGGCGCCTATTTTTGAAAAATCAAGGATGTCATTGATGAGCCCGAGCAGGACAGTTCCGGAACCTCTGATGTTTTCCGAATAGGTGAGTATGTTATCGTCCTCTGCCTCCCTGAGGATCATTTCGTTCATGCCCAGGATCGTATTGATAGGGGTCCGGATCTCATGAGACATATTGGCAAGGAAATCGGATTTGGCCTGATTGGCCTGATCGGCAGCAGCTCTTGCTGCTTCAAGATCTTCCATGGACTGCAGCAGATTCTGATAGTCCGGGGTCTCCACACCTATGTAGAATATATACAGACCTATAACTGCTCCGAAGTAATTGAAAAGGATCCCGCTTGTAACTCCGAAGGTATTGAGCAGTTCAAACAGGACGCTTCCTATGACGACAGTGAACGCAGAGATGGATGTCCAGCGTGCACGGCGACTCAGAGTTCCTCCGAGGATGATAAAAAGCGCCACGACATAGAGCAGATAATACAGCTCATACACGTAACCGAGTATCACTCTGAACTGGATGGGCATGAATTCAACCATAGCGTCCCCGTCATACAGGATGACCTGTCTGAGATAAGCGGCGACGGTGAAGACAATACTGGAGAGGATCATAAAAGTGTTCACCCTGAAGAATAATCTCTTCAGCCGGAATTCTTCAAAGAAGCCCTCCATGTAGAGAGCCATGTAATATGTCAGAAAGATATTTGCAAGATATACGAGCAGAAGCAGAGCCAGCTTGATCTGAGGCGGAGTGGGGAATTCCCCGGAATCCCTGAAAATATTGTCCAGAATGCTGAACAGATTGCCTAAGACTATGGTGATAGTAAGCGTGCGGAATTTGAGACTTTTGTGTACCTGTCCCGTACCGAGTATGCAGATAAGGATATAGAGAACTACGCTGAAGACAAATGCCGCCAGACTGAATGAAATATGAAGCAGAGTATCAGTTCCGATGATATTTACCAACTTCATCCCTCCAAATACCGTAACGCCCTGATAAGCTATTTTACCCGAAAGGAACCCCGTTCTCAACTATACCGTAATAATAATTAGGGAAAGACAACGGCACAGGAAAGGGATATAATTACACATATCATCACCAAAGGAGGAATACTATGGCAAATCTTGAAACAAGACCGGAACTGAAGGGCACGCAGACAGAGAAGAACCTAATGGAAGCTTTTGCCGGCGAATCCCAGGCGCGCAACAAGTACACTTATTTTGCATCCAAGGCGAAGAAGGACGGCTATGTACAGATAGGCAACATCTTTCAGGAGACAGCTGATAATGAAAAAGAACATGCAAAGCTGTGGTACAAGATTCTTACAGGGATAAACGATACTGTTCAGAATCTTAAGGATGCTGCTGACGGAGAGGCTCATGAGTGGAAGGAGATGTATCCCTCATTTGCGAAAACCGCCAGAGAAGAAGGCTTTGATGATATAGCTGAGCTTTTTGAGCAGGTTGCAGCCATTGAAAAGGAGCATGAAGAGCGCTACAGGAAGCTCCTCAAAAACATTGAGGACAAGGTCGTATTCTCAAAGGATGGAGATGCGATATGGCAGTGCGCCAACTGCGGCCACATAGTAGTGGGCCCCACGGCTCCTGAGACCTGTCCGGTATGCAATCATCCGCAGAGCTATTTCCAGGTCAAGGCAGAGAACTATTGACATGCTGCGGCAAAAGAAAGCCGCAAGCGAAAGATCCCGGACCTTGTCCGGGATCTTTCATTTCTTTATGCTTTTTTTTCGGGGATCAGATCCCGTATGAATTCCATCGCGCCCTTCCCGGCCTTAAGCAGTCCTTCCACCGTATCTATAAAAACGGAAACATCATCATCGGTATAATCACCTTCATCGAATATCGCGCTGCCGAGGATCATGATCACGCGCATGCGCTGCGGGATCCTGTCACAGTCAAAAAGGCCTTCACTGATGCCCTGTTCTGTGAGTTCCGTCAGGATTGGGATGATACGGTCATGCATCTTTCTGTTGATCTTTTCGTGCATGACGATGTTTTCGGGCCTGTGCAGTGTATCCTGAATGGAAGCTTCACTCTCGTCCGGCCTGAAGGATGCGATCACAGAGATCAGCTTTTGCGGAACAGGCATATCTGATGTCAGGACAGTTCTTGCCTTTTCCTCCTCGGCATCCAGCATCATATCGATCACTTCCTCAAGCATCTGCTCCTTGCTTTCAAAGTGATAGTAGTAGGTTCCTTTTGCTATGCCTGCTGCTTCGATGATCTCATCGACGCTGGTATTCTCGAATCCTTTGGACAAAAAAAGTCTGTATGCGATCTTCAATAATTCCAGTTTTCTTCTCTCGCCTTTTTTCATCAGACCTCCGACTTTTGAGATACAGTTTCCGCGTGCGCCATGCTTCATATCTTACCACAAAACAGGCATAATGACGGCACGTGTCAGACCGGTTGCTTCTTTTCGGCAGGAAGCGGGATCTGCACAAGGATGATGGCTGCGAGCATTATCAGACAGCCGGCCGCTTCCCTTATGCTCATGCGCTCGTTCAGAAGGATGACACCGGCGATAACAGAAAAGACCGATTCCATGCTCATTAAAAGAGAGGCAGTCGTAGGCTCGGTCATCTTCTGAGCGACCATCTGCAATGTATAACCTATCCCGCCGGATACAATACCGCAATAGGCTATCGGTATGATCGCTGACATTACTTTTTCCGGAGTGGGGGTCTCCGTGAAGGCTGCGATCACAGCAGAGACCACAGTGGCTGTTGCAAATTGTATCGCCGACATGCGGACCGGATTGGCATTCTTAACAAAATGATCGCAGCAAAGTATATGACAACTGAAGAATACGGCGCACAGAAATACAAGCGCGTCACCGTATGCAAGACTGAAGGATTCGGTGATGCTGAGAAAATACATTCCTATCATGCCGAGAAGCACGGACAGCCAGACAAGCCATGGATATTTTTTTCTGAAGACAATGAGACTTATGATGGGAACGAGAAGCATATACATGGCAGTGATGAAGCCGGCCTTGCCTGATGTCGTATAGGCCAGGCCTGCCTGTTGCAGTAGACTTGCTATGCATAGACACAGGCCGCAGAGGACCCCGCCGGTGACAGTGCTTTTTCTGCTGAGTCGGATCTCGGAGTCGCTTTTTTGCGCAGGAGTCTCTGCGGATCCGGATCCGGGAAGTACCGAGATCAGACCGACCATGACAGCAGAGAGCAGCATTCTTGCTGCAGTGAATGTCGCCGGCTCGATAGATGCCGTTCCTATGCGCTGGGCTGCAAAAGCAGTTCCCCAGATCATGGCTGTAAATAAAAGCAGCCCGTTTCCGATCAGTTTCTTATGCTTCATCTTTTGATTCTCTCTTCTCCTTAATACGCGACCTATATCTTATCACAGTCCGCGTCGACGTAACCACCCCGTTTCTTCCCGGGCCGGACAATGCTCCCCGGTCATTTTCCTTCATCCGTGATCCCGCTTGGGATATGATCAGAAATAGCAAAAATCATCTGGAAGAAGAATAATGTAAAATAAACTTGACATAATGCCATAGATGAGCTATTATTCACTCAGATTCAGGGAAATGATCCGGCGAATGAGCCGGGGAACTATAGTGAAAGGACAGGTGGACAGAATGGAAACAGTATCATTTGCTTTTGTAACAGGACTTATGGTGGCGGCGATCCTTATCGTTTTCATCCTGAAGTATGCGAACAAGGACGGAAGGGTGAAGACAGAGTATGACGAGAGACAGACGGCTGTCAGGGGGAAGGCATACAGATACGCCTTTTATGCCGAGATCTTCGCTCAGGTAGTTATCATGTGGATCTTAATGACGGGTATGGAGCTTCCGATAGAAGATTATGCGCTTTTATTTATCGGCGTTATCCTGGGATGCATGGTCCTTTGCGCATACTGCATATGGCATGACGTATACTGGGGGATGAACAACGATCACAGACGTTTCTACATAATCTTTATCGTTGCGACGATCCTTAATGCATTTCCGGTAGTGGCGGGAGCGCTCAGAGGAACGCTTATCGAAAACGGCAAGATAGGAATGCCTCTTCTCAATATAGCAGTGCTCGTCATGATGGCGGCCGTATTTATCGAACTCTTTATCAAGAGCATGATGGACAAGAAGGCCGAAAAGACGGAGGATTGACCTTATGAAGAACCTTAAGCTGAAATCTGCGCGCGCGGCTTACGATCTGTCGCAGGAGGAGCTGGCGGTAAAGTGCGGAGTATCCAGACAGACAATAAGCGCCATAGAAAAAGGTGATTATAATCCTTCGATAAATCTTTGCATAGCTATCTGCAGAGCTCTGGGCAAAACGCTGAATGATATCTTCTGGGAAGAAAATGAGCAGGACTGACTTTTGTTTACCTGAGCATCATATGGTATCATACGAGATGCCCATGGATAAGATAAGACAGAAAGCGATCATTACAGAAAATATATCTATAGCTCCGGGTGTATACAGTATGTGGCTTGAGACCGGGACATTACAGGAGGCTGCTCCCGGACAGTTTCTGCTTCTGTATCTTCCGGACAGATCAAGACTTTTAGGAAGGCCGTTCTGCATAGCCGAACTGAAAGAAAACAGGATCAGAGTGGTATACAGGGCAGCAGGTGCCGGTACGGCAGAGCTTTCCCGGCTGACTCCGAATAAAGGGGTCTATATTGAGGCGCCTCTTGGTCACGGATATCCTCTTGATGAAGACATAATAAAGGGCAGGAAGATAGCGCTCATAGGAGGCGGGCTTGGCGCGCCTTCTCTTTTGTTTCTGGCAGAAGAGCTAAAAGAGAAAGTAACGGCCGAAGACAGCATCCGTGTGGTTTTGGGCTACAGGGACGGCAGCATGAAGCGCTTTCTCGCCGATGATTTTATTTCTCTTGGATTTGAGACCGTTATCTCGACAGATGACGGGTCGGAAGGGATCAGAGGCAATGTGATAGATGCGCTGAAGGAGACAGGATACAGTCCGGATCTTATATATGCCTGCGGACCGATGCCGATGCTTTCAGCCGTAAAGAAATACGCATCTGATGAGGGAGCTGCTGCATATATCAGCCTCGAAGAACATATGGCCTGCGGAGTGGGCGTATGTCTTGGCTGTGTGACTAAAACCGTTAAAGAGGATCCCCACAGCCATGTAAGAAATGCAAGAGTATGCACGGAAGGTCCCGTGTTTGACGCGCGGGATGTAGAGATATGAAGGACAGTAAGGACAGAGTAACAGACATCAGTACAGAAGTAGGATTTGCAGGACATGTATTCAGGAATCCCGTCACGGTGGCATCAGGTACCTTCGGTTCGGGCATCGAATATTCGCGCTTTGTGAATCTCAATGCACTTGGGGCTTTGACTACCAAAGGGGTATCTGCAGTTCCCTGGGAAGGTAACCCGACTCCGAGAGTCACAGAGACGCCGTCCGGTATGCTGAACGCCATAGGCCTGCAGAATCCGGGTATCGAAGTATTTATAGAAAGAGATCTCTCTTTCCTTGAAGATTATGATGTTCCGGTCATAGTAAATGTCTGCGGCCACAGTATCGAAGAGTATGAGGCTGTGGTGGAAAGACTTGCGGATGATGACAGGGTTGCGATGCTTGAGATCAATGTGTCATGCCCCAATGTCAGCAAAGGAGCCATACAGTTCGGGACGGATCCGGCTCTTCTGTCAGAGGTGACGAAGAGATGCAGGGCTAAGGCAAAGGATAAGCCCGTGATCATGAAGCTTACACCCAATGTTACAAGTATCGCCGACATGGCCCGCGCTGCCGAAGCGGCAGGAGCGGACGGGCTCTCGCTGATCAATACGATCACCGGAATGAAGATAGATATCTATAAAAGAAGATTTGCGATCGCAAATAAGACCGGAGGCTTATCCGGTCCTGCGATACATCCTGTTGCTGTAAGGATGGTATATGAAGTAACACATGCAGTGGATATCCCTGTGATAGGAATGGGCGGTATCGCAAGCGCTGAGGATGCGATCGAGATGATGATGGCGGGAGCCACGATGATAGCCGTGGGAATGATAAACTTTACCCGTCCCGATGCAGTGACGGACATCATTGCAGGGATCGGTGATTTTATGAAAAAGACCGGTGTCAGGGATATAAAAGAGATCATCGGGGTTCTGTGATGTCAGAGAATTCGGCTCAGGGAAAGGCACTGAAAAGATTGACGATATCAGCCATGCTTCTGGCTGTCTCGGCCATACTGGGATTATTTAAGATACCTTTATCCCCGTCTTCGGAGATACGTCTGCAGTTTCTTCCCGTTGCAATAGAAGGAATGCTTTTCGGTCCTCTGTATGGCGGGATAGTCGGCGGGCTTTCAGATATAGTGTGTTATATCGTCAAGCCCACCGGAGCGTTCTTTCCCGGATTCACCATATCGGCTGTAATACAGGGTGTGATCTACGGACTGATACTGAATAAAGACCGGAGTCTTTTAAGGATCGTGGCAGCGCAGGCTGTCGACACCATCGTGGTATCCATGATACTGACTCCAATATGGCTTATGATGCTTTATCAGAGCGGTTTTATCGCGCTCTTTACGGGAAGACTTCTGAAGGTTCTTATCATGTTCCCGATCAATACAGCGCTCTTGGCACTGCTGATCCCTGTCATCGTAAAGATAGAGAAAAAGCAGGGATCTCTATAGCGCCATCCGGTATATCTTTTCCACGTCTTTGGAATCAAGCGGACGGATGCGCGAAAGCTTCATTGTGTCATCGGCCGTGGCATGAAGAGCCAGGGCTTTGATCTCATCATCTGAAGGATCTGTAAGACCGAGTTCATGAAGAGACACGGGCATGCCGATCTCTTTGAAAAAGTTTTCTGTGGCATCTATTCCAAGCATAGCGGCCTGCCTGTCATCTGATGTGCTTATCCCCCATACATTTCTTGCGTACTGCGCAAATCTTTCTATCGCATCTTCATAAAGATACCTTGCCCAGGAGGCCCAAACAGCAGAAAGAGTGGCGCCGTGAGTATGATCGTATTTTGCAGAAAGGGCCATACCGATCTTATGCACCGAAAAGTCCTTTCCTCTGCCAAGTTCTGTAAGGTTGTTGTGTGATACAGAGGATGCCCACCATACCTCTGCCATCGCATCATAGTTTGATCTGTCCTTTAGTACGAGCCGTCCGTTATCCCTTACAGTCTTAATAACACCTTCAGCTATAGAATCCGTCAGATCGCACTTTATCCCCGAGATGAAGTATCTCTCCAGAGTGTGCATCATGATATCGACGATGCCGTTTTTTAACTGCCAGTCCGGAAGGCTGTCTGCAAGAGAGGGATCCATTATCGCAAACACGCAGCGATTGAAGTCGGTATTGATCCCGAGTTTCTTTCCGACGGCCTCATTGGTAAGGACAGCGGAGTCGCTCATTTCCGAGCCTGCGGCAGGGATGGTAAGAACAGCGGCGACCTTTTTTGACTTTTCAAGAGGGACTTTTTTTGTCCAGATATCCCATAATGAAGCCCCGGGATTTGCTGCTCCGTGAGCAATGCCTTTTGCTGTATCTATGGCGGATCCGCCGCCTACAGCCAGTATAAGATCGGCTGAGATATCAATGGCTTTCTTTATTCCTTCTTCCGCATGCGCAAGAGTGGGATTGGCTTTCACTCCGCCAAAGGCTTCATGCTTTATGCCTGCATCATCAAGCGAGCGCTCCACCTCCCCCAGAAGTCCGGATCCGCGCACTCTTTCGGAACCATATACTATCAATACATTTTGTGCTCCGGCTCTTGCGGCCTCTTCCCCGGCCTTTATGACACTGCCTTTTCCGAATACGATCCTAGTGGGGGTATGATAGGTGAAATTTTCCATGCCTGCTCCTTTCCGGACTGCGTCCGCCTGCCGTCGTCAATGCGACGATGATGAACTGAATACGATCTGTCCGTCCGATATGGTGTACTTGACTCTGCCCGTCAGAGTCTTCCCGATGAAGGGAGTATTAAAAGATCTTGAGTGAAGCATATCCTCTGTCAGAGTATATTCCAGGTCTGTGTCGAATAGCACTATGTCAGCAGGGGCGCCTTCGCTCAGGGTGCCTGCAGGAAGGCCGTAGAGCCTTGCAGGATTGAGACTCATCAGAGAAATAAGTGCCGGTAAAGATAACCTATCGGTTTTAACAAGGTTTGTAATGCCAAGAGAAAGAGCTGTCTCTAGTCCTGTCATCCCGGACGGGGCCTCCGTAAGAGCGGCTCCTTTTTCTGACGCTGCATGCGGAGCATGATCCGTAGTGATGAGATCAAGCGTCCCGTCTGCAAGACCCCGGATTATCGCGAGCCTGTCTTCTTCTGTCCTTATGGGAGGATTGACCTTGGCCAGGCTTCCGTAAGCAGATATGGCATCTTCGGTCAGAGAAAAATGATGAGGAGTGGCCTCGGCATGGATCAGGCCTTTTCTGTCTTTCATTTTATATTCTCTTATCAGGTCGACACTTTCTTTGGCAGATACATGCTGGATGTCGATACGCGCGCCGGTATCAAGCGCAAGCTTAAGATCCCGTTCGACCATTGAGTATTCCGCTTTTCTGTCAGCGCCTTTGATGCCAAGACGACCGGATGCTGCGCCTTCATTTATTCCGGCGATACCCACATAGGCAGGATCTTCTTCATGGAAGCTGAGTATCGTATCGATCCGCGCTGCTTCCTTCATGGCAGATGTGACGACCGACAGATCCATAATGGGTGATCCGTCATCCGTGAAGCCGGCTGCTCCGGCCTCCTTGAGAGCTTCCATGTCGGAGAGCGACTCTCCGGCGCGGTCACGCGTCACTGCAGCTGTCTGGTATATGTGTATCTTTTCATCGTGCGCGCGGCGGATGATATCGCTTAGGGTCTCTATATTGTCAACGGCAGGGAGCGTATTAGCCATGCATATAACAGAGGTATATCCTCCTGCGGCGGCAGCCAGCGCTCCTGTATGAAGTGTTTCTTTGTGAGTCTGTCCGGGATCCCTGAAATGCGAATGTACATCGACGAGACCGGGAGCTGCTGTAAGACCTTCGGCATTCAGTACTTCTTCTGAATCCAAAGCGGTAAGACCTGATGCGACATCGGCGATGATGCCGTCTCTTATACGGATATCCAGAGTGGCATCAATGTCGTTCGCGGGATCTATTACCCTGGCTCCTTTTATGATCATATGCTCTGCTCCAGAAGCTTTTTCACCTCTTCCTGACAGTCATGCGCCAGATGCTTGAGGCCTTCCTTATCCAGTGAAGCGGGGTCTATCGGAGCGCCGAAAGATATGACGACCCTGCCTGATCTCATAAGAGGGAACTGTTCCTCAAAGATCGCCCTGGTGCCGTGCAGAGCGACAGGGACGATCTTTATCCCCGATTTGGTGGCGATCTTAAAGGAGCCGTCCTTAAAAGGCAGCATATCAAGCTCCGATGCGCCGGTCGTTCTGGTGCCTTCGGGATAGATCATCATGGATATACCTTTTTTTGCATCTTCTATACAGCCAAGTATGACCTTAAGGCTCTGCTTAAGATCCTTTCTGTCCATAAAGCGGCAGTGCAGCAGTATCATCCACCAGTTAAGTATCGGGATGGCAGCTATCTCCTTTTTGGACACTATGGCAGTAGGACGGAACATCTCGGCATAGAGCAGGACTATATCAAAGATAGATCTGTGATTGGCGACAAAGAGAACGGGTTCATCATCGGGGACAAGCTCTTTTCCCCGAACCTCGATATGAGCCCCGCAAATGATGCCCACGACTTTGAAAGCCCAGGAGATCATCCGCTGTGCATATCTGTCGCGCGCGTCCATGCTGAAAAGACCTATCAGATATCCGAGCGGTATAAGGATCAGTGAAATAAGAAGAAATATTACAACGAAAGTCAGGGCCAGGATCAGACGGATCATGCCTTCCCTCCTTTTGAACCGCCCTTCAGTCCTTTGAGGCTTGACTGACTCAGTATATTGGTCTCGAAACTGAAAGTCACTCTCTCCTCATCACGCCTTCTTTTCATCGCAAGCTCTATGAGTCTGTCGAGGAGCTTCCCGTAAGGCATCCCGGCCGGTTCCCAGAGATAGAAAGATAGAGAGCCGGGGATGGTATTGATCTCGTTCAGATACAGACTGCCGTCAGCCTTGTCTATCATGAAATCAAACCTGACGACTCCGTTACATCCGAGACACTGGAAGGCTTTTACGGCAAGCGTCCTTATGCGCTCCGTGAGTTCATCCGATATCGGCGCAGGGATCTTTCTTGACACAGAGGCCATCCCTTTTGAGGCGCCGCCGTTTTTCGAACCCTTGCCGCCCGACAAATACTTGTCTTCATATGAGAGGATCTCATCCGAATGAAACGGTTCTTCGCAAAGCGAAGCTTCGGCTTCGTCCAGATCTCCGAGCACCGAGCAGTTGATCTCCTGCAGATCGGATATGGCGTGTTCTACGAGTATCACGTTTGCAAAAGTAAAAGCCTCGTCAAGGGAAGAAGTAAGACCGTCCCTGTCATGTGCTACCGATATGCCCACGGAAGAGCCGGAATTGACAGGCTTCACGATGACGGGATAACTGAGATGCTCCTCGATATCTTTTATCATATTGTCGATATCCTTGTAATCTCCCGTCGTGTACCTGTGGCAGGGCAGTACCGGGATATCATTATCGGCGAAGACTGTCTTCTGTATGTATTTATCCATGCCCACAGCTGCCGGGGTCACGTCGCAGCCGGCAAAAGGAATGCCCCATGTCTTAAGATAGCCCATCAGCGTGCCGTCTTCGACATTCGTGCCGTGGACTACCGGAAGGATCACATCGAGCTCGACGGGTTTTATGCCGAGGAACCTGTGAGGATACTCGGCCAGCATATAATGTCCGTTTTCCTTAACAGGAATAACCCTGATGGATCTTCTGATAAGAGACGGTATATCTTTATATGCTTCTATATTGCCGATATCCGGTCCTATATACAAGTCCCTGTCCTTGGTAAGATATATGGCAGTTGCATCATATTTATCCTGATCCAGACTCTGCATTGCCTGCAGTGCCGAAATGATGGAAACTTCATGCTCTACGGAGGTACCGCCAAACATGATACCTACTCTGATCTTCATCCGTTAACCCTCCTGATATCTAAAATCACACTGCGTATAATTGTAACACAAACACCCGGCGTATTCATCCCGGAGCGCATACAGGGAAAACAAAACCTAAATTGAAATTTAGGCAGATCCCGGAAAGTGTAATCATGTGTAAACAAATGATTACATAATAGATTATAATATAGACAGAAAAGGAGGCGACCATTATGTCGAGTGTATTAGTTCAATTTAGAACTGAGGATACTGCGAAAGCAAAGACAACCAGTATATGTGACAGGTATTATAAAGCATTTTCCACGAGAACCCTTTGTTGTAACTCCCAGGGAGATGATGGATATTATCCTTTAGGATAAATAATAAAACACACATTTCTTATCCGGTGTACGATTTACCGCCGGATAATTCATTCTTAAACTACAGGTTGAGTGATTTCCGTGCTGCATGAATATAGAATGAACATAGAAAAGAACGACATTTGATTGAATGAGAGGCTGCAATGTATAGAAATATATATTCTTTTGAGCAATCGCGGGAGTTCTTATTAGGAACCTTTCAAAAACGGATCCCGGAGCTGTATGATCCTGAAAAATATGATGAGGTCGAAGAAAGGTTGAAGTATGAGTACGTCGCCCTCTCAAATATCTCAGGTGGTGAGCAGGCATTTAAGGAGACATCGGAATTTGTCAGAAAGCTGCAGAATCTCTGCAGCGCGGCAGGGCATGGATATAAGCCGTATATAACCTTTCGGGGCCCGGTCCTTGCATCACTGATCGCATATTTGACCGGAATATCAGGATATGACCCGATCGCGATGGGGTTCGAGCCATGGGTATTCTATGAAAAACCCAGCGTGATCGAGTTCAATTTCAATCTTCCGATGAGGGCGGTTCAGATATGCAGTGATTATGATCTAAAAGCACCAAAATCCAGTGTAATATACTTTGGAAGGGATGCTTCCGTTATAGAAGAGGTAGAGGAATGCCTGTCGCACGGGTCTGTAACGAATGGCCTGCCGGGATACTGCATTCCTGATAGCGGAATAGTAAGATTCTTTAGAAAAGCCATTACGAACAAGCCCGAATGGCTTGACATATTGATAGGTTTTGATAAGGAATTTGTTCCGTATGCAGCAGAGGTGCTTGAATATCTGGAAAAGATCAATGAGCTCCCGTCTGATATCCGGCAGATAGCAAAACTGGACGGATTTCTCCACAGCAGTCTGTATGATGAAGATCATATAGGCATGATGGAATCTGTA
Organism: Lachnospiraceae bacterium AC3007; assembly: GCA_000621405.1. Lineage (GTDB taxonomy): Bacteria > Bacillota > Clostridia > Lachnospirales > Lachnospiraceae > NK4A144. The sequence continues at coordinate 171,069 of JHYK01000005.1, forward strand.
AGAGCTTGCAGTGAAGGAAAAGGCATTTATGAAACGCTGATCTCATATACAGAGGATATCTACGACATTTTGACCCATAGAGGATGTAACGCAGAGACGGCAAAAAGGATCGCCAGGAAGGTTAAAAGCGCAGATCGAACTCTTGGTGATGACGACAAAAATATCATTGAATGGTATTGCGGAAAGGCGTATGTGAAGTTATTTTCTGATATTAAGCATTTGTATTGTAAAAATCAGTGCTTTCAGGTTGGACTCCTCGAATCCAAACTGATATGTCTGATCCTCCATCATACCAAACTGACACTTGAAGCCTATGATAGGGTCCGTATGTGGCAGTAGTGTAAATGCATCGAATCTATTTATATAGATCCTCCAGTTGATGGTGATCATACAATCCCTCTCCTACATGATTACCAACATCAATCCATACGTCATTATTCAGCCCGACTGCTGGATTATAGACAGCCCCTTTTTTTTCAAATATACACTCAAAATTGAACTTTGATTCCATGGATCGTCCCTCTTTCTAAAACCTGTACGCTTGGCAGCCCTATATCATCGTTCTGTATTTTTATAACTATCCAGTTTCTTCTGATCTATCTTGCCGGTGGCGATCATTTCGCGAACCCATAGTTTCATGGCATCGGCTGTTACGGAGATCTTTTCCGACTTGTCCTGTATCATGGCAAAGTCAGCGTATTCGCGCTCCTGAATCTCCCCATCAGCAGTGATCTCGATCAGCTTGTTCCGCTCCTTTTCAACCGAGTTAAGGGAGGCAAGCATCTCCAGCGTTATATGGGCCAGGTCCCTGATCCTGATCTCGGGAACGTATTTTATCCCAATAGGACAGTCCTTCGAACAGTAGTGGTTGCAAAGAGAAGGCTTTTTATATGCGTCGGCCATAGCAAGTATTTCCTCCGGGTGGGGAGCCGATTTTTCGTTTTCTATCCTCTCTATCCTGTCGGAGGATACGAAATCCATCAGAACAGAAGCTTTCTCACGCGTCAAGCCGGCATTCTCCCTGCTTAGTTGATAGATATTTTTATTCTCTTTTGTTGATTTTCTGCCCATTTTCGCTCCTTTTGCAAAATAAACACTTCTATTCCGCTAATTCCACCATATAATATAACAATACATTATAGTATTTTAAGTATCAAGATGATCGATCGTAGTAACCTATACTACCGGTTTATTCTTATCTTTCGGATGAGGTGTTAACATCATTATCAGCAAATGGATTTTGACAGCGGAAACCGGAGGTGATAGAGTAATAGAAGTCAAGGCGAAAGGCCAATAAAAAAATCAAAAGCTGATGTCTGGATATAGTACGACAGTGTAACTATGTCCCGACATCGGCTTTTTTGTCGTGCTCTGAACCTTGACAACGGCATAGCATCTGTCTGGTCCCAGAGAAGGGATTCCGGGGAAGCATCCGCAAAGACCCATCGCAAAGACGATGGCGAGCGTGCCAAGGATAAAACGGACAGATACAGAAATAAAGATCTGATACACAACGAAGGATGGTGAGGCAGCAAAGTTTTCAGACAGGTGAGTATGGATGATGTTTTGAAAGGAGGCGCATATGAAGTATCCGGTTATCGATGTAAAGGCAACAGGAGAAAGGATTCGTCAGCTTCGAAAGGAACATCATGTAAAAGCAGAGGATATAGCCAACTATATGGGATTCGGAAGCGAGCAGGCAATATACAAATGGCAGCGGGGGGAAAGCCTTCCAACGGTGGACAACTTATACGCCCTCAGCGTCCTCTTCAATATCTCGATCGAGGACATTATCTGTGAAAAAGAGGAGTGATGAAGGGCCTATACCACAGGTAAATGGTGGAAGTGTTACAGCTGGCGGATAATATCGATCAGCAGAAAAAACGGTGCAAAAGGAGGGATGCCATGAGTAAGGAATTAGACAGACTCGAAAAAAGGGCAACGCAGAAGTTCGTAACGGACCATGAGGACATCGACAGGATCATAAGATACCTGTTCTCGCTGCCCTTCACTGCTTTTACGAGATATAGTCCCGGTTATGATTGTCTTCGAAACGATTTGTGCAAAGGTTTCAACATATCAATGGATCGTAAGACCAATATATCCATGGAAGATGTTCTTATTCTGATCGGATATGAACCGGGCACACCATTTTTTGATCCGCCTGATCGGGGAAAAATGGGCTTCACAAAGAGCTTTAATGCAGCAGGACACAGCTATATATTTGCAGATCTGATCGTCAGTCTTTCACACAATGATATTCATATAAAAGAATTTACAAAGATCGGATTAAATGCTTATACGGACTATATCACGGAAAAAGTTAAAGCAGAATACAGAGACAAACTCATCCCGTATACGGCCCATAGCAATATATTAAATAAAGTTGATGAATTCAGGAGAGCGTCCGTTGAATATGTACAGGGCGATCAAAAAACAGGACATGATGAATGCACCATAACGCTTGGAGAGCTGATCGGCCAGGCACTCTCCAGGAGCAGAAGACGCTGGAACTGTGCTGATGTACTGCTGGATGAGTATTGCGCCGAGACGATCGGGAGTTACGTCATGCTAAACAGATTCATCATGGATTCCTTAAGAATGCCGCTTATACGTTCGGATAGAGAAAGATTTCAGGAGATCATCACTAAATACCGCAACATACCGGTTGAATATCCTGTAAGGATCGATTACGAAAAATGCTTCGAGCATGGCGGCATCATCCTGAAATAAATGAAACTGAAAATAAGCTATTATCTTGAGATCGCGAAGAAAGGAGACACTATGTCAAACGTAATATATGAGAGCGTAAGAGGTATCCAGGCAATACCGATAGAGGATGCCTTCCTTCGAGACAGAAAGATCTTTTTGGTCGGTGAAGTAAATGACGAAAGCTGCAATGAACTGATCAAGCAGCTTATGTATATGGAAAGTGAAGACAACACTCTGCCGATCACTCTGTATATCAACAGCCCCGGTGGGTCAGTCGGAAGCGGTCTGGCTGTCTACGATACCATCAGGCTTATGCAGAGCCCGGTAAAAGCAGTTGTTACAGGCATTGCGGCTTCGATGGGAAGCATTATCCTTCTTGCATGTGAAAAGGAAAACCGATATATGCTCCCGTCAAGCAAGATCATGATCCATGACTGCAGTTGGGGAAGCAGAAACTTTGGCGGATACAAGCCTCATGAGATCGAACAGGAGCTGGATCAGTTAAAGGATACTAATGCCAGGCTTTTGAAGATCATCGCGGAAAGATGCGGAAAGACCCTGAAGCAGGTTGCAAAAGTAACAATGCATGACAGTTATTTTGATTCGCGGCAGGCTATAGAATTCGGACTTGTTTCAGCTGTTGTAGATGATGAGATGTTCAGTACGATCAACAGGAAAGGAGCGTGATGTTATGTCCGTAAAGAAAACAGTAAAAAACACAGTAACAAGGAAAAAGCCCGTTATCAAAGCAACTCCCAGATACGGGCTCAGGTGCCTCGGAAAAGGGATCTATGTCAGCAATGACACACGAATCACCCATTTGAACTCGAATGACCTTATCATTGGGGCGACAGGAAGCAGTAAAACCGGGTCCATCGTATATACCCAGCTGAAAATGCTGGACGACTCCAGCCTTATAGTAGCTGACAGCAAGAATATGCTTCACAGGATGTTCAGGGACGAGCTCGAGAAAAAAGGCTATAAGGTCAGAATCCTTGATTTTGTAAATCCCAAACAAAGCTGCTTATATAATCCTCTGGTCTATGTAAGACAGAATGATGATGGTTCGTATAACGAGATAGACATCATGAAAATATCCAGAAGTCTGATCCCGGATAAACTGTGCGCGGACGATCCCTTCTGGGCTTTATCCGGACGGGCAGTTCTTGAATTCTTTATCTCTTATACACTTTCGGCGCTTCCGAAAGAAGACCATAATATGTATACTGTCTGCCGTCTTTACAGGGCCTTTAATGAGGAAATGGGCGAAGCATCATTCATAGACTGGATCGAGCGCCATCCGAGGTCATTTACCGCAAACAGGTTCTCACAGATCAAGGCAATGAAACGCGCAGACAGAATGTGGGCAAGCATACTTGGCTTTGTAAATACGGCATTATATCCGTTTGATGTGGCAGTTTTACACCACATATTTGATCCAGATATGAAAGAGTATGACTGGGAAGATTACTTTGAGTCATTTGATCTGTATATGAATGACGATTACTATGAAGAAGAGGATATCGTTACAGAGAATGAAGGATCTCCGGATATCTCAGACAATCCCGCAACAGATCATTCTGATGAAGATAAGCAGACAGAAGAGGATGGCGGAGTCAGAGAGGAACTCAGACTGGATGCTCTTGGTAAAGAAAAGACGGTTGTGTTTCTTAACATATCCGATACAGACCATAGCTTAGATAGTCTGGTCAACCTGTTCTATACACAGGCTCTTCAGACCCTTGTATCTGAAGCCGACAAGAATGAAAACGGTCAGCTTGAGGTTCCGTGCAGGATCATGTTTGATGATTTTGCTGCGGGGACAGTTATTCCGGACTTCGATAAAGTGATCAGCGTGATCCGAAGCAGGGATATATGGGTAACGATCTCGATACAGAGTTTGAGCCAGCTTGAGTCATTGTACTCTCCTGCGCAGAGTCTTACTATCCAGAACAATTGCGATCATATCGTATATATGGGAAGCAATGATCTGTCGTCCGCAGAATATATCGGCACAAGAGCAGGAAAGGTACCCGAAGTGATCCTTGCCATGGACAGGACCAAGGAGTATTTAATAGAGGGTGGCAAGAAGGCTGTTCTTGTAGATAAGGTTCCGCCGTATTCGTATGTGAAAGGATCGGTTCAGCCTGAATAGGCTTTGACAATCCCGTTGAAAAAACCGGAGAGAATGGTATATTTAACGTGATCCAATAACGCTCAGAATAAAATGAGACGGCACAATGAAACGGAGGTTGATATTATCAATACTTATGAATCTTATCTGAAACATCCGGCAGGTCATATTCTGACCATCGAGGACGCCATGAAAATATATGAAAAAATGGCGGCGAGCATTGATCGGTGTACTCTGGAAGACAAAATGGTATTTTGGAATGACTGTCTGCAAAAAGCTGCATCGTACACAAGGATCCGCAATGACTGGGAAGTGATGTCCCGGGAAGACAGGATAGATGCGGATATGGGCAGAACCCTGACGCATGACGGATTCATCACTTCACTTAATATCCTTTCCAGGATAGCGGAACAGGAAGGCATAGATAATTCCTGGAGAGATGAACTAGGTGAAGAAAGAAAGCGGATAGGAGACTATGCCTGTTTCATCGCATACATTACGGGAATATCAAACAGATAAAAGACATTGAAACCTAAACCATGGGTTTAGTGTTTTTCAGATCTGTTCGATATATAATGAGATAGTAAACAGCTCACAGGGCTGAGATAAAGAATCGATATCAGGAGACAAAAAAAACCAGAGAACGGGATATTTATGTCCAAATCTCCGGCCCCTGATACCGGTTCTTTTTTGTACCTTGTAAACCACATATCGCGCTCCCTCACAGGAGATACCCGGGGAAGCATCCGCGAAGACCCATCGCAAAGACGATGGCGAGCGTGCCAAGGGAATGGGGGAGAGGACAAGAACTGACTGAAAATGCATTCGAAACGAAAGGAGAGCAAATTATGAATAAGAACACTATCAAAAACTACAAGGAAGTAAAGCTTGACAGTAATGGTCACGAGGAAGACAGATCCCGCAAGAATCGACTCACCAAAACTTTTCAATATGAGTACGCACTTTATCTCGCGGTTTCTGATCTGTTTGAATCTGTAAGATGCAGATCCATGTGCGTGGACAGTCTGAAACTGTACTTTATGGAACTCGGACATAAGAAGGAAAATGATGAAAACTGCGCGGTAAATAAGAGAAAGAACACGCGCGAGGATCTGTTGAAAGAGATGGAAGTGCTTGTCAGCAGAGATGTGTCAGGACATGTTTCCTTCCCAATGATGCACATCTGTTCTGCAGAAGTGAGGACTATACCGGAAGAAAATGGCACACACAGTTTTGTCTTTTCAGATGGAATCTACGGATTCAAGATCCGCCTTGATATTCAGGGGAATGGACACCCTACTAAGATAGAGGTCACGAACCTGGGAAAAGAAGAGCCGGTGAATGATCGTACAGAGATCATCCACCCAGCGGCTGATAGAGCGGCATGAGTCATACTGAATTGATGAACTACCGTTACTAAACGGATGGTTGATTGAAGACGGAGACTTATTTCGCTACACTTCTGATCCCGGGATCGTCCTTTCCTCGACTTGGAGAAACGGAATAGCAAGAGATGGAAGCACTGCGGTCCATATAGAAGATCTAATAAGAGCCTTGAAACCGGTATATAGTAAAACGCTTGATAAGGCAGCAGTATCCCCCGACGAGAGCAGATCCAAGGAGATAGATTACTATTTAAGACGTCATCCTAAAGAATCATATCTTATACTGGATGACAATCCGTCACTCTTTGCTGAGGGAAGGAAGACACCGCATCTGCATCTGACAGATTCCCAAACGGGGTTTACTGACAGAGATGTAAAAAAGATCATAAAACGATATCTGTAGGAGCAGAAAAAGGATGAGCTACTATGTTGGCTGTGGCGGGAAGATAATCGTTCGGGAAGAGTTCCGTGATCTGGCCGAAAACAGGCTGGATCTTACCGGAACGACGGATCCGGTATTCATGCTCTGCAATGATCTTGGCCCGGAGAATTTGTTTTATCGAACTGTCCAGTGGGAAAAATGGTTCAAAGAAATAATAGAAATATATGAGTATGATGAGGAACATGCCCGGGACTGGCCGGTCGACAGTTCATGGAAGAATACATTACAGGAGCAGATCGAAAATCGAGACAGGACGATCAGGGAGATCTGCGATGAACTAAAGAACTGTTGCAGATGATGATAGTATAGAAGTCATATAATGGAGATATACGGAGGTTATAGATAAGCATAAGATGAGAATATATGCGATAGGTGATATTCACGGACACATTAACGAACTGAATACAGCGCTGTCATACATCGATCTGGATGATGATAATACAATACTGGTGTTCCTGGGCGACTATATACACGGACATGACAGTTACGCTGTTTTAGACAGGGTTATGGCATTGCAGGAAAAATATGGATCTGAAAAAATCGTTACTCTTATGGGTAATCACGAAGAGACTGTTGATGTGTACGGTCATGAGATCTCAGAAGGAGATGACGTTGTTCGTGATGCAGGAGATGACAGTCCTTATCGCAAATGGATCCATTCGCTGAGGAAATACTACAAGACAGATAAACAGATCTTTGTACACGCCGGAATATTGGAAGTGGAAGAGGAAGGGGAAGAGTATCTTTGGGAATCCGGAACCCCGGATCATATCTTTTATGGAAAGTATCCGCCTCAAACAGGACATTTCTATATGGATATCATTGCCGGACACACAGATACAGCAACAATATCCGGTGATCCGAATTTTCACGGGATATTCTATGACGGAGCATCACACTATTATATTGACGGATCCGTATGTGAGAGCGGTGAGATCCCCGTGTTGATGTATGATACTGATAACAAAATGTATTATGAGATCACACCAAAAGGGATGGAAGAAGTAAGACCTTATTCATGAGACCATTGGTTATTGCTCTTCTTTTTCGTGGTATAATAAATGATCAGCTGAAATCTCAAGAGCGAAGAAAGGACCAGATAATGGATGTTAAAGCCGGATCATTTTTAAACAGAAAGTACTCCTTTATTATCATAGCTGTGGCCATTGTCGTCATCTTAAGTGCGATCCTTATCGTATCGATCAGAAATGTCAAGCCGCATGAGATCGATTCTTCACGTGGCCCGAAACCTTTTGATATCAAAAATCTTAAGACTAATATTGCGCCGGTATCTGAAGAAGCAGATATTCCTGAAACAGAATATGACATGGAGATGGATTACTGATATGAAAAAGACAGGAAAAAAACATTTCATTTCTGCATTGCTGATAGCTGTCCTGGTATTATCTTCTGTTTGTTTCTCAAAAGAAATACATGCAGAAGAATACGGTCCATTTGCCTCAGCAGCACAGATCATCGATGTAGATGGTACCAACGCATATCATTTTGCAGATGAAGCAATTTCCGGGACATCCCGATACATAGGTGATTCTATAGATTTTGAGGGGTTTGGCGGCCTTATAGTAAAAACCAGCGGAACAATGATAAGTTACACCGAGTATGGGCATAATGATGTTTTCCACAAGGGATATGTTTATATTGAAAAAAGAAGCAACCCAAACGGAAAAATAGTTGAACTAGGACTAATTAAGAAGGGTGAGACCAGGACCGTTGACATGAAAAATGTCATTAATGAAATTGGAGCTGGCGATGATCCTGGAATTTATGTCATTAAATTAATGACAGGTGAGGATCAGGAGGTGGATGTCTGTATGAACTTGTATTACGATGGCAGCGGTGTCTGGACCTGCCGTATAAACGGTGATCCTCAAAGCATAGAACGCTGGAATAAGCTGATAGGTAATCTTGATCCAGCCACGTGTCTCGAAATGTATGTAGGAAACAAAAACTATCCCATTACCTATCCGACAAGCGGTACCAATGGTTGCTGTAACCACGTAGAAGAGTGGTGTGAGCTAAGCGACGAGATAATAAAAAGCGATACATGGTCGGATGAGGCCAAGGTCTTTGCCATGGTTCAGTGGCTTACCCAAAACTGTGCTTATGATAACTGGCGGGTCATTACAAACCATAACACATCACGTGCAATGCTTACTGGTAATTGGACAGATGACAGTCTTTGGATGTATTACAATCATGTTGGTCAGTGCTGGGATTTTCAAAATGCCCTGACTATCATGTGCAGGCACCAGGGAATACCCTGCACATCCATCGAGAACGAATATCATACCGTGAATGCCGTATGGCTTGACAATGAATGGGTTGCTATAGATGTGAGCGCACTCGTTAACTATGCATGTAATACCGAAGATACAGATGACGAAAAATGGGACAAGAATTATAATCGCTGTTCATATAGTTCTTGTTACGGTTATTATGATGGGACAATGGATACCTATAATCAGTGTATTGCCACTCCGGGGACAACATTATCGACAGGTAATGGCAATCCGGTATAAAATAGATTCCAGATGATCCTGACGGCGCCTGTATTCCTCGGGCGTCTCATATCCTGCCCGTTCAAGCATCTCCCATATCTCCTGCCTGGAGGCTACGACTTCCCCATTAGTTTTAATAAAAACGCAGAGCATAACGTCCGTATAACGTGGATGAACTGGTTGCGGGAGCGTTTGTCTGCGGAGTCTTTGCCCGGAAGCCCGAAGTGGTTGCTCGTCAGCAGGGAAATCAAAACTTGCAATGTCACCTATATGTGTTAGAATTTACATATGATAAATGTGACACAGGACAACGTAAGAGAAGTAACGGAGAGCATCGGTATCGCTCCTGAATTTGAGTTGCATCTGCTCTATGCGATCAGGTTCATGGCCGCGAACGTCCATGCCCCGCTTGCGCTCGGAGAGCCTTTCACGACTGCGGGCAAGGACGGGATACCTTCCGGCCTGTACCAGAAGCTTACCGGTGACAGGTCATATTATCTTGGATTCGTGGACCTCTGGGAAGGACTGAAGACCATAGCCAAGGGCTTTGCCGGAGACGAATACGAAGACGACGAGGAATTCATCAGGGATGCTACCGGAGAATTCATCAACAGGATCAACGGAGAGTTTGTCATAGCCTCTTCAAAATCCGATGTCAATCTTGAGATGGAGCCTCAGCTCTTCCTTCAGATAGAGGAAGTGGCGTCCGTTATCAAGCCCGAAGAGATCATACATATCCCGGTATTTATTGGAGATTCAAAGTCGGAGATGCTGTTCGTCAAATGATCAGCTATCCTTTATCCATCGCTCTCTTAAGGGACCGACAAGATACAGACTTCCACAGATGACTACAGCTGCAGCGGAACGTTGCAGCTTTTTTATTTCCGCGAGAGCCTGATCGATATCCGAAGCCTCAGTGACAGGAAGATCCGGCCAGATCTCATGTATGACACCGGACAGCGCGGAAGCCGAAAGACTCCTCGGATTCGGAACAGTGCAGGCTATGACAGAGGAGGCATGAGGAAGGAGACGGGAGAGCATCTCATGATATTGCTTATCCTTTAGTATACCGATACAGAGCACCAGCGGGACCTTGTCAAAATAAGCGGAAAGAGTTTCAGAGAGAGCAGCCGCTCCGTCTTCATTGTGAGCCCCGTCGGCGATAACGCAGGGGTCTGACGACAGGATCTCAAATCTTCCGGGCCAGATGGCATCCCTTATGCCATCGTATATATCATCTTCGCTGACAGAGACCCCGTATCCTTCAAGCATCTCAAGAGCCTGAATGGCAAGAGCGGCATTATATGATTCATAGAGGCCGGCCATACGGGTTTTATATGTCTTATCTGAAAGGAGAAAGGTCTGCCCGCCGGACAGGGAAGCAGAGATCCTTTCAGGAAGAGCGGCGATCTTCAGTGTTGCATTTTTAGTCTCACATTCCCTGCGGAATACATTCATCACATCTTCAGATGCCGGGTACACCAGCGCCGTGCCCTGCGGTTTTATTATAGCGGCTTTTTCTGCCGCTATCTTTGGAAGAGTATCACCGAGATACTGCATGTGGTCGAAACTGATCTTCGTGATGACGGACAGAACAGAATGACTGATCACGTTGGTCGCATCGAGCCGTCCTCCAAGTCCGGTCTCAAGGATCACTATATCCACATTCCGGTCCAGGAAAAAGCAAAATGCCATGGCGAGCACGAGCTCGAATTCCGAGGGATCTCCCATGTTGTTCTCTTTCATGTGATCAGCGGCTGCCCTGACTTTCGTGGCGTATAGCGCGATGTCGTCTTCAGAGATCTCTTCATCTCCTGTCTTTATCCTTTCGGAGAATCTGAACAGCTCCGGGGAAGTGTATGAGCCGACCCTGTAGCCGGCATGCCGAAGCACTGAGAGAAGATATGCCGCGACACTGCCTTTACCGTTTGTTCCGGCTATGTGTATGATCTTCAGCTTTTCCTGGGGATCTCCGAGAAGCGACATGAGAGCACGGATATTATCAAGACCGAGTTTTGTCCCGAAGGCAGCCGTGTTACGGATATATGTCATTGCTTCTTTGTAAGTCATGGATCTTAGAAGACGTCTGTAAGATCGTTCTCGAGAAGAACTACTTTGTGCTGATTGCCGGGGATCTTACGGACATGCTCCATCGCATCCGCAAATGATGAAGCGATGTAGAGTTTTTCTGAAGGATAAGCTTTGCTCTCGATGCCTTTCTTTATTGCATCGGTATTCTCATTATCCACTATGACAGCAAAGTCGGCTGTATCTGCGATCTGTGCTCCGAAATCCTCGTTGAGCTCTGCCTGTTTTTCTCCGAGCTCAACCATTCCGGGAGTCACCACTATCTTAAGATCCTCTTCGAACATGCCGAGGGTATCGAGCGCGGCCCTGGCTCCGGAGGGATTTGAATTATAGGCATCGTCAATTATCGTAAGGTCTCCCTGTTCGATAAGGCTTAATCTGTGCTCTACAGGCGTAAGCCGTCTTACAGGAAGCACAAGTTCCTCCAGAGAGATCCCCAGACTGTGGCTTAGTGCGATAGCGCCGACGACATTTATAACGTTATGCGCACCTATGAGCCTCATCGTGTACTTTTGTGCGGAACCATCCGGGGCCGTGAGAGTGAACTCTGTTCCACGCCTTCCGGTCCTGATGTCAGAAGCGTTATAATCTCCCTTTCCCGATGAAGAATAAGTAACCGCGCCTTCATAAGTGTTGAAGGAAGCGATGTATTCGCTGTCCATATTGAGGAATATCCTGGAGGCATCTTTGGTCTTCTTATACACGCTGTCCGGAAGCTCGAACTTTGTGTGCTGGATATTTTCTATCGATCTGAAACTTTCAAGATGCTGGGCGCCTATGGATGTCACTATCCCGTAATCGGGATGGACCATATCGCAGAGCTCTTTGATATCACCCACATTCCTTGCGCCCATCTCGCATATGAAGATCTGATGGGTAGGGCGGAGCATTTCATTTATAGTTTTTGTGACTCCCATGGGAGTATTGTAGGATTCAGGGGTCGCGAGCACTTCGAACTTTGATGACAGCAGCTCCTTCAGGAAAAACTTCACGGATGTCTTTCCGTATGATCCCGTGACGCCTATAACCTTGATATCCTTCATCCCGCCAAGAGAAGTCATTGCTCTTTTCTTAAATCCGTCAGATATTGATGATTCAATGGGCTTATTTATAAGATTGGAGATTATCGGTGCAAAAGGCGCTATTGCGAAAGCATACACGATGGCGATCGCAAGGAGTGTGTACTGATTACCGAAAAAACGGTTGATGATGCAGATGATAATGAACCAGCAGACTGTCGTGATAAGAAGCCTTATCACTCTCGGGGTAAATACCAGCGGCTTCTTTGAGGGCTTGCCGGAAAGGCTCTTGGTGAAATGCCTGCCGTAGTTCTTCAGTACCCATTTTGCATGGACTTTGTTTTTATATCCGTTCTGCTGGAACATATGCACAGCATACAGAAGTATCTGTGCCGCGTAGATTATCACGATAAGGGCAATAATAAGACAGATCATGGCTTCCTCTTGAGTATCATGTGTATTTCAGAAGATTCTTCATGGCGGTCGATGATCTCCTGCATCTCATCCAGCATAGGAAGGAATTTGCGGCTGAAGACATCCCTCAGTCCGGGATCGTCATTCTGATCCAGACAGACGCAGATCATGCGGTAGAGATCCATCATGTCCGATCCGAACTTCCAGGTCGCATATTCCTCAAAGCCTATGCTCTGCGCCATATAGGCAAGAGACGTCTCTGTAAAAAGATGGGTGTGGGTCCCGCCGGCATGCCTGTTGTAGCAGTTCTGATGGGCAGCCTCAAACACACAGCTCATCGAAAACATAGGGACCGAGAAATAAATATACCGGATCTTCTTGTTGGCAGCTACAGCTGAAAGTATCTCATCGAGATTCGTGATGTGCTCGAGGACCCCGATGAAGGTCACAACGTTTACATCGGCAGTCTCTATGATAGAGGCGATATCCGGAGCATCTACCTGGGTGAGGATATCGTCATCATTCATAGTGTTCGCAAACTGGACCTGGGGCTCGGATATTTCGATCCCGTCGACCTGTTCTATCCCGAGAGACCTCAGGGCGGAGACAAAATAACCTGATCCGGCCCCGTCATCAAGTATCCTAAGCTTGTTCTTTTTCAGCCCGTCACGCTCAAGGGATTCGATGAGGAATTCAGCCTTGGGGATATATATCGTATCCCGTCTTGTCTCATAATTTTTCCTGTCACTCTCCGAGTAATTTGAGAGGTAGTCGTCTGCAATGTAGACTCGTGATGCGAAATCTTCGTTGTCTTCATATTCAGAGTTCACATGTCCGCATACGGGGCAGACATAGTAAGACATCCTCTGGCTGTGATAGAGCTCTTTCTGTCCCACATCAGCGCCTATGGGACCGTGACATATCTTGCATACGGTCCTTTTCGGCTGTGCCAGCAGAGCATCGGCCTGGTGCGAGGAGAGCTTGAGCATCTCGTCGTTTTTTTCAAAGAAGTCTGACTTGATCTTGATGATGTCTCCAACGGATTTTCCGTATTTTCTTGGAATCTTCATGTATGTACCTCGGGGTTTTTATTGATAGTATACGGCACCCTGTAAAAAGCTGCCGGATCATGCCTAACCGGCATTATATAATACCGCAGGGGCTGTTTCAAATCAGAAACTGTGGCTTCCTCCTCCGCCTGAGAAGCCGCCGCCTCCTCCACCGCCTGAATGTCCTCCCGAACTTGATGTATGGCGGGTCTTATGGCTGCTGACGAGATTCTTGCTGACGGCAGTACCTATCACTGCCCCGGCAGCGGCCGCTATGAGAGCTTCGCTGTCTACCGTGACTTTGCCCTTAAGGAACCATACATAGAGGAAGTTAAAGATAAGGGCGAATACGACAGCCATAAAGAAGTTGGAGATATATCTCATGGGCTCGGCTATCCTGCCGCCTTCAAGTTTTGTCCTTATCTGTTCAAAGCCTTTTTCGGCGCATTCTGCGTACTCTTCATTGGTGGCATATTTGTATATATTATCCGTGATGATGCTTCCGTAACTCTTATTGATGGTCTTATAGATCTCTCCGCTGCTCATGATGGAGATCTTCCTGTCGCCCATGTCGATCAGAAGGGTGGTTCCACTGTCATTGTCGAAGAGATCATAGCAATAATCAGCAGCCGTTTTTTCGGCATTGTCTGAAGAGGAGGTCACAAAAGACACACCGCCGTACTCGGTGATCGGTATCATATGATCATTTAAGAGCGCTTCTTCTTCATCTTCCGTAAGGAGATCTTCATCGTCTATGATATAGGCTTCATATCCCGTGTCCGGATTTTCATACAGGGCGTCATAAGCCAGTGCCGGCCTGACGAAAAATGCCGATGATAAAAGCGTGATAAGTGGCATAGCCAGAAGTACGGCCATTGTTTTATGCTCCGACATCTTTGTTGCCTCCTTCCCTGTTATGGAATTCCGGTATCGGTCTGGTGGTGAGCAGATTATACTGTTTTATCATGCTGATGGAAGCTATGGCAGATATGGCAAGGGCTATGGCGCTTCCTGCGTAATAGACCCAGTCATACACAGGAGCGGACATCACCACGAGGAAGGCTATGATCTCCGCGATAAGGGGCAGGAAAAATATCAGTTTCATTCCACCGGCCTTCAGTTTTATAAGATGCTTTGCGGAGGTCACCTGAAGCACGATGCCTGTCACGCAGTCTGCAAAGCATACTATCAGGGACTGAGTTCTGGCCGGGGCCCCGTGAAGCACAAAAAGCGCTGCGGCAAAGAACACGATGATCCCCGTGATCATTGTGATCGTATTATCCTTTTTCGCTCCGTTCTTAAGCATCCCCATCCGGGCATTTTCAAGTTCCTTTCCGCTCAATGCGCCAAGGTCATTTGCATGGCTGTCCCTGTCCGCTATAGAGATGATCTCCTGCCTGTACAGATAATGAACAATTAATGCCGCCAACGAAGAGATCATAAGAACTGTGGCAGGTAGAATGAGAATGCTTGCTATGCAGGATATTACGAAGAGTATCAGAGCTATTATCGCGGAAGTGCGAAGGAATCTGCCTACATCCACCGGTATATCAGCGGATATTTTGCCGGTCTCACCGTTGATCACGCCATATGCCAGCCGGTCTCCCTTTCGCCATGTAAGAAACCATACAGGAAAGAGATTCAGATGGGTCTCTTCCAGTCTGCTGCCAAACATCACAGCTTTCTGTACAGGATCCGACGGCAGCGAAACCTTTGCTCCTGCCTTAAACTGTGATTTCACGTTGCTTATCACATGGTCCTGTGCCATGGATATTGCTTTCTCTGTATATATTTCAGCATCCACATCGGCAGTATCGGCGAAGAATCCCGCCAGGTATGCCGGATTGAAGTCCTTCATGTCTTCCTTATTGAAGGGGGATATCTGAGAGGATATCTCGTCATCAAAGCTTGAAGAGGCATCCTGCGGTATGGGTATCTTTGTATCATGAAGATCCGGATTGGCCACGTATTGGTCTGTGTAATCATACCCGCCGCTGGTGTACTTCACCGTAACATTCATTTCCGGATTTTTGGTAAAACCTACATTGAGTTCCCAGAAAGGAATATATA
Organism: Lachnospiraceae bacterium AC3007; assembly: GCA_000621405.1. Lineage (GTDB taxonomy): Bacteria > Bacillota > Clostridia > Lachnospirales > Lachnospiraceae > NK4A144. Next base: position 186,901 of record JHYK01000005.1, read on the forward strand.
TGCCTCTGAAATTCTCAAGGAATTCGGGAGAAGTAAACTCTTTGGGCGCGTAGGGCTGCTTCTTTGCGTGTTCGCTGTAGATCGCCTTACATTGTTCTTTTGTCTGAAGAAAAGGGATTATGAACCGGGGTCTTCTTTCCTGACTGAGCCGGCCGGAAAGATTTGCCTCCGTTCCGCAGAAACTGCAGAAAGTCACAGCCGTACTGTCGGTCGTCGATATCTCAGCTCCGCACTGGCTGCATGTATAAATGGTGGTCTCGTAGGTGTCCTGCTGCTTTAATTCAGAGGCATCCTGATAATCGCTTACAGGGTACGTGCTCCCGCAAAAAGGACACTTTAATTCCTGGCCTGCAATGTTTAATACAAGGTCGCCGCCGCAGCTTTTACATTTGTACATCCATGCCCTCCTTCCTTAAATGTCCGCACAATATATGTATTATATCTGTCATTTATCCATGATGTAAAGAATGGCGTGCAGCGGAAATAAATAAGAAAACCCCGCATCAGGCATGGCCTGAGCGGGGTTGCTATTCCGCCGTCTTACGGATCAGATAGCTGCGAAACCTTTCTCGAGGTCTGCAATGATATCGTCTATGTGTTCCGTACCGATCGAAAGACGTATAGTATTAGGCTTGATACCCTGATCTAAAAGCTCTGACTCTGACAGCTGAGAGTGGGTCGTTGATGCGGGGTGTATCACGAGACTCTTCACGTCCGCTACATTGGCAAGCAGAGAGAATATCTCAAGATTATCGATGAATCTCCATGCCTCTTCCTGTCCGCCCTTCACTTCAAATGTGAAGATCGAAGCGCCTCCGTTCGGGAAGTACTTTTCATACAGCGCATGATCCGGATGATCCTTGAGAGAAGGATGGTTCACGTTTTCAACCTTCGGATGGTTACTCAAAAACTCTACAACCTTTTTGGTGTTCTCCGCATGTCTTTCCAGTCTGAGGGACAGAGTCTCCACGCCCTGAAGAAGAAGGAACGCATTGAACGGGGAGATGGCTGCGCCTGTATCTCTCAGCAGGATGGCCCTGATGTAGGTGACAAAAGCTGCGGGACCGACTGCATCATAGAAAGATACGCCGTGATAGCTGGGGTTGGGTTCCGAGATGTTCGGGAACTTGCCGCCGGCCTTCCAGTCGTACTTGCCGGATTCCACGATGATGCCGCCAAGGGTCGTGCCGTGGCCGCCGATGAACTTGGTCGCAGAGTGAACGACGATGTCTGCGCCGTGCTCTATGGGCCTGATAAGATACGGTGTGCCGAAAGTATTGTCTATGACCAGAGGCAGGCCGTGCTTGTGGGCGATCTCAGCTATCGCATCGATGTCAGGTATATCGCTGTTGGGATTGCCGAGCGTCTCAAGATATATTGCCTTTGTATTGTCTTTGATAGCGCCTTCCACTTCTTTGAGGTCGTGCGCATCGACAAAGGTTGTCTCTATGCCGTACTGCGGAAGAGTATGAGACAGAAGATTGTAGCTTCCTCCGTAGATAGTCTTCTGTGCTACTATATGGCCTCCGTTGGCTGCGAGCGCCTGGACGGTGTAAGTGATGGCGGCTGCGCCCGATGCCACTGCCAGAGCAGCGCTTCCTCCTTCAAGGGCCGCAAGACGCTTCTCCAGTACGTCCTGTGTGGAATTCGTAAGCCTTCCGTAGATATTGCCGGGATCTGCAAGACCAAAGCGGTCTGCCGCATGCTTACTGTTGTGGAATACGTAGGAAGTAGTCTGATAGATCGGGACAGCCCTTGAATCTGTCGCCGGATCGGCCTCTTCCTGTCCGACATGTAACTGCAGTGTTTCAAATTTGTAATCACTCATAGCTGCCTCCTTAACCAACAGGTTTTTGTGTTATTATAGATTTGTTGAGTGACACTATATCATTGTTATCCTAGTATGTCAATAGGTTTTTAGGGAAAAGATTTGGAGGTCTTATGGAAAACAGGCTGGATCAGTTCAGAGAGCAGATGAACCGGTATTTTGCGGGCAAGCCGGAACTGATAGATGATGTCATGTGCTGCTTTCTTGCAGGAGGGCATCTTCTGCTCGAAGATGTGCCCGGGGTAGGGAAGACTACGCTTGCGAGGACATTTGCAAGATCTTTGGGGCTCAGCTTCGGAAGGATACAGTTTACACCCGATACCATGCCCGGAGATGTGACCGGACTGTCGGTATATGATATGAAGACCGGAGAATTCTCATACAGGCCCGGAGCAATAATGAAAAATATAGTTCTGGCCGATGAGCTGAACCGTACTTCACCCAAGACACAGGCTGCTCTCCTTGAAGCAATGGCCGAATCGCAGGTCACTGTCGACGATAAGGTGTATCAGCTTCCCAGGCCCTTCATGGTTATAGCAACGCAGAATCCCTCTGATTTTGCGGGGACATATCCTTTGCCGGAAGCGCAGCTGGACCGCTTCATGATGCGCCTGTCCATAGGATATCCGGTTCCGGAGGAGGAACTCAGGATGGCGCAGATGCACCTTGAAGGCACGACTATGGATCAGGCTGTGGCGATCATGAGCAGGGAGGAGATACTGTCCATACAGCATGAGGCAGAGAGTGTGCATATCAGCGACAGCGTCCTTTCCTATGTGCAGCGGATCGTGGACGGGACCCGCTCCGACCCGGGTTTATCTTTGGGAGCAAGTCCCAGAGCTCTATTACAGCTTTTATTTGCCGCGAGGGCAAAGGCATACCTTGACGGGCGCGATTTTGTCAAGCCCGATGATGTGAAGCACGTGGCGCCCTCTGTGCTGTCGCACAGACTGGTGCTTACTACCGAAATGCGTCTTCATAATAAGACTGCAGAAGATATACTTGAGACGCTGATAGTGAAGACTCCTCTTCCGGTGGAATGATCAGTGAATAATAAGGGCGTATTGATCCTGACAGGCCTCTTCGTACTGGCCCTTGTCGGCATATCGTTTTTCGGCGGACCGGTGCCGTATATCTTTCTGTGGCTCACCGTGCTGGTCCCGCTTTTTTGCGCGCTTTATATCTGCTATGTCATTTTTTCTCTCAGGATATATCAGAAGACAGACGGACGGTTTATGGTCAGCTCCACTCCGTCTGATTTTTACATTACCCTTAATAATGAAGGCCGGATCTCGTTCTCTTCGGTAAGGATGGTTTTTTATTCCTCGTTTTCATCCGTTACCGGTCTTGATGACAGTATCGTATATGAGCTTCCGCCTCATACGTCCGTCACCCGGAGGACTCAGCTTTTGTGCAGATACAGGGGAGAATATCTTGTCGGAGTCAAAGAGATAATAGTTAAGGATTTTCTCGGACTCTTTACCGTAAGATACAGGATAAAGGAGCCTTTGAGCGCTGTCGTGTCACCGGCGACGATAAGACTTGAGGGGCTTAAAAGCAGGGATGAGATCCCGAGCGCAGACCGGGACAGCCTGATCAACCGTACGGAACCGGATATCCCGGTGCGTGAGTATATGCCGGGAGATGATATAAGACTTCTTCATTATAAGGCAAGCGCAGTGATGCAGAAGCCGATGGTGAGGGAGAGGACCGGTGTAGAGAAAAACAGCGTTGCCATAATAATGGAGGCCGGACGGCACGGGGCACTCCCGGAGGAGTATCTTCCGGCAGAAGACAGGATCATAGGCAGCACTCTTGCGCTCTCGCTCTACTATGCGGAGCGGAATATACCGGCAGATGTGTTCTACCGGACCGACAGGGTGGCCAGAGAGACTCTGAGCTGCCGGAACGACTACGAAAAGCTGTATGAGGTCATGCGCAGCTATGTATTTCGCGATGCCGGGGATACGGACAGACTGCTTGATGAACTGTATATATCCGGAAGCGCTGCCGGATACAGGATGCTGATCTTTATCCTTCATGATATAGATGCGGCAAAGCTTGATCTTATCAATAAGCTGAATGTATCCCGCGCTCCCGTAAGGATCTACTCGGTATCGGGGGAAGTCACAAAAGATGCGCGCCCGTCCAAAGACCGTCCGGGTGATGTCATATGCATCGGAGGCGATGTCCCCCTGGAGGATGTACTATGATAGTCAAGGCGCTGTACGATATCATCATTTTTATCCCGCTTGCGGCGGCCGTATCCTCTCAGATATATGTGTTTTCCGCCGCATACAGCGTATCTTACAGGCTCTGGCTTGCAGCGGCTGTAACAGCTGCCTTATATATCGCGCTATTGAAGCATGTCAGACGTCGCGAGAGACTGCTGATGATAAACGTCCTTGCGACTCTTCTTGCTCTCGCTGTCTTTTATCATCCCGCAGGAGAACGGATTGATTTTATCACCGGAAATTTGTGGCTTATGCATGATGCCGGGATAGTGCTCCTGTGCGCGGCGGTATTCTTTCTGTCACAAAAACTCCGTATGATCAGGCCGTCTCTTGCTTTGGCCGGATTGATGATGCTGCCTGTCTCTCTGTATACGGGGGTCACCCAGCAAAAATCCGGTGTAATTTTTGTGTTCATGTATGCGCTGGTCGTACTTGCGGATGAAATACAGCGCCGGTCAGTCAAGTCCGGGGACAGCGATCCACAAAAGCATCTTGTCTTTGTTTCACCTTTTATCATCGCTGTATTCATCCCGGCAGTCATTTTTACTACTCCGTCAAGACCGTATGACTGGAGGTTTGTCATGACGGCATCTGCGGCCATACAGAAAGAGATATCGAGGATCGCATCCGGGATCACCGATAAGGGCTGGGAAGGAGACAGACCGGTAATAGGTTTTTCAGGCAGAGGCGGCTTCGGAGGCAATATAACCGGAAAAGGATATGTGGTGCTGGACGTCAGAGTGTCCGAACCGTCAGACGACAATCTCTATCTTTCCGGAAAAGTGTTTGACAGTTTTAACGGAAAGGAATGGATGGCAGAAAAAAGCATAACGGAAGAAGACATGGCATTCGATACGCTCGAGACCCTGTCGGCTGTCCTCGATGTAAAAGGCGGGATACCTGATGAGGAAGTCATAAAACGTATAAGGATCACCATGGTCGATCCGGATGAAAAAAGTTCTCATGTCTTTCTTCCGTCAAAGGTCGTTCCCGGATCTGTCGGAGGGACGGAGACGCATCAGGCATCGTTTTACAGATTCAATACGGCCTCGCCGGTAACGGGACAGCTCATGAAAGAGGGCCATACAGTTACGCAGGAGGGATGGGACCGTGCCATATCCAAAAGCCAGATGACTGATGCTGAAGGATACAATGTGGGAGCTTATCAGTCATATAAAGAAAAACAATACAGGCAGTTTCTTCCGAAGACCGATATATCGGACAGGATGAGAGAGTACATGGATGAGGTCCTTTCGGGCGCGGACACCGATTATGAAAAACTGAAGCGTATGGAAGATATGCTGGGCAGTTTCCGTTATACCGAAAGCCCGGGAGATCTCCCCGGTTCTATCGATAGTCCGTCAGACTATCTTGATTATTTCATCTTCGATAAAAAAGAAGGGTACTGCAGTTATTATGCAACGGCTTTTGTGCTGCTCTCAAGGGCTTACGGTATACCTGCAAGATACGTACAGGGATACCGGGCACGCATGGGCGAAGAGGTACACGCGGAAGTGAGCTCCGTCGATACACATGCCTGGCCGGAGGCTTACATTGAAGGGATCGGGTGGACAGCCTTTGAGCCGACGCCGGGGATGCAAGTAACGACGACATCCTCCTGGAACACAAAAGATGCATACCGGGAGGAGGATGTGAGCGCAGAGGATACTGCAGACACTGAGTCCGGCACGGAAGCGGCAGATGAGGAGCCCGCAGGGAGTATCGTGATACCTTGGTCCCGTCTTGTCGTTCCGCTGGTATGCGGCATCTGCTTTGCCGTCATTCTCTTCATGGCGGATCATCTTGTAAGAAGGCGGCGATATATGATGCTTGATGAGAAGCAAAAAGCCCTGTGGCTCTGCAGAAGGAATATGCAGATCCTGAAACGCAGAGGCTTCGGACGCAATACGGAAGAGACACTGTCGGAATACCGGGCGAGACTTACGGACAGGATCAGACCGGAGTTTCTTGGCTTTCTGGATGCATACGAAATCCTGCTCTATTCGGACCGGGACATTGCCGTGGAGGAAAGGAAGAGGCTCGAAATAATGCTTGACGGACTGAAAAAGGCAGGACGCCGCATTTCTTGATTCCGACGGGGATGATTTGGTAAAATATGTACTTGTTGGATCATTTCAATATACAGACGATCATTATGGGTGACAGCAAGACAGAGATAATTCTTGAGAATAAAAAAACATATGAGAGTAACGGATCAGTCAGACCCACCATATTTGTCTGCGAGGGACATCATATCGCGGAGTACAGGCTGCAGGGCCTGCAGAATCTCGGACGCCCCTCGGACAAGACCATGCCCGAAGTTCCGGCCTACAGCAAATTCGTATCCAGGAATCACGGCATTTTTGAGACGGACGGCACGCAGACGACTTTCACTGCGATCAATACCACTAACGGCATAATGTTCAAAGGGAAGTTCCTTGATCCCTGGGAAAGGCTGGTGCTGAAAGACGGATATGAGCTTACTATCCCGTCCGGGGATGACGCAGTCAATCCGGTCCTGCTGATATATGCTTCCTCCGAGGAGAGGATACAGTTCTGGCGCAGGCTTCAGGAGGCATCATGGGACAAGCTCACGGGTCTTTGCGACAGGGACAGTTTTATCAACTGGTGGAAGCAGAATCACGACAAAAAAGATTATGAGGATGTCATTCTTTTCATCCTGGATGTGGATTCATTCAAGGAGATCAATGATAAGAAGGGGCATAATGCAGGAGATGAAGCATTAAAGATCATAGCTGATACTCTGCGTCACCTTGTTCGTTATGACAATCAGGTATGTCGCTGGGGCGGTGACGAATTTGTGGGGATAATACCCTGGGGAACACAGAACGAATCTGTCAGGCTGGAAGAGCTTTCGGCAAAGATCAGCGAGGTATCTTCCGAAGCCGGGATCCCGCTCTCAGTAAGTATCGGGTATGTGGATGTAAGGATGGCAGATAATATACTTGATATTCCCGCGATCGTGGAGCTTGCAGATAAGGCACTCTACCAGGCCAAGACATCGGGCCGGGGCGTGATCAATGAGTACCGGAGATGATTTCGATAAGGCTCTCCCATTCTTCCGGGGATAATTCCTGAAGACATTCCCTGTCCACTTCATGAGGAGAGCATATGCTTATACTGTAGGCGCAGTCTGCATAATGCTCAAAGCTCTTAAAGCAGAGGGTCTTGCCGTTGTAGGATATCTTTTTATCACCATGATCGACTGAAAAATCGTCATCAAGGATCGTAAGACCCTTCCCTTCTTCTTTTGAGAAAGCTTCTCTTATGGTCCACACCTTAAAAAAACAGGCTTCGGGATCCCCGGAGGTTTCGATCATCTTGTATTCATCTTCTGTCATATATCTGTGAAAAATGCGCCAGTCTTTTTCCTTTACGCACTCCACATCAATTCCGACGGGACAGTCATCCTCTGCGTAGGCTATTAGACGGCCCGAATGAGAGAGATTGAAGCATGATCCTTCATGTCCTTCAATATATGGCTTTCCAAGCTTTGTACGCGATATCTTTATCTCGCTACCTGGAAATGCTTTTTTTGCGTGAGCAAGAATAAGACAGGCTCCCGCGACCGAACGTATCCTGTCAGGTTCCTGTCTGTATCTCAGGGCTTTTTCCTGATCTTCTTCCGGAAGAAATGTTAGAAGGTCGCTCCAGGTCCTGTCGATACCAAGCTTTTCGTAATCTGCGATTAAGACTTTGATCTTGCCCTGCTCCTTTCGAATGATCCTGCTTCAACCATACTCCCGTCCTGCAGTTATTTCAACACTTATGGGTATAGAGAAGCAGTATGCTATAATACGACGGATGGAAAAAAACCACGATAAACTCGGAAGGTGAAATGTAAGGATGGACAGCACAGACAGACATGGGTCATCGGTGATCGAGACTCTGGCGGATACATATCGCCAGCTCTTTGTGGCGCCCGGACCCGGAGCCGGGGAGAAGTACCTTGATATCGTAGAGCGCGGACAGGAACCAAAAAGGCGCGACCTGTCCCACTTCATAACAAGTGATGAGGACAGCATAACACACGAAGAAACCCCCGCGGGCACTGTTACGATCATAACACTCGGAAGACGCGAGGATTTTGTAACATTCCTAAGGATCATGGCAAACCGGTGCGAACCGGTGGATATTCCCGAAACCCAGGGTGCGTCGATACTGGACGGTGTCATCAACTGGAGAAAGATCGAGCGCCACATGGAAGAGTTTATGAAAAGTCCCGGCAGAGAGAAGGATGCGACAAGGGCCTGGAATGAAGAGTTCAGGAGTTTTACAGCGGAAAAGAGAAACTACAGGGACACACTCATAATCCTGTCAACAGGACCATACAGCGCGATCCCCGCATCAAGGATCGGTGTTCCCGAAGATGAATGGATGGCTCTTTCGGGTAAGATCAGAAAGTATCATGAGTGCACGCATTTTATATGCCGTAATCTGTATCCAGATAAAATAGACGCGGTATGGGATGAGCTTGTCGCCGATGCGGCAGGCATCACGGCTGCATTCGGAAGGTTCGACCCGGAAATGGAAAAGATCTTCCTCGGCATCGACAGAGACAGATATACCGGCGGACGACTCGAAAACTATACGGAAGTGGATGCGGACCTTACAGAAACAGTATTGAAAGTCCTTGAACACTTTTCAAGGATCGCGGCCGATCATCCGAAGGCCGATCCGTATGAACTCGCTGTGCAGTTTGAAGAGGCGATGGCCGTGATCTGGAAATGATCCTGCGCCAATGACGTGGGTGACTGATATACTCAGGATGAGACGGTGATCTTCGGAAGGGAAGATCGGAGGAGGAGACCTCGAACCCTCGGACGAGCCCATTCGCGCATGGCGCTCATAAACGGGCTTCAAAATCAGCCACCGGCTGATTTTGCACCGCGGGTATGA
>KK211272.1:0-57989 GCA_000621405.1 Lachnospiraceae bacterium AC3007
TGCAAATTGCGCCAATGAGCGGCCGCTTTTGCGGAGCTTAACGATCGCGGAGCGGTCGTCAACGGTCGTGAGGCGGAGCCGAACGGCCTGAACCTTGACAACTTATATTCGCTATAAAAATATCCATTGCTATCTCATAATGAATCTAACCCATCCTTCGAGGTGGAAATCGGATTTATTTATAGGAGGTAGCCATGAGATTGGACTACAAAAGTATCATTACAAAGCACTACTTGCTTCATCTATCCGGCAAGGATATAGCGGATCAGATTGGAGCAAGCAAATCTGGTGTCAACGGATTCCTTAAGGCTTTTGAACAGGCAAAGGGTATTTCATATCCGCTCCCGCCAGGTATCACAAACGAGGGTATAGAAGCACTTGTCTATCCCTCTGCTACAGCTTCCCATGCAAGGGATGAGAGCTATCGGCTCCCGGATTTTGCCCAGATCCATAAAGAAATGACCACGCGGAGGAACATGACGCTGGTATATCTTTGGGGAAAGTATGATCGTGAGTGCGAGAATTCCGGACTTAAGGCATACTCATACAGGCAGTACTGCACACTGTTTTCAAAATGGTGTGAGCAGAATGACATGGCATTCACAATGCCGGTATATAGCGGGCAGTCAATGGAAGTAGATTTTGCCGGTAACACCTTTGAAATGACAGACAGGCTTACCGGAGAGGTGCTTACGATTGTTGTGTTTGTGGCCATTCTGCCATACAGCAACCGTACATATGCAGAAGGCATGATCTCTACAAAGGAGCCCCAGTGGATCGAGGTCAACAATCATGCGCTGGATTACTTCGGCGGTGTTCCGGCTATTGTCACCCCGGATAATTGTAAGCAAGCTGTAATCGTCAACAAGGACTGGATAGAGCCGGAGCTTAACAAAGACTATGTTGAATGGGCAGAGCATTACGGGACTGCCATACTTCCGGCCAAGGTGAAGAAACCCCGTTTCAAGAGCCATGTAGAAGGAGCTGTAGGCATTCTGGAAAAGGGTCTTTTCCATGTTTTGGAAGAGAGACAGTATTTCAGTCTGAGGGAATTCAATGAGGATCTCTGGGAAGAACTTGAAAAGCTGAACGACCAGCCTTTCAAGAATAAAGAGCACACCAGGAATTATTACTGGGAGGAGGAAAAGCAGAACCTTATGCCCCTTCCTCCCGTGTATTACGAGTACACGGAGAGGAAAGAAGCAAAGGTATCAAGCGATTTCCACGTGCGCTTTGATAATGCTTATTATAGCGTAGATAAAGCCTATTTACACAAAAAAGTTCTGATCCGGGCCACGACTTTGAAAGTCAGGATTTACAGCACTTTTGGTGACCTTATCTGCGAACACCCAAGAGCCACATCCAAAGGCCAGCATGTGACAAACACCGAGCATCTTCCGCGGAATTACAGGACAATGCGTGCTTGGAGTGGGCCATACTTTATCGAGAAGGCGATGGAGATTGGACCGAATACCGTGGCTCTTATAAAGACCGTCCTTTCAAGCAAGGTTCTTGAGGTGCAGACGTACCGCACCTGTGTAGGGATTCTCCAGTATAAGGACCGCTACAACGGTGCAGTCCTTGAAGAATGCTGCACGCGGGCTATGAAGGCAAACCGCCCTTATTATTCTTATATAAAGAATACAGTCGCCCATGTGGCAGAGGAACTCAAGGTGGAGCCTTGTAGTAAGGCGGAGATAAAGAACACAGAGCCTAAAAAAGGCGGCATCACAAGACCGGCCAAAGCATCGGATTTAAGCACGCTCCTTTCTAAAAGCAGGGATCTTCTTAAAAAAGGGGGTGATGAATAATGGTAAATGAAATTCAGTCTATGAATGCCATTATTGACGAACTCCGGGAGATCGGGCTCAAAAAAATGGCAGAAGAACTGGACACCCAGTATAATTCGCCGGATTTCATTAAGCTTGACCGTGTAGAACTTATCCGTAAGATTGTCGATTCGGAGTACATCTACAGGTCCAACAAACGGCTGGCTACGAGGCTGCAGCTCGGACACCTCAAAGGATGCCCCCAGGATCTTTCTAACTGTGTTGATACTGCTGAACGGACCTATGCACCGGAAGGTACAATAAAACACCTTTCGTCGCTGAAATTTATCGAGAACGGGATGAATGTCTGTATCCTGGGAGCCTCAAACAGCGGAAAGACATACCTGGCAAAAGCTATAGGCCTAAGCGCCTGCTCACACTACAGGGTTGAATACTTCTGTACGGAGGACTTGATGGATACCCTCATGCTCCTCAAAAAAACCGACAAGAAAAAGTTCGGAAGCCGGAAGAAACACCTGTGCAGCATAGAACTGCTCATTCTGGATGATTTTCTCCTCCATTCCTTTACCGAGGAGGATGAGATCAAAGCCATCCATGAGATATTAAACAAGAGGCAGGAAGCAACAAAAAGCACGATTATCTGCTCACAGAGACTACCTAACGACTGGAAGGCTCAGATACTGAATGATGAGATTGCAGCTGATGCGATAATGAAACGGGCTACAAAGCATTACACTGTGATGATAAATCTGAAGGAAGATAAGTAAACATATGCAATGGTCGGCCGATGGTCACCGCCGGTCGACCGTTCCATAACCGCACCGCGACCGCTGGACAGCGCACCACCGACCGCCGGAGGCCGCAAAACGCAAATGATGAGTTAAAAGCCGAAGTAGAAAACAAAACAAAAAAGATTGTTGAATTAAATGAACGATTTATAATAGGAATGGCGGCCATGGTAGAAAGTCGTGATAATTCCACCGGCGGTCATATCAGAAGGACAAGCGAAGGAGTACGCATTCTGACTGACTCTATAAGAGCAGGTGAAGATCTTCAGATATCTGACGAATTCTGCAATGATCTTATCAAAGCAGCTCCTATGCATGACCTTGGGAAAATAGCTGTTGATGATGATGTCCTTCGAAAACCTGGACGTTTTACTCCCGAAGAGTATGACAAAATGAAGATCCATGCAGCAGAAGGTGCCCGTGTCGTCCATGAGATCTTAAAGGACACTGATGACGAAGCTTTTCGAAGGATTGCGGAAAACGTCGCTCATTATCATCATGAGCGTATGGACGGATCGGGTTATCCGGAGGGGCTGAAGCGAGAAGAAATACCGTTGGAAGCCCGTATAATGGCCATTGCTGATGTTTATGATGCACTGGTGAGCAAGCGTGTTTATAAGGACAGTTACTCTTTTGAGCGTGCGGATCAGATAATCCTGGAAGGCATGGGTACACAATTTGACCCTGCCCTAAAGGTTTATTATGAAGCGGCAAGACCAAAGCTTGAAGAATACTATTCAACTGCACTAAAAGACGTCATTTCTGACAGTATCATTTCCCAATAAGATACTTCTGATCAGATGCAGGACAAAAGAACCGTCCCCCTGTCTTGTGATCCATGATAAAATAAAATGTCATGAAACTGAGGATCAGATTCACAAAGCACGGAGCCGTGCGTTATATTGGTCATCTGGATATACAGAGATATTTCCAGAGGGCAAACAGAAGGGCGGGACTTAAGGTAGTCTATTCCGAAGGCTTTTCGCCTCATCAGAGGATGTCCTTTGCCATGCCCCTTTCCGTAGGATATGAGTCAGATGCCGAATATTTTGATCTGGAACTGTCCGATGCTGTCTCTTCCGGGGATATAATACAGCGTCTTAACGATCAGATGACAGACGGGATCGAAGTCACTGACTGCGTCAGGATACCGGATGACTGCGAGAATGCCATGGCATCCGTAAGGGCTGCAGCATACAGCATAGAGATAAAGGACGGTTACGAGACCGCTCTTGATCTTAAGAAAGCTGTTATAGATCTAAGATCTTCCGGTTCTTTCATGATAAAAAAGCCTGTTAAGCCCGGAAAAAAACGGACAAAGATCAAAAAGGCATCTTATAACACCAAGACCATGGAAGGCGGCGACACTGTGACAGAAGATGATCCGGATCATACTGTCACCGAGATACGCCATCTGATATATGAGGCTGACATCGATAAGGATGGAGCCATGCATCTTTTCATGTCTGCCGGTTCAAAGGACAACGTTCGTCCGGATCTCGTGCTTGCGGCAATGTTTGAAAAAGAAGGTCTGTCTTTCGACATGACCCCCTTCAGGATCACAAGGACCGAACTCTATACCGAAGACGGACCGGACGGCAGGCTGATACCTCTTATAGAAGCTGGGGAGCATTTCTGATAAGCAGGGAAGACCGTCCCGCTTTCTTCGTCATATTTCACAATAAAACGTTGTGTTGCCCATCTGTTTTTGGTAAAATCATACATGGCGGTCGTTTTTCGAAGGTCCGTCATCCAACATCATTTTTTATACGGAGGATTTGTATATGAAGGTCTACACAACTGACAAGATTCGTAATGTTGCTATCCTTGGACACGGCGGAGCAGGTAAGACCAGCCTTGTAGAGGCTATGGCTCTTATCTCCGGAATGACCACGAGACTCGGCAAGGTCGATGACGGCAATACCATCAGCGACTTTGACAAGGAGGAGCAGAAGAGGAAGTTCTCGATCTCTACGTCAGTTATCCCCATAGAGTGGGAAGATACAAAGATAAATGTATTTGATACTCCCGGATTCTTTGATTTCGTAGGTGAGGTGGAAGAGGCTCTCTCCGCTGCAGCATCTGCGATAATCGTCATCAACGGCAAGTCGGGTGTGGAGCCCGGAACCAAGAGGGCATGGGATCTTTGCGAGAAATACAATGTTCCGAGATATTTCTACATCTCCAACATGGATATAGATGATGCATCCTTCAAGAAGATCATGGAAGAGCTGACAGAGCTCTACGGCAAGAAGATCGCTCCCTTCAACTTCCCTATCAGAGAGAACGAGAAGTATGTCGGATATGTCAATGTCGTATCAGAGAAGGGATACAAGTGGAATTCCCAGAACAAGGCCGAGGAGTGCGATATTCCCGATTATCTTTCAGAATATCTTACAACCTACAGGGAGTCTCTGATGGAGGCTGTTGCCGAGACTTCCGAGGATTTCATGGAGAGGTATTTCGGCGGTGAGACCTTCTCGGATGATGAGATAAGGGCAGCGCTCCATGCATCTGTCTGTGACGGCACCATAGTGCCTCTCTGCTGCGGATCTAACACTCTCGTACAGGGCATATTCACTCTGCTCGACGATATTGTGAAGTATCTTCCTTCACCCGAAGGCAGGAAGTTTGCCGGAATCAATACCAAGACCTCCGAGGTATTCGAGGCCAATTACGACTTCAGTAAGCAGAAGTCAGCATTTGTATGGAAGACCATCGTGGATCCCTTCATCGGCAAATACAGCATCATTAAGGTCGCATCGGGTGTAATTAAGACCGGTGACGTGCTCTATAACGACTCCAGGGATCAGGAGATCAAGATATCAAAGCTCTATACCATGTGCGGAAGCAAGGCATCGGAGATAGGAGAACTTCATGCAGGCGATATAGGAGCACTCTCAAAGCTCGATCTTACAAGGACAGGCGATACACTCTCACTTAAGTCGAGCCCTATACACTATGCGATGATCCCGCTTCCGACTCCTTACAATCCCATGAGATACAGGCCTGTAAATAAGGGCGATGTGGACAAGCTCTCACAGGCTCTGCAGAAGATCTGCACAGAGGATCTTACTCTCAAGAACATCAACGATGCAGAGAACCGCCAGACACTTCTTGTTGGAATGGGAGATCAGCATCTGGATGTCGTTAAATCAAAGCTTTTGTCCGATTACAAGGTTGATATCATCCTCAGCAAGCCGAAGGTTGCCTACAGAGAGACCATCATCGGAACATCAGATGTGGAAGGAAAGTACAAGAAGCAGACAGGCGGACACGGACAGTACGGACACGTCAAGATGAAGTTCTCGCCTTTGGGCGACAATACCAAAGCCTTTGAATTTGCAGAGGAAGTTGTTGGAGGATCCGTGCCCAAGAACTTCTTCCCGGCAGTTGAAAAGGGTCTCAATGATTCCATAGACCGCGGGCCTCTGGCTGCATACCCTGTTGTCGGAGTGAAGGCAGTGCTTTATGACGGATCCTATCATCCGGTCGATTCATCCGAGCAGTCCTTCAAGATGGCTACCCGCATGGCATTCAAGGATGGATTCATGAAGGCCAATCCCGTGCTCCTTGAGCCGATAATGTCCCTCAAGGTCGATGTACCGGATAAATATACCGGAGACGTAATGGGTGATCTGAATAAGCGCCGCGCAAGAGTCCTTGGCATGAATCCCACGGGCAACGGCAGACAGATAATAGAGGCCGAGATACCTGAAGCCAATATCTTCGGATATAATACGGATCTGAGGTCGATGACCGGAGGAACAGGTGATTTCTCTTATGAGTTCAACCGTTACGAGCAGGCTCCGTTTGATGTGCAGCAGGCTGAAGTAGAAGCCAGAAAGGACAAGCTTGTCGACATCTCGGACGAAGACTGATATCATCAGGACCATACTCAATTACGCAGCCGTATCTATATGCGGCTGCGTATTTGTGTTGTTATCAGCAAGCTGGGTTTCACCTATATTCAAGGATTCCTACGGATATGATTCCGCCTGGTACAGCATGATGGGCCGTGCCATCACATGCGGGATGGTTCCCTACAGAGATTATTTTGATCTTAAGGGTCCTGTGTTCTTTTTCATAGAAGCCATCGGGCAAATGTTCTGTCACGGAAGAGTCGGCATATTCATCATAGAATGTATTGCGTCAGCCATTTCATGTATCTTCATCTATAAGATCTGCAGGCTGTATATCCGCCCCTGGCAGGCATATATTGTTCTTCTTCTCACCGGTTTTGTTGCGGTATCACCCTTTTGGGGAGGCAATACCTGCGAAGAGTACATGCTTCCTTTTAACTATGCCTGCATCTATCTGGCTCTGAAATATATCAAGGAAAAGAATTATGAGCAGTATTTCATCCCTTCGCTCATATTCGGGATATCATTTGCGGTTATGGCGCTCTCCAAGGTCCCTACCTGCGCGCCGATGTTTGCTGCGTCACTTACTGTTGTCATAGAGCTTGTGATGAAGAAAAAAGCCGGATATATCCCGGCGATGATTGGTTATTTCTTTCTCGGTGTAGCCATGATCTTTTTTCCTGTCTGCGCTTATTTCACCTTTCACGGCGCCTTTAAGGACTTCATCTATGCGGCTTTTGTCTTTGCCTACAAGAGAGGCACCGATTATTACGAGACATTCTCATGGGAATGGGAGATGAAGCTGATCATCTGTTATGCCCTGTTTATCGGGACAATGATAATACCAACGAAGAAATCAAAAGAGCATTATTTCAGGATCTTCGGTTTCCTGCTTTCGTTCGTGACCTGGGCTTTTCTGCATCTCGGCACGCCTTATGATTATTATTTCCTGCTGACCATGCCGTGCTTTGTCTATCTTGTGATGTCTTTATTTGCCCACTGGAACAACAGATGCATGCTGGATCCTGATTTTGAAGGCAGGCCCGACATCAAAAGGATAGTGATCCAGAGAAGGGTGCTCTGGGCCGTGCTCATACTATTGGTATGTCTGCATTATTATCCGGATACCAAGTTCAAATTTGAGGAGAATAAGGGCATCTACGAACGCGAAGAGGACTGGTATGTTGAAGCATGCAAGGATGTGCTTAATGTGATCCCTTTCTCTGAGATCAATAATATATATGATCTGGAATCGGGAATGATCTTTTATGAAGTGAACCAGCTTTTGCCTGCAAACTGCTATCCTGTTAACCTCCCTTATTTCATGCACCTGAACCCGCAGATCAAGGCCAATGTGCTGCAGTATCTTGATGTGATACAGCCAAAATACATCATCTCCGAGGACATGGCGTCATTTGATGATGAAGACACGGTCAATTATGTGTTCAGTCATTATGTGCTGCTTGAGGATCTGGAAGCAGAGGAGATATATATAAGAGTGGAATAAGAATGCATAAAACATGTATTATGATATAATAAACCGGATCTGTTTTTTCATGATCAACAGGAGCCAGTATGATATTTATCAGAGACGGCAAGATAGAATGATCGTAAATGGCGAAAAATACATATCTATGATCAAAGGAATGATTCTTATCGGGATCATTTTACTTTCTGTATTTCTTTCTTCTTTTACTGAAGATGCTTTTGCTTCCAATGATAAAGTGATCCGCTCCAAAGATGATCTTAATAATTCAGATATCCTCTTAGGAGTCGGACAAGGCGGAGCTGCTGAGCAGATAGCAGAAAAAGAACTCCCCAATGCGCGACTCATGTATTATAGCAATACTGATGGATATCAGGCCGTTATACAGGGCAAGGTCGATGCATTTGTCTTTGACCGCAAACAGATGGAATTTGCGATCAGCAGCGGTTTGATGGGCGTCAGGCTCCTTGATGAGAATATGGACGAGCAGGTTCATGTTGCGGTTGGGATCTCACCATCCAGTGATGTTGATGATCTGGAGAATAAACTCAACACATTTATCGGTGAACTGAAGGCCGATGGGACTCTTGATGACATGTATGACCGCTGGGTCATCAGGAAAAATGAGAATTTCCCTGATATAGATCTTCCTTCTGATCCCGAATACATTATCACTGTCGGTACTACAGGAATAGTCCCTCCCTACAGTTATTATAAAGATTCAAAGCTTAACGGCTATGATATCGAACTGGCTTACCGTTTTGCGGCCTGGCTCGGC
This sequence comes from Lachnospiraceae bacterium AC3007, assembly GCA_000621405.1. GTDB lineage: Bacteria > Bacillota > Clostridia > Lachnospirales > Lachnospiraceae > NK4A144. The sequence goes on from KK211272.1 coordinate 8,706, forward strand.
GCTGGTCTTGACTTTAAGGTCTATGATTACCAGGGCGTCATTTCTGCCGCAGAGAGTGGAGACATTGACTGTATCATGGCTGATCTTAATGTGACGCCTGAGAGGGCAGAAGCGCTTCCTTTTTCCGATGATCTGTTCACAGAGACCATAGGCATAATGGTGAGGAATGAAAATGCTTCCGTCCCTGAATATAAAGCATTTGAGGATCTGTCGGGCAAGAGAGTGTCTATGCTTACCGGAGCTCCATTTGAGGAACTTGTTAAAAGCAAAGCACCTGATGTAGCTGAATTTACTTATTACAATACTATGTCTGATATGCTACTGGCATTAAAATCCGACAAGACCGATGCAGTGCTCACTAACAGCGCACTGGCGCAGCTGGCTGTCAACAGGAACAGTGACCTTGCAAAATTCCCCGAAGATCTGAATGACGGAGTATTTGGATTCGCATTTAAGAAAGGTGATCCCGAGAGAGACAGGTGGCAGGAGGCATTTGACTCTATCCCAAATAAGAAGATCCTAGAAGCCTGGGACAAATGGACAGGAGCCGATGACAGCATAAAGGTCCTTCCAGAGCAGGACTGGCCGGGAAATAACGGCACGGTTAAAGTCGCAGCCTGCGATACGGTCGAGCCCATGAGCTATATAGGCCCTGATGGGGAGATAGCAGGCTTTGATCTTGAACTGATCCTTTTAATGGCCAAAGAGCTTGATGTTCATGTTGAATTTTTAGAGCTCGAGTTTTCTTCTGTCCTGCCATATATAGAATCCGGAAAAGCTCTTCTCGGGAACGGATCAATCATAGTTACTGATGAGAGAAAGGAATCTGTGGATTTCGTTGAATATTTTCCAGCATCTTTTGTTCTCGTCGTGCGCGCTGAAGACAAAGAAGGCGAGATAGCAGGCTTCATTGGATCTATAAGAGATGGATTTGAGAAAAATTTTATCAGAGAGTCCCGATGGAAACTTTTCAGAGTCGGTATAATCGTCACACTTCTGATAACTGTCCTTTCCGTGATCTTCGGGACACTGCTTGGATTTACGGTATTTCTTTTATGCAAGGATGGTAATCCCGTGGCAAATTACGTCACAAGGTTTTCTGTATGGCTCATACACGGCATGCCTATGGTCGTGCTTCTGATGATATTGTATTACATCATATTCCGTAATCTGAACATAAGCGGAATGATAGTCTCGGTAATTGCATTTTCTCTTACCTTCGGATCAACTGTGTACGGCCTTTTGAAGATGGGGGTCGGCGCTGTTGACAGGGGTCAGTATGAGGCTGCTTATGCTTTGGGATATTCGGTAAATAAGACCTTCTTCAGGATCATACTTCCGCAGGCTCTGCCACATGTGATGCACTCCTATAAGGTTCAGATCGTAACCCTTCTGAAGGCAACGGCCATTGTCGGATATATCGCGGTCCAGGACCTTACAAAGGTTGGCGACATCGTAAGAAGCCGCACCTATGATGCTTTCTTTCCGCTGATTGCGATCGCCGTTATCTATTTTGTCATGGAAGGACTGCTCGGATTTCTCATCAAAAGGATTCATCTGCGCATGGATCCAAAGAGGAGAAAACCGGAAGACATATTAAAGGGGGTGGATGTACATGATAAGGATTGAGCATCTCACCAAGGCATTCCCTGACATAACTCCGATAAATGATGTGAGCGTCACTATCAATGAAGGAGACGTGATCTCTGTCATCGGCCCTTCCGGTACTGGAAAAAGCACGCTTATACGATGTATCAACCTTCTTGAGAAGCCTACGTCAGGTCATATATGGATAGATAATGATGAGATCACAGATCCGAAATGCGATCTTGAAAAGATACGCAGGAGTGTCGGGATGGTCTTCCAGTCCTTTAATCTGTTCCCAAACAGGACCGTTATCGAAAATATCATGATGGCTCCTGTAGATCTTTTGGGTAAAAGCCGGCAGGAAGCCTACGATAAGGGCATGGAACTTCTGGTTATGGTAGGACTTGAAGAAAAAGCCATGAATTATCCCGAAGAGTTATCAGGCGGGCAGAAGCAGCGTATAGCCATAGCGCGTACTCTTGCGATGGATCCCGAGATAATACTTATGGATGAGCCGACGAGCGCCCTGGATCCCACCATGGTCGGTGAAGTGCAGGCCGTCATCCGCGATCTTGCATCAAGCGGAAGGACCATGATGATAGTCACTCATGAGATGGACTTTGCCCGCGCGATATGCAACCGTGTATTCTATCTGGATGACGGCTGCATATATGAAGAGGGTACTCCTGAGCAGATATTCGATCATCCAGAGAAGGAGAAGACCATACGATTCGTAAGAGGCTTAAGGGTCCTTGAATTTGATATTGAGAGTCGTCATTATGACTATCCGGGTGTCCAGGGAAGCATAGAAGCTTACTGCATAAGACATCAGATCTCAAAAAGCATGATGCAGCATGTAAGGCTTGCTTTTGAGGAAACTGTTCAGGTAAATCTTATCAAAAGCCTTGCTACTCCCATCATACATGTTTCAGTCTCATATTATCCGGAAGACGAGTCCCTTGATATGACTGTTGATTATAAAGGAGACAAATACGACCTGCTCTCTAAATGCGATATCATATCTCTTGCAGTCCTCGATACTGCCGTCTCGGATCGATCCTTCAGATATGATGAGGAAGAAGAATACGGCAATCATCTGGAACTGAAGATCAAACCCTGACGTCGGGATCCTGTCGTCATCTTCCAAAAGTATACTTTTAGTACGTATCATACGGCATTGTTCATATGATAGAATAACTGCGTTGTCTAATGGATCAAATTAGTACGCAGTTTATTCTTTTTTAATTTTTATTCTAAGATGAGGAGTATTTCATGAAGAATAAGACGTTTAAACTCATCATATCTCTTCTTTTAGCTGCATCACTGCTATCATCATGCGGATCTTCAGCCAAATCAGTGCCGAAGCGATCACTCGTCGATCCTGAAGCCGGAGCGGAAAACGATGACAGCAAAGGCATAAAGATAACCGATCGTGATGTTGAAGTATATGATGGTCATCTGGATACGGTAGTCCTTATCTATATGGTAGGATCGAATCTGGAGTCGGAGAACGGACTCGGAACGACCGACCTTCATGAGATAGGAGAAGCCATAAAGAATTCGGGCAATCCTGATGCCGAGGTCAAGGTCATAGTAGAGACCGGCGGCTGCAGTCAATGGAGCACTGATTTTGATATAGATCCCGAAAAGCTTCAGCGCTTTGAAGTAGGAGCAGACGAGCTCATACTGAAGGATGAGGTAGAGTCCAAGAACATGGCCAACCCCAATACTCTGGCTGACTTCATGGCATACGGCACAAAGGCTTATCCTGCAGACAGATATGATCTGATCCTTTGGGATCACGGCGGCGGCTCGGTCATGGGCTTTGCTTCCGATGAACTGTATTCCGGATCCATGATGAGACTCAACAAGCTTCAGAAGGCATTTGAAGCTGTAGATGTTCATTTCGATTTCATAGGCTTTGATGCGTGCCTTATGGGCACCGTTGAGACTGCTTACATGCTCGCGCCTTATGCTGATTATCTTATAGCATCCGAGGAGATGGAGCCCGGAGACGGGTGGTTCTATACGAACTGGATAGATCTTCTGTACAATGACCCGAAGATATCCGTTGAAGAGCTCGGAAAGCAGATAATAGACGACTTTGCAGCGTCAAACGAAACCAGCGGTGAGCTTTATACTCTGTCTTTGATAGATCTTAAAAAAATCTCTCCCGTGTATGACGCGCTGATGGAATTTGCCGGAAGTTCGAGCGATGCTCTTCAGAACAAACAGTATAAGACTATATCAAAGGCCAGAAGCGATGCAAGGGACTTCGGCAACGGCAATTACGAACAGGTTGATATCATTGATTTTGCCACAAAGTCCGACGTGGCCGGTAATGAGAAGCTTGATCAGGCAGTATCCGATTCCGTTGTGTATTTCAAGACGAACATGAAGAATGCGAACGGTCTTGCGATGTATTATCCCTGTTCCTATCTTGATGAATATGACAGGATGGTAGGTGTGTTCAAGGCTCTGGACTTTGATCAGTCATATACAGACAGTCTGTCGGGCTTCTGTACGGTAATGGCTCAATCGGATGATGATACCAAAAACGGAGAGGGCTATTCCAAGGAAAAATGGTATAAGGCCGATCTTGCTGGTCTTTACAAAGGAGAGACTGATCTGGGACTTACCGGAGAGCTCGGCTTTAAGGAAATGAACGGCGAGACTGTCATAGATATGACTCCAGAACAATTTGACGATATGACTTACTGCGGTATGGAAGTATGGTCAGACAACGGAGTAGGTCTTACCCTGATGGGCGTAGACAGCGACTGGGGAACATCCGAAGATGGAGACTATATCACAGCTTCTTATGACGGAATATGGATGACTTTAAACGGTGTTTCTGCTCCATATTTCATGGACGAGATCGGCATCATGGCAGACGATACCGCATATCAGTTTGGATATATTCCGGCAATGCTGAATGGTGATACCGAGATCAGGATTCGTACTGAGATACTGGGTTATGCCAATGGAGAAAATGCCGCCAACGTCCTGGGATACTGGGTGCTTGATGATATGGATTATGAGGGAGGCGATTCCGTACGCAACCTCAAACAGTTCGAAAAGGGCGATAAGTTCCAGTTTATATATACTTTCTGTGATTATGACCTCGGGAACGTTGAGACGATGCCGACCGGGAAAAAGTTTAAGGGTTGGAAAGACCTTGAGATAGGCTATGGAATACTGGTCAGTGATCAGGTCACAGTAAGCTTCGAACTGGAGGATGTATACAAGAACAGGTATTATACCGATTATCTGACTATAGACAGTGATTATCTGGAAACAGAAAAAGAAATCAATGGAGGTTGATACGATGAGAAAGAAAGCTGTTTTATCGGTCATTATGGCTTCTTTGCTCCTTCTTTCCGCCTGCGGAGGAAGTGATGCAGCCGCCGACGCTTCTGCTCCTTCGGATTCAGCAGAAGAAGCCGAAACTTCAGAAGATGAAGCTGCCGCAGATGATGCTTCGGCCGCAGAGAGCGATGCAGAGGCCAAAGTCTCAAGGGATGCGGGGGGCCTTGGAGGAGATGATTCTGATCTTCCTTATTATATGGGTCCCTGGAAATTCGATGAATATGCGATCTATCTTTACTTAGGCGAAGACTACAGATGGGATTCATATAACGCTAAGGGAGAGATCACTTACAGCGGTGATTATTATGATAACGGTGACACCCTCCTTATGGAATATGATGACGGAAGCCCTGATGATGAATATACCATCGAAGATACCGGTCTTGTAAGCCAGGATGGAAATACCTGCAGTAAGGTAGATCATATGATCTTCCTTCCTTCAGTGGATGATTCCTTTGATGAGACATACTATTTCGATACAGCCTTCAAGGATGTGAGCGTTAATTATCCTGAATCACTTACACCGAATAAAAGAGAAGGCATGACTGATACCGTACTATTCACGCCCACTTTGGGCGCAGGAACCGGTGATCGTCGCTGCAGCATTCAGATAACACATGAACAGCTCCTCGGAAGCCAGAAAAAGATGCAGTGTGGATCAGGACCCGCCAAGCCTTGTATGGTTAATCTCCTTAACAATGTGCTCGCTGATCATTACAGTGATTATCTTCTTAAAGTAATAAGCACTGATTTCAAAGACTGCGGTACCTATTACAGCATCACGGGATATACATGGTTTGACAGCAGTATCTTCCCGACAGATGACGGAACTCCCTTTCGCGGAGTATGTCAGATGCGTTATTACGGCCCTACCGGATATTTCGTCGCTGTAATTTGCATAGGAACGCCGGAACGTATCGAGGAATACTATGAGCTCAGCCAGAAGATCATGGATACCTACAGTTATAAGTCTGACTGGACGACTTCTCCCAAGGAAGTTCCGAGCAAGCCCGGTAAGGCTTCTTCAGGCAGTTCCGGATCTGCCTACTACTGGACTGATGCTGACGGAGATATATGGTACTGGAACGGCTCATATAATGAATTCGTAAGTTTCGGCAGCAACGGATATATCGATGACGGAGAGTATTACGAGTCCAACGACGCAGGATGGACTACCGATGATGAATACTATGAATCCAATGACGCCGGATGGAGCAGTGATTATTACGATGATTACGACATATATTCGGATCCCGGAGACGGATATGACACATGGTCCGATTCCGGTGATTACTACGATACTTCAGGATGGGATGATTATTGATCCGTAAGATAAGGAACTTGGAGGTCAGTATTATGAGAAAAAAAGCTTTGATTTCTGTTTTAACGGCTCTTATGATCTTCCTCACTGCCTGTGGAGGAAGTGAAGGGGCCGCGGAAAATGCCGCAGGAGATGCAGATACTTCTGCCGCTGCTACTGAAGAGTCTACCGAGGCTACAGCTGCCGATACGGAGGCCAAGGTCTCAAGAGATGCCGGAGGATTAGGCGGCGATTCGGATCTTCCGTATCATGTAGGACCCTGGAAATTCGACGAATATGGCATCTATCTGTACTTAGGTGAAGACTACAGATGGGACGCATACAATGCTCGCGGTGAGATCACAGACAGCGGTGATTATATTGATAACGGCGACAGCTTTACCATGTTATATGACGACGGAACCCCGGATGATGAATATATCATCGAGGATACCGGACTTGTGGATCAGGACGGTAATACGCTGAGCAAGGTGGAAGAGATGATCTTCCTTCCTACAAAGGATGATCCTCTTAATAAGACGATCAGTTTTCATGGTCAGTTCGAGGATGTCTCTGTTGATTATCCTGATACACTTTTTGCATCGGACAGAGAAGGCACAGATAATACGATCATATTCCAGCCGACTATAGGCAATCATACAGCTGATGCTCGCTGCAGCATCCAGATCAGCGAGTATGAACTGAAGGGAGATCATAAAAGGCTGCAGGCTGGTTCCGGACCCGCAAAGACCAGCATGGTGAACATTCTCAATAATATTCTTTATAATGATTATTCAGAGCAGCTCCTTAAGGTCATAGATACTGATTTCAAAGACTGCGGCACTTATTACAGTATCACCGGTTATACATGGTTTGACAGCAATATCTTCCCGACAGATGACGGAAAGCTCTACAAGGGAGCCTGTGAGGTCAGATATTACGGACCTAACGGCTTCTGTACTGTCATCATGACTATAGGTACACCGGAGCGTATCGAGGAATATCATCAGATAAGCCAGAATATCATGGAGACCTACAGTTATACTACTGACTGGACCACGTCTCCCAAGACTGTTCCCAGCCAGCCCGGCAAGGCTTCCTCAGGAAGTTCAGGATCAGCATATTACTGGACGGATTCTGACGGCGACATATGGTACTGGAACGGTTCATATAATGAGTTCATAAGCTTCGGAAGCGACGGATATATCGACGATGGCGAGTATTATGAGTCCAATGACGCCGGATGGGATGACGAAGATACGACATATTACGAGTCCAATGACGCAGGATGGGATTATTACGATGACTATGACGTCTATTCAGATCCCGGTGACGGATATGACTCATGGTCAGACCCCGGAGATTACGAAGATACTTCAGGATGGGATGATTATTGATCTTCGGATCGGTCATATATATATCGATATCTTAGAAAAGTTGTTAACCCCTGTGATACGCAGGGGTTAATGACTTTTATTATACTCTCGCCATATGGTATAATTCTTTTTGTATTTATACAGATCTTTCGGGTGGGGGTACATATGATCTCTGACGAACTTATCCTATACAGGAATTCGATCCAGCAAAGACTTCTTTCAGATCTTGTCACGCTTTTTGACGGTGATGCAGATGCCGATCTTGCCCATGATACAGCAGGAAGACTGGTTAGTTTTTCTATGGAGATGGGATTTCGGGGCGATCTCTGGCATGTTTTCCTTACTTATTTCCTTGCCAACGATGAGAATGCTTTTTCAAAAGCATGCGAGCTGAGAGGGCATGTGGACGGTACGATCAATGACATAGCTCTTCATGATATGGGCATCTTCTATAAGATGTTCAATTATGATCTGGCAGATCTTGACGGAAGATACAAGATGGACTGCTTCTCACCCTTGAAGTCCTTTGAAATGAATGATGAAGGTCATATGTTCAATAAAAGGATCAGGGACAGGATAGAAGAGTTGTCTGGCAGTCTGGCCAGGGCTTCCGATCCCTCAGAGATGAAGGTTCTCGTCGAGACATTTTACAAGGACTGCGGCGTAGGGATGTTCGGACTCCATAAGGCATTCAAGATCCATGAGAATCCCGTGGACAATTCCTTTTACATCGAGCCGATAAGACGTGTCGCTCATGTGAATCTTGAAGATCTCGTGGGATATGAGATCCAGAAAGAAAAGCTTAAGACCAATACCGAAGCCTTTATTAAAGGACTTCCTGCTGACAACTGTCTGCTCTACGGGGACTCAGGAACCGGCAAATCATCCTCTGTGAAAGGCATAATGAACCGGTATTACGAGGACGGGATAAGGATAATAGAGCTCTACAAGCATCAGCTCATTTATCTTCATGATATTCTGGCTTTGTTAAAGGAAAGAAATTACCGCTTTATCATCTACATGGACGATCTTTCCTTTGAGGATCAGGAGACAGAATATAAGTATCTTAAGGCTATCATTGAGGGCGGGCTTGAGAAAAAGCCGCCGAATGTTCTTATTTACGCCACCTCCAACAGACGCCATCTGATACATGAGGGCTTTTCCGACAGGCTGGACAGGAGTGATTCAGATGATCTGCATGAGAGCGATACCGTCGAAGAAAAGCTCTCCCTGTATCACAGATTCGGTCTTACTATCTACTACGGTAAGCCTACTCCGAAGGAATACAGGCATATCGTTACCGAACTTGCCGCGAGGCATAATATTGACATGAATGAAGATGAGCTTATAAGAGGAGCCCATCAGTTTGAGATAGAACACGGCGGTTTTTCGGGAAGGGCTGCAAGCCAGTTCATAGACAGTCTTCTTGTGGATGCAGGAAGGTCATGAAACGGGGTATCTGATGAAGAGATTATTTGCTGCGATAGATGTAGGATCATATGAGCTTTGCATGAAGATCTTTGAGCTTGGAGGCAAGAACGGGCTTAAGGAGATAGACTGTGTGCGGCACAGGATCGACATAGGTAATGACACCTTCCATACCGGCAAGATATCCGGAGACAAGATGGATGAGCTTTGCGAGATCTTAAAGGGCTTCAGGAGATGCATGGAGACCTACAGGGCCCATGATTATCTGGCTTTCGGGACCTCGGCCTTAAGGGAGACCGCCAATATCGGAGCAGTTCTCGATCAGATAGAGCGAAGGACAGGTATCAGCGTATCGGTTTTAAGCAATTCCGAGCAGAGATTTCTTGAATACAAGGGAGCAGCGCTCAAGAGCAGCTTTGATAAGTATATTCAGCACGGGACTGCCTTCCTGGATATAGGTGGAGGCTCGAGTCAGATAACTCTTTTCGACCTGGGACATCTCGTGACCACGGTAAATGTCCATATCGGTACTCTGAGGATCAGGACCAAGCTTTTTGATATGGAGCCTGTATATACTGATTATGAGACGATAATCAGCGAGATGGTCGACAATGAGCTGGATTACTTCAGAGAACTGTATTTAAGGGATCTTAAGGTTGAGAATGTAATAATCATAGACGACTATATGTCTGCCATCATGGAGTCTTACGGCAAAAGGCCGGAGGGACATCTGTCGGCAAGAGAATATAAGAGCATAATGAAGGCTCTGTCCGTCAAGGCTCCCTACCAGATAGCGGCCAAGCTCAATATTCCGGAGGACAATGCCGCATTGTTGCTTCCTTCAGCCATCCTTGTTGATGAGATCCTCAACATGACAGGGGCAAAAGATCTCTATCTTCCCGGAGTATCTCTCTCTGACGGCATAGCATATGACTATGCAGACAGAAAGAAATACATCCGTCCTCTTCATGATTTTAATGATGATATCTTAAGCTCGGCATCAAATATAGCGGCAAAGTACGGATCCTTTGACATCATCACTTCAAAGCTCACCGATGCTTCCATTATCATATATGATGCGATGAAGAAGCATCACGGCATGGGAAGCCGCGAGAGGATGCTGCTCCATATTGCCTCTATCTTAAGGAATGTAGGCAAATACGTATCATTAAGCTTCCCGGCCGAGACATCCTATTCCATCATCAAAGACTCCGAGATAATGGGAATATCACATAAGGAAAGGATCATGATAGCATCGGTAGTCAAGAACTCATATCCCAATAATCTGGATAATGATGCATTCGACAATAATGAGTACGAGATACAGGATCGGATCACTGTCATAAAGCTTACGGCAATACTCAGAGTGGCTACGGGACTGGCCAAAAATGTACATAAGACCATGAGCAATATCACGGCTTCCGTGAAGGACAAGGAACTCGTGATCAAGGTCATGGCAAGAGACAGCATGCTGCTTGAGAAAGGACTTTTTTCCGAGAGGACAGATACCTTTGAAGAGGTATTTGGAATAAAGCCGAAACTTATTGTATTAAAGAACAAGATATAAGGGGCGATCATGAAAAAATCAGCCGGAACTCAAAAGAATGCCAGACAGGACAAAGCATTGGATCTGAGAGATCCGAAATATTTTATCAACAGAGAGCTGTCCTGGATGCAGTTTGATGAAAGGATACTGGAGGAAGCCAGAGATACTTCGCTTCCGCTATTTGAACGTCTGAAATTCCTTTCCATCACCGCATCAAACCTTGATGAATTCTTCATGATAAGGATAGCCTCGCTCAAGGATATGAAGAATGCGGGCTATAAGAAGACCGATATCGCCGGGATGACACCGAAGATGCAGCTGAATGCTCTGGCCAAGGTCACTCATGACTTTGTATCCGAACAGTATTCGACCTTTACCCGCATGCTGTTGCCGAGACTGCTCGAGGAAGGACTCAGATTCGTCAAGCATCATGAGGATCTGACCGACAATGAAAAGTCCTTTGTTGATGAATATTTCAAAGACAATGTATATCCGGTCCTTACTCCCATGGCGGTCGATTCTTCAAGGCCCTTCCCGCTGGTGCGCAACAAGACTTTGAACATCGGAGCCCTTGTCCGGACCGAAGAAAACGACATTGAATTTGCCATGGTCCAGGTTCCGTCGGTCCTGCCGAGGATAGTGGAGCTTCCCCGCGCGATGGACGGTACAAGATCAGTCATATTGCTGGAGGAGATAATAGAGCGCAATATAGGCGGGCTTTTCCTTTCCTATAATGTTATCTGCGCGCATCCCTTCAGGGTCATGAGGAACGCCGACTTCACTATTGATGAGGACGAGGCTGATGATCTTTTGAGCGAGATCGAGAGGCAGCTGAAGAAGAGACAGCGCGGAGTCGCAATAAGACTTGAGTGCGAATCCGGCATGGACAAGAGGCTTCTCGCCATCCTTGAAGAAGAGCTCAACGTCAAGGACAATGACCTTTATTTCATAAACGGCCCTCTGGACCTTACATTCCTCATGAAACTCTACTCCTTATCCGGCTTTGATCATCTTAAGGAGAAGAAGTACGAGCCTGAATATCCCAAATATATGGAGCCGGACGTATCCATATTCGATCAGATAAGAGATCATGACATACTGCTGCACCACCCGTATGAATCCTTCCAGCCCGTTGTGCGTCTGATACAGGAGGCATCACACGATCCCGATACACTTGCCATCAAGCAGACACTGTATCGTGTGTCCGGAGACTCACCGATAATCAAGGCTCTTGCGGAAGCAGCTGAGAACGGCAAGCAGGTCACCGTACTGGTCGAGCTCAAAGCAAGATTTGATGAGGAAAATAATATAATCTGGGCCAGGATGCTTGAAAAAGCCGGCTGTCACGTGATCTACGGCTTAAAAGGTCTCAAGACGCATTCAAAGATCACTCTGGTAGTAAGAAAAGAAGAAGATGGTCTCAAGCGCTATGTACACCTTGGCACCGGTAACTACAATGATACCACGGCCAAGATCTACTCTGACATCGGTTTCCTTACCTGTGCGGAGCCATACGGCGAAGACGCTACAGCTGTCTTCAACATGCTCTCGGGCTATTCGGAACCTGCTATCTGGAATAAGCTCTCACTTGCGCCTCTGTGGCTTAAGGACAGATTCCTGTATCTGATCCGTCGTGAGGCAGAGCATGCCGAAAACGGCAGAGAAGCCCGGATCATAGCCAAGATCAATTCGCTCTGCGATCCGGATATAATAGAAGCTCTGTATAAAGCATCCAATGCAGGAGTCAAGATAGAACTCATAATTCGAGGCATATGCTGCTTAAGGACCGGTATTCCCGGAGTATCCGAGAATATCACGGTACGATCGATAGTGGGCACTTATCTTGAACATGCACGTATCTTTTATTTCCTGAATGAGGGCAAGGAGGAATTCTACTGTGCCTCATCCGACTGGATGCCGAGAAACCTTGAGAGGAGAGTGGAGATCTTATTCCCTATAGAGACGCCCGCTCTTACAGAAGACCTGAGACATATACTCCAGATACAGCTATCCGATAATACCAAGGCAAGGCTCATGACGGATGACGGTAATTATATAAGGATCACTCCGGGGAGATCCGGAAGGATCGGCGCTCAGAAGACCTTTATGAAGGAAGCGCAGGACGCTGCCAAGGCTAGGGAAGGAAATAAAAACGACAGAGTCTTTATCCCTGAAGAAAGGCAGAGCGATTCTAACGAGGAGGTATTAAAGATTTGACAAGAAGCGTCGACCGGTATGTACGTGATCTTGTGGAATACGGCATACATACACATCTGATAGGAGAAGAGGAGAGGATCTACTCCACCAATATGATCCTTGATGTGATGGATATGGACTCCTATGAGGAGCCCGAAGATTATACTGTCCCCGATCTGTCCGATCCCGGTGATGCATTGGAGAAGATCCTTCAGGGTCTTCTTGCCGATGCTGCTATAAGGGGCGTTACGGAGGACGATCAGATATCAAAGGATCTATTTGATACCAGGCTCATGAACTGCATAACCCCCAGGCCCTCATATGTGAGAGCAAGGTTTGAGGAGCTCTACCGGAGCTCACCAAAGGAAGCTACCGACTGGTATTATAAGTTTTCGGGAGATACAGATTATATAAGAAGATACAGGATCAAAAAGGATCTGAAATGGAAGACCGCCACCGAATACGGCGATCTCGATATCACGATCAATCTCTCGAAGCCCGAAAAGGATCCGAAGGCAATCGCTGCAGCGAAGAATGCGCCTCAGTCATCCTATCCGAAGTGCCTTCTCTGCGCCGAAAATGAGGGATACAGTGGACGTATGAACCATCCCGCAAGAGAGAATCACCGCGTTATACCGATAAAGCTTGCAGGAGAGGACTTCTTTCTCCAGTATTCTCCTTATGTATATTATAATGAGCATTGCATAGTATTTAACAGGAACCATGTGCCTATGAAGATAGACCGGTCCTGCTTTGAAAAGCTCTTTGATTTCATCAGTCTCTTTCCGCATTATACGATAGGTTCGAATGCCGATCTGCCTATAGTCGGAGGCTCTATACTGTCACATGATCATTTCCAGGGCGGCAATTATGAGTTCCCCATGGCAAGAGCTGAGATCATCTCTGATTTTACAGTGAAAGGTTATGAAGACGTAAAAGCCGGCATATTGAAATGGCCGCTCTCCGTTATAAGGCTTGATGGAAGTGACAGGGAAAGGGTCATTGAGCTTGCTTCCCATATTCTTGACAGTTGGAGAGAATATACAGATGAGGAGGCTTTTATTTACGCTTATACTGACGGTGAGCCTCATAACACCATAACGCCCATAGCCCGTATGAGAGACGGCATGTACGAGATAGACCTTGCTCTTCGCAATAATATCACGACCGAAGAGTGTCCGCTCGGCGTATATCATCCTCATGACAACCTTCATCATATAAAGAAGGAAAACATCGGACTTATCGAGGTAATGGGGCTTGCGATCCTTCCTTCAAGACTCAAGTCTGAGCTTGCCCTGCTTAAGGAATATATACTTGAAGGAAAGGACGTCTCTTCCAATGAAGATATTGCCAAGCATGCCCAATGGGTGCTTGATTTTATCCCAGATTATGTTAATATAGACAAGTTGAACATTGACGGTATAATGCGTGATGAAACAGGTAAGGTTTTCGCGCATGTGCTCGAAGATGCCGGGGTGTTCAAGCAGACAGAAGAAGGTTTATCGGCTTTCAGAAGATTTGCCGGTTCACTATGATTATATTTTACGGAGGGTAATATGAAAAGAACAGCAAAACGTGTACTTGCATTAGTCGTTATGTGTGCACTGCTTGTATCCACTGCGAACTTCGGTTTTGCAAAGAAGGAAGCTTTTGCAGCCAACAATATGAGAGGCGTATGGCTTTCATTCATCGATCAGCAGTCATATCTTCGCGGAAAGGCAAAGGCTGCTTATGATGAGTCTTTCAGATCTATCTGCCGTACGGCTGCATCCAGAGGACTTAACACGATATTCGTGCATGTGAGAAGCCATAATGATGCTATCTATCCTTCAAGCATCTATCCCTGGAGCTCACAGATGCTCAACGGTACAGATCCCGGATTCGATCCGCTTGCAGATATGGTTGCCATAGCGCATGAGAACGGACTTGCGATACATGCATGGATCAATCCCTATGGATACAGGAACGGCGTTATCTGCGGTGATGCTTCTCTTGCCACAAATGAGAACATTATTGCCGGAGTAAAGGAAATACTTAATAAATATGCCGTTGACGGTATCCACTTTGATGATTATTTCCCGCCTATCGGGGCTGCAAACATCAATTCCATGGTAAGCAGCGTACATGCAGTCTGTGCACAGCACGGTAAGGTATTCGGTATTGCTCCTCAGGGTAATATAGATAACTGCATAGCTTCAGGCGCAGATGTCAGGACTTGGCTTTCTACACCCGGATATGTAGATTATATCGCTCCTCAGATCTACTGGACTGACAATTACGGAGCAGCAGGGACCACCACGATGTCCAGCACACGCCTTGCTGCATGGAAGAACCTCAACAAGGCCGGTATTCCCATGTATGTAGGAATGGCTCTGTACAGGGCTGGATCCGCATCGACATCAGATCCCGGATGGTCCATGAACACAAACAATCTCGCTACACAGTCCGCGAAGGCTCAGAGCCTCGGATATACAGGATATATCCTCTACAATACGGCATCTATCATGGCGCCGAACGCGGCTATGCAGCAGGAACTTGCAAACCTGAGATAAGCCATATGGAAGCATGTAACCTCATAAAGCTTGCTTTAATGAGGTTATATGCTTACATATGAGTTTGGCGAAGCCAAACACCGAGAAAACGAGAAGCGTTTTCGAGGTGCTTATCTCATTTCTTTGATAATAAATAGAGTTTGGCGAAGCCAAACACCGAGAAAACGAGAAGCGTTTTCGAGGTGCTTATCTCATTTCTTTGATAATAAATAGAGTTTGGCGAAGCCAAACACCGAGAAAACGAGAAGCGTTTTCGAGGTGCTGATCTCATTTCTTTGATAAATAATAGAAAAAGAACATACGGGTGGTACAACGGATAATCCCGTGTACCACCCTTTTTTATGAAAGGAGTCATACGATGGCCTGGAACGCTGAAGAACTCAGTGAAATAAGGGAGCGTGCACTTGAAGCGATCAAAGATGCCAAGGCACTGGATGCCCTCAATGAGGTAAGAGTTGCTTTTACCGGCAAAAAGGGCGAGCTCACCGAAGTCTTAAAAGGCATGAAGGATGTCGCTGCTGAGGATCGCCCTAAGGTAGGAGCTCTTGTTAATGAGACAAGGGATATCATTGAGGATGCCATTAACAAAGCCAAAGAAAATCTTGAAGCAAAAGCGCTGGAGATCCGCCTTGAAAAAGAGAAGATAGATGTGACCCTTCCGGCCAAGAAGCATCTTTTAGGTCATCTTCATCCCAATGCCATAGCTCTTGATGAACTGGAGCGTATCTTTACAGGCATGGGCTATGAAGTCGTGGAAGGTCCCGAGATCGAGAAGGATTATTATAATTTCGAAGCACTTAATATCCCGGCTGATCATCCGGCAAAGGATGAGCAGGATACCTTTTATATCAACGGCGATATGCTTCTTCGTACCCAGACATCAGGTACCCAGATCCATGAGATGGAGAAGGGAAGACTTCCTATAAAGATGATATCACCCGGAAGAGTCTTCAGATCCGATGAAGTTGATGCGACACATTCCCCTTCCTTCCATCAGATCGAAGGACTGCTTGTAGATACAGATGTTACATTCTCTGATCTTAAGGGAACGTTAGAAACCTTTGCCAAGAAGCTTTTCGGTGAAGATACAAAAGTCAAGTTCAGGCCTCATCATTTTCCTTTTACCGAGCCTTCGGCTGAGATGGATGTATCCTGTTTCAAGTGTCACGGAAAAGGCTGCAGATTCTGTAAGGGAGAAGGCTGGATAGAGATACTTGGCTGCGGAATGGTTCATCCGCATGTACTCGAGATGTGCAATATCGATCATATAAAATATAAGGGTTTTGCTTTCGGTATCGGACTTGAGAGGATCGCCCTCCTCAAGTATGAGATCGATGATATGCGTCTTTTATATGAGAATGATATCAGGTTTTTGCAGCAGTTTTGATCACGGACATCAGATCACTGCATTATCAGAAAATAAGAAAGAGGTATTGATATGAAGACCCCCTTAAGCTGGATAAAGGATTATGTACCGACACTTGATTGCACAGATCAGGAATTTGTAGACTCCATGACCATGTCGGGCACCAAGTGTGAAGGATTTGAGAGACTTGATAAGAATCTTGAGAACATCGTAGTCGGAAAGATCTTAAAGATCGAGCCTCATCCGGATGCTGACAAGCTCATAGTCTGTCAGGTTGATGTCGGAAGCGAGAAGATACAGATCGTCACCGGAGCAAAGAATGTAAGCGAAGGAGACATGATCCCTGTAGTACTTGCCGGAGGCAGAGTAGCAGGAGGACATGACGGAGGCCCGCTTCCTGAAAACGGCATCAAGATCAAGGCAGGCAAATTAAGAGGCATAGAATCAAACGGAATGATGTGCTCCATAGAGGAGCTCGGCTCATCCAGAGATGTCTTTCCGGATGCCGCAGAAGACGGCATATATCTCTTAAATGATTATAAGGACCTGCATATCGGTGAGGATGCGACCAAGGTTCTTGGTCTTGACGATACTGTATTTGATTATGAGATCACTTCGAACAGAGTCGACTGCTATTCGATCATAGGTATAGCAAGAGAAGCTGCTGCTACCTTTGATCTTCCGATCAAATATCCCGAGGTTAAGGAGACAGGCAATGACGAGAAGGCTTCGGATCATATTTCCGTAGAGATCAAGGATCCGGATCTTTGTACCCGTTATATTGCCCGCGTTGTAAAAAACGTTAAGATAGGAGAGTCTCCCGACTGGATGAAAAAGAGGCTCAGAGCCTGCGGCATAAGACCTATCAATAATATTGTAGATATCACGAATTTCGTGATGCTTGAGTACGGACAGCCGATGCATGCCTTCGATCTGTCTACAATAGCTGATAATAAGATCGTCGTAAAAAGAGCGTCTGACGGCGATGTCTTCACGACCCTTGACGGAGAGGAGAGGAAACTCGATCATGAAGTCCTCACTATCTGCGACGGTCAGAAAGCCGTTGCTCTTGCAGGCATCATGGGCGGTGAGAATTCTATGATCACTGATCACGTGACCGATGTGCTCTTCGAGGCCGCGACCTTCAACGGAGCAAATATCAGAAAGTCTTCCAAGAGGATAGGCTTAAGGACTGATTCTTCTTCAACATTTGAAAAGGGCCTCGATCCCAATAATGCATATGATGCAATGGAAAGGGCATGTTCTCTGGTTGAAGAGCTCGGATGCGGCGAAGTGCTCGGCGGGAGAGTGGATGTCCACAGTGAGCTTCCCGTTAAGAAGAAGATAACCTTTGAGCCTGACCGAATCAATTCTTTCCTCGGTACAGATATATCAAAGGATGAAATGCTTGGATACTTCAAAAGACTTGAGGTGGAGTATGATGCTTCAACAAATGAGCTCATAGTTCCTACCTTCAGACAGGATCTTATAGGATTTGCGGATTCGGCCGAAGAGGTAGCCCGTCTGTACGGATATGACAGGATACCTACGACTCTGCCTAAGAATACTTCACAGATAGGCGGGCTTCCTTTTAAGATAAGGATCGAGAATCTCGCCAGGGATACAGCCTGTGCATTTGGATTCTCTCAGGGCTATTGTTATTCATTCGAGAGCCCCGATGTATTTGACAAGCTGCGCCTTGCAGAGGATGCGCCGGAAAGAAATGCGATACAGATATCGAATCCTCTGGGCGTTGATTTCTCGATAATGAGGACTCTGCCTCTTAACGGTATACTGAGTTCTCTTTCCACTAATTTCAACAGAAGGAATGAGAATATCAGGCTCTTTGAGCTTGCAAATATCTATATCCCCAAGGGTGCGATTCCGATCGAAGACTATCCGGAGGAGAGGATGCAGTTCACTCTCGGAGCCTACGGTCTTATGGATTTCTATGAGATGAAGGGCGTGGTCGAGAGCTTCATCGACAAAGCCGGAATGGACAAGAGAGTGAAATATGTAGTATCTGAAAGACCTTACCTTCATCCCGGACGTCAGGCTGATATCATGTATGAAGATGTCTGCATAGGGTATATCGGACAGATACATCCTCTTACAGCAAAGGCTTATGACATGGCTAAGGCAGAAGTATATATAGCAGTACTCGATATGCCTTGCATAGTCGAAAAGGCTTCCTTTGAGCCGAGATTCACCGGAGTCGTCAGATTCCCTGCTGTTTCAAGGGATCTCTCCATGGTTGTCCCGGAGAAAGTTATGGCGCAGGATATTGACGATATCCTGATCCAGCGCGGCGGTAAGATACTCGAATCCTTCAATCTCTTTGATGTATATGAAGGAGAGCAGATCGAGGAAGGCTATAAGAGCATGACATATACAGCTGTCTTCAGATCAAAGGATCACACTTTGTCTGATGATGAGGTCGCTTCCCAGATGAAGAAGATCCTGAACGGTCTTGAAGGATTAGGTATCACCCTCAGGTCATGACAGGGACAGGAGAAGATAAGCTTTTAAGATCTGATTACTATTATGATCTGCCTGAAGAACTCATAGCTCAGGATCCGCTGGATAAAAGGGATTCTTCAAGACTTCTGGTACTTGACAGGAGTGATGGTTCAGTCAGTCATGAAACCTTTACCGATGTAGCGGATCATCTTGTTCCCGGTGATGTCCTTGTTCTTAACGACACCCGAGTGATACCTGCGAAACTACTCGGTACCAAAGAAGGAACAGGTTCTGCTGCAGAGATACTGCTTTTGAAGAATACCGGCAATGATATATGGGAGTGCCTTGTAAAGCCCGGGAAGAAGCTCAGGGAGCATGCTGTAGTAAACTTTGGAGAAGGAAAACTCAAAGGCGAGATCGTAGAAGTGCTTCCTTCAGGCAACAGGCTTGTTGCTTTCAGATATAACGGAATATGGGAGGAAGTGCTTGATTCCCTTGGAGAGATGCCGCTTCCGCCTTATATCACACATAAGCTCAAGGACAGAGAGCGATATCAGACCGTATATTCAAGATATGAGGGTTCAGCTGCTGCGCCAACTGCAGGACTTCATTTTACGGAGGCTCTTCTTGATGAGATCCGAAATAAAGGCATAAAGACGGTATTTGTCACTCTTCATGTGGGACTCGGGACCTTCCGCCCCGTGAAGGAGGATAATATAAAGGATCATCTCATGCATACAGAATGGTATGAGATATCCGAAGAGAGCGCAGATATCATCAATCAGACGAAAGATGAGAAGTCCGGACGGATCATCTGTGTAGGGACCACTTCATGCAGGACGTTGGAAAGCGCTGCGATCCCTGATGTAAACGGTACATTTCATGTAAGATCCGGCAGCAGAGAGACTGATATCTTCATCTATCCGGGTTATGATTTCAAGATCACGGAAGGGCTTATCACTAATTTTCATCTGCCCGAATCCACGCTCATCATGCTGGTCTCAGCCCTGGGCGGGTATGAGAATGTGATGAGGGCTTACAGGGAAGCAGTGGAAAAAAGATACAGATTTTTTTCCTTTGGGGATGCGATGATGATAATATGATATTATAATATATTATTGATCAGTATATATTAATCACATATGTGTCACATGCCGACTTAAGGTTCGCCATCGCATGAGGTACATGCCGTCGGGCTTAAGCGCTGCAAAATATGCCCTTTGGCATATTTTGAACGCCGTTTACGAGCGCCATGCGCGAGTGGCGTCGGAAAAGATGCGCAGATGCGCCCGACAGACATGCACTCATGCTTCGGCTTACTTTATATAAGCGTTAAAGCATACTAGTGGCAAGTTGCCCATATGAGAGCAAGACTAATACTGGATCATATATAATACATATTTTCGGAGGAGGGGACTTCATGAAAATAGGGTTTGTGAGCTTAGGTCTTATCGGGGGTTCTATTGCCAAGGCTGTCAGGGAAAAGTATCAGGATGCCAGGATCGTTGCATATAACAGGTCCAGGGAGCCGCTTGTTGCGGCCTTCAGGGACGGAGTGATCGATGCCGCGACACATGATATCGATGATACATTCAAGGATTGTGACTATATCTTCCTCTGTGCCCCGGTACAGACGAACATGTCTTTCCTTAAGAAACTTGATCCTTATCTGAAAGACGGCACAATATTGACCGATGTCGGCTCCACAAAACTTAATATTCATGAGGCTGTCAAAAAAGATGCGCCCGGCGCACATTTCATCGGCGGACATCCGATGGCAGGCAAAGAGAAGTCTACATATGCCAATTCCTCAAAGGATCTTATCAAAGACTGCTATTATTTCCTTACTCCGTCTGATACAGTTACCGAAAAAGAGACGGCTGCATTTAAGGAATTTATTGCTTCACTTGGCTGCAACCCCATTACCGTGGAGCCCAAGCTTCATGACAATATAGTAGCAGCCATATCACATGTCCCTCATATGGCGGCATATGGACTTGTAAAGCTTGTTCGTGACAAGGATACTCCTGAGAATTATATGAAGGAGACTGCTGCCGGAGGATTCAAGGATACTACAAGGGTTGCTTCATCCGATCCTACCATGTGGGAGGAGATCTGCCTTGCAAATAAGGAAAACATCGCAGGACTTTTAGATGAATATATCGGTATAATGACTGATATCCGGTTCCTTATCTCAAAGGGAGATTCTGAAGCTCTCCACGCATTGTTCAAGGATATAAAGGAGTACAGGGATTCTATCATAGGTTGATCCTTTTATGATTATAGGTAAGAAGGGAACAATAAGGAAAGATCTTATTGTTCCCGGTGACAAATCCATATCTCACCGGGCAGTAATGCTCGGATCCATAGCTAACGGCGTTACGCATATCTCAGGTTTTTTGAATGCAGATGACTGTCTTTCGACGATATCCTGCATGAGATCTCTCGGAGTAAAGATAGAACATGAAGGAGATGAGGTTACGGTCCACGGAGTCGGACTCTACGGATTGAAGGAGCCTTCCGGAGTCCTGGATTGCGGTAATTCAGGCACAACCACGAGATTATTGTCCGGAATCTTAAGCGGTATGGACTTCTCATCTAGATTAACAGGTGACAGTTCCATAAGAAAGCGTCCTATGGAACGCATAATGACACCGCTCAGGCTTATGGGGGCAGACATATCTTCGGAAAATGACAATGGCTGTGCGCCTCTTATCATCAATCCTTCATCTCTTCACGGCATCACATATGATCTTCCGGTATCATCTTCTCAGGTGAAATCCTGTATCATATTCGCTTCTTTGTATTCAAATGGACGAACCATAATTAATGAACCTTCGCTTTCCAGAGACCATACAGAGAGGATGCTGAAAGCCATGGGTGCCGATATCCGCTCCGAAGGACTTACAGTTACGGTAGATCCCGGAAAAGAATTGAATGCTGTTGATGTAGTGGTCCCCGGAGATATATCTTCGGCTGCATTTTTCATGGCTGCAGCTCTTATCACCGAAGGATCCAGGGTCGTAATAAGGAATGTAGGGATCAATCCCACAAGGACAGGTATAATTAAAGCTCTACAAGATATGGGCGGTAATATTGATCTGATAAATAAGAGAGTGGCGGCAGGAGAGGAGATATGTGATATAGAAGTCTCATATTCCGATCTACACGGTATCGAATTATCGGGAGATATCATACCTACTCTTATAGATGAGCTGCCCATATTTGCGATCTGCGCTGCATATGCCAAAGGAACAACCATAGTTAAAGACGCAAAAGAGCTCAGATACAAGGAATCAGACAGGATCGGACTTATTACAAGAAATCTTAAAGCCATGGGCGCCGATATCGAAGCCCGTGAAGATGGATTTATCATAAATCAGAACGGAAAACGCGACCTGCACGGAGCCGTCATCGAGGACGGCAACGATCACAGGATCGCCATGTCATTTGCTGTGGCAGCATTATCAGCTGATGGAGAAACCGAGATCGTTCATCCCGAATGTGTCTCCATATCTTACCCCGGATTCTTCAAAGATCTGCTGTCATAACATATCCCAATACCATTACCTGTAATGTGGACGTAGAAGGTTATGCTTTTGAACAAATCTATAAAGACTGATCACAGTCCGGAATAACCAGAAAAAGAACGTATATTAGTAAAGAAAAGACCGTCAGTCTGAGAAAGATTGACGGTCTTATTATGCCCATAAAACGTATGAATGATCATGGAGGAGAGCGTACCCTCGAGATTTATTTGTTCGTATAATATAAATTATGCGAACTTTAGGCCGTATTTCAAACCAATATGCATATATGGCACAAATTCAGTATTATCAAGCCTTTACGGCATATCCGGTATATGGAACGATATTATCTGATCAATACAGTCTGAAAACTCCGAACACTTTTCCGAGTATCATGCAGTCCTGTACAATGATCGGTTCCATATTATCATTCTGAGGCTGCAGTCTTATGTGTCCGTTTTCTTTGTAGAAATTCTTCACAGTCGCAGAATCATCTACCAAAGCCACTACCAGGTCGCCATTATCGGCTGATTTTGCCTCTCTGACGAAAACATAATCTCCGTCATTGATCCCAATATTGATCATGCTGTCTCCCTGAACCTTCAGAGCAAAACACCGGGAATTGGGAGCCATATCGGCAGGTATCGGAAAATAATCCTCGATATTCTGTTCTGCAAGAATCGGGGTGCCTGCAGCGACACGACCTACAACAGGTATGCTCGAGATCTCACGGCGTCCGATATTGAATTCGTCATCAAGTATCTCTATGGCTCTTGGCTTGGTGGGATCACGTCTGATATAGCCGTTTTTCTCAAGTGTCTCAAGATGTGCATGTACCGATGATGTGGATTTTAATGATACAGCCTGACAGATATCTCGAACAGCCGGCGGATATCCCTTCTCCAGAATCTGATCCTTAATATATTCGAGGATCTGTCTTTGCTTATCGCTTATCTTTCCCTTTGCCATGGCTTTGTAATCCTTTCATGTATACATGGATATTTGTAACTATGACCATATGATATCACAAAACAGGCAAAAATAGAACATTCTTTCGGAAAATATGTTCGATTCCGTAATAATATCAGATCAGGCTTCGGTTCTTCTCCAGAGTCTGTCCAGATTATAGAAATCACGCGCTTCCTTATCAAAGATATGGACAATGATATCCTCATAATCCATTAATATCCATGTAGAACCGTCGCGCACACGACCTTCGATGCTTTTTGCAGGATGATCCTGCTTTGTCATATATTCGTCGACTGAATCCCTCATCGCATCCATCTGATTAGGATTACCGGCAGTTGCAAGCACAAAACAGTCAGCGATATCGGATATTCCGGTGATATCCAGCACAGTCACATCAAGAGCCTTTTTATCGTCGAGCGCATCCTTTATTCCGTCTGAAAGCATCTTTATATTGTCATTCATATCGTTTCTTTACCTCATAATCCTTTAGCAAGCCATTCAGTTAAGTTTATCCTTGTAAAATTCATATGTTTCTCTTGTCGCTGGATCTATCGGCTGATCCTTTCTCTTTCCAAGATAATTCAAGGTATCCGACAGTATCTTTGCAACTGCCCGGTCCAGATCGGTAAAAGCCATCTGCCGGATCTCCGGTAGATTTGCTGCCTGATCCCGTCCGGGCTCAATATAATCAGCTGTAAATATGATCTTCTGCATAAGAGACATATCAGGCTCTCCGGTCGTATGTGTTCTTATAGCTGCTATTATGTCATTGTCAGTGATCCCGTATTTTATCTCAGCAAGATAAGCTCCGAGCTTAGCGTGTATCAGAGCCGAATTCTTTTTTTCAAAATCAGAGAGTCTTATCCCGTATTTTTCACAGAGACTGTATTTCTCATCTGTCGGAATGCATTTTGCGCAATCATGCAGGAGTCCTGCCGCAAAGGCATCATCGATATTTATGCCGTATCGCATTGCGAGCGAAGCAGCTGTATATGCAACGCCCAATGTATGCTGATAACGGTTCTTATCGAGAACCTTTTTCATCTTTTTCTTTAATTCTGTATTTCTTTCATTCATGATACAGTCCGTTTTCCTTAATATACTCAGCAACACTACGGGGCACAAACATGCTGATGTCCTCTCCTCTTGCGGCTTTTTCCCGGATCATGCTGGAAGATATATCTGATATATCAATATCAAGCAGGATAATATGAGCATCAAATGTCTCTTTATATTCTTCTATAGTATCAAGTATCTTGTCAGAGACATCCACGGACCCTTCAGGCCTTTGAAATACGACGATATTTGCCTGAGAAAACACTTTATCAGGACATTTCCAGCTTTTAAGAGAAAACAGCGTGTCCGATCCTATGATAAAGAAAAGCTCATCTGACGGCTCATTACGCTTTATTTCTTCCAGAGTCTCGTAAGTATATGTATTGCCGCTTCGTTTTATCTCGATATCGGAAACCTCAAGATATGGGAACTCATCGGCTGCGAGGCAGCACATCCTGTATCTTGTTTCGGCCGGAAGGACACCGGTATTTTTCTTGAAATAAGAGATGCCGCTCGGCATGATCAGCACTTTATCAAGCATTAGCTTGTCATGAGCCTTGACAGCAAGAGCCAGATGCTGATCATGGATGGGATTAAAGGTTCCCCCAAGGATTCCCGTCTTCATATGATTCAGTTCGGAAGGACGATCACAGGCTTTTTTGCCGGGCGATACAGGACAAATTTCCTGCCTATCACCTGTACCGGAACTGATCTTGTACGCTCGGAAGCCATATCTGCGAGAACTCTTACATCATCTTCGCAGTTTTTCTGGACTGAGACTTTGATAAGCTCCCTTGCTTCAAGCACTTCATCAAGACCCTTTACGATCTCGGGAGTCAGAGAATCCTTGCCGATCTGGTATACGGGATCCATTGTCATGGCAAGTCCGCGAAGATATGCTCTTTGCTTTGAAGTGATAGTCATGTAACACTCTCCTTAATCGTAAAAATCAAAATAATGACCGTACATGCGCACAGTATCGCCGTTTTGTATGCCAAGCTCCTTCAGCTCATCCAGAATGCCGTTATCCTTAAGGAATTTCTGGAAGAATAAGAACCCCTTTTCAGCATTGAGGTTGGTGTAGCCCAACATCTTCTCGATCCTCGGACCCTCGATCACAAATTCATTTTCTTTCTCATCATAGCTTACTGTATAAGGTTCCTTGGATATAACTTCAAATTCGGGGAAGTACTCCTGCTCAAATCTTGCGCCTTCATCCCTGTGTCTCATAAGAAGGGAAGATACATGGTAAAGAAGTTCTCTTACGCCCTCTCCTGTTGCGGCGCTTACAGGAAAGACCTTCGTCTCATCCTTTTCATATCTGTCCCTGAGTCTTTTAAGCACACTCTCCCGCTCTTCCTTGGGCAGAAGATCCACCTTGTTGGCAGCTATTACCTGCGGCCTTTTTGACATATCGGCATTATAGCTTACAAGCTCATGATCGATATCTTCAATATCCTGCACAGGGTCTCTTCCTTCTACGGAAGCGCAGTCTACGACATGGATAAGCACTCTTGTGCGCTCGATATGTTTAAGGAAATCATGACCAAGACCGACTCCTTCGGCTGCTCCTTCGATAAGACCGGGGATATCAGCCATGATAAAACCGGCCGCATCATCCAGGTCTACAACTCCGAGATTAGGCTCAAGAGTCGTAAAATGATAGTCGGCTATCTTGGGTCTTGCATTGGTCGTCCTTGATAATAGCGTGGATTTGCCGACATTGGGATATCCGACTATACCGACATCGGCGATGCATTTCAATTCAAGGATTATCTGAAGCGTGCGGGCTTCACCGCCGGGCTCTGCATACTGCGGGATCTGCATGGTTGAAGTAGCAAAATGCCAGTTCCCTTTGCCTCCCTTGCCGCCTTTTAATATAGTGAAACGGTCATTATCTCCGGACATATCGGTAATGACCTTATTTGTCGTAGCTTCAAAGATGACAGTTCCTTCGGGAACTTTGAGGATGAGATCCCTGCCGCTCTTGCCGGTCCTTCTGTTACCGGCTCCTTCTTCACCGTTCTCAGCCGAAAACTTCCTCTTATACCTGAAATCCTGCAGTGTGTTCATGCCGGTATCTGTCACAAATATGACGTCACCGCCTCTTCCGCCGTCTCCTCCGTCGGGTCCGCCGGCTGCAACGTATTTTTCTCTTCTGAAGCTTACGTGTCCGTCTCCGCCTTTACCGGAACGGATCGTAACCTCGGCATGATCTACTAGCATGTTCCTTACCTTTATCCAAAAACATCAAAGGCTCCGGACCCTGACGGTCCGAAGCCTGAAATGATCTGATCAAAATAAAAACGTAACTGATAAAGTTCTGATCATTAATCCTCTACGGCATATACACTTGCCTGCTTCCTGTACTTATCTTTCCTTTCGTATCTTACGACACCATCGATAAGAGCATACAGTGTATCATCTCCGCCTCTGCCGACATTCTTGCCGGGATGGATATGGGTTCCTCTCTGTCTGTAAAGGATATTCCCTGCTTTTACGAACTGTCCGTCCGCTCTCTTTGCACCGAGCCTCTTGGCTTCGGAGTCACGGCCGTTCTTTGTTGAACCGACTCCCTTCTTATGCGCAAAGAACTGAAGATCAAGTCTGAGCATTTTATAAACCTCCTCGAGTCTCTAAGACTCTAAAACCCTAACGTATTTACGACCATATTGCTCTTCAAGCGATACCATCCCGAGATGGAAGGCGTTGAGCAAAAGAGTGCATCCTTCGCTTGGCTTTTCATGTAGCCTTGCTTCGATCTTTCCTTCTTCTCTGTCGATATTGATGATCATCTTATCATCAGGAAGAAATTCTTCGATCGAATTCAACGTATTGATGGTCAGCATCGATATGGCCGCGCAGACGATGTCATTGCCTGCTTTGTCAAAGAGCGCATGTCCTGAGACCGTAAATCCTGTGATCTCACGCGCTTTATTTCTTGAGATCAAAATCTCTGTCATACACCGATCCTGATATACCGGTCAGGCCTTGATCTTATCGATCTGAACCTTTGTGTATGCTTGCCTGTGACCGTTCTTCTTGTGATAGCCGGACTTTCTCTTGTAGTGATAGACTGTGATCTTCTTGCCTCTCACCTGATCCAGAACCTTCGCTGTAACGGTAGCTGATGCTACGAGCGGATCGCCGATCGTAAGCTTGTCACCGCCTAATGCGAGGACCTGATCGAAAGTCACATCTGATCCGGTCTCAGCGTCGAGCTTCTCTACAAGGATCACATCGCCTTCGGATACCTTGTACTGCTTTCCGCCGGTCGCTATTATTGCGTACATATGGCACACCTCCTTAATTTACTCGCTGATGTCGGTGGCGCAAAAATTAAGCGCACTTATACCTTTTCATGCGGCATACCGGAAAATAATAACAGTACATGGCAATAAAGTCAAGTATTACTGACTAGAACTCAATGTCTTTACGGGGTCTTTTGAACTTGATCCTGTTCTCTTCTTCCCCGAGATTCTCTCCGTAAAAGAACTGAGTCTTAAGAAATGTCGTTAATCTGTTACCGGCAATATATACGGCACCTTCTCTGCTGTCGCCTATGATCTTGATCTTGCCGTCGGACAGATCCGTGTCATCAAGCACCCAGAGATGGGATGATCCGGAATATGTGCAATATCTGGCCTCACCGGGTATGCTTCCGCCGTCATCGAGCCATTGCTGGACCTCTTTGTCAAGCTTGAATTCCGTATCGTCATCTATCTTTTCAAGCTTTTTCTTCTTTTTATTACCATTATCATCGGTCTCTTCGGTATCATTATCAGCAGCAAGGCCGTCAGATGAATAGCTCAGTGTACCAAGGGAAAAAATCAAAAAAGAACAAACAATAAGAAGTAATATTTTGATCGATCTGTCTTTCATATCAGGACTCCTTTCCTCTAAATGAAAACACAGTTTGATTGTAACATATTATAAGCTGTTTTGCTACTGTTCTTTTGCGCCGGCCTGCGATCAACCTGCGACAATATGCGATCAGCCTGCGACCACACGCCGAAGCCGATATCAGAGCTGTCTTACGGCAAGATCATGGAAGAAGCCCTTCTTCTCCATCAGTTCATCATAATTGCCTTCTTCGATGATCCGTCCGCCATCCATAACGATTATACGGTCGCAATGTCTTACGGTGCTGAGCCGGTGTGCGATCACGACCTTTGTGGCATCGGTCTTTTCAAGTGTTTCGACTATCTTATTCTGCGTCACGTTATCGAGAGCGCTCGTTGCCTCGTCAAAGAACATAATACGGGGTCTCCCAGCAAGCGCGCGGGCTATAAGTATCCTCTGGCTCTGTCCTCCCGAGATCGTTCCGGCTCCTTCCGTTACTATAGTATGAAGACCCATGGGCATCTCTTCGATATCTTCTTTAAGACCAACCTCTTCTATGACTTCCTCGGCACGTTCCACATCAATATCGGGAGATCCTATCCTTATATTGTCATAGATACTTCCGGCCACCATGCCGCCCTCCTGCAGCACAACGCCGAATTTCTTTCTGAGCTCACGCTTGTCAAGGAAATCAATATCCATATTGTCATAGAAGATCTTGCCGGTTTTCGGTTTTTCAAAGCCCAGCAGCAGTTTGAGAAGCGTAGACTTTCCACTGCCTGAAGGTCCTACTATCGCAACATATTCACCGGGCGTGATATGCAGACTGACATCAGACAATACCGGAGCTTCTTCATCACTGTAAGAGAAAGTAACATGAGAAATTTCAAGATCACCTGTCAGATCTCCCGGCAGAGCTGTTTCATCCGATGACTCCGGCAATGTCTCAAGTATCGGGCGTGCATACTCATATATCGGATTGATGAGATTGATCACAAGCAGGCTTTGGACGAGAGTAAAGGCTGCCGCCGATACTGCAGCAAAGCAGGCGGTAAAACCTGAAAATTCACCGACTGAAAGGTCCAGACCGCCGCGGATCATCATACGATAGAATATAAGCGAGAAGACGCCCGGAGCTACTACAGAAACTACATTTACAATATTTGTAATACGTTCTTTTTTTGCGTTGACAGTCTGAGATTTTGTAAAGTATTCAAGGTAGCGCTGTATGGCGCGCTGCTCGGAAGCAGAGACACGGATCTTCTCAACTCCTGTAATGAACTGGAACAGGAATGATTTTGATTCAAGATCCGATGTCATCTTTTCCCTCTCAAACTTCATCTGTTTTATCCCGAGCCATATAAGGACAAGTACGGTAGCAAGCAGCATCAATGTCGCAATATTCGCTAATTCACCGGATATACTGAACATCCTGACGACATATAGTATTGAGAACAGCGCTGCCAGTACAGTCTGCACAAGACTGGATGCAAGCAGCTCATATATCATGGACACTCCCATCACACGCTGTGACAGTCCGGCCGCATCATAATCCCTGAAGAAACTCTCCGGCAGGTTGAAGAGCCGGTCGACAGCTGCATTCTGAGCCGCATATTTCATTGTGTTCATGGAGCGGAATGACGCCAGATTCTTGACCACCGTAAAGCAGATATTACCAAGCGCACAGCTGAGGATCATCAATCCGACACCTATCAGAGCTCCGGTCTCGCCGGAAGGGATAAAGAGATCATAGACCTGCTGCGTAAGAGCAGGTATCATCAGCCCGACAAGAGTACCAAGGAATGCAAGTGCTATAAGCCGTACGATATCTGACTTATATACCTTGTTCATTCCGAAAAAGAAGAGATCCAGTTTCTTTATCGGTTTGTTGGGGAAAGGACGGTAAAAGGCATATCCTTTTATATCCAGACCTTCGGCAAATGCAGCGTCTATCTTTTTGTGTTCACCGGTTGACGGGTCATAATATTCGTAATGTCCGGGCCCCTTCGGTATGCAGGGAACGGGTTTGCCGCCCTCATTAGTGAAGGCAAGGATCACACCGCTGTCCTTTTTGTACCATTCTCCGGCAAGAACAACTTCCCTTGTAGTAAAATGTGACACCCTGGAAATATCAGCCAGAGTGATCTTCCTGCCAGAAGCCTGCCTTATCCTGTCATAGGGCGCCAGTTCAATATGTTCCGAAGCACAGATAACTGAGACGGCATCATAGAGCGGATTACCGGACTGGACAAAGCCGAACCGGTCAGAGCTGTCCATCCGCAATGAATTGTAAATGAGAGTTGCTGACTGCTTAAGTGTATTCTTATCTGCACGTTTCGTGGCAAATATATACCCGGCTTCCTTAACGGATGACAGATTGTACCTCTCAACCATAGCTCCGTCAAAGGTATCTCCGGGTTCAATGATGACCCCTATACTATCAGCAAAGGAAGACCTGATCTCATCAGCATCATCATCTTCAGATGTTACGATCTCGGCATGGTCTATAGCTACAAACATGAAACGCCATGAACCAAGAAGTTCGGATTCATGACAAAGAGACGGTATCTTCTCTCCTTCTACGGTCTCCTTAAGAAGAAGCCTTCTGCCATATGCCTTATCTCCTGCTTCGTTACTTACAGGAATGATATAGACAAGCACATGCCCGCTCTTAACAAGATAGACAGTCTTCTGATCTTCTGTGATATGAAATTTTCCGCCGCTCAGTCTTATCGTTTCCATATTCACATCGTCTGTATAAGCCTCTGATACTGGCCTTCGATCTCTTTCAGTTCCTCGTGAGTCCCTCTCTGTACTATCTTTCCATGTTTCATAACGATGATCTCATCACAGTCTCTGATAGCGGACAGTCTGTGAGCGATTATCACACAGGTACAGCCTCTGCGCTTGATATTGTCGATGATCTGCTTCTCCACTATAGGATCAAGTGCGCTGGTGGCTTCATCCATGATAAGTATGCTCGGATTGGTCGTAAGCGCTCTGGCTATCTCAAGGCGCTGTCGCTGACCACCCGACAGATTTGTCCCTCCGGCAGTGAGCATATATCCGTATGCTTCCGGCTTGCTCGTTATGACATCATGAATGCATGCATCCTTACATGCCTGCACGATATCCTTATCCGATATATATTTATTCCACATGGTAAGGTTGTCCCGTATGGTACCGCTGAAAAGAGAAACCTTCTGGGTTACTGTCGAGATACTTGAAGCAAGGATCTCATTTGGAATACGGTCGACAGGGATACCGTCATAAAGTATATTACCGCTCCAGGGCGTATACAGCCCTGAGCATATCTTTGACATGGTTGATTTGCCGCAGCCGGACGGTCCTACAAAAGCAATGGAGCTGCCGCAGGAAAGGTCAAATGAAAAATCATCTATGAGCGGGTCTTCAAGCAGATTGTAGCCGAAAGAGATGTTTTCAAGCCTGATATTACCGATAAGTTTCTCACGCATGTCTTCCTTTTCACCGGATAAGAACTTTTCGTCCTCTTTGTATCTCATGATATCATCGACACGCGACAGATCAGCCTTTGTAGACTGCAGGTTCTTAATGAAAGCAGCAAGCTGTGTCACAGGCATAGTAAATGAAGAAAGCAAAGCAGAAAATGCAGTGAGCATACCTGCAGTCATATCTCCCCTTATGACAAGCACTCCTCCCAAAACAAGCACGATAATGCTCGTAAGAGTGCCGGATATAGTGGGAATGGCATTCATCGCTTCCTGCTTGAAGCCAAGCTTCTGCTGTGAAAGAGCGGTCTTGGCATAATATCCCTGAAGCTTCTCCACAAAGAGATTCTCGGTTCCCGATGCCTTAAGTGAGCCTGTTATCGTAAGACCGGCCGCGAGGACTCCATAGAACTTTCCCTGATCTATCTGATCCTTCATGGAGAGATCGCTGATATTATCGGCGCACTTCTTCATAATGAAAAGGCTTATACCAACGATAAAGAGTCCGCAAAGAGTAAGCATCGGTGAATACAATACCATCAGTATAACGTAAAATGCTGCAGTAAAGATGTTGAGGACAGTCTGTGCGATCTCACTTGTAAGAAAGATGGATATATTATTATTATTATTGACTCTCATTGACAGATCACCTGCATAGCGCTGATCAAAGAAGCTCATGGGGAGTTTGAAAAGATGAGCAAGCATCTTATAACCCGACAGCACGGTGAGTTTATTCTGAAGACGCAGCAGTAATACCCCCCTGTAATATGAAAAAGCGATCTGATACAGGACTGTCATGATCATGGCAGTAAGGAGCGCTGATATCCAGTCTGTATTACGGCCTATAAGGATATCATCGATAAAGATCTGAGCAAAAACAGGCATGAGTATGCCCGGAAGCACAAGGAAAAGCCCCATTATGATAAGTGAAAGAATGGATGCGCGCTCGCCCCTTAAGCGTTCACTGATCATCCCGATCAGAGTATCGTCTTTTTTATTCTTAGTAAAGTCCTCTGTTGGGGCAAATGTAATGACAACACCGGTGAAGCTCTTATCTATATCTTCATAGGTAATATCCCGTCTTCCGCAAGCCGGATCGTTGATATAATAAGTGCCGTTCTTTTGACCTTCCCAGACTACGAAATGATTGAAGTTCCAGTGAATGATGCAGGGAACGGGAAGCTCCAGGAGTTTTTTCACTCTTATCATGTAGGCATGCGAATCAAGGCCGTAACTTTTCGCAGCCTTGACAAGGTTGCCGGCATTGCAGCCGTCTCTCGATACACCGGTTTCGATACGGAGCTGTTCAAGAGGAACGAATCTGCCATAATACCTTAAGATCATGGACAGACTTGCAGCACCGCACTCCGTATTCTCCATCTGGAACACAGTGGGAGTCTTGGCATAACCGCCCGTCTTTTTTGTTTTTGCCTTCGATTCAGCCATCAATGCTTTTTTGGATACGCATGCTTATGTATTACCCTTGAGCTTTTCATCAAGCAAGGGAAAGAGCATGGTTATCGGAGCTTTTTTCTCGATCATGATATCCGCTGTGACTGTGGTTCCGGGAGCGAGCTCCACCTGCGCTCCTCTCCTGTTGGACCATTCGTATCCGCTTGCCGTGCCGCTGTCGGGAGTAAGAGAACACTTTATCTCTATGACAGGCCCTAAGCTGCTGAAGCTCTCAACAAGCGAGCTGTCACCAAGCATATTATTCATCTCTCCGGCGCTTGTCACATAATTGTCTACACTGTCTACAACAGCCCTGATATGACCGTATTCCTGACTGTTGACCGTAGTCGGATAGATCTTGACCTCCATACCGGGGCTTATCTTCCTTCCATCCGACACCGGAACGTACAGTATCGCACTCATGTTATCAGTACTGTCATCAAGGATACGGCACACTGAGCTTCCGACCCCGATCACATTACCGGGAGCAACATCAAGTCCCATCACTTTGCCGCTCATATCAGCCTTGAACTCAAACTGTTCCGTTTTTCCGGAAAGCAGAGAGGTTGTCATCCTTGCGATAACATCCCCTTCCTGAACCATATCACCATCCATTACAGATACTTCATCGATCATACCGTTTTCAGCGCTGTACAGCACATGGATGCCTCCCTCCGACATGCATATACCGCTGGCATTCACATTGACAGGGATCCTTCCGAATATGGACCATAAAACCGCAACGATCAGTACCGCTCCTGCCCCGAGCATGGCTAACCAAAAGAAGGGCGGCGTGATGACAACGACCTGATCAAGCTGATCAGGGGACGAGATCTGATCTAATGCTGTTTTTCGAAATATACTCTTCATATCCTTTATCCCGTAACTAAGATTTTTTTCGGTGTTTTACATATGTTCAGGCAAATCTACTCAACTAAAATATCATGAATGAATGATACATTCAATTCTGAGGGGCATGTTCATATTCTCCGGCCTTAATCAGCACATAACCTTTTGCAGGCGCAAGCTTCCCGGCATTCCAACGCACTTTGAACCATTGAGGGAACACACTGAAGGTAATGAACATATTCCCGACAGGAAGTTCTCTGGCAAAGACAACATCTTCCATTTTATCTATGCGACTGTCCGCAATATGCCATCCCTTCAAAAGATCAAAGTATCTCGCGCCGTCCCCCTCCTTAATCGCGGTAAGGGTCTTATCAGGGCTTTCTATGGCAAAATTGGTGGAAAGAGAAAAAATATCACCTACAGTTCCGTCAGGGAATATATCAAACTGAAATTCATTATGCGTAGGTGTCACGGACATGACAGATACGATCTGATCGATCATCTGATCATCAAAAGCCTTGAATCCGGCCGTCTCAAAGGTACGGATTATCCTTTCGGGATCTGCGATACAACGCTTTATCTCATCCTGGATCAGATATCCTCCGACCCTTAAGGGAGATCCGCTCCTCCCTCTGAAGAGTCCGAAATAAGAGGGCCTCCAGCTATCCTTAAGCCGTCCGGCCATCTCCTCGTAGAGCTGTCCGTACTGCGCCTCTCCTATTGATTCGCAAAAACCGCCTGCCAGTTCCGTATGAGATCTCGGCTGAAAATGAACAGTAGCAGCTGTAGGAGCAGATGAACTGGTATCTATTTCGAATCCGCCACTGATGTCCGGATATTTGAGAGATGAAGATCTTATATATTCCATCATCATATCCGTATTCCCTGCCAGAGGAGACGTAATATATGCTGTTTCTGAGTTATAGTCAAATATAGCCGTTAATGATATATCAAGATATGGCTCTCCCGAAAGAGGGAATTCAAGGTATATATCGGGAAAAGGCCCACTACCCAAAAAATCAGGTACTGTCTTCTTCACCCTATCAAGACTGTCTCCGAAAAGCATCTCTCCTCTGCTGTCAGAAGCAGCCTGACCAAGAAGCAACAAAAATGCTGTTCTGTTATCGATAAGTTTCATACAGCAGTTTCACGGAGATCAAATCGGGAAGTTTGTTAAATGCTTCATTGTTCAAAAGGTTGCTGTCCAAAAGGATCTCCTTCCTGATTATCATATGAATATATCATACCATTATCCGGAATATACTGTAAATCAGTCCATAAGATATCATCAGTGTACGGCAGAATAACTATTTAAGAGCATCTTTGAGGGAGGCAAAAAAAGGAACGGTCATTCAGAGAATAAAGACTGATCAGGCCTTCTGCATTATGTTCATCCGGAAGAGGATGAGTATCATTTACAAGACTGATAATAATACTATACCCCCTATCGGACTAAATATGATCCGCTTTTGATGTATTATCTAAATCGAACATATCGCTTTTCTTAAGAAGTCCCACGATCAGTTTTGGATCACGTGTCGTTTGAAGTGTGTCTCTATCTTCCGGAGTGTATTGCGAAAGAGCTTCCTTCAGACTCTTTGTCAGTTCACGCTCTCCTGTCTTGCGAAATTGTTCATCACAGAGCATTGAGACAGTCTCACAAAAGATCTCTTTCGTATCACCGCAATAAGGATTGGACAGATCTCCGGTTTTATTGTAAGCCTTGGAAGCGCATCCGCCTCTGCATGCAAAGAGATAAGGACACTTCTTGCATTCAGGCATCTGTGTTACATTTCGGAAATTCCACTTGAGGAGTTCAAATTTGAAGGCAAATTTTTCCTTCTCAATATTTATCCTGCCCACACGCATTTCGTCCATTGCAGCAAAATCCCAGCATGTATAGACAGCCCCGTCACTGTCGACAAGATACATCATGTTCTCCGCACCGCAATAGGAGTCCATCGGTTTGAGATAACTCTCCTTTTTCAGCAATCTGCTGATCTCTCTTATATCAGTATCATATTCTGAAACATGCATCATCGCATCTTTTTTTTCAAAGCCGTTTTGCATCAGATCCTCTACAATGTCCGCATGACTAACCCCATAGTCCTTTCCGGGATAATTGTCATTATCGGCAGGTGCATAATAATATGAAAACCTATTATTATCGGAATAACCTTTCTCCTTAAAAACCTGCACTAATTCATGAACACTTCTAAGATTCCCGGGGCCTGTGTTGATACGGACACTCACATTGATATCCTTCGATAAGACAAGGCCTATATTTTCAAGGATCTTATCGTAGCTTCCGCCGCCGCCGATATAGACCCTCCTTTTGTCATTGTACTCTCTGATACCGTCAAGGGTTATCTGAAAATCCTTAAAAGGATATTCTGACAGAATATCTGAAAAATGATCCAGACTGTATCCGTTGGTCACTACAGAGAGTGTCATATCTGAAGACACTGCTTTTTTTACTATGTACTCAATGATCTCCCTGTTTTCAGGTAAAAAAGGCTCCCCGCCGTACAGAGTGCATGAGGATACTTTTATTCCACGTTTTTTTTCTTTTTCCACAGCGGAAAATAACTTGTCCACCATTTCTTTTGACATGGTCTTTTTCAGCCAGTCTTCTCCGTTGGACAGTCTGTGTCTTTCAAAACAATAAGGACATCTGAAATTACAGTTATAAGAAGGAAGGATGAGAAGAGACATATTACGATTAAGGATTATATTCCTGTATAATCCGGCCAGAAACTGAAGGTCATCCGTCTCAGTCTCGAAAGAATCCGTCAAATGCCCTCTTGATCTGAGCCTTTCTATCTCTTCACCGGATAGTTTTTCGAATTTACCTTCTGAAAGTGCTGCGGCTTCGTCTCTGTCTACTACGTCGATGGCGCCGTAGAGACCGTTTACCAGAAGAGAATCAGATTCATCCATAGATAATATTATTTCATAATTGCTAAGTATCGTCTTCAAAATGAATCATCCTTCGATTTTTAAATATAATTTTAACATAGATTTATGATAATTATGCATAAAATGAACTGACACTTTTAAGGAATAAGGGAATGATGTTATAATATACAAGTATTACGCAGTATTAAAAATGTATTAGATTACAAGGAGGAATAGTATAATGAATGAAAATCTTACAAACAGCGAATTCTATAAGAAACTTCCGGAGGACGTAAAGGAAAAGCTCAAGGGTTGCAAGAGTGAAGAAGAAGCGATGGACATTCTTAAGGATAATATGATCGAGATCCCTGAAGATGAGCTCAAAAAAGTGGCCGGCGGTATAAACTGGTTATGTGAGCAGGATCTGAATTGTCTCACCAGGTGATCCTGCCATAAAAAAAATTATAATATTACTGAGCGCAGGAAAAATCCTGCGCTCTTATTCTCTATCATGTTGTCCTTAATGACCTTATTAGTCCATATTACACTGTATCTTTTCTGTTATCGCCATCAAGATAATTATCACAGAAAACGGTCGCTATCCTGTTTTCCATATTCGCGCCTTCCGGATTGGCGATATGTGATATCCCTGCTTCATTGAATATTGAAGATATCATCCTGCTGCGATCAGATTTGGGGTCACGAGGCTTCTCCGTGAAAGATCTTTTTCATCGTGAGAACATTTTTCCCATCGATGTATTCATAGTTGATACTGTCTACTTTTTTTCTTGAAAAAAGTATACCCAGTCCGCCTCTCTTTCTGTCCGCAATGTTAGTTGAGAGATCCTCTGCTTTCCACTTAAGCGGATCGAAAGGGATCCCGCTGTCTGAAAAAGTCATCTCCAAAGCATTTTCCTGTACCAGCGGCTGTAAAAATATAGTCACCTGTCCGGTTTCAGCGGGATAAGCATAACTCGATATATTTACAAAAAACTCCTCTGCAACGATCTGTATCTGAGCAAGCTCTTTTACAGAACAATCCAGTTCCTTAAGATTATCGACAAGAAAAGATAACACTTCAGGAAGATTCTCAACCTTCGCATCGATATCCAGAGTGATCTTATCCATACTGTATTCCGTTCCCCTTCTGCTCTATTCCTCTATATCCAGGATCGAGCTGAAACCAGTCTCTTCAAAAATATCCATTACCGTCTCGTTCACATGTCTTATAACCATGCTGCCCTGTTCTTCCATGATCTGCTGAGCTGTGAGGAATTCCCTTAATCCTGCTGAAGATGTATAATCCAGATCCTTAAGGTCAAAGATCAGTTTTGTGACCCCGTCAAGTCCGTTTTCTATCACCTTACCGACATCATGAGCTGTGACAGCATCTATCCTTCCTTCGATCTCAAGGGTCAGAGTATCGCCATCCCTTATCTGTCTGATTTCCATTTCAGTTCTCTCCTTTCATTTCTCTGGTCCCATTATACCGTATACAAAGAGTTGTAGTATCATCAAACGTATCGGCCTCACCGACAAACACTTCGATATTTGCCCGAACCGCCTCATCCAGCTCTTTAGGAGTCCTTTCGATATCCTGATTCAATGTATCAAGCATTCGTTCACGCCCGTACATTTCCTCATCGGTATTGATCGCTTCAGTAACCCCGTCGGTATAGAGATACAGAGTATCCCCCGGCTGAAGTATTAATTCATTCTCTTTGAATACAGCTCTTGGCGTAACAGCAACCGGCGGTCCGTGTATATCCTTTTCAACAGTGAATTTTTCGCCTTTCCTGCATAAAGCCGCATATTCATGTCCGGCATTCACAAAAGAGATATGACCGGTAGAGATAGTCAATATCCCTATCCATACAGTTACAAACATATTTGCGGCATTATCTTTTAACAGCATTGCATTGATCGAACTGAGAGCTTCGGTTATTTTCTCGCCCTGCAGCATGATATGACTCTGTATAATGTGTTTTGTCATGACCATGAAAAGAGCCGACGATATTCCTTTTCCCGAAACATCCCCTATGATGATGGCCAGATGATCCTGATCCAGGAAGAAATAATCATAGAAATCGCCTCCAACTTCTTTGGCCGGGATCATACAGGCAAAAAGATCAAACTCGTCTCTTTCCGGGAAAGCAGGAAAGATACTCGGAAGCATGGAAGACTGTATCTTTCTGGCGACATTCATTTCAGAAGCCATTCTTTCTTTTTCCGCGG
Organism: Lachnospiraceae bacterium AC3007; assembly: GCA_000621405.1. GTDB lineage: Bacteria > Bacillota > Clostridia > Lachnospirales > Lachnospiraceae > NK4A144. Next base: position 48,185 of record KK211272.1, read on the forward strand.
AAATGTGAGTGATTTCATCTATATAGGTACGAAGCTGATCAGAGATATCACCGAAGGCTTCTGCCAGGATCTCGATCTCATCTCCTGTGCGGTAGATATCCTCCACCTCAAAATGCATATTATCACCCTCGATATCCCTGATGCGTCCTGTCATGACATTGATAGGAGTGACCAGTTTCCTTGCGAAAAACAGGGCCGCCGCAAAAGCGATCACAAGAAGCAGGAGAAATACAATTATAGTGATCAATAATGACTTTTGAAATGAACTATCGTAGGTCTTCAAGGTGGACCGTGACGTTTCATCAAGTTCATTAAGGAGATCATCTGTCGACTTTTCCAGATCCAGCTTTGATACGAACATCATCTGAGTCCAGCCGAGAGTATCAAGCGGAGCATAAGCAGCGTAATAATCTTCTCCGTCTATGGTAACTTCAACAAAACCGGTCTCGAGATCCAGAGCTGCATCCAGAAGTTTTTTGATTGAAGGATTATCTGTTTCACGTATGTCTCTCGAAAGCTCATGATCCATGGCAAGTTCCCCGGTTTTTCTGGGGGAAGCCACAAGCTGTCCGTCTGCGCTTACAAGTATAGAAAATCCGGATTCACCGAGACGGATCTCCGAGATCCCCTGCTGGATCGTATCCAGTTTGACCGATCCCTCAATGACAGCGCACAACTCACCGTCATGATATACCGGCATCCCGTAGACTACCTCTGTATAATCATAAAAGTAGCTGTGGATCGCGGGAGTAAAATAGATATCTTTGTTTCTGACGGCACCTTTATACCAGTCCCTGGTCGTCGGATCGTATAAACGTATGCTCCCGTTCTCTTCAAACTTCCTGTCCGACATCTTATCCATAGCAAGTGTCAGACCAGACGGAAGCGAGATATAACTGTCCACCGCATTATTCTCATTGTCACGAAGGCTCTCAGCCATGATAGGACCAAGATTGGCAAGTTTCCGTATCATAGTAAGGCTTTGCTGATCATTGAGGTCATCTTCTTTGCTGATAAGAAGCTGAAGCATGTATTCCCCGCCGTTCTCTTTCTTTGGCTGTTCAACATTTATCTCACTATAATTATCCGGGTGTTCAAATATGTCACCGGTCTGACTGGCCAGCTGTCTGATATCATGCTGAAGGATCCTGAATTCATCATCAGATAGTTCCGCTCCCTGTACAGCTGAACGGATCAGACTGTCCTCGACCACCGTCATCATGGAAGACTGAGAATTATCCTTGATAACTTCTGACTGTTTTTTCTCTGCTTCGCTCATCGTAGATATGAGCATTCTCATCTGGAAAACCCCGACGAGCGCAAAAGAAACAGCGGTAATTATCACAAGAACGGCGCAGAGCCTGAACAATTTCCCCTGAAGTTTTCCCTGAAATGGATGCTTCGTTTTTTCTTCCAATTTGTCCGATCCCCTTTAAAAGCCCGCCAAAACCAGCAGGATCGATCACAACCTGATCATATGATAGTATCAGGAACAGATGTTATTTTCTTAATTTATTTTACAGATTCATGCATATTACGTCAATCTGAGAACCTGTTTGAAAAGCCAGTCTCTGTAGCTTTTTCCCAGTATTGGATCAGATACTGCGACCCATGAACAATGTGCATTCACTCCGAGAAATTTCTTTAACCATCCTTCAGGAAATTCAGTGTAAAGAAGCTCCATATGCGGAACGGAATTCTCCTGCAGGACTTCGTAGATATCACGGGATCCAAGATAAAACTTGGATCCGATACCGGGATTGCCGTAGGATGCTTTTACTATACGGTCATCTGCCGCATGTATCATCCACATCGGAGTCTTCAGGAGATTTAAGAGTTTGTCACCTCCCGTAGCTCCGCATATGGGGAGCGCTGCAGCATAGAAGCCTTCATGTCTTTTAAGGATATTGAGTACTCCCAGACCGCCTGCACTGTAACCGTAGATATAAAGCCTGCTTCTGTCCGCATCCATGTAAGAACTGAGGAAGTGTTCCACAAAATGTTGGACATGATCACCCACATCCTTTCTTGACCAGTGCTGCTCCATGGCACACTGGGGCGCCAGGATATAGCAGGGATGAACATCCTGCCAGTCTTTTCTGGCAAACATGGTCCCTATATCATGCATTTCAAGCTGGAGGGAATTATCATGGCCGAAAGCATCTGCACCGTGCAGATAAAGAACAAGCGGATACTTATCGTGTCCGCCTGTTGCATGTGATCTTTTTGCAGGTGTGAAGTACCTGTAATTCAGTGTAAAACCGTCCTCATCCTTCCAGACTGAGGAATGAAAACTTTTACAGAGGGTATCATTCCCCTCGGACGGCTTATCCCAGTCTTCAGGCCATTTCATGCGAGTGCCGCAGTAATGATAGCCATGGAATACACTTCCGTACCGTTACATCCCCGCGAGAGATCGTTGACCTGAGCATTAAGTCCCAGAAGTATGGGACCGTAAGCCTCAAAGTTACCGACTCTCTGAGCTATCTTATAGCCGATATTGCCGGCATTGATATCAGGGAATATGAAAGTATTGGCGTACCCTGCGACCGAAGAATCAGGCGCCTTCTGACGTGCGACTCTGGGGGAAACAGCCGTATCAAACTGCAGCTCACCCTCAATGGGAATGTCAGGATAAGCTTTCCTGGCCTTCTCCGCAGCATTTCTCATCTTATCCACGCTTTCACCATGTCCTGAATGGAAGGTGGAATAGCTGAGGAAAGCAACCTTGGGATCCACACCGAAGAGCTTTGCACAGTTGACGGTCTCACCGCAGATCTCCACAAGATCATCCTCTGAAGGATTGATGTTCAGCGCACAGTCAGCCATAGCGAGCACTTCATTGTCACCGGATGCAGAAGGTCTTACAAGGATGAAGCATGAAGACACTATCCTGTTGCCGGGCTTAGTCTTGATTATCTGAAGAGCGGGACGAACCGTATCGGCAGTAGTATATGTAGCACCGCCTAAAAGACAGTCAGCATGTCCCATATGTACGAGCATGGTTCCGAAATAATTATATTCGAGCATGGTATCGCGGGCCTTTTCAAGAGTTACGCCCTTGCTCTTTCTAAGCTCATAAAACTCATTGGCCATATCGTCCAGCTTATCATAATTCTTGGGCTCTATTATCTCTGCTCCGCGGATATTATAGCCTGCGTCCTCTGCAGCTTTTAGTATTTTATCTTCATTTCCGAGAAGAATCGGTTTTAAGAAGTTACTGGCAAGCAGTCTGGATGCTGCCTCCAGTATCCTGGGATCAGTGCCCTCAGTAAGCACTATCGTCTTAGGATTCCTCTTTAACTTGTCGATCATTGCTCCAAAACCAAACATCTTGTAACCCCCTATTATCTTTCTATCACATTAAATGTAGTACTGATCGTATTGTTATAAGGATCGAGATAACGTCCTTTGCCGGTTACCGTGACTCTTATCACTGCACCTGCAGGTACGATATCATGCATCATATCAACCTCTTCTCCGGCTTTCTTTTCAATGGTATCGTATTTCCTTCCCCATATATCCCGGCGAACAGTGACGACCGTATCATTATCATAAGTATAGGATATATCCCTGTCATAATCAAAGCCTGCGGCAAGTCTCGAGCCGTCAGAAGAATACACTCTTACATATGTCTTACAGGATCTTGGTCTGCCTGTATAATACACATCGTCAGCTTCCACATGAGAACCCGCAATACTCATGGGATCAGCCCCTACTGGTTCTGTAACTTCTGCGACAGGCTCATCTTCCTCTACCGTATAATAATCATACACATCTTCAAAGTCTTCAGCTTGATCCGAAGAGTCATCTATGATCACCTCTTCTATCTCCTCGCCGGGCAGAGCCCCGTACCAGAGATCAAGGTCAAGATTGGCGCTCTTCATAAGGCCCAGGCCGTGTGATCCTTCTCCGAATCCTGTGAATCTGCTGGAGAACTGCCATGCGGCAAGAGGACCGTCGTAGGAAGTGGAATACTCTCCGCCGTTACTGTCGCATACGAAATTAGCCATCCAGATCATATTATCATCCGGGATGTCCTCTACTACCATATCTCTCGTCAGCATGCTCTTATTTGCATATATGCCTGCAAGATAGCCCTCAGACTTGACGGTGTCACAGAATGCATTGACGATTGTGGTATGAGCAGATGCAGAAAGATCAGCTTCTCTCAGTCTCCCGAGACCGTCGGAATATTCGTAATCTATGACGACGGGGAGAGTGATAAGATCCTTCTGAGAGCTGATGATATCAAGGCAGTGCCTTGCTTCATCCGAAGCCTCATCTTCGGATATCGCCTGTGAGAAATAATAGATTCCGACTAAGACACCTGCATCATGTGCGTTTTCAATATTTGCCTGACAACATTCGTCTTCATTCAGAGAACCGCCGGCTCCGTAACCTCTGTATCCGGCTCTGATAAATACAAAATCAATGCCGTATTCTTCCTTAAGTCTTACCCAGTCGTCTCTTGATATCACGCCCTGATATCTGGATATGTCCATTCCGCATCTTACATCAGGGAGATTTTCCCCGTAAGAATCTTTGATAAATGAAGGATATCTGTAACTGAAATCCGGATTCAATATAAGTGAATAAGGATCCTGAGCATCGCCAAGAGCCGCCCTTCTCCATTGATCACCGTGCTTAAGCCGGATCTCTGCCTGGTTGAAACCGCCTTCGTCATCCTGTAAATGCCTGAAGAGCTCCGGATCTTCGGCCTCGAACTCCCAATGATCACCGTTATCATCGGTAAGATCAAGGGTTCCATCCTCGTTTTCTGTGACACCATGCTCTTTAAGCCATTCAGATTCGGATTCGCTGATTCCCTCTTCTTCCGTTATGGTACTTTCTGAACCTTCGGGATCCGTGGAACCATAGACATCAAAGCTTCTGTCATATTCCTCTGCAGGCTCTTCTTCGAATGCTTCTGTTGCTTCTGCATCTGCAGAAGCAGCTGCAGCGTCTTCGGAATCATACTCCGATCCATCTTCTTCGGAGTCAGAACTTCGCTCTGAAGAAGCATTGTTAACGGAAACAGAGTCCAAAACCATCATCTCAGCCGAAGAACCATAAGTATGACCGTTGCTTCCGTCAGGCAAACCGCCCTCCGAGGCAAAGATATGCGTCATAAAGAGTGATGCAGTCAATATTGAACTAATGATCATAGCAATGATCTTTTTATTCATAGATAACAAACTCCAAAGTTATGTAGACTATTCCTATATTATCAATTCTTATTGCGAAAATCAAGGATTTGTTGAGATCTGAAGGCGTTACAATTCAATACGGCTTTTGAATCCGGAACCGTAATTAACAGAAAATATCGAATAAAAAAGGAGCTGCGGGATCACAGCTCCTTAAATGTCCTATTTTATTCAGCAGATTCGGAAGCAGAATCACTTCCGGAATCGGATCCTCCGTCTGATCCGGAGTCAGATCCCGAATCAGATCCTGAATCCCCACCGGAATCTCCGTCAGATCCGGAATCTCCATCGGAGCCGCCCGAATCACCTCCACCGGATCCGGAAGGATCGGGTGAGGAATTCTCTATGACTTCTCCTCCGCTGCTCTTGTCATCGGGAAGCGACGGCGTCACATGCTCGGTCGAAGGATCCACAGGATAATCATTGTCTCCTATGGAGCTTACAGATCCGAATATCGAATAATCATCCGCAGGTCCGGCCAGTATATCGGGAGCCACGGTATCCATAAGCGCCGCTGTCTCGGCAGGAAGATTGGATATGGCTTCCATGGTAGCCGGATCTATAGAGGCCGGAGCAGAAGGCACAGCCGACGGATCTGCTGCTGTAACTCCGGTCAGACCCGTGATATTTGAAGCAAGAGCGCTCACAGTATCACCGGGTGCTGCTGATACAGGCAGACCGGTGGATCCCTTGCTATCTTCCTTCCTGTTGCTGCCCGATTCACTTGATTTGATCGTAGTATTTTTTGAAGCAGACACTTCCTTAGCATGTTCAGGATCCGTCACATCATTTCCAAAATCATCAAGATTACGTGCATCGGGAGCCGTGGCGCCCTCTGCTGTAGGGAAATTAATGCTGTTCAATTCATATCTGGACTCATATATATCTACGATCCGGTATTCAAAATCAAGATTCCTGACCTCGGCGAAGCTCATCACGAGATCACCCTTCGATCCGTCCGCATTGGTCTTCCTGTCTGTATCCGCAACAGTATAGTCTCCTATCGTGTATAACAGTTCGGAATTTAGACTTCCATTTGGCGAAAATGATTTATCAAAGTTAGCCAGCAGTTCATAAGTATCTCCGTTTGAGACACTATAGACTGCGTCCTGAAGACTGTCTCCGGAAAGATTCCTGAAGCATTTTACAGTCGCGGTATCTTTGACGATCACATGACCCTGAGCATCAGTCTCCGTATCGAATTCGATCTCGAAGACTCCGACTATGAGCAATCCATTGCTTATGGCCTGCGATAAGGTTGTGGTACCGGAAGCACTGTTCTTCACCCAGTAAGCAACAGGTACTATGCCTTTCCTTGCGACGCTAGAACCGAAACAGTCATAGTAACTTACAACTTTTCCGCCGAGAGTCATTGCTTTATTATCAAATCTGTCTAATGTAAATAAAGCAGTATTCGTCTGAGAGGGATCAGGTTCATTCCTGGTATTATAATCATAACCATTATTACCAAGGCTGATATGAGTATCTGCGCCGTTGTCATCTTTGATCGTAAGGCTGACCTCGACTCTGTCGACGATATAAGGATTCACTTCAGTTATCGATATATTCTTAGTGTCGGCAGTAATCTCCGAGACCTCAATTTTATTCTTTTTTATTGCATAATTGATCTGATCTTCTATGATCCTGGATGCTGCCTGAGTGGCATTATCTCCTCCTCCCAACGCAGCAACTATGGATGAATCCGAATCATTGATATGAAGATCTGCTTTTACAAGGTCAGATATTTCTTCGGTTGTATCATAGCGCTCATCAGACCTGTCCCAGTAATTTCTCATCAGTTCACCTGTCAGAAGCCAGAGGCCGTAAGATGCTACGGCTTTACTGTAACTGTCCATGGTAAGTCTGGCATTTCCTGATCTGAAGGTTGCAGAATCGTTATATACCTTAAGCAGATTGTCTATCTGAGAGAAATCAGATACTACGGTTCCGGATCCGGAATATATCCTCCATCCGGAAGGGAAAAAGATACTGAGACCACAGGGATATGATTCAAAACCAAATTCATCATATGGTATAGTCGATTGAACATAGACCGATCTGCTGATGGCATCTCTGATCTCTTCGCAGTAATCTGTCATATATGTATTAATGTTCTGATATTTAAGACGACTGCTCAGGTAATAGAGGTCTACAAGACCATTATCTTTCATACCCAGGACAGATTCCGGAGCACTGGATAAGGCTCTGTTCATAAAGATCTGATACATTTTTGCCTTATTTGTTGTTACATCAGGATTATTTGTAATACTGTAGAACTCCTGCGACAGACCGGAAACAGGTCCGCAAAGGGAATTAACAAGGCTGTACAGATCTATAAGAGAATAACAGTCTCCCCTGGTTCCGTTATATTTGTCGAATACGGAATTGCAGATCACAGTTCCGAGGCCGCCGGTGATATAACCATCTTGTCTGGTAGCGGTATATATATCGGGATCTTTGATAAGAGTATCGATCATTGTCTTATAATCCACGCCGTCAGTTGGCATCCTGGTCTCGGAAGCCAAAAGATAGCTTGCATAAGGAGCAAGAGCCAGGGCAACTTCGAAATTAGACATGTAGCATGCATCAAAAAGAATGAAATCGAAAGTAATATCTATATCTTTTAGTTCCTTTAATGCGGTTGTCATTTCTTTAAGGTCCAGTGTATCAACGGTCTGTCTTGCAGTGTCCTGACCAAAGCCCTTCTCGGGACCATATCCGTGACTCCACATGATAAGATCAAACTCAGTATTATCAACATAATCGCCATAACTGGCTCCGTTACCGTGAAGCTCTCTGTCTTTGCTCGCAACGGTATTGATGAAGCCCTTAAATGTATTCTTCTCGGTCATAGAATCAAAATTATCCGTCAGGAAATGAAGACTGCCGTCCCTGACTTCAAACAGACGATTCCCGTTTGTGAGTACATCAATGCCGTCAATGGTGAACCTGCTGCTGCTTCCGCCTGCCATGATATATACCCTGGTATTATCGGAAAGGCCGGTCTTACCGTTCACGGTATCTGCAGTAGCATTCATTATCTCTGTGATATCGCCCTTGGCAGCATCTGCAAGATCAGCAATATCCATATAGACCATCAAGACTCTTGAGCGCTGTGTCTCAGGCTCGGGAGTGGGAGTCGGCGTGGGAGTCGGTGTAGGTGTAGGCGTAGGCGTGGGAGTCGGTGAAGGCGTCGGCGCAGGAGTCGGTGTCGGTGCAGGCGTCGGTTCCTGTCTTCTCCTGTGATCTCCGCTGTCATTATCATCATGCTTACCGTCATTATGAGAGTCGGCATCATTGACAAGCTGATTCCATGCATTCCATGAGGTCACATTCCTGACTGACTGGATCTTCTGACTCTGTATATTCCTGTAAGCCGAGACATAATCGACATAAGACTGAAGATTGGCATTACTGGGACCGGATCCCAGATATACAAGATATTCTACATATGACAGAAGATCTCCGGAGTAGATGGATCTGATAGAATTCTGGTTGTTTTTGATACCGACCACATAGATAGTCGTATGGTAAGCCCATCCGTCCTTAAGCTCGATATCTGATTCAGGACCGCTCATATGAGGGAGCATGAAGCGTGAAGCAAAATCAGACTGCCTCTCCCAGGTCCTGATCTCTGTCTCTCCGCCGTTATCAAGGATATCCGTGTCGGACACGGGAACCAGGGTCACATCTATCGAATTGATACCTTCTTTTATTACAAAAGCATCAGACTCTTCGCCGTATATACAGTTAAATCCGGCAAAAGTATTGGACCGGAGCACACTTCCTTCATACATGACATTGCTTAGCCAGTTTTCAGGCGCTCCGGTAAGTTCGCCGGATTTGATATAGGTACCGAGTATGTTATTGTTACGGGTATAATCTACAGCGAGAAGATCTCTCTCGTTCAGAAGTGAAAGGAGTCCGGGGTCCTGCTCCCAGGTCGGTTCGACAATGGAGCCGACGTTCAACATACCCTTTAATGTCTCTTCTCCTCTGATATCTACGGTCTGAACCGCAGCATATATCGCCTGGATACAAAAAGTGGAAGTACTGGAAAATGCCAAAAGGAATGACATGATATATACCAGTATCCTGCCGGGTTTGCTGAGCCTCCGTGCCCTCATGAATGACCTCCCTGCTATCGCTTAATGCTGTCGCATCACTCTCAGAGTTAAATGATCAACAAATGGTTTACGATTAATAATCCAAAAATTATATATCTAGTGGCAATATAAACTTAAATATACAATAATTTGTATTTAAATGCAACTATGTAAACTATTTTATGTATACTTTCTGGTTTCCCGGGATAAGGTTCCAGGATGATCTTTTTGCAACGCAAAGGAGCCGCGCATAAGCGCGACTCCCGGATGTCATGATAATACAAATATATATCGGTATCTTATCTTGTCATCTAAACAGTGCCAGGTACTCGTCTACAGCCTTCTGAACGACAGCCCTCTGAGCAGCCCTCTCTGCAGCTATTGCAAGCTGTGACTGCTGGAATGCAGCGATGCGAGCAAAGTTCTCAGCCTCTGCCTTCCTGCCAGCAGCTAACTGAGCCTGTCCCTTTGCAATCTCGCCTGCCTGGAATG
>KK211272.1:58154-191111 GCA_000621405.1 Lachnospiraceae bacterium AC3007
AGCCTGTCCCTTTGCGATCTCGCCTGCCTGGAATGCAGCGATACGAGCAAAGTTCTCAGCCTCTGCCTTCTTGCCTGCCTCAGCGGCAGCCTGACCCTTAGCGATCTCGCTTGCCTGGAATGCCGCAAGTCTCTCCTGATATGCGACGTAATCAGCAAGCCTCTTCTCCTGCTCAGCCCTGGCAGCAGCAACCTCCTCAAGAGGTCCTGCAAAAACAGGCACCGATGCCAGCATGGTGATCGCCAGCGTGACTAAGATAAGTGATAACTTCTTCATTGTCTTTTCTCCTCCTGAAAATGGATTAGTTTTTACAATGCTATAATTTTACGACAACCAACTTTCAAATGTCAAGACGAATCTTGAAATACTTGATTTTACTTATTATCGTACACTGTTTCGCAGTATTTACAGCGATATGTGGCCGAATCCGGGTCCGTAAGGACAAAAATCTGGTCCAGTTCCTGCTCTATCGATGATATACATCTAGGATTTCTGCATTTTATTATGTTCTTCACCTCTCTCGGGAGCGGAAGCGTCGGTTTGTCTATGATCTCTCCGTCCTTGATCACATCTATGGTCGCATTATGATCCAGGAGGCTTATGATATCCATATTAAAATTATCAATGGAAGTCTCCACCTTGATGATATCCTTCTTGCCCATCTTTCTGGAGGAAGCATTCTGGATTATGGCGACCGAACAGTCAAGTCTGTCGAGACCCATATCATGATAGAGCATAAGCCCTCTTCCCGGGCGGATATGATCGATGACGAAGCCTTCGTCTATCTTTCCGACATTAAGTTTGTATTTCTGTCTTTCAGCCATGTCTGTCCCTCTTACATCAAAACGTAACGTGTGTCATGCTTCGATCCCGAGAAGCATTAGTATCAAAGCCATCCTGATATACATTCCGTTATTTACCTGATCAAAATATTTGGCCCTGGGATCGTTGTCCACTTCGACCGATATCTCGTTCACTCTCGGGAGCGGATGAAGGACTATCATATCTTTGGAAGCAAGCTCCATCTTGGAACTGTCAAGGATGTAGTAATCCTTCAGTCTTACATAGTCTTCTTCATTAAAGAAACGCTCACGCTGGACTCTTGTCATATAGAGCGCATCGAGTTCGGGCATTGCATCTTCAAGCTTTGTAAGCTCCTTATAGTTAACATTGGGATGATTATTCAGCTCTTCTATCATGTAATCGGGAAGCTTCAGCTCGTTCGGGGAAATAAAAACAAAGCTTATTCCGTCATATCTCAGAAGAGCCCTTATAAGAGAATGCACGGTACGTCCGAATTTCAGGTCTCCGCACATTCCTATCTTCATATTGCCGAGTCTGCCCTTGCAGGATCTTATGGTCATAAGATCGGTAAGAGTCTGGGTCGGATGCTGGTGTCCTCCGTCTCCGGCATTGATCACGGGAATCTTTGAGAACTGGGCCGCCACCATGGGCGCGCCTTCTTTGAAATGACGCATCGCCGCAATATCGGCAAAGCACGAAACCACTCTGATAGTATCGGCAACGCTCTCTCCCTTGGCCGCAGATGATGATGTGGCATCTGCAAACCCCATCGTCCTGCCTCCGAGACGGAGCATGGCAGCTTCAAATGAAAGTCTTGTCCTGGTGCTCGGCTCATAGAATAAAGCCGCCAGTATCCTACCATCGCATGTATGGGCATATCTTGCAGGATCTTTTTTGATATCCTCCGCCACAGCCATGAGACTGTCGAGCTCTTCCACTGTAAGATCCAGCGGAGTCATGAGATGTCGCATAATTTCTCCTTAAATAAGTCAGTTCCTGATCTGTCCTGTGCCTTTTATCTGATACTTATATGTAGTAAGAGCCTTAAGGCCCATCGGTCCTCTTGCATGAAGCTTCTGAGTACTAATGCCTATCTCCGAACCAAAGCCGAACTCATATCCGTCAGTGAAACGGGTGGAAGCATTCCAGTACACGCAGGCTGAATCGATCTCATTCAAAAATCTCTCAGCCGTCTCCTTATCTGAGGTTATTATTGCTTCCGAATGATGTGTGGAGTATCTGTTGATATGCTCTATGGCATGATCCAGATTATCTACGATCTTCACGGATATTATGGGCCCAAGGTATTCTCTTGCATAGTCCTCTTCAGTGCATTCCCTGATCCCACCTTCGATCTCCATGACATCTTCCGCTCCGCGGATCTCGATATCCTTGACGGAAAGCCTTTCATAGATTGCTTTGACGGCTTCCTTTGCTATGCTCCTGTGTATCACGAGCGACTCTGCGGCATTACATACTCCCATGCGCTGAGTCTTGGCGTTGTCTATTATATCAACGGCCATATCAAGGTCTGCTTTCTCGTCGACATAGATATGGCAGTTGCCGACCCCGGTCTCGATCACGGGCACAGTCGCATTTTCCACTACAGTCTGGATAAGGCCCGAGCCGCCGCGCGGAAATAAAAGATCCACGTACTGATTGAGCTTCATGAACTGAGTCGCAACTTCTCTTGATGTATCGGTGATGATGAGCACGACATCATCGGGTATCTTCTCGGTCTTAAGAGCTTCTCTGATACAATTCACTATCGCCCTGTTGGAATTGATCGCATCGGATCCGCCGCGAAGTATAGTGGAATTGCCGGATTTGAAGCAGAGAGAAAATGCATCTGCAGTCACGTTTGGACGGGATTCATAGATTATGCCGATGACACCCATAGGCACGGCGACCTTTTCTATGTGAAGGCCGTTTGGACGGACCATGATATCAAGAACCTCTCCGACGGGATCCTTAAGCTCTGCCACCTGTATCATGCCTTCGGCCATCTGATCGATTCGCTCTTTATTGAGCATGAGCCTGTCGACCAGAGCCTCGGACACCCCTTTGGCCATGGCATTATTAACATCGATATTATTGGCTTCTATTATATCTTTGGAATTATTCTTTAAGGCTTCTGCTGCCGCTCTCAGTCCAAGATTCTTAGAGGCGGGATCTAGATGCGCGAGCACCTCGGATGCTCTTTTGGAGCGTATTCCGAGAGATTCGAGATAATTCATCATAATGATCTCCTTTTTATATACAGCCGTAAAGCTGAAAATGATCGAGCGAGCCTGTAAGCCGGGTTATGTGCCGCATAAGCGGTGATGATGATCTATCTAGGTCACACGTCGCCGCATGACTCGAGCGATCTACCTGGAAGAAGCAGGAGCTTAGCCCCTGCAGGCCGGGCAGGCCGATCCTTCCTGTTTGATCTTGCTCCGGATGGGGCTTGCCTAGCCATCCTTGTTACCAAGGACGCGGTAGTCTCTTACACTGCCGTTTCACCCTTACTAGACCTTGAGGCGTAGCCTCAATGGTCAGCGGTCTGTTCTCTGTTGCGCTTTCCCGCGGGTCACCCCGGGCGGACGTTATCCGCCATCCTGCCCTGTGGAGCCCGGACTTTCCTCGGCATGGAAGATACCCGCCATGTCGCCATCATCCGGCTCACTCGATTAAACATTCTACCATATATAGTATAAATATCAAATCATTACGCTAAAGATATCCAAAATATAAAGGACCGGTAAGGTCATGTGCCCTCTCCGGTCCCATAAGATCCTAAAAGATCGATCCGCCTATGAATTCCCTTATTATCGAATTCTGCGGAATGCCCGCCGTATCGATGGAGAGGAAATACTGGAGGAATTTTAACAGCCTTTTTGCCTCCTGATAGCCGGGATCATCCTCGGGAACCGCAAAAAGGAGCGGCTCAACATATGGCTTAAGTGCGGCTATCTCATATATATGAGCCGAATTGAACATCGCATCCGCGCTCTCCTGGAACGGGAAGATGTACTTCTCTTCTCCTCTCCTCACCGATGACCACATCCCGAGCGTCCTCTGCACGGAAGCGCCTCTTGTGTAATAGTCACGGACCATACGTCTCATGAGCCTTCCGTCAGTGGTCGGCACTCTGTTGTGCTCATCCACGTTCAGCGTTGTAAGGGCGCTGATATAGATCTTGTATTTTGAATCCTTCGGCAGCGAATGGGACAGCTCGTCATTTAATCCGTGGATCCCTTCGAGAACGAGCACATCGGATTCTTCAAGCTGCAGATAATTGCCCTTATATTCACGCTGACCAACCTTGAAATTAAAGCTCGGGAGCTCTACTTTCTTACCGTTAAGAAGATCGGTCATGTCTTTATTGAAGCCCTCTACATCTATGGCATCGAGGCATTCAAAGTCATAATTGCCGTTCTCATCCTTGGGCGTATCCTCACGATTTTTGAAATAATTGTCTATCTCGATAGGATGAGGTCTCATCCCGTGAGCACGAAGCTCTATCGAGAGTCTGTGGGAGAAGGTCGTCTTGCCGGATGAAGAAGGTCCCGCTATCATGACAAAACGCACATTGCCGCGATCTGCAATGTCACGGGCGATCTCGGCGATACGGCTCTCCATGAGCGCCTCCTGCACGAGGATCACTTCATTCATCTTTCCTTCGCATATCGCTTCATTTAACGCTCCGACAGTATCTATCCCCATCATCTCACCCCAGGCAGAGGATGATTTCATGGTTTTAAAGAGCTTGGGGCTCTCCTTGAATCCGGGAACGACATCAGGAGCCTTTCTCTCGGGGAGCTGCAGCATCACGCCGTCATCATACAGGAAAAGGTCAAAATATCTGATATACCCGCAGCTAGGGAGCATGTATCCGTAAAAATAGTCCTGGAATCCGCCGAGAGTATATATATTGACCTTATCCGACCTTCTGAATCTGAAGAGTTTCTCCTTATCGTACATGCCGAGATCATGGAACTTCTTTATTATCTTTTCGAGGGAATAAGAGCTCTTCTGGATCGGGGCATCCTCTTCCACAAGTTGGAGCATTCTTGTCTTAACATCCTCCACAAGCTTCTCTGTAAGAGGAACGCTTCCCTTATAGGGACAGTAATAAGCGGCGCCTATGGAGAAATCAACTTTAAGGCGCTCGATGTTCTCTCTTCCTACCACATCGTAAAATGCTTTTATAAGAAGGAGTGAAGCCGAGCGCTTGTAAGCCTTATGCCCTGCCGTCCCGCTAAGATCCTCAAACTCGATCTCACAGTCATTATTGACAGTATGAAAGAGTTCCTTAAGCTTGTTATCGACCTTGCTGAGTACGATCCTGTACCTGCACGTATCCTTGAAATCTTCAGCTATATCGATAAGCTTTGTTCCCACAGGATATTCGTATTCTTTTCCGCCGATCTTCACCTTTATCATGTCCGCCATCTTCATTCCTCCATGTCAGATAATGATATAACTTTTTTGAACCTTATCTTCGATTACCTTAAGCTCCGGAGCTGCTTTTGCAAGATACTGGGACATGAAGCCGATGAAGAGCTTCTCTACCCCGAAATGTCCCGCATCAATGATATTGATCCCTTTCTCAAGTGCATCCGTGCCGTCATGATGACCTATATCTCCGGTGATAAGGACATCACAGCCCTCTCCCGCAGCAGAATCGATGCCCGAAGAACCGGATCCGGGAAGGATTGCCACCTTTACTATGGTATCCTCAGGATCACCGTATACCTTTACAAAGGGAACGTTAAGGTCCTTCTTAACTTTCTCGGCAAGATCTCTTAAGGACAGATCTTCTTTCAGATATCCCATGGCACCGAGACCTATGTCTTCGGTAAGCGTAGGCTCGAGGATCCTGACCTCTATAAGATTGAGCATCGATGCAGCCTCGATCCCCATCTGGGTCACGTCAAAGTCGGTATGCATCGAAAACAAAGATATTTTATCTGAAACAAGCTTCATGACCCTTCTTCCGACATAGCTGTCGCTTGATACGCGGTTGAGCGGTCGGAATATGAGCGGATGATGGGTAAGGAGCAGATCGGCCCTGGCATCTGATGCCGCTTCGATGACGTCACTCGTCGCATCCAGGGCAATATATACAGTCTCTATATCCTGCTCCTCATCTCCTACAAGGAGTCCGGGATTGTCCCAGTGTTCCGAATACTGAATGGGTGCGATCTCATTCAGCATATTGATAAGATCCTTAAGCTTCAATTCCCAAAACCTCCCTGAAGCACTCAGCTTCTTTCTCTATGATCACTCTCCTGCCGGCAGGGATGCCCTTATTGCCGGAAAGAAGATCTTCGAGCATTGACAGTCTCTTTTCAAAAAATCTTCTTACATCGGGGTCCTTGAGCTCTCTTTCGATGAACCTGCCGAATCTGAGCTCTGTTTCGGACAGAATATGAGCATCTGATCCGGATGCGGCCTTTTTTGCAACCATGATGACATACAGCTTATCATCATCCGTCACATATCTTTCATCTATCGTGACATAGCCTTCATCTCTAAGAAATATCCTTAAGCCCTCCTCCTTGGTATGAGGTGACAGGATAAGAGTATCAAATAAAGAAAGCTTACTGCTCCCGCGCCTTAAGATGTCTGCTATAAGCAGACCGCCCATGCCTGTAACAGACAGTACATTGCTGCCTTCCTTTAAGGATGATATACTGTCCAGTCCGTTTGATCTGATAAAGTCTGCCTGTCCTTTATCTATGCCGTAATGAATGGCATTGGCATAAGCCCTGTCAAGAGGCCCCTGATTAATGTCAGCAAATACTGCCCTTTTGCATCTTCCGTCTAAAAGGAGCGATACGGGCACATATCCGTGGTCGCATCCGATATCGACGAACGTGTCACATGACGGGACCAGATCCACGATCAGGGACAGTCTTTTTGACAGCTCCGGTCTCAAAATAATATTATCCTGATAATCTTACTCAAGATAATCCTTGAGCTTTCTGGACCTTGAAGGATGTCTGAGCTTCCTCAAAGCCTTGGCTTCGATCTGTCTTATCCTCTCACGGGTGACATTGAACTGGCGTCCTACTTCCTCAAGAGTCCTTGCTTTGCCGTCATCAAGGCCGAATCTTAAGCGAAGGACCTTCTGCTCTCTCTCGGTAAGAGTATCCAGCACTTCATTGAGCTGCTCCTTTAAGAGCTCAAAAGCTGCTGCATCCGCGGGTACCGGAACCTGATCATCCTGGATGAAGTCTCCGAGATGCGAATCCTCCTCCTCGCCGATGGGAGTCTCAAGGGATACAGGCTCCTGGGATATCTTTAATATCTCTCTTACCTTTTCCACAGGGATCTTCATCTCTTCCGCTATCTCTTCAGGGGTAGGTTCTCTTCCAAGCTCCTGCAGAAGCTGTCTTGAGATACGGATAAGCTTGTTGATCGTCTCGACCATATGAACGGGTATCCTTATGGTACGGGCCTGATCAGCAATGGCCCTTGTGATCGCCTGTCTTATCCACCATGTTGCATAGGTTGAGAATTTGTATCCCTTCCTGTAATCAAACTTCTCCACAGCCTTAATAAGTCCGAGGTTACCCTCCTGTATAAGATCCAGGAAAAGCATTCCGCGACCCACATACCTCTTGGCTATGGATACGACGAGTCTTAAGTTGGCTTCGGCAAGCTTGTTCTTGGCTTCCTGATCGCCAAGCTCCATCCTTTTTGCAAGCTCGACCTCTTCCTCAGCGGAAAGAAGCGGGACCTTACCTATCTCCTTAAGATACATCCTCACGGGATCCTCTATGGAGACACTGTCGGGTACGGAGAGATCGACATTGGCCATGTCGACATCTTCTTCGTTCTCGATCTCTTCAGGCGGGACATCGTCATCGGCGTCCACATCATCCTCGGAAGGAGATGTCATCTTGAGCACGTCAATGCCGTTCTTCTCGAGGACTTCCCATATCCTGTCATAGTCATCCTCGCTGAGCTCAAGTCCCTTCAGGTGATCTATGATCTCCTGGTTATCGAGCACATTGTTCTTTTTGCGGCCGAGTTCGACAAGAGTCTTCAGTTTCTCTTCTAATTTCTCGTCGTTCTTCTCTTCCAGTTCTTCCATCAGTTAAACTCCCTTCACTGTATGCTGATCTTAATTTTCTTCAGACTTTCCATGGCCTTTTTTTCTTCCCGGGCGGCCTTCAGAGGATCTGCATCTCCTCCGTTCTCCCTGCTCCTTGCAAGAGCCATCTTCTTTATCTTTATCACAAGATCTGTCAGAGCCTTTTCCCTGTCGGCTTTTGACTCGACAGCATCGAGCTTCATATTGATCACGGATGCCGCTTCGGAAGCCATATCGGTCTTTGCAAAGTCTGTCATGATATCGGCTATCTTCAGTTCTCCGGATTCATAACCTTTGTATATCGAGACCGCCAGCATCCTGTTCAGTCCTTCAGTATAGTCTTCAGGCTTGAGATAATCCTTCGACGCATCATATATCGCTTTTTCAGATACCATCCAGGTGAGCAGATATCTTTCGGCCCTGTCTTCCGATAAGGTCTTCGGATCTTTTCCGGCATCTTCTCTCCCGCCTTTATTCCCGGGCTTTCTTGAATCCCTGTCATCTTCAGCAAAGTAAGCGGGCTTTTTTGGATATGCCTCTGCTTTTTCCATTGCGATATTCACAGCTCTTCTTAAGAGATCTTCCTTTATCGCAAATCTTGAGGCAGCCCCGGTGATATAATTGTCTCTTAAGAGCTCATCATCGATCATTGCAAGTCTTGAGGCTGTCTCGGACTGGAAAGAAGTCCGGCTCTCCGGGTCGTTCATGTCGTAACCCTTCCTGATATGATCGATCTCAAAATAAAATGAATTCTCTGCCTCTTCTATCCTTTTTTCAAAAGCATCGGCTCCCAGAGCCTTTATGAATTCATCCGGATCCTTATGAGGGTCCATATGAATGACCTTCGCATTAAGACCTGCCTCACGGCATATGGCGATGGAGCGCATCGCGGCCTTCTGGCCTGCTCCATCCGAATCATAGGCGAGCCTTATGTCTTTCGTATATCTTCTAAGTAAGGCTGCATGCCCCGGTGTAAATGCTGTTCCGAGCGATGCCACTGTCTCCGTGAATCCCGCCTGATGCATGGAGATCACGTCCATATATCCTTCGCAGACTATCCTGTACGGCTTTCTCGATCTCCTGGCGACATTAAGACCGTACATATTGTGGCTCTTATCAAAGACTATGGTCTCGGGAGAATTAAGATATTTCGGCTCTCCGTCACCCATCACTCTTCCGCCGAAGCCTATCACCCTGCTGTTGATATCCATGATAGGGAACATGACCCTGTTAAAGAATCTGTCTGTCATCCCGTGCTTCTCGGATATATTGCAAAGTCCGGCTTCCTGTATGATCTTATCCTTAAAGCCTTTCGACCTGAGATACGATACAGCCTGATCAAATCCCTTTCCCGAATAACCAAGACCGAATTTCTTTATCGTCTCATCCGTAAGGCCCCTCTTGTGAAGATAAGCAAGGCCCAGCTTCCCCTCTTCGGAATACAGTCTTTTATAATAATAGACCGCAGCGCTCTTAAGACACTCCATGACAGTCTCCTTCATGGAGGCTTCTCTCTTTTCTTCCTCGCTCTCTTCTGCCTCGGGAAGAGCTATCCCGCTTTTATCGGCAAGATATTTCACGGCCTCTGGAAAACTGTAGTTTTCATACTCCATCACGAAGCTGATCACATTACCGCCGGCGCCGCATCCGAAGCAGTAATACATCTGCTTGTCCGGGCTTACGGAAAACGAACCAGTCTTTTCGTTGTGAAAAGGGCATAGGCCGAAGTAATTCGCGCCTTTTTTCTTAAGCTTTACCACACTGCCTATGACGTCCACGATATCATTCGCGGATCGTATTTGTTCTATCAGTTCATCTTTATATCTTGGCATATACGGTATAAGTCAGTATCCGATCTATTTTATCGACCATGATGTAGGGATGAAGAGATCCGAATAAATGCCGATGGCATATCTGTCAGTCATGGAAGAAATATAATCGCAGACGATCCTCTCAAGCGGATCCTTTGTCTTTGCCATGAGTTTTCTGTATTCCATCGGAAGTCTGTCCGGACGGTTGTAAAAATACATATACAGAGATTCGATAAGGCTTTCGGCTTTTCCCTCTTCACTCTTGGCCTTGGGATTCGTATATACGCTCTTGAACATCCAGTCGCGAAGATCCTTCATTGCTTTAGTCGCAGGCTCGGACATACAGATATCATTCCTGCCTATGCTCTCTGTGATGACATCATGGATAAAGTAATCAAGCCTTTCCACCGTCTTGAATCCGGCAATGTTCCCTATATGATCCGGAACCGAATCATTCTTCAGAATGCCCGCCCTAATCGCATCATCCATATCATGATGCATATAAGCAATCTTGTCGGAGATCTGAACGATCTTGCCTTCAAGAGTCTTGGGATCTCCCGAGGTGCGGTGATTCCTTATGCCATCCCGCACTTCAAAGGTAAGGTTCAGACCGTTCATGTCTTTTTCAAGTACATCCACGACCCTTAATGACTGTTCCGAATGCTCAAAGCCAAGGCTGCAGACTCTGTTCAATGCCCGCTCCCCGGCATGACCGAAGGGAGTATGTCCCAGATCATGACCGAGTGCTATAGCCTCGACAAGATCTTCATTGAGTCTTAAAGCCTTTGCAATAGTCCGCGCATTCTGGGATACTTCAAGCGTATGGATCAGTCTCGTCCTGTAGTGGTCGCCGGCGGGAATAAGAAAGACCTGCGTCTTATCCTTGAGCCTTCTGAATGATTTGGAGTGCAGGATACGGTCCCTGTCTCTTTGAAAGACGGGACGAAGATCATCCTCACTCTCCTTCCTGGCTCTTCCTTTTGAGTTTGAAGAAAGCGCCGCATAAGGACTCAAGGTCTGCTTTTCAATTTCTTCGATCGATTCTCTAATAGTCATGGATTGCGATTGTTAATGTCAGCCTTTATCCATATTCGACATAAAAAAATAAAATCCTTTTAGAATTTTCAAGGATTTTTTTATAAATGTTTTTCACTCAATATGTAGTATATATGCGGGTTTGACACCACAAGAAAAAAAAGCGTCGAAAAAATGACGGGATCAGAACAAAGACGAGAGCTGTTCTCCCCAAAAATTGATCTTTGCCATCCATGCAAGACTCATCGTCAGTCCGGAAAGGACAGGAATAAGTATCAGGACATGGTATATATGTCCCGCCGTATCACTCAGTTTATTCTTAACGGAATATACGATATATATTACAAGAAAGACTACATAGGGAAGCAAAAAATAAGGCCATACAAGCTCTATTTCCTTAAAGAGCAGATGGCATATGACAGCAAGCAGTATGATAAGAACCGAAATAAAAACTGAAATTGATATGGATCGGGAAGGCTTCTTCATCTGTTAGAGACCGTATGCTTGTATTTGCGCTTTGACTCATACATCTTTGCTTCGGCACGTCTTATGGTATCACTCGCATTCCTGTCCGTGATATGGTTAAAGACAGCGGAACCATAAGAGAAATTCATCTCAAGGTTGCCTTCCTTCATGATATCGTCAAACATATTGGCCTCAGTCTCAAAGAAGACATCACTCTCATGTCCGGTAAAGACTATAGCAAACTCATCTCCGCCGATACGGAAGATCTTCGCTATCTTACCGAAATACTGCTGGAAGAATCCGGAACAGGTAATGATATATCTGTCTCCCTCTGCATGACCCTTTGAGTCGTTGGTCGTCTTGAGATTATTAAGATCGAGTATGCCGACAGCAAGATGATCAAGAAGCTCATCCTTTTCATCGATATTCTCTATCTCCTGCTCATAAGCCTGCCTGTTGCCAAGACCTGTAAGACTGTCGGTAAATGCGAGCGACTTATAAAGCTCGGCTTTTCTTATATCCAGCTCTTCGGACAACGAGTTAAACATGGAATCCACGGCAAGCATCAGAACGAAAATAAGAAGTCCGATCCTCGAATACCTGGATGCATCCACAAAACTTGAAGCATAATAATGACCTATGTCGATAAAGGCTGATATTATAAAAATGATAAATCCTATCGATGCAAGTTCCGGGATCCCGCTGTCACTGCTCTTGGCGAAGAAACCGGATCGTATGTGTCCGACAGCTATGACAATGGATATTACAAATATTGAGATATGTGTGAGGATAAGGGTCTCGGACAGATCACATATCCCAAAGAAATGGAGACTGTTGATCAGCACAAAATTGATTATGGGAACAGGAGCTACCCTGATGCATGCCTGTCGCACCTGCTCATGCCTGCTCGATCTGAAGAAAGAGATCATGGGCATCGGAAGAAATGCTATGGATTCATAGGTAAGTATAGACACGAACTCCATATTCCCGATGAAAAGCTGAGACAGATGAGTCTCATTCATCGACCACAGCGCAAGGACAATGGTGAAGATGGACAGATAAAACAGACTGTGATTGCCTACCATCCGAAGCTGGATACAGCCTATGAAAAACAGCAGCAACGAGACGAAAGCAATGATAAAGCAGGAAATAAAGCCAAAGAGATTCTCAGTAAGGAGAAGCTCAAGCATATCCGCCCTGTCGCCTATCACAACATCGCCCATAAGGCCGCCGTATTTAGATTCTATCCTGTGGAGATTGATGGTGAGATACTGGCCCTGATAACTGTCATGAAGCGGGATCAGTATCCATGCCGATCCGGGCAGAGGAAATAAAGACAACTGTCTGTCTCCGAAGACATATATCTCCTCTTCCCCGACATATACATGGTTTTCGGCATGCTTGGACCTGTACATGATGTATGTACCGTCTGCCGCTTCGCTTCCGAGAAGCTTCCTGACGGTCATATCCCTGTATGCATTGCGATCGAGCTCTAAAGGGAGGTTGCATTCATCATAGGTATCAACGCGGTTGTTCTTATACTGCCAGCCGCTGTTGTAACTTGCTGCTTTGTTTTCTATCAGATGAATATCTTTTTCATCAGGATTTGTGGCAGCCATTATCGTGATAATGACCCCAATAAAAGCCAGCAATGCATATATGATATTGTAATTCAGACTCCTGCCTTTGATCATACGGTCCACTTATAAACCTTAATGATTATCTGCGAAAAAACTATATCAGTCTATTTCGTAAATCCAGCCTTCCGGAGCCTCGATGCGTCCCATCTGAATGCCTGTAAGTGTATCATAGAGCTTTTTGGTAACAGGACCCATCTCTTCCATGCCGGAAGCAAAACGTATCTCTTTGCCGTGATCATTGATGCAGCCGACCGGAGATATGACAGCTGCCGTACCGCAGAGACCGCACTCCCTGAATGCTCCGCTTTCAACTTCCTCAAGAGTGACATCCCTCTGGGTAACCTTCATACCGAGATACTTCTCTGCGACTACCATAAGGGATCTTCTAGTGATCGAAGGCAGAATGGAGTCGGATGCCGGTGTGACCATATTATTATCACCATCGATGAAGATGATATTGGCACCGCCGGTCTCTTCTATCTTGGTCCTTGAACCGGGATCGAGATAGATATTCTCCGCAAAGCCCTGATCATGAGCATCCACGATGGCATGAAGACTCATGGCATAATTAAGGCCGGCCTTGATATGTCCGGTGCCCCTGGGGGCCGCCCTGTCAAAATCACTTATACGGACAGTAATGGGCTTGGCTCCTCCCTTAAAATAAGGACCGACAGGAGTAGTAAAGATCCTGAACTGATACTCCTCGGCAGGCTTGACGCCTATAACGGGATTGGATCCGAATGAAAACGGCCTGATATAGAGCGTTGCGCCCGACCCGTAAGGGGGAACAAAATCCTTATTGGCTCTGACGGTCTTCTTTACCGCATCAAGGAACCTTTCCTTGGGAAAAGGAGGCATCTCAAGCCTTTTTGCGGAATCCATCATCCTCTCGGCATTGAGGTCAGGTCTGAAAGTAACTGTACGGCCGTCCTCTGTCTCGTATGCCTTAAGGCCCTCAAATATTGTCTGAGCATACTGAAATACGCATGCACACTCGCTGAGAGTTATCGTATCATCATCCGTGATACGTCCTTCATCCCAGCTTCCATTCTTAAAATCAGATACATAGCGCTTATCTGTCCTGATATAACCAAATCCAAGATTACTCCAGTCGATATCTTTTTTAGCCATGTTCACGCCCTCTTTTTATCGTAAGATTTACTTTTACTTTGATGCTTCAGCGATCTGCTTTGCAACCTCAGCAGCGTAATCCTCTTCTTTCTTTTCCATGCCTTCACCGGTCTGGAATCTGACAAACTTTTTGATGTTGATCTTGGCATTATTAGCCTTGGCAACCTCTTCAACGTACTTCTGTACACTCTGCTTGCCGTCCTCGGCCTTTACATAGATCTGATCCACAAGACAGATCTCCTTCATCTCCTTGTTGATACGACCCATGATCATTCCTTCCTTGACCTTATCGGGCTTTGCAGCCTCCTTGGGATCGTTTTCGATCTGAGCCTTGAGGATCTCCTTCTCATGCTCTATGTAGGATGCTTCGATCTCGCTCTGTCTTGTGTACTTGGGTGAAAGAGCCGCAACCTGCATAGCTACGTTCTTGCCCATCTCTTTTATGGCATCGTTGATGACATCTGTCTCAACATCGACGATAACTCCGATCTTGCCGCCTGCATGGATATAGGTAGCGACAAAACCATTTGCCTCCTCGACTCTTTCGAATCTCCTGATGCCGATATTCTCGGATATGTCTGCAACGGCCTGCTTTCTGGAATCCTCTACAGTCATTGAAGGATCCTTTGCCCATTTCTCAGCAAGGAAAGCATCCATATCCGTAGCAGAAGAATCAAGCGCCTGACGAGCAACCGCATTGACATATTCCTTGAATTTGTCGGTATTTGCCGCAAAGTCAGTCTCGATATTGACCTCTACGACTGCAGCCTTCTTGCCGTCATCCGTAGCGCAGGTAAGGGACAGTCCCTCGACTGTCTGACGTCCTGCTTTCTTTTCAGATCCAGCAAGTCCCTTTTCTCTGAGGTACTCGACTGCCTTGTCCATATCTCCGTCGGTCTCGGCAAGAGCCTTCTTGCAATCCATCATGCCGGCTCCTGTCATCTCACGGAGTTCTTTTACGGTAGCTGCTGTAACGTTAGCCATTTTTATTCTCCTCTCGATAATATCTGTCTTAAGATCCGATCATACGGTGATCGGTCACTCTGCTGCTTCCTCTGTATCTTCGCTGTCTGAAACTTCTTCTGTATCAGCCTCACCCTCAGCGTCTGCTTCTTCTTCGGATTCTGCGCCTTCACCTGCAACGCCCTGCTTTGCCTCGACAACTGCATC
Organism: Lachnospiraceae bacterium AC3007; assembly: GCA_000621405.1. GTDB lineage: Bacteria > Bacillota > Clostridia > Lachnospirales > Lachnospiraceae > NK4A144. The sequence continues at coordinate 73,298 of KK211272.1, forward strand.
TGCCATCTTGGACACGATAAGCTTAACCGCCCTGATAGCATCATCATTACCGGGGATCACATAATCAAGCTCTTCGGGATCGCAGTTGGTATCGCATATACCTATAAGGGTTATACCGAGCTTCCTTGCTTCTGCAACGCAGAGGTGCTCCTTCTTGGGATCCACGATAAATATAGCATCGGGGATGCGTCTCATCTCCTTGATACCGCCAAGGTTCTTCTCGAGCTTTGCAAGCTCCTTCTGAAGAAGTGCCACTTCCTTCTTGGGAAGTATCTCGAGAGTTCCGTTATCTCTCATCTCTTCGATCTCTTTGAGTCTCTTGATCCTGGACTTGATCGTATCGAAGTTGGTGAGCATTCCGCCAAGCCATCTCTCATTCACATAGAACATACCGCAGCGCTCAGCCTCAGTCCTTATAGCTTCCTGAGCCTGCTTCTTAGTGCCTACGAAAAGAATGGATCCGCCGTTAGCAACGATATCTCCGACTGCATTGTAAGCCTCATCAACAAGACCGACCGTCTTCTGAAGGTCGATGATGTAAATGCCGTTTCTCTCCGTATAGATATACGGTGCCATCTTGGGGTTCCACCTTCTGGTCTGATGTCCGAAGTGAACGCCGGCTTCCAGAAGCTGCTTCATTGAAATGATACTCATTATTCTCCTCCTTTGGTTATGCATCCGCGCTGCAAACTGCTCCTACCGCAGGTTGCGGCACCCAGGGAGAGTTATGATACGGCGCGTGAATTATAGTTACCGTGCAGTATTTCCGCACGATACTAAAATATAACACATTACATCTTTGATTTCAATGATAATTTGGGGATTATTGTTTTGATGTCAATATCTTTCCCATCTCTTCGGCAGAAGCTCCCTTGGGAATGGGATGCGATCCGACGACCAGATGCCTGTCATATCCGGAAAGAACAAGATATGAATCAAACTGTCTGGCATCGGTGATAAGGCCTGCTTTGACCATCTCCGAAGCAACAGACAGGGAGCTTTCTCCGGAATTAACATTGATCACTATGATCTCTTCTTCATCAGCAGGATCATTTCCTGATGATTCACTATCAGTTTTTTTCGCAGATGATGAATCATCGGTTTTTTTCGCTGATGACGATTCATCGGTTTTTTTCGCTGATGATAAGTCATCGGATTTCTTTTCCGATGAAGAGTTATCTGCTGTCGGTGTCTTGGCGGGTTTATCCGATGTCCCGGAATTGCCTCCTGCCTGACCTGCCCTGTCTTCTTTTTCCGACGCAGTCGCCGTGGCATCACCGGCCTGAGGTGATGTACCGGCTGCATCATCTGAAGCTTCGGGATCGTTCTTAATTATCTCGCCGTTGTCGGCTACGGAAGTGGCTTCTGCGGTATCCTTTTCATCAGTCTTATCTGTACCAACCTCCTGCATGGCGGCATTATCCCTTGCTCTTTTTCCAGCATCTTCGGCAGCCTGCTTAGCCTCACTCAGTAGCAGGGAATTCTCCGATACCATGCCAAGCTTTTCAGCCCTGGCCATGATCTCTTCGTCGGTCATCTCACCTTTTACCCTGGACGATCCGAGTGACATGATAAGAGCAGTAACAAATATGCCGAGCCCAAGCCCTTTCAGATAAGTCTTAAGCCTCATCAGCGCCTCCGGCATCACTCAAACTGATGGCAAGACGTACTTCACCCACGCCAATGCCAAGTTTTCTTGCGATATCGACATCGGACATGCCTTCCTTATGCAGCTTAAGGACATCCTTGCCGTATTTTCCTCCGACGACAGAGGCTGCGACCATATCAGATCCGCCTGAGGCATCTCCGTTCGTTTCGCCTTCCGTTTTCGGAGCAGCGAACATCTTGGGGATATGAATGTTCTCGGCAGGCTGAGGCTTCGGAGCAGGCTTTTTCTTCTGAGGCACCTGCTGCGGAACCTTCTTCATATCTTCATATTTTCTGATGGTATTCTTAAGATCGGTGGTCTTATCATTGAGCATATCATACATAAAGACCACCTCTTTATGATTACGCTCTATCTCATCAGTTACAGTCTTGCCATATTCATTAATGGCCATTATCTTTTCGTTAGTAAGCTTTTCCAGGGATCTCGCAGAATTATCATGAGCCAGTGATACTTCTTCATCGATAATATCACGGACCCGTCTTGAAGCATCCTTTAGTTCGGATTCCGTGATCTCTTTAAGCTTTTCCGTATATTCTCTTCTGTCTTTTATATTATCTATCCGGGAGTTATCTTTGCCTTCCGGGAGGATGAATCCAAGGGCAAAAATAACTGCTCCGGCGATCAGGAGCAGTATCTGTATCGCTGTCATATCGAGATGTTGAAGCCTCCCTGTTGCTTTTTGACTACTTTTCCGAAAGAATCCTTTTTCCTTCTTTTTGCACCGCCGTCACCTGCATACTGGTTACGGCTCCCACCTGAAGCATCTGATTCGGATTCGGCACCGTCAGCATTATCCTTTGTACGCACCTGATTGACATGCTCACGCGCCTCCTCGGCTACTTCAGACTCCGAGAGGGACTGCATATTTGCAACTCTGGCATCATCGGAGATCTTGATATTTGAGATCTCCGGCGTGGCAGATATCATACCATTATAAAATACAGGAGCTATTGCCATGTAACTACCTCAAAAAAAGTCTTAATTTACTCAATATGATGAACAGGGTACAGCGCATGTTCCATATTCACCCGGCGTAATTCGGCGTAAGCCGAATTACCAGCACATGCTCAATATGATGAACAGAGTATAGCGCATGTGCTACAGCCCCAGCATCCTGACATCAGCGCCTTCTCTTCTGAACCTGCAGTAGTGATAGTCTTTCTTTAATGTCATGCTCGCATCGGACACCACAAGATGAGTTCCGGCATATGCTTCACCGGTAACGACGATCTCTGCTATGGTCTCTGCGTCAAATGAAAGCTCAAGCTCAGCAAGCTCTTCTGTATTCTTCTTGAGTGTCTCCTTCTGGGCCTGGATCACCTTGTTGAGCTCCTGCATCTTCATGAGCTGATCGGGAGGAAGCTTATCGCCTCTTTTGATCCTGTCCACTGTAGCCAGAAGAACAGGCTCCGTGCGGGCAAGCTGTGCTCTTATTTCATCATTTTCCTTTACAAGCTTATTCCTTCTTGCCTTAAGAGCAGGATCCACGCCTACTTCGATGGAAGTCGGAGCTCCCATATCGCTACCGATAGTCTTTGCTTCGATCTTGTTGCTGGCTCTGGCGACACCGCCGGTGATAAAGCCCTTCCTGCCCTGCACTATGATGGAGTCTCCGGCAGAGATATTGGAATTAAGCACCAGTTCAGTCTGTATAAGACCACCGGCATCCACCTCTGCCGAATTGATATATTTGGCAATGACCGACTGGCCGGCCTTGATCTTGCCTTTGTCCATTCCGTTAATACCCTTGGCTACAGTAACACGGCCTCCGGCATCTATCTCTGCAGCCTCGATAACGCCTCTGACCTCAAGATCGCCAGTAACATGAACCTTATATCCGGTCGTGATATTACCCTGAACAAGCAGATTGCCGTCGTAATCGATATCTCCTGTGGAGACATCCACATTGGTAAGCTCAAGGACACTGGATACGAAGACCATACCGTCAACCAGACTGACATGACCATTAACTTTGGACGTCAATACTCCGTCTTCTGACAGTTCCGCATCCTTACTGTATCTCAAGGATGCCGGCTTAACGGCATTGGCCATGATCATCTCACCGAAGACATTGCATCCGGGCTGGCCTATCTCCTCCTTATGAAGCTTGGCGAGAACCTGTCCTTCCGCGCAGGCCCTGACGGAATTCAGTGCATGGAAATCAACTGTTCCATCTTCATTGGTCTTGGGTCTGGCTACGGGATCGGTATCAAAAAAGTATTCTACATAGCCGTCGACACCGGGAGTGACCGGGGTACCGCGTGCTATCACATAATCAGTGCAGTATTTTCTGTCAGAGAAGAAATTAAGGATCATATCCATATCCGGATCAACGGTTATCTGATTGTATTTCAGATCCTTTGTGATCTCGTCGGCCGTCATGAGAGCGCCGCCCTCAGAAGGCGGGAAGAAGCGGCAGACAACCTCCATCAGATCGTCTGACACATTGAATTTCATGAATTCATCAACAGGCCTTATGGATTCTGAATTTAATTTAACAGTGGAATCTGTATTTTTATTGGCGGCAGCCAATACGGCTATCCTGTCAAAAGATATACGCTTTGTAGAAAGATAATCTTCCAGCTCACGTGTATTGACAGGTTCTCCACTGCCAACAGCGGGAATAAAATGAAGATAGGTGCCATCAGGCTTAGTCTGGATCTGATAATACGCGTTTCTGTTGTCTGACATGATAGCCTCCAGGTCTGAAAAATAATTATGCGCCTGCTCCGAGAACACCCATATATTTGCCGAGCTTTGTCTTCATTTTAGCCAAACCCTTTATATGGAGTTGGGAAACTCTGGACTCCGATACTTCCAGGATGTTACTAATCTCTTTTAACGTCAGTTCTTCGTAATAATAAAGAACGATGACTTTTCTCTCCTTCTCTGTAAGAAGCTCAAGCGCATCTGCAAGAGTCTTCTTTAATTCCTTCTCTTCGAGGACTTCCTCAGGACCCGCCTTCGTATCGGCTATGGTCTCTCTGCCGCCCGTACCGTCATCCGTGGAATTCTCATTGAATTCGTCAAGAGAGATAACATTGGTGACAGCCATCTGTGACTGCCAGTCGGCATATTCATTATCAGTTAAGCCGAGTTCCTTAGCGACTTTCTCGTCACTTGCTGACTCGCCTGTCTCTGATTCGATCTTCTTGATGGCATCATCGATCTGTCTCTGCTTCTGTCTGATGGTACGCGGTATCCAGTCCATCCTGCGGATCTGATCGAGGATAGCGCCGCGGATCCTCAAAGAAGCATAAGTCTCAAATTTGACTGCCTTTTCGGGATCAAATTTGTCTATGGCATCAATAAGTCCAAAAACACCATAACCTACAAGGTCGTCATATTCCACGTTATATCCAAGATACATGGAAAGCCTGCCGGCAACGACCTTAACAAGAGGAGCATATTCAATTATGATCTTTTCACGAAGCTGAGGATTCTTGTTCTTGGCGTACTCAGCCCATAATTTCTGTCTTCCGACGTCATCCATAGATCACTATACCCCGGCGGAGGAAATCATTGATCGGAAGCTCCTGCTTCAAGAGAAGATATATCTTCTCCTTCCGCCCCTTCTTCACTGTCTCCGCTTTTTCCTTTTTGTATTACATTTCCGTCATGATCCACAGCCTTTGGATTGGGTAGCTCTATCTTGTCCAAAAGGAGCTTTGCCATCTCTCCAATAATAAGGCACAGAAGAAGCCCTATCAGGATCATGATCAATGACTGCTTGAATTCCAGCTGCTGAAGAAAAACGCTTACAGTAACCAGACATCCGCCAAGAAGCGTTATTACGGCCGGAATGGGCTTTGTCTTAAGCTTTACCGGCTCCAGCTTCTTTTCGGTATTTGAGGAGGTCACTACGTCCTGATTATCATCAACATTCGGCGCGCCGCCCTCATCGGTATCCAGGCTGGTTACGTTGACGTCATCCGTCTGGCCGTCTTCATTCATATCTTCTTAGGCGGCTTACCTACCGCTTTTATGATGTAGTCACCGGTCTCCGGGTAGAATTCAACGGTACGACCGTAATTCAGGCCGGTATCTTCTGCTTTGATGGGTATCTTAAGCTCAGCAAGCTTTTTCTTTACCGCAGCCACGTTCCTGTCTCCAACTTTTACAAGAGGAGAATTCTGCTGCATGGCAAACATCTGAGCTCCTCCGGCTATCTTGGCGACCATGCGTGACTTCATGGCGCCCGCCTTCTCCATCTGACGTACCAGCTCTTCTACGCCTGTATCTGCAAATTTGGCAATGTTTGAGTTGTTCTTTATCTCCTTGGAATCAGGCAGCATCACATGAGCAAGTCCACCGACTTTATTTGATGTATCCCTAATAGCCACTCCGACACACGAGCCGAGTCCCAAAGTAGTTATGCTGTTAGGGCTTATGCACAGCTTCAGGTCAGCCATGCCTACCTTTATCATTTCAGACATATATCAAACTCCCTGTACTCATCCTCATCAATCCCTTGTCTTCGAGATATTACTGCATAACACCCAATGCCTTCAAGAGTTTGCTGTATGAAGGCAGATCCGGAACGAGCACAAAATAACCGTTCAGCTCGGTATCCTCGGAGAATGAAGTCTGAATCAGAAGCATCTGATCACCGACCATTCCGAATTCAATAGCCGGAACCGAAAGAAGAGCTTCGGCCATGTCGACAGCAAGTGACGGAACTGATTCAATGATCTTCAGGTTCGTCAGCATTGAAAGTGAATTCAGATAACTTCCGACTATGATATTGCCTATCTCCGAAAGAGCCGACTGCTCGATCTCATTAAAAGGCTGTCCTTCCACAAAATCCGTATCACCTGTGCCCATGAGCTTTGCAACAAGATCATGCGCTGACTTCTCCTCAAGAAGAAACATGATGGAACCGGTGATATCTCCTGAAATGGACAGATAGATACCGGCCATTATCTGCTCTTCACCGCCCATGGTCTCTCCCATCTTGGAGAATTCCACAAGAGCCACCTTGGGAACTGTCATATCGACTTTTGTGTTCAACATTGTAGCCAGAGCCGTGGCGGCATTTCCGGCGCCGATATTACCTATCTCGCGCAGGACGTCATAATACATGTCATCAACATTGTTAAGATCCAGTTCTGACATAAAGCCTCCTTACGTCTGTTCCTTCTCACCGATTACGGTAGCAAGGTTCAGAATAGAAACAAGTCCTCTGTCCGTCTTTCCGACATAGGTGATATAGCCGTTAGCTTCTTCTTTCTTTTCACCCGTGACCTTCTCAACCTGAGAATCATAGATATCCATGACCTGCTCGACCTCATCGACTATGATGCCTATGGCTGCCTGAGGATCGACCTTGACGATTATGATCCTGGTATTGCCTGTATAATCGATCTCCGGCATCTCGAATTTGGTCCGAAGACTCATGACGGGAACTATCTCACCTCTGAGATTGATGACACCCTTGAAGAAATCCTGGACATTGGGAACACGTCTTATGGCAGGAACACGTACGATATTATCGATATAGTTGATATCTATTCCGTAATGCTCGATGCCAAGGTTTACTACGATATACTGAGTAGCCTTATCTTCAACATATCTTTCTAATTCATCCATATCAAAGACCTCCCCGTCAGATTAATGCATTTGCATCGATGATAAGGGCAACCTCGCCATCGCCGAGGATGGTAGCGCCGCTTATGATCCTGTCAGTGTTGATGTATTTGCCAAGTGACTTGATAACGATCTCCTGCTGTCCTATGAGCTCATCTACCACGAGACCTGCAAGAGAATCTCCCTTCTTTGCGATAACGACTATCATATCATCGCTCTGCTCTGCATTCTCAAATCCGAGAAGTTCCGAAAGCCTTACGATCGGGATGACCGTGCCTCTGAGCTGAATGACTTCCTTGCCCTGTACGAGTTTGACGTCCGTAGAAGGAATGTTCTCAATGGTGGTAATGGAATCAAGAGAGATAGCATACTTCTCATCTCCGATGATGACCATGAGAGCCTGGATGATGGCAAGCGTAAGAGGAAGTCTTATGATCCATGTGCTTCCTTCTCCAAGCTTTGTCTTGACAGACACATCACCGCCCAGAGATTCGATATTGCTCTTGACCACATCAAGTCCGACTCCTCTTCCGGAGATATCGGTGACCTTCTTTGCCATCGAGAAACCGGGATCAAAGAGATAATCGATAACTTCCTTGTCAGTGAACTGGGAAGCCGTATCTTCGGAAGCAAGTCCTCTTTCGACTATCTTCTGTCTTACGGCTTCTACATCTATTCCCTTACCGTCATCACCGACCTCGATCACAACGGAGTTGCCATCCTGGAATGCATTGAGGAAGATCGTGCCGAGTTCAGGCTTGCCGCTTGCGGCTCTCTCATCCGGATGCTCAAGTCCGTGATCGGCGCTGTTTCTGATGAGATGCATCAGAGGATCTCCGATCTCGTCGACAACGGTCCTGTCAAGCTCTGTCTCTTCACCGGTGATGGTCAGCTGCATCTTCTTGTCAAGCTTCTTTTCAAGATCCCTGACCATACGGGGGAACTTCTGAACAGCGCTCTCAATAGGTACCATCCTGACCTTCATAACAGCTTCATGAAGATTGGTGGTGACACTTTCAAGATATTCAACCTGTTCATTGAGTCCCTGATTGGAACTGTCACCGTTGTCAGCAGCGGAAACAATGGTGTTCTTTGCAATGATAAGCTCTGATACAAGATTCATAAGGGAATCCAGCTTATCGATATCGACTCTTATAGTCTTGGAGATGACAGGCTTCTTGGTTGCGGGAGCTTTTGCGCCCTGATCCTTCTTGGGTGCAGGAGCGGTCTCAGCCTTGACTGCAGGAGCCGTATTCTCCTCCTTGGGCGCGGGTGCTTCGGGCTCAGCTGCTTCAACGGCATCTGCCGGTGCCTCTGCCTTCTCTCCTCCGGCCTGACCGACAGAATCAATGCCTTCTTCGGTGAATTCTTCACCGACTACCTCAGCGATCTCGGATACGGCCAGCATTGCTTCCTTAGCCTTGTCGATCTCCTCATCACAGATCGTGAAGAGGCTGAAACTGAAATCAAACTTCTCATCTTCAATATCCTGTGAGGTGGGATCGGTAGCAACGATATCTCCCATATCCTCCAGTGCTTTGATCACAAGAAAGGCTCTTGCGGCCTTTAAGAGGCAGGACTCCTCAATGAATACCGAAAAGCCGAGCACATGCTTGCCGCCGGCTATGGCATCCTTCATGACATCCTTAGCCGAATCATCAAGCTTCATCTGCTTATATAAAGCCTTGCCGTCAGATGCTGCGGGGGCTGCTTCAGCTGATGCTTCATCGGCTTTCTTATCACTTTTGGCGGGGGCTGCCGGAGCAGCATCGCCTTTGCCTGTAGCAGCATTCCTGATGCGGTTTATCTCGTTGATGATATTCTCGTTATCGTTATCACCTTCGTCCGTCGTCTCCTGAATGAGATTGACGTAGCCCTCGATTGCATCCAAAGCCTGGAATAATACGTCCATGAGCTCGGATGTGACTGTCATGGATCCGGCTCTTACATCCGAGAAGCAGTCCTCCATGTCATGGGTAAGATGCTGAAGCCTCTTGTATCCCATGGTACCGGCCATTCCTTTCAAGGAGTGCGCCGCTCTGAAGATCTCGTTGATAGCGTCCTGATTCTCCGGCTCCTGCTCCAAGGTCATCATCTGGTCAGAGAGGACCTGGATATGTTCCCTTGCTTCATCCAGGAAAATGCCTAGATACTGACTAACATCCATTTGAAACCCTCCATTCTTTGATGCAGCTTAGCCTGCAGTGATAACTGTCTCTGCGGTAAAACTACGTATTAGTGTTATCTTGTACCAACCTCACTCGTGATGGCTTCCGCTATCCTGTCCAGAGGAAGGACTTCGTTCACAAGTCCCGTATGTGCGATCGCCTTGGGCATCCCGTACACGGCGCATGTCTTCTCATCCTGAGATATGATATGTACCTTCTTTTTCTTCTCGAGATTCTTGATGCCCTCGGTGCCATCCATTCCCATACCGGTCATGACAACGCAGCAGACCCCGGCGTAATCGGTATCGCAAAGCGATTCGTACATGTAATTGGCACAGGGCTTGACACCCTCTCTGTGCGGCTCATCGGAAAAGATGATCTTAACCTTGGACCCCTGCTTTGCGAGCTTCATGTGCTTACCGCCCGGAGCGATATAGACAGTGCCCTTTTCAAGGATATCGCCTTCTTCAGCTTCCTTGACGCTGATGTCACTCAGAGAATCAAGTCTCTCTGCGAGAGATTTGGTAAATCCGGGAGGCATATGCTGTACCAGCACGACCGGCGCATTGAGATTACGGGGAAGCTTGGGGATCACGGAATGCAGAGCCTTGGGACCGCCTGTAGAACTAGCAATGGCTACGATCTTCTCACCAATGATCCTGGAAGAAGGCCGCAGGCTAACAGATCCCTGACTCTTGTCTGCCGAAGGAGCCTTGTGCGCCGTCACCGTAACAGTCGGAGAATAATCACCTGCCTGTGCGACGACCTCGAGTATCCTTAAGAACTCTTCGACAAATCTCTCACCCGTAGTATCCTTGAACTTATCCGGCTTCTTGATAAAGTCCACAGCGCCGAGGTTCAGAGCTTCGATAGTCTGTACCGTGCCTTCACCGGTAGTGGTGGAGAACATCATGACGCGCTCTTTCAGTCCTTCTTTCTTAAGCTGCCTTAAGAATTCGAGTCCGTCCATGACAGGCATGTACACGTCAAGGACTATGGCGTCATATTTGCTGTGCTTTACTTTTTCAAGGGCTTCTTCGCCGTTCCTGCAAGTATCGGGCTTGTCATATCTGCCATCTTTGATGATTATATCACAGGCAAGCTTCCTCATAAGTGCAGAGTCATCTACAACGAGAATTTTTTTACCCATTAAAGCAAAAACCTCCTTAATCTAAGCGGGTCTGATACCATTTGGGGGCCTGCAGAGCCTGTATCACTCCTCAATGCCGCTTGCTTTCCTTCTGATCTTTCTTTCTTCTTCGAAGATATATCTGATTATGCCTTCCCTGTCCTTGTCCTTGATATTGATGAACTGGATATGGTTCTTGTATTCTCCGCTCCTGCCCTCTATCATCTCTGACAGGATGACCCGTCCTATCACGGAATACTCGGTAAATCTTCCGTTAAGGTTCAGTGAAAATACAAACAGCACCTTTGAATCCTTTTCAAACTGCCTGTCGGAGATGAACTTCGCTCCGCCTCCGCTGATATCGACTATGACTCCGTCTTCCAGCGTAAGATCGGTATTGATGAATCTCACGTCATTACCGCCTATCTCCTCGAGCTCTTTGATCTCTTTATCGGGCATTTCGCGGCATTTCATATTAAGGATGCAGTTAAGTCTGTAATATTCCCTTCTCTGGAACTTTCTGAGAGGAGAAGTAAGTTCCATGGTGAGTACATACATGTTATTTGACTTGTATCTGTCTGTGATCCGCGCATAGCACTGATACAGTCCGTTACCGGAATAAAAGCACAGATCATAGTCATCTCCTATCTCGAGAAGCACTATATGGCCGTCCACAAAGGGCATATTGACCTTGATCTCATCCTCGGACATGATATCAAACACTCTGGATGAGTATGTCTTTCTCTCTATGACCCCGTTCTTGGTGATCCTGTCTTCACTTTTTACCTCGGTAAGATCGACCTTATCCCCGGGTATTACATGATCAGATAACATATATATCTCCTCCCGATCAGCCGGTATATCTACCCCTGATCATATTTGCGAAAAATCCTGCCATGCCGACCCTGAATCCCTGCTTCTCCTGAGGGATGTCCATAAGTGACTTGGCAATATAATCAAATGCCTTCGCAGATTTGGCATTCATGTTCGAAATGCATACCGGACTCTGCTGCATCACAGCCTTTGACAACTCTGCGTCCTCCGGGATCGCTCCCAGATATGACATATCAAGATGCAGATATCTCTGAACCACGGCATTCAGCTTCTTATACAGTATCTCACCTTCCCTTGCATCGGTGATCTTGTTGGCTATGACCTTGACATGCGAAGCACCCGCACTGTATCTGGGATTCCTCTTAAGCGCCTTTAACAGCGAATAGGAATCAGTGATGGACGTGGGTTCCGGCGTAGTCACGAGCAGTATCTCACCCGATGCGACCAGAAATTCTATGACAGCATTTGAGATCCCGGCGCCGGTATCGATGATTATGATATCCGATATACTGTCGAGATCGGCAAGCTGCGTCACAAGGTAGTTGATATAGTCATTGCCCAGATTTGTAAGACCGGCTATGCCGCTTCCCCCGGATATAAAACCGATATCCATTGGTCCCCAGGTAATGACGTCCCTTATGCTCTTGCCCTGATAGATAAGATCGGCAAGATTGTTTTTGGGTACAGTGCCGAACATGACCTCGATATTGGCGAGACCGAAATCGGCATCAAAGATTATGACTCTGTGTCCCATCTTTTTGAACTGTACCGCAAGATTGATGGCCACATTCGACTTGCCTACTCCGCCTTTACCGCTGGTAACGGTGATGACGCGGGCCGCATGAGCCGGGGCAACCTGATTCTGTTTGATTATAGTCCTGAGTCTTGTCGCCTGATCCATCATGAACCTCCGAGAATGGATCTGACGATGCTCTGGGGATTAAATGCTTCGATATCGTCCGGCACGTCCTGTCCGTCTGTAATGTATGATATCTCGGCTCCCGTATAGATCCTTATATTATACATATTTCCAAAGGTGGAAGTCTCATCAAGCTTGGTAAATATGATCTTGAAGTCATCCATCTCCTTGTATATATCACATATGGAAAGCAGATCCCTGTATTTGGTGGTCACCGAAAGCACAAGGAAGGTCTCGGTATCAGCCACCTCCTTGGCAGCATCAAGAATATGCTTCATCTCGTCCCGCTTTTCCTTATCCTTGGGGGAATAGCCGGCTGTATCCACAAATATGAAGTCCTGCTCCTTAAGCTCCTCAAGCGTATTCTTGATATCATCGGCTGAATAGATGACCTTGAACGGAACGTCTACGACCACATCCATGATCTCAGCATATGACCTGAGCTGCTCCGCAGCCTTGATCCTGTATGTATCCGTAGTGACCAGAGCGACCTTCTTTTTCTGATTGACAGCCATCTCGGATGCGAGCTTCGCAATGGTCGTGGTCTTCCCGACTCCGGTGGGACCTATGAACACTATCACCTTGGGCTTGCCGTCAGAAGCTACGATACCGCGGCTCACGCCAAACTTGAGGATGAGCTTCTGATATATGTTGGAAAGCAGAAAGTCTATCGTAACACCGGGCTTGGAGAGCTTTTCAATCTCCTCGATGAGGTCATTGGCATATTTCTCATCGACCTCATTATTGATAAGCGTCGTATATATGAGCTTGATAAAGCTCATAATCTCCTTGCTTCCTTCTTTTTTGCTTTCAGCGCTCTCCTTCTTTGCTTCCTGTTCCATCACGGATTTGAGCTGCTGTTCGATGAGGACATGAAGATTGTCTATCTTCTCGGGAGAACTCTTTTTCTCTTCTTCCTTCTTTTCTTCCGGATGAAGCTTGTCGTATTCCTCGTCTGTGAGCACATCCTTATATTTGGAGAGCTTTTTGTCCTGAGAGCTCTTCATGGGTTGCGTCTGGATCTTTGAAGCCTTATCCTCCTCCATCTCCCTGCGGCTCCGAAGAGGCACGGGCGTACCGCCCATATCTGCCTTCTCTTCTTCTATGGCAGCAGTGACTTCGACCGAAGGCTTGGAGAACAAACCCGAAAGGCCCTTCTTCTTAACCTTCTTAACGTTCATGATGACAGCCTGCATACCAAGTTCAGCCTTTGCTGCCTTCAATGCTTCATCTTCTGTTTTTGCAGTAAATTTCTTGATTATCATTGTTGCTTATCCTGTCATTCTTCAGGCAGTGATCATTCCTATGCTCTGAAGCTCCACATCATTTTCTATCTCATGATAAGAGATGACGACCAACTCGTCAAAATAATCCTCCGTAAGCTTCTTAAAGTATATCCTGACAATGGGCGATGTGACGACGATCTCATTCCTGCCAAGATCATCAAGCTTCTTGAGCTCCTCCTCCGTAGCGGATATGATCGCTCTTGTGCGCTCCGGATCAAGAGTGAGGTAAGCGCCCTGTTCAGTCTGCTTCACGGATCCCATGATCTCCTGCTCGATCTTGGGATCGAGAGTGACTATCTGCGTTGTCTCTCCCGGCTCAAAATACCTCGCGGATATTGCTCTCTTAAGCGACTGTCTTACATATTCCGTAAGGACATCAGTATCCCTTGTGGTCGCTGCATAGTCTGCCAGAGTCTCAAATATCGTAAGCAGGTCTCTGATGGAGACACCTTCCTCAAGCAGATTCTGCAAGACCTTCTGGATCTCTCCGAGTCCGAGAAGCTTCGGCGTGAGCTCTTCGACGACAGAAGGATTGGATTCCTTCAGGTTGTCTATAAGATTCTGAGTATCCTGTCTCGTAAGCAGTTCCGCGATATGCTGCCTTATCACCTCCGTGAGGTGGGTCGCTATGATGGAAGGAGGATCCACGACGGTATAACCCATGGATTCGGCTCTCTCCCTCTGTCCTTCGGTGATCCATTTTGCAGGCAGATGGAAGGAAGGCTCGGTGGTATCGATTCCCGTGATCTCCTCTTCCACATATCCCGGATTCATGGCCATATAATGGTCAAACAGTATCTCGCCTTCGGCTACCTGCACACCCTTGATCTTGATGATGTACTGGTTCGGGTTCAGCTGGATATTATCCCTCAGTCTTATGATAGGCACAACGGTACCCATCTCAAGCGCGATCTGACGTCTGATCATCACGACTCTGTCAAGCAGATCGCCGCCCTGATTGACATCCGCAAGAGGTATGATGCCATAACCGAACTCCAGCTCTATAGGATCCACGGAAAGCAGAGATACAACATTCTCGGGCTTTCTGATCTCTTCCGCAGACACCTCTTCTTCCTGTACCGAGGTCTCCACCTTCTGTACCTCGATCTGATTCTGCATCACGCGTCCGCCCACAAGGAACAGCGCACCGATGATGGCAAAGATAACGGCGTTCAGCGGTGTCACAATACCAAGGAAAAGAATGACTCCGCCGGCCATATACATGACCTTGGGGACGCCAAAGATCTGCTTTACAAGATCGGGACCAAAGTCTGCTTCCTTGCCGCCCTTGGTGACAAGTATACCTGTCGCAAGCGATATGAGCAGCGAAGGTATGGCTGATACAAGTCCGTCACCGATGGTAAGTATCGTATATGTGGCAAGCGCATCCTGAAAAGTATTGCCTCGTCTTAAGACTCCCATGGCTATGCCGCCTACAACATTGATGCCGGTGATAAGAAGGCCTGCCGTGGAGTCTCCTTTAACGTATTTTACGGCACCGTCCATGGAACCGAAGAATGAAGCTTCCTGCTGGATCTTGTCTCTTCTCTTCTTTGCCTCCACGTCATCTATGGCTCCCGTATTAAGATCGGCGTCTATAGCCATCTGCTTACCGGGCATGGCATCAAGCGTGAATCTCGCCGTGACCTCGGACACACGCTCGGAACCTTTGTTGATGACAACAAACTGAAGGATTATCAGTATGATATAGACTATCGTGCCTATGATAAGGTCATTGCCGCCGACAAATTCTCCAAAGGTCCTGACGACGTTGCCGGGATCACCGGTGGACAGGATCAGCTTTGTCGAAGAGACATTGAGCGATATCCTGAATATTGTCGTGAAAAGCAGGACAGTCGGATAAAACGACATCTCCAGCACCTCATTGATGAATAGCGTGTTGAAGAGTATCGCAAAAGCAACCGCCATGTTAAGCGCGAGCATGACATCGAGCAACGTGTTTGGCATGGGCACAATAAGGAACACAAAAGCAAAGAGCAGATAAAGCGCTACTCCCAGGTCCTGAATGGACATTACTCTTTTCTTTGTCCCTACGGCCGAATCCATACTATGCCATCATCCTCTTTGAATCGTATGAAGAACGGGACTTCTGATCCCTGTTATTGTATACAAATGCAAGCACCTCAGCCACAGCCTGATAGAGTTCCGGCGGGATCAGCGCCCCTATTTCCACATTATGATAGAGCATCCTCGCCAAAGGCTTGTTCTCAACTATCTCCACGCCGCTGTTCCTTGCTTCATCCTTGATCTTCTGAGCAAGAAAGTCCTGTCCCTTGGCGACGATATAAGGCGCATCGGCCACCTCAGTGTCGTATTTCAGGGCTACAGCAAAATGCGTAGGGTTCGTGATGACGACATCGGCCTCGGGAACGGCCTGCATCATCCTTCTCCTGGATGCCTCCATCATCTTCTGCTTGATCTTGCCCTTGATCTGAGGATCTCCCTCGGAATTCTTGTACTCATCCTTTACTTCCTGCTTGGTCATCATCATATCCTTATGGAACTTCCATCTCTGGTAAAGAAGATCTATAAGAGATGCCACAAAATATATGATGCTTATCCTGAAGCCCAGATCCGCGATCACAAAGCAGACCTCACTGACACCCGACTTAAGTGACATATCGTAAAAGAGTGTCAAAAGACCGCCCATGCCCTGAATATAGTTATATACGACTCCGGCAATGATCGCGATCTTGGCAATAGCAAAGGCCAGATCCACAAGCTTCTTTTTCGAGAAGAGCTTCTTCACTCCGCTTGCGGGATTAAGCTTGCTGAGTTTGGGCTGCAGAGGCTTGGATGTAACCTTCCATTTGAACTGCAGCATATTAGTGACCACAGCGATCACAACTCCGACACCAAATATCGGAAGGAGTATTATAAGCATCCTTATAACCGCAGTTCGCAGGAGTATGATTATCTCATTCGTGGGCACATCTCCGCCGTAGAGCACAATGTAATCCGGGATATTGCTTATCACGAATCTCATTATCGTAAGCAGGCTCCCGCCGATACTCTGCCCCAGAAAACGGATCAGAAGGAAAAAGGCCGCCAGAGCCACAGCATTGCAGAGCTCCTGGCTCTTTGCAACAGAACCGTCCTTTCTCGCATCTTCAAGCTTTTTGGATGTGGGCTCTTCGGTCTTTTCACCTCCGGGACCTTCCTCCGCAAAGAACTGAAGATCAAGGGGGATCAGAAACCCATGATATAAAAAGCTGTCCGGTATATTTGTATACTCCGCACCCATCATCCGGCCGACATCCCTCCGGCAAATCTCTCAAACATAACCTGCATCTCCGAAAAAATATAATCAGAGATCGACGGCAGCATACCGATAGTAAGAAACAAAACACCCAGGCCTACAAGGATCTTGATCTGCATACCCACAGTGAACATATTCATCTGAGGAGCGATCTTGGCCATAATGCCGAGTATCGCGTTCAAAAGAAGCATCGCCCCGAACACCGGAAGAAAGATCCTGAATCCTATCACCACAAAGTCAGTAATAAAAGCAGCCATGGACTCAAAAAGGACGTCCATGTCAAATACAATCCGGCCTGTCGGTATAAGCTCATAACTATCCACAAACGCCCTGAAAAGCCACTGATACATATCAGTGACACACAGGATCAGTAATATGGAATACTGATACAGAGTGCCGGTAAATCCGGTGCTGGTCCTTGTGACAGGATCAAAAAAATTCACCATAGAAAGGCCTATATCCATATCAGTCAGTGTACCGACAAACTGCACTATGAACATGCAGAGATTGGTGGACAGGCCCAAAAGCACTCCGGCTATGGCTTCTCTTATTACCAGTACCGCATATCCCAGCACCGTGTCATAGGTCAGAAGATAATGCGGCACCACAAACCTGTATAATACAAAAGCGACAAAAAGGGAAAAACCAACTTTCACCCTTCTTGGCACATTTGTCGTGGAAAAGAAAGGAGCTGCAAAAACAAAGCACGAAACCCTTGTGAGAATGAGCAGATAAAATTCGAAATCCTGTATCGAAAACGAATAATTAAACATCTGCCCTACTTAATATACAAGGAAAAATCGCTCCAGAGCTTCGTCATCAGCTCTACCATGTTATTAAGCATCCAGTGCCCAAGCAAAAGGATCCCGGAAAAAATAGCCAGGATCTTGGGCACAAAAGTAAGCGTCTGCTCCTGAATACTTGTGACGGTCTGAAAGATGGATATCGCAAGACCGACAACAAGTGATATAAGAAGCAGCGGCGCCGCCGTGATGATTATAACATATAGAGTTTCTCTTGTTATCTGTGTAACAGCGCTTACGTCCATAACAGCCTTTTCTTTTGCTTAAGATCGTCAGTAAAATGTCTTCACAAGCGAGCCGATCACAAGATTCCATCCGTCAGCAAGGACAAATAGCAGTATCTTGAACGGCAGGGATATGGTTGTGGGCGGGAGCATCATCATTCCCATACTCATAAGAGTAGACGCGACAACCATATCGATCACAATGAACGGGATATATATCAAAAACCCGATAATAAAAGCGGTACGGAGTTCCGATATCACAAATGAAGGAATAAGGACTGCATTCGGAATATCATCAATGCCCTCTACATCCTCTATCTGGGCGATATCCATAAAAAGCCGGACATCCTTCATCTGAGTCTGGCCGTACATGAACTCTCTGAGAGGAGCCATGGCTGTCTCGGTAAACTCCTGCTGAGTGATCTCCCCGGCTTCAAAGGGCTGGACCGCGGTAGTATTGATCTCGTTGATCGTGGGCTGCATGATAAAAAATGTAAGAAAAAGTGTCAGACCGACCAAAACCTGATTCGGCGGGGCGGTCTGAGTTCCTACAGCTGCCCTGACAAAATGCAGGACCACGATGATCCTGGTAAAGGAGGTCAACATTAAGATCAGAAGCGGAGCCATAGCGACCAGCGTAAGGGTTATGAGCATCCTCAGCGGTCCACTCAGGTTTCCGTCACCGTAACTGTATGTGATATTTAGATTATTGCCGATGTTGAGTTCATTGAGATCAGACCTGTCATCGGAAGCGCCCGGCTCATCTATGACCGTGGGAGCGTCATATCCGTCGCGCAGTATACCGATGGTATCATAGGAACTCGATCTCTCACCCGGCGTCTCCTCAAGTGTCTGAGTCGAAGCGCCGCCTATACTCCTGTTTGTTGCGATGTCATTATTGGCATAGGCATACACAGGAAATAAGCAAATGAACACAGCAAGCATCGGCAGAAGAAAACATATTCTCAGCCTTTGCATCATTTTTTCTTTCCTATCCTGGCCTTGGCCTTTTCCATAAGTTCCTTAAAGTCATAGGTACCGGATACCGGAGCCGGACGGGATACAATATCCTCTTCAGGGATCTCTGAAAGATAAGTGATCTCATCCTTACCGATCCCTACCGCAAAATATTTTGACGCGACCCGGACTATTGCTATGTACTTTGAAGGAGTGACCTTCGCAGAGTCGATGATCTCTATATTGCCGGTTGCAACCTTGCCTTTGGCATATCCTCCAACGAATCTGGTAGTGAAGTAGGTAACAACAAGCACAAGGGCGAATATGGCAAGGACAGTAACAAGCTGTACGATGCCCTCAGAGCCCAATCAACCCACTACTTTCTTTACGGCCTCCAGGACTCTCTCTGCCTGGAACGGCTTAACTATGAAGTCCTTAGCGCCGGCCTGTATAGCCTCGATAACCATTGCCTGCTGACCCATTGCGGAACACATGATCACAAGCGCGGCGGGATCGGCACCTTTGATAGCCTTAAGAGCCTGGATACCATCCATCTCGGGCATGGTGATGTCCATAAGGACCAGATCGGGCTTAAGCTCGTTATACTTCTCTACGGCCTTCGCACCGTTCTCTGCCTCCCCGGCGACATTGTAGCCATTCTTTGAGAGGATGTCCTTGATCATCATCCTCATGAACGCTGCATCATCACAGATCAGAATGTTCTTTGCCATAACTTTGTAAACTCCTTATTTAATGATTTCAGTTACCCTTACACCAAAACTCTCGTCGATAACGACGACTTCGCCTTTTGCCACGTTCTTGCCGTTTACCAGCACATCTATCGGCTCTCCGGCGATCTTGTCAAGTTCAATGATAGTACCCGGTGAGAAATCAAGTATATCATTAATTGACTTTCTTGTCCTGCCCAGCTCGACCGTGACTTCAAGCGGGACATCCTTTATCAGCTCTATATTCTCCTGAGGCTGCATCGGATTGATGTCGTTGGAGAATGTAGTAAACTGCGCCTGCTGTACATTTACCGGTGCCTGCATGGGTTGACCGTATCCCATCTGAGGCGGTGCGTATCCCATCTGCGGCGGTACGTACCCCATCTGTGGAGCGGGTCCCTGCTGAGGATAACCCATCTGCGGCGGAGGGGCTGCTGCCATGCCCGGATCCGGGGCCGGAGCTGCTGCCGGTGGCGGCGGTGCCTCGGGTGCGGGAGCCGGCTCGGGCGCAGAAGCTGCTGCCGGCGTTGCCTCCTGACTTCCTATGAAGTGATCGTAAAGCTCCTTCGCAAAGCTTATCGGATACAGCTGCATTATAGTGGAATCCACCAGATCGCCGATCTGCATCCTGAAGGCTATCTTTACGAATCTTCCCGTGAGAAATTCTGCGTATTGAGCGGCATTCCCTTCGGTAAGATCCACCAGCGATGCCTCCGGGGGCGATATATCTATCATACGCCCGAGCATCGAAGAAAGAGATGTAGCCGATGATCCCATCATCTGGTTCATGGCCTCCGAGATCGCCGAAAGATGAAGATCTCCGAGCTCTCCGTCTGTATTGGTACCGTCTCCGCCCATCATAAGATCCGTGATTATCTTCACGTCATCTTCTTTTAAGATGAGCATATTGTAGCCGTCCAGTCCCGCCTTGTAATGGATCTGAATAAAGACACAGGGCTTTTCGTAATTATCCACGATCTCCGACCAGGTGGCCATCGTGACCTCGGGGGTCGTGATATCAACCTTACGGTTGACCAGCGAATAGAGCGTGGTTGCGGATGTGCCCATGCTTATATTCGCAACCTCTCCTATCGCATCTTTTTCAAAATCGGTAAGCTCGTCTCCGCCGCCATCAGCTGAAGCCGCCGCATCTGCGGCAGGGGCTGTATCGGCAGCACCTCCGGCATCAGCTCCGGAGGAAGCATCATCGCCATCTGCGGCCATCCCGGAAAGCAGGGCATTTATTTCATCCTGCGACAGCATTCCGTCCATGCGCCTATTCCTCCTCCTCTCTGATAACCTCGGTCACCCTGACGGCGTACAGCTTCTTTGTAGCGCCGGGCAGAGCCTTGAATTTCTTTATATTACCCACAAAAATATCCATCTCCTCGTCAACCTTGGAGGATAATCTGATAACATCCCCGATCTGCAGATTGACAAAATCGGTAACCGTGATCGAACTGTCACCCAGCTTCGCGATAATGGGGACACTCACGTGCTGTATCATATCCTGCATATGTTCCGTATAATCCTCTTCCGATGAATCCTGCATCGTGGAGAACCAGAACTTAGTATTCAACTTATCCATGATAGACTCTAATGTGAAATATGGCAAGCACACATTCATGAGTCCCTCAACATCGCCGATCTTAATATTCAGAGTAACGATCGCGATCATCTCGGTAGGAGCGATGATCTGTGCGAACTGCGGATTGGTCTCGACTCTCTCGAGTACCGGATTAAGATCAAGAACGTTCTTCCACGGCTCTCTTAAGAGCGATATACATACAGCCATCATCTTCTCGACAAGAGACATCTCTATCTCGGAGAATTCCCTGCTCTTGTCAAGCGCATCTCCCTGTCCGCCGAGGAGCCTGTCCACCATGGCGAAACCGAGATTGGATCCGAGCTCAACCATTATATTGCCGTTCAACGGCTGAAAATTAACTATCCCGAGTATGACGGGATTCGCAAGCGAGTTAGTAAATTCGGAAAAAGTCAGTGCCTCCGAGTTCACGACGGAAACCTGGCAGCTCTTTCTCAGATATACGGGAAGATTGGTGGAAATAAGCCTTCCGTAATGCTCGAATATGATCTCCAGAGTCCTCAAATGCTCCTTCGAGAATTTGGCCGGACGCTTAAAGTCGTACTCTTTAACGGACTTCCCCGCGTCCTCCTTCATCTCGTCGGCATCTATCTCGCCGGTCGATAAAGCCTTTAAGAGATTATCTATTTCATCCTGGGACAGGACGTCTCCCATATCCTGATCTTGCCCCTTTCAATTTAATAAAATGATCTTACTGTACTATATAACCACTGAATGCCACCTGATATATAAAGGTGGATCCGAAAAGCTCCTGAAGTCTCTCAAGGCATGCATCCTGAAGTCCGGACTGGCCGAGAGCCTGCACGTCCTCGTAGGTATACTGCCCGATGGTCTCGGACAGGGCATTCAGTATAAGGGACTGTCTTGACTCAAGTATGTCGAGTCCGTATGTCTCGTAATCTTCACTCGTGGTATCCATAAGGATCGCTACGGTACAGACCACATAATGATCCTTGCCGTCCTCTCCCTTCTTCAGCTGGAAGGTCTGCTGCTCTTCGATAGTGGCGGTAGCGGTATCTGCAAGAGATACATTCCTGGAATTGCCGCTGTCGGAGCCTTCGGGTGAAGTGCCTGATGTATCAAGCTTGATAGCGCTGGCAACCTGATCGACAAGAGCTATTGACTTCTTGTTAGCCGGGATGACGGAAAACATCATTATAGCCGTCATTGCTATATTAACTACCAGCAATGCCAGTATTATGATACTTATCATATTCTTCTTCACTTCAGATCTCCTTTTTGAGCCTGATATTCCGGTCTAGGAAATATCGCTCAGCTGATTGTATATCCTTATCTCAACTCGGCGGTTAAGCTGTCTGCCTTCAGGCGTGCCGTTGTCGGCGATGGGAACATAATCGCCCCGTCCCGTATGCTTGATCATAGCGGGATCAAGCTCGGCATTATCCCTCAGGTATTCAAAAACACTGAGCGCTCTCGCATCGGAGAGCTCATCATTGCTCTTGAACTGAGCCGTATTGATAGGGACATTATCGGTATGTCCTTCTATCTCAATAGTGCCTCCTGCATAGGCTTCAAGTATCTTTGAAACCTTCTCCAGAGTCACCTCCGCACTGTCTTTTATTGTAGCACTTCCCGAGTCAAATAACAATGAGCCGTTCATCGTGAGACTCACATACTGACTCGTAAAATCAATGTCTATCTGCTTGGACAGATCCTCCTCGTTGACGGATTCCTCTATCCTCTCGGCAAGCTCCTCTGATTCCTTAAGACCGGACTCCTCAAGCTGCTGCTTAGCCTCGGCATCTGATATGTCCTTGCTCTGATCCTTATCGGTCTGATCACTGTTATCGGAAGCCTGCCCCGACTCTTCGCCGGTGGAAAGATCTTCCTTCGAGAAGCTCTCGGACTCAAAGGTCTCTTCCCCCATGCCTTCTTCGTTATAATCCTTATTGTCGGAATTACCGGTGGTATTCTTACCCAGAGATGTGACCATCTCGGATATATTGGACAGCTGCGAGACTCCGTTACCTACGGCATCTCCCTCTCCGACGGAATCTCCGCCCGGATCGAATATCGAAAAAGCCTTCGACATGGATGCTGCTATAGCTTCAAACTTATCTACATCCGTGCTTGAGAAAGCATAAAGAAGCACGAAGAAACACAGCAGCAGATTCATCAGATCTGCAAAAGTGGATTGCCACGCCGGTGCGCCCTTGGGGGGATCTTCAGGGGGTGCCTGCCTAGCCATCAGCCTTCTCCGCCTCCGCCGCCTGCGCCTGCATCCTCGGCAGAGATCTTCGCTCTGTCAGACGGTGAAATAAATGATTTCAGCTTCTCTTCTATAACTCTGGGGTTCTCTCCTGCCTGTATGGAAAGAAGTCCCTCGACCATGATGCCCTTAACGGACATCTCCTGAGCATTTTTCTTCTTAAGCTTATTAGCGACAGGGGCACAGATCCAGTTGGCTATCAGCGAACCGTAGAATGTCGTGACCAGAGCCACGGCCATAGCAGGTCCCAGAGCCGCCATATCCGAGAGGTTTTTCAGCATGTTGATAAGTCCGATAAGGGTTCCGATCATTCCCCATGCAGGTCCCATGGAACCCATGTCCTCCCAGAATGAAGCGTTATCCTTATGCCTGCCTTCTATACCGTTCATCTCGGTCTCCATAATGGCTCTCACAAGATCGGGATCGGTACCGTCGACGACGAGCATGATGCCCTTTTTAAGGAACTCATCATCTATATTGGAAGCAGCTTCCTCAAGGGAAAGCAGTCCTTCCTTTCTTGCAACATTGGAAAGCTCTATGATCTTTTTTATCACGGAACCGGAATCAGACTTCTCAAGATTAAGGACCTGCTTGAAAGACTTCAGACCATTTAAGAAGGTCGGTATCGTGTTCATAGCAAGAATACACATCATCGTTCCGCCGATGGTGATGATGATAGAGTCCCTGTCTATGAAACTCTGCAGGGCCGACATTCCGTTTGAACCGACTATACCGTAAAAAACAAGGGCGATACAGCCCACAAGACCTATGATCGATCCTAAATCCAATTTAATCCACCTTCTGTTACAAGTATTTTAAAACACAAAAAATCATAGAACCCGAAAGTCTAGCCTTTTGATTCTACTATTTTTCTGATCTCTTGTCTACTTTCCTTGACTATTAATTTGCGCCCCGTATTCAGGGTGACGACCGTGTCCGGGGTGGTCTCCACGATCTCTATCAGCTCGGAGTTGATAAGGATCTTGTCGTCATTAAGTTTCGTGAGTTCAAGAAGCATGAATGTATTTTATCATATTTCGGGAGAAAAAGCGTCTTAACGTCTCAAATAGGATAGCCTGATCTCGCATAAATGCGGATCAGGCTATCCTATTGAGACTGGGTTTTATCTCTTCAGGTTTACGAGCTCTTCAAGCATGGAGTCAGAGACTGTGATGATACGTGAGTTGGCCTGGAAGCCACGCTGGGTAGTTATCATGTCCGTGAACTCCGCCGAGAGGTCTACGTTTGACATCTCGAGCTCTCCTGTACTCATCGAGCCGCCGTTTGCCGTGATGTCGTTGATAACAGCCTCACCGGAGTTAAGGGTCGTACGGTAGAGGTTGTCACCGGTCTTCTCAAGACCTGCCGCATTCGCGAATGTCGCGGATGCTATCTGTCCGAGAAGCTTGGACTGTCCGTTAGTATAGGAAGCCGTGATCTTACCGTCCTGTCCGATGGAGATAGAGGACATCTCACCTGCCGCGCAGCCTGCGCCTGCATCGGAGTCGATGTGACCCTTCTTGCCGTTAACGGTTGTTGATCCCTTGTTGTCGATGTTCTGCACTTCGGAGAGATCTATGGCAACCGCAGCATTCGTGTCATTGTTCATACCGGCAAACCCGGGAGCGAATTTATTGAGTCCTCCGAGATTAAGCCCGAGACCTACAATGGGATCACCGTTGACATTGGAAGTCTGAGGAGTTGCAACACGGGCTGCAGCCTTGGTGCCTGTCACCTCCATGAGCTTACCTGCAGGGGTCTCGGCCGGATTTGTCATAAAGGTATCAAATACCATATATGCTATATTGCTGCCTGAAGTAAATACATTTTTTGCGCTCAATACTGCCTCTTTTTCACTGGATGACTTGTATTCCTTGTCAACGTCTGAAGCAGTGACCTTGATCCGTCCGTATGTCTGACCTACTACAGCAGATTCACTTGTTACTTCCTTGCCGACATCATCAACGGTAACCTTTTTTACCTCGCCTGCTACCTTCCATGTGGCTTCTGCATCAACATCAGCCTGAGTGATGGTATATTTGCTTCCGGCAGCTATATCTTCAGCTGTTACAGTATGTCCGCCTACATTCTTGCCGACATCTTCCTGCGAATACTTGAAAATGGACTTGCCCTTTGAATCGGTTATATCAACCATAGTGAGCTTGTACTGACCTGTGTCCTCGGACTGGGGTCCGTTCTCACGCTCTATCTTGAACTGGGCCGTATAGCTGTATCCAAGGTTGTCATAGAAGGGAACTCCCATCATCTGACCCTGGGTAGTGGTAAGGGACTTGGAGTTTTTGTCCAGGATGCCCGAGCCATAAGTATAATTTGTAGCTATGGGCGGAGAAATCATGTTCTCGTCACTCATGATATCAAGGGATGTAAGCTCTGCGGTGTTGATGACGAGCTCACCGTTGGTATCGGTGGTCGTGCCATAGCCCATTACGGTATAGCCGTTTGTAGCCATTGCAAGAGTTCCGTTGGCATCCACGTTGAATGCGCCGGCTCTTGTATAGAACTGATTACCGCCGTCGGATACTACGAAGAAAGAGTCTCCCGTGATCCTGATATCGAAGGGGCTTCCGGTATTCTGAGCTGAGCCGGGGCCTGTGATATTGGTGGAGATGGATCCTGTCGAGACACCGAGACCGATCTGCTTTGCATTGATACCTGCTCTTCCGGTAGCAGCATTGGCTCCGGATGCATTCTGGGTCGTCTGGTAAAGAAGATCCTGGAATGTAACTGAGCTTGACTTATATGCTACTGTGTTAACGTTTGCTATATTGTTACCGATTACGTCCATTCTGGTCTGATGGGTCCTAAGACCTGCAACTCCAGAAAAAAGTGATCTCATCATAAGGCATTTACCCCTTTCTCATCAGGCTATGACAGCCCCGTCTATGTTTGTGAATATGTTCTTGTCGTTGTTCGCAGGATCCATGGCTGTCACGACCGTTTTGCTTCCTGTGTTCACGATGAAGGCCAGATCGTCTACCATGACAAGGGAGGAATCGATCCCTTTGTTCCCGGCCTCCTCGGCACCTTTGTTAAGGCGCTGAAGCTGGTCATCTGAAAGCTCTATGTTCCTGTCAAAAAGCCTCTCTGCGGCATGCTTTGAAAATCTTACATTCACTTTGCCGTAAAGCTCATCGCCCTTTTCATTGAGGATCTCGGCAAAGCTCTTACCGTCTGCTGTCTGTCTTGCAGACTTTGACTCGGGTGCATTGGCAAGATATGTGGCAGCCGCCTGCTCTATTGAAATTCCGTTTCCGTTAACCTTCATATCTTTTACCTCTTACTGATCTTCCCTGATCCTTTAATCCTGCGCCGGTACGCCTTCGATATCATCTCCGAGATTCCTGTAGGCACTAATGAGCTCGGAGAGCTTCTGCTTGTCATTCTCATCAAGGAAGCCTCTCTGATACTCTGACATGCTCATGTATGAAGCATAGAGTGACTCGACCTGAGTCCTGTAAGCATCCTTGTTGGAGGAAGTGATGAACGAAGGATTCGGTATCTCGTTCATGGCCTTGGACCATGTATTTGAGAGATTGAATGCTGCCGCATAATCATCATCCCAGATCTTTGAGATATCGTCCAGCTCATACTGATCGCCGTCTATGGTCACATAGGTCTTGGAACCTGTCTGTGATACGAAATCAACGGAGCCTGTCTGCTCTCTTTCAACACCGGTTATCTCATCAGTCTTGGTGGCCGTAACGACCTTTCCTATAAGTCCCGTAGCTCTCTGGAGATCCACGCTCTGGCTTACGTTGTTCATAGCCTCAAGGGATGAGAACTGTGCCAGCTGTGAGACATATTCGGTGTTCTCCGTAGGCTCCATGGGATCCTGATACTTCATCTGAGCAACCAGGAGCTTTAAGAATGCCTGCTTATCCAGATCGTTCTTCGGCTCTGCTGCTTCTTCGGCCTTTTTCTGTGCCTGTGTCTTATAAGCGGTATTTGTTATCTTACCATCTGTGATCGAAGCATCTACTGCCATTTTTTATCTCCTTTATGCTGTAAAATCAACTGAGTTGCCGTTTGCGGCCATCATGTCACGTGCTATCCGCTCTTCTTCAGTGATCACTTCCCCATCTGTATCACCGGATTCAAGCTCGTTCAGGTTGATGTTCCTTGTCCTTTGGGATCTTCTGCCACCTTCCTGTGTCCCGTCACCTGACTGTTCTCCTCCCATGAGATTCTGTTCGAATTCATGGCTTGCTATCGTGACTTCTACGCTCTCGACTCTTATGCCTCTTTGCTCAAGTGTTTCTTTAAGCTCTATGATCCTTGTCTCAAGTGCAGCCTTGACAGATGCATTCTCTGCTTCAAACTGTGCTGTGAGCTGTCCGGCACGAGCCACAAGCTCCACATTAAGTCTTCCAAGGCTCTGAGGGTGAAGCTGCATCGAAAGGCTCTGTGTCTCCGTGTCTATCACCGCTCTTATCTGATTCTGGATCTGCTCTATCAGCTCTCTGGCATTAACTCCTGCTGTAAGAGGTGTATTGCCTTCCTGAAGCGCCGATATCTCAAGCGTATTCTCAACCGCCTGGTTGAGGTTCTGGAAAAATATGCTGTTTTCTGTTGTGTTGTGGACATGGGATTCTGTATGTCTTACCCTGCCCTCGGATCTTAGGATGTCATCCGGATGATCATCGGAAGTACTTCCTTCGCTTCCTGACTGATCCTTCACTGTGACGTTCAGACTGACCTTATCGTCGCCCTTTGCATCATCGGATATCCTTTCGGTCCTATCCGGTGCTGCCTCTTCCTTCTTTACGGCTTCCGCTGGGGTCCTTACCGTACTTACCGGGGCTTTGTCGATCTCGTCTTCAGCCTTAGTCATGACTTCGCCAAAATCCACTGTGTTCTCCTTAGTCTCAGGCTTCGGAGTAACTACTTCATATTCATTTTTTATCTCGGCAAGAGTGTTTTTGAATTCTTCGGGAGTGATGTCCATATCCTGTATCAGGTCTGATACTATCTCCCTTATGCTTCCCTGCAGATCCGTGATCGTCTCTGTTAACTCAGCATCCGCAACCAGATCTACCGGTGTGACTTCCTTCACCGTGGCTACTATCTCTGCTGCCACCTTCGGATCTAAAAGATCTGTGTTGGTGAGGTTTAATGTCTCCATCAGGACTGCCAGTTCATCATCCGTGATATCAAGAACTTCTTTTATGGCATCCTTCACTTCATCAGCTGCTTTTTCGACCTTACCGACGTTCTCATCGGTTTTTACATTATCGGAAGATGCTTCCTTCTTCTCGGTCTTTGTGTTGTCCTTAACACTTTTTTCAGATCCTTCTGATGTGTCCTTCTGTGTATCCTGCGGCTTTGAAGTCTCTTTGGTGTTTGTTGTCTGTGTCTTTGGATCGGCTTTGACTTCCGTGCCTTCTGCCGGCTCCTGTTTTCTGACTTTTGATGCGCTGTCCGCTATGCTCAGCACATCCATGAAGCTTTGCTCTTCTCTGTCACTCTTTGCCTTGCCTGAAGTAATCTCCTGCGCCCCTGCCGGCATCATCACCGGTGCATTTACATTAGGGGTCGTCAATATGTATCCTCCTTTCGCATATGCAATTTACACCTACATTACTTTTATCGGCAGATCCACCCCCAGTCTGAACCCCCTGATCAAAATAATTATAACATTCTCTTACTCAAGATCCGGATCCATGATCTCGGTTATATTACCTGCAAGATCCGCATCAAGCTTGCCGATCTCGGCCAGGATCTGTCCTCTCGCATCCGCATTCATGGTGCCCAGTATCTTCGCAGCCAGATCCAGATCGTTCCTCAAAGGAACGCTGTTGAATATGACAGCGGCATCCTTGGCCTTCATCTGTGAATATGCCTTCGCATAATCCTTTATCTCCGCATCGACTTCCTGCTGCTTCACGACCTCCTTATAGAGGATCTCAGCGTTGGTGGGATCGATCTCTTCGTAGTATTTGCGGTATTCATCGATATCGGGCGCTTTGCTGTTGAAGACAACTTCGTTGTCAAACTCGTCTTTTATCTTCTCAAACTCCACCTGATTATCTTCATAAGTCTTGAGCCTCGCGATCTCCTGCGTCATCTCTTCGATGGTCTTTTCAGCGCTGGCTGCATCCTGCTTGGCATCGGCCAGCTCATTTTCAAGCATCTTGATGCGGTCTATGGCATCTTCGAGATTGTCATAGCCTCCGTTCATGACATTTTCGCCGTCCTCAGGCATCTCTTCCGTAACGGAACCTTCGGGGAGGATCTTGTTGATCACGGGGACATTTTTTATAACAGGAGCAAGGACATTGGACCCGAATCCGCCCACATCAAGCTTCACAAGAAGGGCAAGGATCGCAAGCCAGATCAGGATGATGATAACGGTGACGAGTATTACGGAAAAAGCACCGCCTTCATCTTCTTCGTCTGCTTCTTCTGCTTCAAGGGCCTTGCGCTGCTTTTTAAGC
The DNA here is from genome assembly GCA_000621405.1 of Lachnospiraceae bacterium AC3007. Lineage (GTDB taxonomy): Bacteria > Bacillota > Clostridia > Lachnospirales > Lachnospiraceae > NK4A144. The sequence continues at coordinate 103,172 of KK211272.1, forward strand.
TCTTTTGCCTGAGCCTTAAGCTGCTTTTTCTCCTCCTTAAGCCTTGCTACTTCGGCTTTCCTGTCCTCGGAGCTTTTTTCAGTTGTTGCTACTTCATTTTCTGCCATCAGTTGTCACTCTTTTGTTTCTTGATACCGAATGTATAGCTGGTAAGCTGATCTATCTGCTTTGATTCTTCCATAAGGAGTTCAGCCTTGAACTCATCAAAGGCCTTTTCTTTAAGCTTCTCCTGTGTCTTGCGCTCTTTCATCGCATCTTCAAGCGCCTGTCGCTTCACTTCAAGTATGCTTTCTTCTTTTTTTACGACTTCATGCTGCTCTTCTATCATCCCTCCCATGATCTCTATGGCCTGGGAGTTCTCGATAAGATCTCTTACCTTTACGAAGTCGTCACTGCGGATGCGTCTGGCTTTTTCTTCGTATTGCTCCTTACGCTTTTTCAGAGCCTCTTCGGCTTCTTCAGCCTCGTTAAGGACAGCCTGCTGGGTCGCATAGTCCATTTTGGCCTGTTCCTCAAGTTTCTCATTGAGGTTTAGTATATTCTGCATCCTGTATACAAACTTTGCCATGATCCTGCCAGCAGATATCCCCGCTTAATCCATCTATTCAGTCAACTTACCCGAGTCCGGACACGCATCGTGCGTCTGAACAGGGCTCAAAATGAGCCACCGGCTCATTCTGCCTTCTCCGCAAAAAGCTCACCAAGCATGCGGATCTCGTCATCAAACTCAAACTTGGAGTCTGTGGTCTGCATAAGATAGTCGTTAACAGCATCGATCTTTTCGATGGCGAAGTCTATCTTAGGGTTGGAACCGGATTTATAGGCTCCTATGTTAATAAGGTCTTCAGCTTCACTGTATGTGGCGAGCACATTTTTCAGTTTTCCGGCCAGAGCCTTGTGGTCTTTTGTTGCTATCTGGCTCATGCACCTTGATATGCTCATCAGCACATCGATGGCGGGATAATGATTCTGCTGGGCGATCTTACGGTTCAGGACTATATGTCCGTCAAGTATGGATCTTGCCGTATCGGTGATAGGCTCATTAAAGTCATCACCATCGACCAGCACGGTATACAGACCTGTGATGGAGCCTTTGGCGCCGTTGCCGGCCCGTTCAAGGAGTTTGGGCATCTCGGCATATATCGAAGGCGGATATCCTCTGGTCACAGGAGGCTCGCCGGACGCAAGTCCGATCTCACGCTGTGCCATAGAGAATCTTGTGAGGGAGTCCATCATCAGCAGAACATCCTTGCCCTGATCCCTGAAATACTCGGCAATTGCTGTAGCTGTCTTGGCTGCTTTATTCCTCTCAAGAGCAGGCTTGTCTGATGTAGCGACGACGACCACGGACCTTGCCATACCTTCCTCGCCAAGGTCTCTTTCAACGAATTCGCGTACTTCTCTGCCTCGCTCCCCTATAAGGGCTATAACATTGACTTCGGCCTTGGTGTTCCTGGCAAACATACCCATAAGGGTGGACTTGCCGACACCGGAGCCTGCGAATATCCCTATCCTCTGGCCCTTACCTACTGTGAGAAGACCGTCCACTGCCTTTACACCAAGAGGAAGCACATCGCTTATTATCACCCTGTCCATAGGATCCGGAGGAGCGGCCTCTACCGGATATTCATCACCTATTATCTCCGACCCGTCAGTCGGATTCCCCATGCCGTCAAGGGTTTTCCCGAGAAGGTCATCGGAGCACCTGACCATAAGCGGATGCTCGAGATTCTGCACTATGGATCCGGAGCCGATGCCATCCGTAGATTCATAAGGCATGAGAAGCGTCATCCTGTCCTTAAAGCCAACCACCTCGGCAAGTATAGGCTTAAGTGATGTATCGGCAGGCTGAATAGAGCATATATCGGCCAGTCTGGCATCCGGGCCCTGAGATTCTATGGTAAGGCCTACGACATTGACGACCTTTCCGAGTTTTTTGAAATAAGTCCCGTCTCTAAGGGGCCGGTATTTTGACAGATCTATCGCAAGATCCATATCATGCCTCTTCCTGCCGGTATGCAAGCAGCATCAGCTGCTTCTTAAGTCCCTCAAGCTCAGTGCCTATAGAACAGTCAAAGATGCCTGATCCCGTATCGATCATGGCCTCTCCCTGATGAAGCGTCACGTCGGGCACTATCTCGGTATTGTCGATCCCCGGCATGCCTTCAAACAGTGCTTCCTTATTGGACTGAATATATTCGTAATCTTCCTTTGAGACATGGATCATAAGATCCACCGTAGTATCGGTGTTCTGCAGGGCTTTCTGGAGAAGATAAAAAATGATCTCACTCCTGTCGCTAAGGTCGACAGAAAAGATATGACCATAGATATCAGATAAAGTGTCCACAAGAGCAGGCTCAAGTTCGGACACCATCTGATCATACTGCTGCATCAGGGCAACTCTGGTCTCTTCTACCTCGGCCTTCATCTGCTCTGCTTCCGAAAGACCCTGGGCATAGCCCTCATCATGTCCCGCGCTTCTTGCTTCCTCAAAGACGCTGGCCTTGTTAGCTTCGGCCTGATCAAGAGCCTCCTGTATGATAAGGTCCGCCTGTCTCTGAGCTTCCTCTATCATCTGGTCAGCTTCCTGACGTATTGCTTCAAGATCTATCCCGGGATCGACAGGCTGCTCGGCCTTTATCACATTGCCGCCTTCAGCGCCGGGCTCTGCATCGGGATCCATAAGAAGGGAATCGACCATCTCGGCATCAAGTCCTTCGGTAAAACCATCCTCGGAAGACTCGCCCTGAGCGGAAGCCGATGCTTCTCTCGCCATTATGGTCTTAAGAAGCTGGATCCTGTCGGCAACCATCGAATTGGAATTGATCACCTTCTTTTCTTCTTCGTCGATGGCAGCGTTGTAGCCCTTAACAATACTAGACAATGATCTCGTCTCCTCCGCCTCTGGAGATGACGATCTCTGCGGAATCCTCCAGCTTTCTGATGATATTGACTATCTTCTGCTGAGCCTCTTCCACGTCCTTCATACGGACAGGGCCCATGAATTCCATATCTTCCTTTATCATTGCAGACAGTCTCGAAGACATATTCTTGAAGATCGCTGCCTGCACCTGCTCGTTCGCACCCTTCAGCGCCATCGAGAGGTCGGAATTATCAACATCACGAAGCACTCTCTGGATAGCCCTGTCGTCAAGCAGCAGGATATCCTCGAAGACGAACATCTTCTTTCTGATCTCGTCTGCAAGCTCGGGCTCGTCCACTTCCAGAGTCTCCATGATATGCTTCTCTGTACCACGGTCAACGGTGTTCAGGATCTCGACTATGGAATCCACGCCGCCGATGATCGTGTAATCCTGATTAACAAGCGATGAGATCTTTGATTCGAGCACTCTCTCCACCTCTTTGATGACATCCGGAGATGTCCTGTCCATCATTGCGATCCTCTTGGCGACATCGGCCTGCTTATCAGGCGGCAGAGCTCCTATGATCTGAGCTGCCTGTCCGGGATTCAGGTATGACAGGATCAGCGCTATGGTCTGAGGATGCTCATCCTGAATGAAGTTCAGCAGCTGGGAAGCATCCGTCTTTCTGACAAATTCAAAGGGTTTGACCTGAAGAGAAGCAGTGAGCCTGGAAATAACATCCGAAGCCTTCTCCTCTCCGAAGGACTGTTCCAGAAGTTCCTTGGCATAGCCGATACCGCCTTCGGCAATATACTGCTGTGCAAGACAGATCTGATAGAATTCGTTGATTATCGCCTCCTTGATCTGAGGCGTAACGGATCTTGTATTGGCAATCTCCAAAGTCAGCTCTTCGATCTCCTCGTCTTTTAAGTGCTTGAAGATCTTGGCTGACTTCTCCGGTCCTAACGCTATGAGCAGGATTGCTGCTTTTTGTATCCCCGAGAGCTCACTCTCGCCTGGCGCTGCCGGTACTGGCACTTATCTTACCCCCAATCCTCTGTCAGCCAGTTGCGAAGAAGATTCGCAACCGCATCCGGATTATCATCCACAAATTTCTCGATCAGTATCCTGACCTCACTCTTTCCCTCGGAATCAATCTCTTCAAGTTCTGTAGCATCCTGTGTGCTCTGAAGCAGATTATCCAGAGAAAGCTCTTCCGCTTCTTCCTCCTCAGCCTTCTTCTCGGCTCTCATAGACCTTATCACTACAAAGGCCAAAAGCGCAAGGATCAGTATGATGAGAACTATAATGAAGATATTTGTGGGAGATACGAGTCCTCCCTCTGAAGGAACAAATACCGGCTCATCATAGGCTACAATCTGGATATTGGCAAGCGGTATTCCGGTAGCTGCCGATACTACACTGTATACATCGTCGTCGACTTCGGTCTTCGTGCGCTCGGAATTGGCTATCCTGAACTCATCAAAAGTGGTCCCGTCCAGGGCACCCGAAGCCTTCATATCATCTTCATTATATACGATATAATGGATCGCCGTGATACCTATCGAGGAAGTGGAATAATTGATAGCACCGCCGGCTTTTTCGGTATCGGTGATCTTTTCATTCGGAAGATAACTCCTGCTGGTCTCATCGGTCTGCGATGTTGAATAAGCTGAATCCTGGAATTCGTATGTAATCTCAGCATTTGTATCTGTACCCGGGATATCACCATTGGTGTTCTGGGTGCTCTGCGAATAAGTATCCTCCTGTGAGAGCACGCCCTGATCCTGTCCGTCAGCAGGAGTATATGTGTGCTCCGTTGACTTTATTATATCCCAGTTAAGATCGAGGTTCGGTACGACCTGCACATTATCATATATCTTGGCGCCGACAAGAGCGTCATTGATCTCGCCTCTTATGATATTGTCATACTGAGTCTTATATGAAAGCCTGCTGGATGCGCTGCCTGTAATGGAGTTCTCATCCTGACCGGAATACAGCATATTGCCGGTAGTATCCATGATGACTACATTGGCAGTGGTATCATTACCAAGCTCAGTAGCAACGAAACGGGCAATATCCGCAGCCTGCTCCTGAGTCATGTCGTCAGGATTCTCAAGCTCGAGCATTACAGATGCATAGCTCTCTTTTTCTTTGGAAAGAAGGGTTCCGTTGTTTTCCGGAACACTGATATTGACAATGGCGCGATTGATGTTATCCATGCTGCCAAGAGCTGTCTGGAATTTCTTTTCCATGAATTCCTGATACTTCTTGGTCTTATCGGATTCGGTTGAAGAAAAGCCGCCGTCAAAGACGGAATCTATGGAGTATTCCGCGGCAGGATAATTATTGGCGCCAAGAAGGATGACGGCATCCGTATACTGCTCTTCGATAACAGATACGGTATATCCGTCCTGGCTGGTCTTATAGGTGATATTATTGTCAGTCAAAAGAGTCGTGATCTCGCTGGTCTCTTTTGTAGTCTCGCTGACATACAGCGTCTTATACTTCGGCTGCGTAAGAAGTGCGACAACGATCACTATAAGAACAAGAGCGCCGGCAGCAGACGATACGATTATCGTCTTCTGCTTTGCCGAAAATCTGTTCCACCAGTCGAGAAATCTCTGCAGCAGAGCCCTGAGCCTCTCCTGAATATTATTCATGGTAATCCTTTCTGAAATAAAGAATCATTAAATATGTATAAACAAATTGCTTCGCAAGTCTAGCAATTCTATTAATGCAATACGGATTGCTTCGCAGCTTCGCTGCTCCCGCAACTTTCGCAATTAAACACTATAACTCAACTATATATGATATAAACAAATTGCTCCGTTGCTCCGCAACTTTCGCAATTAAACACTATAACTCAACTATATATGATATAAACAAATTGCTCCGTTGCTCCGCAACTCTCGCAATTTGAAATTCGAACACTAAAGTTCAAATTTCATATGATATAAACAAATTGCTCCGTTGCTCCGCAACTCTCGCAATTTGAACACTCGCGATTCCGGGCTGCGCCCTCCGTCGCTCGTGTTCTACATTCGTCGAACCTGCTCAAATACAAGCAAGCTTGTATTTGCGTCGGTTCTCCTCATTGTTTATATCATATCTGCATTTGCATTATCTCTCTGTATGCTTCTAAAAATCTGTCTCTTAAGGCAACCGTGTACTGAAGCGAGGTCTGTGCCTTTGACTGGGCGACAGCAAGATCATGTGTATTCTCGGAGAGTCCGAGAGCCCATTTGATCTCCTCTTCTTCCTCCTGCTTCAGATATGTGTTGGTCTCATTGACCTGCTTCACGGCAGCATCCAGAAATGTACCGAAGCTCTCATCATCCGGGATCTTAACCGTGGATGATCTGACTGCGGCGCCTTCAACCGCAGGTGAAGACAGATTAAAAAATGAACTGATGTGCGCTACGTCCATATCTCACCTCATCATGAACCCTGTCCGACGTTCAGCCCGTTAAGAGCCATATCCTTTGATGCCTGAAATGCCGTGGCATTGGCTTCATATGCTCTGCTCGCATCTATCATGTTCGTCATCTCGGTAACGATGTTGACATTAGGGTATGTCACATAACCATTCTCGTCGGCATCGGGATGGGAGGGATCATAGACCATGTTCATCTGTGATACATGATCCTCATATAATCCTCCGACCTTCACTCCGCTTCCTACAAAGCGGTTGTATTTGCTCTGTGTATTCATAAGGACAGAATTAAATGAAGCCACAGGATTGGACTTTTCCTGAAAAGTCACTACCTTTCTCCTGTACGGAGTACCGTCCTTTGTACGTGTGGTGTTTGCATTCGCAACATTCTCAGCAATGACATCCATCCTGTACCGCTCAGCGGTAAGTCCTGATGAATTGATACTGAAACTGTCAAATACTCCCATTTCATCTCCTTTCTTCCCGAATATATACCATCTGCGGAAAGGTCATCTTCGAAGAAATAATTTCCTATGTATCTCCAAATAACATCGAAGAAACTATTTGCCTAATTGCTCCAAATAGCTTCGAAGAAGCTATTTGCCAAGTAAGCTGCTTTGCAGCTTACTTACTCACTGCCTGCAGATGATTGAATTCGGATGTAAGAGACTTTGTAAGCCCCTGATACATGAGCTGATTCTCAGCCATATATACGTTCTCGGTGTCTACATCCACGTTATTGCCGTCAAGTCTGTATGAAAAAGCATCATTGTCCGTATATACCACGCCTCTGAGCTTTTTGATATTGAGCGAGGAGACCTTCTGATCAAGAGTCTCAAATTTGCTGTTCTTTAATGCCTGCTGAAGATTAGCGGAAAAAGACACATCCTGCCTTTTATAATGAGGTGTATCAATGTTCGCAATGTTGTTGGCGATCGTCTTGTTCCTTAAGGCTGAGGCGTCAGCAGCCTTGGTTATGACATCAATATAATTATATACATCTGAATTGATCATACCCTTATCTGCCTCCTTTTCATGATGTGCATACCCTAGCAAGATAATTATAATAGCAAAAGCCGAAATGTCAACATATAGATATACGCCAATTATGTAGACACAATATATTGTATCACACCTGCGCTTCGGGTCAAATTATAGTAACCCCGGCAATCACAAAAAGGATCTATGTTTCCATAAATCCTTTTACGTCATATCCGAATGCCATTCCGGACCATATATATCTATATATCGGACAGATCTGGTCTTTTCTTTAGTCCTGCAAAGCTATCCTGTCAAATATCTCGGGATAAAGTATCCTAATGGATGTCCCCTTCATTCCGAGCGATCTTGTATCTATGATACCCGCGCTCTCCAGCTTCCTTAAGGCATTGACTATAACGGATCTCGTGATGCCCGTATCCCGGGATATGGAGGAGGCCACTATAGTACCTCCGGCAGGTCCAAGACCCTCAAACACACTGGACAGGGCCTGCTTTTCCGTATATGACAGAGCATCAAGCGCCGAATTGATATCATCTTCCACCCTGTGGCTGGATTCTTCTTCCTCTGTAAGTGATCTGATGAGTTCAAGGCTTGCTACCGTGGAAGCATATTCACACAGGATGATGTCATCCACGGAGAATCCTCTGTTCCTTCTGAAGAATAAAAGCGATCCGGCTCTCTTGCTGCCCATCTCCACCGGTGCTATCAAAGCTTCCGTCTCAAGTACACCCCTGTCATCCACTCCGAGTGAATCAAGTCTTACATTCTCTCTGGTGGACAGCACTCTCAAAAGCCTGGCGTTGATATCCTCATCTATGAACGATCCCCTGGCAACAGCAAAGGCATTTGGATAAATAGCCCTGCTGTCATGGCCGAGCACCTTGCCTTTTGCGCTCAGCAGGCATACGGAGCAATGAAGGATACTTCCCATAAGTACACAGAGCTCATCAAAAGAGACCTTATTATCTTCATTTTCATGCAGGAGCGACCTTATCCGGCGCGTCCTGTCCAAAAGCTCTATGCTGCTCATCAGTTCCTGTACAGGTCCGGTCAGGCCAAAGCCCGGCCGGTAATATAATAATGCTGTCTGAGATCATGATACCACAGATCCCGGTGAAAATCAACGAAATTGTACGGATTTAAATACAATCCTGTCTAATCTTCATCAGGCTTAGGTAAGATATGCTTACAGTTCTCATTGGAACAAACCAGATTCTGGCCTTTTTCGACCATCATTCCGCCACATTTGGGACATTTAACGGCTGAGGGTTTCGGCCAGCTCATGAAATCACAGTCAGGGAAACCAAGGCAACCGTAATATCTCCTGCCCTTTTTGGACATCCTCATCACGATATCCTTACCGCACTTGGGGCATGCTACGCCAATGCTCTCGTAATAAGCCTTGGTATTGCGACAGTCCGGGAAACCGGGACAGGCAAGGAATTTGCCGTGCGGACCGTACTTGATGACCATGTGCCTGCCGCATTCTTCGCAGACCACATCGCTTTCCTCATCGGAGATCTTAACCTTTTCTATCTCCTGATTCGCTTTCTCTACCGCATCATGCAGATCAGGATAAAAGTTTTCTATGACTGTCTTCCATCTGACCTCTCCGGCCTCTACTCCGTCCAAAAGGGATTCGAGATTGGCTGTAAACTTCTCATCGACGATAGTGGGGAAGGCTTCCTTCATTATCTTATTAACTGCATTACCCATCTCTGTAACATAGATACTGCGGCCTTCCTTGGTGATATATCTGCGTCCGAGAAGAGTCGTTATCGTGGGAGCATATGTTGAAGGCCTGCCGATACCGAGTTCCTCCAGAGTACGGACAAGGGTTGCCTCCGTAAAATGAGCGGGAGGCTGGGTAAAATGCTGCTTTGCCTCAAGATCCGAGTGTTTGAGTACACTCTTCTCCGACAATGAAGAAGATATGACATTCTTGTCGTCCTGTGACTCCTCTTCATCATTATATACATTCATGAAGCCGGGAAATCTTATCTTTGAAGCACTGGCTGTAAAAATATACGCCTTGCTGCCTCCGCTGTTCTTTGCTGTGATCCTTACATTCTCCGTATCATATACTGCTGAAGCCATGCAGGAAGCAACGAATCTCTTCCATATAAGCTGGTACAGTCTCATCTGGTCTCTTCCGAGACTGTCTTTTAACTGCTGAGGTGTCCTGTTCACATCCGTAGGTCTTATCGCCTCGTGAGCATCCTGGACCTTTACTCCCTCTTTTGCCCTTGCAGCCTTGTCTCCGAGATGATCGCTGCCATAATTTTCAGTAATAAATGCAGCTGCCATCTCCTTTGCTTCCTCGGACAGTCTCGTGGAATCTGTACGGAGATACGAAATTATACCGTCCTCATAGAGATTCTGCGCTATCCGCATTGTCTTTGAAGTGGTGAAATTAAGAGCGCGGCTCGCCTCCTGCTGAAGGGTGCTGGTCGTAAAAGGAAGCGGAGCTTTTTTTATCCTCTCGCCCCTCTTTACTTCTGTTATTTCATAGGAAGCTTTTTCGCAGAACTTCTTGATATCCGAAGCTTCCTGTTCGTTCTTTATCTCGGTCTTACCGTTTTCGTCCCCGTAGAAATGCGCTGTAAGTGGCTTCTTCTCGCCCTTTATATCAAACACCGCATCAATGGTCCAGTATTCCTCGGGAATAAAAGCCTCTATCTCGTCCTCTCTGTCGCAGATGAGCCTTAGGGCAACGGACTGAACTCTTCCTGCGGAGAGTCCTCTTTTTACTTTCGCCCAGAGAAGGGGCGAGATACCGTATCCTACCAGTCTGTCCAGAACTCTTCTTGCCTGCTGGGCATCGACAAGATCCATGTCTATATCTCTGGGTTCGGACAGGGATTTCTTAACGGCATTTTTTGTGATCTCATTGAAGGATATCCTGTATACCTTCTTATCAGTCTCATCCGGATTAAGTTTGAGCGCATTCTCCAGATGCCATGATATTGCTTCGCCTTCGCGGTCAGGGTCAGTCGCAAGATAGATCTTGTCTGCCTTCTTTACTTCCTTTCTGAGGGAAGCGAGCAGATCGCCCTTGCCGCGGATAGTTATATATTTCGGCTCGAAGTCCTTATCAACGTCGATACCCATGGAGCTTTTGGGAAGATCCCTTACGTGACCCATGGATGCCACGACCTGATAATTACTGCCAAGAAACTTCTTTATAGTCTTAACCTTTGCAGGGGACTCGACCACTACGAGATTCTTTGCCATTACATTACTCCTTCATGAAACATTTCACGAAAAAGCAATATACACCATTTTTATTTAACTAGCAAGAGTAAAGCCGTCTTCACTGTCAAAGGAGCGGTATCTCCTGAGCAAAAGCTCACAATACCTTGATATAATTACTCTTGGCGCACTCCCTCGCGGCACCCTTTATGCACAAAGCCGTAAGTGTCTCTGTCGCATGAGACACCGGTATATGCAAAGTTCGCACTATCTCGTCAACGTTTTTGGGATAAAGGTCAAGACAGCCATATACCAGTTTTTCCTTTTCTGACAGACGGATCCTCTTAACTGTTCCCGGTTTTTCCGTATTTTTTCTTCTTTTCCCGGTCTCCGTGACCACGGCATCTTCCGAAAGAAGGCCCAGAGCCTTAAGTATGTCATCAGGACACAGTGCCATGCCTGCGCCGTCGGAAATGAGTTTGTTGCAGCCCGCAGACAGACCGTCCGTCAGGCGTCCGGGGACGGCAAAGATGTCTCTTCCCTGATCGAGAGCGTTATGTACCGTAATTGAAGTGCCTGATCTGTACCTGGCTTCGATCACAAGCAGTATATCGCTCAATCCGGATATAAGCCTGTTTCTCTCGGCAAAATACGCTTTCTGAGGGGTGGCGCCTTCAGGATATTCAGAGATCAGTCCCCCGTTTGTTACTGCCATCTCAAATAGATCCCTGTTTTCGACAGGATATACAACATCCACTCCCGATCCCAGTATACCGAAGCTCACACCCCCTGCCTCCATGGCAGATCTCTGCGCTATCCCGTCGATCCCCTTTGCCAGCCCCGATACGATCTGTACTCCCGCTGCTGCAAGATGAGATGCAAAATACTCCGCCATATATCTTCCATACACGGAACAGGCTCTTGCTCCTACTATCGATACCGTCTTTTTTCCGGGATCCGGAAGTCTCCCTTTTACATAGATACCCGCCGGAGGATTGGGGATGAACCTTAGCTTCTCGGGGAAATCATCCTCAAATCTTGTGATATACCTTATCTCATCCATTCCAGTACCTCCTGTCTATATTCCTGAAAGCAACTGCTTCGGAGAGATGGCTGCATTCGATCTTATCGGAACCGTCCAGATCCGCTATGGTACGGGCGACCCTAATCATCCTGTGATATGCCCTGGCTGACATACCGAGTTTCTCGAAAGCATCTCTCATCAGTTGTTCTTCCTTTTTTCCAAGATGACAGTATCTGTCGATGTCTCTGACGCCGATATCGGAATTAAACCTTATTCCGCTACCCTCATATCTCATCCTCTGGATCTCGGAAGCTCTTTTCACTCTTTTTCTTATGGATTCCGAGCTCTCACTTTCTCCTTTTAGGTTTATGTCCTTATACTCTATTCTCGATGCCTCCACGCATATATCTATGCGATCGAGAAGCGGTCCGGATATCCGTCCGAGATATTTCTGCACATCCGCATCCGTACATCTGCATTTGGATCTGTCAGGGAAATAACCGCATTTGCAGGGATTCATTGCGGCGCAGAGCAGAAAATCCGCAGGAAAAGTATATCCGGCCGCCGCTCTTGCTATATTGACCTCCTTGTCCTCCATAGGCTGCCTCAGGATCTCCAGCGTACTCCTCGAAAACTCCGGAAGTTCATCAAGAAAGAGTACTCCCCTGTGCGCCAGAGAACAAAGTCCCGGTCTCGGTATGGTTCCCCCTCCTGCCATCGCAGCAGATGATACCGTATGATGAGGCGCCACAAATGGTCTTGTATATATAAGCCCCTGCCCTTCCTTAAGCTGTCCCGCCACAGAGTATATCTTTGTAACTTCAAGGATCTCATCCATATCAGGATCAGGAAGGATCGTGGGCAGACGCTTTGCAAGCATTGTCTTCCCCGAACCCGGCGGGCCGACGAGCAGTATGTTATGCATTCCAGCTGCCGCGATCTCAAGAGCCCTTTTTACTGTCTCCTGCCCGTTAACCTCTGAAAAGTCCACGTCATATGTTCTGTCAGATGATCTTCCTGTATCAGTATCCTCATATTTGGGAGCTGATCCCGTATCAAAGTATGTCTCCACCTCCTTAAGAGATCTTACGCCCACGGCATCCATCCCATCTACTGCCGACGCTTCAGCCATATTGTCGAAGGGCACAATACAATGGTCATAGCCAAGTTGTTTTGCTTCAATAAGCATCGGGAGAACGCCTCTTACCGGAAGGATCTCACCCGATAATCCAAGCTCTCCTATGACTACCATATCATCCGCTGCATCCTCCGATATTATCCCGAGGAGTTTGAGAAGAGAGATCGCAACAGCCAGATCATATGAAGTGCCGCTCTTTTTGATATCGGCCGGAGACAGATTGACAGTGATCCTTTTCGGCGGAAGCAGGAAACCGGAATTTTTCAGCGCAGTCCGCACTCTCTCCCGCGCTTCCTTAACTTCTCCCCCTAGAAAACCTACCATCTCGAACACGGGAAGTCCTTCAGACATGTCTGCTTCGGCCCGGATCTCTCTTCCTTTTAAGCCGACAAGAGACAAAGTGGTTACAGATGTGTACATAGATGCACCTCCTGAAAATAAATAGATATGAAATTAAGAGAAAGAAATATGAGATTCTTTCAGAAAACAAATGAAATAAAGACGATTACCGGACAGAAGCCGGTTCTGACGCCCGCATCAGGCAGGCAGTGAAAAATTTAGATATTGATCCGAGGGATTATAGATTAATCCAAGGGATCAGATATTGATCCCCGCTTTCTTCAGCGCCTCCTTATCAATGACATTCCTGTTGTCCATGGTCTTCATGACATCCTTGATGGCAAGATCACCGTATATCATCTTCTGACCAAGGTCGATTATCCTGTTATCGCCAAATGAAAGAATGACAGGCTCGAGCACATTGGAAGGATTCTCAGTGATCACAAGACCTTTGTCTCCGTTCGTAAGCTCGACGGATGTGCCCGGCGCAAGAAGGTTGATGCTCTCAGTAAGCGCCGATACTATCTCTTTATCGAAGAAATCCTCATGCTCCATAAGGAACCTTACGGCTGAGATCTCGGAACTCGGCTCATTGACATCATTCATGGCAGTCATGTTATCAAAAATGCGGGCAAGGCAGAGAACCTTTGCACCGATAACATTCTTTTTTGTATCAAGTTCACGTCCGCTCTCAAACGCATTGATCATCCTTGTGGACTGAGCGACAATGCGATTGATCGCCGGTGTCGAGAGAAAAGCAGCTTCGATAAGAGTCTCACCTCTCTTCTTGCATTCGTATATGATCTTCTGATCACCTTCGGTCTTTTCCTTTTTATCCCTGATATCTTTGGGAATATCGAGTCTTCCGACGCCATGAACTATAGCAGCCGTGACCGCTTCATTCTGATCGGACAGCCGTAAGTTCATTTTATGCGTGATCATGGCGCAGAGCATAGCGCAGTAGAGAGAATGCTTTGCCAGCTCATCTTCCTTGCTCCTGAGATTCTGAACAAAATTGATCTTGTGATCGAGCCTTCCGTATCCTTTGATGATGGAGGCAGTGATATTGGGGAGATTTTTTATCTTGCTGTTGTCATGAAGTTCCTTCAGCTCGTCAGCTATCATGAAGCTTGTAGCCTGGGTAAAACGTTCAAATTCGATATCCTCTTCGCTCATGGGAGGTACAGGCTCTGCGGGTTCAAGGATATATAATCCGATGATGCCGAAATTCTTAACACTTTCTATGCCCATGGGCGTCAGTTTGCTGTCACGTTCGTAAAGAAGGACACCCTTTTTATCATATATGGGCTTTGCAAGCCTCATGCCGACCTTAAGATTCTCATGTCTGACAAAGATCATTTCAGATGTCCTCCATTGTATAGCTCTTCAAATTCATCTGTTGGTATGGGCTTTGAATAATAATAACCCTGAGCGATATCACAGCCCGAATCTCTCAGGAAATCAGCCTGCTCTTTGGTCTCAACGCCCTCGGCAACCGTGCGCATGCCAAGTTCCTTGGACATCTTGATCGAATTGGCCACAATAATCTTGCCTCTCTTGGTATCTATGACCTCATCCAGGAAGAAACGGTCGATCTTGATCACATCCACGGGAGCATCCTTAAGCATATTAAGCGAAGAATATCCGGATCCGAAATCGTCCATCTCTATCGTGAATCCCTTATTCTTAAGCTCCTGCATGATGTTATACAGAGTATCGGTATCTTCGGTAAAGAGCGTCTCGGTTATCTCAAGCTCAAGATTGCCGGGATCTATCTGATACTTATCGACCAGATGCGACAGCTCTGCCACAAGATCCGTATTGCCTATATGAAGCCTTGATACATTAACGGATATCGGAATATCAATATTAAGTTCCTTAAGGCGTGCAAGATATTTGGATGTCTCCTCCCACATGAACTCATCGATACGCTTGATAAAACCGTTTGATTCAAAAAGAGGAAGGAAGTCACCGGGCATCCTGATACCTTTGATAGGATGCATCCAGCGGACCAATGCCTCGGCTCCGCAGATATTACCCGACTCAAGTGAGACCTTGGGCTGAAGGAACATCACGAATTCATGACGTTCGAGAGCTATCTCCATCTCGCTCTCAAGCTCGGCCATCTGATTGTCCTTAAGTCTGATATTATCATCATATACGTTGAAGTTGGTAAGGGAATTGCCCTTGATATTACGCTTTGCAAGACGGGCTCTGTCGCACATGAGACGGACAGTGATATTTCTGTCATCCACCTTATATATACCATAGCTCAGAGTCGATCCGCATCTTGAAGCCTCATCCACATGATATGAAAGAGTAAGCTTCTCAATATAATCAAGGAGCTCATGCTCTTCATTGTATTCATAAAGGATCGAAAACATATCCGCCTGATATCTGGCTGCAAGACCGTCCCAGGGAAGAGAGCCGCGTATGATCCGGCCAAGCTCCCTTAAGCATGTATTACCCGCTTCCACGCCAAACCTGTCGTTGATTATGCGGAATCTGTCAATATCCACGGAGATAATGGCGAACTTGCTCTCCGGACGCATGAGCAGGCGCTCCTCAACATTACGGTAGAAGCTCTCGCTGTTAAAGAGACCGGTAAGAGAATCATAATCCGCCCTGAATTCAAGTTCCTGCTTGATCTGCATCTCTGTATTGACGTCCTGGATGCATCCCGTGATACGCGCCAGGGAATTGCCTATGCCCATTAATGTCTGGACAGTGATAGTAAACCAGAGCGCAACATTGTATTTATTCAGCAGTCTGACAGTTGTCTCATGGGTATCGCTGCCTGTCTTTATCCTGCGGAGGAAGGTCTCGTACTTTTCTCTATCGTCAGTATGAGGTGACAATCCCTCCAGAAGCGTCCATTCACCAGTCAGCATGCTCTCAGTCACATCAAACATATTCTCGAAGGTTGTACTGAGATAATAGCTTTTCTCCGGAGCGTCGTATTCAAAAACATATATGCCGGTAAGCTCATTCACATGCTCTGATCTTTCGTAATTCTTGGCAAGCTCATTACGCGCCTGGGAATCGGACTTGATCTCCCTGAAGCGGCGGCTCATCACATAGTCCTGCACGATATCATGAGACAGATCGTTGATATCTCTTGCTATGAGAAATACCTTGCCCTCTTCAAAAAGAGCGCTCAGGGAATACCAGTGATATGTCCCGTCCTGATACAGAAAACGGACCTTGCTGTCGAGATTGCCTCTGCCTATGCGGAGGGCATCGCGAAGTCTCGCTGGAGAAGACGCATACATGAAATCTTCCGTATCATCCGGATAGACTACATGATTCATATAATAATCCCTGAGAGTCTCAAAATCCTCAACCCTCTTTTCGACCATTGAAAGTATGTTTTCCTCTCTGATCCTGGTACATACCAGAGTATCGAGGTCAATCTCCCATATGATATCCTGGATGCGCTGCATCGCCTTGTTATAGTGCTTCGTACTCTCCTTCAGAGCCTCGAGCTGGACTGCGATATCTTCCTTTGTGTCGGCTATGATATAGACCTTGATATTGTTTCTCATACGAAGTCTCGTAGTCCTCGTATGGATCTCACGTCTTAAGCCGGGAGAATAGACATCTGCATCTACGGAAGAAAGATCATCATTGAATTTTAACAGTGGACAGTCCTTGCACTGCTCCTTATTCCCCTTGATCAGCTTATAGCAATATCCAAGGCTTTCTCCTGGGATCCTTTCACTGAGGGCATTATTTTTATATATCAGATGCAGTCTTTCATCTACCGCGTAGGCCCAGGTCTTGATGGGATCCAGGATGTTCTTTACAAGCTCTATATCATGGAGAGACACGTTCTTGCCGACAAACTGAGCCTCATCCTTGACGATATCGGCATAAAGAGTATATGTATTCTTATGCTTTTCAATGGATGAACGAAGCGCTATGTCTGCCTTGCGGTACAGCTCGGAGATGTTCATCTGACCGTCATGCTTGACAGTCGCAATACCTATGGAGACGACCTCTTTGAGATTCTCACTGTAAGCTCCCCAGGAGATCCTGAGTGAAGAGATGATGGAAGCGGCCCTGTCACAAAGAATGATATCATCCTTTACCCCGAGAAGATATGCAAGTATCGTACCTTCACCTGCCGAAGCCACGACATCGGATCCTCTGAGTACTCCCTTTACCACATTAACGGCATCATTGAACGCATTATCAGCCAGTTCGCTGCCCTTGGTGGAAGCAAGACTTTTATAATCCGTCAGATGGATGAGGAAAAGATTGGGAATGTCGTATATAGGTATTTCATTGAGAAAATCCTTAAGGCTGTTGAAGAAAGAAAGCCTTTCGCTGGAATTCTCAGCTGAAAGAGCCGGATCGAGAGGCTCTATGGAACCTATAATATATCCGTCTCCGACCTGTTCGGAAACATATATCTGAAACCAGGAAAAATCACCGGATCTGTCAAGTATCCTCAGATATGTATAATTCTTATGCGAATGATCAAAAATAGATGAAAAAAAAGCAATTGCTCTTTCACAATCCTCAGTATGAACCTTGGCGCCTATCTCTATATTGCCTACAAAAGGATTGATTATATTATCGCCGGCCAGGATCTCGGTAGCCGAAGAATCGAAGACCATCCTGTCTTCATCCTGATAATATTTGAAATTAACCCTCATAGAAACCCTCCAAAGTGCATAAATCCTATATTATTCTAAACTTAAAACACTATTGGGTCAAGGATTTATGATGATCAGAAGCGAAAAAAGACAATTGTCAGAACATATAATCACACATCACATAGTTGGCCACATCCATGCCCTGTTCGGTAAGCATGAACCTTCTCTCTTCATCATCTCCCGACATGACTGCCAGTTTATGATCGACATGGTTTTTCATTACTTTTCCGTACACCTCCTCTATCGGTGTATCAAAGCAGTCACGAAAATCCAGCAGCCGTATCCCCTCGGTCTTTCTTAATCCCAGAAACATGAATTCAGCCATTGCATCCGTCTTTTTCAGTTCATAGTCCTCTATCCTTATATTCCCGGGGTCGGAGGCGTAACTGTACAGGTCACGCGTATTCGTGAATCTGTGATCACCCACTTTTGACGCAGCAGATACACCAAGTCCCACGTAATCCTTCCTGTCCCAGTATCTGAGATTATGACGGCATCGGTAGTCTCTCGGCGCGTATGTCACTTCAAGAGCATAATTTGATATCTCATATCTCTTATACCCTTTTTGATCAAGATAAGCCTGCGCCGTCTTGTATATCGCATATGATTCCTCTTCGGATGGAAGCTGGAGCGTCCCGTAGAGATACTTTTCATAAAACGGAGTCCCCTTTTCGATGGAAAGGGCATACGCAGAGATATGTTTCGGATGAAGGATATCGATCTCATCTATCGTCTTCATCAGACTCTCAACGGTCTGATGAGGAATGGATGTCATTATATCCATGCTGATATTATCAATACCTGACCAGTAGAGCATGTCAAAGGACTTCTTTACATCGTCGGCCGTATGGATACGTCCCAGAGCAAACAGCTCATCTTCTATCATCGACTGCACGCCCATACTGACTCTGTTGATCCCGAAAGCCACATAATCCTTTAACTTAAGCTCATTGACGGTTCCGGGATTTACCTCCATTGTGATCTCGGTATCGTCATCGATATCGATCACAGCGGATATGGCATCCATAATATTTCCCAGAGCGTGGGACGGCATCACACTGGGAGTGCCTCCGCCAATATATATAGAACTCAGCTTCCTTCCTTCAAACAGTTCCTTCTTTGAAGCGATCTCTTTTAACAGGGCGTTGGTGTAATAAAAAAAGGTATCCTCAGATGATGCGACATCAGAACAGAAGTCGCAGTACAGACATTTCCTCTGACAAAAAGGGATATGCAGATAGATGCTTATTTCAGGATCATTCATCGTCAAGCTTTAACACCGAAAGAAATGCCTCCTTCGGAACTTCAACGCTCCCTATCTGCCGCATCTTCTTCTTGCCTTCCTTCTGCTTTTCAAGCAGTTTTTTCTTTCTTGATATATCACCGCCGTAGCACTTGGCAAGGACATCCTTCCTCATTGCTTTTACTGTCTCTCTCGCAATGACTTTTCCGCCGACGGCAGCCTGGATAGGAATCTCGAAAAGATGCCTGGGGATCTCTCCTTTAAGCTTCTCGCACATCTTTGAGCCTCTCTGATATGCAGAATCCTTGAATACAATGAAGGACAGGGCATCGACATATTCCTTGTTGATAAGTATATCAAGCTTGACAAGCTCGGACTTCACATATCCCTTAAGCTCGTAATCAAAGCTTGCATATCCCCTCGAGCGCGACTTTAAGGCATCAAAGAAATCATAGATGATCTCGTTCAGCGGAAGATCGTATTTCAGGAGCACTCTGGTCTCTTCCAGGTATTCCATGCCGGTCTGTATGCCGCGCCTTTCCTGACATAGTCCTATGATAGCCCCGAGATACTCGGTAGAGACCATGACCTCAGCCGCTACTATCGGCTCCTCCATATAGTCTATCTCGGAAGGCTCCGGCAGATTCGAAGGATTTGTAAGCTCTATCATGGTGCCGTCTGTCTTATGCACCCTGTATACTACCCCCGGAGCAGTCGTTACAAGATCGAGATCATATTCTCTCTCAAGCCTCTCGGCAACGATATCCAGATGCAAAAGCCCCAGAAAGCCGCATCTGAAGCCAAAGCCAAGAGCAAGCGATGTCTCCGGCTCAAAAGAAAGCGAAGCATCATTAAGCTGCAGCTTCTCAAGCGCATCCCTGAGATTCGGATAATCCCTGGTATCGGCGGGATACACACCGCAATAGACCATGGGATTAACCTTTTTATAGCCGGGAAGAGCCTCTGTACAAGGCTTGGCAGAATTGGTAACAGTATCGCCGACACGGGCTTCTCTTACATCCTTGATGGAAGCCGTAAAATAACCGACCATTCCGGATGAGAGTTCGTCACAGGGGATGAATCTCCCGGCGCCGAAATATCCGACTTCCACGACTTCCTCTTCCATCTCGTTAGCCATAAAACGGATCCTGTCTCCGGGACGGATGGCCCCGTCAAAAACCCTGATAAATACTATGACACCCTTGTACGGATCATACAGTGAGTCAAAGATCAGGCACTTAAGCGGAGAATCAGTATCGCCGGATGGCGGCGGTATCTTTGTAACTATATTTTCAAGGACCTCTTCTATCCCTATGCCGGATTTGGCGGATATGCGCGGAGCATCGGATGCCTCTATCCCGATGACATCCTCGATCTCTTCTGCAACCCTTTCAGGATCGGCCGAAGGAAGATCTATCTTGTTTAATACAGGGAATACATCAAGGTCATGATCCAATGCCAGATAGACATTGGCAAGTGTCTGGGCTTCTACGCCCTGAGATGAATCTACAACGAGAACTGCGCCGTCACATGCGGCAAGAGACCTTGATACTTCATAATTGAAATCGACATGGCCCGGAGTATCTATAAGATTAAAAACATACTCTTCGCCATCCTTGGCTGTGTATACAGTGCGCACAGCCTGAGATTTGATAGTGATGCCCCTCTCACGTTCCAGGTCCATGTTGTCAAGGACCTGGTCCTGCATCTCTCTCTCAGTCAGAAGTCCTGTCTTCTCGAGGATCCTGTCTGCAAGAGTAGACTTACCGTGATCGATATGGGCGATTATGCAGAAATTTCTGATATGATCCTGACTGATCTCCATAGATCAGTATCAAGCCATCTTATTGACGGCCTTGGCTACGCGCGATACCTTTCTTGAAACAGTGTTCTTAGGATATACGCCCTTTGAGCCGGCGCTTTCAATAGTCTTGACAGCTTCTCTAAGAGCCTTCTGGGCAGCATCCTTATCAGATGATTCTACAGCAGCAAAGACCTTCTTCATTGCAGTCTTAACACTTGTCCTTACAGACTTATTCCTCTCTGCTCTCTTTTCGCTGGTCTTGATCCTTTTCTTTGCGGACTTGATATTTGCCATTTTTCTCTCTCCTGGATTATTCTGATGACCTTATGATCATCGCTACACATACCCGCATATTATAAAGATTCGGGTACCAAAAGTCAACCGTTTTAGTGTATCAGCCACAGAAGGCCGTCAGCGAATATTCGCTGAACGGCCCTCCAGGGTATTATGAAAGGATGATGAATAAATCAGATCTTAAAGAAGTCGAGATCAGTCTCGAGCTTCTTGGCCAGATCATTAAGATCACTGGCTGACTGCGACAGTACATTGACTGTGGCATTGAGCTCTTCCATGGATGCAGATGTCTCTTCGGTAGAAGCTGCATTCTCTTCGGATATAGCAGAGAGCGAATCCATAGCATCCACAATGATGGTCTTGCTGGCTGCGCTTTCCTGAGACAGTCCGGATATGGTCGTAACGCCATCAACCGTAGTCCCGACTCCGTCTATAAGCTCATTGATCTTATCAACTGTATCAGCAAGCACGGAATTCACGTTCACGCTGATCTCGGAAACTTCTCCGGTCATCTTTATGGCGTTCTGTGACTGAGTAAGAAGCTTTGACATCTCTGACCTTATCTCTTCCGCAGTCTGTGCAGATTCCGTTGCAAGCTTACCTATCTCCTCAGCGACAACCGCGAATCCTCTTCCTGCCTCACCGGCTCTTGCAGCCTCTATCGAAGCATTGAGAGCAAGGAGATTGGTCTGTGATGCAATGGAGGTGATGCCGTCTACTCTCTCATTGACGCCCTGAACTGCGGCGTTGGTAGCATTCATTCCTTCGGAGATCTCATTCATCGCTGAATTCATGGCATCCATCTTGGATGAAAGTTCCTTAAGAGCCTCTGCGGAAGACGAACTGGAATCACTCATGGAAGAAGCGGTAGAAGCAAGACCTTCTGCGTTGTTCGCAACATTCTGAATAGCTTCCGACAAAGTAGTGATGTTCTCGGTAGCGCTCTGAATAGTATCAGCCTGCTCTGTAGCGCCCTTTGCGACCTCCTGAACAGCCTCTGATACGTCATCGGTAGTCTGGCTTATCTGCCCTGCAGTCTCTGCAAGAGCAGTTGAGGACTCACCGAGATCCCTCATAACGTCCTTAAGATCAGAAACAACACCCTTGATCTTGGACAGAACGCTATTGGTATTATCAACGATATTGCCAAACTCATCACGTCGCCCCTCATATCCTGTGATCTCATGGAATTCACCGCCTGCAAATGCTTCAAGAGAAGCATTGATGGCATTGATAGGCTTCACAAAGGAATTAGCAACAAACATAACAAGTACGACTGAAAGTGCCAGAAGCACAAGACCTACGATTACTATCACTATGGCACTTGATCTTGCATGACCGGTAACATCATTCACCTTCTGAGCGACTATAACCGTCCAGCCGGTAGAGGGCTCCTTCTTATAAGCCATCATACCCTTATAGCCTCTGCCGGTATCTGCCTCATATGTGCCCTCTTCCTTACCCTGAGTCATGAATGTGGAAGTAGCGAAATTCTGCTCCTTATCCTCAGTGATCTCATACTGGGAATGAGCAACTATATCAGCATCACGATCGACTATAAAAGCTTCCTTTCCGGTAGATTCAAGGAACGTATGGAAAGCTTCAAGGTTGTAGTTCCTCTGAACAGTACCGATGATGGATCCGTCTGAACCATATACCGGGACGATAATGGATGTAATCCTGGAACCTGTGGATTTGCTGACGATAAGATCTGATACAAAGGTCTGGCCCTGCATCGCATTCTGGAAATAATCCCTCTCGGATACATCAACACAGTCACCCTTTGAGCGGACCTGCTGCATTCCGGTCGCATCAGCTATGGCGATTCCGTTACCGTCATCAAAGTATGCATCAACGCTCCTGATATAATCACCTATGACCTCAACTGAAGGGGCATCGGGATTACCCTCAAGGAAAGCCACTGTAGCCGGGGACTTTGCAACTCCCTGGATAGCAGCTATGTTCTGATCCAGAATACCGGCAAATTCAGTCTCGATCTGTTCGCATGAAAGAAGGTTCTGAGCATTTGCATCCTCAATAGCCTTGGACATGATGGACCTGTAACTGATCACCAAAAGCACGGTACCCAAGATGATGATAGGACATAAACACATGATAAGAAGCTGAACTTTTACCTTGAATTTAGACATTTTTTCTCCCTCTCCGTTTTTTGTGTATGATGCACAAGATATTGTATGTGTTTCTTGCCGACAACCACTATATCTTACTACAAAACAAGTCCGATGTAAAGCGAGCTAAGAATCAAGCCCAAGAACCTTGTCTTTCAATATCTTAAGATTGGTCTCCGCATCTTCAAAATCAAAATTCTCGATCATCTTGATGACGTCGCCGAGATCCACATCCGTCTCTTCGTCCCCTGTGGATACCTTCTTCAGTGAAGCAGCACATTCAGCTGCTTCATCAAATTCCATATTGATAAGATAATCCGCAAGCTCATCAAGCTTCTTTACAAGGTCGTCTTTCATCAGTTCGGAAGACCCTGAAGGTGCACTTGCGCTGTCATCTGCTTCTCCGAGATAATCTCTTATAGAATCGGCTACCTCAGCATACATCGGAAGAAGAACGGGATGCTCTCTGTCTATTGAGCTCCAGTCACCGTTCTTGGCATAATCTTCAAGTTCCTTGGCTTTCTCTGACAGCTTAT
Source organism: Lachnospiraceae bacterium AC3007 (assembly GCA_000621405.1). Classification (GTDB taxonomy): domain Bacteria; phylum Bacillota; class Clostridia; order Lachnospirales; family Lachnospiraceae; genus NK4A144. The sequence continues at coordinate 126,834 of KK211272.1, forward strand.
CGGCCCCGATATATCTGGCGGAACTCTTCAGGCCGTGCACAGTGATCCTGTAATTCTCCAGATCCCTGTCGTTATAATATCCGTTGGCTTCGGACATCGAATCAGAATCATAGAAGGTGGCAAGAAGTTCTCTGTATACCTCCTTGCTTCCTCCGACATTGGTAATGGCCACATCGGAATTGATCTCTTTGAGCTTTGAAAAATCATAAAGTTCCGAAATCTGGGCCGTATCTGACGGTGCCTTTCTGTCCTTTTTGGACGGATCATCCCATGAATTATCCCAGACCGGAACTTCCTTATATTTGTCAGGGATCCATCTTGCCATGACCTCGGCGAGCGTGGTGAGCTTGATCGGCTTTGAAATATAATCATCCATTCCTGAAGTAAGGAAGAGCTTCCTTGCGCCCTTGACTGCATTGGCGGTCAGCGCCACCACGGGTACATCGGCTGCTCCGGGAACATTGAGCCTTCTCAAATGATTAACGCACTCTATACCGTCCATCTTCGGCATCATATGATCCATGAATATGATATCAAAGTCATGCTCGGCAAAGTATATATTAAGAGCCTCATCACCGGACATCGCCGTGGTGATCTGAGGATGATACTGACCGATAAGGCCCTTGGCAACATCAAGATTCACTTTGTTGTCATCAACTATGAGTACCTTGGCTCTCGGACATATGAAGGGAAGATGGAATACCTCTTCAGGCCTTATCTCGCTGTAGCCTTCGTCAAATGTAGCAGGAGAATCATCAAAGACTTCAACGGGAACCGAGATGGAAAAAACGGAGCCCTTGCCCTGTGTCGATTCACAGGAGATATCTCCCTTCATCATATGCAGAAGGTCTTTGCATATCGTAAGGCCGAGACCCACGCCTCTGGTGGATTTATTCCTGGCCTTGTCTCCGTACTGGAAAGATTCAAATATCAGATTGATCTCGTCTTCTTTTATGCCCTCTCCCGTGTCCTTAACGGAAGCAAGAAGCATTCCCTGCTTTTCATTCTCCTCCATTATAAATGAAACATTAAGATCGATGCCCCCGTCATGGGTAAACTTGATGGCATTGCTTACAAGATTGAGCAGGACCTGCTTGATACGCTGCTCATCACCGACAAGGCCGTCAGGCACATTCTTTTCGAATGAGATATTGTAGTCCAGTCCCTTCTCCTTAACAGAGATCTCAGTCATCCTGTACAGATCAGCAATGGTCTCGGAGATCCTGAAGTGCTCATGAAGTATCTCCACCTTGCCGGATTCTATCTTGGAGAAATCAAGGATGCCGCTGATCACAGCCAGCAGATTATCTGCAGATCCCTTGATACCTGTAGCATATCTTCTTGATTCGGAATCAAGCTCCTCCCTTGCCAGCATAAGCTCGGAGAATCCGGAAATAGCATTCAGAGGAGTACGGATCTCATGAGAAACGGACGCCAGGAAATCACTCTTTGCGCGGCTTGCGGAATCCGCTCTGTCTCTCAACAGATATGTGGACATGCATCTCGTGACCTCGAGCAGAGTATTGACCGTCCTCTCGGGCCACTCATAATCGGTGTTAAGATGCTCGTAATCTACAGTGCCGTATATCTCACCGGCGGAAAAGATAGGGATAACAAGATGCGAGGTATGATTCCCCATGATCCTGTTCCTAGTATCGTTACTGTAATGTGCCAGAAATGAGCTGTTCATGATGATATATTCCTTGTTGGCAAGGAAATCATACGTCATCTGAAGCTCTCCCGTATCGCTCTCTCTTCTCTCTCCCGGCTCAAACTTCGCTCCTCCCGGAACAGAGCTGAAATCATAAAGGCAGATCTCAAGCCCCGGTGTATCGTCTCTTTCCATGATGTAGATATTCACTATATTGAACATATTCGCGATATGCTCCAAAAGCAGCATCATGGATGTGGAAAAGTCTTTGGAATGCTCAAGGATATTAAATGTAAAGCTTACGGCATCATAGTCGATATTGCCGGTCTTCTTGACAGGGACTACAGTGGATGAATCCTCTCCCTCAATTATCTTAAGGAGCTCATCCTTATCCCTAATGAAACGAACGATATAATCAAGTCCGTCATCCTCTTCATCACCTACATATATATTCTCGAGAGAATGCTCCAGGCTCGAGTGTATCATCCCGATCAGGTCTTCATCCAGATCGGTGATTATCGCTATGAAGGTGTCATTATTAAGCCTGAAAAGATAATCCTCGGAAGTAAGCACCGCCTGCGAAGTCTCGGCGACCCTTGAGATGATGGCATCCGAGAAAAAGCTGCCGTATTCATCGGTTATATCCTGAAGATTGAGTATCTTAAAAAACAGATAGCAAAGACCTGCATCCTGGGATTCCGTGAGCATGTCGATGAGTTTTTCTCCGATCTCCCACGTGAAGAATCCGGTAGCAGGATCCTTCTTGGCATTTTCGAGGAAATCAGCTTCCTTTTCCTTCTCTTTTGAGATATCAGTCATCTTGCCGACAACACGGACCTTTTTGTCGCCCTTCCAGACGATACGGCCTTCGACCCTTATCCACAGATATTCTCCGGCCTCCCTGCCGCAGAGTCTGACAGAGAGCGAATCGCTGGTCTCTCCGTTAAGGAGTTTTATGATATCGCCTACATCCTCACTGTAGACAAGCTCTCCTCTTGAAAGCTTCTCAAAAGCCTGATCAACAATATGCTTGACCGAATTGTCCGAATCCTTCTCCAGAAGAGATCCGTAATATGTAAGCCTGTCCGTATCATATTCATAATCAAAGATAAGATCGTCGGATTCTTCAAATGCAAGTCTGTATCTCTCCTCCTCGGTGGAAAGCTCGACATAGAGCTCTTCCTCGCTGATGATATGGCGTCTGGCCATGATGCAGGCTATAAAAAATGGTGGGAGCAGAAGCAAAAACTCAATGGTAGTAGCCTCTACATGAGATTTGTATATGGCAAAGATCGCATTAAATGACGGTAACCTGCTGTTTGTCGTAAGAAGCCATCTGGCAGCGATCATGAACAGAGAAATGTTCATGACCAGATAGGACAGCACAGCTTCTATGATCATAAGCCTGGTATCAAGAAATACCATGGCTACGGCAACACCTATGAGATAGCCCATCCTGATATCGACCTCAGGGATGAGAGCAAGCATTGAAACCGTAATGGTCAGGGCTATTGACGTATAATATTTGATAAAAGCGGTCGGAAGAGAACTCTTAAGCATGAAAAAAGGAGCTATGAGCGATAGCAGCAGGGAAAAACAAATTATATAAAGCGTATTATCGGATATATGAATGATGTGCAGTCTTGAAAGAGCTACGAGCAGAGGAATGGACAGCGAACAAAGAAGAAGACCCCGGCAGACATGGGGCATGACCGTCTCTTCGTAAGTTCTGGAATTCTTAAGTCTCTCACCGTAAGTAGCCATCAGATCTCACTCATCAAATGATACCGTAACATAAAAGGCTCCGCTCTCTTCATCCCGTCTCAGAGCCTTCACAATACCCTTATCAGACCTCAGCGCCTCCTGTCTCTTAAAATTACCGGACATGGCGACTGCCGGCACTATAGTATAATATACCACAAGTCCGTCCTGAAGGTACCCCTCTTCTACAGAAACTTCCGCTCCTTCTTTTATCTGGGGATACTCGATCTCCATTTTAAATACCATATCCCTCATCAGCGCTTAAGTCTGTCGGCAGGAATAGTATGAACCTGCATCCCGTTGATAACTACACGGTCGTCTACCGCAATGACAAGGCATTCTCTCCCGTCTATGAGCCTGGTCTCTATGAGATCTGATCTCTCAGGATTAACCTTTATTACTACATCCGGAGTTCTTATATCTATCTTTTTTATTCCGCTCAGATTGCTCGCATGTATGACAGGCGCAGCCTCCTCGTCCTCGGACACAGAGTTCGCAGCTTCATCGTACTTCCAGTCAAAATCCTCCATTATCTCATTATCCACACCGCTTTTTTCGAAAATCCTGCGGATCTCACTTTTGTCCATGAGATAAGGCTCGGGATCATCCGAGTGATCGTTGATCATTATCCGGACATTGTCATTGATCGCCATCACATCATCCAGAGTGATGTCATCACCAAGAGTCTGCCTTACAACCGTATTGAAAAGATCAGCCTGATCGCCGGCGCTTAAAGGCGGATCCGTGCCAAGAACGTGATCAATGAATCCTTCCTGCATCTCCTCGCTTTTCTTTGTATAGTATAAGAGCGAGTGGATATCGGCTGTCCTGTCATTAAATGCCGGGAATAAAAAGCCGTGAGCAGGATCCGACACTATCCAGTCTCTTATCTTCTCGGATATCCTGTTCTCATCGGGATCATATGATAATGTACCCTTTTCAAGCTTAACAGGACATATCGCACAGAGAATATGATCATATACAGAATCGGATGCATCTTCATTCAATATGCCGTCACTCGTGATGCCCGGGACATCGTATACAGCATGTATCAGGATGATAAAGTATTTTTCCACCGTATCATATCCCTCTATCACAAGATCATAGAATCTGTTCACAAGTTCATCATCCGAAAGCGCAGAATCTCTCAGAGCAAGAAGTTTTTTCTGCCTCCCTCCGTCTGCTTCCTCGGCAAGCGGGAATTCCATGTCGATAAGATTCTTACCCAATGTCCCTGATAAAGTCTTTTTGAAAAACTCCATGTATTTATGCTGTTCTTCATCGGGAAGGCTCATAAAAGCATCCTTGGATACAGCCTGCTTCTCCTTCTCATTATTGACATAGCACCCGCATATACGGTCTATGGTGCATGCTTCAAGGGAGAAAGATCCCTTTATCTCCTTGATCTCTGAAACATTCATTTTATTTTACCTTTCTAATTCCTGGGAACGGGAGTATCGGATTCGGCCGGAGGAGCCGAATTGCTCCTGTGGCTTCCGGGAAGAACGGGATCACATGTGAGTCTGATACCCAGTCTTCTGAACACAGATTCGTCTACGCTTGAGAGCATGACGGTAGAATGAGCTTCGCAATCCCTCATGAAAGGGAGCTGCTCAAGTGTAAGGCGTGCATTGGGGTCCGTAGCCGCAGATACTGAAAGAGCAATGAGCATCTCATCTGTATGCAGTCTTGGATTATGCGCGCCAAGATACTGAGTCTTAAGAGTCTGTATAGGCTCAAGAGATTCTCTTGATATAAGATGAACCGGATGTGCTATACCGGCATTAAGCTTCAATGAATTAATAAGACAGGAGGCAACAGCGCCAAGCAGATCGTTGGTCCTTCCGGTCATTACCCTTCCGTCCCGAAGTTCTATTGCAGCACACGGCGTACCGGTCTGTTCCATCCTCTCTCTGGCATATGTGACTACTTTCCTTTCTTCTACCGTTACATCAGCCTGTTTCATGACAAGTTCAAGCTTCCTGACTACTTCCGGAGTCACATTGCCGAGTTTCAGATCGCAGGCGCCACGGAAATATCGCCTGATTATCTCCTGTCTGGAAGCTTCCTGACAGACATCATCGTCTATAATGCAGTTCCCCGCCATATTGACGCCCATGTCTGTAGGCGACTTATAAGGGCAATCTCCGAGGATCTCCTCAAACATTGCCTTGAGCACAGGGAATATCTCAATGTCACGGTTATAATTAACGGTTGTCTCGCCGTAAGCCTCAAGATGGAACGGATCTATCATGTTCACATCATTAAGATCAGCCGTAGCGGCCTCATAAGCAAGATTGACCGGATGCTTCAAAGGAAGATTCCATATCGGAAATGTCTCGAATTTCGCATATCCGGCAGTAATGCCTCTCTTATGCTCATGATAGATCTGTGAAAGGCATGTAGCCATCTTGCCTGAACCAGGACCCGGGGCGGTCACAACGACCAGCGGCCTTGTGGTATGTACATATTCATTCCTGCCATAACCGTCATCAGATACTATCTTCTCTACATCTCCGGGATAGCCTTCTATGACATAATGAAGGTAACTGTTGATATTATGTGTCTCGAGCTTCTGTCTGAATTTGTCGGCAGCTGCCTGACCGGTATATTTCGTTATGACGACAGAAGACACATAGAAATCCATGTCCCGAAAACTGTCTACAAGACGAAGCACATCACTGTCGTATGTGATGCCGAGATCTCCTCTGGTCTTATTCTGTTCTATTGCATCTGCTGAGATTACTATGACTATCTCTGCCTGATCCTTAAGATTTGAAAGCATTTTGAGCTTTGAATCAGGCTCAAAGCCCGGGAGGACTCTTGACGCATGATAATCGTCAAAGAGCTTCCCCCCGAACTCAAGATAAAGTTTGTCGAATTTTTCTATTCTTTCTCTGATATGAGCCGACTGTATCTGCTCATATTTTTCATTATCAAAACCTGTCTTAACGCCTGTCCCCATTTAAGCTGCTTCTGTCTTATCAAGCCTGAATCTTAAATGCGGATACTGCCTTTGAAAGCGTCTCAGTAACTTCGAGAGTCTTGTCGGCCTCTTCCTTGATGGTCTGGATAGTAGCACCGATCTCCTCCATGGAAGCATTGGTCTCCTGGCAGGAGGCAGCATTCTCTTCGGATATGGATGAAAGAGCACTGACATCGTCAAGCACCTGAGCCTTCGCAGCATCGAGCTCCTGAGTCTTCTCTGCGATGGTCTGGATAGCGTTGACAGTGCCGCCGACCTTCTCATTGACAACAGTGAAGCTGTCGGAAACCTGAGTGAGCACGGTACCTTCGTTATTGACTGCCTCTGAGATCTGTCCTGCGTATTCGACGTTCTTATCGGAAGTAGCGATGATCTCGTCGACGATAGCCTTGATCTCCTTGGAAGACTGATCAGACTGTGAAGCAAGGGATGATATCTCACCTGCGACGACCGCGAATCCCTTACCTGCCTCACCGGCTCTTGCAGCCTCTATCGAAGCATTGAGTGAAAGGAGGTTGGTCTGTGAAGCGATACTCTCTATAACAGATGCAGCCTCAGCGATCTTCTTAACAGCCTCAGACGAAGAATTGATACCTTCAACGACTGATTTGGATACCTGGATCGTATCCGTATTAGCCTTCATGAGCTCATCAAGAGCAGCCTGTGCTGTCTGATTCTCGCTCTCGACTTCCTTGGCATATGTGGTAGCCTCATCTGCAAGGCCCTTGATATTATCGATATCATCACCGATCTGGATCATATTGACCTGAGTGTTCTGCACGGACTCTGCCATATCCATGGATCCCTTTGAAAGATCATCAACGGCCTGTACGACACCCTCTGTAGCGGAATTAACAGTCGTAACACCTTCCTGAACATCATCCATATCCTTATGGAGCTGCTCAACATTGCCGAATATACCGGAAACAATGGTATGAAGCTGCTTACGCACCGAGATGGTATCTTCTGCGATAGCATGGATCTCGGCTATACCGGATGACGGACGGACCTCACTGGTAAGATCGCCATCAGACAGTTTCTTGAGCTCTCCGACAACAACTACAAGTGATGAAACTATCCTTCTTGAAAGGAGAACTATCACAACACCGAAGATGATGAACAGAACTATCAATGTTATCACCATCTTTAATACGGCACCTCTGATAGTTGACTTGACCTTTGCCTCAGATTCGCCTGCCCAGGTCGAACCGATGACCTGCTTATTACCATCATAAAGGGGAACATAGCAAACGTAGAAATCACTTCCGCCTACGTTAACGCCGTCAGCAAGAACGGTCTCACCCTTCTTGACCCTCTCCCAGATAGCGGCATCCATCTGCGTATTCTCATTCCTCTGACCGTCAGCCTTGATGACGGATGTAACGAAACGAGTATCTCCCATAAAGAGGGTAAGCTCAATTCCGTCACTCTTCAAGGAATCGCAGTATTCGTGATCATAAGTAGGTTCACCTGCATTGATGATATCCCACTCATAATACTGTCTCATCCCTTCTGAAGCGACCTTGAGTTTGTTATAGACATCCTCTTCCATGGTGCCAGAGATCTCGACAGAGCTGATGACCGTAAGAATTACGCCGGCAAGAATAAGCGGCACAAATCCGATCAAGAGCAACGTCAGTGTCATGTTAATTCCCTTTTTCATTGCTTTACTCCTCTCCCCGGACTCCGACGTACCGGGTAATATTGTTTGATACTGAACGTACGGCATCTGTAAAGCGATAAATCAAAAACATCCAAAAACAACAAAATAATGAATGTTACCAGGATATTTTACAGAATTTACGCGATAAAATCAATAACTCCTCCGTGCGACCTTCACAAGTATATCATACAAGATATGATGTTCACAAGTCATAAAATGCATTTTTTACCACTAAATATTGTGGTTCTTATCACTGCTCAGCAATGCAGACTTATTTGAAGAAAGACATGTCCTCATTAAGCTTCCTTGCAAGATCGTTCAGTTTATCAGCAGAGCCAGCCAGAACATTGACCGTGGCATTAAGCTCCTGCATCGAAGCTGATGTCTGCTGGGTCGCAGCTGCATTCTCCTCGGATATGGATGAAAGAGAGCCCATTGCATCCACAACCACATTCTTGGCCGACATGCAGTTGCCGGCATTGCTTGATATCGAGCCTACGCCGCTCACGGTCGTCTGTATATCGGCGATAAGGTTCTGTATGCTCTCCACTGTAGCCTTCAGCACCTCCTGCTGCTCCAGGGCGACCTTTTTAACCTGATCAGCCTTATTGGTAGCCTGCTCGGACTGTGCAAGAAGACTCGCCATCTCCTTGCGTATCTCTTCTGCGGTAGCATTGGAATCAGAGGCAAGACTTCCGATCTCCGTAGCGACAACGGCAAAGCCCCGTCCGGCATCCCCGGCTCTTGCGGCTTCGATAGAAGCATTAAGAGCAAGAAGATTGGTCTGTGACGCGATATTGGTGATCATATCAACCTTTTCGTTGACGGTATTGACAGCCATGCTGGTCGCATTGATCGCTTCGGTGATCTCTTCGACATTCCTGTTCATCTCCTCGGTCCGCTGCATGAGCCTGTCAAGCTCATCGGCCGAAGTCTGGCTGGAAGTATTCATCTCGCCGGCTGTATCCGCGAGCATGTCGGTATTCTTTGTAACGCCGGATACAGCATCGTCTATGTCATTAACGCTCTCATTCGCCTGCTGGATGCTGTCAGCCTGTTCCGTAGCGCCTTTTGCGATCTCCTGGATAGCATTTGATACATCATCCGCGGTCTGGCTTATCTGGCCGGCCGTATCGGCAAGATCGCTTGAAGAATCGCCCAGGGTCCTTGTGGTATCCTTCACACTAGAGATTATGCCTTTAAGCGTACCTATCACGCTGTTGGTATCCTTTATCATGCCGCCGATCTCGTCATCATAATCAAGATACCTGTCGATCTCTTCAAATTCACCATTGGACAGCTTTGAAAGAGATCCGGATATGACCTTTGTACTGCCGAGGATATATCTCATCACGTATACTGCCACAAAAACAATGAGCGCAATGACAATGATGAGTACCACAAAGAGAATGACCACCTTGTGTCTGATCTCAGCCTGCATCTTTGCATCCATGTATTCTGCATATTCCTCGACTATATCCTGAAATGATCCAAGATCCTCTCTTGCAGCCTGAAACGCAGCATACTGGTCTTCATACTCTCCTGTATGCTCATGCGGATCGTAAGTGCTCTCCCAGACAGCGACAAGTTCTTTGGTCTCGGCAAGAAGAGCTGCGCAGGAATCAGTCTGTTCCTTGGCTCGGAATTCATTATTCAGATACGGATCAGCCGAGATCTGTGATGTCAGCTTTTCGAGTCCGTCGTAAACCTGCTGTTTGTTTTCATCGTATATCTTCAGTTCGGCATTGGCATCTACGGAATAGCCTCTCAGCTCCATAAGATAAGCCCTGTCGGAACCCAGCTGGGATTGATAGAAATCACGGTCTGTCGCGAGCACTGTATCTATGATGCCGTTAAGCTCATCATAATAGATCTGCTTTGCTTCGTTAACGGCAGATATCTCGCTGACTCCGGAAAAAATGCCCAGGAAAATGGAGAGGATGATGAGCGGAACTGTCATTATCGCAAGTTTGATGAGTACGCTTTGTTTTTTTAACATGATGATCCCCCTGTAAAAAAAAAGAAAAACCGGTACAAAAAAATATGGACCAGTTAATGATAACATATTTATAAAAAGGTGTGTAGATTCAGTTGTTGCGGATAGCCTCAAGAGCAGAAAGGGACATGGCTCTCCTGCTCGGAGCAAATCCTGCTGCCATGGATACTATGATGGCAAAGATCACGGCCGACGGATACATCCAAAAAGGAATGACTGATGTATCGGCCCCGGTTATCTTATTTATTATGATACAGACGACGAACGAGAGGATAAGTCCCGTGATACCGCCAAAGGCCCCGATGATCCCGGCTTCTATGAGAAACATCTGCTGGATATCGCGAAGACCGCAGCCTATGACCTTCATTATACCGATCTCCTTGGTGCGCTCAAATATCGACATCATCATCGTGTTGGCAATTCCGATAGCAGCCACAAGAAGGGATACCGCGCCTATTCCCCCGAGCATCGCTCTGATACTCTGGGTCTGCTGCTTCGTCTGCTCTATCCATTCGGAATTACTGCTCGTCTGATAGCCGAGATCTCCTATTGCCTGCTGTACTTCGGCAACATTTTCGACATCATCCACTATGACATTGAGGCTTGAATAGAACAGTTCATTATATGGCTTGCCGTTCTTTTTTGCCGGCTGTCCCGGGATCACCTTGTTTTTGAATATCTTCTTATAAAGCTTTTCAAGGGCTTCAATATCGCAGTATGTGTCCCAGGAGTATTCATTGTAATCATCAAGTCCCCCTTCGAGCACACCTGCTGTCTTGATCATATATTTCTTAGGTATGACGGGGGCGGAGGTTTCGCCGCTGTTTGCCGAAGTGTCGCCACCTTCCTGCGCATTTCCCATATTCTGAGTCTGAGACCTGCCAGCCTGCTGCGCATTATAGGCATCCACATCAAATATGGTAAATATCGTGGAATTCATAAGATCCACGTTCGGAAGCTTTCCTGTCTCCCAGTATACATTCTGATCTCTGGAATCCAGAAAATCCTCAAGGACCATATTCCCGAATACAAACTGCAGCTCGTCACCCTTTTGGGGCCACTCACCTTCGGCAAATCCCCAGTTCATATCTCTTAATACTTCTATGGGCATGGCTTTTCCGGAATAAAGGCTCATATGATATGCGCCCGAGATCAGGACAGCCTGAAACTGCAATACGGGATAGACAGATTCGACATGAGCTATATTGCTTATCTTATCTATAGTGGAATCAGAGAGCTTGCTGTCAGTGGGATCGGTGGAAGAAACGGCTACAGCGCCTCCTTCAATATCCATTGTCTGTGAGCCATTGCCTTCGGTAACGGATACCGTCCTTAAGCCGCCGTACTTTTCTATCATCTCCATGCTCTCACGGTTCAATCCCTCCGCAAGGGCCATCATTATGACTATAGAGGCGACACCGATCATGACACCCAGAATGGTAAGTATGGTCCTGAGTTTTCTCTTTAAGAGAGAACTGCATGCCATGAGCAGCTTATCGGAAAATCTCATCAGTTACTGTCCTTGTTATTGTCTGATGTATCGTAAGTATCCTTCATCAAAGGCTGTGAAGTCGGGATATCATAGATGGTAGCGGCAAGTTCCTCTTCTTCCCTGCGTTTTTTCTGCGTCCTTATCGCCTGGATGCCGGCTATGATACCTACTATCACAAGAATGGCCCCGACTGCGACAAGCGCGATCTGCCAGGGTTTTAGCGAAGGAGTCTCGACTTCTTCAGACTCTTCTTCAAAAGGATCGAAGTCTTCCGCCACACTCTGCTGGACCGTAAGATCAACATAGCGTGTCTCTTTGGTCACACCGCCCGTCTCATCTTCATAAGAGATGACTATCGGGATCTTTGAGTTTTCGTTCTGGGAATATTCAGCGCCTGCCAGCATGACATCCACATTCCCGGTGGATCCGGGAGAAAGATTGCCGACATAGGCAAGAGCCGGCTGAACAGTTTTGTCGTCCACTGTCACCTGAACATTATAAAGAGTCGTCTTTCCGGTATTATATATTGAAAAGATAAGATTGGTCTGCTCTCCCACATCGATAAGGGAAGGTTCGCATGCAGGAGTGGACATATCAAACTTGGATACCTGCTTAACGGGGATCGAGACACTGCCCTTCCCGTCATAGGCATTAGCCCGCTCATCCTCATATTTCATATCTATAGTCATCACATAAGGCTTCTGCTCGAGTCCGGCCTTTGCTTCAAAATCCATGGTCAGGTCGACTTCTCCGCCCGGAGATATGCTGTCCACATAGAAAGAATTCGACCCGGATGTGGGAAGGAAGGCAGCGTAGCTTGCCTGAGTCTGGGATCCTTCCACTGTGGCAGTCAGATCGAGCTGGATATTCTTTACAGTAGTCTCATCGGATGTATTCTCTATGGAAAGATGGAGCGTGAACTGCTCGCCGGAAAATACATCCTTGGGATCAGTTGTGAATCCTGTAACGATAAGCCTCGGCGTAGAAAGCTTTTTGTCACCGTCTCCGTCCACCGTTCCGTTTTCCGGAAGTCCTGTTGCATGGACATACACGGATATCACGGTAGTATCCACTGCGCAGGTGGGATCCGTATAGGTAATGTCAAAATCCAGCTTATAGTATCCGGACTTAACGTTCTCTCTGGTCTTAAACAGCCACACACAGTTGTGTATTCTCTTATTGTAATCAGGCTCTGCATCTTCGCCGACCAGGACATCGACCTTTTCGGTATATCCGGTATTGGTGATCTCAAACGGGAAATCATCGGTCTTGGCGCCGAGACGCGGCGTCACGATCACGTCGGTGATATTGTATTTGAACATATTCACTATAGGAAGCACCACCATGCACTCCTGGTCGTGCACAGCCTCGGGAGTAACCCATGTATTGCCGGGCATCAGAAAAGGATTGGTCGTAGTGGCCTCGCTGTATCTCTCGCCTTCGGGTGCAGGATCACCTTCGTGTCCGCCCTCATTGTAGGTAGTGGAGGGATTGGCAGTCGAAGCTCCGGAACTGCCGGTATAGGAATCATGCGTGGGGCTGGTGATGGATGTGTCGGACGAAGCATATATCGTCACAGGCGTCATGAACAAAACGCAGGACAGAACAAGGAAAGCAAAAAGCTTTGATCCGGTCTGTACAGAACATTTTATTTTTTCATGCTCAGTGTCATTATAGAAAAACATGAGAATCCTTTATATCATCCTCCTGCTGTCAGTCTTCCAAAACGATCTCGCCGTCCAGAATGTGCACTCTTCTGTCGGCATATGAGGCAAGATGCTTATCATGCGTTACCATGACGAGAGTATTACCTTCGTTATGAACTACATCCTGAAGTATATGCAGCACTTCTATCGTCGTCTTGGTATCGAGATTGCCTGTCGGCTCATCGGCAAATATTATCTTCGGCTTAACTACCAGCGCTCTTGCGATACCGACTCTCTGCTGCTGTCCTCCGCTCATCTCGGTGGGCTTATGCTTCATATATTTCTCAAGCCCCATCTTCTTGAGCAGCTCTATGGCTGCCCTGGTCCTGACCGGTCTGCTCACTCCCTTGAAAGAAAGCGGGAGCGCGACATTCTCGATCGCATCAAGCTGGGACAACAGGTCATATGCCTGAAATATGAAGCCAACATTCTCACGTCTGAATCTAACAAGTTCGCCTTCGGACAGCTTTTCGATATGTTTTCCCGCTATCACTATCTCGCCCTTTGTGGGACGGTCGAGTCCGGCGAGCATATTTAACAGGGTGGACTTGCCGGAACCGGATGTGCCGACTATCGCCACAAACTCTCCGGCCCCTATCTCCAGGCTTACACCGTTAAGAGCTATCACACGCTCTTCTCCAAGCTTGAATATCTTATATACGCTTTTTGCTGAGATCACGCTTTGGCTCACGACAAATGATCAGGCTCCTTAAAAAGTCTGCGGTGTATATAATACTCTATTATGTTAACTCTTTCAAGGATTTTTATGACATCCGTGATACAAAGAACTTCGCAAGAGTCTCTCGAAGAACACTTCTCTCCACTGACTTCAGAATATATCCTTCAGGCTTGAGCGAGAGAACCTTCATTATGCTTTCCTTGTCGCCCTTGCCCGTAAGGAACATTACAGGGATATCGGACGTGCCGGCATTGGATCTGAGCATTTCAAGAACCTGCGGGCCGCTGGTTATCGGCATCTCATAATCAAGAAGAATCAGATCGGCGCGATTCTTGGCAAGCCATGTGATCGCCTCCATGCCGGAATTCGCAAGTGATACGCGGAATGCGTCCTTGAGCCAGTCCATTATCATGCTCATATATGAGACATCATCATCCACTATGAGTATGCTCTTCTTTCTGGCATACTGAGACTCCTCATCCATATATTTTTCAATATCAGTAATGAGGGTTTCTATCTCAAGCGGTCTCTCAAAAAACTTATACATAAGTCCTTCGGGAATATAATTCATCACAGTCGAATATTCTGACCTTGTTCCGATAACTATGACCTGCGAATCAACCTCGGCGCAATGATCCTTTATATAGACAAGTGCATCGGCTTTTATTCCCATTCTTTCATCGGTAAAAATAATGACAAGATCGGTATCCTTGATCACACCCTTAATATCTTTCATGACCGGCGGAGAATATACAGACGCCACATCTATGCCCTTAAGCTTGGCTTCAAGTCCTTTTATGATAAATCCTTCGGCAGCACCTACGATAAGAACTCTTCTGTTCATGCAATAAAACCTCCTTTATCAGACCCCTCGAAGAATATCATTGATGCCGTCCCAGTCCATTCGTGAAAGGCATGTCTGTATCTTCTGAAAACGTTCCGCATCTGCGGGACTCAGCTTATATTCGTTAACTGACTGCACTACCATTCTCACAAGCTCAAAGTCCTTCATCTGTGTAAGTTCGGAAAGACTAGCATATGCATCCTTCAGCGTATCTTCCGGAATGGGAGGAAAATCATCCTCTGATCCGAAGATCAAAGAGAGCTCATCATGCATTTTGCCATACGATCCCATCATGTCGTCATGGTGATCTGCGATGAAGCCGATATCGCTGTTCTTTCCTGCCATCTCGAGCGCTTCCGCCTTATCTCCAAGCGTAAGTGCTCCCACCAGACGTGCGCTGCTCTTTAAGGCATGTACCTTGATCGTGTAATTCTCCCAGTCCTTTTGATCATAATAACCCTGTATCTCTTCGGATCTGGCAGTGTATGATTCATAAAACATCTGAAGCACCGACTTAAGAGCTTCCCCGGAGCCGCTGTTCTTCAAGGCAGCAGCCGGGTCGATACCCTGAATATCATCATACCATTTTTTATCTGATATATCTTCAGTTTTTTCAACGGCTTCCTCCGGCTCCGTTACAGCAATTAAGTCTTCCCGCTCCTCATCAGACAGATCGTCAATGATATCACCCTCTTCGCTCCTGTCCATAAAGAGAGAGCCGAGATTGTAATTATGATTGCCTTTTACCATATAAAGAAGACCGAATGTGCCCTCTCCGCAGTTGGAGGAGATGCCTGCGGAAGCCTTCTGGAAGATTATATGATCGAAATCCATCCTCTCTCTTACCTTCTCCTCTACCCACAGAAGGTCCTGCTCTTCCATGCCGGCATAGGTAATGAAAACAAAGGACCTGTCCGGATCCCTGTTAGCCGGGAAGGCATATTCGATATATTTCTCATAGCATCTCTTTATACTTCCGAAAAGGAATCTGCCTACTCCCAGCTTGTCGTTCCTGACTCTCAGTACGGGTCTTAACCAGAGAGAAGTAAGGAGATTGTTCATAAACGGACTGATAAGCTCACGTCTGGCCATGACATCGGTAGTCTTGATAACAAAACTACATTTTATCAATGATTTGGCATATTCAAGCTCAGATATGATCTTATCAACGGGCATGTTCTGCTGGGCAAGTCTTGCAGCTATCATTACAAGTATTCCTGTACCGCTGGAGAGCGTCTCGGAATTGAATATCGTGACATTTTCAAAAGACTTCGCAGCATTTTGAGCCCATCCGTATTCCCTGCTGCTGCCGGTAGTCAGCGTGATATATATCAGCTGATGAGCTTTTTGCAGCTCCGATGAGAAAAAGCTGACGAAAGCATCCTCTGTGGGAGGCTCGGACAGGACTATCTTCTTCTCATCCCGCATATATCTCACAAGCTCTTCGGAATCAATATCGACCGAATCATAGAATACTCCTTCGTCGGTGATCAGGGTATACGGGATCACGCTGATATTCAGTTCTCTGACCACGTGCTGGGGAAGATCGCTCAGAGTGCTCGTCGCTATTATCAAAGGTTTCTTTTTAGCATATCTGCTCGCCGTATTCATCGAAGCGGTAGTGATATCGCTGTCGGAATTGAGCACGACCTTATCAGCCGGAAGGTAACTGAGCAGCATTTCTTCAAGCTGTCTGCCCGACACAGGCTTGACAAGATACCCGTCAAATCCTGTGTTGTTATAAAGTTCGATATTCTCACCGCCTGCGTTAGCGGTCAGTACGACAACAGGAGTGAAAAGATTGATCCCGCCCTTTTGAGAACGTATCATCTCGAAGCACTCTATGCCGTCCATCTCCGGCATGAGATGATCCATGAAGATCACATCATAACGACGGTTCAGCGTCTTATTCAAAGCTTCCGCTCCGGACATTGCAAGGTCTACCAAAAGCCCGGTCCCGTCGAGGAGCTTCTTTTCCACCTGAAGGTTCATCTCGTTGTCATCAACTATGAGTATCTTTGCATCAGTTGCATGGAAACTGTGCTCAAATTTCTCGGCATTCGTCATGGACCCGGAGTTGGTGATGCTCAGATCGCCTATCCTCTTATCCGAAGAGACTCCCTGCTTAAGAGAAACCGTAAATGTAGACCCCTGTGAATAAACGCTGTTAACGATGATCTCTCCGTCCATGAGTCCGACAAGCTGTTTGACTATGGAAAGGCCAAGCCCTGTACCCTCGATATGCCGGTTCTTTTCTTCATCTATACGCTGGAAGGAGTCAAACAAATGCGGTAGCGCTTCCTGTTTGATGCCCATTCCGGTATCAGAAACCGTGATGTTCAAACGCGCGTCGCCCGAAGGGAGGATCTCGCATTCCATATGTAATGAGACAGAACCTTCCTTAGTATATTTAACGGCATTATTCAGCAGGTTGATCAGTATCTGCTTGATCCTGACCTCATCACCGAAAAGAGTCTCGGGCACATCCGGATCGATATCGACATTGAAGGCAAGACCTTTTTCCTCTGCCTTGAGCCATATCATATTGACGATCTCGGAAAGCATGGAAGAAACGCTGTAATTAACCGGAACGATATCCATCTTGCCGGCCTCTATCTTGCTTACATCAAGGATGTCATTAATAAGCGCAAGGAGCATCCTGCCGGCGCCCTGTATATTCCTTGCGTCTTTTTTAATCTCTTCAGAAGCATCTTCCTGCCGGAGGATTATCTCATTCAATCCAAGGACAGTATTGATCGGCGTCCGGATCTCATGGCTCATACTGGAGAAGAATCTGTTCTGGGATTTATTAAGCTCTTCAAGCTCCGTGGATTTTTCACGTGAGAGCCTCACTTCATGCTGATATATCCTTGTCTGGTAAGAAATGATGAAAGCAAGGACAAGCCAGGTAAGGAAATATTTTGCAAAGGTATAGATATAATCTGTATCTCTGGAATACTCAGTCACAAGTCCGGGACAATTATATGCAACGATACCGCATGCGCTTAACACGATCGCATCCAGTACACACATGATAACGCGGAACTTCCCGTCGAGGACCATTACAAGATAATAACTTCCGAGCAGTATCGAAAGAGTCGCGCCGCCATGTATGCCGCCCTTTGTAAAGAATAAAAGAGGCTGAAAGACACAGACAAGAAGAAATGCCACAAAGATCTTCGCTGCCCTTATCCTGCCGCTTCGCACGGCAAAAACAAGAAGCGCCGAGCAGGCAACCGTGATAATGGCCTGAGAAACAGTTGAAGAAAACGGTTCGTTCAGAAAGATCCCTATGATCAGAGAAGCAACTAAAGCCATGATCTCGGAAAACGAAAAAACCACAAAGCCTCTGTCCTTCGCGTCTATGGAGGAATCGAAGAAATATCCGTATGCCTTCTTTTTCAGCTTATAATATGATCGCATGCCTAAGCCCTCCTTTCCCTCCGGATCATCTCCTCAGGCAGGATATGATCCATTACACGCTCAAATTCAGCGATATCTATGGGCTTGGCAATAAAGCCGTCGAATCCCTCCTTCATGAACATCTCTCTTGCGCCGCTTAAGGCATTGGCAGTCAGAGCGACTATGCGTATGGTCCTGCCCTCTGCGTTGGCGATATCCCTTATCCTTTTCATGGTCTCAACGCCGTCCATCTCCGGCATCATATGATCCATAAAGACAAGATCATAATCAGATCCCTCGTATTTTTCGATCGCTTCTCTTCCGCTCTCAGCCGTATCTGCCTGCATCTTATAATCACTGAGAAGTCCCGAGGCGACAACAAGGTTCATGGGCTCATCATCCACGATAAGAGCCCGAACTCCGTCGTAGCTTGGCTTTCCCTTGTCAATATCACATATATCATAAGATCCCTCACCGTTAAGGATCCGGACTATCGGAAATGCATACAGCGGTTTGGGAATAACTGATATATTTGATGAATAAGAATCAAACTGTCCGTTGTCTCTTGTAACGACAACCTTGATCCCCTCGGATGCAAGCCTGTCCAGAAGTTCCTTGTCAGTCTCATATTCATGCTGTCCGGCAAATATATAATTAAGATCGAGTCTTTTTATAAGACGCTGCAGCTCACCGGTATCTCCGGTCGAATACAGCTTTGTCTTAAGACCCTTTGCAAGATTTATTACCATGGATCTGTTGAAATCCCTCACCTCGGGAAGTTTAAATGATTCCGGCTTCGAATATAATATTACTCTGTCCTTCCCTGCATCCTTGATCGCAAGACAGGGTGTCGGATCGACGACAGTCTGGGGTATTGACAGGCGGACTGTAGTCCCGCGTCTTTTTTCACTGCTGATCTGTACAAATCCTCCCATCTTATGGACAAAGCCGTATACTATCGGCAGTCCGATGCCGATCCCGCCGGTGCTCCTGTTGCGCTTCTTGTTGGCCTGATACATTCCCTTGGATAACCGCCCCATATCCGCGCGGGTCATCCCGATACCCGTATCGGTTATCTCTATGGTCAGGTTCACTCCGTAATCTCTTGGAATGGCAAAAACCCTGATATACACACCGCCCCGTTTTGTGAATTTGATAGCGTTGTCCAGCAGATGCCTGAAAAGCTTATGAAGCTTCTGGATATCACCCCTGAGCATCGTCGGGGTCTCCGGATCAAGATCTATGACAAGATCAAGATCTGTATTTTTATATGTCATATCATAATTTGATACGACATCATTGATCAGAGATATACACATGTAGTTCTCTTCCATGAGAACGAGCTCACCGCGTTTGATCTCGGTATAATCCTGTATATCTTCTATCTGATGTGTAAGACGTATCACGGCTTCCTGTATGGAGACGAGACTGTCATTGTCTTTCTCCTTACGTAAAAGGGTCGTCATTCCGCTGACCACGTTCACGGGCGTCCTGAGTTCATGTGATATATTGGACAGGAAATCCTCCATATCGTTCTTATTTTCCTTAACAGTCTTCATCCAGTCCTGCAGCCGGTTATTCTCAAATATCCAGCCGCTGATAGTAAGACGTGTAAAGACAAACATCGACAGGATCGTAATGATATGAAATGCGATCCTCATGCCTGTAAATGCATCAACGACCGTATTTTCATCATTGAAAAGAAAACAGAACTGTATCACCATGATAACAACATACTCGGCAAAGATGAGATTGATGAGAACAGGTCTGTTGAGTATGGAAAAAGTAGCCATGAAAAGCCCGATCACTATTGATACATCATAAAAACTCGTATAATGTATCCCGTGATAAAACACAAGGAATGCTACATAGGCAAAATACATATTGGCCCTTACATTATGATCCAGCGACTCCGTGATATGGATCCACCAGAGTATAACACATCCGACCAGTACGACTGCAGGAACCCAGAACTCCCAGTTCCCGAAGTAATTCTGCAGGATACAGGATACGCCGGCAAGAGTGATGATCGATAATATCAACCTTTCCTTTCTGATATCTTCCACTTTTATCTCCTTGTCCGCAAAACCAGCACAGAGTCAATATGGATAATTATACAACATATGACTTTATATTTCTGCTGTTTTTGTCAGATATACAAACGGGGACGGTTCTCACAAGTCAACGGGGACGGTTCTCACTGACTCCTTTTTGAAAAAAAATGAGTCAGTGAGAACCGTCCCCATTGACTTATGAGAATAATAATAACGGAAATAACAGACAGGATAATTCCCGGAATGAGATAAGGTATATGATAAGTAAGAGATATATGATGGAGTCCCTCCGGGATCGATATCCTCATAAGAAGACCGCAAAAGCTGTCAGGCTCAAGCCTTTCATAACCGTCCATCACGATCTCCCAGTCAGTATCATACGGCATCTGCAAAATAAGATCCCGGCCGGAACTGATATCTATAAGTCCTTCGATGTGACAGTCGGAAAAACCGGTGAGCGTCAGGGAAGTTTCTTTAAGTCCATCGATCGCATCATCCATTGCTTCAGGAACCAGCCTGTACAGGGATATGTTCAGTTTCTCATCACATTCCTCATCCTTAAGCGTGACTATATCATCCTTTTCCAGTCTTCCAAGATCCATGATGCTCTCATACTTCATGTCGGAAAACTCAGCATGTGCCTCATCTCCTGCTATCTCGATATATTCGGATATCTCCTTCGCATTACTGTGGCTGTATGCATAATAATGACCGTCCTTCGGGATATGTATAAGGGTCTTGCCGGTCTCCTCATCGATATGTTCCCTGTCGATGCTTTCAAATACATGATCATATCCCATGCTGTATGCGAGCTGATCCTGTCTGTCCACCGGGTCGCGGGAGGCGTCAAGAACCTTTGACATACAGGAGCCTGAAGGAACTGTGTATCCGAAAGGAAGTCTCCAGTTGAGCTCAAAAAGATAATCTTCACCATATTCATCCAGAAATGAAGCCACATCAAAATCCGTACAGTTATTCCTGTAATCATCTGCCAGGATATAGCCGGCGCCAAGAAGAGATGCCGTAAAAGGCGTCATGCCAGATGCCATATAATGGACCCTGGATGACTTCATCCCAAGATCTTCATAAGCCTCCGGGATACTTCCATCGATAGTCGATGAGAAGTATGAAGCATCATGATAGCCGACAAGGCATGAAATGTTCCTGATATTCTGATGCGACACATCAAGCCTGGTAAAATGTCCCTGATTAAGGGAATCGCTGTTTTCCGCCACCTGCGCCAGAGAGGCAAAGCTTTCCTGATGAACAAAATACTTCTCTCGCGAAATATCCCTCAGTGAAGTAAGATTAAAATTCATCATGATCTCCATGAAAAGGATCATGGATATCGCATATATGCCCCATTTCTCGTATTCATCCCTGAAAAGAACATACAGAAAGACCGCGCATATATAAAAAATGACAAATCCTCCCGAAAGGAACCAGGTGATGATATCCGTGTGCTCTTCATCCCTGCAGAAGACAAAGCATACGAAAAAGATGATCATGGGAAATAAAGACATGACCGATATCTTTATCCATCTGTATGCCGACGTCATCTCAACATCCCGGTCCGATCCAAGACCTTCGGCGGCAGTCAAAAGCATAATGATCACAAATATAAATGCCTGTCTTGCCGGTATCGAATCGGGATAGTTCAGACCGTGCCAGAAGTATTCGAGAAGATTCATGTTAAAGGAAATAAAGAAGAAAACGATAAGGACCGCTCTTGTGATCCTGTCGACAAGTCTTATCTTACTGTTCATAAAATAGAGAGGTACGAGCATCAGAGCGCCTATCGAAAAATACAGAGCCGGCTCATGACCGAGTCCCGTCTCCACTGCAACATCAGGGAGCAGTCGCAATAAAAGCTCAGGCAGAGACAGATACATCCTGATCTTTGACGGAAGAGCCGTGCCTGAAAATGAGGTCTTTTTTATTGCTGCATATTCCGGGAGAAGCAGTACAGCAGAAACACCTGCTGCAAGTACGGAAGCAAATAACACCCTGGCTCCGTTGACAAACGAATCCTTAATGCTGTTTTTTCCTTCTATACAGCATACGGGATAATAGATCAGAAAGAATATGAAAAGCAGCATTGCAATATAATAATTCGTCCATACAATGATAGCCATTGACAGGAGGAACAGTCTGATATGTCCCTCTTTAACGGCTTTTTCAAATCCCATGAGAGAGAGCGGTGCAAGCGCTATCCCCCACATCCACATCACGTTCCAGTCATAAGAGGCGGCATATCCGGAAAATGCGTAGCACATGCTTAATATGACAAGGTTGATCTTTCTTAAGGACGGCGCTCTGTATCTCAAATAAATGCACATGAAGGATGAAGAAAGCGCTATCTTGAGATAAGTCACGATCGTAAGGAATCCAAGCAGCCGGTCCCGGGGGATAAAAACACAAAGAAGGTTCAGCGGATCCGAAAGATAATATACATACAGCGCATAAAAAGATGAACCAAGCCCCAGATCAAAGGAATAACCGAATTCACGCGGAGCAGAAAGCTTACGCTTTAATTCATAAAGAAACGGAAGATACTGGTGATACAGATCCTTCCTGAGAAAGGTAATGTCTCCGAAAGGAGCTATCTCCTGGATCAGGCTGTATATGAAAAGCATAATAAGAGACAGCAAAAACGAGACGATACAGGGATGAAGTCTCAGATATGAGTATGCTCCTGCGAAGACCTGCTTAATATTGTTCTTACTCTTCATTGTCAAAAAGTTCATGATATTGAACGACCCTGTATCTTTCGATCAGAGAGTCCTCCGATATCTCCTTATCGGTAAGCTCATTACCCTCATCATCCACAACTCTTACGGCAGATACTGTCGGATAAGTCTTTTCGATCTCCTTAAGGAATTCTCTGTACGGATAAGATCCGGCTTTCGAAAGTTCCAGTACACGGTTGCCCAGGAAATTGGCGCTCGTATCACGGACACTGCCCTCAGATGCTTCAGGCTTGAAATTGGACCAGATCACATAGGGCACGATGTATCTTTTTGCGACATCCTCCTCAGAGAGATTCCTTGTATCCTTGCCGGCCCTGCTTAAGATCGGACGGACAACAGAATCAGAAGGCTCATGATCGCCGAACATCACGATGACGGTATCTTCCTCCTCGTTTTCAAAATATTCCGTGAGATAACGGAATGCTTCATCGGACCTTTTTATAAGAGAGAGATATCTCTCACAGGTTTTTACGCTTTTGGATCCGTCAGAGTCCGTGATATTTACATCGACAGGAAGAGAACCAAAGTCCTTGTCATACGGACTGTGATTCTGCATCGTCACCAGGAATACAAAAAGCGGCGAACCGGACTCCCTGTTCTTCTCATATTCTTTTATTATCTCATCGGAACAAGCCATATCACTGACATAGTTCCTTATCTTCTCGTCGTCCGGCGAAAAGCTCTCGATAAAGACAGACTTTTCAAAGCCGAGATCCTTATATACGCGCTCCCTCTCCCATCCCTTGCTGTAATAGGGATGCATTCCGACTGTATGGTATCCGATCCCGGAAAGATAAGACGGCATTGCATATATACCCTCTTTTACATACTGCTGATAAGGTATCGATCCTTCCGGAAGAAATAAAAGAGAATTGCCTGTCAGGAATTCAAATTCCGTATTGGGCGTATTGCCGCCTACAATGGATACATTAAGGTATCCGGCCTCGTGATAGATATCGGGATCTGTATCTGCTTCATTCGAAAGAAGTGAATGAACATATGGCATATAGTCCACATCGGTCTTAAAATCGCCGAGTACGGCAAGGTCCGAAAAGGCTTCGTTCATTATAACGATGATATTTGCCGGTTTTTCGGAAGGCTTTTCTCCCTCATAGGACGCAAGGATCGATCCGGCTGCTTCCTTTGAATAACCCTTCGGCTTTTTGACATTAACGTACTGAAGCTCCATAAGAAAGGCAGTGAGCGTCCCGTCACGTTCGGAGATCGCAGTCGGAGTGAAAAGCTTATTATAAAACCCAAAGGTCCTGACGGCATAATCCGTCTGAACAAAAAGAGTATAACCGGCAACAAATATGATCGAGAACAAAACACCGGATATACGGATAAGGATACCGCATCCCTTACTCATCCCGCTGCAGACATCCTTTAATGAAAGCTTCGGTATCCCGCATATGATAAAGAGGATCACAAAGCCTGCGATGCAGAGAACGGCTCTTGTTCCCGGAACATAATCATAGCCTGACGCAACCTCGGCCGCAGTTCCCAATGATCCGATATCCCAGGGAAGGAGCGTGACCCCTCTGAATTCCACCAGATAGTATTCCGCAAGTCCGAGGACTGAAAAGAAGGCGCACATGATCCTGAGTGCGATGGACAGTTTTCCGGATGCAAAGAAAAGCACAGTCTCTATAAGGACGAAAAGGAATATGTTAAGAAGCTGTATCCCGGGTTTCATCCTTATAAATGGATTGTGTGTATATGCCTCAAACAGATACATGATGACTGCCGGGGCAATAATATAGAATATGAAATCAATTAAAGGATTGCTTTTTCTATCTGATGGTTTCAAAGCGGTCTGATATACTTATCTGTATATTATATCCTCTCTTGAAGGACCGTTTGATACCATGGTTATAGGATAGCCGAGCTGCTTTTCGATAAACAGTATATAGTCCCTGCATTTTTCGGGAAGCTTGTCGAAATCACGGATGCCCGTTATATCGCATTTCCAGCCGGGAAGTGTAGTAAGCACCGGCTTGGCGCGCTCAAGGCCCCTTGGGTTCGGGAAATCATGCACCTTCTTACCGTCTATCTCATAATCAGTACATACAGGGATCTCATCGAGATAGCCCAGAGCATCCACGACAGTAAATGCAACATCGGTAGTGCCCTGCACACGGCATCCGAAACGGGAGGCTACACAGTCATACCAGCCCACTCTTCTGGGCCTTCCCGTGGTAGCGCCGTACTCTCCGCCGTCTCCGCCGTTTCTTCTGAGCTCTTCTGCTTCATCTCCGAAGATCTCGGAAGTGAATGCGCCTGCGCCTACGGCTGATGAATACGCCTTGGATACAGTGATGACCTGTTTGATATCATGAGGCGCAACGCCAAGGCTTACCGCGCCATATGCTGCTATCGGAGAAGAAGAAGTGACCATGGGATATATGCCGTTATCCGGATCCTTCATCGATCCAAGCTGTCCTTCGAGAAGAAGTGTCTTCCCTGCCTTAAGCTCATTCTCGCAGAAAAGACTGACATCACCCACATAAGGTTTTACTATATCCCTGTATTCCATGCATGTCTCAAAAAGCTCACCGGGATCAAGGGGATCCTTGTGATAGAGATTAGTGAGAAGCACGTTCTTAACAGTACATATATCCTCAAGAAGGTCCTTAAGATAAGGCTCATCAAAAAGATCGCAGACCTGTATGCCTTTTTTGGCATATTTATCGGAATAAAAGGGCGCGATGCCGCTCTTTGTGGATCCGTATGCCTTACCCGAAAGCCTCTCCTCCTCGCAGACATCAAAGAGCACATGATAGGGCATAAGAAGCTGAGCTCTGTCTGAAATAAGAAGCTTGGGTTCGGGCACGCCCTTTGACACTATCTCATCGATCTCAGCCTTAAGCTTCTTAACGTCAAGAGCCACACCGGATCCGATGATATTCGTAACGTTCTCGTTGAAAACGCCCGAAGGACATGTATGCAGAGCGAATTTGCCGTATTTGTTCTTTATGGTATGTCCGGCATTGGCTCCGCCCTGAAAACGGGCGACCATATCAGCCTTTTCAGCAAGAACATCGGTTATCTTGCCTTTTCCTTCATCTCCCCAGTTAGCGCCTACGATTGCCTTTATCATCTCTTTATCTTCCTCCGTTATCTGATAATAAGATCACACATTTATCTCGGCTTTTTCTCCGAGAAGACTTTTATTCTCTTCAAGCACGGGCAAAACATACTCTTTCAGGAATCTTTCGACCTGATGAGGAGCAGCTCCGATATATCTGCCGGGATCCATACCCTCTTTCAGCTCATCCAGTGATACCTGGAATGAAGGATCTTCGGCTATGAGCTCAAGAAGATTATTATCAAGTCCTTCTTCCTTGACATTGCGTCCTGCCTCCATGGAGAGTTCTCTGATCCTCTCATGAAGCTCCTGTCTGTTCCCGCCGCGCTTGACACAATCCATCATGATGTTCTCTGTAGCCATGAAGGGGAGCTCTGACATGAGATGTTTGGCTATAACCTTTTCATGGACCACAAGTCCGTCGGATACGTTCATCACAAGCGTAAGTATACCGTCGGTCGCAAGGAATGCCTCGGGTATGGAGAGCCTCTTATTGGCGGAATCATCAAGAGTACGCTCAAACCATTGCACGGATGAAGTGATCCAGGTATTCATCGTATCTGACATCACATATCGGGAAAGAGAAGCTATCCTCTCGGACCTCATGGGATTCCTCTTATATGCCATTGCCGATGAACCGATCTGATTTTTCTCGAAAGGCTCTTCGACCTCCTTAAGATGCTGCAAAAGCCTGATGTCATTGGACATCTTATGAGCGGAAGAAGCAATGCCGGCAAGCACGTTCAATACCCTTCCGTCCACCTTTCTTGAATATGTCTGACCGGATACGGGATAGCATGAAGAAAAGCCCATCTTCTTCGCTATCATGGGGTCGAGCTTATCAACCTTTTCAATATCACCTTCGAAAAGCTCAAGGAAGGAAGCCTGTGTGCCTGTAGTCCCCTTGGATCCAAGAAGCTTCAGAGACCCCTGCACATATTCAAGATCGGAAAGATCCATTAAAAACTCCTGAATCCATAACGTGGCCCTCTTGCCGACAGTAGTCGGCTGTGCAGGCTGAAAATGTGTAAATCCGAGAGTCGGCAGGTCCTTATATCTGTCAGCAAAAAAAGAAAGTCTGTCAATGACATTGACCAGTTTCTTTTTGACAAGAGACAGGGCCTCATTCATGATTATGATATCGGTATTATCTCCGACATAGCATGATGTGGCGCCCAGATGGATGATCCCTGCAGCCTTAGGGCACTGAAGTCCGTAAGCATATACATGACTCATGACATCATGACGGACCTTCTTTTCTCTTTCTCTTGCATCCTCATAGTTGATATCATCTACATGAGAACGCATCTCCTCCAGCTGCTCATCGGTTATTTTAAGTCCCAGCTCCTGCTCTGTCTCGGCAAGCGCGATCCATAGACGGCGCCAGGTTGAAAATTTCATATCCTCAGAAAAAACATGCTGCATCTCCTTACTTGCATATCTCTCTGATAAGGGGCTGATATATCTGCTCGTATCTTCCATTATTGTCTCCGCTTCTTATTATTTGTCATGATGACATACAACCGAATCATCATATCAATTATGGATGTGTAAAGCAAACTTAAGCTAAAGCCTGATCATAAAGATCAGTTATCGCTTTCTCCTTTTTCCTTAAGCTTTTTTTCAATGCTTTCCAGCATTGTCTGTATATCCTTATATTCAGAAAACAGTCCGAAAGAAGAAAACAGATACAATGAGCACGGGATCCCGTCAATGGAGGCAATGGCTTCGACACTGTCATCGACCTCTTTTATAAAGCTTTTTAACGCATCCTTATCATCTGTCTGGATCACCACCATAAAGTGATCAGTAACAAATCTGCCTGCAACACCCCGCACTCCCGTGACTTCCTGTATCCTGTTTGACACTTCTCTTAAAAGACGCATACTGAATTCACGACCGTAATTCTCGCTGAAAAGGTGGAAGTGGCTGATATCAAACATGACGACCGCAAAATCTTTCAGATCGAGAGCATACGAATCCTGATATCTGAGCAATGATTCCATAAGTCCGATGTAATTAAGCGTACCGGTCACATTGTCAGCCTGCAGCAGCTGTTTGATAGAAATATCCTTGTTTTTCTGGTCGGTGGCATCGATGAAGTATCCCATAAGACCTACTATCCGGCCATCGTGGTATACGGGCATCTTACTCGCAAGGATACTCCTGATCCGTCCCTTGCATATGACGGAACCGGGTACAAGGAAGGTCTGCCCGTCTCCTGAGAGCACGCTTTCTTCATCAGCCCTGTAATGCTCGGGATCGACATGCCATCCCATATCTTCATCGGTTTTGCCGAGGAGTATCTCGTCAGATTCAAAGCCGAAGAATTCAAGGAACTTCCTGTTGACGCCGAGGAATCTTCTGTCTTTGTCCTTCCAGAAAAAACCGGAATCGTATGAATTGCAAAAATTCTTCCAAAGGATAACAGGATCTATCACGTTTTCTTCCTTATCCTTCTCCGTGATCTCTGCAGTCAGTGTATTATCGCCATGAAGACGGGCCACTGCTTCGGGAGAAAGCCTTCTGAAGCAGGAAAGGATCTTTCTTTCGGAGCTGTCTCCGTCAAAAAGGAAGGAATACAGCGACCAAAGATAAGTACCGGAAGAAGTGCGCGTCCTGAAGGGTGAAGAAATATGATGCGTCGGACTGTCCATTATCCTCTGTTCAATGGTATCAAGATCCGTGAACTCAATAAACTTTTTGCGGTCTTCGGGATATATCTCATGCCCGGCATAATCCAATAATTCTTCAGATGCATTGCGGGTGTTGTAATCATGCTTTGTCTTGACGCTGCTGTATATAGTCTCGGATAACCCGGTGTTAAGGTCCACAAGGGTTATCATCTCATAGACCGAGCAGAGACTCCTCATATGATCGGAAAGAAGGGAATTCTTAAGGATCATCGTATTCTCCGAGAGATTGTTGAGGATGCAGAGATAGGCTTCTCCGCCCGGATAATCCGCGATCGATCTTACCTGGGCAAAGCAGTAGCAGTTGTTCCTGATAAAATCAAGCCCTACTGTCTCCCCGGTCTCTTTGGCCCCTTTCATCATGGACACAAATTTCTCCCTGAGAGTTCCATTACACTTCTCAAATTCTCTTTCTATGGCTTCCAGCGAATCGGCTCCAAGCTTTTTAATCGTCTGGAGATAGTTTTTATTTGCAAAGAGATATTTGATCTTCCTGTCGGAATATTCAACAAAAGCAATAGGAACCTGCTCTTCGGAAGTACTGGGACTGCTGTTATCGGATTCAAGGGAATTAAACGGAGTAGCGCTTAGGATATTGATCCTTCCGATATCATGATAATACTGGCCCTTTGCAGGTGATTCCAGCACATAGCCCTGCTCTTTAAGATATGTGAGGCATTCATAATAGGGCATCGGCCTGCCGATATGATATCCCTGAGCCTTCTCGCATCCGATGCTCCTTAAGAAATCAAGCTGTTCTGCAATCTCCACTCCTTCCGCGAGAGTGTGAACACCGATGCGCTTGGACATATCGACAATTGATTTGACTATCTCACGGGATCTGGCATTGAAATCCCTTAAAAACACCATATCGATCTTAAGAGTATCAAAATGATAATCCTTAAGAACATTCAGAGAAGAGTATCCGCTCCCGAAATCATCCATCCATACCCTGAAACCCTTGTCCCAGAAGCGGTCTATAACTTCATGCATAGTGTCGCTGTCTTCATCCATCATGCTCTCTGTGATCTCAACCCTGAGCATATCCTTGGGGATCTTATGATGCCTTATCTCCTCTTCGATCAGAGAGTGAACATCCATGAGCTGGAAATCAAGTCTTGAGAGATTGAAGGAGACAGGTACAGTCCTCTCGTTCCCGGAAAGAGAACGGGAATAATCCTCGCAGATCCTGTGGATCATACAGCTGTCTATCTTATGGATAAGTCTTTCTTCTTCAAGAATACCGATAAATGAAAAAGGAGGAAATATCCCGAATTGCGGATCGTTCCATCTGGCCAGAGCCTCCATGCCGCAGATCTCACCGGTAATAGTGCGCATGACAGGCTGATAGTAAGCCTGTATCCAGCCTTCATCAATAGCTTTGTCAAGGTTGTTCAGAATATATCTTTTAAGATCTTCACCCGTAGGCTTCATTACATCATTCATATAACACCATTCAAGTCCGGGTGAAAGTGCATGCACTATCCCGGGCCCCTTTACGTTAATAACAGGCGACACATCCGGTGTGTTGCCTGTTATCAGTGCTGAAACAAACCGTCATATGGTCTTTGACCTGTGACGAATATTATGAAAATACGATCTTCTTTATCGTCTCCTCTCCGCTCGTGTTATCATCGGTCACCATATTGGCAGCATCCTGCTGATTGACAGCCTGTGCTCTGCCGGATTCAAGAGTCTCAATGATCTCAAGCCTCTGGGCCCCTGTAAGATTATCATTGGCATCCTCTGATGTGGCGGTCTCTATCTCGTTAAGATCTCTCCTTCCGCCTTCCCTGAGTACGGCAGCACCGGTCATCTGAGCGGTAAACCTCTGATCATCAGCATTCTCGGCCTCTCTTGTCTCTTCTCTAGACTCCATCTCCTGATCATATTCTCTCTTGGAGATCTCGCCCTGAATATACATCTGCTCAAGCTTCATATCGGATATGCCCTGATAAGAAGCAAGCTTCTGATCATATTCTTCCTCAGCTTCCTCTTCCTCAGCTCTTTCATTGCCGAGCTCGATCGCCTCCTCAGTCCTGGTGGGCTGTGCGACCGTCTTCTCAGCGCTGCTCTCTATTGCCTCTTCCGTCACTGTAGGCTCTTCCAGAGCATTATAAATGCTCTCTCTGATAGCCTGCTGCGACTCGGTCTCCTCTTCGGTATCTTCGACGGCAAGTTTTATCGCGTCACTGTTCACACTGTCGGTAGGTGTCTCATCCTTGACCTCCATGTGACCGAACTGGTCTTCTGCCAGTCTTTCCCTGCTCTTATCGGTAGCCTGAACAGTATCACCGTCTTTTGAAACGGAGATAACATCTTCAAGCTGTTCTCTCCTTATCTCGGCACTTCTTTCCTTCTGTGCCTCTGCAGCCTCACGGATAGTCTCAGCAGCCTTGCTCTCTCCCGTCCTGACCCCTGTACTCTGTGCATCATGAGGCTTTGGTGCATGTACCGGTGCGGTATTGATGTTGTTAACGGGATTAATAGAAATGTCAGCCATAACATTCTCCTTTCCAGGACTGTATGAACCCTGTCATATGCCTGTAAATACACCCCAGAACAAATTATATGCTTTAGCACGAAACCCGCTAAAGAGCGTGTTTCTGATCCAGCAAAATAAATATATATACATAATTATAATATCATCAGAATCGTGTACGGGTCAAATATGTAATAATTCGATAATACCGCAGGATGAATTATAAAGAAATATCACCTCTGCCGAATCTGAGATCGCCGGTGCGCTCTGCTTTTCCTTAAATAAAGTATAGCCGGAATCCATAAGCTCTCCCGCAGCGGCATCAAGGTCTTCCGTCTCGTAACAGATATGATAAGGCGCACTTCCGAACTTTTTAAGAAGAGGCTTGAGATCTGAAGATGGCGAAGGACAGACCAGCTCTATCCTGTAACCGTCTTTGACAAGAAAAGAAAGATCAGCATCCCGGATCTCATCATGAAAGGCTGCCTTTTCCGTAGCATATCCAAGCCGGATGAAATTCTCTGCCGCCCGGTCGAGATTCTTCACAAGATAGCCTATATGATGGATCCGGATATTCATTACTGATCCCTGAATTTTATGATTCGATATTGAGTATATCGATAAAGCCTGTAACGTCGAAGATCTCCATGATCTCCTCGTTAGCACCCTTTATGATCATGCTTCCGCCTGCGCTGTTCATGCTCTTGTGCGCCGAAAGCAGGACTCTGAGGCCCGCAGATGATATATACTCGATCGATGAAAGGTCAAATACAAGCTCTTTTATACCGTCCAAAGCGCTCTTAAGCTCAGCTTCAAGATCAGGAGCCGTAGTAGTATCGAGCCTACCCTCGAGAGAAACAGTGAGTTTCTCACCTTCCGCATTTTTATTGATAGTCATTACTGGAACCTCCGGTGATTTATTTGTAGTTAACGATCTGGCCAAAATCAGGCTTAAGTGAAGCGCCTCCTACAAGACCGCCATCGATATCGGGTTTTGCAAAAAGCTCAGCTGCATTGCCTGCATTCACGGAACCACCGTACTGGATGATGATCGCGTCTGCCACATCATTACCGTAAAGCTCGCCTATGCAGTCTCTTATGGCCTTGCAGACTTCCTCTGCCTGATCGGAAGTAGCTGTCTTGCCGGTGCCGATAGCCCAGATGGGCTCATAAGCAATAACAGCCTTTTTAGCCTGATCTGCGGTGATGTTCTGGAAAGCGATCTTGATCTGCATCCTGATCCAGTCGATAGTGATGCCCTGCTCACGCTGGGTAAGAGACTCACCGCAGCAGATAACGGGAACAAGACCGTGCTCAAAAGCCTTGATGACCTTCTTGTTGACTGTCTCATCAGTCTCTCCGAAATACTCTCTTCTCTCGGAATGTCCGATGATAACGTGGGTAGCGCCGGAATCTACGATCATGTCAGGTGAGATCTCGCCAGTATATGCGCCCTTCTCTTCGAAGTACATGTTCTCTGCGCCGACCTTGATGTTCGTACCCTTTACTGCCTCCACTACTGCAGGTATATCGATCGCAGGAACACAGAAAAGAACATCCACGTCGTCTGATGCCACAAGGGGCTTTAAAGTGTTAACAAGCTCGACAGCCTGGGTGGGAGTCATGTTCATCTTCCAGTTTCCGGCGACTAATTTACGTCTTGCCATGATTAATCTTCCTCCTGAAATAATAAAATCCTGAATGCAAATTCTAACTATTTGTTATCCGCAGCGTATACACCGGGAAGTTCCTTACCCTCGAGGAACTCAAGGGAAGCACCGCCGCCGGTGGAAATATGCGACATCTTATCGGCAAATCCAAGCTGATTGACAGCAGCAGCTGAATCTCCGCCACCTATTATCGTGGTAGCCGAAGTGTCGGCAAGAGCCTTGGCCACAGCCTTTGTGCCTGCTGCAAGTACAGGATTCTCGAACACGCCCATGGGGCCGTTCCATACAACAGTCTTGGCGCTCTGGACTGCATCAGCGTAAGCTTTCTGAGTCTCAGGTCCGATATCAAGTCCTTCCTTGTCATCGGGTATCTCATTGGTAGCGCATACAGAAGTAGCTATATCAGCCTTGTCGATAGGATCAGGGAAACCGTCACATATAACGGTATCCTGGGGAAGAAGAAGCTTCTTGCCGAGCTTATCGGCCTTGGCTATCATCTCCTTGCAGTAATCAAGCTTTGTATCATCCACAAGGCTCTTTCCTACTTTACCGCCCTGAGCCTTGACGAATGTATATGCCATTCCGCCGCCGATGATCAGAGTGTCGGCTTTCTCGAGAAGGTTGTCAATAACATTGAGCTTGTCTGCTACCTTTGCTCCTCCGAGGATAGCTACGAACGGACGGACAGGATTCTCGACTGCATTGCCGAGGAAATCGATCTCCTTCTGCATGAGGTATCCAACTGCATTCGTGCCGCCCTTCTCCGTGATATATTTGGTTACGACAGAAACCGAAGCATGAGGTCTGTGAGCCGATCCGAAAGCATCACATACATAATCGTCAGCAAGATCAGCAAGTTCCTTTGCGAAAGCTTCGCCTGCCTCTTCGGGCTTTGTCTCTTCCTTGCCGCGGAATCTTGTATTCTGAAGAAGCACTACATCACCGTCGTTCATGGCTTCAACTGCTGCAGTCGCATCGGAGCCCGTAACGTTATAATCCTTGATGAACTTAACGTCCTTGCCGAGCTTTGCCGAAAGAGCCTTTGAAACGGGCTCAAGAGATTCTCCCTCGTTCGGACCGTTCTTAACCTTGCCGAGATGTGAGCAAAGGATAACACGCGCACCGTCATCAACAAGCTTCTTGATAGTAGGGAGAGCTGCATTGATACGTGTCTCATCAGTGATCTCGCCATTCTTCAGGGGTACATTGAAATCGCAGCGAACAAGTACTCTTCTTCCTTTTGCGTTAAGATCATCAACGCTCTTCTTATTAAGTGCCATATAAACCTCCTTTGTTAAAAAGGTCCGGTCCTTCTGGACCGGACCTTAAAGTCGCTTATGTCTTTATTATCCTAACTCGCTGAAGTACTTGATCGTACGAACCATCTGAGATGTGTAGGAATTCTCATTGTCATACCATGAAACAACCTGTACGAGATTGTCTTCGCCGACCATGGTCTGTGTAGCATCAAAGATCGAGCCGTAGGTGCTTCCGATGATATCGCTAGAAACGATCTCTTCCTCGTTGTAGCCGAAGGACTCGGTAGCAGCAGCCTTCATAGCTGCATTGATCTCTTCCTTTGTAACAGACTTCTCAACGGTAGCTACGAGGATGGTTGTTGATCCTGTAGGGGTCGGAACTCTCTGAGCTGAGCCGATGAGCTTGCCGTTAAGCTCAGGGATAACAAGGCCGATAGCCTTTGCAGCGCCGGTAGAGTTGGGAACGATGTTGATCGCGCCTGCTCTTGACCTGCGGAGATCACCCTTCCTCTGAGGTCCGTCAAGGATCATCTGATCGCCTGTGTAAGCATGGATCGTGCTCATGATACCTGACTTGATGGTAGCCAGATCGTTAAGAGCCTTAGCCATGGGTGCGAGGCAGTTCGTCGTGCATGATGCAGCTGAGATGATCTTGTCCTCGGGCTTAAGAGTTGTGTGGTTGACATTGTATACGATTGTAGGAAGATCATTGCCTGCGGGTGCAGAGATGACGACCTTTCTTGCTCCTGCGTTGATATGTGCCTGAGCCTTCTCCTTGGATGTGTAGAAACCAGAGCACTCAAGAACGACATCTACGCCAAGATCGCCCCAAGGGCAGTTATTTGCGTCAGGCTCCTTGTAGATCTTAAGAGTCTTGCCGTTAACAGTGATGGAATCCTCACCTGCCGAAACCGTATCAGCAAGAGCATACTTGCCCTGGGATGAATCATACTTCAGAAGATGTGCGAGCATCTTGGGGGATGTAAGATCGTTGATAGCGACAACCTCATATCCTTCTGCGCCAAACATCTGTCTGAAAGCAAGACGTCCGATACGACCGAAACCATTGATTGCAACTTTTACTGCCATAATGTAAAACCCTCCTGCGAAAAATTATTGAAATTATGTGATAACAGGATACCCTTGATATCCCAGCTTTCAGCGAAGGACCACTTGCCCGCCTCTTCGCATCAGCCTATCTATAATACTTGATTCTTTATGTTTTTTCAAGTACCATCTGTAGTGTCCTGCGGGACGATAACCGCTAGAAAATGACATGCTGGGTTATGAATATACGGACTATTATATATGATAAAATGTGACTGTCATCTGCATAGTGATCTGTCCACGGACGGGATCTCTCCGATGGAAGAAGAGGTGCTCCGCGCCATTGATCTGGGGCTTGGCACTCTCTGCTTTACCGAGCATAATGACTACGGCACGAATCCCGACGGTTCCTTTGTAGTGGACACAGACAGATACTACTCTCTTTTCTCGTCGCTTAAAGAAAAATACGCAGACCGCATCGAGCTGCTCTTCGGGATCGAGGCCGGTCTTCAGCCGACGGACGGGATAATATCATATTTTACCGACTATCTGAAGGATCACCCTTTCGACTTCATAATAGGATCTTCCCATGTCGTCAAGAACAAAGATCCGTACTATCCTGTCTTCTTCGAGGATTATCCCGATGACGATTCCGCCTATCGCGCATACTTTGAAGAAGAGCTTGAAAACGCCTCAATATACGGCGATATGTATGATTCCTACGGTCACCTGGACTATATCCTGCGATACGGCAGGAGCGGAAATAAGGGCTTTTCCTATGAAAAATTCGCAGATGTGCTGGATGCTCTGCTGAAGGAGATAATAAAACACGGCAATGTGATCGAGATCAATACTGCCGGCTTCCGCAAAGGGATGGGACAGCCGAATCCCCATATTGACATCATAAGGCGCTACCGTGAACTTGGCGGTCTCCCGCCCACAATAGGATCCGATGCTCATAAGACTGCCGATATGGCAGCTGATTTTGAGAGAGCAGAACAGATCCTCCTTGAGGCAGGCTTCAGGACCTACTCTGTCTTCCGTTCGCGAAAACGTTACGAGATCGATCCGGCAGGCTAAGATCAAAAAGAGTCTGATCAGATCACGATCCCTCAATCCACATCAGAATGATTCATGCATCCTGTTTCCTGATCCTTCCGAACAACAATGTTAGGAACGCAAGGATCATATCAGTAACTTTCTTGAGGATAACTGCAGCAATGGATATGACTCCAAGGATCGGGAAGAAAAGAAGAATGCTTCCGATGAAGTTAAACTCATGCCCTGCAAGATTGCTCATTATCTTTTGAATGATCACATGATGCACAAGGAAAAAGGCAAAGGAATATTTGCTGAAAAAGCCTATCACCGCATCATATACCTTAGGCTCTCTCCTGTCTCTTATGCTGTCTATAGATACCGAGATGTATGAAAGGATAAAATAATAGCATACGGACAAAAGATAAGTGTCCATCATCACGCCAATGAACGGGATCGGGACAAAATTAAGAACGATCGCTGCAGCAAGCGACACGATGAAGCTTACCCTGTTGATGATCTTTCTTCCGGCTTTGATGAAAAGCATGCCCGTCCAGAAAGGCAGTATGCACGTGAACATATGGATATTATCCGAGATCATGACCCATTGATTATACGGTGCCAAGAACGGAATGCCTCTTCTTACCACATTGAACGCAAACAGCAGTACAAGGATCACCGTGGTGATCTTCGGTATCTTCTTAAGACACCACTGCAGCAGCGGATAAAGAAGATAAAGCATCACGATGGCACCGAGGAACCACTCTCCCACCGTATAATAATTAAGTCCCCTGTACATGAAGTATCCGTCGATCCCGAAGAAGGTAAACCAGAGCTTGCTATAGGGACCGCCCCAGTTAAAGAGCCAGCCGAATGAGATCACGTTCACCATATACATGATGAACCAGGCCACATAGAATATCGGGAATATGGAAAGCCACCGCTTTTTGTAAAAATCAAGTACTCCGCCCTTTCCTCTTACTGTGGTAAGCCTGTCTTCCCAGTTATATAGAAGCGCTCCGCCGGACAGCATGAAGAAAAGAGCGACAAAGGGTGAGCCCGATGTCCCGTTCGCATTGAACATGATATCAAAGAAATCGCCCTTCATCCCGAATTCAAAGAAACTGTAATCAAAATGATACAGTGTCACATACAGAGCAGATACAGCCCTTATCAGATCAAATTCATTCCGTCTTTCTTTCCTCAATGATACCTCCGCAGGCTATCATGTCATCATCATAAAGGACAGCCGCCTGTCCTGGAGTTACGGCCCGGACTTCCTTCTCAAACCTGACCTCAAGCCTGTCCTTATCGATCCTCTTTACCATGCACCACTCTCCCGGGTGCGCATATCTTATCTTTCCGAAAAGCCGTCTTTCGTCTCCCACCCTGAATCTGTCCGGAGAAAGAGACATGAAATTAACGCTTTTCACCGTCAGATGATCCGTATATACATCCCTGTCTTCCCCAATGACCACTTCATTCGTATCGCTTCTGATATCGCTTACGAACACATGACGGCCCATTGCGAGATTAAGGCCTCTTCTCTGCCCTATCGTATAGTGCGTGATGCCTTTATGAGTTCCGAGCTTTCTTCCGTCAGATGTTACAAAATCTCCCGGTGGAGGAGTGAGATCAGGAGCCTCTCTTTCAATAAAACCCGCATAGTCATTATCCTGGATAAAGCAAATCTCCTGCGAGTCCTTCTTGTCACTCACGGGAAGACCGGCCTCACGCGCGATCTGCCTTACTTCTGTCTTTTCATAGCCTCCCAGAGGGAACAGAGTATGTGACAGCTGATCCTGAGTCAGACTGTACAGGACATAGGTCTGATCCTTATTGGTGCTCAAAGAGCGTTCTATGGCATATCTTCCTTCGGGCAGTTCTCTGATCCTCGCATAATGACCGGTAGCGATATGATCGTATCCAAGGGACAGGGCATGATCAAGAAGCGACTCCCATTTAACATATCTGTTGCAGACTATGCAGGGATTCGGAGTGCGGCCGTGCACATATTCATCTATGAAATCGGCAATGACCCTTTCTTTGAATATATCCTTGAAGTTGACGGTCTTATGAGGGATCCCGATGATATCACAGACTTTTTTTGCATCGTCCACAGCGGACAGAGTACAGCAGCCGTCCGATCTTGCGATCTCAAACAGGCCCTCATCCAGCCATATCTGCATCGTGACTCCGAGGACATCATAGCCCTCCCGCTTCAGCATCAGGGCTGCTACCGATGAATCAACGCCGCCGCTCATCGCAACGACGACTTTCTTATTACCCATAACTCTTTGACCAAGGTTCAACATTGATATATCATATTACCACAATATCTGTAAGAAGGCGAAAACCCGGGAGACAAAGAAATTATGAAGACTGTTGCCATAATACTGTTTATACTTATGTATGTACTGCTCATAGCTCTTCCAAAAAGAAGAGCTGTAGTTGCTCTTGCCACCGCCCTGATCTACTTGGTTTCCGGAATACTTCCGATAGGAAAGCTTCCGACCGCGATAGACTGGAATGTACTGCTGATGATACTCGGCACTCTCCTGCTCGTCGATTATTTCATAGAATCCAACATGCCGCACTTCATAGCGGATAAGCTGCTGGCCATAGCACCGAATGTAATGTGGGTCACGATACTTATGTCTCTCTTCTCGGGGATCATATCAGCCTTCATAGATAATGTCGCGACTCTTCTCATGGTAGCTCCCGTGGGACTCGCCGTATGTAAAAAGCTTAAGATCAATCCGGTACCGATGATCATATCGATAGCAGTATCCTCCAATCTCCAGGGAGCTGCGACGCTTGTCGGTGATACCACGTCGATCATGCTCGCATCCTATGCAAGGATGGACTTCAACGATTTCTTCTGGATGCACGGAAAGCCGGGCATCTTTTTCGCCGTGGAACTTGGAGCCCTGGTGACTGTCCCGATCATGATGATACTCTTCAGGAAGGACAGAGAGCCGATAGGCGAGACAGAAAAGACTGTGGTAAAGGATTATATTCCCACCATAATGATGGTGCTCCATGTCGTCCTGCTTATCGCTGCATCATTTTTCCCAAATAAACCGGAGATCACAAACGGCGTCATATGCATGGGCTGCGGGATAATAGGAGTCATATGGGAATTCATCCTCGACAGAGATAAGGACCGGCTTGTAAGGATAATGAAGAATCTAGACTACGATACTCTGCTTCTGCTCACCGGTCTTTTTACCGTGATCGCAGGGATCACCGAAGTCGGTCTTATAGATGATCTTGCTGCATTCATTGCTTCCACCGGAGGCAATAACCTCTTTTTGATGTTTACTATCATAGTATGGGGATCCATGCTGATCTCCGCATTCATTGACAATATCCCCTACGTCGCCACGATGCTCCCTGTGTTGCAGGGTGTGACTCTGGCCATGGGAGTGGAGCCGTATCTTCTGTACTTCGGTCTCTTGTGCGGTGCGACACTTGGCGGAAATATCACCCCCGTCGGCGCAAGCTGCAACATCGCGGGAGTAGGAATGCTCAGAAAAGAAGGACATGAAGTAAGCTTCTTTGATTTTGCCAGGATAGGGATACCGTTCACGGTGGCGGCAACTCTGGCGGCATATGTATATCTGTGGATATTCTGGAGATGAAAGAACAAGACAGCGACAAGACAGTAGGGACGGTTCTTATTGTCTTGCCGAATGGCAAGACAAAAGAACCGTCCCTCTGTCTTGTTTCCCATATATTGAACTGCCGTTAGAGTGACTCGAACACTCGACCCACGCATTACGAATGCGTTGCTCTACCAACTGAGCCATAACGGCATCTTAAACGCCCGATTATGATATCATCCGAAGTCCTATGCGTCAAGACTTGGACGCAGCATCTTTAGATGCCGCGTACTTAAAGACAGTTACAGACAGCGGCGCTACCCTGATCCTTATCGAATCCTTTCTTCCGTCACATTCATCCGCAGCCGAAAAAACGGGATTGCTGTTAACGAATCCGAAACCGTCATACTTGTCATTATCGGAATTGAACACCTCGCTGTACCTTCCGGCCTTCGGGACTCCGATCTTATATCCCTTATGAGGGACATTTGCAAAATTAGCAACGACGAGCATGATGTCGTCTTTTTTGGATCCCTCTCTCGCAAAGACAAGGATATTCTCTCTTGCTGATATATTATTGATCCAGACAAATCCGTCGGATTCAAGATCCTTCGAATACAGCGCCGAGCTCTTATTGTAAAGAGCCATCACGTCCTCCTGAAGAGTCTTCACGGACTGTAATTCCTTACTGCCGGCTGCATTGTCAGAAAGATCACTCTGCTTCCCTATCAGCTTTTTGCCGGGATGCACTATGAAATATGACATCAGAGCTTTCAGATTACCGAACTTCTCGTCTCTGTCGCCCGGCATATATTCAAACACCTCTCTCAGATCGGAGAGCGGAAGGATGAACCTTTCGTTGTACTGATATATGAGCGGGAAGCATATCTCATTATAATGATTGGATCTTCCAAGCGGCTCCTGCTTCATGTATCCGGTTACATCCCTTAACCATCCTCGGTTGATCTTATAATCAAATCCCAGACCCTCATCCTGTGTGGACGATGTGATGCCGGGGAATGTGGTGTCGTCATCGGATATCAGCAGTATATCCGAAGAATACTTATGCAGTGTGATACTCAGCTGTCTCAGAAAATCAATTCCGTCGCTGTTCTCATTGCCGCCGTACATATTGGGAGTCCAGTTGCCTTCAGTCTTCCCGTAGTCCAGATACAGCATCCTCGCGGTATCCGCAATAAGGATACCGTCGAAATGATACACATCCAGCATATAGATCGCATTGGCAAGCAGATAGTTCCTTACTTCACCTCGCCCCAGATCATAATATTTCCTGTCGGAATCAGGAACATAGGATCTCTTTCCGTCACCGGATTCAAATATACAGGTTCCGTCGAAAGCAGTGAGTCCGCTCTCCTCAGATGAAAATGATGAAGGGTTCCATCTGACGATAACGGGTATGGACGCCTTATGCATGGCTTCATTAAAACCTGTCACATCGGATGGCTTCGATGTAGCGATATATAAGGGGTCAAACGGAGCATCCAC
This sequence comes from Lachnospiraceae bacterium AC3007, assembly GCA_000621405.1. Classification (GTDB taxonomy): domain Bacteria; phylum Bacillota; class Clostridia; order Lachnospirales; family Lachnospiraceae; genus NK4A144. The sequence continues at coordinate 168,206 of KK211272.1, forward strand.
GAGCACATGGCTGTATCCGTATTCATTCACGTGCTTTATCACATCACGTGCAGACTTTTTATTAAGAGGCTGACATCCCAGATCATAGATGCTCACCGGAGCATCATCGCTTTGGATGGAACCTCTTTTTTCAAGCCATGAAGCATCGGAGCCCGAAAGGGAATCAAGATCAAAGATCACACTGGCTCCGTTCTCCTTATCCTCTTTTGCAAAGGCAAACGGGTCTGATTTAAGAAATGTGTGTCCGGAGTAAAGCTTGATCTCAAATTTGTAATTGTCACCCTCTTTTGCCTGAGGGATGAACAGTTCAAAGATGCCCGAATCAAAAAGGCGCTCCATCTGATGAAGTCTTCCGTCCCAGTCATTGAAATCTCCCACGACCGAGACTCTCATGGCATTAGGAGCCCACACTGCAAAGCGAACTCCTTCTATGCCGCCCAGGCTTATAAGATGTGCTCCGAGCACATCATAGACTCTGTAATGGATGCCCGAATTGAATTTCTGTATATCGCGCTTGGTGATGCTGTCGGGGAAGGAATACGGATCCTTCTCCATGGTCACATTGCCGTCTTTATCGGTCACTTCGAGCTCATATTCAAAGGGCTCCCTGTTTTTAACAAGAGCGGCAAAATACCCGTCTTCATCGGCAAGTTCCATCTTTGTGAGGCTCCGTGAGCCTTTCACCTTCACTGATATCTCTGCCGCATTGGGTCTGAAAGCAGTGACAAGAGTCTGACCTCCGCGTACAGGATGCGCTCCGAGCACAGACTTCGGATGGTCCTCCTCAGCATAAGTAACGGCCTCGATCTCGGCCCAGTCCATGAGATTATAAAGCTTTTTTGTCATTGCCATTTCTTTCCTCTTTTTATCTGAATAAATTAATGAACAGTCCGGATCTGAGCTTAGGCTCAAACCATGTTGACTTGGGAGGCATGAGTCTCCCTGCATCTGCCACCCTGAACAACTCATCTATCGATGTAGGATACATGGCAAATGCCACATCATATCTTCCCTCATCGACAAGCCTCTTAAGTTCTTTAAGACCCCTTATGCCTCCGACAAAACCTATCCTGTCATCGGTTTTCGGATCTTCTATGTTAAGGATCGGTGACAACACTTCATTCTGGAGCACGGAGACATCAAGAGAGCTTACAGGATCGTCAACCACAAACTCGTCCTTTATCGTAAGCAGATACCACACTCCGCTGATATACATTGTGACTTCTCCCTTTTTTGCGGGATACGTCTCTTTTTCACCGAGCATTTTCACAGTGTATTTCTTTCTGAGTCTGTCAAAAAACCTGCTCTCGGACAGGCCGTTCAGATCACGCACCACTCTGTTGTAATCATAGATCTTAAGCTCACTGTCGGGAAAAAGCACTGACATGAAATATCTCTGATCCTCGGGAAGAGATGCGGACACCCGGACGGCGGATGCACATCTGTGATGTCCGTCAGCGATATAGATATCATTGATCGAACCGAAGCACTCTTCTATCTTCCGGATATCTGCATCATCGGATATGATAAAGCATCTGTGTCTTATGCCGTCAGGTGATGTGAAATCATATAAAGGATCCTGGGCCTTATTCTTTTCTATGATATCATCGATCGTCTGTTGTCTTCTGTAAGCAAGGAATATAGGACCTGTCTGTGCGCCCATGACGCTAATATGGTTGATCCTGTCCTGTTCCTTCGCCCGAAGAGTATTTTCATGCTTTTTTATGATGTTATTTTCATAATCCGAAGCTGAGCAAAGCGCGACAATGCCGGTCTGCGACCTGCCTTCCATCGTCAGCTCATAGATATAGAAGCTCTCCCTGTCATCGCGTATGAAATCCCCGTCGGAGAGCATCCTGTCAAAGATCTCCCTGGCCTTTTCATAGACTTCGGGAGCATACATATCACAGCCGTCTTCAAAATTTGTCTCAGGTCTGTCTATCTGAAGGAAAGAAAGAGGTTCACGTTCTATCTCAGCCTTTGCTTCGGCAGTGTCTACCACATCATACGGAAGAGCCGCAATATGTTCTGCTTTATCCTTATCCGGCCTTACAGCCCTGAACGGTCTGATATCTGCCATGGTCTCAGACTATCTGACGAACTCTGAATACGTCTTCGATCTGCTCAAGTCCGGAGATTATATCCTCGGATATCTCAGAGTCAAAATCGATCATGGTAACGGCATTGTCACCACGGCTCTTATTGTTCATCTCGGAAATATTGATCCCGGCATTACCGAAGCAGGCCGAGAATTTCGTGATCATGTTGGCCTTGTTCCTGTGGAAGATGATTATCCTGCCGGCCTTGTCGCATACACCCATATTGATCGCAGGGAAATTAACGGAGTTTTTGATGTTACCGTTTTCCATATAATCGGTAAGCTCCTGCACAGCCATGACGGCACAGTTATCCTCTGACTCTTCGGTCGAAGCTCCGAGGTGGGGGATGACGATGACACCCTCCTGTCCTACAGTAGTAGGATTCGGGAAATCAGAGACATACTTTTTAAGCTTGCCGATCTTAAGAGCGGAGATCACTGCTTCTTCATCCACTAGCTGATCCCTGGCGAGATTGATCAGGATCACATCATTCTTCATAAGCTTTATCGCATCCGAATTGATCATCTTCTTCGTTGAATCAAGAAGCGGCACATGGATGGTGATTATATCGCAGTTGGCATATATCTCTTCCGCTGTCTTCACATGACGTACAGCCCTTGAAAGGTTCCATGCAGCGTCTACTGAGATATAAGGATCATATCCGTATACTTCCATACCGAGGTTCACTGCGGTATTGGCAACCTTTATGCCTATGGCTCCAAGACCTATGACACCGAGCTTTTTACCGGATATCTCGTGTCCGGCGTAGAGTTTCTTCTGCTTCTCGGCATCTTTGGCGATGTTTTCATTATCTGTCTGAGTGGATACCCAGTCGATACCTCCCACTATGTCACGGGAAGCAAGGAGCATTGCAGCTATCACAAGTTCCTTGACTCCGTTGGCATTAGCGCCCGGTGTGTTGAAAACAACGATCCCTTTTTCTGCGCACTTATCGAGAGGTATGTTGTTGACTCCTGCTCCCGCTCTTGCTATGGCAAGAAGACTGTCGGGAAGATCCAGATCGTGCATTGCGGCAGATCTTACCAGACAGCAGTCCGCATCTTTAAGATCATCTACTGCGACATAGTTCTTATCAAAATGATCGAGACCAACCTTAGCGATATTATTCAGACAATTGTACTTAAACATTTCCACCCTCCGGATGTTATATATATACTGGTTTCAGTTGTTCTTCTCAAAGCTGTCCATGAATTCGACAAGCTTTTTAACTCCCTCTATGGGCATGGCATTGTAGATGGAAGCTCTCATTCCGCCGACACTCCTGTGACCCTTGAGGTTAACGAATCCGGCTGCTTCAGCTTCCGCCACGAACTTCTTGTTGAGCTCATCGGAATCCGTCACAAAAGGAACGTTCATCAGTGAACGATACTCGGGGACCACGGTTCCCCTGAACATCTTTGAAGCATCAAGGTAATCATAGAGAACCTTTGCCTTTTCTTCATTTATCTTCTTCATCTCGGTAAGACCGCCGGTCTTCTTGAGCCATTTGAAGACAAGACCGCAGACATAGATGTTATATGCGGGAGGCGTATTGTAAAGCGAATCGCTGTCTGCATGTGTCTTGTATTTGAGCATGGTGGGCGTGCCGGGAAGCACATCCTCCGTTATAAGATCTTCTCTGATGACGACTATGGTCACGCCTGCAGGGCCGACATTCTTCTGCACTCCGCCGTAGACTATACCGTATTTTGTAATGTCCATGGGCTCTGATAAAAACATGGAGGACACATCAGAGACAAGAGTCTTGCCCTTGGTATTCGGAAGCTCCTTGTATCTCGTGCCGTAGATCGTATTATTCTGGCAGATATATACATAATCAGCGTCCTCGCTTATCGGAAGATCTGATACATCGGGAATATATGAAAATGTCTTATCCTCGGATGATGCGATCTTATTGGCAGTTCCGAAGTTCGATGCCTCCTGCCAGGCCTTTTTAGCCCACTGACCTGTGACGATATAGTCCGCAACCTTGTTTTTCATGAGGTTCATGGGGATCATGGCAAACTGAGTGGAAGCGCCGCCCTGAAGGAAAAGTACCTTATAGTTATCGGGCACACCGGCTATCTCCCTGAAATCAGCCTCGGCAGTCTTAATTATCTCATCATAGACCTTTGACCTGTGAGACATCTCCATGACGGACTGTCCGGAGCCTTTATAATCAAGCATCTCATCGCGCGCCTGCTCCAGTACCTCGACCGGGAGCATGGAAGGTCCTGCCGAAAAATTGTACACTCTGCTCATAATATCCTCCTTATAATACCTTTAATAGTATGTAATTACCGGTAATCCAACATACACATTATCATACAGCTCAGCGGCAAATGATGTCGGAAGGTTCACACAACCGTGAGAACCGTTGTATTTGTATATATCTCCGCCGAAGCTTCTGCGCCAGTTGGCATCATGCAGTCCTTCATGATTGTGGAAGGCCATCCAGTATTTCACCGGTGTCCTGTAATCCTCACCCACGAGCACCCTGTCACGCTGCATATAATAGATATACGCCATTAGCTGTGTAGTGTCATGATGACGGCCCTTGTTGCCTGTCACCACATCACTGGTCATAAAGAGCTTGCCGTCCTTAATGTAGTACAGCTTCTGTCTCGTCATATCTACTTCTATATAAGTATCGCCTATCTCATCCGGAGCATTTGGATCCCTGTCTTCCTCCACGATATAATCCGGAGCACCTTCATAGTCTTCGCAGTTTTTGATACAGCTTTCGATCCTTTTCGTCACGGCCGGAGTATCGACGGTCTTGCCGTATGTGCCGGAATTGACCGATACCGATCCGCCGTTATACTTATGCCACCACATATTGGTATCCTTGGAAGTAAAAGCAGTACCGATCTCCTCTCCGTATTGCCCGATCAAGGCATCATCAAATGTGGGCTCACCTTCCTTATTGACGATAAAACGCTCTTCGGAATCGACTCTTATGGTATCTGCTATCATATCTTTTCCGATCTGCATCTCCTGTCCGTGATCGACAAAGACAAGTTTTGTATTCTGTATCGCATCTATCTTTGCGAAGAAATCGATCGCATCATTCTGGCTCTCCGTATGCGGAACGGATATGCTGTAATCCGCTTCATTAAGAGCAAGCTCGCTGTCTACATCCTTTAATGAGGACACGATAAGATCCACAAGCTTGTCCTGGTCAGGCTGGATCTCATTTGAACTGATCAGGATATAGCCGTTCTGCTGACTCTTCATTATCTTCACATTATTGGGATGCTCATTCGGAGTATATTTTACCGGAGTGAGCGAGAGTATCTTCTGCTTTGCATTTGCTTCATCAAATATCAGATCCGGATCGATATCATATGACCTTACATCTGCTGCATAGACCGGCCATGCATAAGGCTGATCGCCGGCTTTAAGGCGCTGAAGCTCTCTTGAATAATCATATGTCGAGTTGAGATCACTGTCGGTAAGGCTGGCCGTCTCCTGCCCGTCTTCCGTGATCGAAAGCCTGTAATCATTTCCCTTTTTTGCCCTGAGACACTGATTCACGTCATCAAGACTCATGAAACTGACATCCAGACCGTTAACGTGATAATTGAAAGAAAAATGCCATATAAAGAAGATCGTAAATGCAAGATAGACAACCACTATCACGCCTAAGACAGCAAGGACTATCTTAAGAGCAAGCGGTACCTTCTTCTTTTCATCCGATTCATCGGGGACAGCTTTATAACCTAAGGGCTTGAAATCCTTATCCTGGATGATCCCCCCATCCGAGGATGCGGCAGCCTTATCGTCCTCAGGCTTCTTATCTTCAGACTTCTTATCTTCAGACTTCTTATCTTCAGACTTCTTATCCTCAGACTTCTTATCTTCGGACTTCTTGTCCTCAGACTTCTTTTCCTCAGGCTTCTTGTCCTCAGGCTTCTTGTCCTCGGGCTTCTTTTCCTCAGGCTTCTTTTCCTCAGACTTCTTTTCCTCAGGCTTCTTGTCCTCGGGCTTCTTTTCCTCAGGCTTCTTTTCCTCAGGCTTCTTGTCCTCGGGCTTCTTTTCCTCAGGCTTCTTTTCCTCAGGCTTCTTGTCCTCAGGCTTCTTGTCCTCAGGCTTCTTATCTTCGAACTTCTTCTTATCGGACTTTTTGTCTTCGGGCTTTTTGTCTTCAGATTTCTTCTCCTCCGCAGCGCCGGCTTTTCTGGCTTCTTCTACGGAGGTTATGTTGTTTTCTTCTTTTGTCTCATCCAAGATCATTTTCATCAAACGCGTCTGCTATGGCGCCACCCGGCGATACCATAGGGAAAACCTTGTCATCCTCATGAATGACAGCATCTATCAACACCGGCCTGTCCTTGATGGAAAGAGCCTTTTTAAGCACATCGTCTACTTCTTCTTTCTTCTCAATACGGAAAGCAGCGCAGCCCATGGCTTCAGCTACCTTACAGTAATCTGTCTCATCCTCGAGAACGGTATTGGAATATCTCTTTTCATAAAACAGAGTCTGCCACTGTCTGACCATACCGAGGACCCTGTTGTCGATCACGATCTCGATAAGCGGAAGCCTGTTCCTGGCGGCAGTCATAAGTTCATGCATGTTCATCCTGAAGCATCCGTCACCGGCGATGTTCACGCATGTTTTGTCAGGATTGGCCACCTGGGCTCCTATACAGGCCCCCAGTCCGTATCCCATAGTGCCCAGTCCGCCTGAAGTAAGGAACTGTCTCGGCGACCTGAACCTGTAATACTGGGCGGTCCACATCTGATGCTGTCCGACATCAGTCGATATTATAGCCCCCGAATCAGTGAGCTCGTCAAGTCTCTCTATGACATACTGGCATGTAAGCCTGTCTTCAGGATAGGTAAGCGGAAACTCTTTCTTATATCCGGTGACAGTCTCCATCCACTCCTTATGCTCCTTCTTTTCAAGAAGAGGGATCAGATCGGTCAGCACATCCTTCATATCTCCTACGATATGAGCATCTGTTGCAACGTTTTTATTGATCTCGGCATCATCTATATCGATATGTATGATCTTTGCATCACTTGCAAATGTGTTAACGTTACCGGTCACCCTGTCGGAGAATCTGGCACCTAATGTCAAAAGCATGTCGCAGCCGCTGACGCCTTTATTCGAAGCTTTGGTACCATGCATGCCGATCATTCCTGTATAATGGGGATCCGTTGCATCCACGGCTCCCTTGCCGAGGAGCGAATCGCAGGCTGGCGAGTCTATCTTATTGATAAGCTCCCTGACTTCCTTCGATGCGCCGGATATGACAGCGCCTCCTCCTACATATAAGAAAGGTCTTTCCGAAGCATTGATCATATCTGCTACTGTCTGAAGATCTTCCTTTGTATAGTGATCGAACTTCCTGCTGTCGTATGGAACAGGCTTCTCAGGAACAAATTCGCAGGTATCGGATGTAGCGTTTTTCGTGATATCCACGACCACGGGGCCGGGACGTCCGGAACGTGCTATCCTGAATGCACGGCGAAGCGTATCTGCGATCTTGGTCACATCCTTGACTATAAATCCGTGCTTTGTGATAGGCATAGTAATGCCGACTATATCTACTTCCTGAAAGGTATCCTTTCCGAGAAGACTGATGCCGACGTTAGCGGTTATGGCTACCATTGGGACGGAATCCATATATGCAGTAGCTATGCCGGTAACGAGATTAGTCGCTCCGGGACCGGATGTAGCCATGCATACTCCGACCTTTCCGGTGCTCCTCGCATATCCGTCTGCAGCATGGGATGCTCCCTGCTCATGAGACGTGAGAACATGGTGGATCTCATCCTTATGCTTGTACAGAGCGTCATATATGTTGAGGATGGTTCCGCCGGGATATCCAAAAACGGTATCTACCCCCTCCTCTTTTAAAACCTCTATCACAATTTCCGATCCATTCAATACCATATAACTACACCTCTAACATTCTTTTAGGAAGTTTGACGCCAGTCAAACTTCACGGGGTCGCTCACTGTGTCACCCCGGTACTCAATATCATTTCACTGCGACCCCAACTCAAGGATCGCCCCGCGGTTGCCGCTCGTTACCATCTTCTCATAGCGTGCCAGATACCCGTCCTTGACTCTGGGCTCTCTCGGCTGCCACTTCTTCCTTCTCTCTTCGAGCACATCATCCGGCACATCTACATCAAGCCTGTTGGCAGGAATATCTATCTTGATGATGTCTCCCTCTTCTATGAGCGCTATCGGTCCTCCCACAGCTGCCTCTGGAGAGACATGTCCAATGGATGCGCCCCTTGAAGCGCCTGAAAATCTTCCGTCAGTGATGAGCGCTACCGAACTTCCAAGGCCCATGCCTGCTATGGCAGATGTCGGATTAAGCATCTCGCGCATGCCGGGACCTCCCTTCGGTCCTTCGTATCTTATCACGACTACATCTCCGGCATTGATCTTTCCTTCATATATGGCCTTTATCGCATCCTCTTCGCAGTCAAATACCCTGGCCGGTCCGGAGTGCACCATCATCTCTTCCGCAACCGCGGATCTCTTGACAATACCGGTATCGGGAGCGATATTTCCCTTAAGGACGGCGATGCCTCCCTCATTCATGAAGGGATCATCTATGCTCCTTATCACTTCCGTGTTTTTATTTGTAACAGAAGCAATGTTCTCGCCTACTGTCTTTCCCGTGACAGTCATGCAGTCGAGATTTAAGAGGTTTTTCTTTGAAAGCTCATTCATTACGGCATACACGCCGCCTGCTTCATTAAGATCTTCCATATAGGTATGACCTGCAGGAGCCAGATGACAGAGGTTCGGGGTCCTGTCAGAGACTTCATTTGCGATCTCCATATTGAGCTCTATCCCTGCTTCATGCGCTATGGCCGGAAGGTGGAGCATCGTATTTGTGGAACAGCCGAGAGCCATATCCACGGTAAGCGCATTCATGAACGCCTCCTTCGTCAGGATGTCTCGGGGTCTTATATTCTTCTTCAGCATATCCATAACGGCATATCCTGCCATCTTGGCTATGCGGAGTCTTTCCGAATAAACTGCAGGGACTGTGCCGTTGCCGCGAAGGCCCATTCCTATGGCCTCTGTGAGACAGTTCATAGAATTTGCGGTATACATTCCCGAGCAGGAACCGCATGTGGGACATGTATGCTCGTCAAAATACCTGAGCTCTTCCTCGTCTATGGTGCCGGCTTTCTTTGCCCCTACCGCCTCAAACATGGAAGAAAGAGAAGTCTTCTTTCCATGGACATGTCCGGCAAGCATCGGTCCTCCGGAAACAAAAACTGTCGGGACATTCACTCTTGCCGCCGCCATCAAAAGCCCCGGGACATTCTTATCACAGTTGGGCACCATGACAAGCGCATCAAACTGATGGGCTCTTGCCATGCACTCAGTTGAATCCGCGATCAGATCTCTGGTTACAAGAGAATACTTCATACCGATATGCCCCATCGCTATGCCGTCACATACAGCGATAGCCGGAAATACAACAGGCATCCCGCCGGCCTCGGCCACACCAAGCTTGACGGCGTCGACTATCTTGTCTATGTTCATATGGCCCGGAACTATCTCATTATATGAGCTCACGATCCCGACCATGGGCTTTCTCATCTCTTCGCCGGTAAAACCAAGCGCATTAAAAAGACTTCTGTGCGGAGCGTGCTCATCTCCAAGCTTCACATTATCACTAAGCATATCGATCCTCCCTTGCGGTTCTGATTCAGAGCCTTTTAGCGATCTCATCGCCCATCTTGTCTGTCTTTACCTTTTTACATCCCTTTGAATAGATATCATTCGTCCTGTAGCCGTCTTCAAGAACCTTTTTTACGGCTCTGTCGATATCATCAGCCGCTTCATCCTGATCAAGACTGTATCTGAGCATCATCGATGCGGACAGTATCGCGGCTATGGGATTGGCAATATTCTGACCGGCTATATCCGGAGCCGATCCGCCCGAAGGCTCATAGAGCCCGAACCTGCTGTCATTAAGAGAAGCGCTCGGAAGCATTCCTATTGAACCTGTTATCATCGCCGCCTCATCCGAGAGGATGTCACCGAACATGTTCTCTGTAAGTATCACGTCAAACTGAGCAGGATCCTTCACGAGCTGCATAGCTGCATTATCAACGAGCATCGTATCAAACTTCACATCCGGATAGCCTTCAGCCACAAGGGTCGTGACCTTTCTCCATAGTCTCGAAGAATCAAGAACATTAGCCTTATCGACAAGTGTCACATGGCATCTTCTCTTGAGCGCTATATCAAAAGCCTTAAAAGCTGCCCTTCTGATCTCCGCCTCGTCATAGGACAGAGTATCGACGGCAGTCTCAAGACCGTGGTAATTCTTCGTATATCTCTCCCCGAAATAAAGACCTCCGGTGAGTTCGCGTACTATTATAAGATCGAATCCCTTATCTGCCGTAGCCTGTGCCAGAGGACAAGCATCCTTCAGTTCCTCGTACAGAACAGACGGCCTGAGATTGGCAAAAAGGCCGAGTTCCTTTCTTATCCTTAAAAGGCCGGCCTCCGGTCTCTTTGAAGGCTCAAGCTGATACCAGGGAGACGTCGCCGCATCCCCTCCTATGGAACCCATGAGCACCGCGTCGGATGCCTTGGCCGCATCCACGGCTTCATCCGTAAGCGGAACTCCGTATTTGTCTATGGAGCAGCCTCCCATATCTATATCAGTATAGGAAAGAAAAAATCCCCTCTTTTTGGCGGCAGCATCAAGAACCTTCAATGCCTGCTCCACTATCTCGGGACCGATGCCGTCCCCTCTTATGACTCCGATCTTGTATTCAGCACTCATTTCTTCTTATCCTGATCACTAGACTCCTGCGGCTTTTCTATCTCGACTATCGCTTCCTTCTTCATGGGGATACGGCAGTTTTTGTTATTGCCGAACTCAACAATGACCGTATCATCTGTGACATCGATGATGATCCCGTAGAATCCTCCGGTAGTGCATACGCTGTCGCCTACCTCAAGGGACGCGATCATATCCTTGACCCTGTTACGCTCCTTGTTCTGAGGACGGATCATGATAAAATACAAAAATGCCAGGATGGCTACAATATACAGAACGGTTGCAACTGTCTGTCCGTTGCCTGTACTAAGAAAACCGGCTGCCAAAATACCCATTGCTCAAATTCCTCCTTATAAATATAAACATACTTTGTGGATTATACCATATACACCGGCCGGTGCAAAGACAGGGGGACGGTTCTTTTGTCTCGCAAGACAGCGGGGACGGTTCTTGTTGTCTTGCCAGCGAGCTGGCAAGACAAAAGAACCGTCCCCCTGTCTTGCGAAAACTAAGGAATATATTCTATGTTCTCCCTTGACAAGCTGTACTTTGGCCCCTCCCATTCCTTAAAATTATAAATGCCAAATTCATCGGGGAAGGGTTCATTCTCATCGGAAATGATCATGATAAATGCTTCGCTTTCATTCCAGTCTGACGTATCTGCAAGAGTCCAGCGGTCTTTTGTAAAATCGCTTCCTTTTACTGCAAGCCATACTGCAACACCTACATCTCCGTCCTCAAATCCGTTCCTTATATACTGATGTGCATCTGTATCCACGGGAAAAACCCATGATCTCGGAGCGCCTGAGACGATATCACAGGTCCCTTTGCAACAAGCCGGGTCAAGACCCAGTTCTTCGAGCATAAGGTCATATCCCTCTTTTCTGAACTCTTCCGTTTTTTCCGAAGTAAATATCTCTCCGGTTTCTGTATTCACCCAGTACTCATATCTGTCACCGTTGGTCCTGTAATCCCCGTGAACAAAACAGGTTTCTTCGACTCTGTCGGGAGCCGGACGCACGAGATCCTTATACGCAGTATCAACAGAATGATCATCCGGACTTTTCTCCGCCAGATATTCTTCCATAACTGCCCTGCCCTGTTCTGTCTGCTCATCCGGCATTCCGTAACATGCGCACAGCAATGCAGAAAATGCCACAAGGACGATGACTATATGTTTTTTGCGGTCTTTAATTTCTTTCATCTTTTGTAGTGCGCCAGGAAATCCGCCTTAAATGAATCAAATCTGTCTTCATCCAATGCCTGTCTTATCTCTTTCATAAGGTGATTGTAAAAATAAAGATTATGAAGGACACAAAGTCTTAAGCCCAGCATCTCTCCGGCCTTTATCAGATGCCTGATATATGCTCTTGAATATGAACAGCATGCGGGGCATTTGCAGCCCTCTTCTATCGGTCTTAAGTCTTCGGCGTATTCGGCATTCTTGATATTGAACTTTCCCGAATGCGTATACAGCTGACCGTGACGTCCGTTCCTCGATGGATAGACACAGTCAAAGAAATCAACTCCTCTTTCGACTGCCTCAAGAATATTTACAGGTGTACCCACTCCCATAAGATATACGGGTTTGTCTTCGGGCAGATGAGGCACTGTCACGTCCAGGATGTGATACATCTCTTCATGCGTCTCGCCGACCGCAAGTCCACCTATTGCGTAACCGTCGAGGTCAAGAGAGCTGATATAGTCTGCATTATCGATCCTGATATCATCGAAGACAGCTCCCTGATTGATCCCGAAGAGCATCTGGTGCTGATTGACGGTATCGGGCAGCGCATTTAATCTGTCAAGCTCATCTTTGCATCTTACAAGCCATCTTTCAGTCCGCTTTACCGAAGCTTCCACGTAATCACGATCCGATCTTGAATCAGGACATTCATCAAAGGCCATCGCAATGGTGGAACCCAGATTCGACTGGATCCTTATGCTCTCTTCGGGTCCCATGAAGATCCTGTGTCCGTCTATATGGGAAGCAAATGTGACTCCTTCTTCTTTTATCTTTCTTAATGAAGCAAGGGAGAAAATCTGAAATCCACCCGAATCGGTAAGTATGGGGCCGTCCCAGTTCATGAATCTGTGAAGTCCGCCAAGCCTCTTTATCAGTTCATCTCCGGTCCGGACATGAAGATGATAAGTATTTGAAAGCTCGATCTGACAGCCTATCTCTTTAAGATCGACTGACGACACTGCCCCCTTTATGGCGCCAACTGTGCCGACATTCATAAAAACAGGCGTCTCTACAGTACCATGTACCGTATCAAGACGCCCTCTTCTGGCTCTCTTGTCTTTCTTAATAAGTGTATATCCGCTCATTCCACCAGACCTATCATTTCATCATATTCCTCTAAGGTAAGTCCGAGTCTGTCCATCTCAAGAGCAGCGTCTCTTCCCACATATCTGTAATGCCAGGGCTCAAATTCTATCATCGTGATGTCTTCTTTGCCCTCAGGATATCTGAGGATGAAGCCATACTCGGGTGCGTTTTCCTTAAGCCACTGTCCTCCTTCTGTATAGGCAAATGCCTCATCAAGCTTCCAGTGACCGTCACATACAAAATCAAAAGCAAGTCCGATCTGATGCTCCGAGGTGCCGGGAGGCGCTACGGTCTCTGCAGCAAGCTTGTAAGCTTCTTCCTCGTCATACCCCTCTTCCATCAGGGATTCGACCTTTCTTTCAAACACATATGTCTGTCTTTTCAGATCTCTGTAGGGAGAAGCCACATAAAGATATACATGATCGTCCTTGGCGGCCTTTATCATATCGACCAGGGCTCCCGCGCAGCGGACATCTGATTTGACCTGATCCGTGATGGAAGCAAGTTCGAATGTGTAATCATCGGGGATCAGATGATCCTTATTTACAAGTATCAGTGACCAGTCATCATCAAAAGAGGGACTGACCGGATCACCGTTTTCATCCTCGATGAGCATGTCGGAAGTAACATCTGCGCTGCCGTTCCTTTTATTAAAATCCTCGGCAGCTTTTCTGGAATCCTCGGCGATCTGATCGAGCTTTTCATCACCCATCTCTATAGCCTCTTCTTCCACATCGGAATCGGATTCCTCAGTCTTGATTATATCAGTGCGGGGAACGGCAATCTTCTTACCGTCATCATTGACTATGACGACATCATTGCTGACAACCGTCGCTGTAGCAGCACCCGAAAAACTGGCCGTAGAAACAAAAGCCAGCATGGTCAGAGCTAACGCTATTATCTTCCGTCCGAAATTTTTCTTCTTTTTCATGGGAATAATAGGGTAACATAATTATTCCCATTATTCAAGAGTTTTCAGTGATTCCGGGCCAAAAGAATGCGGTAAAAGCTCTTCTAAACTATATGTTGTATAGGTGAGATCCTGATGCACAATTACTACTTCAAAATCAGCTCCGTTTACGAACTCATTCATGAACTGTCTGCATATGCCGCAGGGAAATGCATCATCCGGAGCTTCCCCCTCGGGACCGCCTGCTATCGCTATGGCCTCAAACTGCCTCGCCCCCTCGCTTACGGCCTTAACAAATGCCGTGCGCTCAGCACAGATCCCTGCCGGATATGAAGCATTTTCAATGTTGCATCCGGTATAGACCTTACCGTCCTTTGTAAGGAGCGCTGCTCCAACAGAAAAATTCGAATAGATGCAATACGAATTCTTCCTGGCTTCATTCGCAAGTCTTGATAATTCTGTTCTGTCCATAATATCCTCCATTCCGAAGCAATTTGATTGACCAATACAGTCCCGTGGTTTATAATACAGAAATGTTTCAGGGAGCATAGCTCAGCTGGGAGAGCGTTCGCCTCACACGCGAAAGGTCACGGGTTCGAGCCCCGTTGCGCCCATGTATACAATGTCCGCAAACGCTGTGTCCATCTGCGTTTGCGGACTTTCGTTTTTTCGCTCCTGTCGGTGCAGGTCGGTGCAACCCTTGATTTTACTGGGTTTCAGTATTTCCAAGCCGCGTTACCGCATCGTACAGGTCATCATCCAAACTCGTAGCATAATGCCTTGTATTGTCAGTTGACCAGCCCATGACTTTCATAAGCTCCTGGTGGTTTTTGCTTGTCTCCAGTTCGCTTACAAAAAGACGTCTGGATGCATAATTACTCAACTCCTTGACCCCTATTGAACGGCAAAATGCCTTGACGTGATCATTATAAGTCCTTGGAGAAAGAGGTTTTCCATCTTTCTCAAAGATGAAAACCCCGTCAGGGTTCTGTTCACGGGAAATCTGAATCAAGGCAAGAGCCCTGTCAGACAACGGTACATCATGTATCCCATAACGCCTCCTACCCTTTGTGCCCTCTACCACCTCATAATACTGGTGATATTTTCCGGTTTCAGGATCCTGAATGAGCCTGCGCTGATAATGAGTATGGATATGCAAAACGGGACGATCCTTTTGATCTTTTATAACATCCTCAAACTTCGATGATATAAGCTCTGACGTCCTGGATCCTACTATAGTCTGAAAGTGGAAAGCCCTGTCATAAACATCCTCGTCATTAAAATTAGCGAGCATCTTCTTATATTCTTCCCTGCTCCATGTTACCGGCATTTCCCGCTGCATAAATCTCATGGATATAAGATTTAAGATCAGCAAAAGCCCCGGATCAGCTCCAGAATACGGCGATTATACGGTGAGGCTTCGAGCAGTATTTCCGGCACGACAGGCTCGCCGGTTGCACTGTCTCTGTAATATTCCATGATCCTGTGTGCCAGAACCTCCGGATCCTCATTAAGTACACTTAGAACCTCGGGAGTGATCACTGATGCATCCTCCGGAGGGTCTAAGAAGGGCCCGTCAGACTGCAAAAGCCTGGGGTAATTCTCTTCTATGTACATAAGCAGTTCAAATTCTTTTTTCACTACCTCAGGATCGTCATGAACCATATAAATACATCCGGTCTCAGTCTCCAGATCCTTGGTTTCATACAGCATATCGGTTTTGCCTGCATTGTCAACCCATCCCGAGTAGAAGCTCTTCATGCCCAACAGGATAGGAATGATCCCGGATGAAGAGATCGGATGATCCACAGCCGAAGAAAAATCTTTAATATAGCCCTGACGCAGAGGCCTGTATGCTCTCTGCCGGAATTTATCATGATACTCCTTGTCAAGCATGCTGTTAAGGATCACCTCTGTTTCATGGTACCCGAAGACCCTGTCCAGCCAGCCTGAAGGCGCACTTCCTCCCATGACGCGATAGTTGGCCTCAATCAATACAGGCCCGTCTTTGTCGATCATATATTCCCCGTGAACCGGACCGTCAGTGATACCGAGAGCGCACACTGTTTTGAGCGCATAGTCGATAAGCTCACTTTCTTTTTCGTCCGGTTCATTAATGGATTTTTCCCCACTGTAGATGATTGCACCGGAGGGCATGCGCTTTTTGAAATACCTGAAGCATGAGGTGAGAGCCGGGATCCCGTCACGGCTGATCGTATTGACAATATATTCCGTTCCGAAGATCCTCTCCTGCAGGAGGAAACGGGTCTCTGCCTCTCCGAACATATTATGATCTGCGCTGCATTCCTGCTCAAATGCCGCCAGAAGCTCATCCCTTCCGTGGACCAGATGTACGCCGACCGAGGCTGCGCCGTGGTCATGCTTGAGCACCACATCCTCCGTTCCCGTTTCCTTAAGAAATCTGAGACAGTCCTCCCGGCTTTTCACCTCTGTACCTCGAATATGGCGCAGACCGGCTTTCTTAAGACTCTGATGCATGAGGCTTTTACGTGTCATATTTACAATGTTCGAATATGAGTTTCCGACCATGCCAAGATCGTTTGCCAGACGTGTTCCGGTGATGACGCCCTCTTCGCCTCCGGGTATGACCAGCAGCGGATCAAGTGCTTTGATCTCACGAAGCGTCACATCATAATCAGGGTCCTCCTTGATTAACGTGATGGGATAGCTGATATGTGAATACTTGACCTTACGCTCCTTATCCAGGGTTCTCCTTGCATAGCCATCCGGAAGATATGACTCAAGGATCACAGGCTCATAGCCCAGCTCTCGGATGTCCTCCAGATAGCCGAACGCTGTTGATGTGGCCTCTACCACTACGATCTTATTTTTCATAGCCTCCTCCTGCACAAAGACTACATATTATCACATAACAGTGGAAAGAGCCAGCCCCGTAATGACACGTTTTCTCGCTATGATGATACTCTCCTCAGTGATGGAACACCACCTGATTCTTTCCGTTATTCTTCGCCTCATAGAGTGTTGCATCCACTCTTGAGCATGCCTGATCCGCAGATTCATCGGGGAGGGTCTTCACCACACCGATACTCACGGTGACTCTGCCGGCTTTTTCAAAGCGGATTTTTTCCATGGTTTTGCAGATTCGCTCGGCGTGCCGGAGTACCTTGCTTTCTCCAATGGAATGGACCAGGATCATGAATTCTTCACCGCCCCACCGTCCGCAGAAGCAGTTATCTCCCAGATCCACGACCACCTCTCTCATCATACCCGACAAGCGAATCAATACATTATCGCCTTCCTTGTGGCCGTACTGATCATTCACATGCTTGAAATTGTCAAGATCCATCATGATAAGATAAATGTCTTCGAATAGACGGCTCTCGACCATTTCCGTGATGATCCGCTGAATCTCCGCCCGGTTTAAGAGACCCGTCAGTCCGTCTGTAATAGCCATTCTGCTGTATCTGGCATTCGCTTCCTCAAGCTCCTCCATGGTCACCTTGATAAACGCAGCCATACGACTGACCATGGGCACCTTGCCCTCAAATGATTTGTCATCGGAGGGAATCAATAGCGGTTCGATTTTCTCCGGCTCACCCTCCCGGAACGCTGCGACAACCTGCGTCACATTATGCTGGATCACGTACTCCCCATGACGCATAAACTCACTGGAGGTATAGAACCCGGAGGTTGGAGCCAGCTTCTGATAAAACTCCGTCTCCTTTCCCACTCCCTCATTACCCCAGAAGGTTCTTCTTCCGGCACATGAGAAAACAGCGATGCACTCGGGCGAGAAACCAGATAAAAGCTCCGCAAATTCCTTGGCGGACTCCAGTATCGTCCAGGGATCCCCATAGGCAAGTCTCGCCATGGTATCCGGCACCATGTCCGAGGTCATGACAAGGTATCCCTCAGGCGTACAGGCGGTCGGGGCTCTCATAATGTCGATCCCCTTGTCCCGATACAGAAAAGGGAATTCCAGCGTGTGATAGAAGAAGTTCTTGTCGTTCTTAATATGGAGATATTTATAGTAAGTGTCATAGGCGGGCTGTCCGTTAAGCTCCTTCAGGATCGATCTCTCCGCCGATGTAATACGGAGGAAGGAGCCAAGCGGCTTCCATCCGCAGACATAGGAGGACGTGATATGGAGATCCTCGCCTCCCATGAGCACGAATACGATTCCTTTCTCCTGATAACCCCCTTCTTTGGAAAAGACGCATGCCTCATTGGCATTGATATCTCCGCTGAAGGCGCCGCCCCCAAAGATCTGAACATCCTTTCTGACCTTTGATAGTCCATCACACAGGCCGGTTAAGGACATTCCGCGTATCGTGAGCAGGAATTCCACCCCATTCACCCACGGATTCTCATCCACCGCCTGCACCAGCGCGCGTGACACCTCTTCCTGGGTTTCTTCGGTGAGCCGGTACTGCATGATGTTTACTCTGGTGGACTCCTTCTCAAAGAACGTACCGGTCAATAGAAAGGAATCTCCAAGAAAGTTGCCATTTCGGATATTTCCGTTGGAGGAGCAGCCAACATAGAGAGCCTCCGGCAGGACCTCTTCGATCCTTTTAAGCGCCCTTTCGATCTGCTCCCGCTCGATCACCTCGGTATAGATGTGAAGGAGCATTCCGTGGTAGGAATGTTCGTCATAACAGGTTCTCAACTCCGCCAGAACCTTTTCCAGCGTCTCCTGATCCCTGAAAGCTAACTGTATCTGTTTCATATCCCCTCCTTTAAGAGTCTGTCTCTCTTGTCTTCATCACGTTCTGATGAAGGATTTCCATGTTCTCCTTTGCCTTAAGGTAAAGATCCTCGGTGGATCGTTCACTCTGATATCTCGCCATGCCGCTATGGATCGAGGGAAGCCCTGCGGCGTGCAGCTTCTTATTCTCCTCTGCCAGCTTTTCCATCAGATGATCAATCTTTGTATAATCTTCCCCTCGGGATATGACGGCAAAGCCGGTTTCGCTCAGACGATAGACCGGACTGTGACGGTAGATCCTGCAGATCTTCATGCATTGCTCCGTGATGAGTGTCGATTTTTCCTGATCGCTCAAACCGGTCATACCGGACAGATCGATGTCAAATGCGACGATAGAGAAAGCCGGGGCACTGTGCTTTTCGATCAGCTGATCCATCTGCTGCTCCATATAGACAAAGGCCCGCCTGTTCTTCACTCCGGTCTGGGCATCAATATTCGCACGATCTCTCGCCGCAGACAGGTTGTGAATATATTCCTGTTCCCGCCGGATCTGGACATCCACATCGTTTAAGCCAACGATCAGTTGTCTGGTACCGTCTTCCGTCACCATAGCGATCCGCAGGTTGACGTATCGGGGCTCATCTCCAAACAGCAGGCGGTATGTCATCATAAAGATCTCGTTGTTCATGACTTTATTAAGGATGGCCTGCCTGCTGAAATGCTCCCGGAAATATTCCCTGTCATCGGGATAGATCACATGTTCGTTGATCGCCAGGGTATCTGCGAAGAAGTCTTCTCCCTTAGGGGAGGCGCCAAGGCTTTCGGCTCTCTGCGAGGAATGGTATTCGTAGTAGCTGCCGGTCTCGGGATCCACAGTATAGAAGAAGTAATAATCCCCAATCAGCGCATTGAGACGGGAATAGGTGAGCCTCTCTTCTCTGATCCTCTCCAGCGCCTCCTTATGCTTCATCTGCACATCCACGTTGTTGATCCCGATGATGATGCGGTTCCCCTCTGTCCCGATGTGAATCGCCTTCAGCTGGACGTAGACAGGCTTACCTTCCGTGATACACCGATAGGTGAGCGTAAAGGCGCCATGCTCCGCAATGGACTTTGTCACATGCTCTCTGGTAAATGAGGAAACGTACATCTCTATATCGCTCTCATAGACAGACTTTTCCGCATCTGCAAGTACCGTGGCAAAGAAATCCTTTCCTCGCCTTTCTACTGCCATTTCTCCGCTGTCGGCATCGGGCAGGTATTCGATATAGTGTTCATTATCCAGATTCACATAGTAAAGATCGATATAGTCGGCCGACAGCGCCTGCGCCACATGCGCATAGGTCAGACTGTCGGCAAGCCGCCCGTCCGTCATGCCGAGCACGATAACGATCAGTGCTGCCCGCTTTTGGACAGGGTTGACAGCGACGCGACGGATGAGCAGATGGCTGATATTGCCATCCGCCGTCACTTCATCCGTAAGTACCTGACGCCCCTCCCTGGCGCATTGGATCGTTTTCTTCATAAGAGAGGCTGCCGGTCCCGACTCCATCTCGCTGATCTGCGCCATGACATTCACATCCTCTATCCCCAGGTGTTCCTTCATGTACCGACGGTAGGACTGATTGCTCCTCGTGATGGCGAATTCCTTCTCTCCCAGCTCCAGGATCGCCATAGGCATCGTGTTGAAGTAATTCTGCAGCGCCTGATCCTCATTCACTGCAAGAGAGATATCGTACAGATTGACCTTGCCGATGGTGGCATAGTACTCCGTTTCTGCAGGGTTTTCAAAGCCGATCTGAGCTCCTTCCTCATAACGCTTCAGCAGATCAGACATGGGGATCGGTTTGGAATAGTAAAAGCCCTGCAGCTTGGTACAGCCGATCTCCTTGAGGAACTCGACCTGTGCCTCAGTTTCCACACCCTCCACCACCGTTTCGATCCCGAGGCTGATGGCCATCTTGACCAGTCCGCTGATGATGATGCCGCTGGTCTTATTCTTTTCATATTGACGGATGAACTGCATATCCAGCTTGATCGTATCGAAAGGGATGGTCTGCAGGATATCCGGGGATGAATAACCGCTCCCGTAATCATCCATCCATACCTTAAAGCCCAGATCATGGAAGCGTTCCACCTGTTCACGGATGTAAGTGAGATCGTTGCCGACCACACTCTCCGTGATCTCAATAGTCAGCATACTCCTGTCGATCCCCGCCTCATCGACACGCTTGCGGATTTCCTCCACGATATCGCAGGACTCAAAGTCAGAGCGTGAGATATTCACAGAGCTGGGAACCACATATTGGCCAAGTTCCTTAGTCTTCTTCATCTTGCTGAGAACCTGTTCCGTGACAAAAAGATCCAGCTTATAGATCAGACCGGCATCTTCCAGAATGGGAATGAACTCCCCCGGGGACAGGAACCCTTTTTCGGGATCGATCCAGCGCGCCAGGGCCTCGTCATCACAAACCCTGCCGTTGGCTGCCCGTATGATCGGCTGATAATAGACCTGGATCCAGTTCTCTCTGATCGCACGGTCAAGATTCTCTATGATGTAACGATGAAGCTCCGTTTCCTTGAGCATCTCGTCGCTGAAATAGCTGTATCCGGAGGAGTAGCTCGCTCTGTTTCTGTCACAGGCCATCTTGGCCCGGTCACAGGCGACGCCGATCCCGACATCCTGTGCGCGGATCTGGTAGATTCCGATCCTGACAGGGAGGTTCTTCCCCTCGTTGATCGTCCTGCACTCGGCGATCACTTTGTTGAGCTTGTTTTCCAGGCCTTCCGCTTTGTCATACGCAGCGAACCGGTCGCCACCGATACGACAGCAATTCTCAACGGAAAAGGCCCGTATCAGGACCCTTGACATTGCCAGGATCAGCTTGTCGCCTTCCGCGAAGCCATAGCGCAGATTGAAGCCCTTCATTCCAGTGAAATCAAAATACAGTGCAACAGGCTGCTCTCCCCGTTCCAGCATCCCCCTGCGATCCGTCTCCGCCAATTCAAAGAAATAATTCAGTCCCGGAAGTCCGGTCATGGGATCAAAATGACCCTTAAAATTATTTAAGGTTTTTTCGAACTCGTTCTGTAATGCCCGGTCGAAAGATCCCCTGTGATCTTCGGAAAAGACGCCCTCGTCGGCATAGGAGACGACAGCCAGTCTGACACCGGCGTCGGGATAGGTGTGTTTGCCATGTGCGTGTATCACATGGTACTCGTCATGAATTTTTGTGCGATACGTGACATCATAGCCGCCGCCCTCCGTCGCAAATCGGAGCGCCGCATCCTCGATCCTGGCGACATCATCCGGATGTACATCCCGGTACATATCGTTATCCATGAGCGCATAAGCTTCTGCCCTGTCCGGCAGGCCAAAAAGTTCAAGCAGACCCTCCGAAAGCGCCACAGTCACTACGCGCCGATCAAGGAACTGATAGACACCAAATGCCAGGCAGCTGTTTTCGATCAGTCTGAAGTCCGATTCACTGTAGCGATATCTGGCCATAAATCCCCCCAAAAGATTTTCCTGCATCTTACCGATGGTCGGCATTCACCACAAGGATCTACTTCCCGTTTATTATATCAGACAGGCATCGATAAATCGATAGCGTATCATTACTTTCAGAAACAAGCAATGAATAAAGGGTATATACTATTGCAACACCCGTAGCAGTAGTATAAAAGTCGGGGATTGTCCCGAAAAAAGTCTGACTAAAGCTTGACGACTGCCTATTTTCCTTTAGTTTTCATTCTTATAGATTCACTCCCTCGATGTCATCATATCTTACACCACAGAGCCGGAATGGTTCCTTCCTCACTATATCATATGGTATACCCGCATCATCCAACTCAGCGAGGAATGCCCTGAAGAAATCTTCAGAAGAAAAGGGCTGTCCGAACATTGCGAAAAAATGATGGTTGATACAGGACAGTTCTACCATCACATCCGTCACATTTGGTTCGCTAAGAAGATAGACTTCCTGGATATACGGATCCAGCGGTCCAAAGCTTCTGCTGTTTGCATAGGAAACGCAAAAGCTTGCCCTGTGGGCTCCAAGTGCCTGTTTGAGAACGTCAGCACACATCTGCAAAGGCA
>KK211273.1:0-426 GCA_000621405.1 Lachnospiraceae bacterium AC3007
TGGATGAAGGCTTTGAGGACAGTATAACTATCATGGCTTTGCCTTCTAAATATAGAATAGCTCTTCGTACCAGCAACATACTCGAACGAGAAAACAGAGAGATACGAAGGCGTGAAAAGGTCATTCAGATCTTCCCAAATACGGACTCTATTATCCGCCTGATAGGTGCAGTACTGATGGATGATCATAACAGCTGGAGCAATGGCCAAAGGCTGTTTGATATGAAGGAATACTATGACAAACAAGGCATCATCAAACATAAGCTTCAAAACTCATATGTAGCTTAAACACATACATTTAACTGGAAGGATGAATTTACACACAATTATGGACTTGACTGGTTACAGAGGATTGAAACAGGAGGATTTGTACCTCAGCCAGCTATTTCTCCGCGACAAGATACTTTTTCACTCCATCCGGAGCGCT
>KK211273.1:1187-181733 GCA_000621405.1 Lachnospiraceae bacterium AC3007
CGTTTTGTACCCCGGCCGGCCATTTCTCCGCTACAAGATACTTTTTCACTCTTTCCAGAGTGCTCCAACCCGGCGTTTTGTACCCCGGCCGGCTATTTCTCCGCCGCAAGATACTTTTTTAGTAGTTTTAGAATCCGTTTCACATCCGTATCCGTCAATCCCGTCTTAGATGATGTCAAATATAAATGAGGCGTGTCCTCTCTCTGCTCAAACAATTCCGGATCATCATCAAGGATTATATAACTATCCTTCGGATGACGCCTGAGGTAGTGATCTATTTCCTTTGTTCTGCTGCCATCCGGTGCCACTCCGGTTTTATCAAGAGTTTCTACCCCTGCCGGCTCGAGTGATCTTATCAGATCGTCAATATGAACCGCTGTAGCGCCATCCCTGGCAATTCCATTCCTCCACGTGGAGGACAGGACTATCCTGGGTTCATTCAAACTTTTCAGCAGCTTACAAAATGATCCCACACATTTTGGATCCAGAGAATAAACCTTCCTCGCCCAATCTGCTTCTGTATTCAGCACTCCATCTACATCAAGAAAAATATACATGCTCATCCTCCGATCATTCTTTGCCCGCATCCTCAGAGTGACCGGCACGCGTAAATCAGATAATTCAGATCTCTTCTTTTTCTTCTTTCCCTCCTGATTGTGAATCAGATGACAGAACATCGTAATACACTGCCGATATAGTATGGCTCTTGATCACTTATAAATATACTGCCATAACGCAAGACAAGTTTAAACGAGGAAGGAGAGGACTTTCGTCCTCTCCTCTGGTGCCTATTATGATATCATCCACCGTTGTATCGAATAACCTGCTTAGTGCATATAGATTATCGACGGTTGGAAGACTCTCTCCGCGCTGCCACTTATATACCGCCTGCTCAGATCCGAACTCCATAAACTCCGCGATCTCCTCGACCTTCAGATGATGCTTCAGCCGAAGTTCCCTGATCCTCTGGCCCGTGGCTTTCATATCAATGATCGGATATGTCATATTACGTACCTCCTTATGAAATTGTCTTCATGCGCCAACGTAATCAACCTACCCTCATCCTCTGCCTTTTCAGCTATCGACACCTCTGTCTCCGGGGGATGATGAATCATTGTCTTCGAATATACAAATTATTATATTAGCATATCCGATAGCGTGCTATGTTTTTTTTAGCAAAATAGAACTGTTTATTTCAACAAACACTGCGAAATAACCATGCACATTTCGTTCTGTCGTTTTTCTTATTTGTTTCTGCATTTTCCATCAATTCTTTTATTTATCGATCCGGGAAAGAAATTCATTCTGACAGCATAATCTCCTTCAGCATTTTCTCTATACCTTTTATGTCTAACGGACTGTTCTCTGTTTCATATGTGAAGATCAGGTTCTTTCCGACGTAGATCCCGTGTTTTCTGTATTCATCCAGCTTAAGCAGGCTTTTATTTCTGTATTCTTCATCATCCAACAATCCAAAGTGCTCAAGGAACACCTCTTTTCTTGTGTTGATTTTCAGTAGTGTAAAGTCAGGATATCTGATTTTCCGGGCTTCAAGACGCAAAGGCTTTTCATAATGATATGGGATCCCCAGCCCGTACAGTATATCTGCCAGGATGGCTTCTGATTTGGAGCGCACCTTCTCCCCTCTTCTGGTATCATATATTTTCATATTCTCCATATACGGATTCGGCTCAAATTGCTCTGCCTGCCATTCTTCCGCATAGAGAGTATCCGTTTGGATATATGGTTTGACCATCATTTTTCGATACTCAGATAGATCATCATATAGGCTTTCGGTATTATTTCCTTCCAGCAGCCGGATAGTTCTTTCGATCTTATCCAGTTCATACTGTGCTGTCTTAAGAAACATCCGGTTATAGTCTTTCTGAGCAAGTGATCCCGCTAAGGCTCGCTGATCCCTTTTCAAATACTTCTCGTCCAGTTTTTTGTCTTCCATCATTTGATAGAAACGGACATGGCCATTTCTCGGAGAGACCCTCAGGCGTCCCTCGGGAAAAGAGGATTCATCGTGTTTCGCGGCTGCTATCGCTTTTTTCAGAATTGTCGTTCTCTTTTTCATAAGTTTTAGGATTTTCTTCATGGGTTTTCTTGCCTCCTTCTTAATGATGACATGGGAAAAAAGTGGTGATTTGTGATTTGTACCCCAGCCAGCCTTTTCTCTGCTGTGAGGTACTTTTTCTCTCCGTCTAGGGAGCTGTGATGCGGCGATTTGTACCTCAGCCAGCCTTTTCTCTGCCGTGAGGTACTTTTTCTCTCTGTCCGGGGAACTGTGATGCGGCATTTTGTACCCTGGGAGGTCTTTTCTCCTCCGTGAGGTACTTTTTCCGGTTTTCCGCTGAATTGAAATATGGTGATTTGTACCCTGGACGGTCTTTTTGTCTGGCTCAGGTACATTCCCGGCACCGGAATTAGCGCCTGATAATGATTGAGCATGATTATTGTACCTTGATCAGTAAAACCGACCCTTTAAGATACAATCAAAAATCGTTTACCAACAAATTCTGCGAGTGTGTGAAAAATAGTCTGTAAAATTGATCTTCTAAGATAATGGACGAGCTGTATGACGGAAAGAATACCATTGTTCAACTCTTTTTGACTATATATAATCCCGTTGATTTAGTCAAGAACCATGATTAGAATGCCACACGATCAAATCAAAGTAAAGTGTCTCAAAGCTGTAAAACTGTACTACGCAGTAAAAACTGTACGAGGCAGTAAAAACTGTACAATGCAGCCAAAACTGTGCAATGCAGTAAAAACTGTGCGATGCCATCAAAACTGTACTATGCAGTCAAAACTGTGCGATGCCATCAAAACTGTGCGATGCCATCAAAACTGTACGATGCCATCAAGCTGTGCTATGCCATCAAGCTGTGCTATAAACATTCCATCAGTTCCTAAAAACGATACTTTGAAAGTGGCTCACTTCACAGTCGAAATTAATAAGGTTCTGAGGAGATCGATCAAACCTTGATAAACGAAGCAAGTTTTCTCCCAAACAGAACACCCAAGATACAACAACTGCAACTCAAAATCACATACATCCCGCCGGCAGCATATTGCTTATTCTCAAAGAGATTAAAAGACTCAAGCGAGAATGTCGAAAAAGTAGTAAATCCTCCGCACACCCCGGTCTTCCAAAACAATATCGTGTTATCGGATACTCCGTCTCTGTTGCTTGTGAAGCCAACAATGAATCCAATAAGAACCGCTCCGATCATATTTGTAATAAGCGTCAGTATCGGAAATCCGGACTTGACCGGAATAAGACTTATGGCATATCGCGCAACCGCACCCAAAGCGCCGCCAAGAGCCACAAAAAGAAAACTCATATCATAATCCTCATTTTATTGGTATTTCATGCAGATTTATCCTCCCTGATCAGTCAATATTTCTTGTCTGGAGGTTAATGTTGCTTATAGTTTCATCCATGATGGCCTCAACATCCGCTCCTGCAATATCGAGGCCGGTCGCCGTAATTATTTCCACATTTTTAATCCCATAGAAATTCTGAGCAAGTGATTTTATATAGCCAAATCCAAACTCCGAAGGGACATAGTTACCGCCTGCCGTCATGACATAATAAAGCGAATTTGCTTGGCACAGGCCTTTGGGAAATCCTTCAGATGTGTATTCAAAGGTAACCCCGGTCACATTTATGGCTTCGATATACTGTTTCAACTTAGCCGGAAAAGACAGATCCCAGAAAGGAGCTGCGATCACAATTGTATCCGCTGCAGCAAACTGCCTGGCCAGGGCAAACATATCGTCGTCAAACGCACCTGTAGATATCAGATCATCTCTCTTTTTCAGGTAATCCTCATCTGTAACAGCAAAAGAAATCTCTTCCAGTGCTATATGAACAGCCTCTTCATTTAGTTTTGCCAACAGGGCTTCTGCAAGTCTTTTAGTCCTCGACTGCGTCCTGACACAAGCATCTACAAATAAGATCATATCACTCTCCCGTCCCGACATATTTTATTTACATCAGTTCCGATACCGGACACATATGTCACAGTTGAACCTGATCCGGACATTTCTTGTGCATATCCCGCTATAACTAATGGCCCCCGCAATTATGAAGCCTGAAGCTTTACCATGTGTGCGTAAGTCCCGCCTTTATCCATCAGCGATGCATGATCTCCGTGCTCGATTATCTCACCTCCCGAGACAACAAGTATCTGATCCGCATCCCTTATGGTCTTAAGTCTGTGAGCGATCACGAGCAGTGTCTTGTTTCTGCACAGTTCCGATATAGCCTCCTGGATGGCTCTTTCGTTATCCGCATCCACACTGGCCGTAGCCTCATCCAGGATCACGACGGGCGCATCCTTTAAGATGCATCTCGCTATTGATATCCTCTGCTTCTCTCCGCCGGAAAGAGATGCTCCGCCTTCCCCGATCATTGTATCAAAGCCATCCGGAAGCTGCATGATGAAATCATAGCATCTCGCTTTTTTCGCAGCCTCCTCCACCTCTTCTCTGGTGGCATCCGGTCTCCCGATCGCTATGTTATTGTATATCGTATCCTGAAAAAGATAAACTCTCTGAAACACCATGCTGATATGGTCCATAAGGCTCCCGAGCGACACGTCTCTGATATCCTCTCCGTTTACAAGTATGCGGCCGCTTCCAACATCCCAGAATCTGGCAAGCAGTGACGCGATGGTCGACTTTCCTCCGCCGGAAGGACCCACAAGAGCCGTCATCTCACCGGAATTAACCCTGAATGACACACCTTTCAGCACATCCTGCCCGGTATATCCTGACCACCTATCTTTATCGCACCACCGTCTATGTCATAGTAATGAATCAAAAGCTTCGCCAGCGTGGACTTGCCGCTTCCGGATTCCCCCACAAGAGCAGTGGTCGTCCCCTGTTTCATCGTAAGGCTCACACCATGCAGGACCTCTTCGTCTTCGTATCCGAATCTGACATCTTCAAAGGAGACATCAAATCCTTCGCCTGTGAATCTGTTTTGTCCCTCCTTCAGCGGCGGATGATCCATGAGTTTTTCAAACTCTGAGATCTTATAATCAAGCTGCGGGAACTTGCCTGCGAAATTGAGAGCCTTTAAGAATGACGGTCCTACTGCAAATGACATGCAAAGAACTAGGATCAGCTTATCAAGTGCCAGCGCTCCGGACAGTCCCATGTATGAACCTACGGGAAGCATCAAAAGAGCAAGGCACGGCAGAATACTCGCGTATGCGGCCATCCACGGCCAGCACACCTTATACCATGCGATCGTAAAGTCACGATAATCTCTCACCACATCACCGAATCTCCTGTAGGAATCGCCGTCTTTATTGAACACTTTGACTACTTCCATTCCGTTCACATACTCGATGATCGTATTGTTCATCTTTGCAGCGGATTCATAATAATCATTCATCTTCTCGAATCCGGATTTCATCATCATCCCCATCGCTGCCATGCCAAGCACCAGAGGCACCAGGGAAAGAAGCCCCAGTCTCCAGTCCATGACGAACATGAGCACTATGATAAGGATCGGAATAAAGATATTTGCTATCCCTTCCATGCCACAAGATGCTCTACTTCACAAGTCCAAGCTCGGCTTCGTTATACTCATAATCATAAAATGCATCTGCTGTCTGCTTATTTTCTTTTCCATATTCGCGGTTAGCATCGGCTAACATGATATGATAACTCTTGTTTTGCTCTCTGTCTATAATCTACTCGTCTTCTTCGAAGCGATCATCCTAGCCGAACCGTATCCGTCGCCACTTTTTCCTGAAATCTGACATCATGTTCCACCAAAAGCATTGTCGGCTCGTATTGCAATATCAGTTTTTCGATCTGCATCCTGGAGAATACATCTATGTAATTCAGCGGTTCATCCCATATATACAGATGCGCCGGTGTTATAAGACTTGCAGCGATAAGTACTTTCTTTTTCTGTCCTTCGGAATACTCCTCGATATTCTTAAAAAACTGCTCCCTACCGAGATCAAGCCGGCGCAATACCGCAAAAAACAGGCTTTCGTCCAAACCATTGTACTCGCAATACTTGCCAAGCGAGCCTGACAAAAAGGACGTATCCTGACTTACATAGGATATAACAAGATTGCTTGCCACCTCGAGTCTTCCGCTTGATCTCAATCCATCAGCCTCGATTCCGGTATTTTCACGTTTGTTCAGGATTGCTTTTATCAGGCTTGATTTACCGCATCCGTTCTCACCGGTCAATACGACCCTGTCTCCTCTTTTGACACAAAAACGAAGTCCCGAAAATATCTCATTGGCGGCATCCACATACCCTAAAGAAAGCTCATTGGCTTCGACCAGCATCTCTTTGTGATACTTAAGTGGCTCAAGCTTCAGCTCCCTGATCGTTTCTATATCCTTCAGCAGCCCCTCTTTTTCCTCGATCTCCCTGTCGATGCGATTTTCATAGGACTTTACACGCGCCTGCATCTTCTTTGTTTTAGCTCCGATATATGCACGGGTAGAAATATTTCTATCATGTTCCTTAGTGGGATCAAATCCTATCTTGGTGCCTTCATTTTTATCTGCCCATCTGCTGCTTCGGTCTGCAGCTGCCTTAAGCTTGCCGATCTCCTTCAGGTGTTTTTCATTCTCTGCCTGTTGAAAGGAATCCTTTCTCTCTTTATTCTCCCACCATGATGAAAAGTTGCCGGATTGAACTTCTATTGACGCTCTGTTCAGGACCAGTACATGGTCGCAAACGCTATCCAGCAGATCCCTGTCATGTGATACCAGGATGAATCCCTTTTTTGAAGCCAGATAGTCCTTTACTATGTCCCTGGCCACCGTATCCAGATGATTGGTAGGCTCGTCGATCAGCAGGAATTCATTTTCCGCGGCAAACAGCACGGCGAGCATCACCCTTGTCTTCTCGCCGAAACTGAGCGTTCCAAACGGTCTGTACAGACACTCCGGATCCATCTTTAGCGCATTCATCTGTATCAATACCTGCCACTGCTCGATCTGCGGCTTCCATTCTTCTATCAGATCAGCTGCATTTCGCTTTTGGTCAGCCTCTGAAGTCCGGTACGGAAAGTAATCAAATCGGGTATTTCCCGCGATACTTCCCTGATACTCATATTTTCCCATAAACAGATTTAAAAGCGTGGTCTTTCCCTTGCCGTTCCTTCCGATCAATCCCAGTTTCCAATCCGTATCCAAGCAAAAGGTTGCATTCGAAAATATATCATCAGCACTGCCGTCATAGGCAAATGTCAGTCCTGTCACCTGTATCTGTGCCAAATATATCACCTCCGATATCCAAGAGTTTGTTGCACAAAAAAACCTGCTTTCGCCGAAAGCAGATTTCATATCAGATCAAAACCATTATATGCCGAAAAAGCACCACTCAAATGACTTCAAAATGAATACGATAATCCAATTCGGCATACACAAACAGGCCTTTCGGCCAAACAATAATAATTCGCGTTTACCAAATCCGATTATCTGTTTTTCATTTCTTCACCAACACACTGTAAGTGCGCCTTTCTTTTTTCTTCGCATAAAATATATGATCTTAAGCTTTTTATGTCAAGCCCCAAAAAATCTCTTCACTGTCAATCATTACACCAAGCATCTTCACCTCAACCCTTTTCAAAATCAGGTCTCCAGCCTGCAAACTGGACAAGCTGCACAATCCTCCATTCATTAATAGGTTGACGCCTTTGAACTCGCCAGTTTCCATGTTCCGTTTTGTTTATTCATTCCCTCTGCTTTGACGGATCCTGCATCCTGATCACTTTGGCAGGTACGCCACCGACTACGGCATAGTCAGGTACATCCTTGGTAACTACAGCACCTGCAGCTACAACTGCATATTCTCCTATTGTCACACCCGGACAGATAGTCACATTCATTCCGATCCAGGCATTCTTCTTTACTGTTACTTTTCCATAGGTATAGATCGCATGACGTTCATTCATATCATGATTGATGGTTGCGATCCGAAGCCCCGGCGCTGCCATGGAGCCGTCTTCGAATTCAATCCCCCCGGACGCAGACAGTATCGCTGAATGATTTATGAAAACGCCTTTGCCAAATTTCACCTTATTCCCGAAATCACAGATAAAGGGTGTCAGGATTCTCACATCATCCAGCTTTCTGCCAAACAATTCCTCCAGGTAAGTCACATAAATCGGATCATCCGGCATACAGGTATTTGCCTTGGCACAGAGCACCCTTGCTCTCATCATCTCATCAACAGCTTCCTTAAAATACGGCTCCCTCACATCAGTAGGTCCGCCCTGTTCCATCAGATCAAAAACATATCCCTTTTCGTAATCCATCTCTGTCTCCATCCTTTTTTAGATCAAACCGTTAGCTGCAAACCATTTCTTTACCGCATCCTTGGAATCTGCCGCTTTAGAACCAGTGATCGCAAGTCCGTTCTTTACTGTTGCTCCTTTGGCAGACTTTTTAATATCACTCTCACTGGATCCCATTCCGCTTCCTTCATTGGTGCAAAGTGGAAGGATGGTCTTTCCGGTGAAATCATATCTTTCCAGGAAAGTTGCGACTGCCATCGGGAAAGTCCCCCAGTAGTTCGGGTAACCAAGAACGATTGTGTCATACTCATCGATACTGTCTAAGTATCCGGTAAGCTCGGGTCTTGCATTATTCTGCTTATCTTTCTTCGCTTCATCGATACAGGTCATGTACACCGGTGAATAAGGATCCTTCATCTCGATCTTATATGTATCCGCATCGACCAGCTCCTTCATGATCCCTGCTACGATCTCGGTGTTCCCGATCTTTACGTATCTCATTGCTCCGCCAAAATAATTTTCATCAGCTCTTGAAAAAAATGCGATCAATGTTTTTGCCATCATTAAAGTCCTCCGTTTTTATGTTTAATTTATTTTTTGTCTTATTGCTTCCGTGATTAAATTATCACATGGCATACTTGAAAAATCCAATTCAAATATCCTATAATTGATTTAATTTTTAAATAGCTGACCATCAGGGAGAATTTTTCAATGACTACAAAACAGATCGATTATTGTATAGAACTGGCACATACACATAACTTTAGCCGTGCCGCAGAAAACACATTTGTTAGCCAGCCCACATTTTCCTATCAGCTAAAACTGCTGGAAGATGAGGTTGGTTTTAAGATATTTGAAAGAAACGGCAAAGGCGCTGCACTCACCCCTGCCGGTCAGCAGTTCGTAACATACCTTTCCGGTATGCGCGAGGATATGAAGCGAGCAATAGAACAGGGCCAGAATTTCAGCGCCAGATATACTGACAACATAACGGTTTCCATGATGGTCAGACAGGCTATATACTTCCTGCCTGAGGCTATACGCATATTTGAAAAGAAGCAACCCGGTATCCAGGTTACTCCTCTGTTTCAGTACGATAATGGTGTGGAAAGTTTTTTAAAGGATGAATCCGATGTCCTATTCGCTCTAATAGAACAAACCAAACATATCCCGGGGATCAATGTCCACAAACTCTTTGACTCCGACATCTATTTAATTGCCGATAAAAACGACCCTCTGGCGAAAAAGAACGTCATCACAGATGAAGATATCTACGGACGAACCCTCATGGTAGGTGGCGGTTCTCCGAACGCTTTACGTTCCATCCAGCAGAAGCTCATCTCCTCCGGAAAGATTGATTATTTTAACAGTCCCGATCACGACTCTACTCTTGTAAATGTCGCATCCGGCAAAGGCATCTGCCTTGCCCCCGGATTCTTAAACGACCACAGCGGACAATTTGCCTGGATTCCTTATGACTGCAAGGAATGCTTTCACTGCGTTCTCTGCACCCACAAGACAGATAGCCGTGAAAGCCTTACCGCGTTCATCAAAACACTTCAGAAGCTGTACAAAGATGCGGTGGCTTTCCCGCTTTAACTTCCCGGTCAGTCCATCTTGCGATATCGTCAGTCATAAGAGCAACATCAGCAGCTTCAGGGCGCAATACATCTGAAAGAGCTATGATTCCAACGTTTTTTTCTCCATCGGAAACGATCACCGATGCTTTTCCTTCCGAACGCAGCTTGTCCTCAGACATCTCTTCAAACGGAATGATGTCTGTCACCTCAAGTTTTCCATAGGTAAACTTCTTAAAGTCTTCCATCACTTTCTGCTTATCAGCCATTCATAGTAGAACGCCGGTATATCCGTGCGCATCCCTGTATTTATGATCATGAAATCACTTCCTTAATTCATCAATTACCATGCCAATATCACCATCGATACAGACGGCCTGTTCCCTGATATCATCAGGGCAGACTGCTTCACCAAAATTAACGCAGGCATAAGTGGCATCCGGATTGTCTGCAGTCATCTGCCAGAAAGGGTACTTGATGATACCCGGAGTATTATAACCTACCCCCAGTTCCAGATACAGGATCTTGCCGTCATGACCATTCAGAAAATCGTGATACCTTGCTGCCGCTTCATGCCAGCCAGCATCTTCCACAAACTTTTCGTCAGATCTTAGATTCATCGTAAGAGGCTTGCCGCACTTCGGGCACTTCGGGATCAGATCCTTAGGGATCTTCATATCCTTCTGCCGCTCCACCATGTTTCTGACCATCTCTTCATTCTCGTAAGTTTCATCAGAACAGGGCTCACTGCACTGAAACAGACCATAATCACCCTGGGTATAAAAAAGTCTCTTCTTATCAAAGCCTGCCTTTTGAAAACAATGATCGACATTCGTTGTAATGACAAAATACTCCTTATCCTTTACCAATGAAAGCAGATGCTCATAGACAGGCTTTGGCGCATCCATATATCTGTTGACGAAGATAAACTTCGACCAGTAAGCCCACATCTCTTCCGGAGTCTCATAAGGATAGAATCCACCGGAGTACATATCCTTAAAGCCATACTTCTTCCCGAATTCCGAGAAATGTTTCTCAAAGCGCTCACCGTTATATACAAATCCAGCTGAAGTCGACAGACCCGCTCCTGCCCCGATCACAATAGCATCAGTTTCTTCTATAGCCTTCTTCAGTCTCTTTATCTCATCCGAGTAATTTCCGGTAGATTTCATAGTCGATATCCTTCCAAACATTAAATATCACCTCGATCCTGCTGTTAGTTTTTGCACGATACTCCCGCACGGTCTGTACTGCTATTTCCGCAGCTCTTTCATTCGGGAACATGAATACACCTGTTGAAATACAACAGAACGCAATGCTACTGGCGCCGTTCTTATCCGCAAGTTCCAGACATGACCTGTAGCAAGATGCCAGCAGGTCTTCATGCTCTTTTGTTAAAGATCCGCTCACGATCGGTCCGACAGTATGTAGCACATATTTGCAGGGAAGATTGTATCCCGGTGTGATCTTCGCCTGTCCTGTCGGCTCCTCATATCCCTGCTTTTCCATAAGGTCTGCACAGGCATTTCTGAGCTGGATTCCCGCATATGTATGGATGCAGTTATCGATACAGTTATGACAAGGCTGGTAACAACCGGTCATTCCGCTATTGGCAGCATTTACGATCGCATCACACCGAAGTGTTGTGATGTCGCCCTGCCAGAGATAAATGCCTTCTTCGATTGGCTGCAGATTTTTAAGATCCGTGATCCCTTTTTCTAACGCCACCTCCTGAAGATATTCATCCTGAACCGTAAGGAAACCCTCACTGATCTTCCCGGGCATGCGCACATTAAACAAGCTGCGAAGAAGTCTCTTTTGCTCTCCCGCTTCTTCAGGGATCTCTATGTCTTTATAATCCGGCTGTTCAGCCAAAAGTTCTTTTATCAGATAATCTCTCTTCTCTGCCTGTTCCATACCATCACCTTCTCAATCTATGATCTGTATTCTTCCGGGCTTTCTCGGTTTACTTACCGGCTGCTGCCCGTCGATATACCCGAGGATCACAAAGCCCTGACATATATAATTATCGGGAACGCCCCATCAGTAGGCCCCATTGCCTTCCTGTTGTCATGATTATCCCAGAGGCCGAAAAACATTGTAAGTACGCACTTTTTTATTAGATAGTTACCTTTTTGTAACTTATTGACTTACGACAGTCATAACAGCATAATTTTTATGTAACATTCAAATATGATGTTTTGCGAAAAAATGAGGTGTTTATTATGAAAACAAAAGCGGAATTGCCTGATTGCCCCGTAGCTACAACGGTCAGCCTGATCGGCAGCAAATGGAAACTGCTCATTATGAGAAATCTCCTTGTCCGCCCCTGGCGATTTAATGAATTACAGAAATCCCTTGATGGGATAAGTCAGAAGGTGCTTACAGATAGTCTGCGCTCCATGGAGGCAGACGGTATCATTACCCGTACCGTATATCCTGAGGTTCCGCCCCGTGTCGAATACGCATTAAGCGAGCTTGGTGAGTCCATGCGTCCAATCATAAAGTCCATGGAAGCTTGGGGAAATAACTATAAACAAGGACTTGAAGAATAAACGCAAAATGGCGGTCATGAGTTTCCCATTTCCGCCATTTGTTATTTTATCTTCCGGGATAACGCGCTAACACATCGGCACGACAACCTGGAAGGAAGTTTTGAGTGTCTCAAAATTTTATACCCATTTCATACGCCTTGGAAAGATGTCGAACAATATTCTCACTTCGTGCTTCTTCATTCCAATGCGTCATACTATCAAAAATAACCATTTCTTTCTCTTTTGCTCTATTACGAATTCTATCTCCCAACATTACTGTTTCCATAGCACTCTTTTCCCCTGTTTCAATGAGAGACTCCATTGATTTTCCTGCACAAACTATAAATAATGCTTTTTCAAGAACCTTCATAGTAGGATCTGGCTTATAAGCAAATCCTGTTGTCCAAATCCGATCAAACCATCCCACAAGCTTTGCGGGTGCTTCTGTCCAAAATACAGGATATATAAACACAATTGCATCACTGTTCTGTATTTTTTCCTGTTCGATCAAGACATCTTTTGATTTTATTCCATCAACTCTATAATAGGTTTCTCGTAAATATTCTTCTTCACTTATATCTGTTTTAAAATCCATTTCATATAAATCAGATATAAAAATCTCATGACCTGCATCTCTTAAACCTCGTTCAAAAGATTTATATACATCATTCGTAAAACTATCTTTTGAAGGATGGCAATATACAATAAATACTTTCATACCAATACCTCTATCAAACCCCGATCTGTCTTAGTCCGTCATGCTGAAATATATTAGTTCAAAGTGTCCAACATCATTCGCATTAATACTGTTCCTTCATTGTTCTCAAGTTCCTCAAAACCAATTTTCTTATATAGAGCATATCCTATGCTCATAACTTCGGGTTTTGTGGTAAATCTAACCTCTTTATACTTTAATTCCCGGCACTTATCGAGCATTGCATCAAGCATTTGCCTGGCATATCCCTTACCTCTATATTCAGGTTTTATATATAATCTCTTAGCCTCGGCCATATCATCATTAATCTTCTTAATGGCTATAGTTGCTATAGGCTTTTCATTCTCATAGACATGTATATGCACCCATAGTTTTAGTAGTTCTGTTTATTATTGCTAGCTTTACTTACAATAAAAATCTATATTTTCCTTTACCCATTCCTTCTACAGGAACAATAATCTTCAGTTCATCCTCCATTCTTTTCAAATATGCGGTAGCTGTTACCTCCGAACAACCAAGGACTTCTACTACACGAGAATTCCCAAAAACCTCTGTTCCAATTTCCTCATACAGCTTCAATATGTTTTGTTTTATTTTTTTTGTATATCCCGAATCCAAGATTTTTTGCTTAAAATCTTTGGTTTCGTTCTCAATCCAAACTTTTTTCTTTGGTTTGGTTCCATTTTTAATTTCGAAATATTCTTCATTTACAGGAATGACTACAGAGGTTACATTGTCATTTACGTCAAAAGTCTTATAAAAAAGATCCGGAGAGCCATTTTCTCGCATTGATCTTTTTGCTTCCCCGATACCTGTTCCGAAGGACTCTATAATACCTAATGCTTTAAACATATCCCGGATTTCAGGATTTTCTGTATCGCGCTCGTTAAAATATCATCTCGATAATAATTGATTGCTTAACTCTCTTTTCAGTGTGTCAGATGAAAGATAAAACACATTGCCGATAACTGAGTAGTATCTCTGCTCAGTTTGTGTTATTTAGTTATCTTTCTGACCGTACTCACCTCCGTAAAAATCGTGTACACAGGCGGATGCCTTGTGTCATGGCCGTAATACCCTACCATTCCTACAAACTGATTTAATCTGTATGGGCTCATTATATGCAGTCCCAGAGCGGTTTTCAACAACTTTTTTTAGTCGAAATTTATGTGTGTTTATCGGCGTTTATGTGCGCTAAAGTTTTTTATAAATATAAATCCTCAACAGTAATCTTTACTATATTCTGAATATTCTCTTTTTCAAACCATTTAGTAAATCCATTTAGCGAAAAAAGCAGGAAACATATAACATGATAATTTCCGGAAAGTAGCTTTGATCTCCGCAGAAGCGTTTCATATATTTCCTTATCTATCTTCTCATTCTTAAACTTGCATTCTCCTATAACCGCAGTCTTATCTACGGAAGAAATGCCAACCACGTCAATATCCGCCGATTGTGTAAACTTCCGCCCTTCATCATCTATGATCTGTTCCACTCCCCACCAGGTGCCTGTCTGAGTCAGGAAGGAACCGTATGCACCCTGTATTCCTTTCTCTAACGTATAATAACGGCACATTTCTTCAAAAACGGATCCCATATATGAATGGATCTGCGGTTTGACAACCTTTTTATAGTATGCATCACCCTGTCCCATTTCAATTACACTTATCGCTTTGGGGATAAACTGATACCAGAATTTAAACATATGGTCTTTTAGCACATACTGGGTTTTCTTCTTATTTTTTTCCTCCGTTATACAGTTCTTCTTCTCCACCAGGCCGACAGCGATCAGCTTCTCAAGGGAATATAAAACGGTGGTATCCTTCTCGTGTACTTTGGAAGCTATATTATTTAATGCATTTTCACCGGAAGCCACCTGCTCGATTATGTTGTTTACCAATGTCACATCTGAAAACTCCTGAATGAGGAGATTTCTGGTTTCGTCAAACAAATATCCATCCACATTAAAGAAAAGTCTTATAATATTTTCATCAAGACTCTTCCCTGCATCAAAAAGCGAAAGATATTTTGCCACGCCTCCGGTAACTCCATAACAGATTGCTTTTTCTTCTGCAGAATATTCAGGAACAAACAAAGCCGAATCCCTGTAATTAAATGCCTCCAGTTTTATCTGTGAATCACGCCTCCCGAAGATCGGACTTTTTTTACTGAGCACCTCTTTTTCCATAAAACTCAATGCAGAGCCGCAAAGTATTATCATCATATTCTTATGGGTCCACTGTGTATCAATGTACTTTTGAAGAACTGATAAAAGTGATTCATCCTTCTCTGCCCAATACGGCAACTCATCGATCACAAGGATTGTCTTGTGGTCATCCGGCGTCTTATTGGTAATAATGTCAAATACACTTTCTATCGAAGAAAATGTTGCCGAGCTCATAGCAGGATCCAGAACATCCAATACCTGCTTTGAAAACAATTCAAGATTTCTTTCTGCGCCAACCTTTGTAGCAGTATAAAAAATAACTTTTTTTCCTTTGATAAACTCCTTGATCAAGGTTGACTTGCCAACCCTCCGCCGTCCATATATGATAGTCATTCCAAAATCTTTCTTATCATACACATCTTTTAAGGCTTTCAACTCCCGTTCTCTTCCTACAAACATCTATCTACCCTCGTTATCATTTTCGTTCAGTTGCTTTTTATTCAATTCATTTTTAATCAAAACTTCTTGAATATAATTTACTGCTTTCTGATCTTTTTTTCAAGAGAAAAATCAAAAAAACCGTAACCACACCCGAAAAGTGCAGCTACTGACGTTTATGCATACGAAAAAAATTTTACTGTTACCGGATATTATATAAAAGGACCGCATTCTGATGGATTTCAGAATGCGGTCTTTTATGTCAACCATATATATCGAAACTTTTGGATTTTATCTTATGATGTTGGGGTCAAAAGGTCTTTTGACACTCTTTCTTCTATTTCTTTTAGTCCGGGCAGGGCCGGTATTCCGCCGGGTTTCTGGATACAGAGTCCTCCGGACACCGCGCCGTACCTTCCGGCTGTAAGCAGTTTTTCTGCTGTAATGTCCGAAACCTTCCTTACCCCCTGCCTTAAAAGGGCTGAAAGAAAGCCTCCCCAGTAGGCATCCCCTGCCCCTGTGGTATCCGTGACCTCGACCTTCATTGCGGGGATATCCATCACCCCTCCTTCAAAAAAGATCCCGGCGCCATCGCCGCCCCTGGTTTCAACCACGACCGCAATGTTATGCTCCTTCATAAAATCCGGGATGTTTTCCTCGCCGCCAACGAAGCCCAGTTCCTCCTCAGAGATCTTCAAAAGATCCGTGAGGGGAAAGATCATTCCGGATTCTTCGGCACATTCCTTTTCATCCCAGATCTTATCCCTGAAGTTGATATCAAAGCTTACAAGGGCTCCGCTCTCCTTTGCGGTTTTAAGTGCCAGAAGAACAGCATCCCGTTCTCTTGAGGTCTTTC
Organism: Lachnospiraceae bacterium AC3007; assembly: GCA_000621405.1. Lineage (GTDB taxonomy): Bacteria > Bacillota > Clostridia > Lachnospirales > Lachnospiraceae > NK4A144. Next base: position 17,769 of record KK211273.1, read on the forward strand.
CGGACTGGCTGACAGAACCTGCATGCACCAGATCCCACTCCTTAAAATCCACTTTCTTCACATCACTTTCGTCAAGCATCATATCCGCACCGGGTTTTCTGGCGAAGGTAAAGGAACGGTCCCCGCCTTCATCCAGGGTCACGAAAGCCAGTGTGGTCGTGGCCTCGTCCGTAAGCTCGGGACAAAGGATCTTTACTTTGTCCTCCTTAAGAGTGTTAATGAGCAGCTTTCCGAAATCATCATTTCCAAGTTTGCCAAGAAAGCCGGCCGTTATACCGTTTCTAGCCGCGCTTATGGCAACATTTGCCGGAGCCCCGCCGGGATTTGCGGTATAGGTATTCTTCATGCCCCTGACCGGCGTGAAGTCTATCAGCATTTCGCCAATACAAAGTATCTTCAAAGCTCCTCCTCCTTTCCTGTGTGATCATATGTAAATTCTCATGTCCTTCATTTCATAGTACATACACTCTCCGTCTTTCAGGTCTGAGTCTCGCCGGGGAGTCTGTGCTGTATTATGATCTTACACAAATTCACGGTTAAAAAAAGGGGACGGAGAGAATACCCCTCCGCCCCGAATGAAGGAAAAGCTTATTTAAGCAGTGCCATACGGTCAGGGTCGTCACTGAATACTTCCTTGGCATTATCCTTTGTAACAACAACGGGGTCCAGCTCGTAGATCGGAACATCGATCTTGCCGTTATTTGTTGTAACAGAGGTAGCAGGCATTCCCTTGCCCTTCTGAAGAGACTCGATAATCTCGATGGTCTTTGCTACAAGGTCCTGGGTGGGCTTTGCAACTGTGCAGTACTGCTTGCCCTGCCATACCCATTCAACTGACTCGTTCTCTGCATCAAGACCTGTAACAACCGGGTTGGGCTGTCCTGCGTCTTCGCAGGCTGTGATGATCGCACGTCCGATACCGTCGTTGGGTGAAAGCACACCGTCGATCTCCTTGTCTGAATAGTTACCTGCAAGAAGTGAATCCATCCTCTTCTGAGCCTTGGAGTTATCCCAGTCCTCAGTTGCGCACTGTGTGAAGTCTGTCTGGCCGGAAACGATCACGATGTTTCCTGCATCGATCTCAGGCTGAAGAACTTCCATAGCACCCTTGAAGAAGTTAGGTGCGTTGGGGTCTGCAGGGCCGCCGCCGAAAAGCTCAACATTGTAAGGGCCATCGCCTTTATTTGCCTTAAGTCCGTCAAGGAGAGCCTGTCCCTGCATAACACCTGTACGAACGCTGCCGAACTGAACAACACCGTCAACACCGTCGGTGTTCTCGATAAGACGGTCATAACCGATAACTGAAACGCCTGCATCCTTAGCCTTCTCAAGAACCGAGCCAAGCTGTGTTCCGTCGATAGGTCCGACAACGATGACCTTTGCGCCGTTTTCGATCATAGACTCGATCTGCTGCTGCTGCTGGGGAACCTTATTGTCAGCTGCCTGTACAAGAGGCTTAAAGCCCTTTGCCTCAAGCTGCTCTGTAAACATTGTCTCTGCTTCCTTCCAGTTCTGGGTTCCAAGCCAGGGAAGGGAAACACCTATTGTAGCATCTGCCTCAAATCCGCCTGCTGCGGGTGCTTCTGCTGCGGGTGCTTCTGCTGCGGGTGCCTCTGCTGCGGGTGCCTCTGCTGCGGGTGCTGTGGAACCTTCACGTCCACCGCAGCCTGCAAGACACATAACTGACATGGCTGTTGCCATAATTATTGCCATAACTTTTCTCTTTTGCATAATTTTCCTCCTTTAGATATATGCATGTCTTTTATTATCTATATTGTTCTGTACAGTGACCCGGTACCGTTTAGATCCTGTACCCAAAACCTTAAATTGATCATTTCTCCTCTTTCTTATTTCCTCCAAGGAGCTTATCTATAAAGGATTCCTTTCCTGCCTTCTTGTTGTAAACATCGAAGGCTACCGCAAGCAGAAGGACCAGTCCCTTGATGACCTGAGTCTTATCAGCGCCGACACCCATAAGCATCAGTCCGTTGTTAAGAACTGCCATCACCATACCTCCGACCATTGTTGCACGGATGGTTCCGACACCGCCGGAAACCGAAGCGCCTCCGATGAAGACTGAAGCTATTGCATCCATTTCCCAGCTGTTTCCGTCCGAAGGACCTGCTGCCGTCGAACGTCCCACGAAGAGGATACCGGCTACTGCCGCAAGCATGGACATATTCATCATTGTCAGGAAGTAGGTGCGACTTACATTAACTCCGGAAAGAGCTGCCGCACTCTTGTTTCCGCCCACCGCATACACGTGACGGCCGAACCTTGTACGCTCCGTGATGGTGTGATAGATGATCACCAGTATCAGGAGTATGAGTCCGGGGATGGGGAAGGATGTTCCCTCACGTCCCGAGCCGAAAAGCCAGGTGAAGTACCCTATGATCACAGAGACCAGGATGATCCTTGCCACTACCGGCCATAAGGGTGTTTTTTCAGCTGAAAGAGCTGCTGATCTCTTATATTTTCTGGATTCAAAGAATATAAATACCGCTATTCCGATCAGTCCCAGTAAAAGTGTGGAGTTGTTCATTCCCGTAAATTTGGGTCCCCATTCAGGCATGTAGCCTGCGCCGAAAAATCTGAGTTCTTCCGGAGCCGGGACTGAGATTGACTGTGAGATCCAGATCACTCCTCCTCTGAACATCATCATGCTTCCAAGAGTTGTAATGAATCCGGGGATCCCAAGCTTTGCAAGGAAAAATCCGTTCCAGGCACCGACTAAAGCGCCGATCGCAAGTGCTATGAGCACTGCCACATACCAGGGAACATTTAAGTTCTTTGCCACAAGTGCCATAACCATTCCCGAAAAACCTGCCACAGAGCCTACCGAAAGATCGATCTGTCCGATAACGATCACCATTAGCATCCCCAGTGCAAGAATAAGAACGTATGCATTACCTGACAGGAGATTCTGGAAATTTGAACTTGTCATCATCCTTCCGCCGGAGATCACGTTGAACACCAGCATCAGGACCACCAAAGCCAGTACCATCGTATACTGGCGAAGATTATCGCCTAAAACCTGCTTTATCGCTTTCATCATTTATCCTCCTAATACATTTATGAACCCGAAGTTTCGGTCATTCTCTTCATCAGCGATTCCTGGCTGGCTTCGCTCGCCATAAGCTCGCCTGTTATCGTTCCTTCAAATATCGTATATATCCTGTCCACAACTCCCAGAAGTTCCGGAAGTTCCGATGATACCATGATCACCGCCTTGCCCTGTGCTGCCAGTTCGTGGATCAGCTTGTAGATCTCGTATTTGGCTCCCACATCTATTCCTCTTGTGGGCTCATCCAGGATGAGAAGATCCGGCTCGGTGAACATCCATTTTGAAAGGACTACCTTCTGCTGGTTTCCTCCGGAGAGGGTGTTGACCCCGACATTCACGTTGCTGCACTTGATCCTTAATGCACTCCTGTATTCCTCCGAAGCGGAAAGTTCCTTGTCAAAATCCAGAAGACCGCCCGTTGTGATCTTTTTAAGATCTGCTGAAACCACCGTTTTCCTGATCGAATCAAGAAGGTTTAATCCCAGGTTTTTCCTGTCCTCGGGAACATAGGCAATTCCGTTTGCGATGGCATCCTCAACGCTCTTTAAGGTGACCTCTTTTCCCCTGATCTTCATGGTCCCGCCCTTAAAGACTCCGTAGTTGTGTCCGAATATGGACCTCATAAGCTCTGTTCTTCCGGCTCCCATAAGCCCCGCAAAACCAACGATCTCTCCTGCTCTGACATTGAAAGTCGAATTCTTGCAGACCAGCCTTCCGGGAACCTCGGGATCCTCCACGCACCAGTCTTTAACCTCAAAGATCACTTCCCCGGGCTTGGACTCGTGCTCCGGATACCGGTTTTCGATGGATCTTCCCACCATAGACTTGATGATCTTATCCTCATCGACCTGACCGGCGATCACATCATAGCTTTCAACCGTCTGTCCGTCTCTGATGACCGTCACCGCATCCGAGATCGCTGCGATCTCATTCAGCTTATGTGATATCATGATGCAGGTGATGCCCCTCTTCTTAAGATCCCTCATAAGTTCCAGAAGATTTGCCGAATCGTCTTCGTTAAGAGCCGACGTGGGCTCATCCAGGATCAGGAGCTTAACGTTCTTTGAAAGTGCCTTGGCTATCTCCACTAGCTGCTGCTGGCCGACTCCCAGATGCTTGATCAGTGTGTCCGGATTTATGGACAGTCCCACTTTTTTAAGGATCTCAACCGTCCTTTTTCTTTCCTCATGCCAGTCTATCATTCCCTTCTTTGTCAGCTCATTACCCATAAAGATGTTTTCCGTTATGGATAACTCCGGGATCATGGTAAGCTCCTGGTGGATGATCGCTATCCCTGCCTGCTCAGACTCCTTGATATTCCTGAACTTAACTTCCTTTCTGTTAAAGAAGATCTTTCCGTAATATGTCCCGTGGGGATACACACCCGAGAGCACCTTCATAAGGGTCGATTTTCCGGCACCGTTCTCACCGCATATGGAGTGGATGGAATCCTCTGCTACCATCAGTGTGACGTTATCAAGCGCCCGTACTCCCGGAAACTCCTTTGTTATGCCTCTCATTTCGAGGATTAAAGGCTTTTGACTCATATCTGTTTCCCACCTCCTTTTTATTTTTTCGTAAGATATTCGCTTGGTTTTCTTAAAATTCTGTCTGTTGCTATGGCCGCTGCCCCGTAAAGCGTGGGGTCGACCTCAAGCTCAGAGATCATTATCTTTGTTTTCTCATAAAGCTCCGGGATGGCTCTTTCTTCGGTAAAGTTCTTAATGTCCTCTAAGATCAGATTCCCCGCCTTTGCCATCAGATCACCGATCACTATGATGTCGGGATTATAGGCATTGATCAGGTTTACGCAGCCGTATGAGATGTATCTGGCCATTTCCTTAAGAAGGGCAAGTGCTTTTTTGTTTCCCTGCCTTGCAGCCTCGAAGATCATTTCATGCTCCCTGGTCCTTCCCTCATGCTTTTTACTAAAGATCTCCGGCATCTCCTGTTTCGCTCTCTGGAGCATCACCGGAGCCGAGCAGTACATTTCAAGACAGCCGTAGTTCCCGCATTCGCATCTTTTGCCGTTGACGTCTATGCTCATGTGTCCGACCTCGCTGGCTGTCCCCAGCTTTCCAAGGATAAGCTTTTCGTTTTCAACTATCCCCGAACCGACGCCCTCGCCCACCAGCATGTATGCCAGGCTTTCCATTGGCTTTTCATGATTTCCGAACCACCATTCCGCCATGGCACCGGAGTTTGCATCCTGTTCTATGAAAAAGGGTCTTGAAAACTCGTCCTTAAATTCCTTAACAAAATCCACATCGTGCCATTTTGACATCCTTGTGACTATGGCTATGTGACCCTCCTGCCTGAGATAGGGACCCGGAACCGCCATTCCCACCGCCACAATGTTTTTGTGCTTTTCAAGCATTTCGTGGATATTTGACTTAAGCTTTGAAAGCACCTTTGCCGGATCCTCGTTCATATCGAATTCGAAGGAGTCCCTGGAGTAGTTCTTTCCGGATATATCAAAAACCCCTGTCTCGATGAGCCATCTTGAAAACTTGATCCCAATCACCCTGTTCTCTTCCGAGTTGAGCCTCAGGCCAATGGCTCTTCTGTTGCCCTCGCCCTTGACGCTTCCCACCTCTAAGACTATTCCCATGTCTATCAGTGAGGAAACTATCTTTGTTATGGAAGCCTGAGTCAATCCCGTGAGCTTTGCTATCTCCGCCCTGGTGCACAGCTCCTTCTGCTGCAGGAGCTTGACTATCACCGACCTGTGGGCCTCGTTCATATCACTGTTGTTTACGATGGGATTGATCTTCATCTTCTATTTCCTTTGTTAATTGCTTGTCATTGTTAATTCGTTAACTTTGTTAATATATTATTCAATCTGACAATAAAAGTCAATAGTAAAACAAGTTTTGTTGTCACTTTGTACATAGGGTACAATGGGAGTGCTGTTTGATTGTTTAAATTGTACAAGTGGTTGTGCTTTTTTTGCTTGGATGTGCCGGGAGTTTCGTTCTTTCTTTTTATTAGAAGTATTTCCGGCTGGTCACCGATCCAGTCGATGTAAGATTGTAGTACAGTTTTGCATCTTCAAATGCTCCTTTGCTTAATCAAAATCGGATGTATTATTCTCAATAAAATAAACACCATTCGAAGGTCTAATGAATGGTGTTTTTAAGCATAAAAATGGGAAGAGAGCATACACTCCCTTCCCAGTAGATTCAGTCTATTTTTGCATAAGTAAATGAGAATTATGCAGAACTGCTAATGCTGCGCCCTTGCGCTATCTTATGAAAGTATCATAGATTTTTTCAGCTTTGTCCGCCTCCATCATCATTTGAATCCGGGAGTATCCTATCCGTAAATATTGATATTATTCTTGATAATCCCCATATTATTCCAAACAAGATGACTGTCATGCCTACACAGAAAGCATAACCTATTATTTCATTATCCATTATCTACAACCTCCTGATCCTATTTCTCGATAAAGCTCAGCACAACCGGGAGAGCTAAAACTGCGACTAAGAATAATATTGACAATATATGCATAGTTATTTTGACCTCATTTCTCTGTTTTATCTTTATCATCCCTGCCGTTTTCCATAAAAAACACCACACAAATGCAGCGGTGGCAAGGATTACCATGATCAAAACCAACGCAGTTGAAATCATGCTGCTATCCTCCTTAATGGCGGAAAGCGCATACTCAAACAAGGTATACGCATTCCGCTGTATACCATATTCGATGCAGTATTTATTGTTTTAAGTTGAAAAACAGAGGATTACTTTTTACCGTCCTGCCGCTGGATATAATTGATTATTGCGGCCTCACATGATTGAATACATACATATGATTCATTATACCTGAATCTAAGCAGGTAGAGTATAGATACAAGCAGCGCCAGAATAATCCGTAGTTCATATGAACGTCCATCTTTCTTTGTCTGCTTACTTAACAGCCGGAATTCAGATGTCTCAGAATGGCTTAATCGCTCTTCGAGGACAGCGTCGGCATTTGTTCTTGGTGAAAGCGCGACGGATAACGATTCCATGCCATCGGACATGACATTCTGGGCATTCTCCATAAAGCGGCCCTGCTCCACCCTGTCGGTATCGCAGATAAACGCTACTATCATAAATGCCAATATAAAGCATACGTTTTTCCTGATCTTCGTTATCACCTCTGACCTCTTAAGCTTACTAACGGAATTCTATCACAAAATCAGATTATACGATATCAAAGATCACGTAGTATAAAAATAATTATTCTTCCGCACTATGGTCAAGTACATCCGTCAGGGAAAGATGCTTAAATAATGTATCACCGCTCATGACATCAATTGATACATGACCGCCCGGATAATGATCTATGATTTCCACTGTGCCATCACGAATCTCATCCTGGTCAGATTCGTGATATCTGATTTTGAACTTAACTCGGTCACCTACTTTATAATTCCTGATATCCAATCTGGGATCCGGCTGCTTCTCTGGTTCACCGTTACCATCTGCAAATCCCCATTGTTTTGAAACAGTATCTACCCAGATAAATCGCTGATCTCCGATAGGATTCCCATTACGGTATGTTGAGAAATTATCTACAGTAACCAATTCACCAAAGAAATCTGTTTTCCTAACCGGTGTATGTCCTACCACCTGCAGATATCCCACCGGATACATTTCAATTCCGCCATCCTGTGGTCTTGCCCAAATCGGTGATGCATCACACCACAGTTCATCTCTTCGGAAGCTGTTGATCTTTTCAAGAAGTTCATCTATATCACCGCCAAAATTCGGCAGAAAGTGCGATACAAATATCTCCGTCAAACCTGCATGGCTGAAAAGAACCTTATCTACTCGATGAATATAAGCGATATTCCCTGCCGGTAAAAGCTTTTCAAGTTTTAATATTCCTTCAAGCACTACCTGTCTTGCATAATCAGAATACCCTGACTCCCGAGCCTCCCAGATGTAACTCACATCATGGTTTCCGTAGCAAAACAGAAAATTTGGATGTCGATTTATAAATCTCTCAAGCGCATTAAATGTCTCCGAATACAATCTCAGGTTCTTTTCCTGATCCCAGTCGTCTACGAGATCTCCCAGACAGACGATTTTGTCATATTCACTTCGAGAAAAAAGCTCTTCAGCCTTGTCTAACATCCAGGGCTTCAGATGGACATCCGGGATCACAAAAACCTTACTCATTGCGTTTCATCTCCCTTTCCACCGCACGATCTATTGTTACGCGATGAATACTGAATCAATCAAAAAAATGGTTTAGTCTTTCAACAGATCTAGCAATGTATATTCCCCTTTGCGAACATCGGATACATGGTCATACATCTGTATACTATGTACAAGATCATCTATATTCCTAAAATACTCCTTAACCCACTTCCTGCTTTTCAGATTCTCATTCTTAAAGATCTGTTTACAGTATTCGCTGGGTTTCCTTCCGGATTTTTTAAACTGATCATATTTGCCTTCGTTAAGAATGATCAACATTTCTATCTCCGGTGCCGTGATGACATTAATAACATCTACCTCATCGCAGTATGGCTTGCTCAGTCTGAAGTTCTCCCTTCTCGAATCAAGTACTCTTATAATCGTAAGCTTAAAATCCATTCTTACTTTAAGATACCTTTGCTCGAAGATTTCGGCACTTCTGCACCTTATGATCTCATCATAAAACAGATCTTCTTCTGTAAAGATCAGCCTGCCCGCATCAAGGAGCATTTCCATTATTGCTGTTTCAGCTCCGCCTTCGCATATAACGGCCACTTTTTCTCCGAGATTCAATTTTTCCCGCTTCACTTTATCTCCTCCCGAAGAAATCTTTTGAAATCCATGTAAGCCTCATAGCTCGGAGCAGTTCCATCAAGATAGTTGCTCTCATATGCAACACTCTTCTTGATGTCATTTCTTGTAAAACGGGATGCCAGGTTTTCAATCGAAATTCCATCCTCGTTTCTGATAATATAGGTATTATCATTCCGGTCAAACTCATCCAACAATGACGGATAATGCGTCGAAAACACCAGAATTGCGCCGTTCTTGTTTATCTTATTGTTTTGGAACAATCGGATCAGAGTAGCCACAAGTTCCCTGTTAAAATGGTTCTCCATTTCATCCAGCAAAAGCACTCCGCCATTTTTGAATATATCAATGGCAACCATATATACAGTAAGACCTTTGATTGTTCCGGAAGAAAGATATAGATTTAGTTCTCTTTCATTTGACAGTATTATTTCTTCTCTCTGTTTATGGAACTTCAAGCGTATATCTTTTTTTAGGCCTTTTTTCTCATAACGAAGGTACTCAACGCTTGGATCCAGCATTTTCAAAAGACTTGCCGGAAATTCAGCTTCCACCTCCAGCCTATTGTCATCCGTAATATCAGACAGATCCTTATAGTCAATTCTGCACGAATGCTCTTTATTGTAGGCGATCATAATGCTTATGTCGTCTCTAAGATATGCTTCGTTATTATCTCTGTTTACTTCAGAGTCATACTTCGTGAAATCAAAGAGCGTCTTCTTGTATTTGACCTTTTTTGCAGACTTTGATTTCAGATTTTCATGCAGGATAACATATCTTCTTTCTTTACTTTTATTATCTACTCCTATCTCTACAGACAGATCATTTACATTTCCGTCATCATAGAAGAAAACTTCCAGCTTAAGCCTGTCTTCATCCGTCATAACTGACAGCACATCCCGTACCCCTGCATTATTGATCTGATTTGCAGAAAGAAGATTTAATACGAAAGAAACCATATTCAGAACAATCGTCTTTCCGGATGCGTTGATCCCGATAAGTGCGATCACGTTATTTTGATATATATTTGAAAACAGAGGTGTCATCTGATCACTGTCTTCTTCTGTAACTCTCTGTGATGCAATAAGATCTATCGTTTCGCTTTCCTTAAATAGAGGATATCCGGAACAAACAATTCTTAAAAGTCTCATATTTAACCTCGCTTTGTATTATTTACACTTTTGACGTAATTACTCACCGATATTTTATACGACGGCGCCTATTATGTCAATCATTAATTACGTGCTTCGCGTAAATAATCGCAAATGCTTCGTTCTTGTTTATTATAGAAAGCATGCTTGTAAAAGCTGTCAGAGGTATCTATCCAAAAAGTTTCCCTTGTCTTGCGATGATCTTATTTATGGTATCCGAGTAATCGCGTTTTTCCTCATAATCTCCGCGATCTGCCGAAAAGTGTTTATATACTGCGATCATGTCAAGCTTCTGCTCTTCCTTCTTAAGATCCTTGTAGGGCGTATACTTAAACTCCCGGTCCGGATGATCCTTTTCATGCCATCTTTTTTGTCTTGCAATCCTCTTGTTATAGCAATCTTCACACAATGGTTCTACCCATCCTCCGGTAAGCACCGGTACATTCATACGACCGCATTCGATACAAAAATAACCAGAAATATGATCATATTTAGATTCAAGATCTGACACTTCTTTCGGTGCAGCATTCGAGTATAACCTCAGTGTTCCGTATTTTTCCTTTACCTGGATCCACTGGAATTGATTGAGATAATTATTTCTGATCAGCACCTCTCTGTATTCTTCAAGCATGATCTTACCAAAAGCTCTTTTCCATCCCGTCGGAACATCGTCATACATCGTGAAATTATAGCTTTGGATTCTCTTCCAATGCCAGTCCACAGGCCATATCCATGGATATCGATCTATCAGCTTTTTGTTTCTTAGCCTTTCAGCTTTTCTTTTCTTCGCTTTACCTTTTCTGCTCATACATCACACCCCCTGAACTTACAAATATCAGTCCCACAAGGAAAAAAAATATTCCTTCAGCATGTCAATTGCCTCGTCCTTGCATTCTTCCCTGTATTTTTCAAGCTTTTCATCCTCTTCCCGATGCTTCTCATAGATTTCTTTGTATTCAGGTATTTCATCCATGAAATGAATCGTTCCTCCGCCACCTCGTTTTTTGTTTTCTTCCAGTTCGGCTTTCGTCTGTAGCTTTTCGCCAAGAAAACCGTACTTTTCATCAAATTCAGAGAACGCTTTCATATACTCATCTTCGTACGGATTCTTTTTGGAGCAGGTTTCTTCATCGGTTTCCCTCCAAAGAAAAATCATCTGATCGAGTATTTTATCCCATTCGGCATGACAGGTATCATTCACAAGGATCCCATCTTCATTTGTATAATTCTCCCCAAGGTAACTCGGTGAACCATGGCGATTATCCTTCAAATGCCGGAGCATGTCCGGCATCAGTTCCTGTAAATATGAAAACATACTCCATACATCACAATCAGCATACCCTCGGACAACTCTCTGTCTGCTCCATTTCAGGCACCTCCTGAAATGTTTGATCATCGCAATTATCCTGCTCTTTTCTCCTAATCCCGACATTGCAAAATCGTAACGGTTCCATATGTTTAAGTTTCGATCCGGTAATTCCTTTTTTCGCTTAAAACACATTTACTACCCCTCATTCTTCAAAAGATATTTGTTGCTCACAACCTTCATGGAAAGAGCAGCGCTGATCCTTTCATTAAATAGCGGTTCCGTTGGACGGATCACAATGCCTTCCTTCTTTCCACCTTTTGGGTATTCTCCGTCTGCCCTTTCAAGTAATGCTTCCACTGTTGGATACTTTGATGGCAGATCCATACCAACCTCTTCAACCGGAACCATCATCAATCCTAATGAGTCACAGATTTCCTGCATCTTACGAAGTCCTACTCTCTCTCCATTGATACGTATCGTAAACACATACCATTCAGGTCTTGTCAGCTTCAATCTGTTCTGTTGGATTCCCGGAGCACACAGTTCTCCCTGTATGGTCAGTAAGTGCAGGACGTTTTCCTCATAATACTTCCGAAGTTTGCTTTCAATATCCTCACGCTTAACCAGATCATAAAATGCACTCTTACCGTCATCCTTGTACTCATAATTATGACCGGTCACATGGAAGCCATCCTCATCTATGGATACTGAATGAGAAGAACCATCCATCTTTGTAGTGATGTAATACTCCATATTGGCAAAATCCCCGATCAGATCAGGGTCAGCCTGAACCCTGGTCTCATCGGTATGCGGTACATCGATTGGAAGCGTACCGATCACGGTTCCGCCGGTAGTCACCTTCTCCTCGATTTCCCACTTACGTATTCCAAGGATCTCTGTTACATCTGAACCAAGTTCAATATCTGAAGGCAACTCCGAAAACTGACAGATCGGAAGTAACAACCCCTGGGATATCTGTCCCCGGAACTTCATGGTTCTGAGGCGAAATCCCTCCCCCATAATATCCGTCTTACGATAACTTGACGCTCTCATAAACTCAAACTCCGGACGAACCGGAAGGAAACTGTCAATCTCGAAATACACCGCCAGGTCCATAGGCTGAAACTGGCCCTTATTTACAACGCACTGCCATCCCAGAACATTCGCAAGTTCAATCCTATCAGCTCCCTCAATCGGATCCATCTTCCATATTCTTTGGATACTCGCTAATTTTCTCATTTTTTAACCCTCCGTTAATGTTTATGCAAATTTTTTGCTTTATCGAATTATGTGGTCAAAAAAAATCACTGTACCTCGGCCAGATGCTCTGGTAACCATATCACCTTGTCAAACCATCCGCTTTCTCCTTCGTATGCATATATGAAATGCATTCATTTGTCATAATCATCACTTTTTGCCATCGCATTCTTGTGCCAGAAAGTGAATTTCTCCGGTTCCTCGACACACCATACCATGAATCTTTGAAGTGCTTGCTCCAGACTGATCCCATGCTTCAGATGGATGTCAGGTATTGCAAGTACATTCATTCTTCCATTCTGCCTCCCTTTTCTGTTTCTTCTCAACCGCCCTGTCTATCGTCTGGCGATGGATGCTGTCAATATCCGAAAGGATCCCTTCTTTTATGATCTTTCCAAGATTGATCGGAGTATAACCGCACACATTTGCCGCAAGATTGATATGCTTACATCCTTCATGGTATGCCTCCATCCCGTTATGATCGTGACCATGAATATTCAGGCACCATGTCAGACCGTACACCGGCTCGTGCGACAACAGGATCTTATCCGAGATAAAGAGCGGGCCCGAATAGATTTCATCAAACAGATCCTTATATGCTCCTCTCGCATCATGGTTTCCTATAAGCAAAATCTTTTTCCCAGCCTTGATCATCGGCACATATTTCGGATCACCTACATCCCCCAGGCATACAAATGTATCACTCTTAAACACCCTTTTATTAATGATCTCCAGCTGTTCTTCCGGAGTGATCCAGTTCGGATCCATCAATTTGCAATCGCTGTCATCAAAATGCAGATCTGACAATATATATACGCTTCCTTTCTCCGACCAACGCCGGAATGGCTCATACAATGTTGATATCATCTTCTCACAACCTCCCATTTGTATATCCAACTATTACGGCAAGGTCCAAAATTTGGACTCTATCTTGTTTCTCAACCACGTCCGGATTAATGCAGATCCGCAATATAGTACCGCACCTGCCTCACCTCCTAACAAAATTCTCCATTAGACCAGTCAAAAGGATACTCGTCATCATTATGACTATAAAAATCTCCCTCATCATGCAACGCTCTGACATGGTAATTTAACCTTAATGCCGCTTCTTTCTGCGTTCTGGTATATTCCAGATGATCAAAAGGAATCCATATATCAGCTTCTTCAGGATCACAGCTTTCTGTATGAAGGTATTTCCTTCCGTCACCAAATACTTTTTCTTCTCCATAAACCCATTTTTCAGGTTCCGGCTTTCGACCTGCATGATCTATCATTTTCTGCTTATAGCCATCCCACGAGAATTCCTCGCCGTATTCATCAAAAATCCTCAAGTCCTTTGCATATTTCTTATAAAAGCTTTCCATCTCCGAAAATGACCGAAAAGCTTTATGTATCTGGAATAATGGTCTCCATCCGTAACTACACTTATTCAAATGAATTTTGTATCCCAACTCAGGCTCATCGACAATTTCATACTCCAGGTCTACATTTCCATATTCGTCTACCTCAGCGAAATTATCTCTGGCTACCTTTTTATTCTTTATGAACAAGTAGTAATTCGTACCCACTCTTATCACCACCTATCACATTTCTATCATTGGGATCTTCTCCCAGAATTCCCTCACCGTAACTAACCAACTGCGTAGAATCTTGAGGAAATCAATACCATCTTTTCCTAATAAGGACAGTTCTCCTTATCATTTTAATTTCCATATAATTACTTGTCATTGTACCAGTAGCGCAATAATCGCTCACGCGATATTTTCGGTTTGTCGAATTGTGAAGCAAAAAAATATCATTTCTTTTTTTCATTCAAAGCATAGATATATCCTAAAAGCCGGTTTCTGCAATCCCTGTTCATTTTCCTGTATTCAACCAGGATCTCATATTCTTCATCTTTCCGGTATACCGTCAGATAATCATTGTTCAGTGATTCGTTAGTCTCGGAGCCGGATACTAAGTAGTATGGATCCACCTCTAACGTATCGCAGATCACCTTCAACTTATCGATGGAAGGATTCTGTTTCTTTCCTTTCCAGCTGCTCATCGTACTCTGGGGTATACCGGTCTTTTCAGAGAATTCCTTTTGAGTCATCCCTCTGTCATGAACAAGTTGTAATACTCTTTCACCAATTGTCATATATATTCTTCTTTCCGAATCATTCGCTTATACAATATTATTACATTTGCAAATTTTAATCAAGTATAAATCTCTACAAATGCATTGTTTTTATTTTTTCGCAGAATTTGCGGTATTTTTGTATCAAAACAACCAATTTCATTGTCACTATAAACCCTGCACTCCCGTGACAACCTAGTGTGGTGTCACGGGAATGTAGGTTCCACAGGATTTCGAACTTTCGGTTCGAAAATATCGAACATAAAAAAGACGCCTGCATTCTCTGCAAGCGCCCATCCATGCAATCCTAATATAACAGTTCTTCAATGCTATAATGTCACAACCTTTTATAAAAACGGTACCATGTATACCGGGATATAACTAATACCATTTTCCCTCTTATAATCTTTCGTATGAACAACGTATTTTTCGCATATACGACTCCTGAATTTATCACAAAACACATCCAACGACTTATGTCCTCTGTAATTTCCCGACTTAACCTCTATAGGACAAATCTTGTTTCCCACCGAAGTCAGAAAATCTATCTCATACAAATGATTTGATGTATCACTTTCCATCGTGTAATAGAACAGATTATTACCTTTGGCAACAAGCATCTGGGCAACGACATTTTCATAGACATAGCCCAAATTGGCTTCAAGTTTATCGGAAAGCAACTTATTATAAATTGTATTCTCGGTATAATTCTTATCCCTGAACGCAAGCGTCACAAACAAACCTACATCGGAAGTAAACAATTTATATCTGCCCGCGTCCTTCTCTAACGCCATACCGACTCCGGGATTATTTGCGTGATACGCTATATTGACTGTGTAAGAAGAAAGCATATCCGGCAACAGATCACGTACCTGTCCGGAACGTGTGCCTTCTCTCGCGCTTGATAATACATACCTCGAAGCATTGCCGCTTAAGTTTGCGGGTATCGCATCATATATGTCCCCCGCCAGACCGGAAGGATCGATTTTTGTAAAATCTTCTTCGTAAAGATCTACTATGTCTCTTTTGATCTCATCTACCGCCTGCAGATTATTCTGTTCTAAATATGTTTCTATGGCCTGAGGCATTCCTCCGATCAGCATATATAATCTAAATGTCCGCATGAGACTCCTGTGGACAGAATTCCCCGCAGGTCTCTTTTTCTCCATAAGCATTTTGATCGTCCCGGTAGAAACCTCATCACCGATTGCCCACAAAAATTCCTCAAAATCCATCGGATACATAGATATTTTATGTTCTTCGCTTGGGATCAGAATATCCTTCGTATTCTTCCTGATTGATATAAGTGACCCTGTCTCAATGTATTTATATCTGCCATCGGCTACGAGATACTTTATTGCCTGCCTTGCCTTGGGAAGCAACTGGACTTCATCAAAAATGATCACAGATTCTTTCTCAAATAATCTTGTTCCGGTCAATTGCTGCAACTGTAAAAAGAAGAAATCCAGATCATAAGTATCATCAAATAAGTCCTTGATTGCCTTGCTGGTATGGGCAAAATCAATCATGATGTATGATTTAAACTCTTTTTTAGCAAATTCTTCCGCTATAGTCGATTTACCGACTCGTCTCGCTCCCTTAATCAGCAATGCGTACTTATCACTTCGATTTTCCTTCCATTCAAGAATCTCGCTATAGATTTTCCTTCTAAATACCGGTTTTTCCATACTTCAATCCGTCCTTTCAAACCGAGTATAACGCAAATCCCCATTCGTGTAAATGCATTTTTAACGCAAATCCCCATTCATTTATTTTGGATTTTTACTCAAATCCCCGTTCAGTTGACTCCCTATGTACTAGTCAAGAAAAGTAGACACGAAAATAATTTTTTTGTTGTTATATTTTTCAAAAGTGGACATATTTATCAAGACCGCTTCAACAGTTCCATCATTGGCAATTGCAAGCTTAACGATATCATCTCCGCTCATTTCGGCATCAGCCCAAGACTGTTCACTTTCAGAAGCATTATCCTTAACTACGCGAACTAATTTAGGCAGCACAACCTCGGGTTCTTCTACTTGCTTATCGACTGAAGATACTGCTCACCAAAACTATTCCTCCAATCAAAAGGTATATAGCAGCCTTCAACAATAAGGTTCTGCTCATTCTCAATAGCAGTCTTTATTATCTCTCGAACGATTGGCCAAAGATAGTCTGTAAGTTCAACATCGTCTTCTGTGGTGAGAAAAGAACCGGTCTCCCGATTCTTCTCAAAAACATTTCACTTTTTTTATACGCGCTATTTGCGCTTTCTTTTTCCTGTATTATCGGATCCGCGGATTTCTTCATGATAAAAATAATCCACGATTACCGGATGCCCCTGCGGAACCCTTCCATAAGGCATTTCATTATCCACAAACGGGCAATCATACTTCTCGGCAAGTTTCTCGGCTTTGTTTTCCAGAGCCTCGAAATAGCTTCTGTTATGCTTGTTATAAATCTCATCATAGAGCGGCACTAAATCAGGATACTCTTCAGCGATATAGTCCATAACGGTATTCTTAAATCCGCCTCTCAGATTAAGATTCTCCAGCCAAAACAGATCACATTGGTCTTTTACACGTTCAAAGATAGCCTCAAAATCCGTAATGCCCGGAAATACCGGGGATACAAAGCATACTGTCCTGATACCGGCGTCATATATCTGCTTCATCGCAGCAATCCTTCGTTCAATGGAAACCGCTGCATCCATATCGTCCTTGAACTTCTCGTCCAGCGTATTGATCGACCACGATACTGTTACCTGTCCGAGCTCTTTTAGCAGGTCAATATCTCTCACCACAAGGTCGGATTTTGTGCAGATCAGAATATCTGCTCCGCTCCCCCGCAGCTGTTCAAGCAGTTTCCTTGTGTTTCCGAACTCTTTTTCCTGCGGATTATACCCGTCTGTCACGGAGCCGATCACAACGCGCTGTCCGGCATATTTCTCAGGGTGCTTGATTTCAGGCCAGTGCTTGATATCAAGAAATGTTCCCCACTCTTCCGTATGTCCTGTAAACCTTTTCATGAAAGAAGCGTAACAATACTTGCAGGCGTGCGTGCATCCGACATACGGATTCACAGAATACCCTCCCACCGGCAAGTTTGACTTTGTCATGATATTTTTGGTTTCCACATCCCTTATCAGGATATCTTCCGTTCTCACTTCTTCCATGCCCGCTGTACCTCCAATACCTTCTCAAATGCTTCAGGAAATTCCTGCACCATATTTCCATCGCCTATGATCGATTCAAGATCTTCCTTCATAAAAACAGGTATATTCCTTTGATGCGCCTGATCCGTAAGCGACCATGCCCATTCCGGCTCAGTACGGATTTTTCTGCTCTGAGCGCCTGTCATGGTTCCTACAACGATCCAATCAATACCAGAAAGATCGACCTCTCCAGGATCATCAAAAAGCGGCTCAAAGGTCACATGATAATGCTTTGCCCTTACATGATTCCTCAATGCTTCAATGCGCCAGAGTTCTGATCTTCTGGTAACCGTCACCCCAAACCAGGCGTTCTCAAGATCCGTTTCAAAATCCAGGAGATCAGGCCTTTTTGACAAAAATAAAAACTGATGCTGCGGATTTTTCCGGATCTTTTCAAACACCTCTTCTCGCCATTCTTCTTTCCATCCCGCAAGATCACTCATACCGGTCAGAAGGAAATTCTGCGGTCTTGCCTTGTCCATCATTTTAAGCTTGCCTTCAAAAAATTCAGGCTTACTGAAATCCGGTATCGTATGCCACCGCTTCACATTATTCCGCGCATAGCAATAATCGCAGCCTACCGTGCAGCCGATGACAAGGTTCATATTCTGGATATTGTCTTTTATACAAACACTCATAGCTCTCCACATAAAAAGTTATGGGCATCTGCTTGCAGAAATGCCCACAACTTTAAAACTCATACTTACTCGATTACTGCATCGTCGGCGGTATACGCTTCAAGAGAACCTGCCTTCACCTGGATACAGGCATAGCTGATCTCAGAATCATCTGCCGCGAAGAACTGTCTTTTCCCATCCGGCGCAATACGCACGATATCACCGGCAGAAAGCTCTATATCCTCACCGTCAACTACCGCTTTTCCCTTGCCGGAAAGAATGATGTAAATCTCTTCATTGGTCTTATGATAATGAACAAAAGGAACACTCGCACCTGCCGGAAGATGGTTGATGCTGATCTCAGCCCCTGTAAGTCCCAGCTGATCATGAAGTTCAGTTCTCGGATCGTTTGCAACACTTACCTTACTATAGTTAGACATTTTTGATACCTCCATTTGTTGTGATATTGATTGATACAACAAAAGTGTACCACTGCCCTGTTGTGATGTCAAGTGTTACAACAAAACTTTTTAAGATTCTATCAGCTTGTTCGCATCCGCCATTACATCAGCTATGGTTATTCGCCGCATTTTATCTTCCATGGCATTCTGTATTTCTTCAAGCCTGTGATCCATGATCCTGTGAATGTTCCGTCCCACAGGGCATAACTCATTCGGATTCTCATGGAAATGAAACAACTGTCCATTTTCGACAGGCTCCACGGCGTTGTAAACATCCAGAAGCGTTATCTCCGTCAAGGATTTCTCTATATCGGCACCGCCGCTTCCCCGCTTCACTGTTACAATCTCCGCCTTCTTCAGCTGCTGCAAGAGTCTTCTGATTACCGTCGGATTTACATTTGCGCTGGACGCAAGAAATTCACTGGTGATTTTATGGTCATTCTTAAATGTTTCAATTGCTATAAGCACATGAACCGCTATTGTAAATCTGCTTGAAATCTGCATTCTGACACCTCCATCGACTCTATCTTAAATCATTTTCGTTGTAATTTCAATAGTCACAACAAGGTGCGATTATCCCTTCTAGAATCGATCCATATCATCCTGAGATGCCAGAGTGCTGTATGATCCCTGGTTTTTTAGCCGAAGGATCTCACGATACTTGGTCATAGATTTGACCCTCCTTTATCTGTAGTCACGCTGAAGGCATGCACGTACAGTATAAAGGAATATATGATTCAGTGGCCGCAAGGTGGCTCCAAAACTCCGGAATCAGTGGCTCTCATTCTCCGGAATGGTGGCTCTGGGAGGGCCGGAATAATCACTTAGTTTCTCGAAGAATTGGCTGTTCTCATTATCCTCTATCAAACTGTGCGTAAAATTCCGATTTGCTTAATACAAAGATTCTAACCGTTTCAACAATAAAAATAAAGCCCACTGATGTGAGCTTCATTCTTCACTTCCATTTATCTGTGAATAGTAACCCGTTTTATCACAAACTATGAACGTTTGCGGGTGGATTCGAACCACCGGTGCGTTTCCGCACACCTCCTTAGCGGGGAGGCACCATAAACCTCTCGGACACGCAAACATAAGTGGGCAGGGTTGGACTCGAACCAACGTAGACCGAAGTCGGCGGATTTACAGTCCGCTGCAATTGCCGCTATGCGACCTACCCATATGACCCCTGCGAGACTTGAACTCGACATTTGCAGCTTGAGAGGCTGCCGTCCTAACCATTAGACGAAGGGGCCTTATGATCCCCGCCGGACTTGAACCGAGCATCCCAGCCTTGAAAGGGCTGTGTCCTAGCCTTTAGACTAGGGGACCAAAGCACTCATATCAGGATTCGAACCTGAATCGATCGGTTCGTAGCCGACTATTCTATCCATTAAACTATATGAGCATATCGGAGCCGATAAGCCTACCGGCTCCTCTCTTTCCTTCAAGCGCTGATCTGCGCTCTCGCATCTGTATCTATAACTATGATGTCATCCACGGTTACATCAAAGATCATTGCTAATGCGACTAAGTTATCTATTGTGGGCATCGCTGTACCATGCTGCCACTTGTAGATTGCCTGTGGAGTTGCAAATCCAAAGATTATCTGTAAATCCTTAACTGTTAACCCTGCAGCCTGTCTTAACACCGCAATATTTCTTCCTGTCGCCACCATATCGATGGCAGGCATTGTTATCATTTTGTCCTCCTGTTCCGGCACTCCGACCGGAACAGAAAGTTCCTTAGTCGGATGCCTTAAAGTTATAAATAGGTTTCATTATATCTATGACATCTACTGATTCCTTAATAACATCTATGATGTCTTCAAGGCTCTTATATGCCATAGGTGCCTCGTCCAATGTATTTTCGTTGATCGAAGTGGTATAAATACCCTTCATTGTTTCCTTGTATTCTTCCAGGCTCAGATTCTCCCTGGCTTTCGTACGTGACATGAGTCTTCCAGCACCGTGGGGAGCCGAGAAGTTCCACTCAGGATTTCCCTTGCCAACAGCGAGCACGCTTCCATCTCTCATATTTATTGGAATCAGCACTTTCTCACCACTATGGGCCGCTATTGCGCCCTTTCTTAAAATCATTTCATCTGTATCAATATAATTATGAATAGTGTGGAAAGCGTCACTGCCGGTCATTCTGGTCCTCTCGAGCATGATCTCTGCCATTTTCTCACGGCTTCGTCTTGCAAAAGCCTGGCATATCTCTACATCGTGCAGATAATCCTCAAGGTACTTACCCTCAAGATAGCAAAGGTCCTCGGGCATACTGGTCTCGCTCTCATATACCTGCCAATGGAGTTGCTTTAACGCCTCTTGTATTTCATTCTTACGTCCCATCTCCTTGTAGGTTCTGATGATCTCATCGCGTTTTTCCAGATAATCTCCGTAACCTCTGTTAAGGTTGATCGCCAGCCTCTGATAAAGATCTGCCACCTGTTTTCCAAGATTTCGAGATCCTGAGTGAATGACAAGATATTTGGTCCCGTCAGCCGCTTCATCTATTTCTATGAAATGATTTCCGCCTCCAAGGGTTCCTAGTGATCTTTCAAGTCGTTTAGCATCTCGTAACTCTCTATAGCAAGCAAGTCCTGTAAGATTGAATCTCTCCTGGCGGCCTTCCCAGACATTCATACCTGAAGGTATAAAATGTGCTGCCTCATCGACTTTTTCAAAATCGACATCGCCTTTGCCAAGATTTACCGTATACATTCCGCATCCGATATCGACGCCAACCACATTAGGAACTGCTTTATCCGTAATAGTCATTGTGGTTCCTATGGTGCAGCCTTTACCGGCGTGAACATCAGGCATGATCCTGATCTTAGAGCCTTCGGTCATGGCATAATCACACATACGTCTGATCTGCTCGATAGCTTCGTCTTCTACGACTCTTGCGTAGCATATGGCTGTATTTACTTTTCCTTTGATCTCTAATACGTCCATTGTTCTATCCTTTCCAAATACATTGAACAGTACACGAGGTGGGAGTCGAACCCACATGCATCTCTGCGTCTGATCCTAAGTCAGGTGCGTATACCATTTTCGCCACTCGTGCATAACAGTGCCCCGCAGGAGGCTCGAACTCCCGACCCTCTGATTAAAAGTCAGATGCTCTACCAACTGAGCTAACGGAGCGGAGCGCAGAGCCTGGGATTCGAACCCAGATATCCTTTCGGAATGTCGGTTTTCAGGACCGATGCTGTACCAGTTGAGCCAACTCTGCATATAAGAAAAACCGCCTGCCTCATACAAGGTAAGCGGTTTGCTAAACATGTCTTATCTATGCTCTTCGATTCATCTATTCCTGATGTATCTCCGTTAATGCAACATTTTCTCGCATTTGCTTAGTCTTATATGAAGGCATTAAAACCAATCGCCACTCGGAACGTTTTTCGAGCGATGATTCATAGCGATCACTATACAGACTATATACGCGATTTAAAGTTGCCATGTCGTTTTTCCTTTCCGGGAGCATACTTTCGCTCCGCTTATCTCTCTTTATGTATCGTATGATAACATCATTTCCTTAAGTTGTCATTATACCGCTAGTATAATTTTATATTGCGGTATAACACGCAAACACATCAACTGACATGCTTGAGGTTAGCATTCCAGCATTCTAATACTCGTCCCCACATAAATTCATTGTAATACCTATAGGCAGTCTCCTTATCAAAGTAAGGATTGGTGTCAAAACTGTACTTATCTTTTGTTTATATTTCCATCTCTTCCAGAATATCAACCGCGGATTCTACCATTCTCGGACAAATATCCTTAAAAAGACCATTCTCCCGGGCATAGAGCATCCCCTCTTCGGAGGATATGTCACAGCCAAGTATATCCCTACAGATATATGAGCCATTCTTTTCTTTGAATCTGTCCATAAACTCAGCAGCCTTGGGATAAGCAGTTGCTTTATAGTCGGGGCCGTCTCCGTATTTCAACCCGATCACCATGATTGCCCCGGATACAGCACCACACACTTCACCTTTTCTCACGCCCCCGCTGAAACATGCTGCCACTTTCATAGCCTGATCTACCGTCAGCCCATAATCATCCGCGTACGCTCCAAGAACTGCCTGCGAGCAATTGAATTTTTCATAAAATATCTTCATTGCTTTTTCTTTGTGTGTCATAGATCTTCCCTCCGCTTACTATAGTTTTTTTTGCATCCATAACAGATCATACCATCTGTCAAATTTCTTACCTATAGTCTTCATGTGAGCTGCTTTTGTATATCCCGATCGTATATGAAACTTATAGCTGTCATGTGTGAGATATTCATCCTCTTCATCACTATAGGCGGCTCCTGCAAGCAGGTTGACTATGCCCTGTTCTTTAAGCCTTTTTCCCAGCTCTTTGTACAGCAACGAACCGATACCCTGTCTGCGATAATCCTTATCAACATAGATAGATGTTGTTGCTGTCCAGTTATAAGCTTCTCTAGAACTATATGGTCCCGCATACGCATAGCCGACGATCCTGTCATTTAACAAGCACACCAAATATGGATATTTTTCTTTTGTTGTCTTGATCCTGTTTTCAAAATCTGCAACTGACGGAACTTCATATTCAAAAGAAACAGCGGTATTCAGAACATAATATGAATATATCTCCACCAGTTTTTTAGCATCTTCGGGATCTGCGTCCCTTATAAACAGTTCTCTTTCCATATTATCCATATCCCCGACATCTCCTATAAGAATTTTTCAACTTCCTTCGCTTTAAGAACTTTTCCGGCTGAAACTACTTTTCCGTCGATCATAAGAGCCGGCATACTCATCACTCCGAAACCCATGATCTTTTCCATATCAGTGATATACTCTATCTCCGCATCGATCCCTTTTTTCGCTACTGCTTCTTTTGCAGATGCAAGGAGAGCCTCACAGCTTTTGCATCCTCCGCCTAATACCTTGATATTCATGACCATATCCTCCTTCAGATGAATAAATATTGAAATAAGTTGAAACCATACCCGACAATGATGATACCCACTATACAGATGGCTATAAATGCTCCTAACAGTTTTGGCTTGATAGCTTTCTTCAGCATAATGAGCGACGGAAGACTGAGTGTAGTCACTGCCATCATAAAGCTTAAGATCGTACCGAGCAAAGCTCCTTTGTACAAGAGTGCCTCGGCTATAGGGATCACACCAAAGATATCAGCATACATCGGAATACCCAGGATTGTTGCAAGTATCACTCCAAAGGGATTTCTTCCCCCAAGCACTGCCCTGATCCAGCTTTCCGGAATCCAGTTATGTATCACAGCCCCAATCCCGACTCCTATCAGAATGTATGGAAACACTTTCTTAAATGTAGATACTACTTGGTCCTTTGCGTATATTAAACGCTCTTTAACAGGGAGGCTCGGAGTTTCTATTTCAACGCTGCTGTTTGCATTCCTGATAAAATCCGCGACCTGATCTTCCATATGAAGTCTCTCGATCAATGTACCACCTGCAACAGCGATCATAAGTCCCATCACAACATAAACGATAGCTATCCTTGCCCCAAAGATGCTCATAAGCAGTACGAGGCTCCCCAGATCCACCATCGGTGATGAGATCAAAAAAGAGAATGTTACTCCAAGCGGTAATCCGGCACTCGTAAATCCCATAAATATCGGGATGGATGAGCACGAGCAGAATGGTGTCACGGTTCCAAGCAAGGCTCCTACGATATTTGCTCCGATTCCGTGAAATCTGCCCATTATCTTCCTGCTACGCTCCGGTGGAAAGAAACTCTGGATATATGAGATCACAAAGATCAGCAAACAAAGAAGGATCGTGATCTTTATAACATCATAGATAAAAAAGTGTATGCCGGAGCCTATCCTGCTATCTATATCCAATCCTAATGCAGACAGGAATTCCCCGATCAAAATGTTCAGCCACTTCATCCCCAGAATCTGTGTCTGAATAAAGTCCCACATCATAATTTCCCCTTACAGCATTTGCCGGTGGTTTCATTACAGAGAGTTTTAATAAATCCACAGAATTCTTTCATGATGTCCGTGTTTATTGAATAGTAGTGCCACTTGCCTTCTTTTCTGTCGTTAACCAGTCCCGAATCTACCAGTATCTTCATGTGATGAGAAAGAGTCGGCTGTGTAATATCGAACTTTTCAAGAAGCTTGCATCCGCACTTCTCCTGATCAGAAAGCATCTTAACTATTTCCATTCTGTTGGGATCTCCAAGAGCCTTACATATCAGCACTTCGTCTAATTTGGCCATAATCTCCTCCTTATATAGATGTTTATCTATGTGTTGATAATAGCATATACATAGATATTTGTCAATGTATTATTTCAAAAAGGAGACAGAGCTTTTAAAACTCTGTCTCCTACGGGGCTATTTATCTTCCGGTATAACGTGTCAACATATCACCCAGACAAATCGGTATTTGTTTATTTATAGAACCATCAACAATGTTCCGGCCCCGATCAGGATGCATCCAATCATCGACTTTGCAGTAAACTCTTCATGAAGGAAAACAAATGCCAACACCAGAGTGATAACTACGGACAGTTTATCTATCGGCACTACTTTGGAAGCATCTCCCATCTGCAATGCCTTGTAATAGCATAGCCATGAAGCTCCCGTTGCCAGCCCGGACAGGATCAGGAAAATCCAGCTCTTCTGACTGATTGCTCTGATACCGCCTTGCTGATGCGTAATAAATACCATTCCCCAAGCCATTATAACAACTACCATCGTGCGTATAGCCGTAGCAAGATTGGATTCGACTCCTTCAATTCCAACTTTTGCCAGTATTGATGTCAGTGCAGCAAAGACTGCTGAACCGAGTGCTAACCAAAACCACATCACTATACCCCCTACAAATTCGATATTTGCCATCGTCTATAAAACTAAAGATAATCTTTCCATGTTGACAAATTATAACATTTGTTATGCGTTTTATCCAGCATTATCAAGGCTTTCACGATTTTTCGTTTGTCAATCTGTGCTTATTCGTTTCTACATTTTCCCAACGATTCTTTCAGGATGTCGATCCAAAAAAGAATATGGACCGACATCAGCAAGATTACAGCTCCGGCTGCAAAGATTATTGCGAATATCCTCAGCTGCAGCCACATCTTATTGACCAGCGCCAAAATGGCAAAGATTGCCAGGAGTAGGGAACCAACTCCTGCAACCCAGCACTCTGCCTTGATAAGCAGATTGATTACAATTTTCAGCAGATCCAATATAAGAATAATCGGAACCGCAAGTATTCTTTTAATTCTTCTCATGTGTTCTCCTTCTCGTTTTCTTTCTTCCAATGTTCCAGCAGGCTGAAGATCACATTCTCTATCTGAGGCTTGGTATAGAAGGGAGGAAAGTATTCCAGCAATTTCGGCTTCGTCAATTCTATCCTTTGAAATCTGTTGCTCTCATCTTTGGGGAGATTCTCATTAAGGATCCTTATAGTCTCCATTTTGCTGATATCATCATTCTCCTTGAGATAATCTCGAAGCGGATAGATCTGATATGCCTTACATGCTCCGTTTTCCTTCATGTACTCAAAGAGCCAATTCTGTACTTTCTCAGGCAAATATGATATTTCGACTGCAGTAACAAGAGCCACTATTTTTTGATCAACCAGGTCTAATATTGCCGGAATGACCTCTGTAAGTCGAAGATATCGGTGGAGCTGATTTCGACTCTCCCCTATCATTTTTGCCAAAACCTCATCCGTCTGAGAAATACTCCCAACTTGGGAGTATTTTTTTGGACGACCTACACTCCGTTTCATCGCATCATATCGCATCTTATAAGCGAAGGCTTTTTCACTCGGCAGGATCTCTTCTCTCTGCAGGTTCGAATCGACCATTGCCAGGACTGCTTCATCATCATCGTACTCTTTTACAATTGCAGGTATCCTATCCAGCCCGATTTCCTTAACTGCAAATAACCGTCGGTGACCGGAAATCATTTCATAATCCCCATCTTCAAGCGGCCTGACAGTAACCGGAACCAGCACACCGTTTAGCATGATGCTTTCCACAAGTTCATGCATCTTGTCATCATCCAAGACCTTGAAGGGGTGATCCTTGAACGGCCGGATCTTTGCAACCTCGATCTCGTCGCACCCGGCCACTGAAGGAACACAGAGTAATTCATCTATAGAAGTCATCTTGATCTTCTGTCCAACTCTCTTAGCCACGATCCATCACCTCCTCCGTCAAGGTGCGATAAGCATTAGCAGCCTTTCCTTTCGGATCATACTGATAAATACTGGATCCTTCAGCACTGATCTCTGCCGCACGGACTGAAAGCGGAATACATGTATGAAACACTCCGATCTGATTCGAGTACGTATCTATAACAAGCTGTGAAATGTCCCTGGCATAATTCGTCCTGGCATCCACCATGGTAAGCAATATTCCTTCGATACGAAGGTCCTTATTAAGTCTCCTCTGTACACGGCCAATGGTTTTGATGAGCTGTTCCAATCCCTTCACAGGAAGATAGGCCGCCTGGACCGGGATCAGAACACTGTCCGCACAAGCCAAGGCGTTTATCGTGAGCATTCCGAGAGAGGGCATGCAATCGATAATGATATACTTATAGTCATACTCGGCTTTGAGGTAATCCACGATACTCCGAAGCATAACCTCCCTGCTCATGACATTTACCAGATTGATCTCAAGTGCCGACAATTCGATATTTGCTGGAATAAGATCCACGCCTTCATCATGCTGAATGATTGTCTGTGTGAGGGACAGTTTCTTCTCTTCCATTACTTCTGACAACAGTGTCGACAGTGTATATTCCAGACTGTCCGGCTCTCTGTATCCCAGGCTGATCGTCATGGAGCCCTGGGGATCCCCATCGATCAGCAAGACCTTGTTACCCTCTGCAGCCAATCCGATTCCAAGATTTACTGCTGTAGTGGTCTTTCCAACCCCACCTTTCTGATTTGCAACCGCTATAACCTTACACATGATCTTTTCCCTCCTTAATCACTTTCCGGATCGCCGTACATCATTTCAATGTACTCATCCAGTTTTTCCGTGTTTACAAGCACTATTCTTCGAATCCGGTATATCGCCTTTGCTTCCTTTGCAAGGTCCATAAATGCATGAATCCCCATCGAATACAGGATCGCACCCTCGTCGTATCTAACCCACTTCTTCTTCCCACCGGGAATAGATCTTAAAACCTGATCGATCCTTTCCTGCTTAGCCGGGTCGCTTGACATTCCTCTCATTCGCATTATTCATTTCCTCCTTCCATATCAATAGCCGATTCAAGATAAGCATCCAGAATATCCAGATCGACAACTACTTTCTTCTTGATCTGAATATTGGCGCCGGCCTCTTTGCAAAGTCTCACAAATGAGTAATAGTTCAGCGAATACATTCCCGCACCGAGACCGTAAGTGGTGTATCTTTTCTTTTTTCCTTCAAGATACTTATCCAGATCCGGACCTTTTCTGAGTTTCCGAACCAAATCCTTGTTTGTCATCTGTTTCTCCTTCCTTTTGACAATCAACAGTTACAGTCCCAATCACAAAAAAAGGCACCTACCATAGTATTTCTACTAAAGTAAGTGCCTGTTTCATACTATCCTAAGCTGTTCCTTCGGATACTATACCTGTATTTTCATTAGGCTTCGCTCTTGGTATACGTGATGTTCCGTGGCATTCCACGAGCGATTTTGTTATTTTTACATGAACTTCCGTGAGCGTCCACTTTGTGACTCAGGACTTGGGTCGAACCCGATCATTCCGTCCTGCGACGACTGTTTCCGTCTCGCCACGTCACGCTGTGTCCTGCTGTGTCCTAGTCCGTCTTTATAGCGATTTCAGCGTCGGGAACAGCAGCACATCCCTTATCGCGGGGCTGTCGGTCAGGAGCATCACCAGACGATCGATGCCGTAGCCTATGCCTCCTGTTGGCGGCATGCCGATCTCGAGAGCATTGAGGAAATCCTCGTCGGTGTGATTGGCCTCCTCATCTCCTGCGTCAGCAAGAGCGTCCTGCGCAGCAAAGCGCTCACGCTGGTCTATCGGATCGTTGAGCTCTGAGTATGCGTTGCACATCTCCCAGGTATTGATGAAGAGCTCGAAGCGCTCGACCTTCGAGGGATCGTCGGGCTTCTTCTTGGTAAGAGGTGATATCGCCAGGGGATGATCCATGATGAAGGTAGGCTGGATCAGATGCTCCTCGCAGTATGTCTCAAAGAAAAGATTCACTATATCGCCTTTTTTGTGGAACTCCTCAAACTCTATGCCGCGCTCCTTAGCAAGAGCCTTTGCGGCTTCGTCATCGGGCACGGTATCAAAGTCCACATCTGCGTACTTCTTGATGCACTCATTCATCGTCATGCGCTCAAAAGGCTTGCCGAAGTCCAGCTCCACATCACCGTAGGTGAACTTCGTGGATCCGCAGACCTTCTCTGCAAGATATCTGAACATCGACTCTGTAAGCTCCATCATGCCGTAGTAGTCGGTATATGCCTGATAGAGCTCCATAAGGGTGAATTCCGGATTGTGCCTCGTATCTACGCCCTCATTCCTGAAGACTCTGCCGATCTCATATACTCTCTCCATACCGCCGACTATGAGCCTCTTAAGATAGAGCTCAAGTGATATGCGAAGCTTCACATCCTCGTCCAACGCATTGTAATGCGTCTCGAAGGGACGGGCCGCTGCCCCGCCGGCATTTGATACGAGCATCGGAGTCTCGACTTCGATGAAGTCCCTTCCGTCAAGGAAGTTTCTTATTTCCTTTATTATCTGTGATCTCTTGAAGAACACATCTCTGGACTCCTCACTCATGATGAGATCCAGATATCTCTGACGATACCTCGTATCGGTATCGGTAAGTCCGTGGAACTTCTCAGGAAGCGGCTTCAGCGCCTTTGTAAGAAGTGTGAGCTTTGCAGCATGCACGGAGATCTCTCCTGCCTGAGTGCGGAAGACCTCTCCCTCGACTCCTATGATGTCACCGACATCCATGTATTTCTTGAAGTCGTCATAGTCCGCTTCGCCTATGGTATCACGCGCCACATAGATCTGGATCCTGCCTGTGCGGTCCATGCAGTTGCAGAAGGATGCCTTGCCCATCTTTCTCTTGAACATCATCCTTCCCGCGACACGTACAGTCTTGCCCTCGAGCTCTTCAAAGCCGTCTTTGATCTCGAGCGCATGATGTGTCACGTCGTATTTCGTTATCTGAAAAGGATCCCTGCCCTCCTTCTGAAGAGTGGCAAGCTTCTCCCTTTTTACTGCAAGGATATCCTCCTGTGGCATAATACCCTCCGTCTGATTTTACTTAATTGACACTCCCGCGAGCCGGTACAGTGTCTTACTTATTGGACACTCCCATGATCTTATACTTCAGCGTTCCGACCTTGGTCTCGACCTTAACGGTGTCGCCCTTCTTATGTCCGAGTATCGCGCGTCCCACCGGTGACTCGTTTGACAGCTTATTCTTAAGGCTGTTCGCCTCGGTGGGTCCTACTATCTTGTACTCGACCTCATCCTTGAATTCCATATCAAGGAGCTTGACCACGCTGCCCATGCCTACCTTGCCCTTTTCGTTTGCATCCTTGGATATGACCACGGCAAACTTCAGCATGTGCTTTATCTTGTCGATCCTGCCGGCTATCTCTGACTGCTCGTTCTTGGCAGCGTCATATTCGGCATTCTCGGACAGGTCTCCCTGCTCTCTTGCTTCGCCGAGCTTCTGAGCGATCTCCTTGAGCTTGACGTTCGTCAGCTCTTCAAGCTCTGCCTCCAACTCATCATACCCCTCCTGGGTCATCTCATATCTTCTGATCTGCGCTTCTTCTCCCATTTTACTCAACTCCCTAATATTCTAAGTCCTTTTTTACCGTCCTTATCGGGTAAATAAAAGCATTCCCCCGCACAATAAGGACAAGACATTGTAAACTATTACCCCTTCAAAGTCAAATCCCCAGGCGTATCAGATCCGCCATTTCATCGAAGGATTCGGCCTGATTGATCCGCACGCGAAGCTTTGCCGAATCCGGAAGTCCCGCTGTATACCATCCGATGTGCTTTCGCATCTCGCGGATGCCGATATATTCGCCCTTTTCGGCGATCGTCATTTTAAGGTGCTTCATTATCATCTCTTTTTTCTCTTCCGGAGACGGTCTGTATACGCGCCCTTCTTTTATCTCCCTGAAGATCCAGGGATTGCCTCTTGCAGCCCGGCCGACAGCAATACCGTCGCAGCCGGTCTCGCCTATCATCTTCCGGGCGGCATCTATCCCGTCTATATCTCCGTTCCCTATAACGACGGCCCCGTCTCCCACGGCCTCCTTAACACGCGCTATCACTCCCCAGTCAGCCTTTCCTTCGTAATACTGCTCTCTGGTGCGCCCGTGCACGGTGATCATCTCAGCGCCTGCTTCACATACCGCGAGAGCCACCTCGACTGCATTCACGTGATCTGCATCAAAGCCTGACCGGATCTTGGCAGTGACCGGCTTATCGATCGCTCCTACCGCCGCCTTCACTATCCTTCCCGCAAGGGCAGGATCCTTCATTAGGGCAGAGCCTTCGCCGTTATTTACTATCTTGGGCATAGGGCAGCCCATGTTGATATCGAGCATGTCAAAGGGAACTCTGGAAGATAAGATCTGCGCCGCTTGGGCGACGACGTCCGGCTCGGAGCCGAACAGCTGCAGGGATACCGGGTGTTCGGCATCGGACAGAGTGCAGAGTTTGAACGTGTTTTTATTGCCGTAAGTCACGGCTTTTGCAGAGATCATCTCGGTGACTGTAAGAGAAGCCCCCATCTCATGGCAGATCTCCCTGAAGCTTACGTCCGTGACTCCCGCCATCGGCGAGAGCACAGTGTAGATATGTCCCGACTTCTCACCGGATCCGTCAGCGCCTGAAGCAATACCGGCAGGCCCTCTCAGTTCAGCGCTCATAGATCGATCTTTTCTCCGAGGAATACGACCTTGTAAAAGAGTGTGATCTCCTCAAAGAGCTGTCTTTTTGTGGATCTAAGCTGCTTGATCTCAAGCTCCGCCCCTATATCGTCGTAGAGCGCATCCGCCTCCTCGGCGTCAGTTATGAGCTTCAGTTCGCCGTCCTGATCAAAGCTTATGACAAAGGTTCCTCCGCAATTCTCGGTAAACTGCACGCAGATGATCTGCAGCTCATCCTTCACCTGATCGGGAAGTCTGGAGAATTCGCTGTTGAAATAGTATTTCTTTTCATATGAACTGGCGCCGCAAAGGACGACTCCGTACTTGTCAAACATATCCGTATATTCCTCTCACCGAGACCTCTCCGGCATATATGTTCTCCGTGGTCCCGTCCGCTTTTCTGACCATGAGCTCACCCTTTTCATTTATCCCCAGGGCATCGGCGTCAAATTCCCCGGCAGGATCGAGCACCCGGACTTTCGCTCCGATATTTACACATATCTCTTCGTATTCATCCTTAAGACCGCTAAGGTCTTTGCACTCAAGGAAGGTCTCGTAAAAGCCTTCGAAGGCATTGGTCACTTCGGCAGCGACTTCCGCTCTTGAGTATGTCCGCCCGCCTTCTAAAAGAAGGGAGGTAGCTCTGCTGCTTATGGACTCCGGAAAGCTTTTATTATTGACATTTATGCCTATTCCTATGACCACGTCGTGGATATAGTCAGGCTCCACATTCATCTCCGTAAGTATTCCGGAGATCTTTTTGCCGTTTACCACTATGTCATTCGGCCACTTGATCTTCGCATCAAGGCCCGACACTTTTCTTATACCCTTCGCGGCTGCAAGCGCCATCACGAGAGTGATCATGGGAGCCGTATCCGGCATGATATCAGGCCTTAACAGGTAACTCATCGCGATGTTCACGCCCTCGGGCGTCTCCCATCCGCGTCCCTTGCGGCCTTTGCCCTTCGTCTGGATATCCGCGACTGCCAGAAGGCCTTCCGGTGCCTGACGCGCCGCCCTTCTTTTCAGTTCATCATTGGTGCTGTCTATCTCACGGAAGAATAAGAGTTCTTTTCCGAGCCATTTTGTGTGAAGAAAAGACCTGATGGATCTCTGCCCGAAAGCCTCCTGCTCGCCGGCTACCCTGTAGCCCCTGCCTGTCACGGCTTCGATCGCAACCCCCTCTTCCCGGAGTTTTTCGATCTGTTTCCATACGGCATTCCTTGAGATCGAGAGTCTGTCTGCGATCTCCTGCCCGGACACATAATCTCCTTTTTCCTTGAGGATGCTTAAAAGGTCCAAGGTCTGATGACCCCCTGCGAAATGAGCCCTCCCGTAAGGCAGGCGGCAGACGGTATGATGAGCGTCATGGCAAGATACTTTGACGAAATGAGGCCTCTTATCACATTTGCTGCAAACATCGCCGCTCCTGCGAAAAATACAAACGGGATCAAAGCCTCCATGCCGCTTAGCATCACGATGATCGCCAGGACTATGGCAGTCGTGGCGAAGATCAACGTGATGAGATCTATCATGAACTTCGGGTTTTTGGTGTCAAATCTCATATATCCCAGTCATCGGCAAGGGTCGCTGCCATTACCGCCTTGATCGTATGCATCCTGTTCTCTGCCTCATCGAAGAGAGGCTTGTCGTAAGCCCTGAACACCTCGTCAGTGACTTCCATACATGTGAGTCCGTATTTCTTATTGATCTCTCTGCCTATCTCGGTATCGAGATCATGGAACGAAGGCAGGCAGTGCATGAAGATGGCATCATCCGCCGCATTCTTCATCACATCCATCGTGACTCTGTAGGGGGTAAGGTCCTCAATCCTCTCCTCCCATACTTCATCGGGCTCTCCCATGGAGACCCACACGTCGGTATATATGGCATTCGCACCCTTTGTGCCTTCACTCACATCCTCGGTAAGAAGAATGTCGGCTCCGGACTCTTCGGCCCACTTTTTGCACTGATCCACAAGTTCAGGCTCAGGGAAGTATCTTGCGGGCGCCACGGCACGGAAATTAAGTCCCAGCTTCGCGCAGCCTATCATAAGGGAATTGCCCATGTTGTATCTGGCGTCTCCCATATAAGCGAGCGTCCTGCCCTTAAGGCTTCCGAAATACTCTCTGAGAGTCAGCATGTCTGCCAGTATCTGTGTGGGATGGTATTCGTTCGTGAGACCGTTCCATACGGGGACTCCTGAATATTTTGACAGTGTCTCCACTATCTCCTGTCCGTAGCCTCTGTACTCTATCCCGTCAAACATGCGACCGAGCACCTTTGCCGTGTCCTCGATGCTCTCCTTCTTGCCGATCTGAGAGCTCTTGGGATCCAGATAGGTGCTTGCCATGCCAAGGTCATGCGCTGCCACCTCGAAGGAGCATCTGGTCCTTGTGGAGGTCTTCTCAAAGATCAGCGCCACATTCCTGCCTTTAAGCCTGTCATGGAGCACATGCTCTTTTTTAAGCTTCTTGAAATATGCGGCAAGGTCCAGGAGATATCCGATCTCCTCAGCCGTAAAGTCCTTCAGTGTAAGAAAGTTCCTGCCTTTTAGTGATACCATGTCTTACATGTCCTCGCTCTGATTTTCAATGTCTTCTATTATGGCCTCTGTAGCTGCAGCAGCCTCTACGCCGCCTTCTCCCGTATCGGGATGGAGACATGGATCCGGATCGTGCTTGACGCGGGGCTTCTCGCTGTCATCCACAGGTGTAGAGTTGCCTATGCCCAATGACTCTGCTGCTACGCCCAGAGTCTCGACTACCGCAGAGATATCCGACGGCATGAAGATCTTCGTAGCCCTTCCGTCTGCTACATCCTTGAGTGCATCTATGCCCTTGAGTCTCAGCACGCCTTCAGAGGGAGCTGCCTTATTCAGCAGGTTCACACCTTCAGCCTCAGCCTCATACACGAGCTTCTTGGACTTTGCGCGTCCTTCAGCAAGGGCTATCTGAGCGTCCCTCTCAGCCTCAGCCGCGAGGATCTTGGCCTTCTTGTCACCCTCTGCCCTGGCTACCACTGCCTCTTGATGAGCCTGAGCTTCAAGGACTGTCTGCCTTCTCTCACGCTCAGCTCTCATCTGCTTTGTCATTATCATCTCGATCTCCTTGGGCGGAGCAATGTTTTTGATCTCCACACGCGTCACCTTGATGCCCCAGGGATCGGTAGCGTCATCGAGGATCGTCTGCATCTTTGCATTTATCTGGTCACGTCCTGTGAGTGTCTGGTCGAGTTCCATCTCACCTATGATGTTCCTGAGAGTCGTGGCTGCGAGATTCTGCAGTCCTGCTATGGGCTGCTCCACCCCGTATGCGTAGAGCCTGGGATCAAATACCTTACAGAACACGACTGAATCTATCTGCATCGTTACGTTATCTTTTGTGATAACGGGCTGGGGAGGAAAATCCAGCACCTGTTCCTTGAGAGACATCTTCACAGCTACCCTCTCTATGAAGGGCACCTTAACGTGTATACCGGCTGTCCAGGTGGTCTTGTACCTGCCGAGCGTCTCTATGACATAGGCCTCAGCCTGAGGGACTATGCGAACATTTACAACTATCAGACATAAAAGAAAAAATGCCAGAACTAACAAAACAGCCATTGATATGTCCTCCTTTTATCGAAAACTGCTGATTTGGTGAAAAAATAATTATAACAAAAAAAATAACCACAGGCAAAACCTGTGGAAAAAAAGTGCCGCGCATAGCGCTCGTAAGAGCGGGCGTGAAACAGCCACCGGCTGTTTCACCAGTATACGTGGTTACCTATGACTATTCCTGCATGGCCGGAGCTGACGTTCCTGAAGTATCTTGCGTTACCGACGTTAGATACTCCGCTTATCGCGTCATGAGCCGCCTGCTTTGCTGTAGCCGATACAGCGCCTGTCTGCAGTGTGAGCTTTAACTTTCCTGAGGATGCAGGACCGAACTGATAAGGAGCATATATCGCATTTGATATCGAGCCGTAGCCGCCCTTTGCTCTGTTCACAACGACTGCGCCTACAGCGAGCTGCGCTTCGTAAGGCCCGTTACACTCGCACTGTATGAGAGCAGCGAGCAGGGTCTCGTCATCGACTGATGCCTCCACTGCTCCGGTATTGGTAGTAGCCGGCGCTTCGGTCTTGGTCTCTGCGGGCTTCTCCGTCGAATTATCATTCTTGGGTTCAGCCTTCTTATCGTCCTTCTTCTTATCGGACTCTTCACGTGCGGCCTTGGATCTCTCTTCCCTGTCTCTGACCTGTTCAAGGGTCTCGCCGCATCTGTAGGTAGTCTTTATCGTGATGTATTCATTAGACACATATCCGGTGTCTTCACCTTCCGTGCCGTCCTGATAGGATATCTTCGTCCACTCGGACTCTGTCTCAAGGACATCGACCTCATCATCTATCGCAAGGACAGCCTTGACCTCTGCATCCTCCGATGCCTCTGCCCTTATCCTCAGTCCGTCTGCATTCACGACCGCGATATCCATCATGGATTCTTCAGCCTTTTTCTTTGCCGCGTCGTCAAACATGAGGAAATCATCCTTGGCCCAGCCTTCCAGCTCTCCCGATCTGATACGGGTCCAGCCGTCATTTTGCTCAAGTATCTCTCCAACGCAATCCTTATAAAGATATCCGACTACGGATGAATCCTCTGAAGCATCAGCCCTGACATTCATGGAATCATCGACATTGGCTACACAGAGATCCCTGCCGGATGAACTCTCGTTATCGGATGATCTGCTCTCTTCGGATCCGTCCTGATCCTGTACCTCTTCAGACTTCCTTTCCTCGCCTGCTTCTTCCGAAGGAGCTTCTGAATCCTTTCTCTCTCCGAGCGTCCCGGTCTCAACAAGCTGCATCTTGTCCGTAGACTTCTGCTTTGAAGCTGTTGTATTCTTTGAACTTACCGGAGAACCTTTTGTCGAAGATGAGGAAGACGAGGAACTCGATGTAGTCGAGACCTTCACCTTTCTCGCTACACCGGCCGTGATGGAATCAAGCACGTTTTCCGTAGCATATGCACTTGTCGTGACGGCTATCGTCATGGCTAAAGCCAATACAGCCGATACAACCTTTTTAACCATAGTAACAAAGATTTAACATATCTGTAATCTTTTGTCAAATCTGCGGCGTTCCTTCTATATATAGTGGTTTGATTATGTTAACCGCACCGATACTTGTGTCTTAACATTTTCCCAAAAGCCCATGCGCATAATTACGTCATATTCTCGTATCAGTCCGATTGACTCAAAGACTCATGAAATGATAGTATCTGAAATAGAAACGAGGAACAGCGATCATGGAAGAACGGGAAACCTTCAGAAAAATAGTTGCATTAAGAATGACGGCCGCCATGGGTATCACCCTGAGCTTTTTTTTATCGCTTACGGGCACTGTCTTCAGAGTACTTGCTACTTCACAATATGACGGCTTTTTGATCAGATGGCTGATCGGATTCATGTTGAGCCTTCTTATCAGCCTTGTCATCGGATTCATCGTCCCCATGAATAGGATATCCGATGCCATAGACAGGAGATTTGCCTGGAAGCACAAGATAGGTGCGGGATTGCTCAAATGTCTCGTGTCGAACCTTATCTATACTCCCTTTATTACGTTTTTCATGGTGTTTTTCTCATACAGGATGGCCAGATCCAGCGGAGCACGGGTAGCGTTTCTTCCTATGTTCCTGCCATCATTTTTCATATGTTTTGTGATAGGATATGTTCTGATACTTATTTTTACGCCGTTATATCTGAAGATCTTTACGAGGAATATCCCAATGGGGCCGGATCAGTCTGAATAAGACTGATCCGCATCCCGTCTTTATCTTGATCCCTTATCGTAAGGTATGCCTTCTGCCTTCGGAGCCTGTGAGTGCTTCGATGTGAAGATCAGCACTATCATGGTCACGATGTACGGAAGCATCTGGTACAGCGATGACTGATCCTTCATGCCCTCAAACTTCGGCAGGAAGGGGATCGACGAATTGTACGCCGCTATGACCTTGAAGAGTGCAAAGAATACTGCCGAACCGAGTATCTGCACGGGTTTCCAGTTACCAAAGATCATAACTGCCAGAGCGAGGAAGCCGTATCCGCCGACGCTTGAATTAAAACCTGATCCTACTGCTATCGTATATGCTATTCCGCCGATGCCAGCCAGAAATCCCGATATGAGCACTCCCGCATATCTCATCCGGTATACGTTGATACCCACAGAATCCGCTGCCTGGGGGTGTTCGCCGCAGGCTCTTAAGCGAAGTCCGAACTTTGTCTTGTACATCAGTATCCACGCCGCAAAGAAGAGCACTATCGCTATGGGCGTCGTAAGATAAAAATACTTGAATATGAGCATATCCCAGAAGCCTTTCCCGGGCTCCAGTCCGAAATTCTCCTGAGTGATCCGGATCCAGCTCGGTATCTGTATAGTGGTAAGTCCCTGTCCCTGTATAGCCCAGGTCATGACAACAGCAAAAGCAGGCGCAAAGGTATTGAGAGCCGTTCCGCCTATTGTCTGATCCGCCTTGAGGTTGATGGCGGCAAATGCCAGCAGCAGAGAGAAGACCATTCCCGTGACGGCTGCCACGATTATCGCGACGAGCATGGCGATCTGCGGATGCACTTTGCCGAAACCGCTCGTGTCAAAGGCCTGTAAAGTAAAGCATGCGCAGAGCGCTCCTATTACCATGATACCTTCTAGTGCCAGATTGATGACTCCGGAATGCTCCGAATACATGCCGCCCAAAGCCACCAGCATCAGAGGCACCGCAAAAACTATGGTGAGTGAGATAATATTCGCAAGTATACTCATTTTTCCACCTCCCCGGCATCTTCTGCCGCGCCGGACTCCGGCCCGGCTGCCACATCTTCTGGATCATCTGCCTCATCGGCTGCAGCATCTTCTGCCGCAGCGCCTGATGCAGCATTTGTTGCATCGCCTGATGTATCGTTCTTCGTCTCCCCGGCTCCGGGATCAGACTTGCGGGCGATCTTGCTCTCGAGGAATCTCTGTATGACTCCCTTCATGAGCAGTGCAAACGCTGCCAGATAGATGATCACGGCTATGATGATATCGGTGGACTCCGATGAGAAGTTGGGCTGCATGGCGCTTCCGCCGACCTGAATGTAGCTTATGAAAAGCGATGAGAATATGGTCCCTATGGGATTGGAATTGGCAAGCAATGCCACGGGTATTCCGTTGAAGCCCATCGCAAGCGTCTTCTTCTCGAGCACATACTGTATCGTGCCTGCCAGATAATACAGGCCTCCGCCGAGTCCCGAGAGAGCGCCGGCAATTATCATGGAAGAAACTATGTTGCGGTTTGCATTTATTCCCGCGTAACGGGCGGATTCCTTATTGTATCCGCAGGCCTTCAGCTCATATCCGAAAGTCGTCTTCTCCAGGATGAACCAGCATATGACGGCAAAGATGATCGCGATGAATACACTGATATTGATCCAGCTGGAATTGCCGAATAGAGCATCGAGCCCTCCCTTGGGGATCACTGCCCCGGGATTGGCCTGGGCAAGGTTCGCCGTCCTGTCCGAATTACTCGCGCCCCATGCGGATGCCAGCATGATGGGCATATTGGCGAGCAGAAGGTTTACGAGAAACATGCCTATCCAGTTGAACATGATAGAGGTTATTACCTCGTTCACGTTGAATAAAGCCTTGAAGAGTCCCGGGAAGATGCCCCACACTGCTCCTCCGATAAGTGAAAGCAGAAGGCATGCCCACCAGGGAAGCTGGAAGGCTATTGCTCCGACCAGAGCCAAAAAAGCGCCTATCGTATACTGTCCCGTAGCTCCTATATTGAACATTCCTGTCTTGAACGCAAAGCCCACGGACAGACCGCAGAGCATAAGGGGTGCCGACTGGTACAGGACCTTGCCGAACTGATCCATGGATGAGAATCCTGTGGTCAGCATCGCGCTTATACCTATACCGGCCTTGGCGGGATTCAGGATCATGAGCAGCACGGATCCGAAGATGAGTCCTGCCGCGATGGAGATCACGGAAGCCAGGATCGTAAGCAGCATCTGATTCTCGGCTAAAGGCTTTTTATTCATGATGCCGCCTCCTTCCTGTCCTTCCTCTTGGCTCCTGCCATATAGAGGCCGAGCTCTTCCATGGCCACGGAATCAAAGTCTCCGACTATCTCTCCCTCGTAGATGACGAGTATCCTGTCGGACAGTGATCTGACTTCGTCGAGCTCCAGGGATATGAGGAGCACCGCGCGCCCTTTGTCACGCTCTTCAATGAGCTGATTGTGTATATATTCTATGGCGCCGACATCAAGTCCTCTCGTCGGCTGGACTGCTATAAGGAGCTGGGGATCCTTGTCGATCTCACGTGCGATTATGGCCTTCTGCTGGTTACCGCCGGACATCGACCGTGCAGTTGTGACAGGTCCCTGTCCGGAACGCACGTCAAACTTTTCTATGAGACCCTCGGCATAGGTGCGCACCTCTGCGCTCTTAATGATCCCGTGATTCTGGAATCTGGGTTCCCAGTATCGCTGAAGCACAAGGTTCTGCTCAAGGGTATAATCAAGGACCAGTCCGTGCTTATGACGGTCCTCCGGGATATGACTCATCCCGGCCTTGCTGCGCTCTCTTATCGTGGCATGAGTGATGTCCCTGCCACAGAGTTCTATCGTGCCGCTCTTTAAGGGCTCGAGTCCGGTGAGGCCGTACACGAGCTCGGTCTGGCCGTTGCCTTCGATACCTGCGATACAGACGATCTCTCCTGCATGCACATCAAAGCTCACTCCCTTGACGGCGTTGTTATTGTGCGCCTTGCTCGCGACCACCATATCCTTAACGGACAGGATCACATCGCCTACATTCTTGGATTTCTTGTCTATCTCAAATTCCACGTCTCTTCCGACCATCATGCGGGAGAGCTCTTCACGGGTAGTATCCGCTATGTCCACAGTACCGATATATTTACCCTTCCTGAGTACCGAGCATCTGTCGGCCACGGCCATGATCTCGGAGAGCTTATGGGTGATGAAGAGAATGCTCTTGCCTTCCGCCTTGAAGCCTCTCATGATCTCCATGAGCTCCTTTATCTCCTGAGGCGTAAGGACTGCGGTGGGCTCGTCAAATATCAGTATCTCGTTGTCGCGGTAGAGCATCTTCAGTATCTCGACCCTCTGCTGCATGCCGACCGAGATATCCGAGACCAGCGCATCCGGCTCGACGCGGAGTCCGTATTTCTCGGACAGGGCCATGACCTTCTTCCTGGCTTCATCCTTCTGAAGGAATCCGTGCTTTGTATCCTCGACGCCGAGGATGATATTATCCAGCACGCTGAAGCACTCCACCAGTTTGAAATGCTGGTGCACCATGCCTATGCCAAGCCTGTTGGCATCATTCGGGTCCTTTATCTGGACCTCTTTTCCGTCTTTTTTGATGGTACCCTGCTCGGCCTGATACAGACCGAAAAGAACGCTCATCAGCGTAGATTTGCCTGCTCCGTTCTCTCCCAGAAGCGCATGGATCTCGCCGCGCTTAAGCTGCAGCGTGATATCGTCATTGGCCTTGATGCCGGGAAAGACCTTTGTGATATGGAGCATCTCTATCACAAAATCCTCTGCCACTGTCATTCCCCCCGTTTCATTCTCTGAATGTCGTCGCAAGATGCCGGAGCTTAGATGTCCGTGCGATCTTAAGATATAATTGTATAATAAAAATCCCGTTACGTAAAACTCCCGGACAAATTGTCCGGGAGTCCTGTCATCATATCGGATATGTTATATCTTACTCCTGATAATCAACCGTGATGCTTGAGACAGCGGGTGTCTTTGCTGTATCAAAGCTGTTGTCGACTACGAGAGAACCGTCTACGAGTGACTTGAAGAGCGTATCATACTGCTCCTGAGTGAAGTTCTTGAAATCACTGCTGTCCATGGGAAGGCCTACGCAGTCCTCAGCAGCGCCGAGGGTCGTCTCTTTTCCTGAATATGCAGCTGAGAACTTCCAGCCGTTATCCTTTGCATCTGTAAGAGCGAGCATGACTGAGTTTGAAAGAGCCTTCATGGCAGAAGTCACGACACAGGGATCGAGGTTGGACTGGTCTACGTCGACACCGATCATCTTGCCGTTATTAGCCTGAGCTGCTGCAAGGCAGGAGTTGCAGATAGAACCGCCGCATGCGAAGACAACTTCTGTGCCCTCTGAATACCAGCTGTCCATCTTAGCCTTGATATCGTCAGTAGCTACGAAAGATCCTGAATACCAGTACTTGATATTGACTCCGCTTGCTCCGGAATCCTTGGCTGCCTGCTCAGCGCCCTGTACGAAGCCGTAGCCGTAACGTACGACTGCGGGAACTGCCATGCCGCCTAAGAAGCCGAGCTCCTTATAGCCGTCGGTGACAGCTGCATAGCCTGCAAGATAGCCGGCCTGCTCCTCCTTATAGGTAATAAGAGCGGTATTTGCAGCGGGAGCTGCAAGATCGCCTGTGGATACATCAAGTGCAAGAAACTGTACATCGGGATACTTTGCCTGTGCCTCTTCAAGGGCTGCAGCGAAAAGATATCCTGCCATGACTACGACCTTTGCGCCGTCCTTTACAGCATTATCCATCTGCTCTACGCGGGCTGCATCGGAATCCTCCGAAGGCTTGTAGTAGTTGGCTGTGAGACCGTTGTCTGCGCAGAACTGCTGAACGCCTGCCCATGTGTACTGGTTGAAGGACTGGTCGTCGATATTACCTACGTCGGTAACGAACGCCACATCCGTGGTGCTTCCGCCTGCAGAAGCATCTGCTGCTGCCGTATCTGCTGCTGCCGTGTCAGCTGCGGGAGCTGATGTATCCGTAGCAGGGGCAGAGCCGCATGCTGCAAGAGATAATGCCATAGTAGCGGCAAGTACCAATGCAATAAGCTTCTTTTTCATATTTTCCTCCTCTTATGCTTTGTTATATTACCGGGCAGAAAATAGCCCGTACAACTTCAAACATGGTAAATTTGAAACGGTATTTTGTCAAGTGCGCCGCCGCCTCAATGCCGGGCAGCATTTTCGCTGAGAAACATGGCTCCGTATCTACTGCGTAAGGCCCAGCTTTCCTTCTTTATAATGCTTCCTGCACAGCGATATGTAGCTCTCGTTCGCTCCGATAAAGACCTGCTCGCCCTCACGGACCATCCTGCCGTCGGCTATGCGCGCGTTGAAGTGGGCTCTCCTGCCGCACCAGCAGACGGTCGGGATCTCCTCTATCTTGTCGGCAAGCTCCATGAGCCTCATGGATCCCGGAAAGAGAACGCTCTGAAAATCAGTCCTCAGTCCGTAGCAGATAACAGGGACGCCGTCATAGTCCACTATGTCGGAAAATCTCTCCACCTGTTCGCGTGTAAGGAACTGCGCCTCATCTACTATGATCGCATCCAGGTCGCTCCAGTCCTTCTTGTCCTTTGTCCTCTCAAGGAAATCCTCGACATATTCGCAGGGATATTCAAGGCCCATCCGGGACTTAACGACCTTTTCTCCGTCACGGCTGTCAAGCCTCGGCTTAAGAAGGATGGCGTTCTTGCCCTTTTCTTCATAATTATATCTGACCATAAGGGCATTAGCCGTCTTGGAAGAGCCCATGGCCCCGTATCTGAAATATAGTTTTGACATTAATATATTCTCCCCCGGGAACGCTCAGGCTACTCTATACAGTCGCACTTGGTAAAGAAACCCTCGTTCAGGATATCCTGCAACGACATGGAGCCGTCAAAGACCACTATAGTGTTGTACCCAAGCTGATTGAAGTGATCACTCCCGACTCTGTGGAGCAGATTGGTCTCCGAATCACCGACAAATTCACCGAAGATCATCTCGTCCGGATATATCTGACGCAATCCGTCTATGACCTCGGGATTGGAATAAAGCGCTTCATTGACAGCCTCGGCCGCTATGATCCTGCCTGAGGGTATTCCGCCCGAAGGACTCTGCCCTTCACCAAGTACTTCAGAGCTCCCCTCTTCCTGACTTCCCACTGCCTCAGCTTCAACTGCGTCTTCTTCCCCGTCTTCTCCCTGTTCTTCCACCTGATCTTCTCCTGCATCCGAAGCAGAGGCTTCATGCGTCTCCACGGCCTCATTATCACCGGAGTCCCCGGCTTCTGCCTTATCCCCTGTCTCATCCTTCTTTGAAGATACGATGGATGCAATATGACTCTTCCCGGTATTTGAAGCTTCTTCGGAAGCAGGCGGCTGATCCTTGACTATCTCTGCCGGATCTCCCCCCGCAGCCTCTATCCCGGCAGCGTAGCCTTCATTATAGCCACGCTGATAAGGCGGCTCATAATTACAGCCGCTTGTTAGCATCATTACTGCCACGAGATATGCGATTACCGGGAAGTATTTCTTCGTCATGTTTTTATTTTTCGGAACCTGACTTCTCAAGGGCATTGTAGATGAGCGCTGCCAGCAGAGCTCCCACAAAAGGTCCGACTATGAACACCCAGAGGCTCGATGTGCCCGAGGTATTGCCGCCCGCTGCGGCAAATATTGCCGGAGCGATGCTTCTGGCGGGATTCACGCTGGTGCCTGTAAGACCTATGCCGAATATATGCACAAATGTGAGCGTCAGGCCTATCACGAGTCCGCCGAAGGAGCCGTGACCTGCCTTTTCTGATGTCACGCCGAGTATCGTCATGACAAAGATGAAAG
Organism: Lachnospiraceae bacterium AC3007; assembly: GCA_000621405.1. Taxonomy (GTDB): domain Bacteria; phylum Bacillota; class Clostridia; order Lachnospirales; family Lachnospiraceae; genus NK4A144. The sequence continues at coordinate 62,326 of KK211273.1, forward strand.
TAAGCACTATCTCAACGGCAAGGCCCGCGCCATAACTTCCGTTCACGCCCGAAAGTCCGTTGGCGCCGTAGCCTCCGGTCATGTCCGTTACCATGCCGAGAGAGAAGATCATTGAAAGGATCGTTGTGCCCAGAAATGCTCCTATCACCTGGAATATGATGTAGAATATCAGGTCCTTGAAGCTCATCTTACCGCTTAAAAAGACTGCAAGGCTGACCGCGGGATTCACATGACAGCCGGAGATGTTGCCTATGCTGTATGCGCATGCCACTATGGCAAGGCCGAAAGCCAGAGCTGTCAGTATATACCCTGAGCCATTGACCGCATCGCATCCTACAAGCATCGCGGTCCCGCATCCCATGATCACGAGAATGGCTGTCCCGATAGCCTCAGCTAAGTATTTTTTCATTATGTTGTTCCTCCTTCCGGTTTTCAGTGCGTATCTGAAAACAATCAGTATAATTGTAATTCTTTTTTCAAATAGATACAACAGCGGGCGGAAACGATTGAGCGGGCGCCTAAAAAAAGGTATAATCTATAGAAGCGCGCGAGACGGGAAAGGACGGTCAAAAATGCCAAAAAGTTCAAATCAGAAACTCAAGCTCCCCATCCTCATGAAGATAATGTCCGAAAAAACGGACGAGAGGCACGGCCTTACGATGCAGCAGATCATCGACGAGCTGTCTTTATATGATATCAGCGCCGAGAGAAAGAGTATCTATTCCGACTTCGAGGACATGGAAAAGCTCGGTATGGAGGTGCTCTGCGACAGACAGGGAAGAGACCATCTCTATCATGTGGCCACGAGAGAATTCGAGCTCCCCGAGCTGAAGCTTCTGATAGATGCGGTCCAGTCATCCAAATTCATCACAGAGAAGAAATCCCGTCAGCTCATCAACAAGGTAAAGGGTCTGGCCAGCGAGAACGAAGCAGACGAGCTGCAGCGCCAGGTCTATGTGCAGGGGCGCATCAAGACCATGAATGAAAGCATATATTACAATGTCGACGAGATACATAATGCGATCAACTCCGACCGCAAGATCCGTTTCAAATATTACAAATGGAACATCACAAAGAGGCTTGTCGCCCGCCACGGAGGTGATTACTTCTATGTAAGCCCCTGGGCTCTGACATGGGATGACGAGAATTACTACATGATAGCCTTTGACGACTTGAGCCTTGAGATAAAGCACTACCGTGTGGACAAGATGGGCGAGATCGACCTTATAGACGAGATCCGCGAGGGAAGGTCTCTCTTTAAGAATTTTGACATGGCAAGCTATGCGCGCATGAACTTCGGGATGTATATGGGAGAGAGAAGAAAGGTCACCATCGAATTCCCGGATGAGATGTGCGGCGTCTTTATAGACCGTTTCGGCAAGGATCTGTCTTTCAGAAAATCAGGGAGCGGAAGGAGCAGATTCTCTGTGGATGTAGCCGTGAGCAATCAGTTCTTCGGCTGGATCATGAGTCTTGGACCGGAAGTCGTGATAACGGGTCCGGATGACGTGGTCGAGAAGGTAGCAAACGCTTCCAGACGCTTTGCCGCGATCTACAACGGATAAGGGAGTGTAAGCGCCGAAGATGAAAGCAGTAAAAGTACTACTGATAATACTTCTCGTTATGATCCTGCTGATGTGCGGGGTCATAATCCTTTATTTCTTCAATCCGGAGTTATTCGACAGATTCAAAAAGGAAGATCCGGCGCCTGTCGCCGAGATCGAACCGGCAGAGCCCACCGAGGAGGAGACAGAGCCTTCAGAGGAGCCGGTCACGGAAGAGACAGTATCCGAAGATGAAGCCCCCACGGAAGAACCGTCGGAAGAAGATCCTTATTTTGCCGAGGATCTGCCCGGGGCGGGCCTTGCATCCGGGCTTGATGAATCTTATGATCCGGGTTCCGTGAGCATGAACGACGTTCCGAAGGAACTTAAAGATATGACGGGTCTTGCGGATATGCGGGCGCGCTATGATATCCTGGATAAGGACAAAGCCGACGAGCTCTCTTCTCTGTCCACAGGACCCCTCGGAGATGATCTCGAGTTCGATCCGGAATATTATCCTTACTATCATATGCTCGACGACCCGGGACAGAGGCTGTACAGGCAGATCTACGCGAATGCAAAGGAGCTCAATCCGCATTTCAGATCCTGCATCACAGTCATCCCCTGGGCATCACTCAAAAATGTGTTTGAAGCGGTCTTCAATGATAACCCGGACCTCTTCTGGATGAATACGGAATTCTCCGCGGGATACAGGGATAACGGTGACTGTCTTGAGATAATCCTCTCCTTTAATCCGACGTCGCAGGATCTCGAGCAGGCTGCAGGCAGGTTTGATGAGGGCGCCAATGAGATAGGCAGCACCGCCGCAGGCGATGATTATGACTGTGAGAAGGCCGTGCATGACGCGATACTCGATAATTTCACATACAGTCTTTCAGCCGAGATGAATCAGAGTGCCTACAGCGGCTTTGCGAACAAATCCACCGTCTGCGCAGGCTACGCAAGATGCTTCCAGTATGAGATGCAGCTGCTGGGCATCCCGTGCTACTATTGCAGAGGCGTTGCAGGAGAGCCGCATGCCTGGAACATCATCAAGCTCGACGGAGAATATTATAATGTGGACGCAACCTGGGATGATTCGGCTAATACCTGGCAGTATGAGTACTTCAATCTGTCCGATGATGATATCAGAAAAGACCACCGCCGCGCCGGTCTCTCCGTATACCTGCCGGCCTGCACCGGAAGCCGCTACAGCGGTCTCGAGCAAAGGCCCGCAGATGACAGCAATGACAGCCCGGACAGCGCATCTTCCGGCAATGACAGAGGATCAGACTCGGGCTCATCAGATGACGGGGGCTCAGGCGAAGACAGGAAGCATATAGATCTTCCGGAAGGAAAGTATGTATCGAGTCTCGAAGAATACTATCAGTACTGCTCGGATACCATAAAGGAAAAGGGCAAGGGCAATTACACCTTTGAGGTCTATACTACGGACAAAAATGTCTACAACAGCTGCATGCAGGCCTACTCCAACGGAAGCGCCAAGAGCGGCTATATGAACGGCGCCTTTGAGGCGACGGATAATGCAAAGGGCATGTCGGTTGATTTCATCGGAAGCGATGAAGACGGCGTGTACAAAATGACACAAAAAGTGAGGTTGTGGTGAAATGAAAAATATCGCAGTAGCAGGTACCGGATATGTAGGCATGTCTCTCGCAGTGCTCCTCTCCCAGCGTCATAAGGTCACTGCTGTGGATGTGTTACCTGAAAAAGTGGATAAGATAAATCAGAGCATCTCTCCGATAAAGGATGAGTATATCGAGCAGTACATGAAGGAAAAAGATCTCAGTCTCACCGCCACGCTGGACGCAAAGGCAGCATATAAGGACGCCGATATCATCATCGTATCCGCGCCCACCAACTATGATCCGAAAAAGGATTTCTTTGACTGCTCACATGTGGAAGAGGTCATAAGCCTCGCCATCGAAGCGAACGACCACAGCACGATAGTCATAAAGAGTACGATACCCGTCGGCTATACCATGTCCGTCAGAAAGAAATTCAATACGGACCGCGTCATATTCAGCCCGGAATTCCTCCGTGAATCCAAGGCACTCTACGACAATCTCTATCCTTCGCGCATCATCGTGGGATATGACAGCGAAGGAGATGATGCTGCAACCGGAGATTCCATCGGCGAGGTATCGAAAAGGACCTCAAAGAGCCGCGCGGAAGAATTCGCCGGTCTCCTTAAGGAAGCTTCCCTCAAGGAAGATGTGCCGGTGCTCATAATGGGGCTTACCGAAGCGGAAGCAGTCAAGCTCTTCGCCAATACATATCTGGCTCTCAGGATCTCTTATTTCAATGAACTCGATACCTATGCGGAGGTTAAGGGACTGGATACAAAGTCCATCATAAAGGGCGTATGCTACGACCCCAGGATCGGAGATCTCTACAACAATCCCTCCTTCGGGTACGGCGGCTACTGTCTGCCGAAGGATTCCAAGCAGCTCCTCGCCAACTACAGGGATGTGCCGGAGAATCTGATACAGGCGATAGTGGAGAGCAACCGCACAAGAAAGGATTTTATTGCCGACAGGGTGCTCAGCCTCGCGGGAGCCTATGAAGGGTCGGATGTATGGAACAGGGAGAGGGAGCATGAGGTCGTCATCGGAGTATACCGCCTCACTATGAAATCCAATTCCGATAACTTCCGTCAGTCCTCGATCCAGGGCATAATGAAGCGTATCAAGGCAAAGGGCGCCACAGTCATAATCTACGAGCCGTCTCTTCAGGACGGAGAGACCTTCTTCGGATCATATGTCGTGAATGATATAGATGAATTCAAAAAAAGAAGCCAGTCGATCATAGCAAACCGCTATGACCCCTGCCTTGATGATGTGCGTGAAAAAGTCTATACAAGAGATCTCTTCCGAAGGGATTAGCGCGCGGGCTCACTCTTTTACGAAGAAATCCCGCAGGCGCTCTATCGGAACAGGCTTTGAATACTTATAGCCCTGCAGGTATCTGGCGTACATCCTGATGCAGCGGTTTTCGTCCTTGTCATCCTCCACGCCCTCATAGAGAACGGAATAATTCATATCCGTGAACATATGGGCAAGATAAGTCACCATTGTCTCGATCCTTTTATCGGCTCTGCTCGCTATGGTCAGCGAACGGTCAAACTTTATGATATCGAAGGGCAGCTCCATGATACGCTCAAAGCTGGAATAACCCGTTCCGAAATCATCCAGATAAAACTTGATGCCGCTGTCTCTCAGCTCGTGCAGTCTCTCTTTGACGAGCAGGAAGTCTCTTTCATTCTGACTCTCCGTTATCTCTATCGCGATCTTCTCATTTGGGATGCCGGCAGCAGTTACGATGCCCTTGACATCCTGCGCAAAATCAGGCTCCCTGACATCGATCATCGAGAAATTGACCGAAAGCCTCTTGACGTTATATCCCTCATCCAAAAGGCTCCTTATCTCGGAGCAGGTCTTCGCAAGGATGATAAGGCTGAGCGTATGAATAAGACCGTACTTTTCCGCAAGCGGTATGAACTGATCCGGAAATACCACGCCGGTCTCGGGAAGTTTAAGCCTCATCAGGGCTTCCGCGGTATCATATTTTCCGGTACGGGTATTGAGCACGGGCTGGCAGAAGACAAGGACTCTGTCGTCTTTCATGTCTTTCTTTGCGCCTATGTCACGAAGCTCATCCAGGATATAGTCATGTCTGCGGTATGCTTCGATATCCTCTTCCGATACTTTGAGGACTTCATTCTCGTCCATCCTTGAATGAAGAAACTGGAGCATCGGGATATAGTCATTCTTTGCACTGATCTCGGGTATCGAGCTCATGAATACGATCTTGTAGTTCAATCCGAATTTCTTGTACTCTCCGTAGAAAGACTCGAGCATCTGATGCGCGTTTGCTTCATACGAAGGATTCTTGTGCGTGTCGAGGACCAGGATGAAATGACCGTCGGATATCCTGAAGAGCTGGGATCCTTTTATGAACCTGTCTCCGTAATATCTTATCTTCTTCTGCACCTCACGCGGCATATCCCCGCCGGCAAGCTCAAGATCGTGAATATAGAGGCTCATCAGATACAGGTCCCTTCCCTCGGTAAGATTGTAGGCTATCATGTCCTCAAAAGCGTCTTCTCCCACGGCTCCCAGAGAGAAGTCGTAGGGATTGGAATGCAGAAGATACAGGAACGTGATCGTGGGAAAGAGGAACGTGGCTGTAATGAAGGATGTCTGGCAGAAGATAAGCTGGGTATACATCAGCAGCGTGGCCAGAAGCGTAGCTCTCCATATGGCGGAAAAGATCCTTCCGTAGACATGATGGCGGCATTTTAAGATCATGTACAGCAGGATGAGCATGCTGAGAGAATACAGTATGGCAAAGGCATATGACTCCAGCTGTGAAAATCTCATGCCTCCTGCAAAAGGCATTATTATAACTACTATATGGGAGATGACAAGGAAGGCCCTGCAGATGCCGGTCATTCCGATCCATGTCTCGTCTTCTCTCCACATGGTGGCCTGCGAATAGATCATATATGTGTAGAGCGCCGTGACAAGAGATCCGTAATAGATCAGATATACCACATAGGTAATGGGGTCGAGAGAGACTCCCCACCTGTACAGAAGGACATGGTAGAGGATATCCGCGCAGGATGCCAGGATAAGGAGCCTGGGCAGGCGGCGGAAGATCATAAAGTTCTCTTCCTTCTTGATGTAAGAGACCCGCATGAGGATGACTATGACCAGACTGACCAGTATCGTCAGCAGGTCGGGCCCAAGCATGTAATTATTCAGGAATACTGCCGGATCTGTCATATCATCCTGTTCTGCCGCATATTGCGGCCGGTTTTATTTTTCAGATGATCTTATACAAATCTTATCTTTTTGACCATCTCTATGAACTCACGATTGCTGTGTGTCCTCGAAAACAGATCGATCAGTTTGTCCGTCGCGTCTTCCGGCTTCATAGAGTTCATGGCTTTTCTCACCGTATCTATACATTCAAGTTCCATAGGAGATAAAAGCAGATCATCACGTCTTGTCGATGACTTCGCAAGGTCTATGGCAGGGAACACCCTCTTCTCCTGAAGCTTCCTGTCGAGGACCATCTCCATGTTGCCGGTGCCTTTGAATTCCTCATATACTACATCGTCCATTTTGCTTCCGGTGTCCACCAGTGCCGTGGCAAGGATCGTGAGCGATCCGCCCTCACGCATGTTACGGGCCGCTCCGAAGAAACGCTTGGGCATGTGCAGAGCCGCGGGATCCAGACCTCCGGAGAGTGTTCTTCCCGAAGGGGGAACCGTAAGGTTGTAGGCTCTTGAAAGTCTTGTTATCGAATCAAGCAGTATCATGACATCGCGCTTTGATTCCACGAGTCTCCTTGCTCTCTCGATGACCATCTCGGACACTCTCTTATGATGCTCGGGGAGCTCGTCAAAGGTGGAATATATGACTTCCACATTTTCTCCCTGGATCGACTCCTTGATATCCGTGACTTCCTCGGGTCTCTCGTCTATCAGGAGGATGATCAGATGCATCTCAGGATTGGCTCTTGTGACGGCCTTGGCGACAGCCTTTAAAAGTGTGGTCTTGCCGGCCTTCGGAGGAGAGACTATCATTCCTCTCTGTCCCTTACCGATGGGGCTTATGAGATCCATTATCCTCATCGCGATGTTGTTGTTGCCCATCTCAAGGTGGATCCTCTCATTCGGGAAGATGGGAGTCATCTCGTCGAAGTTGTATCTCTGCGCCGCTTCCGAAGGATGCATTCCGTTGATGCTCCTGACGTAGAGAAGCGCTGAGAATTTCTCGTTGCCGGTCTTTATCCTTGTATTGCCGACCACGATATCGCCGGTCTTCAGGCTGAAGCGCCGGATCTGGCTCGGAGCGACATAGACATCGTTCTCACCCGGAAGATAATTTTCGCATCTTATGAATCCGTATCCGTCCTGCATGACTTCCAGGATACCGTTTGCGACCACTCCCGAATCAAGCTCTTCCTTGTCCTCCGGGAAGCTGTCGGCGTCATAGGCTTCACCCTGATCGCGCTTTGCACTGCCATGATCAGCCGGTCTCTCATCACCCGCTCCGGATGAGGTCTTTTCCGCCTCGTTTTTCTCCGCTTCTGCGACGAGCGCATCGATGAGTTCGGCCTTCTTCATCGTAGACGTACCCTTAAGACCCTGCGATTTCGCAAGCTCCTTCAGCTGCACCAGGGGCAGCGTAGCTAATTTCTCTCTCATAAACTCCTTCCTTTTTGATGAACGTCTGATAACAATATGGTTTCTTTCTGTTTTGGTTTTTGGTTTTCTTCTTTGATAGCTTTGTCTGATCCAATCTGATCTTTTATCTGATTTGAAATAAAGACATGGTTATGATACAACAAAGGCATGGATAAAGCAAGCGACAACGAGTTACACAGCTATAGTTTCCACAGCACGGGGGAATTCGGAAGAGGCTTCTATAAAAATCATTGCGGACCTACCGCGATCTCCAACCTCGTGATCACTGCATTCCAGTCGAAAGAAAAAGAAAAACTGTCCGATGAAAGATGCCGGGAGATCTTTGAGACTGTTGCATCCCTCGGAAGACGGCGTCTCATATACAACAGAAGGTACGGTACCACCGATGCTTTTTTATGGCTCTATGTAAAGGCGGCCTTTAAAAAGACCGGAGCGGATATGCTCTTAAGACCCGGAGCCAGACATTTTATCAGTCCAAAAAATGCGCGAAAAGCCATAGCAAGGGGTAGTTATCTGATACTTGAACTCTTCGGCCACCCCAGATACGGATGGCATCAGATGGTCATATACGACATCTCGGATGACGGCCGCTTCATTGCAGCGGACGGCATTGCCGCCTCGCCGGTGCTCCTTGACGATCAGGGGATCGGCAGGGGACTCTTCCTTGAGATACGTCCCAAAGACAGATCTTAATTCCTTGTAAGGATCTCCTTGATGGGGATATTTGCGAAAAGCGCAGGTCCGCTCTTCTCGTCGGGACCTTCTCCGTCTACCTGGGTGATCTTGATATCGAGTCCTTCTTTGTCTATATCCACATATTTGGAAAGGACCTCGATGATGTCGTTCTTTATCCTCTCCATTATCTCAGGCGAGCAGGCCGACCTGTCGGAGACCAGCACAAACTTAAGCCTGTCCTTGGCTGTTTCGCCCGATGTCTTTCTTCTGAAGAAATCAGCAAATGACATGTCCGCCTCCTAATCAGTTCTTTCCAAAAAGCTTCGAGAGAAAGCCCTTCTTTTTCCTGAGGTTAAGGTAAGGCACATCCTCGCCGAGTATCCTGTGGCATATGTTGATATAGGCTTTGCCTGCGAGAGATTCGTCACCCGCAAGAGGCTCGCCGTTATTTGTAGCTACTACTATCTGCTCATCATCGGGCACAACTCCGATGAGCTTGATCCCGAGGACCTCGACCACGTCCTCTGCGCTCATCATGTCTCCGCGCTCTACCATGTCGGAGCGTAGCCTGTTGACCACAAGCCTCACGTCCTCCATCTCGTTAGCCTCTAGAAGCCCTATGATGCGGTCTGCATCTCTTACAGCCGATACTTCGGGAGTCGTCACTATAATGGCTCTGTCGGCTCCTGCTATCGCATTCTTGAAGCCCTGCTCTATGCCTGCGGGGCTGTCCATTATGACATAATCAAACTCTTCCTTTAATTCCTTTGCCACATTGGCCATCTGCTCAGGTGTGACAGCGGACTTATCCCTTGTCTGTGCAGCGGGAAGGAGGCAGAGTCCCTCATATCTCTTATCCTTGATGAGAGCCTGCTTCAGCTTGCAGTTGCCCTCTACTACATCTACCACGTTATAGACTATACGGTTCTCAAGACCGAGCACCACATCAAGATTCCTGAGTCCTATGTCGGTATCAACGAGGACTACCTTCTTATCCAGCTTCGCAAGGCCCGTGCCGATATTCGCCGTGGTAGTGGTCTTGCCTACGCCGCCCTTTCCCGACGTGATGACTATTACTTCACCCATTTTCTCCTCCCGGTACTGCTTTGTCTTCGAGTTTCTTTCTGTAGAACTTGTTTTCTTTCACGATGTCACTGTACAGATCAGTGATGATGATATGCCCTTCGTTTATCAGAGCCACCTCAGGAGGACGCGCCTCCTTCTTGGCGAATATTCCCTTTTTCTGCTTGGGCGTATTGTCGGCAGCTATCGCCATCGCATCGGATATGCGTATCTGGATGGGATCCATCTCCATCGCAAAGATAAATGCATCGGGATCTCCGTATGCGCCTGCATCAGCCGTACCCTGAAGTGCTCCGAGCACGAACACGCAGCCTCCTGCCGTAACCGACGCTCCGGGCTTCACGTCTCCTATGATCATGAGCGACCCGGGGGTCTCTATATTCGCGCCTGATCTGAGATTGCCCATGATGACACGGCAGTTCCTGGGATCCACCGCTCCCTTGAGTGTCTCGATCGTGGACATCATGCGATCTCGCTCTTTCTTCATGGCCGCAAGCTCATTCTCATGTCCCGGATCCGGTCCGAGAAGTTTCGAGAATCTGTCCTCCAGGTCAGGATTGTCGATCACGACTCCCTCGCACTTGACCTTCGTATTGCCTGCGAGAAGCATCAGTATCCTTCCGGCTTCAGCCTCGGATATCTGACGGCCTTCTATGGACAGAATAAGATGCTTGCTGCCAAAGAACTCGGCGGCATTCTTGAACTTATCCTCTATGGCCGGGATCAGCGCATCAAAATCTCCCCCCTCGGGAAGACGCAGCACTATTCCGGATTTAACGCCTTTAAGTGTGACTCTTTCAGCCATCTGCGCCGTATTCCTCCCATAAAAAATTGACGGTCCAAAAGTCTGACGCAAGGCATATCATATACCAAAACCACCGTTATTGAAAACCACAACATATGGTATATTCAGGCGGTTTTCATGTGTAGTTACATAAAGAGTTTACCTCTCAAAAACAGCGCAAAAAATCGCGCAATAAAAGTAAAAAACAGCGCAAAAAACGGCGGTCCATTTCGGGACCGCCGCTTGCTTTTTTACGGGATCATATTGAATTATGCTTCCGCGGTCTCCCCCTTCTCCAATGCCTCAATGTATTCATTAAGGTATCTTACGATGTCATCACCGTCCAGACCGTGTACCATGGCTGCATCAGCCACTGACTCGCCCTGTGAAGCGGGGCAGCCTATGCAGCCCATGCCGCACTCCATGAGCGCGTACGCAGACTGGGGATAGGCCCTTAATATATCTCCCACGAGCATATCTTTTGTGATCTTTGTATCCATATATGACCTCTCTGTTTTCCGCGCAGTCAGATCCTGCGCAGTGTGCCCCATAACGGGGTTCTGTCTGTCAAGCCTTGCTCTTGGCCTCAGCCTGCTTCTTGAAAGCATTGACAGCCTCGATCACGAGGATCACTGCAAGGACTATCATTGCCGAAGCAAATATAAGCTGGAACCATACTCCGAACATTGCACGTCCTACGGATGTGCCTGCCTCAAGAGCCTTTCCTACGGATACTCCGCCTGCCACATCCTTAACCTGAGCTATGACCTTCATGATAAGGCTTGTGAGCGTTGCGCAGAGCATGAATACCATGGGAACGTAGAACATCTTGTTGTTCTTGCCTACCTCGCCGAGCCAGCAGCATACAGCGAGAAGAGCGATACCTGCAAGGAGCTGGTTAGCTGCTCCGAAGAGAGCCCAGATCTCGTTGAGGCTGTATCCGCCGAATACGCATCCGATGACGACCATGAAGAGCGTACCGCAGAGAGGATGAGCAAGAACCTTGCGAATCCCTGTGGCATCCTTGTAGCTGGTCTCATTCTCCTTAAGGAAGAGCTCGGAGAACATGAATCTTGAAAGTCTTGTGGCCGAGTCAAGAGATGTAAGTGCGAATACCGAAACCGCAAGCGTCAGAAGAGCTGCGATAACGTTGTACTGTGTAGAGCCCTCAGGTCCGAACATGGTAGCGATACCTGCACCGAAGGCTGCTGAAGGTGATCCGAAGTCACCGTTTGTAAACTTTGAAAATACCATTCCGACGGATATCAGTGAGATGATACCAAGAGCAGACTCTATGAGCATCGAACCGTAGCCGATGGGCTTTGCGTGAGACTCATTGGCGATCTGCTTTGATGAAGTACCCGTGGATATAAGTGAATGGAATCCTGAGCATGCCCCGCAGGCAACTGTTATGAAGAGTGCAGGGAACATGAAGCCGAGCTTCTCATTGTTGAAGCCTGTGAAAGCGGGAAGCTGGAACTCAGCCGTGCCCGCAAATGCCGAGAAGAGGATTCCGAATACAGCTATGGCCATCATCGCATAAAGAAGGAATGATGACAGATAGTCACGGGGCTGTAGCATGATCCACACGGGGATCAGCGAAGCGATGGCGATGTATGCGCCGATGAAGACTATCCATGCTGTCCTTCCCATAGCAAAGCCGACATTAAGTCCGACTACCGTGATGATAACGATACCGATGATACCGATCACTGTAGCGGGGCCTGTCTTCATGCCGCCCCTGTTCGTCATGATGCCGTAGAGCACTGCGAGCAGGATGAAGAGCACGGAGATGATAGCCGTTGTCTGATTGTTGGTAGGTGATGTCACAAAACCGAACTGTCCTGCATCGGCAGCTGTGAAGAATGTGCCGGCAACGACATTAACGAAAGATGCAACCACGAGGATCAGCACCAGGAGCGCGAAGATAGTGAAGAGCTTCTTGGCCCTGTCTCCCATTGAATCCTTGATGATCTCTCCAACAGATTTACCGTCATGTCTGATGGAAGCAAAGAGTGAACCGAAGTCCTGAAGTCCTCCGAAGAAGATACCTCCGATAACGCACCACAGGAACACGGGAACCCATCCGAAGACTGCAGCCTGGATAGGGCCGTTGATGGGGCCTGCGCCGGCGATCGATGAGAAGTGATGTCCCATCAGCACTGCGGGATGAGCAGGCACATAGTCTACGCCGTCACCCCTGGTATTGGCAGGAGTAGGGCGCGAAGGGTCGATACCCCACTGCTTTGCAAGCCAGCTTCCATACCAGACGTAGCCTATGACAAGCAAAACAATAGCAGCAAGAATAATGAGTAACGCTGTCATAATAACTCTCCTTTTCTTAAATATGAAATGATTATTTATGCAAAGAGCTTCTTCAGCACCTCGCCCTGACGGTTGCAGACGAGTCTGCCGGTGGAATGCTCATAAGCAATCACCCTGAGTTCGCTCCATCCCCAGAATGTGAAGCGGTAACTCTTGTAGCGGCGTGTCTTTCTTATCTTTTTCTTCGCCGCCTCATCTATGGTATCCGCGGTGATTATAAGGATCCCGTCGGAATTCCTGTGGTTTGGCTTTACATCGGCGCGGTCAAGCGTCTCGCTCCATGCTTTTTCGCAAAGAGAATCGTACTTTTCCTCATCGAGCTCCGGCTCATCCATAAAGAACGCTGTCTCCATGGAATCCATCTCGGTGATCTTCGCCGACTTGATCAGGAAGAATTCCTCACTGTGTGAGTTGAAGGTCGCTTCCGCCATAAAAGGTTCGACCGGGGTCTTACGGTTGATATCGTAATACTGCTCATAGGAACCTATGACCTTTTCTAGTATCTCCCGTCTCTTTATAGCCTTATCCCCTTCATTGTCAGCCTGTGGAAGAACAAAAACGCCCTTTCTCTCCCGAAGGATACCTCGTCCTCTATCTCAAGGATGTAATTCGGAAAGAGTACCCTGCCGACGTCTGTCTTTACCTCGTGATAGCCCTGCTTCTGTATCAGGTAATCAGCGGTCTTATCATCGACAAGTCTTAAGTACAGCTCTGTCACTTCCAGATCGGAGTGGTTCGCTCCCGCGACCTCTACCGCTATATTGCGCCTGCCCCTGTGCTCCATATAAGAAAGCAGATCTTGCTCGTAGCTGACTTTTATATCCTTCATGATCTTTCAAACAAAAAGGTATTATATACCCTGTATTAAAATAAGTGCAAAATTGTTACGAAATTGTTTCCTGCAATAGTTATCCCCGCAAAAACAATTCGCCCGCTGGTATTACTTTACTGTAAGAAGGTCAGCGACTTCCTTCCTCTTGGGAGCTTCAGGATCCTCATCCGGATAACCCACGGGGATAAGGGCCGAAACCTTCTGTCCCTCGGGGATCTCCACGATCCCTGCAACAGCCGCCTCATCATACACGCCGAGGATGACCGAGCCAAGTCCCTTTGCAAATGCGGCAAGGCTGAACGCTTCGGAAGCGATACCGGCATCAAATGACTGCCAGTGCTCGCCCTTCGAAGTAGATTCGGAGCCGTCACGCTCATATCCGGCTCTCTTGTCCACGGTGAGCAGCAGCACCAGCGCGGGCGCGCCTTTTATTATCTTGGTGTTCCACTCAAAGCCCATCACTGCCTCATCGGCTATCCTGTCCTTTACAGCCTTATCAGTGATCAGCATATATCTCACGGACTGGGTGTTCTTCCATGAAGGCGCAAAGCGGGCAATATCCACTATCTCCTCCATAAGTTCCTTTGTCACCGGCTGATCCGTGAACTTCCTGATACTCCTTCTGCTTTTGATACCCTCGATAAGTTCCATAGCATACCTCCTCTTTTTTTTTGAACAGGACAAAAGAACCGTCCCCCTGTCCTGCTGCCCCTGTCCTGTCATACTAGTTCACTGTCCCATACTCCTATATCCGTATCCTGAAAGACCGACCACAGCCTTTTCTGGAGCTCGTCGCGGCTGACGCCTTTTCTCAGCATCACCTGCAGGAAGCCTCCGCCGCCGGCACCGCATATCATGCGGCCCTGCAGGAGATCATCCACCGAATCGAAGATCTGATCGATCAGGGTATTGGTGGAGCCCGCGTCTATCATCTTGCTGAGCTCCCAGTGTCTGTCCAGAAGATCCGCAAAGTCGTCCACATGCCCTCTCTCAAGCTCAAACTTCATAAGGGCGGCAACCCTCTGTATCTCGTTAAGTGCGTAGACCGTATCTTTTTCATTTCCTATATATCTGCCTACGACATCCCGGAGCAGGTTCCTTGCAAGTCTTCTCTGTCCGGTATAGATAAGACAGAATCTTTGATTCAGCTCATCTTTTGTAGCCTCGTCGAGATCCACATGCTCCACCCGGATGACCTGGCGCAATCCCGGCGCGCTCGTGATGTACTTTATCCCGTCAGTCACGCCGCCGACCTGATCCTGCCAGCCGCCGCCCGTGGACATGATCTGCTCCATGCACAGCACGTGGCTGTAGAGATCATCCTCCGTATAGTCGATGCCGAAGAAATCAAAGAGTCCCCTGACGCAGGCTGCAGCAAGGATGCTCGATGTCCCGAGCCCGCTGCCCTTCGGCACTCCGACTACTTCGGTATTCATCCTGAATCCGCCTCCGAGTCTTTCAAGTATCGCGTCGAGATCTCCGCCCTCTTCCGGGATTATCCCGCAGGCAAGGAGAGCCGCTTTCTGCAGCACATACGGATCGAAGGGATCGCCCACCGACTGCAGGGCACGAATATCATCGAATTCGCCGTGCACATCCATGTCGCTGCTCTCAAAGGCCACGACCTTTCTGTCCAGACGGTCCAGCGTCACCTTCACAGGTCTTTCACCACGGATCAGCACCGCGGCGTTGATCACGGTGCCTCCGTTCTCATTGCAGTATGGAGGAGTATCGCTCCAGCCCCCGCCCCAGTTGACCCTTAAGGGAAGCGAGACTTCGTGATGGTCGCGGGATATCCTGGCTGAAGTGTTTTCCTTAAGTCCTTTCAGGGTCTCCTTAAGAATACCCTGCCTTAAGGTCTTGAAGGATATGCCCGTCTCCCTTTCGCCGTCTGCTCCTCCGAGAGCGCATCCCACGTAATAGTGCAGACGCATAGCCCGTCCGAAGCCGGCTTTTTCCGACCTCTCTTCAAGCCAGGCCCTCTGTGTATTTGTGAGCTTTTCAAGCTTCGGAACGTTCCCCGCAGCTTCTCTGTCGTCTATCATGCGGGCGATCTCATTCATCTTCACGAGATCTGCCATCCTGCGGCTCCAGTCAAGGAGCGCGTGGGGATCGGCATCCCTGAAGCCTTCAGCCATTGATTTGCACCCGGCGCCATAAGCCGGATCCAGGGCCCCTTCAGACGTTACTGCTTTATAGAGTTCAAGCGCTTTCCCTATCGCTTCCTCTATGGTGTCGCACTCGGGGTAGAGCGGCTTGTTCCAAAGGATATCGTCGATCTTCTTTCCGAACAGCTTATCTTCTTTTGGATTGTCGTCCACTCCGTATATCCTGCACACAAACTTGCCGTTTGTCTGCTTCAGTCCATGAAGCACTACATCGGACGGGATATCGGTCCCGCTTATCACATCAAGGCAGGATATCACAGAGCCGCATCCTATCTTTACTCCGTCATGGATATAAGAAGTCTCTATATAGCATCCCTCGCCTATCTCATTATCCCTGCCGAGCACCGAGCCGTAGCCTGCAGCGCGGCTGTCCATGGCGCATCCCGTCCGACCGGTCCAGTCGAGGTTCCTGTATTTCTCTATCTCCTCCGTCATAAGGGAGAGTACTTCTCTCGTGGTCCCGAAGTGTATGAACTTCGCGGGAGCCATGCGCATGACCTTCATATTATACGAGGAAATGGCGTCCCACACTCTCAGTCTTGCTTCTTCAAGCTCTTCCGTCATCTCTCCTTCCGGAGCCTGAGTCAGGTAATCCTCCAGCGTCGCATCCTTCGAGAGAGGATAGTGCAGATCTCCGTAGAGGGACAGTCTTACTTTTTGATCTACGAGCGCTCTGTATTTTTCCTCATCAAATACGCCGTCAGTGGATATGAGGCCGTAGAGCGACTCGAGCAGGTCCACTCCAAATATCACTGCGCCCGTATCTATGTCCACGGAGCCCGATCCGTTCACGGCTCCGGCTTCCCTGAGCTTCTCGACGGACTGCTTGTGAAGGAAGGATCTTAAGATGCCGTTATCGTCCCTTAAGAATACGCCGTGATTCCTGCCGGTCTCGGCTGATTCCTTGAAGCTGATGCAGGCAGCTCCGTGGCCGCTGTAATCTATCAGCAGCGGATTGAAGATCAGCAGCACGTCACCGCTCAGGATCATCATTCCTTCCCTGATCCTGCCGGGAACCGCCGACATCGTCATTATGAATTCGTCAAAGAGCGTGGAGGATCTGCCATCCGGAAGCTCGTGGGGCACCGGCGAGAAAAGCTTTCCAAGCGCCGAATACTGCGGCACTCTCTTGCTGTCGCCGCCGCTGTGGATCACGAGGATCCGAAGGCCCGAAAAATCTTTTTCGACGGATCTGATATATTTCAGCACGGAAAGGGTGGCTCCACCCGAACCTATCCTTACATTCCCTTCATCGGGGATCACTATGTATCTGGTATGCGAAGGCAGATATCCCTCTCTGGCCTTCAGCTGGGCACGAAAGCCCTCGGCCTGATGATCATCGGATGCCGTGAGTATCACATAATCCCATACAGGGAAGTCAGAATTATTCAGCGACCTTTCGTGATCGCTCCAGGCGTCCTTATATGATTGTGATAGATATAGGGATTCGTTTATCATGCCCCTCATTATACACTATGTAAAAAAGCAAGGACAAGGACAGAGTACTCTTGGAAAATAATATCCTCTTTGCTACAATTGAATGGATATCAGGCATCAAGAAGGAGGTGTTTTCATGGATAACAAGGCAATGTACAAGCTTTCTTACGGACTCTTTGTGCTGACTGCAAAGGTCGGCGACAAGGAAAACGGCTGCATTACAAATACAGCGATACAGGTTGCTTCCGAGCCCAATCAGATCGCTGTGGCAGTGAACAAGGCTAACTATACTCATGACATGATCATGCAGACAAAGAAGTGCAATATCTCAGTGATAAGCGAAGCTGCGGACTTTGAGCTTTTCAAACACTTTGGCTTTCAGTCGGGAAGAGACGTCGACAAGTTCGCCTCCTTTACGGACTGTGCTCATGCGGATAACGGGATTCCTTATATCACAAAGGGAACCAATGCTTATTTCTCTTTGGAGATAAAGCAGACCGTGGATCTCGGCTCGCATACTCTTTTTGTCGGGGAGCCTGTCGCCATGGAAGTTCTGTCAGCTGACGAGTCTGCTACCTATTCATATTACCAGAGTAATATCAAGCCTAAGCCCGAGGCTGTCGGCAAGACTCCTGACGGCCAGACCGTATGGAGATGTAAGATATGCGGGTATGAATATGTGGGAGAGGAGCTTCCCGAGGATTTCATCTGTCCCATCTGCAAGCATCCTGCTTCCGACTTTGAGAAGGTCGTCAAGTGAGATCTATCTTCTCCTCTTTACTGCTTTTTCGATGAGGATCACGGCAAATACGTAATTAACGATGGTCAGATACATCGCGACAAATACGGATATCGCGTACCTTGTGTTGAGGGAAAGCAGAAAATCAATAAATGCGTGTATCAGCAAAGGGATAAAAAGGGCCTTCATCCGATAAGATCGGGCGGAGGCCTTATCTTCCATAAGTTCCGCGCTCCTGGCAAGTCCGAGGCAATATCCCATGATCACTCCATACGCGGCATGGTTCGGGACCGTAAAGATCGCTCTTGCGATGGCGAGCACTATAGAGCTGTCCTGCAGAAAGAATATGTTCTCGATCGTTGCAAACGCCAATCCTGCCGTAACGGAATACACTATCATGGACATCGGATCATATCCGTCAAGCGCCTTCCTTGTCCCAAGCCTTATTGAGATATATTTTGTGCCTTCTTCGATGAGTCCCACGAACAGAAGATTATGGATGAACTGATAGATGATGCTGTCCTGATCCAGAAAACCTTCTATAAAATCCACGACCGTGAGATCGATGGTGAGTGTTACGATGATAGCCAGTATCCCGAGAAAGAAGAGTTTTACGACTCTGCCAAAGTTTCTTTTATTAATGCACTTTGTGAACCCGAGCACCAGGAAGATGATGGCGGACGGTAAAAGAGAAAGTATCAGCATATGGCTCTTTTCATCATGCGGGTGAATAAGTGATGTCGAAGATATCCTTCCTGATTATGTAAAAATCCTGCGGATCATCTACGCGGCAGGCGATGTAATCCCCCGTTTCGCCTTTCATATATTTTTCTTCGTACCATCTGGTAAAAAGCTTGACGTTCTTATCAAGCTTTGCGGCAGTGATGTATGAGGTACCGTAAGGGACGCATGTGTTGATGCGGTCATAGAGATCAAACACCCTGCCGTCGGGCTCCACATATATCCTGGGCGTATATTCAAGCTGCCTGTCATAGACACTTTCTGTCTTTTTGTAACTCGCTTCGAACTTATCTATCGACATCGTGTACACTTCACCCAGTATCCCGACCATCAGATAGAAAGTGCCGTCGATGATGAGTTCGGTATCTCCCTCAAGAGTACGGACTTTTATCCTGGTATTCTTTTCAAGGAATGTCAGAGGATCTATGTATCCCAGAGTCAGCGGGTTCTTTTTATATTTTGCAAAGAGGCTCCTGTCGGGTCTGTATTCAGAAGCAAAGATGATACTGAAGCTTTCAAAATATGTCCTTATCGCCTTATCAAGGTAGTCTCTTATGGAAAGCGAAGGATCATCTGCTCTCATCCTGTCTTCGCTGATAAATCCTCCGGCCTTGTAATCCTGTCCGCCTCCCGATCCGACTCCGTTCGTTATCGCCTTTACGAACTCATCTGCCATCACTTCTCTCGTGCAGCTCCTGACAGAGAGTTTGTATCCGCCGGATACGTGGCCGTATGCAAGGACCACATTGAACTCCGCGACCTGGAGCGCCATATCGCTTATGATGCCGAGGATATTCGGGTCGCATTCATCTGCCTTGAGCAGCCCGCAGCTGTAATTGCTTATGCAGGTATATCCGGCAAGAGCTTCTCCCGTTATGCGCATTTCTTCAAGGGAGATATTACTGTTCGTAAAAAGACGTATCTGAGCTTCGTTGAACACAAGAGCGTCCCTCATATCTTTATCAAGCGGATGAGAGATCTCCGAGAAGTTGCCGGTATCAGTCATAAGCCCGTAATAAAGGGCCGTGCATACCGCTCTGTCAGAGATGACATCATACCCTTCCTGCTGTATGAGGCTCCATACCAGGGTCGCGCAGCTCCCCAGTCCGGGACGTATCTCGGAAAGGCTTATGTCCGTGACTCCGTTATGATGATCGATAACGGCAAGATCGTCTGCCTCAAGCTTTGTCACGTTGCCCTGTCCGTACTGGCAGTCCACGGTGATAAGGAGTCCGTCTATCTTCCCCTCTCCTGCCGCATGATATGAGATCGGGATCTTCAGCTCATTTATCATCAGCAGAAGGTTTGATTTCCTTATCTTGAAAGGTCCGCTGTAGATGATGCGGACATCTTTCCCGTTTTCTTTAAAATATCTGTACAATCCGTACGCCGAAGCAAGGGCGTCCGGATCCGGATTGTCGTGGCACTGGATAGTTATCGTATTGAATTTTTCAAGGTCTTTTAATCTCATACAGGTATTTATTATACTCGCTGTCGACCCGGAGCAAACCCAGGAAGAGTATCACCAAAAGAGCCAGCAGGATAAAATGATAATGGAGCATGAAGATCCCCAAAAGCAATGATATCAGAATGCAGGGAATGATAAGGAAAAAATTGAGCTTTCTGTTCCCGATGATGGTCAGGATGATGATCACAGGACATCCTAAATATTCTCCGAAGACTGTCAAATATACGGCAAAGGCGACTACCGCGAATGTCGCGATCAGTACTATGCTGCTGAGAGTGCTGTTTCCCGGCTGCTTAAGGAAATCTTTTTTTGACATCGGACCGTCATCCGGCCTGCCTTCAGGATCTGCAGCGTAGGGTATGCCGGCGTAAGGAACCTGGACTGCATCTGTGTTAACTGCTGATGACTGATCCGCAGACGGCATGGCAGGAGCCGGTGCAGCCGGAGCCGGTGCAGCCGGAGTTGGCGCAGCTGCAGAAAGTGCCGCCGCAGATGCCGCTTTGAAATCCTGCAGCATCGGAGCCTTTATAAGCTCAGCGAAAAAATCATCTTCTGCTTTATATCTGTACTTATGGATAGCCTGCAGCCGGTTGAGCCTCATGGCCATGCCTGCGGGAAGCTCGACATCCTCAAGATATACGAGGAGGCGTTCCCTGCCAAGGTCCCTTGCGTAATTAAGCTCATCGCGGCAGTTCTCCGACGCCAGATAATTCTCGGAAAGAAAAGCTATGATCCCGCTGCATCCTTTCAGATGCGACGCGATATTCTCATCCCATTCTGTCCCCGGATCGATGCCTTCGTCATACCACACATGTATCCCGTCATTTTCAAGACGTGAGATGAGTGGGAGTATCCGGTCTGAATCCTTATGAGAATAGCTTATAAAAATAAAATCCCGATCCATCTGACTCTCCGGCACGAACTATAACTGTAAAAAACGTACACAGGAATTATACAACCATCCCCCGATCTTTCCTACGTACCAAAAGTATACTTTCTGAATCTGCGTTTCGGCCTTTCCTCCGGCCGTACATATGAGAATACATCAAGCCTCGTAACACCCATATCCTTAAGGCGGCTGATGCTCCTTCCCCGGCTCTCTTCCGTGTTGTGATCGGGGATCAGGGGCACACGTACGATCACGCGCCGAGGCCCTGCCTCATCCAGCAGGAAACGGAGATTTTCCTCCATGAGCGCGACATCCCCGCCGGTATATCGATGATATATGTCTTTGTCCATGTCTTTGCAATCGACTATGAACTCATCTATGCTCCCTGCAGCAAGTGCCACATTCTCCCGCGGGACGGCAAGACTCGTCTCAGCGAAAAGCTTCCACTCAGCAGGACATACTGCCCGGAACGGAGCAAAAAAAGCTGCCTGGAGCAGGGACTCCCCGCCTCCGAAGGTGATACCGCCTCCCGTGGCCCTGTAATAGAGATCGTCACAGCTCACCTTCTCGTACAGTTCCTGCGGTGATACAGCTTTGGGCTTTGCCCTGAGGAGCACTTCTTCATTAATGCAAAAACGACACCGCAAAGGACATCCGGCTCCGGACACCAGCGAAGTAACGCCTTCCCCGTCTATACCTATACGATGCCGTGATATTGATATCAGCGGAAATAAAACCTCAGACAGTGCCATCTACCTCAAGATCCGGCAGATAGTCCGTATCGCAGCTTCCGTCAGAGCAGTCGTCATCCGGGGTGAAACTTCCGTCAGAATAGTCACCATCCGGGGTGCAGCTTCCGTCGGAACAGTCATCATCCTCCCAGACATCTTCTTCACCTTCAAGCACATACAGATCTGACGGGGGCTCTTCTGCCACATCGCCCTCAAGTTCCCATTCCTCTGAAAAAGATTCATCCACTTCACCGGAAAGTTCCTCAGTATAGGGTTCCGTATCTCCGCTCAGCTCATTGCCTCCTATAATGGGAAGGCTGCAGCCTGTGGCACCGACGGTGATCCCGGCGCAGAGGGCTGTTATCGCAACGCTCCTTCCGAGTCTTTTGCGCGACTCAAGCTCGCGCTCAAGATATCGCAGCTCGCTCTCGCAGCGCGGACAGGTACCGGAGCAGTCGCCCTGATAGGTGCACTCGCGGGTGACATAGGGAATATCGTTCTCATCGGCAATTTTCTGACGTATCTCCTTGAGGATCTTACATTTTGCCTTACCTAACACAGCTGCCTCCTTTCTTTTTACTTTACTCTGTTGGATATCTCGTCCGGGTCCTCCCCGAAGAATACAAATTTGTTCCTGCCATGCTCCTTGGCGGTATACACAGCTTTGTCGGCGGCCTTATACAGCTCGTCGAAATCTCTCCCATCCTTTGGGAACATGGCTGCTCCTATGCTCGCCGTCACCGCATATTTGGTATATTCGCCGACGCCGAAATTCCTGAAGAAACCATAAGTGACATCGCCCATATGAAGTCTTGCATTTTCGTTGGGAATGTCCTTTAAGAATACCGCAAATTCATCACCGCCGAGACGTCCGACTATATCCGTTGTCCTGTAGAGTGTCGGAAGCTCCCTGCCAATCTGCGAGAGCACCTCGTCTCCGAAAGCATGTCCCTTGGTATCATTTATCTTCTTGAAATTATCTACATCCAGCAGGATAAACATGCCGGGTTCTTCGTCTCCGACCATATCAATGTAATCCTGTATCGTCTGCTGGGTGGATATTTTATTGAGAAGTCCGGTCAGAAGATCTGTCTCTGCCTTGCTCTGAAGCTTCTTCTGATTATTCCGGTACAGTGCCGTGATTATCAGATTCATCGCCACAAGGAATGCCAGGAAGATGATGAGGGCCACTACGATCCGGATATATACCTTCTTCGACGGGGCAAAGTACTTCTCGATCTCGGTATCCACGTAGCTCCCGGTCGCAAGTTCGCATACATGCCAGCCGTTCATGTTCATGGGCCAGTTGATGAGAACTCTCTCCTCTCCGCCGGTGCTGCAGTACGTCCGGCCTGCGTGCCCGCCGGATATGCTTTCCTTGACGTCATTCATGGCTGTGCCCCGGTCAAACATGATCGTTGCATCAAAAAGGTTCCCGCCCTTATCCAGCCCCTTACCGCCGACGGCGCTCATGACCGTTCCGTCCGACATGATAAAGAGGTACTGGGTCTTGCCGTCAAATTCGGAAAGGGACGGGACCATCCTGAAGAAATCCGTGGACAGCCTTAAAGCCGTCATCCCTTTTCCATCCGCTATGGGAGCAGCCACCGTGATGATATAGTCCTCTCCTGTCACCTCGGCGCCTGTAACGGATGCCTTGCCGTCCGAAGTAAGCTCCAAAGCTTCCTTGTACCAATCCTCACCGGCTACACTGACTTTATTCCCTTCAGTGTCCGTGGCATTGCCATCAGCATCGATAATATAGCCCTCCCCGGCATCACCGGCTTTTACAACACGCTCCAGGACCGGAAGCGCCTGCTCCGTACTCCCGGAGACCTCAAAGCTGTACGCCGCAGCATCCGCAGCATACTTAAGTTCGGCAAGCTCATAGCGCATCTTTTCGACCACAGCCCTGTCATAATCTGACAGTTTGGACTCAGCATGAGCCCTGCCGTCGCTCTTTGCTTCCGAGGAGGCATTCACCAGGATCACGACTATGTATATGAAGAGGATCACCGTAGGGATGATAATCCTTAGCAGACTCAGGATGTCCTCTCTTTTTTCCTTATCTTTTTTGCTTTTCATGTGGATTATTTTATCACAGAAGGGCTAAAACAGACAGATGCAAGTCAGCGGGGACGGTTCTCACTGACTCCTCTTAAAAAAAGGAGTCAGTGAGAACCGTCCCCGTTGACTTACCGGTGAGAACAGTCCTCGCTGACTCCCATCTTTTAATTATCTGAATTTAATTCCAGTTAGGATCGCCGGCTGCCTGGGCGAGCTGAGCTCTTCTCTCGTCGAGACCCTTCAGGACATCCTCGCTGGTCATGTCGCCTATGAACATAGCGGCAAGATCTGCATTGATATCCATCCACTGCTCGTTGAAGTAGAGCACTACATCCTGGAGCACCATTCCCTTGTGATCCTCGTCGAAGCTGTCAAGGAAATCAAGAGTAGTCTGTGAATACTCAGGTGTCTGGCCTACCTCTACAGGGAGGTTCTCTACGTCAGCTGCGTTATCGATGAGATACTGCACATTATCCTTCTCAACCAGGAATGCAAGGTACTGCTTTGCTGCATCGATGTTGGGTGAGCCGCTGTAGATGAAGCGTGACGGACCCGTCGGGTGGATGTTGAGCACCTGGTTGTCGCAGATGGGAAGCACGAAGAGGCCGAAATCATCTGCCGTGTATCCGTTGGTATTGAGGTCGCTCTCCACGATCTTGTTGATCGAACCGGGCTTAAGGTTGCACATAGCAAACTCTCCGCTTGCCATATATCCTTCTGCATCAGCGAACTCGTCACTCATGTAGTTATCGCCGAAGTAACCGTTCTGAGCGAGCGTGTTGAGCTGATCGATAGCCTTCTTCATGTTCTCGTTCTCAGCGAAGGTGGTCTCGTTCTTATTCAGCTTGTCGATGATGCCGGGTTCGAGCTTGTCATGGATCTGGCCGTTGCCTGCCCAGAGCATGAGCACATGCCATCCGTCAGCGAGGGGCTCATATATAGGAGTCACACCGCTTGCGAGCAGCTTGTCGCAGGTATCCGTAAGCTCTACAAATGTGGTGGGAACCTTTGCTCCTGCTGCCTCAAAGAGCTTCTTGTTGTATACCATATAATAATCCGTAGTCGTATCGTAATATGTCAGGCCGTAGTTCTTGCCGTCCACGCCGGTCTGCTCAGCTGAGAACTTGCTGTATGCCGACATCCAGGGTTCGCCTGAGAGATCGACTGCATTCTTCTCTACATTGTAGGTGGTCTTGAGAGCGAATCCCGACTGTGCTCCCCATATATCAGGGCCTTCGCCGCTGTTGAGTCTGGTAAGGAGCAGATCCTGATACTGATCAGCGGGTACTATCTGATAGTCCACATGTATGCCTGTCTCCTCTTCAAACTTCTTACCAAGCTCCTGCTCGGAATCCTCTACCCAGTCCTGGCTGGCCATGACAGTGATGGTCGTTCCGGCAGCAGAAGTATCTGCTGCTGCATCTGCAGTATCAGCCGCAGGCGCTGCATCATCAGCTGAGGTATCGGCTGCGGGCGCTGCATCTTCCGTTGTTGCAGCAGGCTCAGTCGTAGCTGCCGGTGACATATCTCCACCGCCGCTGCATCCTGCAAGTGAACAGACAAGAGCTCCGCAGAGCAAAAGCGAAACCAGTTTCTTTTTCATTACACTCCTCCTTTTTCATGTTGGTCATTTGCTTCATATCTATGGTAAAAGACCTGCGTCTTCTATCACTTCTATCCCTTGACGGCTCCGGCTGTCTGGCCTCCCACGATATACTTCTGGCACAGCAGGTATACTATCAGAACCGGCGCGCAGGTAAGCAGCACATCCGCACATATGAGATTCCACTTCATCTCGTACTGGCCGAAGAAGTTGTAGATCGCCAGTGTCATGGGCCACTTCTCCGAGCTGTGCAGGAAATACAGCGGCATCATGAATTCGTTCCAACAGTTCAGGAAACAGAGCACTCCCGCCGTGATCAGAGCATTCTTCAGCATCGGGAATATGATCTTTATGTACAGCTGTATCGGAGTGCATCCGTCTATGATCGCAGCCTCATCCAGCTCCACCGGTATCTTGGATACGAATCCGTATATCAGGAAGATGGAAAACGGCGTCTGCATCGCCATATATAAAAGGATGATGCCCGGCCTTGTATTTGTAAGATGAAGAGTTATCATCGTCTTGGTGAGCGTCACGTAGTTGATCGGGATCACCATTCCAAGAACCACATACATGTAGAGGGCTGACATTCCTCTGCTTCTCCTGCGGGAGAATACATACGCCGCCATTGAGCCGAAGAATATGGTGATGAATGTCCCTGCTCCCGCATACAGAAGGCTGTTGAGGAAACTCCTTAAGAGCTTTCCTTTTTCTATGACCGTCCCGAAGTTCGAGAATATCCAGGTCTTCGGCAGCTGGAGGGTCATGTTCAGCGTCTCTCCGTCGGCCTTGAATGCGTTCAGTATGACGAGCAGCATCGGTATGATAACGATCAGCGATGCGATCCAGGCCAGTATGTTTTTCAGAAAGATCTGTGTGAATTTATTTTTCGTCGTGTATACCATAGCCTTCTCCCTCCGTCACTCCACTACTTCGTCCTTCGTAAGGATCTTGACCATGAAGAATCCTATGATCACCATGAAGATGAAGAGCACAGAGCTTATGGTCGTGCCTTCCGCATAGAGGCCTTTGCTCATCATCTTGTAGACTGCAGTATAGAGGACCTCAGTCCTGTGTCCCGGACCGCCGTTCGTAAGCGCATAGACCATATCAAATATCTTCAGCCCGTATATGACATTCAGCACTATGGTCACGGCCAGTGTCTGTCTCAGCATCGGCAGGGTGATGAACCTGAACCTCTGCCAGGCACTGGCGCCGTCTATGGCGGCAGCCTCATAGTATATATCCGGTATCGCGAGTATCCCCGCGATAAGGAGCGTCATGATATATCCCACGCCTCTCCAGATATCAACGGCCATGACAGTCCCGAATGCGAGTTTCGGATCCACCAGCCATTTATTTGCAAGGAAATCAAGCCCCACCGTCCTTAAGAATTCATTGAGAAATCCTGTCTTGGGATTCAGTATCGATGTAAATACAAGACCCGTCACGAGGATGGGCAGTATCGAAGGCAGATAGAGAATGCCTCTGTGGAAATTCTTCCATTTGATGCTGCGGCTTAAAGCCACCGCAAATAAAAGTCCGAGTCCTGTCTTTGCCACTGTGGTCACCACCGTGAACCAGACGGTGTTCGTGATGTATCTGAGATAGTCGTTATCCTGTGAGAAAACCTCGAAGAAATTCCTTAATCCTACAAAATGAAGATCAGGTGAATATGCCGACCAGTCCGTGAAGCTGTAACCTATACCAAGTATGCCCGGTATGACACTGAGCACCGTATAGATCAGCACTGAACCTGCTGCAAAATACCATGGATAGACTCTTGATTTCTGCATGGAATATACCCTCTCTCAAACTTCCCCAACAAGTGATAAGCATCACTATGGATATCAGTTTAATCGAAACGTTTCGTCTGTTCCATGCAGACATTTGTCCGGGATTTGTACTTTTTTAACCTTTGTTCTTTTTCCTGTATGCGCTTGGATTATCTCCCGCTTCTTTGCGGAAGGTCCTGCTGAAATAAAACTGATCCGGGTAACCCGAGAGCTCTCCGACTCTTGCTATGGGCTCATCCGTAGTCGCAAGGAGCCGCTTTGCTTCCTTGATGCGAAGCTCCGTCAGAAATCTGACAGGCGATTCGCCGCGGCTTTTCGTGAATATCCGGCTTAAGTATGCCGCAGAGAATCCGTACTCCTCCGCAAGCGTTCCTATATCCACCTCTTCCCTGAAGTGCTCCTTCAGATACTTCTCGGTGTCCCTTACTATGGCCTCGGAACCCCGACCCTGCGCTCCGTCTTCTCCGGGAAGCTCATAGTCCTGCTGCAGTCTGAGACTGAGCTTTTCCAGTATGGCTGTGAGCTTGTCCTCGGACACCGGCTTTAAGAGATAATCAAAGACCCCCTGTCTGATGGCCTCCTGGGCATATTCGAAGTCCGCGTATCCGGTCAGTATCACCGTCAGTATCTCCGGGTACTGTTCATGTATCTGCTTTGCAAGCTCGAGTCCGTCCATCTCCGGCATGCGTATATCGGTAAAGACAACCTGAATATTACCGCCCTCAAGAGCCTGCAGCGCTTCCTTCCCGTCCTGACACTCCGCAGCGATCCTGAAGCTGTCATCGATCTCTGCGATCCTGCGGGACACAGACTGTCTCACCATATATTCATCATCCGCTATCAGCACGTTATAATGGTCGATCCTTATCATGCAGATATCCTCCCACGGTCACGAATGCGCCGCCGTCTTCTTTATTTCCGAAATCAAATACAAAGGGAATGCCGTCCAGAAGGTACAGTCTTATGAAGATATTGAGTATACCCATCCCTTCTATCTTAAGGCTCGGAAGTACTCCGCTTGCCAATATCTCATCCATGTTCTTCCTGAGATTTTTATCAACCTCGGGATCAAAACCGGGCCCGTTGTCCGATACGGTCATATGCCACTCGTCGTTTTCAAGTCCGCCTTCCACCCTTATCTCCCACGGCGCACGGTGGGTCATGACAGCCTTCACGGCGTTCTCCACAAGGAGCTGTATGCAAAGCTTCGGAACCATGCAGTCCAGGATGTCATCGGATATATCATAGGAATAATCTAGACCTTCTCCGAATCTCCTGCCGATGCACCTGAGGTAGCGGTCCACCTGCTCCATCTCCTCCTCCACTCTGATACGCATCTCGCGGTTGGAGGATATGTATCTCAGTATCGACGTGATGTCCTCGCACATCTCCGACACCTGATCCGTCATGCCGCTGTCCGCCATCTCTCCTATCATGGTCAGGGAATTGAAGAGGAAATGCGGGTTCATCTGCGACTGCAGCGCCAGCATCTGGGCCTGCATCTCCTGCTCCTTCAGCGTGAGCATCGTCTTTGTAGCGTTCTCCTGCGACTGTATGCTCTCATTTATGCTGTCCCTCAGAGTGTCGATCTCGAGCACTCCCGAGTCTTTCAGCTCAAGAGGCGTGAACTGTTCTTTTTCGCTATCGGACAGAAAAGCATATATCCTTCGTATCGGGTCGCTCAGCTGCCTAGAGAGCATCGAGGACAGTAATACGCATATGATGAGTATGAGGGCTTCCGCTACTGCAACAGGAATGAAGGATCTGTATACCGGCTCCATGAAGATTGCGTCATCCACAGCCATTGCCACGGTAAGCCCGTCCTCTTCATCCTCCGAGAAGCAGAGGTACTGCTTCTTGCCGGTATAGGTGTTGAGTATCTCTCCGCTGCCCCTGTCTTTATAGGAATAATACGGAAAGACCGCATCCTCCGGATACACCTGTCTCCCGTCCTGATCGTATACCGCTATCACGGGCTGAAGGGTGATCACCTGATCCTTAAGCGGGCCGAATATCTCATCATAATATGCTTTCACTTCCATGAAGCCGAGAGGCGTATGATAATCCCCGTAAAACATCCGGCAGAGTGAGAAGTACATAGTCTGATCATCCACTCCGGCTCCCCTGGATGCCTGTATGTCCTGCGCCGGAGCATATATATATTTCTTGCCGGCCCTGGCTTCGGTCTTGTCATACCAGGCTCTGTCCTTCACGCTCCCTGACAGCTCGCCGTTATAATTGCCGATGCCGTAGCCGCCTTCCCCGGTATCATAGATATTGAACTGTCTGTTGGAGAAATCAAAACCTTTGAGCAGGATCATGATCCCTCCGAGCTCCTGCCTGGCTTTCAGCTTCTCAAAGGATGACTCTGCGTTCATGTACCTTGTGAAGCTGTCTTTTAATTCAGAGGATGCGATGGAATAGAGGAGTATGGTATCCATCTCCTTTACCTTCTGCCCAAGACTTGCAGCCGCGGCATCGCAGGAAGAGCGCATGTCACGTGTCGCGATATTCTTCAATGTCCTGTAATGCAGGATGGAGAAGGTCACGGAGATGAGCACCAGTGTAAGGATGGAGAGGGCCAGGAGCGCGCCCAGCAGGATTATATGTATACTCTTCTTTTTCATTATCACATATTATATATCAAGATCTGTTTCTCGCATGAGATGCATACCGTCGGGCTTAAGCGCAAGGTGCGTCGTCGCATGAGATACATGCCGTCGGGCGCATTAGCGCATAATTATGCATTAAGTGTGTCGGCGCATGAGTGCATGCCTGGCGGGCGCATTTGCGCATCTTTATCGACGCCACTCGCGCTTGGCGCTCGTAAACGGCGTTCAAAATATGCCAAAGGGCATATTTTGCAGCGCTTAAGCCCGACGGCATGTACCTCATGCGAAGACACATGTTTCACAAGAGCCCGGCGGGATACTACGTTATCAGTGTTATTTTCTCTCCCGTATACTCGGTATCCATCCTGTATTCCCCGTCCACATATATCCTGATGCTGCGCGTCTCCTTCATGCCTGCAAAGTGCCCGCGCCGCTCACCGATGGTGAGCGTTGCATCGTCGTCCGACCATGCAAGATGCACAGTCTCATATTCACCGCGCTCGTAAGCATAGTCGTCTCCGGCATCATCATAGAAGGTGAACTCTCCGTCGCTTCCGGTAAAGACATGCAGTTCAAGAGGCTCCTCGTTCTCTTCCATGGCGTATGTAAGACCCTGTCTCATGGGTATGATACTCCCGGATGATACAAAGACCGGTATGGAATCTATCTCGGCAGACACTCTTACAGTGCTCCCGCCGGTATATTTTTTGTTGTCCCTTGTATCGTACCATATGCGTCCTTCGGGCAGGTAGCACTCCCATGTCTTCTCTTCGTCGATCGCACTGCTTTCCGCCTCATAGTACATCGGACTTGTCACGGGACAGATGAGCAGGTTCCTTCCGAACATGAACTCCTGTGAGATCGAAGCCGCCCTCTTATCCTCAGGAAAATCAAAGAGCAGGCTCCTCATGATCGTATCGGACTGAAGACGCACCGCGCCTGCTAGCGAATAGATATAAGGCATAAGGGCGTACCTCAGTTTTATCGCACCTGCTATAGCATCATAGAAGGGCTCTCCCTCGCTCCCGAAATTCCATATCTCCCTCGGAGTATCCGTTCCGTGAGATCTGAACATGGGAAGGAATGCGCCCATCTGAAGCCAGCGCACATAGAGCTCGCAGTAGCCTTTGTCCTTCACTCCTTCATCATACACTCCCTGCCAGAACCACTTGGGCGTGGGATCGTTGCCGCAGCCGCAGCCGCGGTTCTGCCACTTACGTCCCACAGTGAAGAATCCTCCTATATCCAGTGTCCAGTAGGGATAACCGGACAGGCTCATATTTAAGCCTTCCGTGATCTGCCGCTTCAGTGTCTCCCAGGATGCGCATGTGTCTCCTGACCAGAGCATTGCTGCGTATCTCTGCCCGGATGCATATCCCGATCTTGTGAGGTTCAATACTCTCTTTTCTTCGGTGGTATTCCGCTGATTCTCAAATATACCCTTCGCGTGAGCCAGCGCATAGGCATTGGCCTTTTCGGGAGGAAGGTATTTCTTGTGCTCTTCTCCCACGATCTGATATCTCTTCCACGGCTCGCGTTTGATCTCTCCTCCCCAGTCGGGCCCCGAGAAGGGCTCGGTGGAATCGCACCAGAAGGAATCAAAGCCCTTGTCAAAGAGTCCTTCCTTCACCTGCTTCCAGTAGACTTCTCTTGCATTCCCGTCGAAAGCATCGTATGTCGCAAGATCATTTAAGAGCTGTCCTTTCGCCATGAATTCATCATAATTCTCTGTACCGGAATTCATATTCGGCCAGACCGATACCATGGTATGGACGTTCATCTCATGGAGCTTTTCCGAGCATTCCTTCATGTTGCCGTAACGCACGGGATCAAGGATCTTATTGCCCCACTTGTCCTTCTCCCAGGTATTCCAGTCCTGCACGATGCAGTCGATGGGTATGCCAAGTTCCCTGTATCGTCCCGCCGTCTCCACCAGCTCGTCCGCAGTGTAATACTGCTCCTTGGACTGTACATATCCGTATGCCCACTTCGGGAGCATGGCGGCATCTCCCGTAAGATACCTGAAGCCGCGGATGATCTCATCCACGCTGTCTCCCGCCACCATGTAATAGTCGAGATAAGGTATCGCATCAAAAAACATATAGGATCCGTTCTCGGTGTCCGAGAAGGTCATAAGGCTCGTGCAGTCAAAGAAGATCCCATACCCTTTATCGGACACGAACATAGGCATTGGTATGCGCATATTATGCTGATACATATACTGTACATGTCCTCTGTAGTCGTATATCCCTTCTTCGGCCTGGCCCAGTCCGAAGATATGCTCATCGGGAGCAAAGCAGAAATGAAGTCTTCCCTGCCATGCTTTATGGTCCTCTTCCTCCTTCAGATTGCGGATGAAATTCCTCTCGCCGTCCACAGTCTTCACCCGGTCTATGACAGGCGCTTCACCGCCCGTTGTATATTTCATCACCGGTATCTGGGTGAATTCCTTACGGCCCTCTCTGAGAAGTATCTCTTCCCGGTCAGTACATGACCAGGAAATCACAAGTCCTTTTACGGACACCGATGCCCTGATCCTTCCGCCGCTTATCATCACAGCGTCTTCAGTCTCTTCGCAGGCAGCCGAAGTTTCCTTTGATGCCTCCTGCGCTCTTTGATCGGTCAGCATCGACTCCTCTGCCTCAAAGGGCGCCGGCGCAAACCTGCAGCGCATTATGTTCTCTTTTATATATGTAAGTTCAATTCTCTCTCCGTCCTGCTCCATCGTGACGGAGGCTTTGTTTTTTGTAACAGTCACTTTTTGTTCTCCTTTGTTCCCTTGCCGGGCAGTGGTCCCACGTGCTTTTTGTACAGTCTGTAGAAATTCGACATGTTCCGGAAGCCGCACTCCATTGCAATGGACGACACGGATCTGTCCGTCGTAAGGAAGAGCTCCTGAACCTTATTAAGTCTGAGCTTTGTCACGTATTCGCTGAAGCCTCTTCCAGTGACGCTCTTGAAGTAGCTGCTGAAATAGTTCGGGCTCATGTAAGCGCGGGATGCCACGTCTTCCAGAGCCAGCGCATCCGAGTAATGAGAGTTGATGTAATATATCGCCTGCTCCAGTCTCTTCATGGAGCGTTTCTTCTCGGTCAGGCTGATATCCGTGGAGGGATTCTCGTTTTCGTAATGCCTTATGAGGAGAGTGATTATCCTGACAAGGTCAGCCTTTATCATCCCCTCATATCCCTTCTCCTTGTGCCTTGATTCTCCAGCTATGTCCTCCATTATCTCGCGGATATAGTCGGTCCTTTCGTCGCTTGCGGATATGAGATTCCTGAAGTGGCTTCCCAGATAAAAGAACGGCTTCATGTAGCCGTCATCGGATGACCTCATCGGATCCGATACCACTTCCGGCGCGAAGGTGAGCACCAGTACATCCATGCTCCTCTCCGTCACGATCCATCCGTGAGGTTCCACCTGATTGAATATGATGATATCGCCGGGCTCCACATCATAGCTTATCCCGTTGATGAAGTAAGTGCCGAATCCCGCCTCCACATAGGTGATCTCGCAGAAATCATGGTAATGAAACCACTCCGGATCATTGTCCTGCTCCAGAAGTGTCAGTTTCCTTATAAGTACCGGGAATCCCTTTGGAAGTTTTGTTTCGTCCTTGCATATTACCATGAAAAATGCACCTCCGATCAATCTTATCATAGATGATCGGAAGGTGCACAGAAATAAAGGGGAGTCAGTAATTATCCATCAGCCTTTTAACACCTTATAGCCCATATACCGCGCAAGTTCTTCGAGCTCCTTCTCATAATCACCGAAGATGAGCACCTGGTGATGACCGAAGCCGGCAAGATTATGCATATATGTCCTGGCATCATCCATCTGTATATAGTAATAAGGACTGCAGTATACTTCGTCATACTCGGTGCGGATCACCTCTCCTGTCTTGACACAGATGGTATCTCCCGCAGGATTGAAGCGGCCTAGCGTCACCTTGTCCTGCTCATTCTCCGTGAAGTCAACCTGCAGTTTGCCGCCGAAGCCCTGTCCGGTGAATGCCCAGAGTTTGTAATTGAGCGGCTTTGTCCCGTAGCCGTTCATCTGCAGAGCCGGGACCGCATGATGTATGCGGAGCAGCTCATCCGTCTCATGATTTGGATTGCCCATGAAGCAGGGACGCTTCGCCGTATACTGCATGATGCACATTGCCATGAGAGCATTGAGATCCTCTTCGCATCCGCTCGGTATGCCTTCGTCCTTCATGATCGAATGGCACATGCAGGGCGTGAACTTGCGGTTCTGCGGTATCTCGGATGTGCAGAGCTCGTGACATGCAGTCGTGAAAGCATTGCACTGATACACATCCATCATCTTCTTAGCGGCAAGGTAATACTTGATGTCATTGATGAACCATTCTGTATTGACCTTCGTCTCCTTCGACCCGTTGATGATCCTGTCCGCGATGGGTTTCGCTTCCTCATCGGTTATCTGATCCATGTATTTCGTGATCTCATAGAACGGGAGCTTGATGACCTCAAGACCGTACTTCTGTCTCAGCACCTCGGGATCCCTTATAAGGCTCTGTATGCCGAATGTCGGCTGTGCCGCTGCCGAGAGGCAGAGAACTCTGGTGCAGGCCACTGCCTTTCTCACCCACAGATAATGCAGTATCTCATTCAGATCCTGCATATCCATAGCCACATATGCCTCGACTCCTATGCTCCTGCAGTATGCGGCAAAATCAATTCCCTCATTGCCGTTCTGCATCACGACGACGGGCTTTTTATATCTCTCAAGCTTCGGTATGCGCCATCCCATGCAGAGGAAGATGTCAGCCCTGTCCAGATCCTGCTCTATCTCCGCGTATTTCTCCTCGGTGACAACAAATTTCTCTTCATATCTGCAGTCGATCATGGGCATAAGCTCGACTTCATCTATGACATTCTTTAGCTCCTCCTCCATCTGGCGGAAGTACTTATCCGCAGCCGCAGCCTCGGCCTCCTTCGTCATGTCCTCCTTATGTCCTGCCCTGCAGGGACCCTCCCAGAAGTGGGAGTGCACGAGACACCCTACGATGGGCCGCACCACGAGCTTTTCTTCCATAGCCGGTTTTTTCATTACCTGTTCCCTCCATATATACATTTTTTTATAGAAAAGACCTTCGATGACTTCATTGTATGCCATCGAAGGTCCTGCTTCCTCACTTTTCTTTATCAAAATGTGTACTTTCTTACGATGATCTTTCTCCGTTTATCAATCCGATCAGTCTCTCCATCTCCTCCTTATGATCCCTGTGCACCGCAAAACGAAAGAAACTGTCACCTTTTACACCCTTTATGATATATGTATGATACTCGATCTTAAAGAAGGGCTTCTTCAGCTGCTTCATGTAAAGAAAAGACCCCTCCGCCAGGCGCAGCTGCTCTATATCGCTGTCCTCAAGCGGCTCTTCGGTCAGAAGGTCAAAGGCTTCCCAGCCGGACTCCGTGCAGGCTTCAAGTGACTTTCTTCTGTCTTTTATCCTCATTCATCTCCCTCCAGCAGCAATCATGCCATCTCCCGCAGCGCTGCGATCAGAGCATCGACATCTTCCTTTTCATTGAAATAAGAGAAGCTGACTCTTAACGTCCCCTTATTGCCGCTGCCGATATGCTCATGGATGAGCGGAGCGCAGTGCAGGCCCGCTCTTGTCACGATCCCGAAGCTGTTCTGAAGGATATATGCTATATCCGACGGCGGAAGGATGCCTGATGTGAAGCTGACTAAAGGACCTCTGTCCTTTAGATACTTCCCGAATATCCTGATGCCGTCTGTCTTCTCAAGCTCCGATATCAGACAGTCGGTAAGCTGTCTTTCTTTCTCCCGGATGCTGTCCACTCCTGTGTCAGAGACCCATCGCAAAGCTTCCGACAGCACTTCTGTCCCGGGGTAGTTCAAAGTCCCGGCCTCATATTCGTATGTATCTTCATCATACAGAAGGCGGCTTGAATCAAAGCCTGTCCCACCGTACTTCAGAGGTCTTATCTTTATGCCGTCCCTCACATAATATCCTCCGGTACCCTGAGGCCCCATGAGAGATTTGTGTCCCGTAAAGGCCAGCGCATCCACACCCCACTCATCTGCTTTTATCTCCATGCAGCCGGCACTCTGCGATACATCGAGTATATAGATGAGTCCGTATCTTTTTGCGATCTCTCCGAAAGCTCCTGCGTCCTGTATGGCGCCCGTCACGTTAGAGCAGTGATTCAGTATGAAGGCGGCAAAGTCTCCGTTCTTTGCTTTTTCTTCAAGCGATTCGGGAGATACTGTCCCGTTTTCGTCACAGGGCAGAAGGACGGGACTTCCGCCTATACCGGGAAGATTATAAAGCGGCCGCAGAACACTGTTGTGCTCCGTGGCCGTGGTGATGATGCGGGAGGCTTCGATGCCAAGCCCCGCTATTATGGCATTAAGTCCCTCGGTGGATCCCGAGGTAAAATATATCCTGTCCGTGTCTGCTATCCCGAGAAGACGGCCAAGCCTCTTCCTGCAGCAGCTTAAGATGTCTGCGCCGTCTGCATCCGCAGAGCTCCTGAACTGTCCCGAGGGAAGCTCCCGTATCGCCTTCTGCCAGGCATTTATCACTGCATCCGGCTTGGGATATGAAGTTGCGGCATTATTGAGATATACCATCTGCCGTTCCGGTTCAGCTCAGATATTCTTTGATCTGAGAATCCATGACGCTTCCGACATCTCCGCCTTCAAGGAAGATCTTTGTCCACTCGGTGATCTTTTCCATGGTCTTATCAAGATCCCATTTGGGCTTCCAGCCAAACACGCTCTTTATAAGAGAGCAGTCGAGTCTCAGGAAATTCGCTTCGTGAGGGCCGCCGTCACCTTCGCATCTGAAAGATGCCTTTTTGTCTGTGCCGAGACTGTTCCATTTTTCGCAGAAAAGCTTTACGAGCTCTCCCGTCTCGTAGCATCCGTCGTCGTTCGGTCCCACGTTGTAGGAGCCTGCCTTAGAAGGATCCTCATACTGGGACGCCGCTATCATGAGATATGCGCATACGGGCTCGAGCACATGCTGGTAAGGCCTTGTGGAATGAGGATTCCGGATCACGACTTCCTCTCCTGCCTCCAGTGCTCTCACGCAGTCCGGGATGATGCGGTCTGTCGCAAAGTCGCCTCCGCCGAGCACATTGCCTGCGCGGCAGGTACTTATTGCCACATCGCGGTCTGCAAAAAAAGACTTCTTATAAGAGCTCGTGACAAGCTCGGAACAGGACTTCGAATTGGAATAAGGATCATATCCGTTCAGTTCCTCATTCTCCCTGTAGCCCCACTGCCATTCCCTGTTCAGATAGACCTTGTCGGTAGTCACGTTCACAAAGGATCTCACACAGTCCGTAAGCCTTACACACTCGAGCACATTGACCGTGCCCATCACATTGGTCCCATATGTGAGCACAGGGTCCTTGTAGGATTCCCTGACGATGGGCTGTGCTGCCATATGTATCACGATCTCAGGCTTTGTCTTTTCAAAGACTTCCTTAAGATGCCCAAGATCTCTTACATCGCCTTCGATATGCTCTATATCCTTTGCAAGCCCTGCAAGCTCAAAGAGTGACGGATCTTCAGGTTCCAGGGCATAGCCTGTGACTTTGGCGCCTGCGTTGACAAGCACCCTGCACATCCAGGAGCCTTTGAATCCTGTATGACCCGTAATCAGTACTTTTTTGTCCTTATAGAAATCCATGAACATGTCAGCTTTTTACCTCTATAGCGCCCAAGACCTCTCCTATGGGGCCGTTTATCACAAGATCAGCTCCGGCTTCTCTGCCCGTAGTGCCCTTATTTATCAGCACGAGCTTATTGCCTCTGTAATAATCGATGAGGCCCGCGGCAGGATATACCACAAGAGATGTGCCGCCGATTATAAGCATGTCGGCATTTTTTATCGCCTGTATGGACTGATCCATGGTATACATGTCGAGCCCTTCCTCGTAGAGCACCACATCGGGCTTCACTATGCCACCGCAGACATCGCATTTGGGAACTCCGTCACAAGCCTTCACATAGTCCACATCGAATTCCTTATCGCAGTCCATGCAGTAATTGCGGGTCACCGTGCCGTGCAGCTCGTATATCGTCTTTGATCCGGCCCTGTGATGCAGGTCATCTATATTCTGGGTGATGACAGCCTTGAGCTTGCCGGCCTTCTCGAGCTCCGCAAGCTTAAGGTGCGCCCTATTGGGTTCCGGCGCCATATCGGTGCCCACGAGCAGGATCTTTTCTTTATAGAATCTGTAGAATTCCGCAGTGTTCCTCATGAAGAAGCTGTGTGACAGGATCGTCTCGGGCGGATAATCATACTTTTGATTGTACAGCCCGTCCTGGCTTCTGAAATCAGGTATCCCGGACTCGGTGGATACACCCGCTCCTCCGAAGAATACGATATTGTCCGTGCCGTCGATCATCTCCTGAAGTTTGGCGATCTTCTCTTTAAGTTCGTTATCCATAAGTCATCCCCCTCCTTTATTCTCTTATCATGATGTCCATGCTCCCTCGAAGGACCTTCTCACCCTTGTCGTTACGCATGGTGACCTTTAAGACTATCATCTTGAAGGTATCGTTTTTTTCCTTTACCTCGCCTTCGACGCTTATCGTCTCGCCCGGAAATACGGGCTTTGCGAACTTAATATGCACTTCTTTTATCAGGGATCTCTCGCCGGGCATGTATACTCCCGCGAGGCTGGACATGAAGGAAGCTGTCAGCATGCCGTATGCGACCCGGTCTTCATATCCGCTCTCTTTTGCATATGCCGCATCCTTGTGCAGCGGATTGACGTCGCCCGTGATCCGGCAAAATGAGTCCAGCATCTCCCCGGTGACGGTCACCTCAAAGCTCTCCTTCTGACCTTCTTTTATTTCCTCATATGTGTATGTGTTCATGCTCTGTCTTCCACTGTCTCAAACAGTCCGCATTCCAACAGCTTTTTGGTGAGCGGGATCAGAAGGTCCACCGGCTGCTCTATGATCTCGGAGATACCGATGAGGTCGTTCTTCCCGTCCGCGTATGCGATAAGGTCCTTGAGCGCCAGAGTTTCCTGATAGGTCTCCTTGCTCGACATGGTGGGGACCAGTCCTCTCTTTCCAAGCTGAGGCTCGCAGAGTGTCGTCGTCCTGTAGTATCTGTTGTGCTCGATGAGCTCTATGCAGCGTGTCATCACATCAAATGACCCCTGCAGCCCCCCGGGGGAGATAAGATCAAGGTTATCCGCGCTCGTGTGGTACTCGGGATATATATGATATTTGCTGCGGCAGAAGCAGACCAGCGGGATATCAACTCCCGGGGCCTGATACTGCCTCTCATCGGATCCGCGCTTGATGTACGGGTATTCGTCAAAAGACCTGCCCGACTGAGACAGCACGTTAGTGAGTATCCTGTCTGCATACGTGTCGGCATAGCGGGAATGGATGATGCTGTAGGTCCTGTCGTCTCCGCAGCAGGTGAGATTGAAGCCCGCCTTCACGTGCTCCTTCATGTGAGGAAGGTGTCCGTCTATATAGGCTATCGCTCCTATGGTTTCGGGTGCGAGCAGGAGCCTGTATGTATAGCGTCTCTTCGGCATGTCCCTGATGTATCGTGCGAGAGATATTATGAGCGACGGGCCGCTGCATTCATTATTTGCCATGGAAGGGTGGCATGTATATGAGGAAAAGAAGATCTCATCCTCTGTCTCGCCGGGGATCACGATCTCGCCGTAGGTCATGGATCCGGGCTCAAGAGTGGATCGTATCACGGCATGATAATCGCCGGGCTTCAACGACTCGAACTGCTCATAAGTCATGGAAAAGCCCCATCTCGGAGAATAATAGCTGGTGACATAGGGAAAGACCTTGGGCTGATCCTTCAGATAATATATATGCTCCTTCATCTCTTCGAGAGGCAGCGTGATATCAGTCGGAAGAGAA
The DNA here is from genome assembly GCA_000621405.1 of Lachnospiraceae bacterium AC3007. Lineage (GTDB taxonomy): Bacteria > Bacillota > Clostridia > Lachnospirales > Lachnospiraceae > NK4A144. Next base: position 101,973 of record KK211273.1, read on the forward strand.
TACCCGAGCAGATGCAGGTTTGAATCCTTCATATCTACTACCCGCTCTCCGTCCGGTCCTTCAAGATAAGCCTCCTCGCAGTTCCACTCATCCGGAACCGTCCAGTCGCATACCTTTGTCCCGCTCGGTATCTCGTGCATCTCTATCTTTATATCCGGGATATGACTCTGCAGTATCTTAAATGTCTCCCGAACCGCATTCCCTGTGATACTGCGGTTCAGCGGGAAGATCTCACTGCAGATATCATACATCTTCTGTCCTTCGTTCATATCGTCCTTTTCTGTCATCCTTTTTTGATATCTCATTATACACCAAGTCACCTCTTCTTGACAGGGATGGCATCTGCGAATAAAGTGTACGTTACAATTCAGCGCAACGCCAGTGCGCTGAATTGCAACGCGCACGCCGCCATGCAAAATCGGCTCCGCCGATGGGCGGCGTGCCGGCTGGCCAAGTGTTTTGAGCCGTAGCCAAGCAGCAAGTGCGTGGCTCGGCGCTGAACAGTAACAAATGTACGATTAGGAAGTGAGGATACGACTGATGACACGTGACGAAGTATTCGAAGAAGTAAGAAAGATTTTCCGGGATAATTTTGACGACGAGGATCTTGTCGTCGTGGACGAGACCAACTCCTCAGACATAGAGGACTGGGACTCCATAGAGCACATCAACCTGGTCATAGCCATGGAAAAGAAATTCGGCCTGAAGTTCAACATCAAAGAGGTCGGAAAACTCGCAAATGTCGGCGAGATGGTCGACCTGATAGTGAGCATGCTGTCCTGACACTTGACACTGGCCGCAAAACAACTTAGAATATCAACGTTCATATGAGATCGGGGTGTGGCTCAGTTTGTGGTGTTTGCTCCGCAAACACTGTGAGCGCTACCTTAGGGGGCAAAATAAGCCCTTTGTGCTAATGGTACTTGCTTCACAAGTACTGGAGTCGCGTCTACGAGCGCCATGCGCGAGTGCGACCGGGCCGAGAGGCCGCAAGCGGCTATATGAATCATTATAGTTTATATCGGGGTGTGGCTCAGTTTGGCTAGAGCGCTGCCTTAGGGAGGCAGAGGCCGCAAGTTCGAATCTTGTCACTCCGATGAAAAAGAGAGTCCTTGTGACTCTCTTTTTTATCGGAATGATCAGATATGTAATAGCCGGTCAATAGTGCAGAGTTAAAAGGGAGGCAGGGCAAAAACAGCCCTTTGGCTGTTTTTGAGTCGCGTTTACGAGCGCCATGCGCGAGTGCGACCGGGCCGCGCAAGTTCGAATCTTGTCACTCCGATTAATTACAACCCGTTCACGAAGGATTTTATCCGAGTGACTACGGGTTGTTTTAATTCGAGTGACCACACTCCGATTAATTACAACCCGTTCACGAAGGATTTATCCGAGTGATTACGGGTTGTTTTAATTCGAGTGACCACACTCCGATGAAAAAGAGAGTCCTTGCGACTCTCTTTTTTTTTTCAGAAGAATTATGCTAATCTGTTATATGACTTGCCCTGACCGGCTAAGAAAAATAGGAGGATTATCCGGAAATGAAAAGAAGATCAATTGCATCGATATTGATATTGATGATATGCGCAATGCTTTTTGCGGGCTGCGGAGGAAGATCCGACAGCAAGGATTCCGACAAGGCAGAAGAAGCTAAAGAAGAAGACATTAAAGAGGATGATGCCTCAGAAGATGATGAGAAAGCAGATGATACATCAGCTGAGGACAGTGAGAAGGACGAGAAGGAAAAGTCTTCGGACAAACCCTCCCTGGCGCAGCGCATGACCGGCAAGTACAGTTATCATTACAGCGATCAGGAAGGCAACGAAGAGTTCTATACTATGGAAGTCGTTCCGTTCGGCAGCAACATGTGCGCATTCTGCGGACAGGCCATGCCGGATGATTATGAAAGTCTTGAGGCATATACCTTCTGGGCAGCAGAGTTTATTCCGGATGACGCGGCTGAGATGGCGAGCACGGACGGAGATACTGTGACCGTAAGCGAGCTGCGTTTCTCCGTGATGTCAAACGCCGGCCTGTACTGGGATGCAGGACAAAAGGGCACGATCACCCTTACGGATGACGGGCTTGTCTTTGAAGGGTTTGATAATGATACATTCCTCGTGCCGGAGGATGACGACAGCAGGCTCTTCCTTAAGGACGACCGCGTAGATGATACATTCGATTATCTGAAGAATGATCCGGACGGAGGAGATGATGATCTGCAGGGGTACTGGATGCTTGATGACAGTGAAGAGAATCTTTATCTCGAGTTTTCGGGATCGGATCTATACATGTACAAGAAGGCTCCCGATTCTGAGGTTTACTACCTTGCAGGAGGATGCGATCATTCGGACGGATCGTTCGAGTGCACGGCAAGCCGTCTGGGATATGGCGGAGAGCCTGTCGGATTTACATGTGATTATGTGGTAAAAGACGATACCCTGAATCTTAAGTTCAAAGATTCCGATCTTCCCGGGGATATCCCTTCAAAGGGCAAATATATCAGGATAGATCCGGAAGATGTCCATGTCACGACTGTGGACGAGGTAGAGTTTGATTCGGAGTCCTTCGGAATGTACGGAGGGGGGCAGGATCTTGAGGAACTTACAGCCGGGGATTATTACGGCGTATTCGTTTCCTCTTCAAAGGATCCGGACAAGTGCACGCCTGTAATAGAAAAGCTGGAGGAAGCGGACTTCTTTGGAAGCAGCATAATATACACCCCCGATTTTGACGGTCTGAATCCTGAGCCATACTATGTAGTAGCTGCAGGACTGTACACATCGGAAAGCGATGCCAAAGAAATGCTCTCCGATCTGAAGGCAGCAGGCTTTGCGGATGCCTACGTCAAGCATGCCGGCTCATATACAGGTGAAAAATACTGGTACACCATGCACGATGGCAGTCAGGTCGAAGTGCTGAAGGATGGCGCTATGCTTCGCGGCGTGTCGGTCTCCATACCCTGCCAGACAGATGGAGCTGCTATCACAGCCGACCTTTTTGTTCCTAAGGATGCGGTATTTGGCGAGTCCGCCGAGACGGAATTCTTCGGGAACTATGAGAAAGGCGATACGCCTTATGACTGGATAGTCAGAAACTATAATATGATGAACGAGGATCCGGATCAGTATCTGATGTACGGACCCGCTCTGTCCGGAGTATTCGAAGTCAGCCTCGACGGCAACAATGTCACGGCCTATTACGGCAGTTACTGGTGGGACTGAAAGTCGATCACGTGAAGTTCCCGTTGACTTCTCCCCGTAGGAACCGTCCCCGTTGACTTATCCTGCAATTCTGATTACACTAAGGCAAAAAATTTGGGAATATTGTTTTTGAAAGAGGTAATGATAATGATATTTAAAAAAAGAGCAAAAATGCTGACCGCTCTGCTGCTGAGTCTTATCCTTGCGCTTGGGACACCGATAGCGACACTTGCAGTCGAGCCGGAGGCTCCGGAGACAATACAGTCTGAAACATCTTCCGAGGATGCTGCACAAGCACCGGAACAGGCAGATGCGCCGGAGTCTGCGCCCGAAGCAGGACCTGCTGAGGAGCTGTCTTCCGGGGCGCCGGCTTCCGATGATGCACTTGATCCACAGGATGCAGGATCTGATGAAGAGCCCGCCTCCGAACCTGCTTCAGATACGGATGAACCCGCAGTTTTGTCTGATGACACGACACCCGCAGCATATGCTGAAGTGCATCTTTCCGGGTCGGCAAATACCGGCGCAGTTGCCGCTACGGCTACGGGTCAAAGAGAAAGCTCTCCTGTAGATGCGGAAAAATATATGGAAGCCGGCTATGATGAGAATCTCTGCTGGGCCGCTACCGCAGCAAACATGGTCTGGATGGGAGGATATGCGCAAAACGCCGTCAATCCTCTGACGAACGAGAATTTCAGGAATGAGGATGAGGTATTTGATTTTTTCAGAAAGAGTTTTACCGATGTCGCCGGTGACCCCTATTATGGCATACAGTATTTTATCGACGGTACATATGAACTTCAGGGCTACCCAAATATTTCTCAGTTAAAGGATACTGCTCCCGAAGGAGGACTGCTCCCCGGGGCGATAAATGACAGTACACTCTATGTTATTAAAGACGGAGATATCGTTTCCTCTCTTGGAGATATCGCTGACAAAACCGTAGGCGCGTGGCTCAGATGGTGGAACACCACTACGGAGCGTTTCGATCCGGGTGCACACTGGCTTACAGTCGCTGATCTTGTCAGATCTGATGACGGTTCAGGTTTTACCGGAATTTGGCTCATTGATTCTGATAATGACCCGGTGACCAATACTGCTCAAAGGGGCTCGACTGACAGCGAGAAAGCAGCTCTTGCAGCATCCATGCCAAATACAAAAACGTACTTCCCCCTGTCCCATGAGCTCATCGACGGAAAAAGGCAGTGGGTGATAATCGGATATCAAAGTAATGATATAAAGACGATCTTAGGAGCTTTTTTGGTACTTATGAATATGTATAACGACCAGGAACCGGAGTCTGATGACTCTGACGATCACGATGATAATGAATATCAGGATAGTGATGTTCAGGATAACGGCGACCAGGATGATGGCGATATCATCATCAATAATGACAAAGCAGTCGATTACTCCAAACTGTCAGATCAGGAAGTATTTGAACTTGTCATTTCGGAAATAAAGACTGTCATGGCTGAGAACGGACTGGATGTATTTTCTCCGACAGGCAACATATACGATCCGGAAAGCGGAGTCGGTTACAGCCTTATCGTTCGTAGTCCCTTTACATTCTTCTCCAATGTATATGTCAACGGAGTACGCATCAGCGAAAACGGCGAATTCTACAAGATAACCCGGAGTCCCAAAGGCTTGTTCATGATCACCTTTTCTCCTGAATTCCTGAAGAGTCTGGGTAAAGGAAAGCATACGATCTCGATCCAGCTGAATAACGGAATGGTAATCACTACCGAAGTTACGGTGGAGTAAGACGAATAACTGGGACGATTCTCACATGTCACTGGGGACGGTTCTCATTGACTCCTTTTTTCAAAAAGGAGTCAATGAGAACCGTCCCCAGTGACTTCCAGTGACTTACTTCGCTCCCTTGCCTGAGATGACTGCCCCGATGGTATGGAAGATGATCTTCAGATCTCCTCCGATAGACCATGTGTTGATATACTGCATATCCATATCAATGACTTCATCAAAGTCTTTTATCTCTCCCCTGCCGTAGGCCTGCCAGAGGCCTGTGAGTCCGGGCTTCATTGCAAGGCGGGCTCTGTGCTTGAGTTCATACTGCTCCCATTCATCGACTGTGGGCGGGCGCGTGCCTACCATGGACATCTCTCCCAGAAAGACATTAAGGAACTGGGGAAATTCGTCTATCGACGTCTTGCGGATGAACCAGCCTATGCCATGCTTTGTACCGTCGGGACCGGATCCTATGATCCTGGGATCGTCATCCATCTTAAACATGAGCCCGTTCATCTCATTATCCTTCAGAAGCTCTCTCTTGCGCTCTTCCGCGTCCTTATACATGCTCCTGAACTTGTATATCTTAAATATCCTGCCGTTCTTGCCCACACGGTCCTGAGCAAAGAATATCGGCCCGGGATCGGAGATAAAGATCATGGGTCCCACGATCATCATAAGGATCAGCGTTATCAGGAGGCCTATGAGCGCCCCGCCGATATCCATCAGTCTCTTGGCGACTATCTTGTAGCCGTCCACGATGCGGAGACTCTCCGTCACCGTATAGATGCCTGCGACCTCTTCCACTTCTCTTACGGAATATCTTCTGCCTCCGAGATTGATCGCCACATGAGAGGTTATCCCCATCAGCGAGCACGCCCTCAGGATCCCCTCCGGTGTCTCATACTGAGCCGGAAGGACTATCATCATCTCATCGATCCATTGCTTGCTGATGTAATCCACGACTCCTTCCAGCGTGCTGACTACCGGTACTTTTTCGATAGTCATGCCCACGTCATCGGGCGCATCTACCAGAGCCATTCCCGTAAGCTCTATCTCCCCGAAGGAATTCTTCTGTATCATATGGATGACGTCGGCAGCCTTTCCTGCCGTCGTGATAAGGAACATATGCCGGATATGGCTTGGATTGTTGACCTTGTATTTTATGATCACGAGCTTCCAGAGAAGCCGCTCCGCATATACAAAGACTACTGACAGGATGATATAGTAAAAAACTACCAGTCTGGAGAACAGCGAAGAAGTCTTGCCGAAGAACATGAATCCCATGATCACGGCAGCCGAGAAGAGCACGAGTTTGATGACGGACATCAGTTCCGCCAGAGCTCCGCGCTTCAATATGTCGGAATAGATCCTCATCATCATCGATCCCATGATGCATGCCGCAGCGAGCACGAACATGATCCTCCGGTATTCCTCCAGATTATAGAGGTGCCGCATAGGATGGCGGATGTTGCACGCCAGTATAAAAGTAAGCTCTATGATGATAAAGTCAAGGATCATGAAGTCAAAATGCTTCATCCATCCTCTCAGCCCTCTGTTATACATTTATTCAGTACCTGTCCTCTGAGTACATGTCTCTATACCTTTCATGTACGCATGAGCATCCATCTGACGGTCTCACGGATCCCTTCCTCAAATGAGGTCTCCGGGACAAATCCTGTATCCTCCGTAAGGGAGGAGATATCTGCTTCAAGATGCATGACCTGACGGTCTCCGTAAGGTCTCGCTCCGTATACGGGATCTGCTCTCCTTACCCCGCCTTCTTCGGCACACACGGCGCATATCTTTTCTATATGATCCCGAAGAGGTCCTGCGCTTCCGCTCGCGATGAGATATGTCCTGCCGGATACTCCTTTTTCTGCAAGGAGCAGCAGAGCGCGCGCTGCGTCACGGCTGTATATATAATCCCATATCTGCTCCCCCTTTGTACACTCAGGATTTTTACCTGCAAGTACATCCCTGATGATCGACATCACGAGAGTCCCCTCACCGTCACCCGGACCGTAGACCGAGAGTATCCTTGTCCAGATATGATCCATCCCGAGCTTTTCACACTGAAGACGCGTCATCTGTCCTGCTGCGAGCTTTGCCATCCCGTAACCGTTTTCGGGATGACAGGGGGTGTCGGGTGTCAGCGCACAGTCCGCTCTGCCGTATTCTGCCTGCGAGCCGGCCCCTATGAAAAGCCTGCATCCAAGTCTTTTTGCAAGGTCTGCGGCATCTATGGCGTAATCCAGATTTTTGATCTGGGTGCGAAGATCATTTCTTGCTTCTGCCCCGAAGGCATTCATCCAGGCCATATGGAAAAACACATCTGCCGCGGGAAGATCATTTTCTCCGAAAAACGCTTCCGCATCAAAGGATGCCATCTCATCCAGGCTGCAGTATATGACCTTCACGAGCGGATCTTCCGGTATACGTGACAGCCTCGCAGAATCCTCTCTGACAAAGACATATACTCTTATGCCCCGCTCGATACAGAGCCTTATAAGGGCAAGCCCTATGGCTCCCGTCGCTCCGGTGACCGCTATCGTCCCGGGATGTCCGTCCTTCATACCCTCAGAAATTGATCCTTTCCTCCTCTATCACCAGCGGCCGTCTCAGCATCCTGCGGTTGATGTTCAGCACATACTCACCTAAAAAGCCGATAAAGAAGAGCTGCATCGATCCGAGAACCGTCACCATGATGAGGATCGGCGCCATGCCGGCTACGAACCTGTCCCACCAGATAAGCTTCATGACAAGATATACGAGCGCGACCACAAGGCTTAATAACGACATGATAAAGCCAAGTATGGTGGCAAGTCGTAATCCCATCTTCGTATAGGTCGTAAATGACAGCATGGCTGCATCATAGAGCGTAAAGAAATTGTTGTGCGTCTTGCCCGCGGCGCGGCGCGCCTGTTCGTAAGGGACATCCTTGCGCCTGTAGCCGAGTTCCGCCACTATCCCTCTCATGAAGGGAGCGGGGTCATCCAGCGTCCTCAGCACTTCCACAAAGCTTCTGTCATAGAGCCCGAATCCGGTGAAGTGCTCTATCTGCTCTACATCCGACATCTTCCGGATCAGCTTGTAATAGCAGGTGCGCAGGAAGCGCATTATCTTATTCTCCCTGCTCGTAGTCTTAATGCCGCATACGATCTTATATCCGCTCTCCCATTCCTTTATGAACTGAGGAATGATCTCCACGGGATCCTGGAAATCACAGCACAGCGTCACCGTGCAGTCTCCTGTAGTCTGCAGCATTCCGTGGAACGGAGAATTGAACTGTCCGAAATTCTTGGCGTTGAGTATCGCCTTTATCTTCTCATTTTTTGAGCAGATCATCCGAAGAAGATCCCTTGTCCCGTCAGTCGAGCAGTTATCGATAAAGACAAGCTCATAATCATAATCCTTAAGCTCCGTCTCCATGAGCTTCACTATCGCTTCGCTCATCGGGACCACATTTTCTTTTTCGTTGTAACATGGTATCAGAAAACTTACAGTCTTCATCATGCTCTCCCGTCCGTCCAAACCGGTCTTAAGTATCTATCTCACAGCCTCTGCTATCACAGATGCCATATATTCGAGCATCGCATCCGTCATACCGGGATATACTCCCACCCAGAAGCTCTGCTCCATTATCTTATCCGTTACCGCAAGGCTTCCCGCCACTCTGTATGCATCGCTTCCCCTTATGCCGTCAAAGCAGGGATGCTTTATGATATTACCCGAGAAGAGAAGCCTCGTCTGGATGTTGTGATCCTCTATTATCCTTGTGACCTCATTCCTCGTGCGGGCGGTCCCGTCCTTCAGTGAGATCAGGAAGCCAAACCATGAAGGATCGGAATCATCACTGGGCTCGGGAAGTATCAGGCTTTCCACGGCGCCGTTTGATACGAGCTTTTCCTTTAAGAAGCTCCAGTTGTGCTTTCTTCTGTCTATAAAGGAAGGGAACTTTTTAAGCTGCTCCACTCCCACTGCGGCCTGCAGATCAGTGACCTTAAGGTTGTAGCCCAGATGGCTGTACACATATTTATGATCGTAGCCTGCCGGCAGCTCCCCGAAGGTTCCGTCGAATCTGTGCCCGCACATTCCGTCCACTCCGGACGGGCATATGCAGTCACGTCCCCAGTCCCTGTACGACAGGATCAGTCTGTGCAGCAGCGGATCGTCGGTATATACGCAGCCTCCCTCACCCATGGTCATATGATGAGGCGGATAGAAGCTTGATGTTCCGATATTGCCCCAGGTCCCGGTATACTTCGTCGTGCCGTCTATCGTATATCTCGATCCCAGCGCATCACAGTTGTCCTCAACAAGCCACAGCCCGTGACGGTCGCAGAATTCCTTCACAGCTCTTATGTCAAAAGGATTACCGAGAGTGTGGGCTATCATGACAGCCTTCGTCCTGTCGGAATATGCCTCCTCGAGCTTCGATGCGTCTATATTATACTGCGGAACCGTCATATCCACGAACACGGGGACTGCGCCATACTGCATTATCGGAGCTATCGTCGTGGGGAATCCGCAGGCCACGGTTATGACTTCATCACCGCGGCAGATCCTCCTGTCGCCAAGTTCGGGCGCAGTCAGAGCCATGAAGGCTATGAGATTGGCGCTCGATCCGGAGTTCACAAGATGCGCGTACTTAACCCCGATCCACGAAGCGAATTCCTTCTCAAACTGCTCTGCAAACCTGCCGGTCGTAAGCCAGAAATCCAGCATCGCATCGGTAAGGCTCTTCATCTCCTTTTCGTCATACACACGTGAAGCGTAGCTGATACGATCCCCCGGCTTAAAATCTTCTTTGGATTCCAGAGGTGCCCGAAACTGCCTGTAATAGGCCTCGACCATGGACTTTATCTGCTCTCTTGCTTCTTCTTCGCTCTTAAAAGTGCTCATCACTCCTCCGTGATCATTCTCATATCTCATCGGACATAAGGCCCTTAAGCTCTTCCCTGTCAAGAAGAGGAACCATGTCCTCCATGGGACGGCTCTCCATCTGGCCTTTGTCGTTCACGTAATTACTCTGCTTCGGAAGGACCTTCTGCTGTATGTCGGACTTCACCACGCATACGGACGGCCCGTCGAAAGACAGTGTCTCCTCCACTGCCCTTTCAAGCTCGTCATTGTCTCTTACGGTGATCGCATGTATGCCGAAAGCCGCTGCCACACGCTCCATATCAGGAAGCGACAGCCCCGACTCCTTTGTGCATCCGGTAAGATGTCCCTTGAAATTCCCGCTCTGGGAATGCCATATCATGCTGTATCCCTGATTATCCGCTATAAAAAGCTTTACCGGAAGCTGAAGCCTGTGTACGACCTCAAGCTCCTGAAGGTTCATCGCTGCGCTCCCATCTCCCGTCACGCATACGGTCCTCTTCCCGCCTGAGCCTATGCAGCTTCCGACTGAAGCCGGAATATCATATCCCATGGCCGCCATGCTCTTATTGAGGAATGCTCTCTGTCCTTTTTTCAGACGGAGCATCTTCATGCCGATATCGACAGTGGTCCCGGAGCTTGTGAACTGATATATATCATCCGGAGTCATGAGTCCGGACAGGATATCAAACAGACGGTAGAGATCCACATAGCCCTTCCTCGGCTCCTGCTCGGGTATGCGCACCGGATAGCGCTCCCTCACGCTGTCGCAGTGTCTTATCCAGGAAGATCTGTCCTTATCCTTTATCCTGTCTTTCCCCGCTATCATCTCCCGGATGAATATACCCGCATCGCTCCTTATCTTAAGATTTGGATGCAGGCTCTTCTTTTCCATCTCATGCTCATCTATGTCCACCATCACATGGTATGCCCGGCTAAGGTAACCCTCAAAATTATATCCGGTGTTCAGAAGACTCAGCCTCGTCCCGACAGACAGCACAAAGTCCGCATTCTGAAGGATCAGATTGGCCGCGCGGTGTCCTACGATATTCGGTCTTCCGTAGTAAAACGGGTGATCCTCCTCTATGAGATCCACTCCGTTCCAGGAGGTAAATACAGGCGCCTTAAGAATATCGATCAGCTCCCTTGCGTCGGATACGGCATGGGAAAGACGCACCCCGTTGCCCAAAATGACGGCAGGTCTTTTTGCTTCATTGAACTTTTCTATGAGCGTATCCATATCCGCCTTATCCGGAGCATATATCTCGGGCTCTTCCTCATATCCGGCGAGATCATCCGGCTCGATCAGGGAAGCCTGGATATCAAGGGGGATATCTATCCATACAGCCCCCGGTCGGCCGCCCGATGCGATATGCGCAGCCTTTTCAAGCTCATACCTTATATCCCCGGGATCCTGGATCTGCACGGCATATTTGGTATAGGGACGCGCCATTGATATGATGTCCACTTCCTGTATGCCAAACTGCCTGATCTGCTGATCTCCCACAAGGTCTGCCCTCTTGGCCTGGCCCGATATAAAGATAACCGGGATCGAGTCCATATATGCTCCGCAAAGACCCGTGAGTGCATTGGTGGCTCCCGGACCGCTCGTTACAAGGCAGACTCCGAAGCCTTCTCTTATCCTCGCATAGGCTTCTGCCGCGATCGAAGCGCCCTGCTCGTGTATCATAAAAATGCCCTGCAGCCTGTCATTCTCTCCGAGAGAATTGTTCAGATGCATGGCCCCGCCGCCCGTGACGCAGAAGACTCTGTCCACGCCGAGATCCGCGATGAAATTCATTACATAATCAGATAATTTCATTCTTTCGTCTCAAATATGCTTTCCGTAAGGAATACGATGTCCATCGAGTCTGCGAGCGAATCATGCAGATCCCTGTACATCGCCTTTATTTCTTCATTAAGGTCGTCCCATTTGTTGTCGGGATTCAATGTGGGCAGGGATTCGTCAGCATAGCTTTCATTGTATTTTGTCTTGAACCCGTCAAACCCTGCAAGATAGACCTCCTTGACCTTGAGCTTGTTCAAAAGCCTCAGGCAGAGGATCACCGCATTGTCGAAGTGCTTCCATCCCCGCTTTATCACGAGATTGAAATTAACGATAAACTCCCCTTCTTCGGGAGAAGTGCTGATATTTGAGAGCAGTATCTTCTTTGTCTTATTAAAAGCTTCGGGGTGTGCATCACGTGCGTATTCGTATCGCACCGCATTGGTAAAGAAGGCATAATCGCAGTCATATATCTCATTCAGGGCATTGACCGCTATGACTGCCGGCTGATGCTCCTCTATGAATCCCCTGAGCTTCTCCTGCTCTTCGATAATGGATCTTCCGGGCGCAATGAGCATCACCGGGCGGTCCTTCAGTGCCTCTTCAAGCTCCGCGATAGTTTTTTCATCGTCTACGATGCGGTCCTGATTCTCGATATATTTTTTCTCGAGAAGATCGTAATCATAATTCCTGCGCTCCTCCACCGACAGGGACTCTATGATGTTCCTCATGTCTCTTGCGTTGGTGCGGTGATTGGTGGCAAGATATGCGATGTTATTTACATGGCACTGATAGAGGCCTGCAATGAAGTACGGAGTCGAATATCCCCAGGTGTACTGCTCCTGAAATCCCTGCATATACATGTCGATGGCATCCATGATCGCGTTCATGTCATAGTTGCCGTGCTCCTGGCGGTTGATGAAGCTCGCCACAAGCTCAGTTGTTGCATTGCCTGCTCCCCGGCCCATGCCGGAAAGCGTCGAATCCACCATTATATTTCTTTTGTCCCTGAGACTGTTGATGAAGTGGATGCAGAGCGCGAATGCCAGCTGCTGATTGTTATGCGCGTGGAAGCCCAGGCTTATCTGAGGCTCAAGATGCGCATCGAGCACATCGACGATGCGGCTGAGGTCCTCAAAATACATCGCGCCGAAGGTATCGACCACCGACAGTGATACCGGATCAAATTCATTCATCTCTTCTGCGAGTTCTTCCAGATCCTCCCAGGAGTATGAGAGGGTATTGGCCGCCTGGAACATCACGAGATATCCTTTTTCCCGGATCTTCCGTCCGATCTCGATGCCTTCATGATGTCTCCCGTGCGGGAATACTACCCGGATCGCATCGATCGACTCTCCGTCGCAGGGCGGGAGCTGATCCACATCATAGCGGTTCCAGTCGATCATGACGCTGTAGATCGCATCCTTCGACTTCTTTGCAAGATAGGGCTTCGCATCATCGGGCACATGGAAAAAAGAGCTGCCCTCTTCATACGCAGCATCCTTAAGCCATCCGCACTCGATGATATCCACGCGGGCATCCTGAAGCTTATTGATGATCCCCTGTATCGCGGGCTTCCCGAATCTTGAATCCGTTATATATGCTCCGTCGCGGAGCGTGCAGTCCAGCAGCTTTATCATCTGTCCTCCCACTTGATCCACGGGGCATTGCCTCTGTCTATCATCTTATTCAGCATCGACATCTCTCTGATGCTGTCCATGCACTGCCAGAAGCCTTTATGGATGTAACTCATCAGCTCACCTTCAGCGGCAAGCGCTTCAAGCACATCACGTTCGAATATAGTCCCGTCTCCTTCTATGCGGTCAAATATCGCGGGTTCGAGAACCATGTAGCCTGCATTTATCGGTCTGCCGTCGGAGGCGTTCTTCTCTCTGAATGACTTGACGGAATTATTCTCGTCTATATCCAGCACGCCCTTTTCCTCTTCCCTTAAGACCGCAGTAAGAGTCGCAAGTTTTTTATTCTCCCTGTGACACTCCAGGAGCTTTTTGATATCCACATCGCAGACGCCGTCTCCGTAGGTCAGCATGAAGGTCTCGTCACCCACATATTTCTGTATCCTTTTGATCCTGCCGCCGGTCATGGTATCGAGTCCGGTATCCACCACTGTTACCTTCCAGGGCTCGATATGGGCATCATGCACCACGGTCTTTAATGACCCGCCTGTATAGTCGTAGGTCACGTCTGCATTGTCGGTAAAATAATCGCCGAACCATTCCTTAATGTATTCCTGCTTGAAGCCTGCGCATATGATGAATTCGTTGAATCCGTACCAGGAATACTCCTTCATTATGTGCCAGAGGATCGGCTTCCCTCCGATCTCTATCATGGGTTTGGGACGGTACTGGCTCTCTTCCGCTATCCGCGTACCCTTACCGCCTGCAAGCAATACAACCTTCATCTGGATATCCTTCCTGCCTTAAGCCATCTACAGTCAATCATCTTCAAATCTGATGTTGAGGTCCACGTCTCCATTGATACCGGCCACGTGTCCCTGACTGGAAAACTGCCATATGCTGAAGTCATAAGGGAAATAAGGGACGTAATCGTCTTCCGCCACATAATCGGCAAACCATTTGTCCACGTCCTCCAGCTTCGACATATCGAGCATGAGCATGAATGTCTTGCCGTTGCCGTAGATCATGGTCTCATAGCCTTCTTTCTTCATCTCGTCAACAAAAGCAAGGACGTTCCTCGTGTACTCCTCGGCGGACAGCCCTCTTGTCCTGGGCTCGGTATCGAAATTCTCTACCTTCTCCACGTCGAGCACCATCGGGAGATCGACAGGGTTATCGCCTATTGTCTCAAGGACAAACTGCGCTTCTTCCCTTGCTTCCTCTTCGTTGACGGCCTGGGTCACGAAATACACGCCCACCTGGGCGCCGCATTCCCTGGCTCCGATGAGATTGGCGGATACCTGTGTATCGGCTACCAGCTTGCCTGAGCCGTATCCCCTGATGCCGGCTCTTACGTATATGAAGTCGGGCTTTTCGGATGACTCTGAGAGCGCCTCCCAGTCTATCTCGTCATTATGCTGTGATACATCGATCCCGTAGCTGACATGCGCCGTGTCGTCATCATATGTGATGATGCCTTCCGGTGACAGCGCTATCCTGCTGTCATCGTAGGAATAAGGCCTGAGCGCGGGGTCTATATTTACAAAATGAAACCTTCCTTCATCAGCCACTACGAACTGTTCGGGGAAAAGCGCCTTAAGTGTTGCGATAAAGCTCTTCCCGGACTCGGCATATGCCTGTATGACGGCAAGCGTCTCCGGATCGTAATGGGTCTTAAGCTCGATATCGGGGCCGTCTTCGGGCATCTCTTTCAGCTGCATCTCTCCATCTGCATTTATCGATGCACTGACTACATCCGGCAGCTCTCCTTCTGCATCGTTCAGCGAGACCATCAGATCTTCGTTGGCCTGCCTGAGCTTTGCGTTCTCCTTCTGGTAGCCTATCGCCTTCACGGTAAGAAACACGCATACCGCAAAAAGGAGAACATTGATGACTACAAGCCCCTGTATGAATATAAGTACTTTCTTTGCTTTTTTACTGATAACTTATCCTCTTTCTGATCCCTTTATCTTCTCTTCTTGAGATTGATCTTGTCCAGATGCCAGAGCTCATCCACATACTCGCGTATCGTACGGTCGGATGAGAACTTCCCTGACGCTGCGACATTCAGGATCGCTTTCTTCGCCCATTCCTTTTCGTTCTTGTAGCTCTGCTCCACCTTCTCCTGAGCTTCGGCATAGCTTCTGAAATCCTTCAGGATGAAGTATGTGTCAGCCTTTGAAGTGGACTGGGTATTGAGCAGAGAATTGTAGATGTCCCTGAAGCGCTCCGGATCGTCCTTTGAGTAGAATCCGTTGATGAGCTGCATCAGCACATCCCTGATCTCCTGATCGCTGTTGAAGATGGTCATCGGGTCGTAGCCGCCGTTATTCTCATAGCCTATGACCTCATCGGAGGACATTCCGAAGATGAACATGTTCTCCTCTCCGACCTCCTCTGCCATCTCGACATTCGCTCCGTCCATTGTGCCTATCGTCAGCGCGCCGTTCAGCATGAACTTCATATTGCCGGTGCCGGATGCTTCCTTGGATGCAGTGGAGATCTGCTCTGAGACATCAGCTGCTGCAAAGATGATCTCGGCGTTGGATACCTTGTAGTCCTCGATGAATACTACCTTGATCTTGCCGCCTATGGAAGCATCGTTATTGATGACATTTGCAACGCTGTTGATCAGCTTGATGGTAAGCTTTGCGATCTTGTAGCCCGCTGCCGCCTTCGCTCCGAATATGAATGTCCGGGGCGTGAATTCCATTGAAGGATTGGCCTTGATCTTATTGTAGAGATACATGACATGCAGGATGTTCATGAGCTGTCTCTTGTATTCATGAAGTCTCTTGACCTGCACATCATATATGGATCTCGGATCGATCTCGATATTGTTGTGTTCGAGGATGTATTTGGCAAGACGCTCTTTGTTCTTGTACTTGATGTTCATGAACTCCTTCTGAGCCTTCCTGTCATCGGCATATATCTCGAGCCCCTTGATGGTGGAGAGATCCTTGATCCAGTCGGGACCTATGTGATCTGTCACCCAGTCAGCCAGCAGAGGATTGCCGTGGAGCAGGAAGCGCCTCTGCGTGATGCCGTTGGTCTTATTGTTGAACTTCTCGGGGAACATATCATAGAAATCCTTAAGCTCCTGATTCTTAAGGATCTCCGTGTGAAGCCTTGCGACACCGTTTACCGAGAATCCGGCACATATAGCGAGATTGGCCATCCTGACCTGACCGTCATAAATTATGGCCATCCTGCGGATCTTCTCCTGATCGCCGGGATACTTCTCTGCGATATGCAGGCAGAATCTCCTGTTGATCTCCTCGACTATCTGATAGATACGGGGAAGAAGTCTTGAGAAGAGCTCGAGAGGCCACTTTTCAAGAGCCTCGCTCATTATCGTATGGTTGGTATATGCGCAGGTCTTCGTGGTCACCGCCCATGCCTCATCCCAGGTAAGTCCCTGCTCGTCCATGAGTACTCTCATGAGCTCGGGAACAGCCACGGTGGGATGTGTGTCGTTCAGCTGGAAGACGTTCTTTTCAGCGAACTTCTTGATATCGTCATGCTTGCGCATGTACTTGGCTACCGCCTCCTGTACGGATGCGGAGATAAAGAAGTACTGCTGCTTGAGTCTCAGCTCTTTTCCTGCATAGTGGTTGTCATTGGGATAGAGGACCTCTACTATGTTTCTTGCAAGGTTGTCCTGCTCGACAGCCTTGTGGTAATCACCCTTGTCAAAGGAATCCAGCTCAAAGCACTCCACGGGCTCTGCGTCCCATATCCTGAGAGTATTGACGATACCGTTGCCGTAGCCGACTATAGGCATGTCATAGGGGATCGCGTTAACTGACTGGTATCCTTCCTGTACGAACTTATTGCGTCCCTTGCTGTCGGTCTCGACACGTACGTATCCGCCGAACTTTACTTCCTTCTTATACTCGTGACGCCTGAGCTCAAACGGATTGCCGTCTCTCAGCCAGTCATCGGGGATCTCTATCTGATACCCGTCTTTGATCCTCTGCTTGAACATACCGTATCTGTATCTGATACCGCAGCCGTATGCGGGATATCCGAGCGTCGCGAGTGAATCAAGGAAGCATGCGGCAAGACGTCCGAGTCCTCCGTTACCGAGCGCCGCATCCGGCTCCTGATCCTCGACAGCATTGAGATCGACATCCAGCTCTTTGAGCGCTTTCTTGACTTCTTTGTATTCGCAGAGATTGATAAGGTTATTACCGAGGGCTCTTCCCATCAGGAATTCCATGGACATGTAATACACGGTCTTGGGATCCTGTGCGTCCATGGCCTTCTGTGTCTTCATCCAGTTGTCGATGATGGTGTCTTTTACCGCATAGCAGACCGCCTGATAGACCTGCTGAGGGCTTGCCTCCTGGAGATTTTTCCTGTAGAGCACTTTTACCTGCTCTTTTACCGCCTTTTTGAACGCCTCTTTGTCAAAATTGCTGTTTGTAGTTAACATACCGTCCCTCCATTCAGTTCTTTTTTACGCCGAGTGTAACGTGCTCTCCGTTTATATCCCATTCCTTTGTATATCCGTCCACGGATCCGGTCACGATGTCCGATGCCATGACCTCCTTAAGTACGAAGTCCCGGTTATCGGACAGATACTTTGCAAGCGTGTCATTGTCCTTCTCGTAGACAGTGATCATGTCCATGACCTCAAAGCCTGCTTCCTTCCTCATGGTCTGGATCTTTGAGATAAGCTCTCTCACGTAGCCTTCCTCGATGAGTTCGGGAGTCAGATTGGTATCGAGCACCACCGTGATCTTATTATCACCCTGCTCGACGAAGCCCTCTTTTGAAGTCATCTCGATAAGGAGATCATCCTTGCCGAGCACTACTTCCGTACCGTCTATATCAAACTTCAGATCTTCACCGGCATTGAGCTTATCCATGGCTTCGTTCCCGTCGATCCCGGAGAGATAAGCCTTGATGCCGCCCAGCTGCTTGCCGTACTTCGGTCCTACTGTACGAAGCTGCGGCTTGAAGGTATAGGTGGTGTAGCCTCTCACATCATCCGAGAATTCCACTGCCTTCACGTTGAGCTCGTCTGCCACGATGTCTGTGTAGAAATCAGAGAGCTCCTGCTCTGCCTTGACGAACATCTTCGCTATCGGCTGGCGGTTCTTTATCGCAGCGGCATTTCTTGCAGCACGACCCAGAACCACTATGTCGAGCACTTCTTCCATATCCTTCTCGAGCTCCTCATCCACGAGAGAGTCATCGCATACGGGATAGTCCGTCAGATGTATGGATTCGGGCTGGCTCCTGTCTATGCTGCGCACGAGGTTCTGATAGATCTCCTCTGTCATGAAGGGTATCATCGGAGCCGCTGCCTTCGATATCGTCACAAGGCAGGTATAGAGAGTCATGTATGCATTGATCTTATCCTGCTCCATGCCCGAAGCCCAGAATCTCTCCCTGGATCTCCTTACATACCAGTTGCTCATGTCATCGACAAATTCCTGAAGGCACTTTGCTGCCTCCGTGATCCTGTAGTCATTCAGATATCCGTCTGTCTGCTTCACGCAGGAATTGAGCTTTGAGAGTATCCATCTGTCCATTACTGCGAGACTGTCCGTCTTAAGACTGTATTTGGATGCATCGAATCCGTCGATATTGGCATACAGTACAAAGAAAGCATATGTGTTCCAGAGTGTTCCCATGAACTTCCTCTGGCACTCGACGACCGCCCTGTCATGGAACCTGTTGGGAAGCCACGGTGCTGAATTGATATAGAAGTACCACCTTATGGCGTCCGCTCCGAAGCGGTCAAGAGCATCAAAGGGATCCACGGCATTACCTTTTGACTTGCTCATCTTTTCCCCGTTCTCATCGAGCACAAGACCTAAGACAATAACGTTTTCATATGCGGGCTTGCCAAAGAGCAGCGTAGACTCCGCATGCAGTGAATAAAACCATCCTCTGGTCTGGTCCACTGCCTCCGATATGAAGGCTGCGGGGTACTGCTTCTCAAAAAGGTCCTTGTTTTCAAAGGGATAATGATGCTGCGCAAAAGGCATTGCTCCCGAATCAAACCAGCAGTCTATGACCTCGGGAACTCTCTTCATCTCACTGCCGCACTTTTCACACTTGATAGTGAACCTGTCGATGAAGGGTCTGTGGAGTTCGACTGTACGCGCCTCCTCCAGACCGGTGAGCTTGAAGAGCTCTTCCCTTGAGCCTACGGAGAGCCTCTCGCCGCAGTCCGGACATTCCCATATGTTCAGAGGGGTACCCCAGTACCTGTTCCTTGATACTGCCCAGTCCTGGATATTGTTAAGCCACTCTCCGAACCTTCCTGTTCCGATGTTTGAGGGGATCCAGTTGATCTTTTTATTGTTCTCTATCATCTGGTCTTTGACCTCGGTCACCTTGATGAACCAGGATTCTCTTGCGTAATAGATGAGCGGTGTATCGCATCTCCAGCAGAAGGGATAATCGTGCTCGAATTTCGGAGCAGAGAAGAGAAGGCCTCTTTTGTCGAGATCCTTTAATATCTCCGGATCCGCGTCTTTTACAAAGAGTCCTGCGACCGGAGTCTCCTCTGTCATATTACCCTTCTCATCGACAAACTGTACGAGAGGAAGATCATTTTCACGTCCGACTCTCGCGTCATCTTCACCGAAGGCCGGAGCGATGTGGACGACACCTGTACCGTCTTCCATGGTGACGTAATTGTCTGCGACCACATAATGAGCTTTTTTGTGCTGCTTTTCTGCTTCCTTCCCGGAGCATTCAAAGAGCGGCACATATTCCATACCGCAAAGATCCGATCCTTTGCAGGTCTTTATTATCTCGTAAGGAGCAGTCGGCGCATCCTCTCCGCCGAGGACCTTCTCGAGCAGAGCGCCTGCCATGACATAGATATATCCGTCGGCAGTCTTTACTTCGGCATACTCTTCATCAGGGTTTACGCAGAGCGCAACGTTACTCGGCAGGGTCCACGGAGTCGTGGTCCAGGCAAGGATATATTTGTTGTCTTCGGCATCTTTGACCTTGAAACGGGCTATGGCCGAACGCTCTTTTACCTGCTTGTAGCCCTGCGCCACCTCATGTGATGAGAGCGGGGTGCCGCATCTGGGGCAGTAGGGCACGATCTTGAAGCCCTTATAGAGAAGGCCTTTGTCGTATATCTGCTTTAACGCCCACCATTCCGACTCTATGAAGTCATCATGATATGTGACATAGGGATCGTCCATGTCGGCCCAGAATCCGACCTGTCCGGAGAACTCCTCCCACATGCCTTTGTACTGCCATACGGATTCCTTACATTCCTTTATGAATGGCTCGAGTCCGTAGTCTTCTATCTGATCTTTGCCGTCAAGACCGAGCTTTTTCTCGACTTCAAGCTCCACGGGCAGTCCGTGTGTATCCCAGCCGGCCTTTCTCGGCACATAGTAGCCTTTCATGGTACGGTATCTGGGTATCATATCTTTTATGACTCTTGTGAGCACGTGACCGATATGGGGTTTGCCGTTGGCTGTAGGCGGGCCGTCATAGAAGGTGTAATAGGGACCGTCTTTGCGGTTTTCCATGGACTTTCGGAAGATGTCTTCGTCTTTCCAGAACTTCTCGATCTCCTTCTCGCGGTCCACGAAGTTTAAGTCTGTGTTTACTTTCTGGTACATGTTCTTTCTCCTAATGCTTATTAAGTCTTCTTATTTCATACTCATCTCGTCCAGCAGCTGCAGCTTGATATCATACAGCTTCTGGGAGAGGTCCACATGAACGTTATGCGGATTCACAAGTCTTCTTGTCTCATCCCAGAGCGTATCGAGCTCTTTCGCGCAGAAGTCTCTCATCTCCATCACGGACGGGGATGTATAGACGCACTCACCATTATCGAATACCTGTATCATGAGGTCGCGCATGGTGTATTCTCCGCCATGGAGTCTGGTCCTCTTCCAGGGCTCCTGGGGATCGAAGAGGATAAGATCCCGGGACGTATCGAATTCTTCTTCGACAAGGCAGATAAGATCCGCCTTGATCTTGCCTTCGCTTCCGTAGATACGGATTATCTTTTTATTACCCGGGTTCGTGATCTTCTCGGAATTCTCGGAGAGTTTGATCTTCGGCGTGCATACTCCGTTCTCGTCTATGACACCCGCAAGCTTATATACTCCGCCGAAAGCCGGCCAGTCTTTTGAAGTGATGAGATTGGTGCCGACTCCCCAGCTCGTGATCTTGGCTCCCTGCGCCTTGAGCGAATCGATAAGGAACTCGTCCAGATCGTTTGACGCCGAAAGGACGGCATCTTCAAAGCCCGCCTCATCGAGCATCACTCTGGCCTTCTTTGAAAGATACGCGAGATCTCCGGAGTCAAATCTCACCCCGTAGAGTTTGGGATGTATGCCCTTGTCGCGAAGCTCACGGAAGACCTTTATCGCATTGGGAACGCCTGATTTCAGCGTGTCGTAGGTATCTGCTATCAGAAGGCAGGCATCCGGATATATCTCCGCATATTTCCTGAAGGCGGTAAGCTCATCCGGAAAGCTCATGACCCATGAGTGGGCGTTGGTGCCCTTAACCGGCACATCAAACAGCTGTCCTGCAAGCACATTTGATGTCCCGATGCAGCCGCCTATCATGGCTGCTCTTGCGCCATATGTACCGGCATCCGGTCCCTGTGCGCGTCTTAAGCCGAATTCCATCACGCCATCACCGCGTGCTGCATAGCAGACTCTCGCGGTCTTTGTCGCAATGAGGGACTGA
This sequence comes from Lachnospiraceae bacterium AC3007, assembly GCA_000621405.1. Classification (GTDB taxonomy): domain Bacteria; phylum Bacillota; class Clostridia; order Lachnospirales; family Lachnospiraceae; genus NK4A144. The sequence goes on from KK211273.1 coordinate 123,926, forward strand.
TGGTTGATTATGTTCAGTATGGCCGTCTCCACAAGCTGCGCCTGCATTATGGGCGCGATCACCTTTACCAGCGGCTCCCTCGGGAATATCACCTCTCCCTCGGGTATGGACCAGATGGATCCCGTGAAGCGGAAGTCCTTAAGATAATCCAGGAAATCTTCCCTGAATATCCCCAGTCCCCTTAGATACTCGATGTCTTCCGCCTCAAACTTAAGCTCTTTTATGTACTGTATCACCTGCTCAAGCCCGGCCATGACCGCATATCCGCTCTCAAGAGGATTGGTTCTGTAAAACATGTCAAAGATCACAGTCTGATTGGCGTTTTCATTCTTAAAATAGCCCTGCATCATCGTAAGCTCGTACAGGTCTGTAAGTAATGTGAGATTCTGTCTGTCCATGGTCAGTTCCTCTCGTTTTATTTTCGCACACTAAGGTAAATATTTTACCATATTTTGCACTTCTTAAGCAATCAGACTGCTCATGCCGTCAAGGACCGTCCTGACTGCTTCGATCCGGTCTTTTTCGGCATCTTCGGGCGACATCTGGTATACAAAGACCGGCTTCCCTGTCGTGATGAACCTCATCTGTCCTCCAAAGCCTTCAAGCATGGGCGCTATGCGGGACGGATCGATCGTGGCGTTTTCATATATCGACATGGTTATCTCATTTTCCGTAACCTTCATGTTTTCGATGAATATCGAGTGCGCCTTCGCCCGAAGCAGCGCTATCTCGAGAAGAGTTGCGACTGATGAGGGGATCTTGCCGAAGCGGTCGGACAGCTCGTCTTTCATATCCGAGGCCTCATCCTCAGTCGTAACCTGAGCGATCCGCTTGTAGGTGTCGAGCTTTATATTTTCATTCCTGATATAAGAATCCGGGATCACGGCATCGATATTAATGTCTATGTACGTGGAAAAATCACCCGAAACACCGGGGATTCCGAAGGATCCGTCATCATCCGACATGCGGCCTCTCTCCCGCCTGACCGCAGATTCCAGCATCTTGCAGTAGAGATCGTACCCGACCTCTGCCATATGTCCCGACTGCTCTGCTCCCAGTACATTGCCTGCTCCTCTTATCTCAAGGTCCTTCATGGCTATCTTGAACCCGCTGCCGAGATCCGTGTATTCCTTGATCGCGGACAGTCTCTTTTCGGCTGTCTCCTTCAGCATCAGATCTCTCCTGTACATCAGGAACGCATAGGCCGTGCGGTTGGATCTTCCGACCCTTCCTCGTAACTGATAGAGCTGGGCAAGTCCCATCCTCTCCGAATCATCGACTATTATCGTATTGACGTTCGGTATGTCGAGTCCGGTCTCTATGATCGTCGTGGATACGAGGATGTCTATGCTGCCATCAATAAAATCAGCCATGATGTCCTCGAGCTGCCTCTCGTTCATCTGACCGTGAGCATATGATACGACGGCATCAGGCATGAGCTCTGTAATCTTTGCCGCTGTATCCGCTATATCGTTCACCCTGTTATGCACGTAGTAGACCTGGCCTCCTCGCGCGATCTCGCGGCTCAAGGCCTCCCTCACCATCTCCTCGGAATATTCCATCACAAAGGTCTGTATGGGCTGCCTGTCCTGAGGAGCCTCTCTTAAGAGGGACATGTCTCTTATCCCGGCAAGGCTCATATGCAGGGTTCTCGGTATGGGAGTGGCGGTAAGCGTGATCACGTCCACGTTGTGCCTGAGTTCCTTGATCCGCTCCTTATGACTCACCCCGAATCTCTGCTCTTCATCCACTACCAGAAGTCCGAGATTCTTAAATCCCACGTCTTTTGAGAGCATCCGGTGCGTCCCTATGACTATGTCCACAGCCCCTGACTTCAGCCCGCTGATGGTCTTCTTCATCTGCGATGCAGTCCTGAATCTTGACAGCATCTCTATCTTCACGGGATAGGTCGACATCCTCTGGGTAAAGGTCTGCATGTGCTGCTGAGCCAGTATGGTGGTAGGCACGAGCACCGCTACCTGCTTTCCTTCCTGCACGGCCTTAAAGGCGGCTCTTATCGCTATCTCGGTCTTGCCGAAGCCGACATCTCCGCAGATGAGGCGGTCCATTATCGTACTGCTCTGCATGTCGCGCTTAACGTCCTCTATGGCTTTCAGCTGATCCTCAGTCTCTTCATAGGGGAAGAGTTCTTCAAATTCGCTCTGCCAGACCGTATCCGGACCGTAGGTATATCCTTCGCTCCTTGCGCGTTCCGCATAGAGCGACACGAGTTCCTTTGCGATCCCGTCCACCGCCTGTCTGACCTTATTCTTTGTCTTCTTCCACTCTGCTCCGCCGAGCCGGTTGAGTTTGACCTTTCTGTCCGTATTCCTGTCGGCGTACTTCTGAAGGGAGTCGAGACCGGTCGCTATGACATTGACAAAGCTCCCTCCGCCATATTCTATGCGGACATAGTCTCTTGTGACACCGCCGATCTCTATGCTCTTCAGTCCTCTGTATATTCCTATGCCGTGAGCCTCATGCACCACGTAATCTCCGGGGACAAGATCCGTGATCGATGATATCTTCTCTCCCTCATATAAGACCCTGTGTCTTCTCTTTTTTCTCGTCTTCCCGCCGAAGATATCACTCTCCGATATCACGGCAAAGCCTATGTCAGGGAATTCAAAGCCCCTCGGTATGCTGCCGTAGGAGATCATGATCTCTCCGCCCTGAAGGACCCTGTCTTCATCCTCACTGTAAAACGAATGGATCTCAAGCTCTTCCAGGTCCGCGGTGAGTTTTTTCGCTCTCGTGTGTGAGGGCGAAAGGATCACTACCCTGCTGTGCCTCTTTTTATAACGCGAAAGATCATTTGTCAGCTGATCAAAGCTTTTATTATACGGATTGACCGCCTGCGAATTAACAGAGAATTCCGCCCGGTATCTGTAATCCTCATGATGGAGGCTTATCATCGAAGTCGCAAGCACCGGCATCTTCATGAGCCTGTCAAAGATATCCGCCGCGCTCACCATGATGTCGCTCTCTCCGGGAAGCATGTACCCTGAGGCTATGCGGTGAGTGACGCTGTCGGTCCACTCCTGCCAGACGGCATGTCCCTTCTCCTCACATCTTGCGGGCTCATCCAGTATGACAGAGATATCGAGTCCCTTAAAATGATCCAGGAAGCATCCGGTCCTGTCATGGAGATAACATATATAGGGCGAGAGATTGATGCCAAGACCTTCCAGCAGCGCCTCGCAGACCTGATCCGTGTATGTCTTTATCCTGTAAGCCGCTTCGGTCTCCATGGACTTCCTCAGCTTTTCGTATATCTTTTTCGCTTCCGCTTCGATCTTTTCCCTGGCGGCAAGACGCATATCAGAATCCGTCACAAGGTCGGTTGCGGGATATATGAGAGCTTCCGGCAGCTCTTCTATGGAGCGCTGGCTTAATGCATCATACTCTCTTATGCTTTCTATCTCGTCTCCCCAGAGTTCGATCCTTAACGGATTCTCCTCCGTCAGGGGATATACGTCCAGGATCCCTCCCCTTACGGCAAACTGCCCCGGCTCTTCAGCCTCTGTCGCGCGCTCATAGCCGAGATCCGAAAGCCTTACGGCAAATGAACCGAGATCGAGCTCTTCTCCGACTGTCAGAGAGATCATGTTCTCTTTTATTCCTGAAGCGGGAGCTGTCTTTTCCATAAGCGCATCGAAGGTCGTGACTATGCAGAGCCCCGCCCCGTCTGATGCGTCCGGATCATACGAGTAGAGCGCCTTTAATGTCTGCATCCGCTCCCTTACAAGAAGATTGCCGGACAGATCTGCCTGATAGAACATCATGTCTCTTGCGGGATAATAAAAAACCTCTCTTCCGAAAAGAAAGGCTGTCTCCGCGACCTGCCTGGCTCTTATCTCATCGGGGACAATATAGAGTCTTATACCGTTTGTTACGGCATACGAAAAAACAGTCCGGGCCGAATCAGTAAGGCCCGTAACTCCCGTAATGCCGCCGTGCTTAAGAGACGATCTCAGATCGTCGATTATCCCCAGTTCTTTTATTGGTTCGGTGAGTGCTTTCATGATGATATATCACTGACCGGAAGACGCCGTATCTGATGCGTTATATCCTGACATCGCGTGATCCACGCCGTTTAAAACAATGTCGTCCACTGCCTCTGCCGCAAGAAGCCGGGATTTCTTCATCACGGACTCATCCTCATCGGAAAACCTTGACAGGACCCAGTCTGCCATATCCCAGTCTGCGGGCCTTGCTCCGATTCCGACCCTTACTCTCGTAAATGCTTCGCTCCCAAGGTGCGAGATGATATCCTTCATCCCGTTGTGGCCTCCGGCAGAGCCCTCGGCCCTGATGCGGAGTCTTCCGACCGGAAGATCCACGTCATCATATATGATAATAAGATCAGCCGCGGGATCGACCTTGTAGAATCCCACGGCGTCAGCTATCGCCTCTCCGGAGCAGTTCATATAAGTCTGAGGCTTCATGAGCAGTATCTTTTCCCCTCTTATGATACCCGTCCCGCAGAGCGATCTGTGCTTTTTATCATTTATTTTTATGTCCCATCTGTCGGACAGTATATCCAGGACTTCAAATCCCGTGTTGTGTCTTGTATGCTCGTATTTCTTATCCGGATTACCCAGACCTGCTATGATCAACATCCTAATCTTACATGAGGAAACGGTCGCCCGTCTCGCTTATGACATCTACCCCCTGTTCGCATTTGTGGTAGTAATTACTCCGTATGGTGCTGTGGCTCTCCACGATGCAGTTCTCGATATGAGTGTTATCGGCTATATATACATCATTCAGGATGATGGAATTCTTGATATAGCAGTTATTGCCCACAAAGGTCTTCTTGAAGACAAGGGAATCCTCCACCGCTCCGTTGATGATGGAGCCCGACGCTATGAGGCTGTTTTTGATATTGGAACCCGAATTGATCTTGGCCGGAGGAAGGTCATCCACCTTAGTGTATACGATGGGATGGTCCATCATGAAGAAATACCTCACGTCACGCTTCAGGAAATCCATATTCGTCCGGTAATAGTCCTCGAGAGAAGCTATATTGCTCCAGTAGGTGTCGAGCTTGTAGCCGTATATCGCCTTGATATCCCTGTACCTTACTATAATGTCGCTCACAAAATCGTGCCTGTCCTCTTCGGCGCATTTTTCTATGAGTTCGATAAGATGTCTCCTGCGTATGATATATATGCCGCAGGACACAGTATTGCTCGGAGCCACTATCGGCTTCTGCTCAAATTCGATTATCCGGTTTTTCTGGTCCATCTTCACACAGCCGTATCTGTCGGCAGGAAAACCTTCCGGCATGTCATGGACCACGACCGTGATGTCGGCCTGCTTCTCGATATGATATTCAAGGACCTTTGCATAGTCCAGCTTATATACGCCGTCGCCCGATGCTATTATCACATACGGCTCATGGCTGTTTTTAAGGAACGCGAGGTTCTGATGCATGGCATCTGCGGTCCCGCGGAACCAGAGATTATTATCGTCCGTGATGGAGGGTGTGAAGATGGTAAGTCCGCCCTGCTTACGTCCAAAGTCCCACCATTTGGATGAGCTTAAATGCTCGGTGAGCGATCTTGCGTTGTACTGGGTAAAGACCGCGACATTCTGCACATGAGAATTCGTCATCGACGACAGGGCAAAATCAATGCTCCTGTAATTCCCGGCGATGGGCAGCGCCGCTACGGCTCTGTTTTTTGTAAGCTCCTTGATACGGCGGCTGTTGCCTCCCGCAAGGACCATGCCTATCGCTCTCATCTCTTCTCACCTCCCCGTATCAGAGTGCTGCCGGAGGGCAGGATGCCGTCGGGGAAGTCCGCCGTCGTGAATCTTCCGGAGACTACGGGATTCTTTCCGACGCTTACGCCGTCAGGTATGATACTCTTCTCGCCTATGGTCACGAGTCCGTGATTATATATGTCGGGCCTTGTATCGTTCTCTGCTTCATCTCCCATGCCGAGCCGGACATTGTCGCCTATCTCCACGTCCTCTGCGACTATGGCTTTTTCAACCAGGCAGCCCTTTCCTATGCGAACTCCGTTCATTATGATGGAGTCTCTTATCTCCGTGCCTTCCCCGACGATCACATCGCAGCCCAGGACAGAGCCGAACACCTTCCCGTATATCCCTGTCCTCTCGCCGACTATAGTCCGCTCGATGTATGCTTCGTTGCCCACGTAAGTCGGAGGTATCGCCTGGGATTTCGTATATATCTTCCAGTATTCCTCATACAGGTTGAATTCCGGAACTATATCCACGAGCTCCATATTGGCCTCCCAGTAGGAGTGGAGCGTCCCGACATCCTTCCAGTACGAGTTGAATTCATACGCAAATATCTTGCGCTTTTTCTCGTGACAATATGGTATGACATGCTTGCCGAAATCCAGATTGGGCTGGTCGGCATTCGCTATGAGAGCTTCTCTCAGGGTCTTCCAGGAGAAGATATATATGCCCATGGAAGCAAGGTTGCTCCGCGGATCCTTCGGCTTTTCCTGGAATTCCGTGATCCTTTTATCTTCATCCGCCACCACTATGCCGAAGCGGCTCGCCTCTTCCATCGGAACCGGCATCACGGCTATGGTCACGGAAGCCTTTTTCTTTTTGTGGAAATCCAGCATCACTTCGTAATCCATCTTGTAGATGTGATCACCGGAAAGGATGAGCACATAGTCCGGATTAAAGCTCTCCATGTACTCAATATTCTGATAGATGGCATTGGCCGTACCGGTATACCAGTCGGTGTTGATGTTGCGCTCAAAAGGAGGAAGCACCGTCACGCCTCCGATATTCCTGTCGAGATCCCATGGTATACCTATGCCGATATGGGTATTGAGTCTGAGAGGCTGATACTGAGTGAGCACTCCGACTGTGTCTATGCCTGAATTGATACAGTTTGACAGGGGGAAATCAATGATGCGGTACCTGCCGCCGAAAGGCACTGCCGGTTTCGCCATGCTCGTAGTCAGAACTCCCAGCCTGCTGCCCTGTCCCCCTGCAAGCAGCATGGCTATCATTTCCTTTTTGATCATATCCTGTCCCCCCGGAAATAAAAATGCCTGCTCCATACGATTATACCATAAGCACTTGCAGGTGCATAGCATCTCCCGGTACTAAAGCAGGCGGCATGCTTATTTTTTTACTCGTTGATATAGGTCAGGAATTCGTTTCCTTTTTCTTCAAACATGCTCTCCGAATCCTTAATGCCGACGTAGTGAGTATCCCCGGCGGCAGGATCGTATATGATGGTGTTGTTGTTGTCGTACCCTATGATGAGCACGGGCCCACCCGGAGAAGATGCAAGGACAGGACAGTCCTTGGACACATAGTACAATACATCGGACAGTTCCACTCCTCTGAGATACAGGACATCCCCTTCTATATTGGACTCCAGCGCGCCCTCAGATGTGGATCCGTTCTGCATCAGTTCGTAGGATGAGGCGCCCGAGCCTTCATACTGCAGCATCGCATCAAGACATGCGTACAGCGCTCCGGCATCGTTGCTTCCGGACAGCGAAGACAGTTCCGCTATAGTATGCTTCGCGTTCCTGTTGCCCTTCCTCCAGATGTAGGCGTTCTTCATGTTGGCGACTATCCCGGCTTCTTCGGAGGCCTCCTTCAGCGCCGCCGTAGCGTCCGATGAGGCTCCGCTTATGCCTCCCTTGGCGTAGATGAGATATCCCTTATCCTCAGCCTCCTTCGTAAGGCTCACGTCCACAGTCCTTTTTCCCTCATAGAGCGCAAAGTCCGGGGTGAGGAGTTGGAGCCTGTCGACCGGTATCTCGTTCACGAGCTGTATCTCCGTGATATTCTCCCTCTGTTCTGTTGCGGCGACGACGATCTTGTTCTGGTCCGCGCTCTCCACGACGCTGCTCATTATCTGGTCACTCTCTGCCGCCGTGTATGACGAGCCGTCCTCGGATCTTACCATCCTGTCTATATAGATTGTCGAGCCCTCTATATCCACGTTGGATATGTAATATCCGGGCTGCGAATAGACCTTCTTTTCCGTACCGTCGCTTCCCGTGATCCTGATCGACGTCATCGGAGAAAAGGGCATGCCGAGCGGAGTCACGGCGTTATCCGTCGCCTTATACTCGCCTGAGATCATATCTTCTCCTATGAATCCGAGCAGGGTAATGCTGTATCCCGGATCAGGCTGCACCTCCTTCATCGTGCCGCTGGACATATCGAGAAGCGTGATGGAATCAGGCCCTTCTGCCGTATTTTTATCGGACCCCGCTCCCAGATCGCCCTTATCCATAAAGGCGCCTATCTTGCCGCTCGCCGACGATGCGGTCTCATCAAAGGCAAGGCCTGATGCTATAACATCTGCAGTCTTCCTTGTCACGTCTATCTTGTAGATGTCGCCGTCAAGGTACAGGTAGAAGTTGCCGCTGCCGTCCGCGTAGGACAGGCGCCGTATATCTGCTTCGAGCATCTCTGCCGAGCCGGTATAGGGAACTGACATCTCCTCCTCAACGATATTCAGTACACTGTCATAGTAATAGACTACCGCCGCTATCTCTCCCTCGTGATCTCCTCTGTTCTGGTAGCCGTACACCAGGAAACGGACATTTCCTCCCTCATCCACGGTAAGGATCTTGATACCGTAGCTCAGGTATCTTGTGCGCTCATCATTGTGATCTTCATCGTAGAAGGAAAAGACACGGGCAATATGCGAATCCTCCGCCTTATATGCGAACAGCACGCCTCCTGCCACAAACGCAACACAGTTCCCGGAATTATTCTCCATCATCTCGACATTTCTCTCATGTATCCCGAGTATTATCTTGTCGTTCGCAAAGGATGACTTGCCGCCTGTGAAGACCTCGTTCATCGTTCTTTCGTAATCGAGAAGATACATCCTCTCCTCGGAATACCTCACCCTGTAATACTCGATGATGTCATATTCACTTTCCTTATTGTCTATTCCGCAGGTCATCCTGTAGGTGATCATGAATGACCCCACATCACCCGCTACATCCAGAACTCTGACGGATGCAGCTCCCGTGCGGCTTGGCTGCAGATCCCCCCAGGTCATCTGATAGAAGCTTGAATGGATATCGACATGTGAGAAAGAAGAATTGTCTCCGCTGGAATCAGTCTCGAGATAGGGCGATATCACCCTGGAGCCTTCCTTGTCCATGGTGACTTTGGAAAAGTCGCTGACAAAGGTGATCATCTCGGCTGCATGAAGGCTGTCATCGGAGATGATCCTGGTGTAGTAGCGCGCCTGTCTTCCTCCGGACAGCGCAAGGACCACGCAGAAGGAATATTCCGTCTTCGGCACGATGAGATCCTTAAGATGTACCGTCGCATGGATATCGCTGCCCTCGTCTGTATAATCGCGGACATCATTCTTTTCTATGAGCCTGCTCCCGTCAGCCGACCTGACCTCATATGCGATACCCTCTATCTCTTCATGGAATGACTTGATCTTGATGCTGATAGTCCGCCCTTCACCCAGCGGCGAAAGATCGGCGCGGTATTTTGTAAGATCCGGCTCCACGACAAGACCATGCATGGCATTGGTCTCCGTGCCGTTATATACTGCGGAGACCACCGGCAGAGTGGCATCTGTCATGCTCGTCGTCATCGTCGTATTACCGCGGCTCATGGACGCGCTGAATACGATCGCCGCTATCAGAAATATGGAAATAAAAACAGCTATCCTGGTCAGTGCTTCTTTCATACGCCCAATTATATGATGTCAGGGATGCAAGATACAAATCCCGTATGACCCTTTGACACCGGAATCATTTGATGACTTTTTTGAAAAAAGGAAAAAGCAGCAGTCCCAGGATCCCGCAGGAGATGAATTCTCCGATAAAGACAGTAAGCGCCATATAGACAAGCGTGCCCTCCACACCGTATGCGTATCTAAGGACAAAAGGCACAACTATGGTATTTGCAAGGATGGGAGGTATCGGAAGAAGAAAACGGCTTTTGTTCCTTAAGGCTCTTGTGATGATGGCAGCCACAAGGGTGGCGAGACTTCCGAAGATGATATCGGGCAACACCGCGCCAATTATGGTATTACTTACGATACAGCCCACAAAAAGCCCCGGTATCGCTGCCGGTGTAAGGGCAGGCAACACCGTAAGGGCTTCTGATATCCTCACCTGGATGGCCTGATCCGCCATCCCGAATGCATTCGCTATCAGAGTGAACACTACATAGAGAGCCGCTATCACCCCTCCGTGCGCCACAAAGACTGCAGCAGAGATCTTCCGGTCTTCACTCATGTACTGTCAGACCTCCCCTTTTTTATATCTGGCCACAAGTGACTGGATACGGTTATTGGGATCGAGCAGATCGCTGATAGATGAATCGTGGTTCAGCGTGTCTATGATATATGCAAGATATTTGCTCATATCGCATGAGATATACCAGGATCTGTCGAGAAGCTCTTTGGGCTGGTAGACAAGATTTGTCGTGAGCACGCCCGTGATGAGGCCATCCTCCACAGCCTTGTCAAAGGGAGCAAAGCCGTTTGAGAAAAGGCCGAATGTCGCCGCCACAAAGATCCGTCCGGCATTCCTCTTCTTGAGCTCGGCCGCTACCTCTATTACGCTCTCACCGGATGCTATCATATCGTCAAGGACAAGGATATCCTTTCCTCCGACATCTGATCCAAGGAACTCATGAGCAACCACGGGGTTGCTGCCGTCTACTACCCTGGTATAGTCGCGGCGCTTGTAAAACATCCCCATATCGAGACCGAGGACGTTCGCCATATATATCGCTCTGGACATCCCGCCCTCATCGGGAGAAACGATCATCATCTTCTCGGGCTCTATCGTAAGATCCTTGACGCTGGACAGAAGCCCCTTGATGAACTGATAGGATGCCTGTATGGTCTCAAAGCCCTTAAGAGGTATGGAGTTCATGACTCTGGGATCGTGGGCATCAAAGGTGATGATATTGTCCACGCCCATCTTTGCGAGTTCCTGCAACGCAATGGCGCAGTCAAGAGATTCGCGCGCCGTCCTGCTCTGCTGTCTGCTCTCATATAAAAACGGCATGATAACGGTGATCCTTCTTGCCTTACCGCCAACTGCCGCGATTATCCTTTTGAGATTCTGATAGTGATCATCCGGAGACATGTGATTCTCTTCTCCGAACATGCTGTATGTCACGCTGTAATTACAGACATCCACCAGAAGATACAGATCCATTCCTCTGACGGATTCATTGATCATGCCTTTTGCTTCACCCGATCCGAATCTCGGAAGAGATACGTTCAGGAGATAGGAATCTCTCATATATCCTGAGAAGACAAGGGAATTCTTGTGCTCATTCTCTCTGTCCTCCCTCCAGCCGATGAGGTATTCGTCCACTCTTTCGGCCAGCTCCCTGCACCCGTCTAAAGCCACAACCCCAAGAGAGCCTACAGGGATCGTTTCCAGACTACGTTTGTCATGTGTATGGGCCATGTCAGCTTACCTCCGCCTTTTTAACCCTGATGTCATCGCCGGAAAACCTGTATATCTCGTAGTTGCCCAAAAGCCTTGAAAAAGCTCTGTCCGAGTACTTATCCTTAAGTTCCGGCAGCGAATAATTTGTAGAGATGACAGTGGAAAGAGATGCGAGATCCCTCTCGTTCAGAAGGCTGAAAAGCTCTGATGAAACCGCGGAACTGCCGACCTCCGTGCCGAGATCATCTACTATCAGGAGCGGACTATTAAAAAGCATCCTGTATTCCGCCGCATTGGCTTCCTGTCTTCCGAAAAGGTGGGCGGACAATATATCAAAGAGCTTGATGGCGCTTATGTATGTAACTGCGACTCCTTCGTCGATAAGCGCCTTTGCAATGCAGTTTGACATGAAGCTCTTCCCGCAGCCCACGCTTCCATAGAATAGCATATTGCGGTAGGATTCGGCAAATGTCTCTACGAACCTCTTCGCGGCCGAATAGATCTCCCTGATGTTCGAAAGATCCTCTCCTTTATAATGATCAAAGGAAAATGTATCGAAGTTCTCGGTGAGAAGCTTGTCATATATACCGCTCTTGGCATAGTAGTGTTTTGTAAGCTTCAGCTCGAGACAGTGGCATTTCCTGCCTCTTATATATCCTGTATCCCTGCAGTCCGGGCATGCGTACTGCACGGAGAGATATCCGTCCGGCACACCGGCATCGGCAAGCAGCTTTTTCTTTTCTTCGGATATGCGCCCGAGTTCCTTAACGAGAGCTGCCGCTTCCTCCTTCTGTCCGGATGCCGCCAGTATCGCGGCCTTGGCCGAGATATCGGCCGTCCTGTCCTCAAGTGCTTTATATTCAGGCAGCCGCTCATATATCCCGCGCACGCGCTTCTTCTGCTCTCTTTTGTCAGCAGACAGCTGCCGCTCATAATCCATCATTATCTCTCTGATCGCTGTATCCATATCATCCTCTGCGCTGCTTCTTCAGAAGCTTTTCCTCCAGCTCGTCAAAATCGTACTGTCTCTCAAGCGAAAAATGGACCTTGCTCTGCTGGGATCTTCCTTTGGAAGGCTCCTTCGGAGTCCTGGAGCTTATGACGCTCCCTCCCTGTCTCGCAGACGATCCCCATACGGCATTCAGGCTTCCAAGATCCTCAAGCGTCCTCACTCCGCTGTCGCGCCAGCTCCTCAATATGCTGTCGGTATAAGGAAAGGATGGCTTGGCGATCGCTTTCATCGTCCTGGACACAGCCTCCAGTATCACCTTGATCGGGAATCCGTATTCCTTCTCCCACTTGTCCACATAATCGATCTCTATGGTTACCGGCTTCCTGTCGGATATTCCGTAGGCTCTGAGCACCGTGAAATAATCGCTTCCGCCGTAGCCTCTCACGTGGGCCTTGGCGCTCTCCACATCCCTGACTCCGGCCTCCGCCCAGTTCATTGCGGTCTGCTCTATATATCTGAAGCTCGGCTTATCCTTTTCCACGCAGTACTCAATGAGATACTCTATGAGCTCCCCGGAAAATCCCAGCTCATCATATATGAAGAGAAGAGTCTTCATATCAGAAGGATTGAGCGTCCTTCCGAGGTACTGCTCAGTCGCAAACACAAGCTCCCTGATCTCGGCCTTTGAACCAAACTCTGAAAGCTCCGACGGCGAATAGGAAGGACGGCGCTTCTTATCCTGTGACTGCGATGAAGGCTTCTTGGGAAGGGCGACCTCCCTCTCTTCTGCCTCTGAAGGGTCGTTCAATACTATGCCGGATACATTCCTGTCCTCGTCGAATTCAATGGATATGATCCCCTTCCTTGCCCAGTACAGAAGGGATCTTATAATATCCGTCTCTGTATAGTTGAACCTGTCCGCCAGTCTCGGAACGGTCACAGGCTCATCCGCCTCTATGCAGCGCATGAGATATAAGTATATCTTCAGCTGCGCGCCGTTGGCATCAGCCATGTATTCGTCGATAAAGCAATTCGAGACAATGGTATTGCCCGAATAGCGACTGCCTCTGAGTATGATGCTATCCATGATACTTTTCTTCCCCGTTATTCAACACGCAGACCGCCCCGGATACATGGTCGGTATCTGCATTTTTCTTTCAAGCGTGGGGAGTATAGCACAACAGAATTTAAAATAAAATAGCCCCCGCGGACCGAGGGCCTGAAAGCACGATAAAGTTGAAAAGGTAGGCAAAGTTGATAGTAACGTGATTATGGGTCTTTAAATCGCCATTTTTCGATAAAACAACACCTGATCCTGTTAATAAAAAGTTGTGGAAAATGTTGATTATACTTTTTCGAGCAATTCTTCCCCTATCTTTACTACATCTCCGGCACCCATCGTTATCAACAGGTCGTTGTCGGTAAGAGTTTTTTCGATAAAGTTTTCTATCTCCCCAAATGTCGGGAAATAATAACAGTCAGTACCCTTCTCACTGATCTTTTCACGGAGAAGATCTCCGCTCATCCCAAGGGTATCCGTCTCCCTCGCGGCGTAGATCTCGGCGCAGATCACATGGTCTGCAAGGGTTAAGGCGTCTGCAAATTCATCAAGTAGAGCCCTGGTCCTTGTATAGGTATGCGGCTGGAAGACGACCCAGAGCTCATGGTGCGGGTATTTCGCCGCAGTGGAAAGCGTCGCCCTTATCTCTGTCGGATGGTGGGCATAGTCATCTATCACGGTGAAGCCTTTTACAGTGCCCTTGATCTCAAAGCGTCTGTCCGTTCCGGTATAGCTTTTCAGACCATCTGCCAGATACTCATATCTTATCTTCATCTCATCGGATGCAGCAATGGCCGCAAGCGCATTGATCACATTATGCTCTCCGCATACTCCGAGGCTTATCTTCCTTCTCTCTTCTCCGTGCACGACCTCAAATGAAGGGCGCGCATATTCGTCATAGGTAATATGCTCCGCCCTGTAATCAGACGAGGGATCGCTCCCGAAGGTTACAACCCGGCACTTAAGACCGCCGGCTACCACATCAAAGCCTTCTATGTCCTTATTTATGATCAGCACTCCGTCGTCGGGGATGTTGAGTGCATACTTATGGAAAGAAAGCCGGATGTCCTCGATGTCCTTGAAGAAATCCAGATGATCTTCTTCTATATTAAGTATGATACCTATCCCGGGATAGAAAGAGTGATAGGAATTGGTATATTCGCAGGCTTCCATCACGAAGTACTTCCTGCTCCCTATCCTGAAATTGCCTCCTATGTCTCTGAGCATGCCTCCTATGGATATGGTGGGGTCCATGCCGGCAGCAAGGAGTATCTTCGACACCATGGCTGTCGTCGTGGTCTTGCCGTGAGTTCCGGCCACAGCCACGGGAATATCGTACCCGCGCATTATCTGTCCCAGGAAATCAGCCCTTGTCCTGACATCAAGCCCGCGCCTTCGCGCTTCTTTGAGTTCGGGGTTATCCTCGTGTATGGCCGCTGTCACGACGACCGTCTCTGTATCCTCCGGGATGTTTTCCGCCTTCTGGGGATATCCTATCTTCGCCCCCAGCTCTTCCAGTCTTTTCGTTATCTGCGATTCGCGGGAATCGGAGCCCGATACCTTCTTTCCCTCCGACAGCATGAGCTCCGCTATCCCGCTCATGCTTATGCCGCCTATGCCTATAAAATGGATGTTGTTCATGATATCTCTTCCTGCCCTGTAGTATTGATCGGCCTTTGCAGTCTCCTCAACGGCCGAAGGCTTCATTCTCTTCCTTTGGGCAACTTGATTATAAGACAAAATTAAGATAAAATCATCTTTGTTACTTTTTCACAAATTCTTATATGAACGGACGGTGATCAGATGGCTATGGACACTATCGAAAAGATCCGGGAAGCCGAGAAGGCATCCGAGAATGCTGAGAAGGATGCTGTGATCGAAGCGGACAGGATCGTCGCCGAGGCAGAAGATCAGGCTTCAAGCCTCAAGGTTGATCTCACCAAAGAAGCAAAAGCAAAGGCTGAATCTCTTATCAGCGAGGCAAAGGCAAAGAGTGAGGATATCCTCTCAAAGGCCCGGGCCGAAGCCGAGGAGGAGACAAAGGCTTTGCGCTCCGAAGTCGGAGCAAAGAAGGATGCTGCCGTTAAGCTCATCCTTGACGACCTTACGGCTTAAACACACAGTTTGGCTGTTGATCGTCACAAAATCTTACAGAAGGAGGTCATTATATGTCAGTTCTGCCCATGAAGCGCATCATCATCTGCGCCAGGAGGCAAGACCGCAAGGCTGTTCTGGAACTCTTACAGCGGCGTGAGACTTTGGAAGTCATATCCCATGATGTGGATGACACCGACGAAGTCTTCAGCAGGATGGACGTATCCCAGTCTGCACAGCTTTTCACAAAAAATGCTGCCCAGGCCGAAAAAGCACTTGAGATACTCGCATCTGCCGCCCCTGAAAAGGGTTCTATTCTTTCCGCCTTCGCAGGAAGGAAACCGATCACTCTTACGGAATACGAAGAGAACACAAAAAAGCGTGATACCACGATGAAGATCGTTACGGAGATACTTCGTCTGGATAAGGAGCTGACCGAAGCAAAAGCGGACGTTCCACGTATCACTACTCAGATCGAGGCTTTGACGCCCTGGTCATCTCTTGAACAGCCGCTGTCATTTACAGGCACGAAGAAGACTGCGGCATTCATCGGTTCTTTTCCCGAGAAGCTCACGGAAGCAGAGATAGCCGAAAATCTCGCTAAAACTGCTCCGGATGTTGATGCCATCGATATCAGCATCATCTACTCGGAGGATAATCTCACATCTGTGCTGATATCCTGTCTCAAATCCGACAAAAACGCCATTGACGATGCTTTAAGGCGCATGAATTTCCAGCGTCCTCCGGTATCGGACATGGTCCCGGTAGAGCAGGTGGAAGCATATGAAAAGGAAAGAGCGGCAGCCATAGAGAAGATAGACAAGACCCGTGAGAGGATCGCTTCCTATGCAGAGAAGAGGGATGATATTCGCTTTATATCAGACTACTTCCGCATGCGCGCAGCCAAATACGAAGTACTGGGTACCCTTGAGCAGACAAAGCATGTCTTTGTCGTGGAGGGATACATACCCGAACAGAATGCCGATGCTCTGGAGACAGAGCTTGAAGGCAGATTTGACGCAGCCGTCGATATATTCGACCCGGATCCTTCCGAGGATGTACCGGTATTGCTGAAGAACGGCCCGCTTGCCGCTCCGATGGAAGGTGTCATCGAGAGTTATTCCATGCCGGGCGACGGGGAGCTCGATCCCACCACGCCGGTGGCCTGCTTCTATTACATACTCTTCGGCATGATGCTCTCTGATTTTGCATACGGCTTGCTGATGTCGCTGTCGACATTCGTTCTTATAAAGAAGATGAAAAACATGGAGCGCTCCATGAGAAAGACGCTCACCATGTTCTTCTACTGCGGTCTGGGCACCATGCTCTCGGGCGTGCTCTTCGGAAGCTATTTCGGAGATGCTCCTACAGTCATTGCCAAGACTTTCTTCAATGTGGATCTTCCGATCCCCAAGGTCATAGATCCGCTGAACGAGCCCATGAAGATGCTCGTGGTCTGCTTTGCGATCGGCCTCATCCATCTTTTTGCAGGTCTTTGCATCAATCTCTATACTGCCGTGAAGCAGAAGAGGTTCGTCGATGCGGTCTCTGACTCTGTATTATGGATGCTCCTGGTCGCAGGTCTTATCCTGTTCGGTCTTACGACCGACATGGTTACCGGGATGTTCGGTCTTTCGAAGATCTCATCCGCAGCCGGCAACGCCGGAGCCGTCATGGCTGTTATCGGCGCAGTGGGCATCATACTCATGGACGGGCGCGAATCAAAGAACTGGTTCAAGAGAGTATTAAAGGGTCTGTACGGTGTCTACGGAGTCACGGGATATCTTTCGGATCTTCTCTCGTATTCAAGACTGCTCGCGCTCGGTCTTGCTACTTCGGTCATCTCTTCCGTCTTTAACCAGATGGGATCGATGGTCGCAGGCACGCCGGTCATCGGTGTGATATTCTTCATACTGATATTCCTGGTCGGCCACGTGCTGAACCTCGGCATCAATGCCCTCGGCGCATACGTGCACGCCAACAGGCTCCAGTACGTCGAATTCTTCGGTAAGTTCTATAATGGCGGAGGCCGCAAGTTCGCGCCCTTTGCTCTAAATACACAACACATAAAATTCAAGGAGGATAATTAAATGGGTATCGCATTAGCACTTTTGGGAGCAGCATCGGCAGCACTCTTCGCAGGAATAGGATCTGCGATCGGTGTAGGCCGCGCAGGTCAGGCAGCTGCAGGAGTAGTGACTGAGGATCCGTCACAGTTTTCAAGGGTTCTGATCCTTCAGCTTCTTCCCGGTACACAGGGTATCTACGGTCTGCTCATAGCTTTCATCGCTCTTTCAAACATCGGCCTTCTCGGAGGCTCTGTGGATACAGGCATGAGCGTAGGCACAGGTCTTATGTACCTCTTTGCCTGCCTTCCCATGGCATTCGTCGGTCTTGTATCTGCAATGCAGCAGTCAAACGCAGCAGTCGCATCTATCGGCCTTGTTGCAAAGAGACCCGACCAGTTTGGTAAGTCAATGATCTTCCCTGCGATGGTCGAGACATATGCGATCCTCGCACTCCTCGTATCCATTCTTGCAATAAACGGCATCGGCTGATTACGGAGGATCTTAAATGGCAGGATTAGACAAGATACTGGGAAGTATCAAGGCTGAGTCCGATGAAGCGGTAGCTGCAAGGATCGATGAGGCGCGTCAGAGGGCCGAAGCTATAAAGAAAGAAGCCGAGGACTCTGTAAAGGACGAATGCACCGGCATCGAAGAGCGCGGAAAGAGAAACGCCGAGGATACGGTAAGCCGTGCGGAATCCGCAGCTGCGTTGTTGAAGCGCAAGGCTGTCCTTGCCGAAAAGCAGGCTATGATAGCCGAGGTCTTTGACGAAGCAAAGCAGAAGCTCCTCGAGCTTCCGGACGACAAGTATGTTGATACTATCACCCAGATAGCAGTGAAGAATGCTCTTCCCCAGGAGGGATCCATCATTTTTTCGGCTGCTGACAAGAAGAGGCTCCCTTCCTCGTTTGAATCGGACCTCAACAGCAGGCTGAAGGGCGGAAAGCTCAAGGTATCGGATGACACTATAGATACCGTTGGCGGATTCGTGCTCTCCTATGGCGGAATAGAGCAGAACTGCACGTTCGCTGCTCTTATTGAGGCCGAGCGTGAGAAGCTTACAGACAAAGTTTCAAAGATACTGTTTGACAAAGCGGAGGCATAAATGACCGATAATCATTATTATTATGCGGTCGCGCGTATACGTTCGAGAGAGCTGTCGCTTCTGAATCAGGCTTTTATCGACCAGCTTCTGGGAGCCAGATCCATGGATGAGGCCATGCGTCTCCTTCAGGATAAGGGCTGGCATATGCCTGACGAGTATGCCACCGAGTCCGACAGGGTTGAGAAGATGCTCTCTGCCGAGAAGCAGAAGACATGGGATCTTATGGAAGAGCTCGTGTCGGATACATCGGTATTCGATGTGCTGCTCATAGAGAACGACTATCACAACCTCAAGGCGGCGGTTAAGGAAGCTCTTACATCGGATGACCACCCGGAGATCTTTTCGGCGGGCGGCACCATAGATCCGAAGATAATGGAGGAAGCCGTAAAGACAAGAGATTACGGTCCTCTTCCCGATGAAATGGAGCCCGTTGCCCAGAAAGCCCTTGAGACTCTCCTTCACACGCATGACGGACAGCTTACCGACGTGATCATAGATAAGGCTGCTCTTATAGCCATAGGCAAGGCGGCCAAAAAATCAGGATCACCGGTGCTCGAGCTCTATGCAAAGCTGAAGGTTGCATCGGCCGATATCAAGATAGCGATACGCGCGGTCAAGACAGGCAAAGACAAAAACTTCATCAAGGATGCCCTTGCCCCCTGTGACACACTGGACACAGACAAGCTCGCCGAGGCGGCTTCTGAAGGAATGGACGCGATATATGATTATCTCGCTCTCACTCCATATTCAGATGCGATCCCCGAGCTTAAGAAGTCTCCTTCCGCATTTGAGAGATGGTGTGACAATCTCATCATCAGGAATATCCGGAGTGAGATAGCGCATCCCTATACCATAGGACCTCTGGCTGCATATATCATAGCCAGGGAAAATGAGATCTCGACAGTGCGCATCGTACTCTCAGGGCTCATTAATGATCTGCCGGAGGAATCCGTCAGGGAAAGGGCAAGGGAAATGTATGTATAAGATAGCTATAATGGGCGAATCAGACAGCATTTACGGATTTGCCACTCTCGGACTCGACACCTATCCCGTGGATAATCCGGAGAGTGCGCAGAAGACGCTTCGGAATCTCGCCGAGAGTGATTATGCCGTTGTCTATGTAACGGAGAATACCGCTTCCGGCATACAGAATGAGATAATAAGGTACAGCGAACAGAAGCTTCCCGCCATCATCCTTCTTCCCGGAGTATCGGGCAACACGGGCGACGGCGTGAGGAATGTAAGCAAGTCCGTTGAGCAGGCAGTTGGTTCGGATATCATATTTGGAGGTGACAAAGAGTAAATGAGCGCAGGAGTGATCAAAAAAGTAGCCGGACCTCTGGTCGTTGCTACGGGAATGCGCGACGCGAACATGTTTGACGTGGTCCGCGTCGGAGATGAAAGGCTCATCGGTGAGATCATAGAGATCCACGGCGATGAAGCGTCCATTCAGGTTTATGAGGAGACCGCAGGCCTCGGCCCCGGCGCTCCCGTCGAGTCCACAGGCGTGCCCATGTCAGTCGAACTGGGACCCGGACTCATCAGCAGTATCTATGACGGAATCCAGAGACCTCTTGAAAAGATACTGGAAATGACAAACTCCAACAATCTCTCCAGAGGAGTGGAAGTTCCCTCCATCGACAGAGATAAGAAATGGCATTTTGTCCCCAGCTTAAAGGCCGGTGACAAGGTAGTCGCAGGAGATATACTGGGTACAGTAGAGGAGACACAGGTCGTTACCCAGAAGATAATGGTTCCCTTCGGTGTGGAAGGCACGATAGATTCAATATCCGAGGGAGATTATCTGGTAACGGATAAGATCGCCGTGATAAAGAAGAACGACGGCTCCGCAGAGGACGTCCTCCTCATGCAGAAGTGGCCCGTCAGACGCGGCCGTCCCTATGCACGCAAGCTGGCTCCCGACAAGCCGCTCGTGACAGGACAGAGAGTCGTAGATACTTTCTTCCCCATAGCAAAGGGTGGTACAGCGGCAGTTCCCGGCCCCTTCGGATCCGGCAAGACAGTCGTGCAGCATCAGCTGGCAAAGTGGGCAGAGGCTGACATAGTCGTCTACATCGGCTGCGGAGAGCGTGGTAACGAGATGACCGACGTTCTGAATGAGTTCCCTGAGCTGAAGGATCCCAAGACCGGCAAGTCCCTCATGGAGAGGACCGTTCTTATCGCCAATACTTCGGATATGCCCGTGGCAGCCCGTGAAGCTTCCATCTACACAGGTATCACGATAGCCGAGTACTTCAGGGATATGGGATATTCGGTAGCACTTATGGCAGACTCCACATCAAGATGGGCTGAGGCTCTTCGTGAGATGTCCGGACGACTGGAAGAGATGCCCGGTGAGGAAGGCTACCCCGCCTACCTCGGATCAAGGCTTGCACAGTTCTATGAAAGAGCAGGTCTCGTGGAGACTCTCGGAAGCGAGCCCCGCGAAGGCGCCCTCTCGGTCATCGGAGCTGTCTCTCCTGCCGGAGGTGATATCTCTGAGCCCGTCACACAGGCTACGCTCCGTATAGTCAAGGTGTTCTGGAGTCTTGATTCATCGCTCGCACAGCAGAGACACTTCCCCGCCATCAACTGGCTGACCTCTTATTCACTGTATCTTGACAGCATGGGGGCATGGTTTGACAGCAGCGTCGAGGGTAATGACTGGATGGCTCTCCGTCAGGAGATGATGAGCCTGCTCCAGGACGAGTCAGAGCTGAACGAAATGGTCCAGCTGGTCGGTATGGATGCTCTCTCCGCTCCCGACAGACTTAAGATGGAAGCTGCAAGGTCGATCCGTGAGGACTTCCTCCATCAGGATGCTTTCCATGAGGTCGATACCTATACCTCACTCAAAAAGCAGCACCTTATGATGAAGCTTGTGCTTGCGTTCTATAATGGCGCAAGAGATGCTCTCGGAAAGGGCGCTTCCATAGAGAAGCTGGTCGCAATGGACGTAAGAGAAGCGATCGGACGTTTCAAATATACAGAAGAAGCTCAGATCGACGCAGAGTTTGAAAAGATCAGCAAAGAGCTTTCAAAAGAGATACTGCAGGTTATTGCGGAAAAGGAGGACTTCTAAATGCCTAAGGAGTATAGAACAATACAGGAGGTAGCAGGTCCTCTGATGCTCGTCCGCGATGTTGAGAATGTCGCCTTCGATGAGCTGGGAGAGATCGAGCTTTCCAATGGTGAAAAACGCCGCTGCAGAGTACTTGAGATAGATGACGGCAATGCGCTTGTACAGCTTTTCGAGAATTCCACCGGACTGAACCTTGAAAGCTCCAAGGTCCGTTTCCTGGGCCGTACGATGGAGCTCGGCGTATCGGAAGATATGCTCTCCCGTGTCTTTGACGGACTGGGCAGACCCATAGATAACGGACCCGAGATCCTTCCCGATGAGAGAAGGGATGTCAACGGACTTCCGATGAATCCCGCTGCAAGAGCTTATCCCGAAGAGTTCATACAGACAGGTGTATCGGCCATCGATGGTCTGAACACCCTTGTCAGAGGCCAGAAGCTGCCTATATTCTCTGCTTCAGGTCTTCCTCATGCTAAGCTCGCCGCACAGATCGCGCGTCAGGCAAAGGTTCGCGGCACGGATGAGCAGTTCGCCGTCGTATTCGCAGCCATGGGTATCACATTTGAGGAGTCCAACGACTTCGTGGAATCCTTCCGTGAGACAGGCGCTATCGACAGAACGGTTCTCTTCATGAACCTCGCCAACGACCCCGCTGTCGAGCGTATCGCCACACCTCGTATGGCGCTCACAGCAGCTGAGTACCTTGCTTTTGAGAAGGGCATGCATGTCCTGGTCATACTTACAGACATCACAAACTACGCCGACGCTCTGCGTGAGGTATCAGCAGCGCGTAAGGAGGTCCCCGGAAGAAGAGGATATCCCGGCTACATGTACACCGATCTCGCTTCATTATATGAAAGAGCAGGACGTCAGAAGGGCCGGAAGGGTTCCATCACCATGATCCCGATCCTTACGATGCCCGAGGATGACAAGACTCACCCTATCCCCGACCTTACGGGATATATCACTGAGGGTCAGATCATCCTTTCCCGTGATCTGTACAGACGTGGTATCGAGCCGCCTATCGACGTGCTCCCCTCACTGTCCAGACTTAAGGATAAGGGTATCGGCGAAGGCAAGACGAGAGCCGACCACGCGAACACCATGAACCAGCTCTTTGCCGCATACGCAAGAGGCAAGGACGCAAAGGAGCTCATGATGATCCTCGGAGAAGCCGCTCTTACCGATATCGACAAGCTCTATGCAAAATTTGCAGATGAGTTTGAGCAGAAATATATCAATCAGGGTTACCGCGCCGACAGGAGCATAGAGGAGACCCTGGAGACCGGCTGGGAGCTGCTTCGCATACTGCCCAGGACAGAGCTCAAGCGTATCAAGGATGAGTTCCTGGATAAATATTACGCTAAGTAGAGGAGTGCTGCATGGCTAACAAAACAGTTACCGCTACCAGAATGGAACTGACCAGGCTCAAGAGGAAGCTTGTGACCACAAGACGCGGTCACAAGCTCCTTAAGGACAAGCGTGACGAGCTCATGCGGCAGTTCCTGACGATGGTACGTGAGAATATGGAGCTTCGAAAGAAGGTGGAAGCAGGACTTGCGGCGGCAAATAAAAACTTTGTGCTGGCTAAGTCCACGATGAGCGAGGAAGCCGTCAATGTTGCTTTCATGACACCGAAGCAGGAGGTATCGCTGGAGGTCTCCGAGAAGAACATCATGAGCGTGGATATACCTGTCTTTGAATATAAGACCCGTACATCCGACCCCAATGACATTTATTCCTACGGATTTGCATTTACCTCGTCCGATCTGGATGATGCCGTTAAGAGTCTCTCAGATCTGCTGCCGGATATGCTGAAGCTTGCCGAGATCGAAAAGGCCTGCCAGCTGATGGCTGCTGAGATCGAGAAGACCAGAAGAAGGGTCAATGCTCTTGAGCATGTGATAATCCCCGAGACTGAAGCCGGTATCAAGATGATCACGATGAAGCTCGACGAGAATGAAAGAAGCACACAGATAAGGCTTATGAAGGTCAAGGATATGCTTCTTGAAGAGGCTCATCACTACAGCGAAAGAGAGGCATAAGCCTATATGACAGATCCGGTTCTTTACAGGAAGAGGCTGATCCCCGATGAATGCGTAAGACTTGAGGATGACGAGATCATCTATATCGACAGCGAGATCATCGTCACCAAATGGAAAGCCCTTCATCCCAAGCCTCATCTGGATCACGGGTATTCTTGCTACTTTCTGAAAAGGAACTATAAGATCAGCAAATTCCTCTCCGGAAACGGTGATCTGATCTACTGGTACTGCGACATCGTAGACCACACTTATGACAATGAGGGTGATGAATACGTCTTCAGGGATCTGCTTGCAGACGTTATCGTATATCCTGACGGCTTCGTAAAGGTTGTGGATCTGGATGAGTTCGAAGAGGCACTCGACAACGATCTCCTCACGATAGATGATGTCAGAAAAGCACTGAGGTCACTGGATTCACTGCTGCGGCTCATATATGACGGCCGCTTTCCCGAGCTTCAGGATGAGATAGAAAAACGTTTGTAGTTCAAACTTCATCAAAAAAGCCTGACCATATGGTCAGGCTTTTTATATTTCCTATTTTTCTCAATCCCCGTTCTCCGCGCCCTCAACCTGCGACGGCTGTTCCTGGCTGCTCTCCTCAGATGCCTTCGACGCTTTTTCAGCAGCCTTAGACGCTTCTTCAGCAGCCTTAGACGCTTCCTCAGAAGCCTTAGACGCTTCCTCTTCTTCTTTCTTCTTTTTCTCTTCCTCGGCCTTCTTCTTGGCCGCTGCCTCCTCTTCAGCCTTCTTCTTGGCCGCTGCCTCCTCTTCGGCCTTCTTCTTCTTTGCTGCTTCAGCTGCCGCTGCCTCTTCTTCGGCCTTCTTCTTGGCCGCTGCCTCTTCCTCAGCCTTCTTCTTTGCAGCCTCCGATGCCTCTTCCTCTTCTGCCGCCTTGGAGGCCGCTTCCTTTGAAGCCGCTTCCTTTGAGGCTGCCTCAAGAGACGCCTGTTCCGACGATTTCAGAGCTTCGGTGTCTCCTTCCAGCGACTCCTCCACCGTACCGTAGCCTGAAGCCACTCCGGTCCAGTGCAGATAGAAGACGTGATGGCCTATTATCGTTCCTTTGATACCCGGCACCACAGTCCTGAAGAAGAGGCAGTTACCGATATTATTTGCGCCCGCCAGCACCTCATCGGCCGCCTTGTAACAGGTTTCATTAGCTCCTTCTTCAAGCCTTATCGCAAGTCTTCCGGATCTGACCGGCTGGAACTGCATCGGCTGGTATACGACTCCCGCTATGGTATTGGGGAATGCTCCGCTTCGCACGCGGTTCATTATCACGGCTCCGACTGCGATCTTGCCGGCATAGGGCTCGCCGCCCGCTTCGCACTGTATGATCGCTGCAAGCAGATCTCTGTCCCCGGATGCTATCGACACCTCGGAGAGATCCCTGAATACTGTCTTTTCCGCCTGTTTTGCAAGAGCTTCTTCTTCCTTGAGTTTGTTCTTCAAAGATGAGAGAGTACTCTGACTTGCAACGAGCTTTGCCTCATATTCAAGAGCCTCTCTTTCCTTCTCGGAGATAGCCCCGGCATAGCTTACCAGGCTGTTCTCGGTGCTGTCCACAAGGTCTTCAAGATCCCCTACTTCCTCTTCCTTCTGGTTGTACAGCTCCTGGAGTTCCTGATCCTCCGTTACCAGAGTTTCCTTCTTCTCCTTCGCCTCATCCATAAGATTCTGGAGCTTATTCAGCATCTTTTTGTCATAGTCGTTCATGCGGGCTATATAGATCGCTTTGTTAAGGAATCCCGCCATGCTCCCGGAATTGAAGATAAGATCGTACATATCATTTGAGCCGCTCTCATAGATACTCCTGATACGGCATTTGATGAAGCGGTACTGCTCATCAGCCTGCTCCACCGCCTCTTCGTATTCCTTTTCTATCTCTTCGATCTCTTCCTCTTTTTCCGCGATCTGATCTTCGATATCGGATATCTCTTCGTTTTTTTCATCCAGCTGATCATTCAGATTATTAAGACTGTTCTGGATCGCTTCCTTTGAATCCTTGAGCTGCTCGATGGTATCCTGTGTATGTCCGAGCTGATCCTTAGTGGTCTTCTGCTCCTGCTCGACCTCCTTGATCTGATCGGACGTACTGGTCGCAAATGCTGCCGATGCCGGCAGGAGCGCCATGATCAGTGCCACCGCTATGCAAATGCTTCTAGATGGGGTTTTCTTCATAGCTCCATAGTCACTTTCCTTCCGCTGGATCCGTACTTTCGGTACTCGACACCGGCGGAATCAAACATCTTCTTTGATGCTACCGTAGATGGTGTGTTTGCATATTTATCCGAATCATATACTACATGTTTTATCCCTGTCTGAATGATCGCCTTAGCGCACTCATTGCAGGGAAATAAAGTCACATATATGGTTGCCCCGGCCAGAGAAGACATTCCTCCCCTGAAGTTCAGGATCGCATTGAGTTCGGCATGAGTCACATATGTGTATTTGACAGAAATCTCATCTCCCTCTCTCGCCCAGGGATATTCATCATCCGAGCAGCCGGCAGGAAATCCGTTGTATCCCATAGATAATATCCTGTGATCCGAGCTTACTATACAGGCTCCCACCTGCGAATTCGGATCCTTGGAGCGCTCGGCCGTAAGCTTTGCCACTCCCATAAAATATTCGTCCCATGTGAGATAGTCTTCCCTTTTGAGAGTTTTTAACTCAGTCATCCTGTTCTATTCCCTGTATCCTTCTCACATGTCTCTCTCCGCCTGAGAACTCAGTCTCAAGGAAGATATCCGTGATCTCCTCGGCAAGTCCGTATCCTACAATGTTCGCCCCAAGAGCCAGCACATTGGCGTCATTATGGAGTCTTGTCATCTTTGCCATAAGTCCGTTGGTACATACTGCCGCTCTTATCCCCCTGATCCTGTTAGCGGCAATGGATATGCCGATCCCGGTAGTGCATATGACTATGCCTCTGTCGGCCCGGCCGGATATGACGGCCTTACCCACGGCTTTTCCGTATGAGGGATAGTCCACCGAATCCGTCGAATCGCATCCGAGATCGTTGATCTCATGTCCGTTTTCTCTAAGATGGTCTATTAGTCTGACCTTCAGTTCATATCCGCCGTGATCACAGGCGATGGCTATCTTCATCTTTTACCTCCAAAAATATAGTTATTTCTGCTTTCAGTCTGCACTGATCACTCTTCCTTCGGCTGCTCTCGAGAGCCTGTCCATTATCGCCCGGCCGAGTCTCGGTGTATCAAAGCACTCACTGTATATATATCTGCACTCCTCTTCGTCAAGCTCTCTCAATATCGAAAAGAGCCTGTGGGCGATAGTGTCCTCATCATTGAGACTGCCCGCATCATACAGGCTGATATCCTTCGCCCCTTCATACAGGGCTGCATTTTCACGGGCGAATATCACGGCTGTCTTCCCGCCGTTATGTGCATGTCCGGCAGCGAGTTCCAGTATCCTTCGGGCGGTTTTCTCCGCCTCTCCGCTTACAAGTGTGAGCTCGCCCTTCGGAGCGTAGTGCCTGTACTTCATACCGGGCGCCCTGGGCTTTTCCGTGGCAGTGGTCTCTATGTCGACAGGTCCCGTCACCCGCTCGACCATCGCTTTATCAATGTATCCGTGACGCAGTATCACAGGTCTTGCAGCTGTAAGATCGAGCACTGTGGACTCGAGACCTATCCCGGACTCTCCTCCGTCTATTATCATATCTATACGGCCGCCAAGATCTTCTTCGCAATGAGAAGCATTAGTGCAGCTCGGCCGTCCCGAACGGTTTGCGGAGGGGGCCGCTATAAATCCTCCGGAGCTTATGATCACCTTCTGCATGATCTCATTTTCGGGAAACCTCACTGCTACAGTATCAAGCCCGCCCGTGGTCTCTTTCGGAACGATGTCCTTTTTATTCAATACCATGGTCAGCGGTCCCGGCCAATAGGCTATGGCAAGCGCATAGGCCGTATCGGGGATGTCTCGGGCTATGGTCTCAAGGTCCTTCAATCGTGCGATATGCACGATAAGCGGATTGTCCGACGGCCTTCCCTTGGCTTCGTATATCTTCTTTGAAGATCCGGGATTAAGGGCATCTCCCGCAAGACCGTATACCGTCTCGGTGGGCACGGCCACAAGGCCGCCTTTTTTTATGATCCTGCCTGCCTCTTCTATGATCCTGTCGTCTTTTTCCCGGTCACCGCTTATCTTTACTATACGGGTCTGCATCAGTCTCTATGACCCCGACGGATAATAAGTGCTTATAGTATCCCAGATATCGGCCGTCTCCTGACCCAGCTTCCAGCAGCCCACTCCTCCGAGGTCATGAGCCGTCATCACCGCAAGCTTTGAAGAGATGCTCTCGGCATCTTCAAGCCATATGCTGTAAGTCACGCCATCCTTTTCGAATGATGCGTAATTCTGGCAGGCCTCAGCGTCCCACGTTGCTGTTACGTTGTTGTCAGAAAGAAATGCCGCCGCATCCCTCATGCCAAGGCTTTCACAGGAGAGTGATCCGCCTTCATAGCTCCACTTTCTTGTATAGAAAGGTATGGCATTTATCACCTGATCTGCGGGAACCTCTTTCAGCGTATCTTCTATTCCCTGCGTCACAAAACCGAGCGATGCCACGGATCCGGCTTCATTCGATAGCGCCGTATGCTCATCATAACCCATTATTATCACGTAGTCCGCGACTCTCCCCTGGATATCGCGCCTGTAGAAATCCGTATAATCCTGAGGCACGTAATTATCCACGGACAGCACGATCCCGTTTGCTCTGGTATATATCGAAAGCTCTCTCAGGAACTGGGCGAAATCATCACCCGTCTCCCCGGCAAGCTGTTCAAAGTCTATGTTGATGCCCTCCAGTCCGTAGGTCATTGCGGCACTGAGTATATTCTGCTCCAGAACGAGCCTCTTTGACGTGCGGGAGAGCACTTCGTTGGTATCCACGGGATTGGTAAAATTATCCACAACTCCCCAGACCTCATATCCCATCTCATGAGCCTTCGCCACGTAATCTGCGCTCGCTATGTCTGAGATAGCCCCTTCATTGTCTGCCATGGAAAACCACGTAGGAGCTATCACGTTCATTCCCTTTGTGATCGCTGTGGCATCGTCGAGATACGAATTGGCATCCGAGACAGCCAGATTGTGGAAGCCCAGCACGATCTTGTGGTCCCTTACATTCCTTGTATAGGTAAGATCTGCCTCCTCTCCGCCCGAGACATCGGACGGAACGCTGTTCCTGTTATCCTTCAGCCTTTTTGTCTCGATGTATCCCGAGATCCCCTGATATCTGACGCTGGCCCATGCTTCTTCTTCCTCGAGTACTTCTATCTCATCGCCTTTATCGAGATCGACGAGAATGGCGGATTTTTTATCCGCTGATTCTCTGAGTTCGGTGTCTTCGGCCAGTTCCGCCGACGTAACGGGATCTGTACCTGTACTGATATCAACTCTTTCGGGGTCTTCATATATCTCATATGAAAGAGGGGCAAAGCGCCTTAAAAAAGGGATCGAAATATATACAGCATCCTGCTGCACAATATAATCGCTTCCCTCGGCTCCTTCCACCGCCTTCGTGGCTCCGGTCACGAGCAGGTGTCCCTCAAGGCTGTCATAATAGAAATTGTCATAGAACTTATTTGCCATGGCCATGGAGATATACGGCGTATCTCCCTGTATCACGGCCTTTTCTTCGGATACCTCTCCGTTAAGGATCACTGCCGTTCCAAGAGACGGATCTATGCCAAGATAATCATTAAGGTCTGCTTTTTCTTTTGATCCGCCGATCTCCTTAAAGAGGCTTGTGCCAAGAAGCACTATCGCTACTGCAGCGATCACAAGTCCGGTGAGGATCAGGGGAAGATTTTTCGCAAAACTGCTCCTCTCCCTGCGTCTGCCTTCTCTGCGGACAGGTCTTTCCCGCCTTGCCGGCCTTCGTCCGTATCCGCCGAGGTCCTCTCTCTCGTACCGTCTTGCCCTTTCTCTTTTCCTTCTCTCGGTCTCCCGGGTCTCTCGCATTACTCTTCTGACGCCGGATATACAATATATTGTCCGGCGGAATAACTCCTTAGTCTAATCCTTGTGGTTTTGCAGGAAAACCTGATCTCCCACTTTAAACCCTGTGCATTTTACCATAGTTTACATAAACTTGCAAGTTAACCGGCCCCGGCAGGCGGGTTGTACGCGATAAGCTTTTCGGGGCGCCAATATCGCAGATACCTGAACCATCGTCTGCCGGAAGCCGGCATACAGGGAAAATTTATTTTACATGATCATATCTGATCTGAACTACGTGATTATCAGTATCAGTCACATAATCCGGCATGTAGACCTCATCCTCATGGACCATCATGATATCCACTATCTCCTGAGGGGTGCTGGGACGGTCCTCAAAGAAGATCGGAACGCCGTTCGCCTGATATCTGGCAAGCATCATCATAAGCTCAACATCAACACCATCATGTCTCTTAGCTGCATCCATAAGATCACTCCTTGTTACTTCCATAAAGAGGTGCTTATTTGTGATATATCCGCCGCTTCTTTGGAATTTAACACTCTGCTTACAGTTACGATAGGGCGATCAGAGGATGCAAAAATAAGCTTGAAAGAATGATTGCATTTAGTATCTGGATAAAAAAATAAGGGAAGTCCTTGATACGGCAGGGCCGTACTGAATACCGGGCTCTTATGCCCGTTCGCGTTACGTATCCGTTGCTTTGAGCGCTTCAGAAGAACGTCCGCGTTAATCGACACCCCAAACGGGGCCTTCGGATGATATATGAAGTATCATCCGGATCAATCCCTTTTTACTGACCGGTCACCTCCTTTACTGCATCGAGATTTCCGATCGCTCTACACCGAAGCACTATATTACCTTTTGAATCCGATTGCAATAGTTTTTTACATTTTGTGAAAAACGTTCGAAGTGTTGAAAAGCCCCGTCCGCATTCGCGAACGGGGCTCTTCTGTCTTTTTGTCTTTCTTACTCTGCTGCGATAGCGCCTACAGGGCAGCCGCCTTCACAAGCTCCGCAGTCGATGCAGGTTGCAGCGTCGATCTCGAACTTGCCGTCTCCCTCTGATATGGCATTAACGGGGCACTGAGCCGCGCATGCTCCACAGCTGATGCACGAATCATTTATTACGTGAGCCATTTGTATATTCCTCCTTATAACTTGTTATAACTTCAGAAGCATCGGGATATATGCTTCATGTGCTTAAGTATTGTACAATAGTAGAATCCTAAAATCAATCGCCATCGTCAGATTATAGCAAGCTTCTCCATGGCATAACTTTCGATGATGACATCAAAGTGCTCCTTTATCCTGCCCTCTATGGCAGTGGAGCATTCCTCCATGCGTCCGTACTCGGTGATTATATTACATACCTTATTGAACACTTCAGGCGTATGATCCGTCTTTCTTAAGAGAAGATAGTATCTCTTGTCCTCGGGATTCTTGTAGAGCACGTTATTGCCGTGGTAGATCCCCTTCAGTATCTTGGAGACCCTTATCACATCATCCAGATCGCTGAAAGAATAAAGCTTGGTCAGATCCACCTGGATCGTGATCTTGACTTCTCTCTCAACGCCTGCATCGGATCCGACCTTACGGCTTGCTGCTATCGTATCGCCGGATTCACTCGTTGACAGTGCCATCTGGGCATCATCCACCTGCTCCTTGAGCTTTCTGAACAGATCGATGATATCGTCGGCGCTCCCGGGATCCCTGCGCTTTTTAGTATCCTGACTGTCGTTCTCGCTTAATGACGGAGCAAATTTCGAGAATCTGGTATCGAGCTCCTCCGGATCCTCCACCTTCGTGATGACGAGCACTATGGCATCATTTGAAATCGGGATAGCCTCTATCATGAGAGGTATATCCTCCACATCAAATCCAAATCTGTGATGGGCCTCGCGCATCATGTCCTTGAAAAGGCTCTTCGCCTTATCCGTACCGTAAGCCAGCTCGCTCATCTTAAGGTTCCTTGATACGAGGTCATTCTTTGTAAGAGTGCATCTTATCTGTTTTTCGTTAACCTTCTCTATCTTCATGTCAGTCCTCCATGCATTATGCATGAGTTATCTGCTGTCTTCAGTCTCCAGCGACTCGAATTTGGTGAGTGAAGCGATCCAGGCGAGACTCACTGTGCCTATCGGGCCGTTCCTCTGCTTGGCGATGATTATATCCGCCACTCCCTTTCTGTCGGAGTCATCGTGATAAACCTCATCTCTATATATAAACATTACCACATCTGCGTCCTGTTCGATAGCCCCTGATTCACGAAGATCTGAAAGCATGGGTCTGTGATCCGGTCTCTTCTCGACCTCTCTTGAGAGCTGTGACAGTGCTATCACCGGACACTGCAGTTCTCGTGCAAGGGCCTTAAGGCCTCTTGATATATCCGATATCTCCTGCTGTCTGTTGCTGTCCCTTCGCCCCGAAGCCGATCCGTTCATCAGCTGAAGGTAATCCACGATCACCATATCAAGGCCGTGTTCGATCTTGTATCTCCGGCATTTTGTCCTCATATCGGAGACGGTTATGGCCGGCGTATCGTCGATACCCAGGTTAGATGTGCCTATGACACCTGCGCCTTCTATGATCCCGCGCCAGTCATCGTCTGTCAGTTCTCCGGTCCTTATATTCTGGGAATTAACCCTTGATTCCATAGCCAGAAGTCTGTTCACGAGCTGTTCCTTTGACATCTCAAGAGAAAAGATCAGGCAGTGATAATTCTTCTTCAGGCAGGCATTCTGTGCTATGTTCAGCACGAAAGCCGTCTTACCCATGGAAGGTCTTGCGGCTAAAAGGATAAGATCGGACTTCTGAAATCCGGCCGTCTTTTCATCAAGGTCTGCAAATCCTGACGGGATGCCGGTGATCTTGGAATCTGCCTTGGCCACCTCCTGGATATGCTGGAGGGTATCGATGACTATATCCTTGATCGGGACCAGATCCGACTTCCCGCGATCCTGGAGCAGATCAAATATCCTTTTCTCGGTATCCTGCAGGATCTCCTCTGTATCCTTCTCGCCCTTGTAGCAGTCGTTTTCGATCTCGGAGTTGACTGTCACTATGGACCTTAAGAGAGATTTTTCCCTTACTATCTCCGCATAATACCTGATATTGGCTGATGTTGGGACAGAGTCCACTATCTCCGCAAGAAATGCCGCATTGGCTATCTCGGGGAGAGCTCCCTTTTCTCTGAGCCTGTCCAGGATCACCACCGAGTCCGCTGGCTTCTGCTCATTAAAAAGCTCCGAGAGGGTCTCAAAGATCAGCCTGTACCTTCTGTCATAGAAATCCTCTCCTGAAAGGATCTCTGTAGCAGAAAAGATGGCGTCCCCTGTATCATCCAGTATCATGGAGCCTATCACGGATCTCTCGGCTTCTGAAGAATGAGGCGGTATTCTTTTTATTACATTCTCATCCATCGGCATGGCGTATGTTTTCTTTATTCCTCAGGCAGTACGTCCACGGCAATGTCTGCAGTCACTTCGGGATGGAGCTTGGCCGTGACCTTGTATGAGCCAAGGTTCTTTATCGGCTCGGGCAGGACAAGCTTCTTCTTGTCTATCTCGATCCCGTTCTGCTTTTTCATCTCTTCGGCTATCTCCTTTGATGAGACGGAGCCGAAGATCCTGTCGTCCTTGCCTGCCTTTACCCTGCATTTTACAGTGGTCTTTTCAAGCTTTTCAGCCAGTTCCTTAGCCTCGGCAAGTTTTATGTCAGCGATCTTTTTCTCTCTGGCCTTCTTCAGCTTCACATCATTAAGGTTCTTTGAGTCGGCAGGTACTCCGAGATTCTGGGTAAAAAGGAAATTCCTTGCATATCCTTCCTTTACCTCGACTATATCGTCTTGCTTTCCCAGCGATTTCACATCCTTAAGCAGTATAACCTTCATTATTCGAACGCTCCTTCCTTTTCCATGTCGTCAATTATATCCATCAGCTTCTGCTTGGCGCTCTCCGGAGACATATCCGTAAGCTGCGCTCCCGCAATATTGATATGGCCGCCTCCGCCGAGTCTTTCCATTATGATCTGCACATTGACCTCATCAATGGATCTCGCGGATATGTATATGCGATTCTGATAATCAGTAAGGACAAAGGATGCCTTGACGGAATTAATGTTCAGCAGCTCATTGGCAGCCTGCGATCCGACGACCGTGGGGCTCTCGAGTCCGTTGCCGTCACATATGGATATCGCATACTTCTCATGGAAGAGCTCTGCGTTCCGCACGACTTCCGCTCGTGCCTGGAATGATCCCATATCGTTGCGGAACAGTTTTCTGACTCTTGTGATATCGGCGCCGCACCTTCTTAAGAAAGCCGCCGCCTCAAAGGTCCGCACTCCCGCCTTTGTCATGAAATTATTCGTATCTATCATGATGCCGGCGTAGAGACTGTCTGCCTCGACGCTCTTGATCCTGATATTGTCGGATATGTACTGAAGTATCTCCGCGACCATCTCACAGGCGCTGGACGCAAAGGGTTCGATATAGGACAGCGTCGCATTTTCTATGGTCTCCGTTCCTATCCTGTGATGATCGAGCACCACTATGGTCTCTATCCTTTTCAGGAGCTCGGGACACTCTGTGATGGACGGCTTGTTCGTATCCACGACGACCATCACCGAATTCCCCGGATCGGCAAGCTGCAGCGCCTCGGAATTGGTCACGAACATATCCGGATCAAAATCCGATTCCTTCGAGCATGCATCCACAAAGGGACGGATCGACTGTGTCACGTTATTGATGACTATATGGCATTTTTTATTAAGCTGCTTTGTAACCCTGAATACTCCGACTGCGGCGCCGAAGGTATCTATGTCGGTGATCTGGTGTCCCATGCAGAAGACACGCTCCTTCTGCTCTATGATCTCCCTGAGGGCCTGAGCCTTGACGCGGGCCTTGACACGGGTATTCTTTTCCATCTGCATGCTCTTGCCGCCGTAATAGGTCGTGTTGTTCGTGGTCTTAACCACTGCCTGGTCTCCGCCGCGTCCCAGAGCCAGATCTATGGCGCTCCTTGCGTACGAGTTATCCTCAGCAAGAGTGCCTGTCTCCAGGCCGAATCCCATCGACAAAGTGACGGACATCTCGTTGCCGACCTTGACTGTCTTTACATCCTCGAGGATATCGAAGCGGTTCTCGACAAGCCTGTCAAACGCTATCCTTTTCATCGTGACAAAATACTTGTCTCTTTCAAGGTTCTTGACAACGGCATCATATTCCGCAAAGTACTTCTTGATCTTCCTGTCGATAAGAGCCACAAGAAGAGAACGTCTGACTTCCTCGACATCCTCCATGGCCTCGTCGTAATTATCCATATAGATGTAGCCGGCGACTATGGTCTCATCCCGGTTTTTCTTCTTGAGGAGATTGATCTCGGTCTCGTCAAAAAGGAAGAGGGTTATGATCGATCCTGTGAAGCCTTCGTCATCCGTGATCAGAGAATCGCGGACCATCTCATCAAGTGAATTCCTCCTGATGTCTGCCCTGAAGTCTCTCCCGTTCACTGAAAACTCCATCTCGACGTTTTCCTCGCCCATGGGAAGACGATCCTTTGTAAGCTCCGGCACGAAGGTCGTAATGGATTTGCCGAAGGGAAGTTCCTTGCCTATGAGAGCCTGAAACTCCGAGTTGCACCATACGAACCGTCCGTTTTCATCCAGCAGCGCATAGGGCAGCGCAAGCCCCTTCAGCAGTCCCTTCTGTACCTGTCCGAAGCTCGTGGCAAAGTTCACCAGGTCATTTGCTATGCTCCTGCGGTTGTAGAAGCGTACCGATAATGCTATCACAGCATAGATGAACGTCACACCGAAAGCGGCATATCCTGCTCTGGCATTGATAAAATATATCCCGAATGCTCCCGCCAAAAGCAGCAGGGTCAGTATAAGGGGCCACGTAATGTAAAGCCTCAGGGTCCCCTTGTATCTTGTCTTCTTTTCTTTAGTTTTAACGCTCATGTCTTTCTCGTTCTAATAAAAATCCTTTACGTATTTCATCCTTGAAAGATAATCCTGCTCTTCCTCTATGGGTCTTCCTGTATCCATAAGCCTTCCGGTCTCGTCATGCATCGGATGGACCATGATCTCCACAAGCGCTCCGTCCCTTAAGGATGTCCTGCAGTGCATGAAATCCCTGAACGAGCCGAAATAGTCCGCAGTCTGTATCGGCAGGCTCATAAGCCTCCGGTTATATCTGTCCTTATAGACCCGCTTCGCAAGAGATACACGACCGTACATGTTGCGGCTGATCCTCACCGACCTCATACCGTATTTCTCAAGCAGAGGCTCGACCGCCTTCCACACCGAGGCATCGGTATGGACGTGGTGATGCGAATCCAGGTGCTTGTTGGGAAGGCCGTAAGAGATATATTTCCTTATCTGGGCCTCTGCCTCCTCCCTGACTGCCTCTAGCTCCTGCTTCGTAAGATGCAGTCTGGAAACTGTGTTCTTCGCAAATCTCGCATTGAACGAGCCGTCACGCGCGCAGAAAAGCTTGAACTTCCTGATACCGGCAGTCAGCGGTCTTCCGCTCGTGAGGTTGAGGTGCAGTCCGACACGCTCATGCCAGCCCGCCGCCACGGCCATATCCACCGCTTCATCGGCATAGTCCATGTTGACCATGAGAGTCGTACTGGTGATGAATCTCTCGGCAAAACATTCCTCTATAGCCCGGTTCACATCCTCAGAGATCCCCAGATCGTCCGCATTGATGATTATTTTAAGCATACCTGTCTATTTTATTATAATAAAATAAAAACTTCAACAAAGCCCCGTTCCCTTGTATAATGTTCACATGATCAGTGTTATAGTGCCTGTGTATCAGGCTGCAAAAACTCTCGATGACTGCGTAAAAAGCATACTCGCCCAGGACTATGAAGATATAGAGCTCATACTCGTGGATGACGGCTCGAGTGACGGATCCGGCGCCATGTGCGACTCTTACGATGATCCGCGCATCCGTGTCCTCCACAGGGAGAATAAGGGCGCCGCTGCCGCAAGAAATGCCGGTGTGGCTGCCTCTTCGGGTACCTGGATCTGCTTTGTAGACAGTGACGACGTGATAGCAGGCTCTTATCTGTCCGCCCTCCTGTCAGCTGCTCTAGAGACCGGAGCCGATATAGTATCCTGCGCCCATGTGAAATGCCATCGGGATGATATCCGGGATACTGCATCTCTTTTTAAGACTTCGTCTCCACCTCATATTTCCGTATATAAAGGGCATGACGGCGTAAGGGCTCTTCTGTACCAGAAAGGCTTTTTAAGCGCCCCGTGGGGCATGATCTCAAAGAAAAGCCTGTGGGATGATGTGTCCTTTCCCGAGGGTACGGCGGCCGAGGATATGGGGACCATATACCGTCTCTTCCTCAGCTCTTCCTGCACAGCGCGTACGGATCAGCCTCTGTACGGATATGTGATGAGCGCGGACAATACCGTTTTTTCCACGTCCTCTAAGAGAAATCCGGATTATTTAAGGCACAGCCGGCACATGCTCTCATATATGAAGAAAAATCATCCCGACTGCCTTAAGGCAGCTGCCAGCCGTCATCTTTCAACATGCTTCCAGATACTGTCCGAGACACCGAAGGACACCGCGGATCGCGCATCAAGAGAGCTTATGACAAAGGCATACTCCGATATCCGCCTTGTGCGAAGCACAGTGATAAAGGATCCTAAGGCCAGGATAAGGAACAGAGCGGTAAGCCTGCTGAGTTATTCCGGCATAGGATGGATACACTCTTATCTTCACAGGAAGTACCTCTCGAGCATACCTCCCGCAGATACCCCGGCAGATAAGAAAAAGACAGTATCCATGGTCGAATATCAGGGCAGGTGCGATGAAAAAGGAGCCGCCGTAGGACACGCTCCAAAGGTCCTAAAAGAATACTTCGATATGATAAAGGATGAATACCGGGTTACGATATTTGCACCCGATACGATCATAAAGTCTCTGCCGGATGATACTTCTTTGCATTCCGGCGCGGACATCTTTCGTCTGCCCCATCATATCATCATGAAGAGCGGCTCATCCGTCTTCAAAAGAGCCATTGACAAAGTCCATATGTTCCGTAATGTCCGGGGCGCCCTAAAGCATAGTCCCGACCGGGTCGTATGGTTCTTCAACGTGGAGTTCTACCTCTTCCTGTATCTTGCCATCTTCGGGAATATGAACAAAAAGATAGTCGTGACCATGTTCTACGACGGATTCCGCACCGGAGGATCAGCCGCCCTCAAGCAGAAGATTTTTGAAGCAGGCCAGAAAAGGGTCTCGCTCTGTATATCCGCCGGACCTTCGTTCCGGTTCCGCAACATGCGGTCTGTCTTTATCCCGGACTACGCCTGCGATGAAGATATATACGGCCCTTTCAGAAATGCCGTCAAAGAGCCTTATGCCGTATGCATCGGAACCATGAATGACGGAAAGCAGCTGGAAGAACTGATCAGCGCATTTAAGAAGACAGACTTCCATCT
This sequence comes from Lachnospiraceae bacterium AC3007, assembly GCA_000621405.1. GTDB lineage: Bacteria > Bacillota > Clostridia > Lachnospirales > Lachnospiraceae > NK4A144. The sequence continues at coordinate 162,199 of KK211273.1, forward strand.
TGTGATAGCCGGCAGGTTCTATGATAAAGAAAGGGTCGAAGCCCTGAAAAAGACCGCTTCTTCCAATGTCGAGATAAGGGATGCCTATCTTGAGAACGATGAATACCTGTCCCTTTTATCCCGTGCAAGCTACGTTGCTCTGCCCTATAACAGCGCGAACTATGCCTTCCAGACTTCCGGGGTCATGCAGGAAGCGGTGTTCCTGGGCACGGTGATACTTACTCATAAGGATATCCTTGAGGGCAACCGCATCCCCGGAGTAGGCTATCTGTCCTATGAGGAGATAAATGATGATCTGCTTGCAGCAAACGCCGCCAACATCGCCCGTAACGAAGAGATCCTCAGGGAATATGAGCGCCTGAGATCCGGTACATATGACCGAGGCGAGATAGAAAAGAAGATAAAGAACAGCCTGTCGGTCTGACCGGCAGGCTGTTTTGTCTTTTCTGAAAACCCGTATGAGGCTTATTCCACTACGTAAGGAAGCAGTGCCAGATGTCTTGCGCGCTTGATAGCTGTCGTAAGCTCTCTCTGATGCTTTGCGCAGGTTCCGGTAACCCTCCTGGGAAGGATCTTGCCCCTCTCCGAGATGAATTTCTTAAGTCTTACTACATCCTTATAATCGATGTCTCCGTCCTTTCCGCAGAATATGCAGACTTTCTTCCTTCTGCGCATTCCGCCGGGTCTTCTGGGTCTGTCTGAGTGATCGTTATTTCTTGTATATGGCATGTCTCTTCTCCCTGTCTGATAAATATTGTTGTTGTTGATCAGTTAAACGGCAGTTCGTCGTCTATCTCGTCCGGTACATTCATGAACCCGTCATCTGCAGGCTGAGGAGCGCTCTGGCTTCCTCCCGAAGGAGCGGAATAACCTGATCCTGATCCCGATCCCGAAGATGCAGCGTTCTTGCTCTCACCAAACTCTATATCCTCGACTACTACTTCCGTAGTGTAGACGGTCTGTCCGTCTTTATTCTGATAACTGCCTGTCTGAATACGTCCCGACAGATCGAACTTCATTCCCTTTCTGGCATATTTCTCGACAAATTCACCTGTCTTGCCGAATGCCACGCAGCTGATGAAATCCGCTGTCTGTCCGTTGCCGTCCTGATTTCTTGATCTCCTGCGATCCACCGCGAGAGTGAAACGTGCGATGCACATCTGATTCTCACCCTGCGAGTATCTTACATTAGGATCTTTTGTAAGGCGCCCCGTCAATAAAGCTTTGTTCATATTTCTGCCCTACGCTTTCCGTGGCCTTGCCACTGATATTACTCTGCTTCTTTTGAATCGCTGTCAGCAGCAGTCTCTTCTTCCGAAGTTTCTTCCTCTGATGCTGCTTCAGCCGTCTCAGCTTCTGCGGGCTCCGTCTTTCTCGGCGCATCGTACGAAGACTCAACAGTCTCGGTCTTTTCTTCCTCATGCTTTACAGAAAGCTCTTTCTCATCCGAAACTATGAGATACCTGTATACGTTTTCTACTATCCTGATACGATGTTCGATCTCGGCAATAGCCTCGGGCTCTGCCTGGAACTTGATGAAGACATAAAAGCCTTCCTTGACCTTGTGCACCTCGTAGGCAAATCTGCGCTTGCCCCAGTCATCCTCAGATGTGATGGTGCCGCCGAAACGAGTGATGAGTCCCCTCACCTTTTCGAGAACGGCATTTTTAGCGTCGCTCTCGAGCTGTCCGTTGACCGCAACAGCCAGTTCATACTTGTTCATTTTTTACCTCCTTATGGTCTGTCCGGCTCACGCTTACCTTTGCGTGAGCAAGGCGGATATATCACGAATCATTAAAATAACACAAAAGATGGCAAGTTTCAAGTCGGAAAATAACATCTGTCAACCGGCCGCTCCGTAGTATATAATGGAGAAATAGAAGCTGATCACAAGTACCGGCATCACAATAAATATCTGGAGGGATGATATGGACAGCGACCAAAAATACTTTCTGGCGATCGACATCGGGGCAAGCAGCGGAAGACACATCCTCGGACATCTGGAAGATGAAAAGATGATCCTCGAGGAGATATACCGCTTCCCAAACGGAATGGATGAGAAAAACGGCGTTCTTTGCTGGGATACAAAGCGCCTCTTCAACGAGATCCTCACAGGCATGAAGAAATGCCGTGAAGCCGGGAAGATTCCGGTAAGCGTTGGCGTCGATACCTGGGGCGTGGACTTTGTCCTTCTGGACAAAGATGACAACATGATCGGTGACGCCGTAGGTTACAGGGACCACAGGACTGACGGCATGGATGAAGCAGTATCCGCCGTGATCAGTGAGAGCGAGCTCTACGAGAGGACCGGTATACAAAAGGCAATATACAATACCATATATCAGCTTATGGCCCTTAAGAAGCAGCATCCCGAATATCTGGAGTCAGCAGCATCCCTTCTTATGATGCCTGATTATTTTCATTTCCTGCTCTCAGGTAAAAAAGTGCAGGAATATTCCGAGGCGACTACCTCACAGCTCGTGGATCCGCGTACCAGGAACTGGGATTATGAGCTCATGGAAAAGCTTCAGTTCCCGGCTGAGATCTTCCAGGAGATCCTTATGCCCGGCACCAGCATAGGTCCTCTTAAGGAAGAGATAAGCCGCGAGGTCGGATTCAGCTGCGACGTCATCCTTCCTCCGACACATGATACGGCCAGCGCAGTGATGGCCATTCCTTCTTCCGAGAAGAATGTATGCTATATAAGCTCCGGAACATGGTCTCTTATGGGTGTGGAGATGGAAGAGCCTGACTGCTCCGAAAAGAGCCGTAAGATGAATTTCACCAATGAGGGCGGCTATGACGGATCCATCACATACCTTACAAATATCATGGGGCTGTGGATGATACAGTCTGTAAGAAACGCTCTCGCCCCGGACATGGGCTACGGAGAGATCTGTGATCTGGCATCAAAGGAATCCATAAAGTCGATCGTCGATGCGCAGGATGATGCCTTTCTTGCCCCTGATGACATGGCTGAAGCGATCCGGGAAAAGTGCCGCGCAACCGGTCAGGAAGTGCCTGAGACTCTACCCCAGCTTGCCGCCGTCATATACAACAGTCTTGCGAAATGCTATGCAGATAAGCTTCATGAGATAGAGTCTCTTACGGGAGTGCATTATGACAGGATCCATATCATAGGCGGGGGTTCCAATGCCGTCTGGCTTAACGAGCTCAGCGCGGAATACTCCAAAGTGCCCGTATACGCTGGTCCCGGAGAGGCCACCGCACTCGGTAACATCCTCTGTCAGATGACAGGCAAAAAACTCTTTGATGGACTTCAGGACGCCAGAAAGTGCGTCGCAGATTCTTTTGAGATAAAGATATACAGAAGCTGAGGACTTAACCGCCTATCTGGCAGTACAGTCCGGTTGATCGCTCTATAAGATCCTTAAAGCCTTCCATCCTTTGGGTGGAAGGTCTTTTTGCATCCCCCATAGGATAGTCGCGGTTCAAACCTTTGTACTTATCCTCGCCGAAATTGTGATAAGGAAGGATATCTATCTCCTCAACACCCGGAAGTGAATCAGCAAACCGCGCTATCGCAAGGAGCTCGCCGTCCGTGTCGTTGAACCCCGGTATCACTGGAACTCTGATGATGAGCTTTGTCATCCCGCTCTCTGCGATCCTTTTTGCATTTTCCGTCATAAGGGTGTTTTCCTTACCGCACCACTCCTTATGCTTCAAAGGATCCATATGCTTTATATCCATAAGATATGTATCAAGATAAGGGAGTATCCCTTCTATCGTCTCGTATTTTGCATACCCCATGCTCTCGAGCGCTGTATTGACCCCGAGGGATTTGCCGGCTTTGAGAAGAGCCGTTGCAAACTCCGGCTGCAGCAGACTCTCTCCTCCGGACAGGGTCAGTCCTCCGTCAGATCTGCTGTAATAAGGCATATCCCTTCTCACAGTCTGCATGACTTCCCTGACAGTCACGTCCCTTCCGTAGACCTTTGGCCTTCCGTTTACCATCATGGTCTCGATCTCATATGACTGGGACTCCGGATTGCAGCACCAGCGACATCTTAACGCGCAGCCTTTTAAAAAGACTATGGTCCGGATGCCGATACCGTCATGGATAGAGTATCTCTGTATGTCAAATATCCTGCCTTTTACGTCCAGATAGCTGTAGTCTTCCATATCGTCCCTATCTGTGCAGTCCCTGCTCGGTCCTTCGGATTATATCGTCCTGAAGCGACTTTGATAATGTCGTGAAAAGAGCCGAGTAGCCGGCGACCCTGACCACCAGTCCGGCATATTTCTCCGGATGCTTCTGTGCGTCGATAAGGGTCTCCCTGTCTACGACATTAAACTGCATATGCATTCCCTTCTGATCAAAGAAGCCCCGAACAAGCGATACGAAATCCTCAAGATCCTTGTCCGTGCTCATGGCCGTGGGGTGAATCTTCATGTTGAACAGTGTCCCGTTCGAGGCATCGGCATGATCAAGACGCGCCACGGAATTACAGGATGCTGTCGGTCCGGTGACATCATATCCGCTGGTCGGTGACACTCCGTCCGCGACAGGCGTATGAGCCAGTCTTCCGTCAGGTGTGGCCCCGGTCTGCGCTCCGAGCGGGACATTCGCTGACACGGGATAAAGACCTGCCTGGAAGATGCCTCCTCTGGGATTCTTGTACTGAGGAAGTGGCTTTGTATAGAAATAAGCCGCCTCTCTTGCTATCTCATCCACCTCATCTATGTCATTTCCGTAGTGAGGACAGTCGATTATCATCTCCCGGATCTCTTCGTACCTCTTTTTCTCATCCTCGGGAAGCTGCATCGTAAGGACTTTCTTTATGATTCCTGACACAAACTGCTCATCCGGCTCCTCTCCCTTTGCCCTCATGATGCGGACCGCCTGGAGAGCAGTATCGTGAGCCGTACGCTCATCAAAGCCCTGACCGTAGTTCATGGCCATGGCATCCGCCAGCTCCCTGAGCGTGAATCTCTTCTGCTCAAATACAAGCGTCTTCACCACGTAAAGAGAATCTGCGACGTTGGCTATACCGAAGCCCTGGGGCCCGGTGAAATTATAATGCGCTCCGCCCTGCTGCAGAGGCACTCCCTTTGATATGCAGTCATCTATCAGAGCCGATTCAAAAGGAAGCGGGCATCTCTCGGCGTGCGCCCTGTCTATGGCATTATCGGCATTCACCAGAAGTTTGATGTTGTAGTCCATCTGCTTCCTGTAGGCCTCCTTGAACTCCTCATAGGAGCCTATGCTCTCTATGCCGCCCGTCTGTATACTGGCGACTTCGCCGTTGTCTATGCCGTTAGTAAAGACCATCTCAAGAGGACGGCACATGTTGAAGAAAGCGGCATCATGCCACCCGTCCTCCTTGCCGGGCACATGGGGCTCGACGCAGCCGATGATGCAGTAATTCCTCGCATGCTCGATCGGTATCCCGCGATTCTCCATGGAAGGGATGATGATCTCATCGTTGTAGTAGGCGGGGAAGCCTATGCCGGTCCTCGTGACCTCTGCTGCCCTGATCAGAAGCTCCTTTGCCGATCCGTTCCACACACGGATGGAGATGGAGGGCTGCGGAAGAAATACATGCTTTGTTGCATCAAGACACATGAAGGAGAGATCGTTCGTCGCATCCCTTCCGTCAGGTGTCTGTCCTCCGACTATAAGGTTCTGGAAAAGCGAGTATCCTGAAAAGCCTTCAGCACTCAGCTCATCCCTGCATTTATTCAGATCGTTCAGTTTGACCCATACGCAGTCGATAAGCTCCTGGGCTTCCTCCATTGTAAGGCGCCCTTCAGCGATATCATGTTCATATAAGGGATACATATACTGGTCAAAACGCCCGGGAGAGATGGAATGTCCCGATGACTCTATCTGTATCGTCTGCTGTACGAACCAGAATGCCTGCAGTCCCTCTGCAAAGGTTCTTGCGGGGTTGGCCGGCACGTTCCTGCAGCGCTCTGCGATATCAAGGAGTTCCTTCTTTCTTGCAGGATCCTTTTCCTTTTCGGCTTCGCTCTTAGCAAGGTCGGCATATCTTTTTGCATAATCAGATACTGCCTGACAGGATATTATGACTGCTTCAAGGAAACGTCTTTTATCACCGTAATTCGGATCGGAGACATCTACCTTCTCAAGCTCAGACGCTGCCTGCTTTATGATCCCGTTAAGACCTTCATATATCACACGGTCATAGTGGACGTTCACATGCCCCACACCGTTGTAGTAATAGTTGCCCGGGGTAAAGAAGTTATGATCCATTGCGCGGATAGTCTCGGGGGACATGTAGGATCTTGCCAGTTCGCTCGTGGTCTTTCCCTTCCAGTACGGATTGACCTTCTTCAGCCTCTTCTTCGTATCTTCGGATATATAGAACGGATCAGCCGTGCGGTGTTCTACGGTATCAAGCTCGGCTTCGAGCCATTCAAAAGAAAATTCCGGATATGTCTGACATCCCCTCGGCGCTATCGTGGTGCTACCCACGATGAGCTCCCCGGGTCGTATGATTATGGGAAGGCCCTGAAGTATATGTCTGAAAGCAAGTGCTTTCCTCGTAACAATGGGCATCCCTTCCGTAGCCTTAAATGATTCCGTGATAAGCTCTGCTCTTGCCGCCTCTATCTCGGGCATTTTGGCAAAGAGGTCTTCCACGAGTTTTGTTATGCGTTCTGTTTTCGGTACGGGAGTGCTGTCAAAAGCCTTCATTCCTTCCGCTCCTTCCTGTCTGTAACCCTGTCCTGTCATTCAGGATAAAAAAGCTCGATGCCTGCCGTTCTGAAAAAATCCTTCCATGCGTCGTCCGGCTTTGAGTCCGTGACCACGGCATCGATCTTATTGAATCCGCATATCTGGGCAAATGCCTTTCTGTCGAATTTGGTGTGGTCTGCTGCGAGGTATACCTTCTCGGAAGAAGATATCATCGCCTGCTTGATGCCTGCTGTTTCGTCGTTGCCGTCGGTGATCCCCATATCCATCGAGAGTCCCTTGCAGGACATGAACACCTTGTCCGTGTGATAAGCGGCAACCGTCTCGGCTGATCTTCTTCCAAAGAGCGACATCGTTCCGGCCTTCAGTTTGCCGCCTGTTGATATGATGTCCCATCCCGACACCATCGACAGTTCCAGCAGATTCTCTATGGAATTCGTGATGACCGTCAGGTGTTCTTTCTGTTTGATGGTCTTTGCTATATACAGGGATGTCGTGGAGGCATCGAGAAAAATATGATCTTCCTCTTCGATCAGGTCGTTCACCAGATCCGCGATCCTCTGCTTGGCTACCACATTTACGCTGCGCCTCAGATTGTGCGGAAGCTCCGTAAGGGACGATTCATTTAGCACGGCGCCGCCGTAACTCTTGATTATGTGTCCTTCGTCTTCAAGCTTATCAAGGTCTCTTCTTATCGTCTCCTCCGAGACCTCGTACTCGCGGCTTAACGTACTGACGACGACCTTCTTTTCCTGTTGTATCCTCTCAAGGATTATGTTTCTTCGTTCCGCTGCAAGCATGTTGTTTCTTAATGTATGATCTATAAGAATCTCATAAGCTGATCGGACGGGCGCGCTATGACAGACTCATCAAGGAACATGCCCTTGTCGCCTGCGGAGATCTTCGCCGCATCTATGGCTGCCTGCACTGCGGATACGCTGCCTGTTATGGTCATATAGCTTTTCCCGCACATACCCTTTGCAAGACGCAGCTCCAAAAGCTCTACGAGCGCCGTCTTTGCCGCCACATCTGCAGCTACTATCATCGCAGCCACATCATATGTCTCGAGCACACCGAGCGCTTCGATGGAATCGGGCTCGGCTGTTCCGTATATGGCGGGGAAAATGGATTCGTGAGGATTGCCAAGCACAAATGTATCAATGACCCTGTCCGCGTAGGCGATCTCAGCTCTGTCTACTGATGCCCTGACGGCGGACAGCTCTCCGGCTATCAGTATCACAAACTTCCCCGGGCAGGTGGCCTCTGCCTGAAGAAGCTCTACATTTGCTGCCTTCGCCATGTCATCCGCTGCCTTGAATCCTGCGGATACTGTTGTGCATTCTACCATTCCGATCGCTTTTGCCACTTGTGATCTTCTCCTGTTTGTCTTCTGTCTTCCGTACTCCGGGGATGCCACATTACATCAGCTTGTTATCTCGATGTATCTGTCGCTTATCTCTGTTACCGTTCCGTCTATCGAGGCATGAACTGCAACCGACAGTCCTTCTGCCGCCTCTCCTATCATCTGTCCTCTTTTGACCGTGTCGCCTTTTTTTACTATCGCTCTTGCCGGAGCTCCGATATGCTGGCTCAAAGGGATCTTCACCGAGGATACGCTCACGGGTTCGTCCTCAAGAGGTGCCGGCACGTCATAAGGCGCCAGTCCGAGTCTTGATGCCAGTCTGTGCACAGGTACTTTTCTGTATTCCCTGTCCGAAGCCACAGGCGCGGGTTCCGGTCTCCCCGCGTTTATCCCTTCCTTTTTCAGACCGATCTTGAATTCCTGTATCATCGCTCTGGGAGACAGTCCCTGCGGACATGCATATTTTTCGCATATCCCGCAACCGCTGCAGAAAGCGGAATTGATAAAGACAGACGGATCCGACGTGTTCCTGTCGGCTGCTGCCCTCATTATCCTGTGCGGTTCTATCGGATGTCCGAGCGCATGTCTCGAGCAGAGGTCGGTGCATGTCCTGCACTGACAGCAGGCTGACGAAGCTCTTTTGATCTCCACATCGAGATTCTTTTTCATCTTCATGATGAGCTCATGCTGCCTGCTGAGGATTATGACTGCATTGGTTGTCTTTATTATAGGAGTCTCATATGTGCCCATCCTGCCCATCATGGGACCGCCCATGAGATATGCGGGATCATTGCATGTGATGCTCCCTGCGATCCGCACGGCCTCTCCTGTCTTTACTCCGATGGGAAGCCTTAAGGTCACGGGATGATCCGTCTCTCCCACTATAGACACCAGCTTGTCGGTCACGGGGATCCCCAGGTGGACAGCCCTGTAGAGATTGTACATTGTCTCCACGTTGTATACGACGACTCCGACCTCGGCGGGAAGTCCTCCCGGCGGAACGACTCTGCCCAGAGCCTCATAGATAAGTATGACTTCATCGCCCATCGGATAAGCCGCTCTTACTTTGCTGATCCTGACAGAGGGGTGATCCTTTATGACCTCTTCCAGTGCCTCTATGGTCTCGGTATACTCTGATTTGATACCGATCACTGCTTCGTCGGCCTTCAGCGTCTTCCTTACTTCGTCAAGCATGCCGACGATCTCCGCGGCATGCATGGCCAGAAGCTGGCGATGAAGCTTAAGAAGGGGCTCGCATTCCACGCAGTTTAATAAGACCGCATCTGCCTTCTCCGTCATCTTTGCATATGAGGGAAAGCCGGCACCTCCGGCACCGACTACGCCGTTTTCCCGTGCGATTTTCTGCAGCGAACTGATATCCATAACGACTTAATCAAATATCTCCTGACCTTCGTCGATGATCCCGACTATCGCCGCATCTACCGGGGCTTCCTTCATGTCGCAGCCGATCCGCGCGGCCGATCCGCGCGCAACAAGCACCTTTTCTCCGATGCCCGCTCCGATGATATCGATGGCCACCAGATCATTTCCCTCCGAGTTCATCGACTCCTCGGGACGGACTATCATGAATTTATTGCCAACCAGCTTTTCGCTTTTCCTTGTGGAGAATACGCTCCCCACTACCTTGCCTATTATCATAGATCTCCAATCCGTTCATGCAGTACTATTTGATGATCCGTGCTTTGTCTCCCTGTTTGACCTGACAGGCATTTGCCTCGTCTGTATCGATATGCATTTCCAGCGAGAATGACGGATCGACTCTGATCTTTACATGATCGAGCACAGCGCCCCTGTCATTCCCCATCTTAACGGACACGTGATCGCCGTCTTTGAGACCGGCCTTTTCAGCATCCTCCGGTGTCATATGGATATGCCTTGCTGCTACGATACAGCCTTCATCAAGATAGATGACCCCTCTGGGTCCCACAAGAGCTATCGGCGCTGAGCCGGCGACATCGCCCGACTCACGCAGGGGAGCGCTGATGCCCAGCGTCCTTGCATCGGTCGCAGATATCTCGACCTGCGATGCTTTTCGCACCGGTCCCAGTATACGGACGTTTTCAATGGCGCGTAGCTTAAGGCCCACTATCGTGCACTGTTCGTTCGCCGCAAACTGACCGCCCATAAGGTCTTTTTTCTTCGTGAGATGATACCCTTCTCCGAAGAGTGCCTCTACATGCTCCTGGGTAAGATGTATGTGTCTTGCCGACACCCCGACCGGAACTTCCATCCCGGCCGTATCATCTCCTGTATCCTGCAGAGCCCTGAGCACAGCCCTTGTGATAAGTTCTACATCGTTTCCGTTCATCACTTGATCTTGGGAAGGATCATCTCCACGTCGTTATGGGGTCTGGGTATCACGTGTGTGGCAATGAGCTCTCCAAGCCTTCCTGCTGCGTTGCTGCCTGCCTCGACAGATGACTTAACTGCTCCGACATCTCCGCGTACCATGACAGTCACGAGTCCGGATCCGATCTTCTCTGTTCCGATCAGGGTAACGTTGGCTGCCTTGCACATCTGGTCTGCTGCCTCAATTGCGGCTACAAGACCTCTTGTTTCAACTAAACCTAAAGCTTCGAGTGACTGTGACATTTTTTTGTCCTCCTTAATTGTGTTACTTCAGTTGCTCTTTAAGATTAAAATCAGGCGGGTCCTGTCCGAGCATCTTATGCCCGTCCGGTATACCCGGTGTGTCTTTACCTTTGAACCTGCTCGCGGACAATTCGACTATCCTTCGGATCTCCGGATGAGGGTTCGCAAGTACTCCGCTTGCCACGGGTTTTTTGATCGCAAGAGTGCTTCCCGCTTCTATGGCCTGCCTTACGGCGGAGACATCCCCTTCGATGACAAGAGTTACAAGCCTTCCTCCCAGTTTTCTCTCCCAGGTGGAAAGTGTGACGTTTGCGCTCTTGCACATTATGTCCAGGGCATCTATGGCTGCTACCACGCCCGTTATCTCAATAAACCCGTATGATCTCATGCACTACCTTTCCGTTATTGTTGTGACAGTTGTTGCTTCGTGCTACGCACTTCCGCAACAACATATATTCGTAATCCGGGCTATCGCCCTACTTACTCATATATGTTAGATTTTCTTATGTCCGTACAAAAAATCATGCAAGCATGTTTTTTGACGTCCATAGAAAATCCTGTCACTTAAACTTAGGCAATATCATCTCTACATCATTGTGAGGCCTCGGGATCACGTGTGTCGCGACAAGCTCACCGAGTCTTCCCGCTGCCTGCGTGCCCGCATCCACAGATGCTTTGACCGCGCCTACATCTCCGCGTACCATGACGGTAACGAGACCGGATCCGATCTTCTCCGTTCCGATCAGGGTGACCTCTGCGGCCTTTGTCATGGCATCTGCCGCCTCGATCGCTGCAGTGAGACCTCTGGTCTCGACCATTCCTAATGCTTCCAGTGACTGTGACATAATTTTTTCCTCCTTATCTTGACTTGATGAACCTACGTCAATCCTTATCCAATGCGCTGATAGTCAGCATTTTCTCTGTATCTTCTGTGGGCTGGGGGATGATGTGCGAGCATACTATCCCCGTTGTAGCCTCCGCCACTTCCTTTGCGGCCCTCATAGCCTCTTCGACATCTGCCACCCTTCCTCTGAATTTGACAGTGACGAGAAGCGGTACCGGCAGTTCATCGGCATTAGCCGGCTTGTTCTTGTCGAACACCTCAAGCGAGACATTTGCAGCCTTACACCCTGCATCTGCCGCAAGAAATGCACAAACAAGGCCAAATACCTCCAAAAGTCCTACCGCGTATCCTATGTTGTCTCCGGTTTCATTGAGCGCCATCGTCTAGTCTCCCGTGTCAGGCTCCCGGAGGCATGATCACGGCTATCTTAAGTCCTGTCATGTCCAGGTTGGTCTTTAACGCTTCGTTGATCTCTTCCAGCGGGAACTTGTGAGTGATGAGATCCGTTACAGGCAGACCGATCGCCTTGGCTCTCTTAAGAAAGTCAAAAGTCGTGCCGTAATCTCTCAGTGTGTATACCCAGGATCCCACGAGATTAATCTCCTTCGAGCAGAGATCAAAATGCGGGTTTATCGTGGCATCGCCGCCGTTTACGAAAAATCCGAGTTCACAGAGACCTCCGCCGTTCCTGATGAATTTGTAGATATTGGCATGAGCCTTGGGGTTGCCGGTGCACTGGAAGGCGAAGTCAGCGAGATGTCCGCCGAACGAATCTTCCACTGCCTTTGTCAGGGCCTCTATGCCGTTATGATCATTGAAATCAACTGTCCTGTCGGCGCCGAGTTTCTTTGCGAATTCAAGTCTCTTTGCGTTTCCGTCGATCGCGGTTATATTCTGTATACCCATTGTCCTTAAGACTGCTATGCAGATGAGGCCTATGGGACCGCAGCCCTGTACCGCTACACGGCTGTTGAATCTCAGTATGCCGGTGGTCTTTGCTCTCTCCACCGCATGGACCAGGACCGCGCTGGGCTCTATGAGCACACGGCTGTCCAGATCCAGATCGCTCACGTTGAAGATCGTGGATCCCTTGCGGATGAAGATATAGTCCGAAAACCATCCGTTGAGATGTACGTCATCATCGGGAAGAAGACCGTATACATCAGCTTCGCCGACATTCTGCTTGTTAAGGTCAAACATCGTTATCTCCGGATCGTCGCGGAATATCATGCAGGTCACTACCTTGTCTCCCACGTGCAGATCTTTGCCTGCGGAATCCTTCTTAACGTTCTTTCCCATCTTCACGATCTCGCCGGTACCCTCATGACCCAGCGCCACGGGAATAAGGCCGAAGGGATCGCGCTTGAACTCGTGGGCATCGGTACCACATACTCCGCAGCCTTCCACCCGGACAAGAATATCGTCATCCCCTACTTCGGGTATCGGAAATTCCTTTACTTCAAATCTCTCCTTCTCGACGAGCATCGCTACCCTCGCGGTCTTCGGTATCGGACCCGAGTATGAGCTCTTTGAAGCTGATGCGCCGAATGATGAGGATGCGCCCGATCCGGAACCGCTCATCTCATTCAGGATCTGCTTTACGATAAGTTCGACATCCTTTTCGTTAACTGCCATTTCTTATACCCCTCCTGTCTTACCTTATGCAGAGACTGTCCGTCATGACACATCTGCGTCTCTTCGTAAATGTGGATGCGCTGGTCAGGCCTTCGCCCGTCCTCGATGCGATCGTAAATGTCGGGTAGCCCTCTCCGCCGAATCCAAGCGCCGCATAACTGGGCCCGTTCTTTACAAGGATTGCCGTGTCCAGCGCCCTTGCGTATTCGGTGATGCGGTCCACGTTCTTTGAATGAATATGAGCAGAATGCCTGTTGCCGTGCTCAAGCCATACCGCGGTCTCCACGCCTTCCCTGAAATCTTTTACTCTTACTACTCCGAGGATCGGCATCATGAGCTCGGTAGCGATCAGCGGATGCTCCTTTTCTCCTTCAAATATGATGCAGCGCGTATCCGCAGGCGCGTCCACGCCGACCATCTTAAGAAGCGTCTTTGCATCCCGGCCGACACACTTTCTGTTAAGCGCGCCCTTGGGAGTGATGACTGTGGCAATGAGCTTGTCCTGTATCTCCCTGCTTGCCCTGTAGCAGCCGTTCTCTTCCTCAAAATGCCTCATCAGCTCATCGAAGATGGCATCTACCGCTACCACTTCTTTTTCCGCTATGCACGGAAGGTTGTTATCGAAGGTGCAGCCGTTGATTATATCGCGCGCCGCTTTTTCAATGTCCGCTGTCTCATCCACAAGAGCCGGCGGGTTGCCTGCTCCGGCGCCTATGGCGCGCTTGCCGGACGAAAGAACAGCCGTGACCACACCGGGGCCGCCCGTTGCGACAAGAAGAGGTATCTTCGGATGCTTCATCATTATCGCGCTCGTCTCCATCGTGGGCTCCTGCACGGTGCAGGCTATATTATCCGGACCTCCCGCTTCGAGAGATGCCTCGTTTATCATGTTGATGGTGTATATCGTTGTCTTTTTCGCATTGGGGTGGGGATTGAATACTACCGTATTCCCTCCTGCTATCATCCCTATCGAATTACATATGACCGTCTCCGAGGGATTTGTGGCGGGAGTTATGGCGCCAATAACGCCGAACGGTCCCATCTCCACCAGAGTAAGGCCTCTGTCTCCCGACCATGCCGTGGTCGTTATATCCTCCGTCCCGGGAGTCTTGTCTGCCGTGAGCTTGTGCTTCAGTATCTTGTCGCCCACGTTGCCCATGCCGGTCTCCTCGACGCCCATTCTCGCAATGGTCTCGACGTTCTCATTGGTCTTGCGTCTTATCGCGGAGATTATCTTCTCTCTCTGATCGAGCGTCATTACCCGGACTTTTTCCTGGGCCTTCAGTGCATGCTCTATAGCATCATTCATGTCGGAGAATACTCCGTGCATGCCGTCCGCGCCCCCTTCGTCATTTATGTCCGCCATGACCCTGCGGACTATCTCCTGAACCAGTTTTTCATTCATATCATCTGTACCCGCCTTCTGTATCATAACCATCCCGAACAGTTACTGTTATCTCTCTGAGCCGCACACGCTCTCAGCGTCCTGTCAGCGTCCGAGCGAAGCGAGAACCTTTTTGGTGATCTCTGATACGAGCTCTTCGTCCGAACCCTTTGCAGTGCCTCCGTTCCCGGTAGAGCAGCTGCCGCAGTTGTGACAGTTTGCAGTTCCTTTATTCAGGCAGAGATCTGCGGGATGTCTGCCGGGGATACCCATCTGACGGCGGATCTCATAGAGGCGCTCCACTGTCTTCTGATCAAATTCCTTCGGTCCGCCGAGCTGACGTGCCTTGTATAAAAGCTCCGCATAAAACTCGACCGATTCCATCTTGTGGTAAGCCGCCAGAAGATCTCCGGACCATGTCAGCGCGCCATGGCTCTCAAGAAGCACTGCATCAAAATGCTCGAGATACGGCTCAACGGCGTCGGGGATCTCGGTAGTCGAAGGTGTGCCGTAAGGAGCTATGGGTACGCAGCCGAGAGCTATGACCGCTTCGGGCATTATGGGCTGCGTAAGAGGTATGCCTGCGATAGCGAAAGCAGTCGCAAAGGTAGGATGGGCGTGAACAACCGCATTCACGTCGCTTCTCTTCTCATATACGCGCATATGCATCTTTATCTCAGAGGACGGCTTGAATCCCTTATTTGCCTGGATGACGTTTCCTTTCTCATCCACCTTGCAGATGAATTCCGGGGTCATAAAGCCCTTGGACACTCCCGTAGGCGTGCAGAGAAACTCTTTGTCATTAAGCTTCACAGAGATATTGCCGTCGTTGGCTGCTACCATGTTCCTGTTATAGATCCTTTTTCCAATCTCACAAATCTGTTTCTTGATCTCGTATTCGTTCGGTGCCATGTCATCTTCCTTTCTGTTATCTTCTCCTGTATTATGGCTTCCCGTCTCATGCATAAGAAGAGAGAAGCCGACACATGACCATTATAATCACATCTGTTTTGTAAGTCAACAAGATTCCACATATTTTTATGTGGTTTTTTGTTGGTTTTCTCATTTTTGAACAAAAGCACGTGGTTTTATTTGATTTTTTGACCGGAATGATCTGCCTTATCGCGCAAAAAAAGCGTCCACCCGAAGGATGGACGCCCTGTCTCTGTTGTAACTCTCTACAGATAGTATATTGGCATATCGTCGCCGATGCTGAAAGACTCGCTCGGGTCGACCTCTCTTGTGAGGATCTGCGAAGCGGGCTGATAGACCACCTGCTTCATGACCTGCTTTTCCGGAGCAGCCATTACAGCCTTTTTCACCGGCTCCTTTGCTTTCCCTCCTGCTTCGCTCTTAACGACAGCTTCCTTTTTTTCAGCTACGGGTGCCGCCTTCTTCACGGCGCTGTCTGCCGAAGCCGCACTCTTTGTCTTGCTCCCTGATTTGTTATATGTTCTTGCCATGTCCTCTCTCCTTTCCGGCAACCTTATCTGTCATCCTGTATTGTTATGACCTGTCAGTGAATTCTGCTCGCAGCAGGAAGGCTCCTGTCTGACGCGCCGCCTCCATGCCTACCTCGGAATCCTCAAAGATCACAGTGTCCTCCGGCGGGGTACCGAAATGCTCCATGGCCATCAGAAACCCCTGCGGATCCGGCTTGTGTCTCGGTATGTCTTCCGCTGTCAGGACCAGGTCAAAAGCATCCTCCAGCGAAAAGTGTCTTAGCTCTTCAAATACATTGTCTTTTGACGCCGTAGTTACGAGCGCCATGTTATAAGTATCTCTCATTCCCCGGATAAAGTCCACAAGCGGCATATTGAGTCTCGCTTCGTCCAGATAGTCAGCGTATAATCCTATCTTTCTCCTGTGGACCCGCTCTATCTTTTCCGCATCATCTCCCACTATGGGCGGAAGATAGTCCCTGTAGCCCTTTCCGAAGCACTCTCTCCTGAAATACTCATATGTAAGCTCTATGCCTTCCTCTGCCAGGGCTGCCTGATATGACCTGTAATTAACTCTGCAGGTGTCGATCAGGGTCCCGTCCATATCAAATATCGCGAGCTTCTTCATGGGGTGCCTCCTTCTTCCTTCTGACAAGACAGAAGATGAAATATGCCAGAAGCCCAATGATCAGGCAGGCGGACAGCGCGTCGCTAACGTGCTGTATCGCAGTCCCCCTGTAGTATACCCTTATCTTTCGGGTCCCGTCTGTATATACTCTGACAGTCCCGTTGCGTCCGCTTCCGTCAGTTAAAAGATACGCTCCGGTGTCGGCATCCGATGCGGCATAGCCTTTATAGAAGATAAAAGGCACATCCAGATATGCGGCATCCGGCGGGACATCATCGATATATATCTCATTTTTATATCTTCTGATATCAGTCTCTGCTCCGGTATCTGTCACAGCCTTATCCGACATTTCCACGAGCGCGTCCCTGTCTTCACAGGCCACCGGAAGCCACTCGCCTCCTATGACTTCGGCCGTATAGGGCTTGTACGCAAAATAGTCGGATGAATATGAATAGTGATCAGCCATGTCATGCGATGTATTCTGAACGGCAGAGACCGTCATCAGGGAAATAACAGCGATCAGGATGATCCCGGCCGCAAGTTCCCCGTCGCGCTCTTCTTTCCCTTCACGGATCTCTTCTGCAAGCTCCTTTATAAAGATCCCTTCCGCAAAGGCAAAGAGCGGCCCCGTGATGATAAATATCCTCCAGGGGAACTGTATGAAGTCCGCAATACCCTTAAGCCTTGCCCAGGGAAATAAAGTCGTAGTGATAAATGTCAGTACCAGCCCCGTGATCAGGCAGAATACCCCGAAGCTGTCCTTTTTCTTTACAGGAAAGAAGGTAAGCAGGAGGATAAGCACGGCAGCTCCCATCCTGTTGTATTCGTTATATGGGATCTCCCATACCTTCACCGCCTCGTATGCCGTATCAAAAACAAAGTCGCTGCTGAAGACCCCGGTCGAAACCATCTCCAGCACAGGCACCCAGTAAAATGCCGTCAGCCCCATTACCAGCAGACCGCAAAGGAAGACCCTCAGCAGGATCATCGGATCCCGCTTCACGTTTTTTATCCCTGCCGCAAGCGCCACAAGGCACAGTATCAGGCAGATGACCGTGGTTATCGTGTGACAGAGAGTAACCCCCGTCATTCCTATGATCAAAAAAACAGGCTTTTTGAACTCTTCGTTCAACAGGTCGTACAGTCCCGCTATCACAAAGGGGATAAAGATGAACGCCGTAAACTCTCCGACAGCTGCCCTCGTGTATATATCATAAATATGATACTGATACAGAGTAAAAATCACTGCAGTGACAAGCCCGGCATAGTCGCTTTTTGACACATGTCTTGCACAGTAAAATGCCGATGCGAACCCGGCAATGATACAGAATGCAACAAACAGATTGTATGAGAGATTGATCCCGACGCCCATTACTCTCAGCAATGCAGGGATATATAATAAGAAATCAGGATAGAACAAAGACGAGGCGTATCCCATGCCGCCAAAGAACAACATGTTGATCCTGAGGAACGGCCTCCCTGACAGGATCGCTGTTTTCAGCGCTTCTATGCGAAGCAGATGATAGGATATATCATGACCGCCTATGCAGTTCACCGTAAATAACGGCAGACATGCCACGATCAGCACGATCACTGATAACGCCGCATAAGTTTTTCGTTTTCCCATGACAGATATTCTAACACATAAATAAATGAGTAGGGAAGATAACCTTTCCCTACTCGGTCATTGTCACGCAAATGCGCAAGACAAGATTCGAACTCGCGACCTTCTGGTCCGTAGCCAGACGCTCTATCCAGCTGAGCTACTTGCGCATGCATAAAACAACACGTATATTACCCAAGAACTGAGTCTGTGTCAAGTTATCCCGGTACAGAACACTTCCGTGAATGAAGGCATGAAGCCTGAACGTATCGCTACATCCATGGAATTGGAGTGACTCTCCGAGGTCCCGTAAAAAGGAACTATGCCTTTGTCCATAAGGATCTCTTTAAGCTTCGTCACAAGATATACAGCGAGTCCTTTATGCTCATATCCCGAAAGAACATCTATTCCGATCTGCCACATAAGTTCAGCATCTCTGGATGCCCCGGCCATAGCCACGGCCCTTCCTTCCTTATCGAGCGCTTCCACTGCTGTCACATCAGGACAATCCGGAATATACATAAGGGCATGGGTAAAAGGATTGCCATCCCTGATCTTCAATATCTCATTTTCATCCAGCAGCCTGATCTCGTATGGAACATCAAAATCATATCCTTCAAAATCAGGATCGGGAAGGCAGTAGACATGAGTATCCTTTATTTTATATCCATACTCATTCAGTTTTTTATCAAGCGCCCTGAGGTTTTCAAATTTGCAGAACCATTCAGGCTTGTAAAGAGAATAATTCTCCCTGCACCATGAAAGGATTTTTTTGTCGGCAGACATATACATCTCGCCATGATAGATGATCGCACGAAAGAAAGGATCAAGGTCATCAAAGTATCTCGATCCGTCCAGCCTTAAGGCTTCATTGATATTTATGATCTTTTCTTTTTCATCCTCCAGGCTGCAGTTGGTATCAAGCCTGAACTGAGATCTTACGATCCTGTCTATATCCTGTTTATTCATGTATGTATATAAAAGCCCCCGTTTACATCAAACGGGGGATAACTGGAGCTTCGGGGACTCGAACCCAGGACCGACCGGTTATGAGCCGGTTGCTCTAACCAACTGAGCTAAAGCTCCTCATAAACTCATCATATTAAAACATCATCAAGAATTGCGAAGCAACTTAAGCCTTTTCAAATTTCGCTTTGCAATTTCCAAAGAATTGCGAAGCAATTCTTCAAGCCTTTTCAAATTTCGCTTTGCGAAATTTGCAGAGTTTCGGCTCAGCCGAAACTCCACTCCCCGAGCTGGGCTCGAACCAGCAACCCTTCGGTTAACAGCTGCAAAACATGCCCTTTGGCATGTTTTGAGCCGCGCTTATGCTCGCCATGC
>JHYK01000010.1 GCA_000621405.1 Lachnospiraceae bacterium AC3007
CTTGTGGAAGATATCTCATATTTCGAAATGCATTCCAGTACGGATAACTCGCCATTTAAAACTGTCTCCACGCAAGACAATTTAAAATCGCGGCTATATTGCTTGTTTCCGGAGCCTTTAACAAATGCATCTACTCCATGATAACGATATGCGGAAACCCAACTTCTAAGTGTTCTGTCATCAATACCATTGGCCTCTGCAATCGATTCATATGAACCGGTTCCGCTAAGATATTCATTTACTCTGTCAATCATCCACTCTATGGAGTGCTTTCTTTTAGCCATAAAAAATCCCCTAAAGGAGACTTTGGATATTTCCATTGTCTACTTTAGGGGAATCATATCAAATCGGCAGGCTTTTTCTTTTTAGATTGACGAGATGGGGTAGTAAGGGCTTTCTCTACAGACCATCCGTGGGCTACTCGGTACATATAGATTTTTCTTTCTACGCCCCAGTGCTGACACATAGTCGTTATACTGTAGAACTCTTCGCCAAGGTGGTCATAACAGATAAGACCAGCGTTCGGCTTAACAGGACGGGTAAGAGCCTCCTCTACAGACATTTGTCAGAATCAGGCAGGGGCCGAAAACTGGCAGCTGGCCTGATGGACCCCGGGGACGGGGTCAGTGGTCCATTACGGGAATGCGATGGGAATGCGAATTGCATTCCCGTTTTTTTTGTCTGTAGCAGATTGAGTTTATATCTGAATGTAAAAAATCATAATCATATTTTGGTAATAACGTCTGGAATAAAGGCTTTCCGTGTATTGACATGATTTTGACGAGAAATTATTATTTAAGAGAATTAACGGATTAACGCTTAACAGTCTATGGAAACCGTGAAGGAAAGAGTATTCCCTGAGATATACGATAATGTCAGAATAGAAATATCAAAGCTTGGTATTGATTCGACGTTACTTGGCGCGGCGGCAATAGCTACGGACAAGGTTCTCAGAAAACCAAGTGAATATCTGGCCATCAGTTAAACTGTAACGATAACGGACAATACGATTAAGAGGTGACAAAATGGACAAATCAGTAGACGTGGTTGCATTGGGAGAACTGCTTATAGACATGACCATGAACGGAACATCCGCTCAGGGTAATGCCCTGTATGAAGCAAACCCCGGAGGTGCTCCCTGCAATGTGCTTGCAATGCTGGAAAGGCTTGGCAGGAAAACAGCATTCATAGGAAAGGTCGGAGACGATATATTCGGGCATGAACTTAAAGGAGTGCTCGGCGAAGTCGGGATCGATCACAGGGGACTTGTTATCGATGAGCATGTTCGTACCACGCTCGCATTTGTCAAAACATTTGAGGACGGTGACAGGGACTTCTCATTTTACCGTAATCCAGGGGCTGATATGATGCTCGCAAAAGAAGATGTTGATGCGGATCTTATCCGTTCGGCAAGGATATTTCATTTCGGAACGCTGTCCATGACACATGAGCCGGCAAGGTCGGCGACGCTTTTTGCGCTTGATGAGGCAAAGAATGCAGGGGCCATGATCTCATTTGATCCAAACCTGAGGGAGCCGCTGTGGGACAGCCTGGATGAGGCGAAGGAGCAGGTTCTTGCGGGGCTTACATACTGTGATGTGCTCAAGATCTCGGATAACGAGATTCAGTGGCTGACAGGTCTTGATGACTATACGGAAGGCGTCGAGTGGATCCTTGCACGTTATATGGTAAGACTTGTAACGGTATCATTGGGCAAGAGCGGCAGCATGGCATTTTACAGGAAAGACCCGGCCTTAGCGGATTATATCAAGGCTGAAGCAGCCCCGTTTTTACAAAAGGATACTATTGAAACAACAGGTGCCGGCGATACGTTCGGAGGCTGTGTACTGAACTATGTTCTCGATAAGGGCCTGGATGATCTGAAAGAGTCCGATCTTAAGGAAATGCTGACGTTTGCAAATGCCGCCGCATCAATAATCACAACCAGAAGAGGGGCCCTGAGAGTGATGCCGGAGCCCGGCGAGATCAGGGAGCTTATCGCAGGTAAACTGTAGGAGACCATCAGGAGCTGGCTTGTTCGATAAAATTGTGTTTTGGTAAAGAGAGAATACTGTGAAAAAATATGAAATAGATACAAGTGAAAACAGAGAGTTCATGAAGGTATTGCGTGATGATCTGCTTTCCTTCGGACACGGATTTGCTTCCCCCGAGGGAGGAGCATATTATCTCGGTGATGACGGGACACCCTGGCGCGACAGACCGCGCGAAACATGGATCACGTGCCGCATGGCTCATGTGTACAGCATGGGTGAACTTCTCGGACATAAGGGCAGCAGGCAGCTTGTGGAATCTGCGATAAAGGGCCTGCGCGGTGAACTTCATGATGACGCAGACGGCGGGTGGTATGCCGGGATAAATGCCGACGGAAGCATCATCCCGAGTAAGCAGTGTTATGCACACGCATTTGTTATATTGGCTGCATGCTCCGCAAGTCTTATTCATATTGAAGGAGCGGATGGATTGCTTCAGGATGCGCTCGATATATATGACCGGTATTTCTGGGATGATGAAGAAGGACTCGCAAGAGATACGTGGAATACCGAGTTTACCGAGCTGTCGGATTACAGAGGCATCAATGCCAATATGCATACGGTCGAAGCTTTCCTTGCGGCGGCCGATGTCCTGCATAACAAAGAATACAGGGAAAGAGCGGGACGGATAATCGATCATGTCATCAAGTGGGCAGGGGAGAACAACTGGCGTATCCCCGAGCATTTTACAAAGGAATGGAAGGCCGATCTGATGCTGAATAAGGACAGGCCGGATGATCCGTTCAAACCGTTCGGCGCCACACCCGGACACGGTATCGAGTGGGCAAGACTGATATCGCAGTATGCAGTGTCTGCGTTTGATGATAAGGAAAAGATCGCAGAGTATACAGGCGCCGCAGAGCACCTGTATGACAGGGCAATAAGTGATGCATGGTCTGTTGACGGTGCCCCGGGGATCTGCTATACAACCGACTGGAACGGTGAGCCTGTTGTGCATGACAGAATGCACTGGACTCTCGCGGAAGCGATAAATACATCGGCGGTCCTCTGCCGTATTACCGGTTCGGACAGATATGCCGTGGATTTTGCCGCTTTTATGGAGTATCTGGATGAGAAGGTACTTGATCATGTAAACGGATCATGGTTTCATCAGCTTGACCGTAACAATGATCTTAAGGTGACGGTCTGGCCGGGAAAGTCCGATCTGTATCATGCCGTTCAGGCGACACTTATCCCATATAATGAAAGGATCGGATTATCCATAGCACCTTCGCTTGCATGAGGGACGTTCACACCGATCATGGTCCGGAACTGAAAGTAGTGCTCATCAACACGGAAGAAAGTGAGGGCAGATCATGGAAAGCTTTTGTTGATGCGTTAGCAATAACTAACCACACTCGTGAGGAGAGTGAACTGTTATGAGAATGATGAAATCCAAAACAAAACTATGGACTTTATCAGCAGGTCTTTTAGGGTGTCTCTGCTTTGGCGGCGGAGACTGGCTAATGATGTACGGGGATCCGACAAGTACAGGTAAGCTTAAGTGGCTGACGATCGGAACAGCGGCTATACCTCAGTGGAGATATATACTGGCGATGGTACTGGCATTTCCGGGAATCGTCCTTTACGGATCAGCACTGTTTGCTGCACAGAATTACATTACGGATGAGAAAAAGAAAAAGGTATATCATTATCTGAATGCTTTTGGCCTCACGCCGTGGATCGCACTTCATCTTATCTATGTAGTTATTTTAAGCCTTTTTGCGTGGCTCAATAATAACGGATTCTCAAAAGATGCTTTGTTAATATGCGAATCGCTCTATGATAATTATTCATGGCTTATTCCTGTATGCGAGGGCTGATGCTTCCGGTATTTTTGTATTGGTTTTATGTGCAAATTACCGGTAATACGATATTTAAGAAGGGGATGGCATTTACGAATGTTCTTGTGATATTTGGAATTCTTAAAGGAATATCCATGATGATGCCGGAGAGCGGATTCAGACTTGGCTTTACTAACGGACTGATGAGCGAGAGCATGATCATTTGGTTCCTGTTAGTTTTCCTGGAGATAGGGGCAGAAAATGAAGAACTATGAATGGAGGTAACAGACTATGATGAAATATACAGGGAAGTATTACAGAGTGCTGACACTTTTTATGAAGAGGTATTTGAAGGAGCAGTACGGTAAAGAAGTCACGAAAAAGGCACTTCAAAAGGCACCTGTAATATATAAGGATATGCTGTCAAAGTGTGATGACATCGGTGCTGATAATCCTATGGCCCCAAATATTTATATGTGCTTTGTTTTTCTGTCAATATGGAAGGCTGCGGATGGGGAAATTGACACAGGCAGCTTTCGCACGGTAATAAACAATTTCATGAGAAGTGGTATTGCTGCGAAATTCATGGGTGGAAAAGATATTAATAAACCGGAAAATCTCCAGCTGGCAAAGGACAGATTTCATGCAATGCAAGATTGGGCAGATTCGCATCCACAGTATAAGGACAAGACCTGGGATTTTAATTTTGATGACACGAAACATAAAGACGGTAGTTATTATCATTTTACAAGATGTCCTCTGAATGATTTTGCGAGGAAGTACGGATTTTTGGAAGTTTTGCCCATCTGTTGCGACATAGACTATATTACGACCGAATATAGTCACGGCATATTGCACAGGGATTACACGCTGGCATCGGGTGGAAATATATGTGACTACTGGATTGTGCCGGATCAGATAAAGAATCCGATGTAGATGGATTTACAGCCTGTTAGCAATCTTATTAAGAAATTCCAGGCAGGCGGAGCAAGCCTTGAAAAGACCTATCCATTGATCCCCCAAATGGCGGGTAGCTGCGTTTTGTGCGTGGCTAACCGCTTGTCACAAAGATGACGGTTGCTTACGACATCCCCGGGAGGTATAATTACATACGAGTCTGGTGAGCGTGGAATGGATTCTGCGTAACTTTGTGATAGTTAGGAGGACTATGTGTATGAAGAAAAAGATAGTTGCATTCCTGCTTTTAACAACGCTTGTATTGTCATCTACGGTAGTTGCTTTTGCTGAAACCTATGATGATGGCGCGTCCCATACAGTTGCGGGCAGTGAAAATGGTGTGGGAGCTGTCGGCGATGGCACGGATGTAACCGTTAACGGAGATGTCTCAGGCTCGGCTGAAGTTACTGTTGGCATGGAACGTATTGATGGTGGTGTAGTTGCGGCTGATGGTGCTGAGATAAGTGTGACAGGAAACGTATCAGATTCAGGGTTTGGCGCAATAGCTCATGATGCCACTATAAATGTTACAGGAAGTGTTGAGGCATTATCTAAGGGTGCGGTTGTTAATAATGGCGGAACCGTTAACATCAGTAAGGATGTTACGGGAGGGATGGTTTCCATTCTTTCTGATAACGGGGGGACAGTAAACGTTGGTGGTAATGCAAACGGTACTATAAAGGTTACAGATGCAACGGTTAATGTGGGCGGTAATGTTACTGGATCTATAGAAGGAGATCCTTCGCAAGGAACATATGCATATGCAGCGATAAATGAAACGAACAGTAATATAAATATAGAAGGAAATGTAACGTCAAAAGCCGAGGGAATTAGAACGCGTGGCGGATCTACCATTGTTGTTGGGGGAACCCTTACTGCTGATAATGAGTCGCCTGTTATTATTTTTGACCACTCGGATTATGATGTCAACAACCCAAATGCTACACCATCGACAATAGTAGTTTATGAGATTAAGGGAAATCTTGGTAATCTTGTAAAGAGTGGTTATACAAATGCGAGTAATGAATTTGTTGAAGATACAGATTCTGCATTAAAGAACAGCCAAATTGAAAACATATATTATATTATAAAGAAGGGAGAAGATGATAAAGACAGCAATATTTCTTTTTTGTCCGGAACGGAAAAAAAAGCAGGATATGATACAGCAAAAGCTGGGGTTTCTGTCGTGATTAATGTTAAAGAAGGATTTAGTGTCAGCGCGGGAAAGATAGCTGTGTCAAAGAATGCAGATGGCACCTATACGATTATTGTTCCTAAAGGCGGCGGCGTAACCCTTACAACAGAGGCTATCCAGGCGGCTGTAGAGCAGGCTGAACAGACCATCCAGGCGGCTGTAGAGCAGGCTGAACAGACCACATATTCGATCAGCAATCTAGAGCAGGCTGAACAGACCACATATTCGATCAGCAATCCAAATGCTACGGCATCAGCTGCAGTTGTCGTACCCCCGGTATATGTAACGGCCGATCCCACCACAATTGGTGAAACAGCATATGTAGCCAGTGTTACAGCGCCTATAGCAAATGCTCCTTATGGCGGTACAGTTAAACTTACGACTGGAGATGCCGCATTTATCAATAGAAGTATCATTGATGCGCTTGAGACCAGAAGTGATGTGACGCTTGAAATTTCAGTTCTCTATGGCGGGGTGCCTTATTTGATACATATCCCGGCAGGGTTTAAGCTAAGAGAATTGCTCGGCTCCAATGGAAAGATCAATATGAATCAACTCATAAGTATGTTTGGCGTTCAGCTATAAAAGTTGTAGCGTTCCGGCAATAAAGTAAGGGTCATCATAAGAACCGGTATCAGGAAATAATATCTTTTCCCTGATATCGGTTCTTTTTATTGCTTGTTTTGACACCTTTCCCCCCCTTTCTTTATTGTACATGGACACAATATCTACACAATAACTACACAATATATAGTGTTTTTTGTCATAAAATGTGGTAAAATCACTTTGTATGTTCATTTGTAAGAGAGGACATTTTGCAGGACGGATCATATGGATAAGAGTATCTTATATCTTCAGGCAAATGACAGAATAGCGGACAATATGAAGCGTTAATAGATGGTTTGACGAAAAAGACAAATGGTTGCAAAACTAATGTTGGAAAGCCGCAAACACTTGAAAATACAGGAAAGAAGGACAAATATATGAAACTAGGAATCGTTGGTCTTCCGAACGTTGGCAAGAGCACATTATTTAATTCGATAACAAAGGCAGGAGCGGAGGCTGCGAACTTTCCGTTCTGCACGATAGATCCCAATGTGGGAGTCGTGCCGGTGCCGGATGAGAGAGTGGATAAGCTTGGAGAGATCTACTCTTCGAAGAAGGTGACTCATGCAGTTATCGAATTCGTGGATATAGCAGGGCTTGTAAAGGGCGCATCAAAGGGTGAGGGACTTGGCAACCAGTTCCTTGCGAATATCAGGGAGACAGACGCGATCATCCATGTGGTGAGATGCTTTGAGGATCCTAACGTCGTGCATGTGGACGGATCGGTGGATCCCTTAAGGGACATAGATACCATCAACGTAGAGCTTGAGATGGCCGATCTTGAAGTAGTGGAGAGAAGGCTCGGCAAGGTAGGGAAGGTCGCGAAGTCGCAGAAGGAGTACCAGAAGGAGGCGGCTCTTCTGGAGAGGCTCAAGGCAGCTCTTGAAGCCGGGAAGCGCGCAGCGGAGATAGAGCCTTCCGACGAGGAGGAAGAGACCCTGCTGAGGGGGTACAGCCTGCTTACCGCAAAGCCCGTTATCTATGCGGCAAACGTGAGCGAGGATGATCTGGCATCTGACGGAGCATCCAATGAGTATGTGGCTCGAGTCCGCGACTTTGCAAAGAACGAGGGATCCGGCGTATATGTGATCTGTGCCAAGATAGAAGAGGAGATATCAGAACTTGATGATGAGGATAAGGCTGTATTCCTTGAGGATCTTGGCCTTAAGGAATCAGGACTTGATAAGCTGATCAGGGCAAGCTACGATCTGCTGGGTCTTATTTCCTTCCTTACCTGCGGTGAGGATGAGTCAAGGGCCTGGACCATCAAAAAAGGCACAAAGGCTCCGCAGGCTGCGGGCAAGATCCATACGGATTTTGAAAGAGGCTTCATCAAGGCGGAGGTCGTCCCCTACGATACCCTGATAGAGTGCGGCTCCATGAATGCCGCTAAGGAAAAGGGGCTTGTCGGACAGGAAGGCAAGGAATATGTCATGAAGGACGGAGATGTAGTCCTTTTCAAATTTAACGTATAGATATGGGTGTTAATGACATAGCATTCCCTAATCTGGGAATATATCTTCATAATGTACCTAAGAATTTCACGGTCTTCGGATTCTCCATAGCGCTCTACGGTGTGGTCATAGCCATAGGCATGATGCTTGGGGTGGCCATTGCCTCATATGACAGAAACAGCAGAGGCCTGTCCGGGGATACGATATGGGACTGCGCTCTTATCGGCATACCATGCGGCATAATAGGCGCAAGGATCTATTATGTGATCTTTTCCTGGAACTTCTATAAGGATAATCTCCTTGAGATCGTTAATATCAGGCACGGGGGACTCGCGATATACGGAGGAGTGCTTGGCGCCATCATTTCCGTGTATATATACTGCCGTGTAAAGAAAGAAAACTTCTTTGAAGTATGGGATTCCATTGCTCTGGGCTTCCTTGTGGGACAGTCGCTGGGGCGCTGGGGGAATTTCTTCAACAGAGAAGTCTTCGGAGGCTATACGGACAATATATTTGCGATGCGCCTTCCTGTAGAAGCGGTAAGAGAGCGGGATATAGTTCCGGCTCTTGCTGCGACGATAGGCGCGGGAGAGAACTTCATACAGGTGCATCCGACGTTCCTGTATGAGAGTATGTGGAACCTTGCGCTTCTCATCCTGTTATTCTCCTACAGGAAGCATAAGAAGTTCTCCGGAGAGATCATGTGCCTGTATCTTGCAGGCTACGGAGTGGGGCGCTTCCTTATAGAGTCGATAAGGACTGACCAGCTGTATCTCCCGGGAACTACGGTGCCCGTATCAATGGTGGTGGCAGCGGTCCTTACTGTCACTGCTCTGTCATTTGATATATTCAACAGGGTGAAGCCGGCGAAAGTGCCACAGCAGAGATCAGATACCCCGGCAGAGGATCATAACTCTGAAGAAGAGCCGGAAGAAAAGAAGATCGAAGAAAAAAATTCCGAAAAATAACATACCCCTTTAAACACAAGATATAGTGCTGGAAGAAAGAACCGCGCACAACATATGGGCAAAATATCCAAAACACAAGCTCGGAAAGGCTTGTGTTTTGTGCGTTTTACCAAAATTTATGCTTGCATTGGCAGAAAAAATGGTTTATCATCACTTTTGTGGAGAAAAGTGGGGCATAATCCCATGATTGTGGTTTAAAGTGGTGAATTTCCGGAAATGTTCATTGGCGAGTATAACCATACAATAGATGCCAAGGGAAGGCTTATCGTCCCGGCAAAATATCGTGATAACCTGGGAGAGCACTTTTTTGTGACTAAGGGCTTTGATGACTGTCTCTTTGTATACGGCGAAGAAGACTTTAATATCCTTCAGGACAACATACGTGCTCTCCCCCTCTCCAATAAAGAAAGCCGTACCATCTCGAGGTTCTTTCTGGGCTCAGCTCAGGAGAGCGAATTCGACAAGCAGGGCAGGATACTTATATCGGCGCCGTTAAGAGAGCATGCCGGACTTGAAAAAGACGTGGTGCTCGTTGGCGTCGGTAATCATATAGAGATCTGGAGCAAGGACAGATACGAGGCTTCCGAAGAGAACATCAATGTGGATGACGTTGCTTCGAAGCTTGAAGAGCTCGGACTGTCACTATGACATTTTCCCATATTCCGGTGCTTCCGGAAGAGACCATTGGATCCCTTAATATTGTTCCCGACGGAATATACGTGGACGGGACGGCAGGCGGGGGAGGCCATAGCAGCCTGATAGCAGCGCGCCTCTCCGATAAAGGGAGACTTATCGCCATAGATCAGGATGAAGAGGCCATAAGGGCCGCGGGCGAGAAGCTTAAGGGTTTCGGCGACAGGGTCAGCATCATAAGGGATAATTACAGCAATATCGACAGCATACTCGACGGACTCGCTATCGATAAGGTAAACGGGATCCTGCTGGATCTCGGAGTATCATCACATCAGCTGGATGATCCCGAAAGAGGCTTTTCTTATATGAACGACGGGCCCCTCGATATGAGGATGGACAGATCGGCTTCGGTATCGGCATACGATGTGGTGAACGGATACCCGGAAGAGGAGCTCAGCCGGATCATAAAAGAATACGGCGAGGAAAGATACGCAAGACAGATAGCCCGCGCCATAGCAAGAGAGCGCGAGAGTGAAGATATAAAAAGTACCGTACGCTTAAGGGAGATCATTGAGCGCGCCATACCCGGAAAAGGGAAGGCCGGACGGGGGAATCCCGCCATGAGGAGCTTCCAGGCGATAAGGATAGAGGTCAACCGCGAACTGGATGTACTTGGCGCGAGCCTTGACCTCATGACAGACAGGCTTTTATCCGGAGGGAGGCTCGCAGTCATAAGCTTCCATTCTCTGGAGGACAGGATAGTAAAGGAAACCTTCAGGAAAAACGAAAACCCCTGCATATGTCCGCCCGACTTTCCCGTATGTGTATGCGGAAGGAAGAGCAAAGGCAGATGCATCGGCAGGAAGGCGATCACAGCCGGAGAAAAAGAATTGGAGGAAAACCCGAGAGCTCACAGCGCACGTTTGAGGGTATTTGAAAAGGCATGAAAGAGTACATAGTAGAAGGAAATACCGTAAGACAGCTGGAAAGAGAATACAAGCGTCCTTTTGTCAAAAAGGCTTCCGTGACCGCTATACGGAACAGGGAGAAGGCGGCGCATATGAACGCGGGATATGTCGCATTCCTTCTTTTCATGGCAGGTGTGCTCTTTGTGGGATGTACAGCCTATATCAATCTCAGGAACGGGCTCATCGAAAAGCAAAAATCCGTTGAACGTCTGGAGAGTCAGGTGCAGGCCCTCAGACTTGTAAATAATGAGGAGTACGACAGGATAATCGGCAGCGTAGACATGGAAGAGATAAAAAAGATAGCCATGAACGAGCTGCACATGAAGTACCCGGACTCGGAGCAGGTATCGATAACGGAAAACAACGAATCGGATTATGTGAGGCAGTATCGGGAAATCCCGTCTGAATAATGGCAAAACAAAAGCAAAGAAAGTTCACCTCCTCTATGCAGAAAAAGCTGGTGGTACTGTTTATCCTGGTACTACTGGCTTTTGCATATCTTATTATAAGGATAGCGAACATCAACCGTGACAACGGAGAGGCGTATAAGAGGCAGGTTCTTTCCCAGCAGTCGTACGACAGCACGCTCCTGCCGTATAAGCGGGGATCGATAGAAGACAAGAACGGGACGGTCCTTGCTTATTCCGAGAAGGTCTACAACCTCATCATCGACGCAAAGCTGATGAGTGTCGACGACGGAGAGCATATAGAGCCTACGATCGATGCCTTAAGGAAGGCATTTGCGGAACTCGACACCGATCAGGTGAGGAGCTATGTGGAAAAGAATCCTCAGGCCTCATACAAAAAATACCTCAGACAGCTCGAGAGCAGCAGGGTTGAAGCATATAAGGCTCTTGTGGCCGATACCATCTCGAAGAACGGGATAAAAAGGGACGAGCTGAGGCGCGAAGGAAAGACTGAAGCGGCAGAAGCCATAGTGGATCCTGCCGAGAACGGAGTGTGGTTCGAGGAGGAATACAAGAGAAAGTATCCGTACAATACCCTTGCCTGCGACATTATAGGCTTCGTGCAGGGCGGCAACAACGGCCAGTACGGTCTCGAGGAGTACTACAACAGCGTGCTCAACGGGACAAACGGAAGGTCCTACGGATATCTGAATGCCGACGGTACACTTACAAGGACCGTGAAAGAGGCTGATGACGGATATACGCTGATCACGTCGCTGGATACGAATATCCAGTCGATAGTGGAAAAGAACATAGCCGAATTCGCCGAGGAAAACCGGAATGCGTACCGTACCGGGCCTGCTGCGGATAATGTGGGGGTCATAATCATGAACCCGAATACAGGTGAGATCCTTGCCATGGCCGGATATCCTGTATTCAACCTCAATGATCCGCAGAACATGGAGGGAGTGGACCTTACGCAGTATGCGCCGCTCCTTTCGAAGAAGGATCTGATGGATGCGATCGGCATATCGGAAAACGAGATCATAAATGAAGACGGCCAAGAGATAGACCTGATGGAGCTTGTGACCAACGAGGCGCTCCAGGACAACGCCATCATCAAGAATGCGGTATGGAAGAATTTCTGTATATCCGACACATTTGAGCCGGGTTCCACGATGAAGCCTTTTACCGTCGCCGGGGCCATCGATTCCGCAAGCATCAGGGGCGACGAGGTATATGTCTGCAACGGAGCGCTGGACATAGGAGAGCATACGATACACTGCCACAACAGATTCGGTGATGGACCTTTGAGCGTCAAGGAAGGTATCGCAAGATCCTGCAACGTGGTCCTTATGGATGTGGCTTTTGCGATGGGCAAGCAGGAGTGGCTCAGATACAACAGGAACTTCGGATTCGGAAGCCAGACGGGAATCGATCTCGCCGGTGAGGCCAGCGGAGCAAATAATGTCTTCACTGAGAGGATGGGACAGACGGACCTGGCCGTTGCTTCCTTCGGACAGGGCTTCAATGTATCGATGATCCAGATGATCTCGGGCTTCTGCGCCCTTATCAACGGCGGAAAGTACTACGAGCCTCATCTTGTCACGAAGGTTGTGAACTCCGAAGGCGCAATAGTAAAAGAGTACGAGCCCAGGGAGATAAAGCAGGTCATATCGGAGGAGGCTTCAAAGCAGATCAGGGATGACTGCGAGGCAGTTGTCATGAGCGATCCCGAGGAATGTACGGGATGGACTGCCCGTCCTGCCGGATACACCATGGGCGGCAAGACAGGAACTGCGGAAAAACTTCCGAGAGCCGCGAAGAACTATGTGATCTCCTTCATGGGATATGTGCCGTCGGATGATCCGGAAGTCGTGTGTTATGTGGTCATAGATCACCCGAATCATGCGGATCAGGCTAATTCGACGCGTCTTGCGACCGTTCTGTGCAAGGATATAATGACCGAGGTGCTGCCTTATCTCAATATCTTCCCTACCCTTGAGATCACAGAGGAGGAGAGGGAAGAGTTAAGCAATGCGGAAGCAGGATTCTCCATAGGTTCGGATGCTGTGGCAGAGCCGGAAGAGCAGGATGATGCGGAGACAGTTGAGACACAGGACGCTATGGTCCCCGTGGATGATACGCCCGAGGATGAATCCTATACGCCTAATGTGATACAATATGACCCGGGGACAGGCTTCCCGCTTGATCCGAATACAGGCGAGATACTGGACCCCGTAACCCTTCAGCCTATAGATGAAAACGTAAAATCAGATCTGGAGTACTGATATGACAGAATATCTGTTGCCTTTGATCATTACATTTGTATTGACCGTGATAGCAGGAAAGATAGGACTTCCCCTGCTTATTAAGCTTCGCGCAGCTCAGACGGAGAGAGAGGACGGCCCCGCTTCGCATAAGGCCAAAAACGGGACGCCCACCATGGGCGGAGTGCTGTTCCTTATTCCCTGGGTCATTGTTACGGCCTTCTATCTTCCGACCAGACGTAATATCATTCCGATATTCGTGGCGGTGATCTGCTTTGCGCTAGTAGGCTTTGCAGATGATTACTTAAAGGTCGTAAGGCACCATAATCTCGGGCTTAGGGCGTGGCAGAAGCTTGTGCTGCAGCTTGCGGCCGCAATAGCGGTCATACTCTGCGCAGGCTTTTTTACCAATATATCCTTTGATATGAGGATCCCGTTCAGTTCTTTCTTCACTGCGAGCGGGACTGCATTTATAGCAGCTTTGGGAGCATATGCGATCCCTCTCGAGATCATAGCCATATGCGGAACGGTCAACGGATCCAATTTCACGGACGGGCTGGACGGACTGTCCACTTCGGTTACTGCAGTGATAGCTGTCTTTGTAGCCGTGGCGGGCACTGCCACGAATACAGGGATCGCTCCCGCAGCGATGGCATATCTCGGAGGACTCCTTGGATTTCT
The DNA here is from genome assembly GCA_000621405.1 of Lachnospiraceae bacterium AC3007. GTDB lineage: Bacteria > Bacillota > Clostridia > Lachnospirales > Lachnospiraceae > NK4A144. Next base: position 13,975 of record JHYK01000010.1, read on the forward strand.
GGTATATAATCACCATCCCGCGCGCGTCTTCATGGGAGATACCGGATCCCTTGCTCTCGGAGGATTTGTGTCTTCCGCATTTATTATGATGAACATGCCGATCTATATCATCATAGCGGCTTTCATATATTTTGCAGAGGTAATATCGGTGATCATTCAGGTCCTTTATTTCCGGGCTACCGGAGGCAAGAGGTTTTTCAGGATGGCGCCCATTCATCATCATTTTGAACTTGGCGGCTGGAGCGAGACGAGAGTCGTAGTCGTATTTACCGTTGCGACTCTGCTTTTCTGTCTGGTGGCTTTTGCGGCGATGTAAGGGATATGAGCATGGGATCGACAGGGAAGAAGATGGATAAAAAGAAGATACTTGTGATAGGAAGCGGCATCAGCGGGATCAACGCCGCCGTCATGCTCACGGAGCTCGGTGCAGAGGTCTCACTCTTTGATTCCAATGACAAGCTTATCATTGATGACATCAGGAAGAAATTCATGGATGAGACTGATGTGAGTATATATGTCGGTGAGCTTCCGGAAGAAGTGATGGATCAGACTGAAGAAGTGATCCTTTCTCCGGGTGTCCCGATAGATAATCCGCTGGTTGAGGAGCTTAAGAAAAGGGGCGCACGCATCTCAGGCGAGATAGAGCTTGCATATGAGCATTCAAAGGGTGATCTTTTAGCCATCACAGGCACTAACGGCAAGACCACGACGACATCCCTTGTGGGAAAGATATGCGAGAACTATACCGATGTAAGGGGCGGTGACACCTATGTGGTCGGCAACATCGGCAATCCTTATACTTCCGTTGCTCTCAATACAAAAGACGACAGCATAACTGTTGCCGAGATATCGTCCTTCCAGCTGGAGACCACTGATTCCTTCAGACCGAAGGTCTCTGCGATACTCAATATAACGCCCGATCATCTGAACAGACATTACACCATGGAGAACTATGTCAGAGTGAAAGAGCGCATTGCATTAAGACAGTCAGGTGACGACGTCATAGTGCTGAATTACGATGATCCCTATACCAGAGACTTCGGCAAAAGGGCCGGATGCAGGGTCATCTATTTCACGAGACTTGACTATGAAGGCGCCGCAAAGACGGGTGCAGACGTGATCCATATCAAAGACGACATGATCATGTATAACGACGAGCCCGTGACAGGCGTGGATGATATGAACCTCATCGGAAGCCACAATCATGAAAATGTGATGGCTGCTATCGGCATGACACGCGCCTACGGGATACCCATGGATCTGATCGTCGATACCATAAGATCCTTCAAGGCAGTGGAGCACCGTATCGAGTATGTGAGGACCGTGGGCGGCGTTGATTATTACAATGATTCAAAGGGGACCAATCCCGACGCTGCCATAAAGGGCATAATGGCCATGAAACGCAGGACAGTGCTGATAGGCGGTGGTTTCGATAAAAAATCATCATATGATGAGTGGATCGACTCATTTGACGGCAAGGTAAGATATCTCGTGCTTCTCGGCCAGACCGCGGAAAAGATAGCCTCATGCGCAAGAGAGCACGGATTCAATGATATCGTGATGGTGTCTTCGATGGAGGAAGCAGTGCAGAAATGCCATGAACTGGCCCTTCCCGGTGATGCGGTTCTGCTTTCGCCTGCCTGTGCCAGCTGGGGCATGTTCGCCAACTATGAAGAGCGCGGCAACATCTTCAAGGAACTCGTAGAAGCTCTTAAGGAGTAGGTATTTGGATACAGTGAAGGATGTAAGAGCCATAAGACGAATAAGGATGTCCAAAAAGGACAAGACCCGCGGACATGCGGACAGGAGCCTGATCTTCATCGTGCTCTTCCTTATCGTGTTCGGACTTATCATGATCTATTCCGCAAGCGCCTATTCGGCTGTAAGATCCGGAAGAAAAGCCGACTACTATCTTATGAGCCAGCTGAGAGCCACTATCCTGGGCCTTGGTGTCATGGCGGGCATATCATTATGTGATTATCATAAGTTCAGGATATTTGCATGGCCGGCTTATTTTGTGTCACTGATACTCATAGCGCTGGTACAGACTCCTCTCGGAATGACCATCAACGGAGCGAGAAGATGGCTGAATCTCGGTATCTCCCTGCAGCCCGCGGAGGTCGCAAAGGTCGGAATGATAGTTTTCTTTGCGGCTTATGTGTGCGGCAATCTCAGAAGAGTACAGCATATCAGGGGTATAGTGAACACCATTATCTTAGCTGCCATCCCGTCCCTCATGGTCTATCTCATCACGGAGAACCTGAGTTCTGCCATCATAATATTTGCGATAGTGTATACGATGCTCTTCGTGGCAAGCCCCAGGAGCGCTCCCTATATAATACTGGCGGGAGCCCTTGTACTGATTGCGGCACTTCTGGTATTCGTAGTGGCACACAATATCATCCCCGCGGAGCTCTCCTACAGACTCGGAAGGATACAGGCATGGCTCGATCCCGAAGCTTACGCGTCCGGGAAGGGCTTCCAGACTCTTCAGGCGCTGTATTCCATAGGATCCGGAGGGACGCTCGGCAAAGGCCTGGGACAGAGCACACAGAAGCTCGGCTTTGTGCCGGAGGCCCAGAACGACATGATCTTTTCGATAATATGCGAGGAGCTCGGAATGTTTGGGGCCCTTGCCGTGATACTGCTCTTCGTCATGCTGATATATCATCTGCTGATGATAGCGACGAACGCTCCCGATCTCTTCGGATCGCTCCTCATTACCGGCATCATGACTCACTTCTCGCTTCAGGTGCTTTTGAACATCGCGGTGGTGACCAATGCCCTGCCTAATACAGGCATTACCCTGCCTTTTATATCCTACGGAGGCTCATCTTCTTTCTTTCTGCTGGTGGAGGTAGGCATAGCGCTGTCCGTGTCGCGAAGCATCAGGATGAGCTGATATGCGGGACAGAAAGGCTCTTATTGCCGTTATTGCGGCAGCCATACTGCTTGTTCTGATATGTGTGGTGTGGGAATACTTCGGTGTGGAGGAAGTCAAGGTAACCGGTAATACGAAGTATACCGACGAAGAGATAGAGGATATGGTGATGACAGGTTTTTTCGGACACAATTCACTCTACCTCTATATAAAGAATAAAACCGGACCAGTCGAGGGTATACCTTTTATAGAAAAACTTGACGTAGAGATAGATTCGCCGACCGAGGTGACAATCAATGTATATGAGAAGGCAGTCGCCGGATATGTGAAATACCTCGGAAGATACATGTATTTTGACCGTGACGGCATCATCGTGGAATCATCCACCGAAGCGATACCGGGGATACCCTATGTCACAGGCCTCGAGTTTGATGAATGCGTGCTCTACGAGCCGCTTCCCGTCCAGAATGACGAGATCTTTTCTACGATACTGGCCCTGACGCAGCTCTTTGATAAATACGATCTCAGGGCAGACAGGATCTACTTTGACGGCGACATGAACATAACCCTGTATTTCAACGATGCAAGGGTACTTATAGGAAGTATTGATAATATTGATGAGAAGATGATGAAGCTCGAGAGTATCATATCATCGATAGAAGGATTGTCAGGAGAGCTTCATCTTGAGAATTATTCAGTCGACAAAGATGAAGGCTATGTAACCTTTGAGAAGGATGAATAGAGCAGAACAGATGAAATTTGCTCTTGCGAATTTCGAAATGAGAAGTTATTATGTAAGGTAGACTTTAAAGGTCTGTATTTTTGTGGAAGGTTTGAGGAGGACTTGTCGTGTTTGAGATGAAATCTGATGCTTCTGAGTATGCATGCAAGATCATGGTCATTGGAGTCGGGGGCGCCGGCAACAACGCTCTTAACCGCATGGTCGATGTGGGTATCAGGGGCGTCGAGCTTATGGCGGTCAACACGGATCTTAAGGATCTGAGAAGCTGTAAGGCTCCGAACTATGTACAGATAGGGCAGAAGCTGACAAAGGGACTCGGCGCCGGAGCCGATCCCGACAGAGGCGAGAAAGCTGCCGAAGAGACTATAGATGAGATCAAGAGCCGCATAGAAGGCTATGATATGGTCTTCATCACCTGCGGTATGGGCGGAGGCACAGGCACAGGAGCCGCTCCCGTCATCGCACGTGCCGCGAAGGAGATGGGCATACTGACTACAGCCATTGTCACCAAGCCTTTCTCATTTGAGTCAAGAGGAAGGATGAAGAAGGCAGAGGCAGGTATCGCCAAGCTGGCCAACAGTGTTGACACATATACTGTTATTCCCAATGACAAGTTAAGAGCGCTCGATCCGAAGCTTCCTTTTGAGGAGTCCTTTAAGAAGGCTGACGAGGTACTGCAGCAGTCCGTGCAGGGCATCACCGATCTTATTACCGGTGAAGCTCTTATGAACGTTGACTTCGCTGATGTACGTACCACGATGCACGACAAGGGTGTCGCCCATATCGGAATGGGCTCGGGCAAGGGCGAGAGCAGAGCCATGGATGCCGTCAAGAAGGCCGTGGAGAATCCTCTCCTCGACACCAAGATAGACGGAGCCAAGAATCTTATATTCAATATCACAGGTAATGTTACCAATGAGGATGTCTATTCGATCTCTGATTTCCTTAACAATCTCATCGATCCGGAGGCCGATGTTATCTTCGGTACCGATAATTCGGGAGATGTCGGAGATGATACGATATCCGTTACCGTCATAGCTACAGGACTGCTTGATGTAGGCGCGGAGGTGCCTCAGGAGAAGCCCAAAGCCCCGAATCTTTTTGCAGGCGGCATGGGCATGAGCGGCGGACTGAATTTCGGTGCCGGCTCGCAGGGAGTCATGGGAGCAGGCGGCATGAGCAGCGTCGGCGGTATGAGCGGTATGAGCGGCATGGGCGGCATGGCAGGCCTTAACGGAATGGGCGGCATGAGCATGACCGGAATGAGACCTGTCGCGCCTCAGACGGATAATGTTCAGGTCCTCGGAACCGGCGGCACAGCCAGCCTCGGAGGACAGATGCCTCAGCAGGCAGGACAGATGCCTGTGAGACCGCAGCAGACACAGCCTGTATCTTCTGATCAGGTTACGATATCGAGAGTGGAGCCGAAGAGTATCAACATACCGGATTTCCTCAAACGTCATTGATATATCGTAGTTACCGGAGAATATTTTGATAGGGAGAGGAAATAAGTTATGAGATGTCCTTTTTGTGGCCATGAGAATATCAGGGTTATTGATTCCAGACCGGCCGAAGAGAATAATTCAATAAGACGCAGAAGGGTCTGCGACGAATGCGGTAAGAGATTCACCACCTATGAGAAGGTGGAGACCATACCCCTTATCGTGATCAAGAAAGACAATAACAGAGAGACTTATGACAGGGAGAAGATGGAGAGAGGAATACTCAGAGCCTGCCATAAGCGCCCGGTATCAGCTGAAAAGATAGGGCTGATGATAGACGAGGTGGAGAAGGAGATATATGAGCTCGAGGAGCGTGAGATTGGAAGCTCGGTCATAGGAGAGCTCATAATGAACAAGCTGAAGGATCTGGATGCCGTAGCTTATGTGCGTTTCGCATCGGTCTACAGAGAGTTCAAGGATGTCAACACCTTTGTAGATGAGCTTAAAAAGGTACTGAACAATTCATAAAAGCATGCCCTGCACAAGCAGGGCATCTTTAATGGTGGCATATGCATATATTTCCATATGCGATGAGCAGGAGCGCCTATGATATCGACTACGGGTATTTGTGGAGCAAAGGCTATCGCGGTATAATCTTCGATATAGACAATACCCTTGTGGAGCATAATGAACCGGCGACGGAAAGAGCAGAGAAGCTCTTTTCGGACCTTAAGGATATGGGATTTCAGACGTCGGTCGTATCTAATAACAGGGAACCCAGAGTAAAACTTTTTGCCGAAGCCGTCGGCTGCGAATACGTATACAGGGCTGCGAAGCCCATGCCGGACGGTTACCGTTCCGCAATGAATAAGATGGGATCGGACACTGACAGTACTTTTGTTGTCGGAGACCAGCTTATCACGGATATCTGGGGTGCCAATAATGCGGGCCTTAAAAGCATCATGGTCGGCAAGGTAGCTTTTCATGAGGATATACACATATACTTCAAGAGGGTTGTCGAATCGGTCATTGTATTTATTTATAAGATCACTCACAGAAAAAGGAGCGTCGAAGATCTTTTATGAATGAGATTAACGGAAGAACAAGGATACTGGGACTTATAGGGGAGCCGGTGGAGCATACCGAGAGTCCGGCCATACATAATCTGCTGGCGTCAAAGCTTGGTGACAATGTGGTATATGTTCCGTTCGAGGTGAAGCCAAAGAGGCTTGAAGAGGCGGTAGAGGGTGCTTATGCTCTGGGCATAGAAGGCCTTAACGTGACTATCCCTCATAAGGTCAAGGTCATGCAGTATGTCACGGAACTCGATGATGCGGCGCTTGAGATAGGGGCCGTCAACACTCTTGCATCCGTGAGAGGCGGCTATAAGGGCTATAATACCGATTTTTCCGGCTTCATGAGGGCTCTGGACAAATTCGACATGCAGGTCAACGGCCGCGATGTCATAGTGCTGGGGGCCGGCGGTGCGGCGAAGGCTGTGATGTATGCGCTCGGCAAGCTCGGAGCAAGACAGATATATATCCTTAACAGGGACACGGAGAAGGCTGAGCTTATATTCGGCAATGTCCCCAATGCGAGGATAATGAACATCAACGAATGGGATCAGATCCCCGAGGGCAGGTATATATGTATCCAGTGCACATCAGTAGGGCTTTCTCCCAATGATGATGACTGCGTGATAAGCGATGACAGGTTCTATGCGCTCATAGAGTCAGCCATGGATCTTATCTACAAGCCCAAGGAGACGGCTTTTATGAAGAAAGTGAAGGCTGCCGGCGGAAGGGCCTATAACGGCATGTGGATGCTGGTCTTTCAGGCGGTATCTTCCTACGAATTCTTCACCAAAAAGGAGGTTCCCGAGGAGATAGTGGAAGCGTTATATGCAGAGCTTGATTCTTGAGGGATTCATGGGGTCCGGTAAGACGTACATAGGCAGGAAGCTTTCAGCGAGGCTGGAGCTTCCTTTTATCGATACGGACCTTGAGATAGAGAGACGCCAGCAGACTGCCATAGCTGATATCTTTTCTTCCTGCGGGGAGGAGGCTTTCAGGCAGATGGAGACTTCGATGCTGGGAGGGCTGATGCTTGAAGATACGAAGGCAGTTATCTCCCTCGGAGGAGGCGCGCCCGTAAGGGAAGCGAACAGGCAATGCATCAGGAGCATGGGGCAGGTTTTCTACCTGAAGGCTCCCGTGGATATACTTCTTCAGAGGCTTAGGCGCGAGAAGGAAGGCAGACCGATGCTTAAGGGCGATGACCTTGAAAGCACCATAGAGCGGCTGCTTAAGGCAAGAGAAGGCCTGTATATGAGCCTTGCCGATCATGTGATCGATGTGTCCACAGAAGATGTGGACATGGTATGTGACAGTATAATGGAGGCGTACGTCGGATGAAGATACTTGTGATCAATGGTCCGAACCTTAATTTTCTCGGGATCAGGGACAAAAAGGTCTATGGAAGTGAGGACTACAGTCATCTGGTCTCCATGATAGAGGAGAAGGCCGCAGAGCTTGGATGTGAGGCGGAGTGCTATCAGAGCAACCACGAGGGAGATCTTATCGACCGGATACAGAAGGCATATTCTGACGGTACGGACGGGATCGTGATCAATCCCGGAGCTCTGACTCATTATTCATATGCTCTTTTTGATGCGCTGGGTTCGTATGATACCATCCCAATGGTCGAGGTTCATATTTCGGACATCCATAACAGGGAGGATTTCAGAAAGATATCGGTGACGGCTCCCGCCTGCGACTTACAGATAGCTGGCCACGGCCTTAACGGATATCTTGAGGCGATGGAATACATCGCAGATAAAGCAACTGATCATTAAGGAGGAAAGAAAGGAATGGTTGTATTAAGCATTATCTTAGGATTACTGATGATCTTCACGGGCATATCTTTGATGTGTACCCCGGTCAAGACGTTTTTGCAGTCGGGATATTTTCTCGGCATCATGCTCTTTGTCTATGGATTCGCAGGTGTCCTGAAGGCATTCAGGAAGCAGAGCACGGTATTTGAGACGATCTCAAGCGTGCTGGCGCTCATACTGGGCGTGCTTGCCATGTGCTTCCCCGGAGTTGTCCTTCAGCTTGACGGCATGATCCTTTACATGACGGCTTTCTGGTTCGTCTTAAGAGGAGTATTTGCCATAGTGCTCGGCTTTTCTTCAAAGTCGGTCAATAAGTCCTGGATATTCGGCGTTATCGTGGGAGTATTAAGCCTCCTGCTCGGATTCTATTCGTTTGCTCATCCGCTGGTCCCTGTCATTACGGTGGGGATCCTGCTCGGACTTTATTTTGTGGAGACCGGAATAGACATGATAGTCTTTACGACTGTGGCAAAAAAGGCAGTAGATAAGGCAGAAGAAGCGAAGGAATGAGCGAAGGCATGCGAAATTGCCTGTTGCGTTTATCATCATGCGGGTTTATAATGGAGTCCGCATTTATGTCTGGAATAGGAGGAAGCTGGTATGATTTCGGCTGGTGAATTTAAAAATGGCGTGACTCTTGAAATAGACGGCACGGTTTATCAGATAGTTGAGTTTCAGCATGTTAAGCCCGGTAAGGGAGCAGCATTTGTAAGGACGAAGCTCAAGGATGTCATTAATTCCGGAGTAGTGGAGAAGACCTTCCGTCCGACCGAGAAGTTTGAGACGGCTCATATCGACAGGAAGGATATGCAGTATCTCTACAGCGACGGTGATATCTATAACTTCATGGATCCCGAGACCTATGAGCAGATCGGACTGAATTCCGACGTGGTCGGTGATGCGATGAAGTTTGTCAAGGAGAATGACAGTTGCAAGATATGCTCATATAAGGGCAATGTATTCCTTGTAGAGCCTCCCCTTTTCGTGGAGCTTGAGGTGACTGAGACAGAGCCCGGGCTTAAGGGCGATACGGCGACCGGAGCTTCCAAGCCCGCTACCGTAGAGACCGGAGCTCAGGTGATGGTGCCTCTGTTTGTAAATATCGGCGATAAGCTGAAGATAGACACAAGGACCGGAGAGTATCTCTCCAGAGTCTGATCTTTCGATCTGTTTCCTATCGATCTTAAGGCGGAGTCACTTATGTGATCCCGCCTTTTTTTTGCGATCGCACTTTTTCTTTCGCACAGTGTCCTGTGCATTTCCCATGTAGCAGCGCCTTCTCACCATACGGGCCGTTTTGAGACTGTAGTGTATTTGGATCCAAAGTGATCAAGGAGGCGTGTTGATGAATTACGATGATTTTAACAGACTGATAATGCAGAAACTTAAGGATATCTGCGGGGATGAGTGCTCCGTGTCTATCTACGAAGCCCTGAAAAACAACTCCGTCAGGCTTAAGGGGATATCCATAAGGGATAATGACAACTGTATGGCTCCGACTATATACATGGATGAATTCTATACGGATTACTGTGACGGGAGAGATATAGATGACATTGCAAATGAGATACTCAGGATATACTCAGCAAACAGGAGAGGGCCGGATTTTGATACAAAGAACTTCTCAGACTACGGCTGGGTAAGGGACCGGCTTTTCTTTAAGCTTATCAATTCCAGAAAGAATCTGGAACTCCTTCAGTCAGTCCCGAGCTTCCAATATCTGGATCTGGCTCTGATCTTTGGAGTATATGTGGGAGATTTCAGGGATACCTTCTCATCAGTGATGATAAGGAACGAGCATATGAAGCTCTGGGGAGTATCCGAGGAGGAGATCCGGGATGAGGCGCTTATCAATACGCCCCGTCTGCTCCCGTCCGCCATCTGGACAATGAGGGATATCTTAAATGACATGGGAGTCGAGACCGACGATATGGTGGATGCCACACCAATGTATATCCTCTCCAACAAAAACCGGATCAACGGAGCCGCGGCTGCTCTCTATGACGGCGTATTGAGGAAGTTTGCCGGCAATATAGGCAGCGATCTCTATATTCTTCCGTCCTCGATCCATGAGCTTATCATCATTCCTAAGTGTGAAGCGCCGGCTGTCCCGGTGCTCACGGATATGATAGCGGAGGTGAACGATACTCAGGTATCACCGGAAGAGATACTGTCTTATTCTCTCTACGAATATTCGATATCCGAGGATGCGCTGATGGTCGCGGATGTTAAAAAAGTTGCAAGTGCATGACAAGTTATGGTAACATAACTTCTGTATGCGGGGAGAGCGGAGCCTCGCTCTCCCACTTAGATGCGTTCATAGCTCAGTTGGATAGAGCACAGGCCTCCGACGCCTGGTGTCGAGGGTTCGAATCCCCCTGGACGCATAACTTCGGATAAGACCTATTTTTACGGAGGTTTATATAATGAGAAGAGGAAGATCAAGAGGCAGAGGAAGAGGAGTTTTCGACTTCAAAGATTTTTTTGTTTTGCATTTTCAGTATTTCATTGTCGGAGGACTTTTTCTCATACTGGTCGTAGTCCTTGCCATCTTTTCTGCCAAGCATAAGAGCAGCAAATCAAAGGACAAGGATGAGGAGACAACGGAGTCGACGACAGAGGCAGTATATGATGAGAATTCAGAGATACCGCTTCCGGAGGAGGATCTGCAGGTAGATGCATATCCCGAGGTTAACGCTCTGGTCAATTCTTATTTCACGGCCATGGCTACGGGAGATGTGGATACTCTGTCCACGATCTGCAGCGATCTGGATGATGCCGCCAAGATCAGGATACAGGAGAAGGCCAATTATACGGAGAGTTATGATGACATCAAGTGCTATACGAAGCCGGGACCGATACCCAATTCATATATCGTATTTGCTTACTATCAGATAAAGTATGTGAACATAGACACAAAAGCTCCGGGTCTCTCATCGCTCTATGTCTGCACGGACGATAATACCGGATCATTATATGTCTATAACGGAGATCTGTCAGAGAACGTCTCGAATTATATCAAGGGCGTCGCTGCACAGGAGGATGTGGTGGCTCTGCTCAGCGCCGTTGACACCGAATACAATAATGCGATCGAAGCCGATAAGACCTTAAAGGCCTTCATGGATGCCCTTCCGGCAAGACTGGATGAGGCTGTGGCTTCAAGGCTTGCATCAGGAGCTACTGACGAGGGAGCGTCTCCGGAAGAGAATACCGAGGTTACGATAGAGCTTACGGATTCGATCCGTATCAGGTCGTCACCGGATGATTCAGATACGAGCAATGTCATCGCCAATGCAAATGCCGGCGACACTTATACAAAGATCGGAGAAGAAGACAACTGGACAAAGATCAGGTATAAGGATACCGAAGCCTATGTCAGCTCCGATTACGTAAAAGAGGTCGACGGATCTTCGTCCGAGGGCGGCGAGAACTCCGAGTCCCAAGGCGGCGAGACATCATCTGCTTCGGGATCCATCACCGTGACGGATGATTCCGTAAGAGTAAGGTCATCTGCCGATACCAATACCAATGACAATGTCATCGGTACCGCGAATTCCGGAGAAAACTATAATCTCACCGGAGAGACATCGGACGGATGGTATCAGATAGACTATAAGGGTCAGACAGGATATATCAAGGGAGACTTTGCAAGTAAGAATTAAATCCTTTCAACTTTTATCTTGCAATCTGTTCCATCATAATGTATTATCTTTGTGACAATGGCGTCATAGAAAAGAGGCTGCAACCTCTTTTCTTTGACGCTATGATTTTCTAAAACGTATTTTTAGGAGGGAAAGGCAATGTCATATGTAGACGAGATTTACGATTATGTGGTTGAGAAAAACCCTGCGCAGCCTGAATTCCATCAGGCAGTGAAGGAAGTGCTTGAGTCACTCAGGGCAGTGATCGAGAAGGACGAGGAGAGATATCGTAAAGAAGCGCTCCTTGAGAGGCTCGTAACTCCCGAGAGACAGATCCTCTTCAGGGTTCCCTGGGTCGATGATAAGGGTCAGGTGCAGGTCAATAACGGATTCAGGATCCAGTTCAACTCTGCCATAGGACCTTACAAAGGCGGACTCAGGTTCCATCCTTCGGTCAATCTCGGCATCATCAAATTCCTTGGCTTTGAGCAGATATTCAAGAACAGCCTTACAGGCCTCCCCATAGGCGGCGGCAAGGGCGGCTGTGATTTTGATCCCAAGGGCAAGTCCGACAACGAGATCATGAGATTCTGCCAGAGCTTTATGACAGAGCTGTACAGACATATAGGAGCAGACACCGATGTTCCTGCCGGTGATATAGGAGTAGGCGGCAGAGAGATAGGATACCTGTACGGTCAGTACAAGAGGATCAGGAACGTCTATGAAGGAGTACTTACCGGCAAGGGTCTTACATACGGCGGATCACTTGCACGTACGGAGGCTACAGGCTACGGCCTTGTATATATCACTGAGGAGCTCTTAAAGGATCACGGCACAAGCCTTAAGGATAAGACGGTCGTTGTATCCGGAGCCGGCAATGTGGCTATATATGCTATCCAGAAGGCCCAGCAGCTCGGCGCAAAGGTAGTATCCTGCTCTGATTCCACCGGATGGATATATGATCCCGAGGGAATAGATGTGGCTCTTCTCCAGGAAGTAAAGGAAGTAAAGAGAGCAAGACTTACAGAGTATGCAAGCGCACGTTCTTCAGCAGAGTATCATGAGAAGAAGAACGGCGAGCACGGAGTATGGAATATCAAGTGTGACGTGGCTCTTCCCTGCGCAACGCAGAACGAGCTCGACCTTGATGATGCCAAGGCTCTTGTGGCAAACGGAGTACAGGCTGTATGTGAAGGAGCAAACATGCCTACTACGATTGAGGCTACAGAGTATCTGCAGAAGAACAACGTGCTCTTCATCTGCGGCAAGGCTTCCAATGCAGGCGGAGTCGCTACATCAGCGCTTGAGATGAGCCAGAACTCCGAGAGGCTGTCCTGGACCTTCGAGGAGGTCGACAGCAAGCTTCAGGGCATCATGGCTAATATCTACAAGAGCATTTCGGAAGCAGCAAAGGAATACGGAATGGAAGGCAATTATGTGGCAGGCGCCAACATCGCCGGATTCAAGAAGGTTGCTACAGCCATGGAAGCTCAGGGAATAGTCTGAGTAATGTGACAGATCTTAGATAAGGATCATAATGATAAAGCCGCCGGTGCGATCATGCATCGGCGGCTTTTTATTGTCCGGGGATATATTGCGGAATGACTTTCGTGTCGATTCTTATTCAAGAAAGCATGCAGGTATCTCTTTTACACCCTTTGATCTGCAAAGAGCAGAAGAGGGACCGGTGTAGGACAGAGGGTTGCCCTTGATATCGGTCACTGTGCATCCGGCCTCCGTGGCGATCAGCGCTCCTGCCGCATAGTCCCAAAGCTGTATCGTCATCTCAAAATACATGGCGCATTTCCCCGTGGCCACACAGCACATGTCCCATGCTGCGGTACCGGAACGCCTGATGTCCACACATTCGGACATGAGAGATTTTAAGATCCTGAAGGTTTCATCCCTCAGCTCGGTATAGTAGGGAGCAGTCCCGAAAGCAACGAGTGAATCAGATAATGGAGCATCCGTGCAGTTGATCGCGGTTCCGTTCATATAAGCCCCGCCGCCTTTTACCGCTTCAAAGATCATGTCATCGTAGGGGTTGTATATTACTCCCATATATGGTCCCTTGTCCTTTAAAAGGCCGATGGACACGACTGAAGGATGATAGGCAGATATGAAGTTGGATGTGCCGTCGATGGGGTCTATGACAAAGACATATCCATGCTCCATCTTCCGGGAGAAAACATCCTGTCCGTCTTCTTCGCCTACAAAGGATGCTTCCGGGAGTACCTTTGAGAGTCGGTCGATCAGAAAAGCCTGTATCTTCTCGTCGGTCTCGGTCACGAAATTGGCATGCCCGCCCTTTTCGGATATCTTCGGGTGGCCGGCTTCTTTCATTATCCTGCCGGCATCTCTTGCGGCTTCTTTTATCTGATCCAAAAGCTTTTTTTCATCCATGCTGTCACCTCACTATGAACCGAATCCGAAGATCACTCCCACGACTGCCGAGAAAGCAATGAACGCTATGGGATGGATCTTGAATTTCTTTCTTAACACAAATATCAATACTGCAAGAATAAGTCCCTTCCAGATGAAGAGACGGCTTATGTCATGACTTTCGGCAAATGCCGGGATATTGACGAGGGCGATCTTCACCACATTGATGCCTGCCGCCGATATCATTGCTATCGAGGCCGGGCGGAGTCCGTAGAAGGCCGCCTCCACATGGCGGTTTTCCTTGAACTTCTTAAGGAAGGCCGCGACGATCAGTATCACTATAAAAGACGGAAGGGCGAGAGCGATCGTTGCTATGATGCCTCCCGCAAAACCCATGGTCTTATATCCCGCATAGGTACTCATGTTGATGCCTATGGCGCCGGGAGTGGACTCTGATATCGCGATCATATCCGCGATGTCTGCGTGTGAGAACCAGCCTGTGCTGTCTGATATCTCGTACAGGAAAGGAAGAGTGGCGAGTCCTCCGCCCACGGAGAATAGGCCTGTCTTGAAGAATTCCAGGAAAAGAAGGATAAGAGTCTTCATGGAGCGGCCTCCTTATGTCCTCTTAACAGTATCCCGGCGACGCCTGCAGCTATGACAAGGACGGCGGCAGGTACTCTGAAGGGAAGGAAAGGAGAGGCTACCATCAGGAGGAAGATGACGGCATAGATCACAAAGGCCGTCTTATCCACGATCGCTTTTTTCCAGAGCCTTATCACGGCCTCAAGTATCAGTACGCATACACAGACTCTGATCCCGGCGAATGCATTCTGCACCAGAGGAATATCCGCAAAATTAGTAAGGAAAGCTGCTATCACAAGTATCAGTATGACCGGGCAGGTAAGGAAACCAAGAGTCGCAGCGACAGCTCCGCTCTTACCGTGTCTTTTATTGCCGATAAATGTCGAGACGTTAAGAGCTATGATGCCTGGAGTGCACTGTCCTATGGCAAAATAGTCCATGAGTTCCTCCGTGGTGACCCAGCCGCGCTTCTTGTTCAGATCCTCCTCCAGCAGGGGGAGCATGGCATATCCTCCGCCAAAGTTCACGGCTCCGATCCTGAGAAAAACAAGATACAGTTCGATCAGATCTTTCATCTGCCGGTCCTTTCTGTCAGGAAGCTGATGCGTGTTCCCTGTCTTCGGGGAACACATCAAACAGGAACTTCAGTAACACCGGAGTCGTGATGGAGCTTACTATGATAAGAAGTATGACAGCCGTGAAGTATGCCTGACTCATCATACCCGCTGCAAGACCTCTCTGCGCCACGATAAGAGCCACCTCGCCTCTGGTCATCATGCCTACGCCGATCTTGGCGGAGTCACCCCAGCTGTATCTCATGATCTTGGATATACCGCCGCAGCCTATGATCTTTGATAACAGTCCCACTATCACAAAGGCTATCGAGAAGAGGACTATGGTCGTATCAAGAGTGCGGACGTTCGTCTGCAGTCCTATGGAGCAGAAGAATACCGGTCCGAAGAGCATGTAGGAATTGACGTCCATCTTTCTTGAGATGTACTTGGAATCATCAAGTGATGAAAGGATGACGCCTGCGATATAGGCTCCCGTGATGTCGGCGACTGAGAAGTATTTGTCCGCGATATATGCGAGGACGAAAGCAAGAGCCATTCCCATAATGGGGATACGTCTCGTGTGCGGATATTTTTTATCTATTATCTTGAAGATATGGTATGTGATGATACCGACGCCGACTGCAAAGATAAAGAACAGTATCGTGTGCAGCACTACGGATATGATGTCGGCCGAGGGATCCTTGAAGCTTATGACGATGGTGAGCACTATGATGCCTATCACATCGTCTATGATGGCGGCGCTCATTATCGTGGTGCCTATCGTGCCGGAGAGGACACCGAGCTCCTTTAAGGCTTCCACTGTGATGGAGACCGATGTGGCTGTAAGGATCGTCCCTATAAAAAGAGCCTTATAGAACTGCTCGCTTCCTACCGGTGAAAATCCGTAGAAGAGCATATAGAGAACTGTCCCGCAGATCAGAGGGATGAACACTCCGGACATGGCGATCAGCGTTGCCTTAACGCCGGTCTCGCGAAGTTCCTTTATATCGGTGCCGAGTCCTGCAGAGAACATCAGCATGATAACGCCGATCTCGGCCATCCCCGACAGAAAATCGGACGGCGTGACAAATCCCATGAGAGAAGGACCTATGAGCAGTCCCGCTATGATCGCCCCTGCGACCTGGGGCGCATGTATCTTCCGGGCAACGAGCCCGAAGAATTTTGCAGCGACGACTATTATGGCAAGCTGACGCAGAATCTCGGTGGTTTCCATTTTTTTCCTCCATGCTTATATGATCAACCGCAGATTATACCACCACGGGATCTTTTGGACAAACGAGTGCGGATCCCTGTTTATTCCTGTCTCAGCAGTGCCGATATCTCTTCTTCGGAGGCTTTGATATTGCCCTGTACCATTTCCAAAGAGCCGCCGCCCCTTGCGCCGAACTTCTCCTTTAAGAGCGAAGATATCCCGCGGGCATCATGTCCGGGATAAGAAAGAATGTAATTATATCCGCTGTCTCCATCCGATGAAAAGACGGCGCAGATCGTATCGCGGCTTTCCGAAAGGCGGTTCACGGCCTTTCTCTGTACCGTATTATCAACTGCGTCCGTAAAAAGGACTGCCACCGGGGCATTACTGTCGAGTTCTTCGATATCTCTTTCCAGTCTTTTTGCCGCGTCGTTTTTTATCTTTATCTTCAGATCATTATTGTCATTGAGCAGCCTGTCCACTGCTTCCGTAAGCTTGTCAGTATTTTCCGAGAGCATATGCGAGAGATCATCGGTGATATCCTGGATACGGCTAAGATGACTGAAGGCGCGTTCGCCGCAAAGGATCGTAAGCCTCATACCGCCCTTGTATCTTATGGCTCTGATGATCTTAATGATGCCGATCTCTCCCGTATGTGATACGTGCGGAGCGCAGCAGGCGCAGACATCAATGCCGGGTATCGTGACTATCCGAAGACTGTCTTTTACAGCTATCTTGCTGCGGTAGGACATCCCCTCAAGGGACGCGGCATCATAGTATCTGCACTCTGTAGGAATGTTCCGGTATACCGCATCATTTGCGAGCATCTCAAGCTTCTTCAGGTCTTCTTCCGGAAGCTCAGAGGAAGTATCCACCGTGACTATGCTGTCGGAAAGATGGAAGCCCTTGTTTTCAATACCCCATTCCCTGTGCATGATGCCCGACAGGATATGCTCTCCCGTATGGTTCTGCATATTGGAAAACCTTCTCTTCCAGTCTATAACACCGCTGACTTCATCACCTGTCTTCAGATCGTCTGCCCGGCACATTACTGTATGGGTTATGATGTCATCCTCGATGGATACGTGCGTGACCTCGAAGGAGCCGAGGGTTCCGATATCGGATGTCTGGCCTCCTTCTTCAGGGAAGAATAAGGTCCTGTCAAGACGTACGAGACAGGTGTCGGGATCCTTAACATCAATGCTTTCGATCACGGCGCTGAATTCTCTTTTATATGCATCTTCGTCATACAGTTTTACGGTACCCATAGTCCCTCCTGAGTTTGTTTGGGGTATATTATACATCTTCATTATTACGACAACAAAAAACGGCGGAAGGGGCAAGACAGAGGGACGGTTCTTTTGTCTTGATGGACCACTAACCCCGTCCCCATGGTCCACCTGCCGGACAAAAGAACCGTCCCCCTGTCTTGTTTGACATTAATAGGGTGTGGGGGTACGATACATATGTTTGATTTTGGCGTTTACGTCAATCAATACAGGCTGTTGTAAGCAGCTGAAAATCAGGGGGAAAATAATGAACAAGAGACAGGCAATCAAAAGAAAGATTGGAGTTTTTTTGGCAACGGTACTCATGAGCATGACCATACTGCCGATGGGACTGGTCAGTGCGATGGCAGAGAATCTGACTGTAGAAGTTGAAAGAAGTGGTGGAAAAACCGCAAATATAGATTTCACTCTTGATGGTGGAACGGTCAGTGGAGATATTATATGTACTGCAACGGAAGTTGATGGACATTCACATGGAAAAAAGATCAACACCCATTTACTCATCGAATTAGAGTTTACAACTACACAGGCGCTTAAACCAATTCGAACGAATTCCGATGGTGAAGATGAGTGCAAAGGAGCTCATGTTACTGTTAAATATGAGGGTATAACGAGGAGTATTGATCCCATTCTTTATCAATATGGTGGAAAGAACAGATATTATACTTGTTTCAGTTTTATAATTTCTGGAGAAGATCCTCATAAGAACGAAGAAGATAAAAAAGAGAAAAAGCACCATTCCAGCAGCGACGACAGCAATGATGAGCCCACGGGAAGTTTCGCACCGGATACTAAGACCATGACTCCGGAGCAGCAGGCCGGCTGGTCAGTCGTCAGCAGAGAGGCTGTCGTAACATCTGCCGGCACAGGCGCAGGCATATCCATTACGAATTCTTATCAGGGACCTCTGTGCAGATCTGCATTCCAGATGGCAGCACCGGGATACACTATAGGGCATACCTATAACATGAACCTTACAGCCGGAGCAGGTGGCAATTCAGGACTCAAGGTGCCGACGGATCTGGTGAAAGCCGGAAGAAAATATGTCGTGGCCTTTGTGGTACCTGGCGGAGCGAAAGTAGCTACTACTACTCCTCTTACTCCCGATGCAGCAGGGTGTATCAATTTCAATACGACTGCTCTCGGATTGCCGGCAGGCAGCAACTGTGCAATGGCTATCATGTATGCAGACGTTTGATCGATAACTGAAGACGCAAGACAGGGGGGCATGACACGCCCCCCTGTCTTTCTTTCTTGACCATTTTCATCCTGCTGTAGTATAATCAGCAGACTCGGTTTAGAGGGCGCATTCTGACGCCGTCCCGGGAAGTCGATTGCATTTAGTTCTTTATTTCTGTTTTTTGTTTCCCATAAGAAAGGACGTGAAAATATGAATGATAATGAACTAGATAATATTGCCGCAGTCTGTCTTTGCATATTCAGCCTTACACTTTTTTTCGGCCTGATCTTCATGCATGTCACAGCCTATGCCGCTACGGCGGAAGAACTTACGGACGGAAAGATAAGCGCTTATGACTGTGCGGGAGGCGAGCTGGATTTTGATCCTGAATCGGGTGCCTTATGCGTGGGCCCGGCGAGGTTTTTATTTGACGAAGATGCTCTGTCGGAGGGGGAGAGATATGTCTATGATGACGGCATCAGCACGATAAACTGTGTCGAAGATTTCGAATACGATATGATGCCTTCCGGGGAGGGGAGCATAAGGTTTTACGTAAAAGGAAGCGACGGATCCCTGTCGGGCGTGGGATCCCTCTTCAGGGTGAGATTCAGTGAAGGGATATATGAAAGCCCTGATGTCGATATCGAAGAAGAGGACGGCAGTATCAGGCTTGCTGTCCATCCTGTAGCAGGATGCCGTGTTGTTACCCGGATCACGGGGCAGAAGAACGGATACGAGGAGGAGATAGTAAGCCGCACGGAATTCGAACTAAAAGACGAAGGCAGATTTAAGGTATGTGTTTATTCCGAAGACGGGCTTGGCCACAGATCGTATGCCGACATCCCGGAGAAATTCGTGATAGACAGGACACCGCCGGTTATTACGGTGCCTGATACCATCCCTGCAATATCGAAGGAAAAAATCGAGATCCCGCTTGCTGCATCCGATGCGGTATCGGGAGTGCAGGCAGTATACGTCATGTGCGGTGATAAGACGTACAGCGCCGATTCGATAACCATAAGCCCTCCCTTCAGAGGGAGGATAGAATGCCGGGCCGTGGACAATAAAGGAAACGCCTCGGAAATTATCTGCCTCGGCGAGGATATCATCGTGGATGATGATCCTCCTGTGATCTCCTGTGAAGCCTGCAGCATCGATGAAAAAACGCTGAGCCTTATGACGGGCGCCACGGATCCTTCCTCATACGTACGCCTTGTGGAGATCACTTCAGGAGACAGGACTCTGTACAGAGGGAGCGGGAAAAAGGAGAAAGTCAGCATAGACATCTCAAACATGTCCTACGGAAAGAAGGTGTTCGGGATCAGGGCATGGGATGTGGCCGGCAATGTGGCTTCGAGCTCTTTTTCAGTGGAGAAAGCTGACGGCAGGGCACCTCTTATCTCTTTTTCTGGCGCAAAAGACAGAGGTATATACGGTAAGGATGTGAGTCTTGATATATCATCGCCCGATGATTCGGATGACGAATGCAGCGTTGAAAGTGTCATCACTTCCTACAGTCTTAAGGGTGAATATCAGGGTGAGAGCACGAGCAGCGAGAAGAAGCTTTTATTTACAAAAAGCGGGATATATATAGTTACGAGTTCCGCAACTGACAGCGCCGGGAATACAGGCAAAAAGAGCCTTGCCTTTGCGATAGACAGGGATGCTCCTTTGATACTGGGGCTTGCCGGCCTTAACGGCAGGACACTTAAAAGCTTCATGATGGCAAAGACGGACGGCATCGCATATGATGACAGCATGGTGGATGTCAAGGTCCTGCTCAACGGCATGGATTACAACGGTGAAAAAGTCACAAAGAGCGGAAAATACAGGCTTTCAGTCCTTGCAATGGACGAATACGGCAATAATTCAACGGATGAGGCTGCCTTTGAGATAAAGAGACAAGATATGGTATCATAGACGCTGACACGAAAACATCAACTACAATATATGAGGCGCATATGTACAGAGACAATACAAAGGTGATCCATATCGGAGACAGGGTGATAGGCGGAGGCAATCCGGTGCTGATCCAGTCCATGACAAATACAGACACAAGGGATGTGAAAAGCACTGTGGAGCAGATACTGAAGCTCGAGGAGGCAGGCTGCGACATCGTTCGATGCACTGTCATAGATCATGAAGCGGCACTTGCCATAGCCGGGATAAAAAAGCAGATACACATACCGCTGGTCGCGGATATCCATTTTGATCACAGGATGGCCATAGAAGCGATGGAAAACGGCGCAGACAAGATCAGGATCAATCCCGGTAACATCGGGGGCAGGGACAGGCTCCTTGAGGTCGTATCTGCTGCAAAAGAGAGAGACATACCGATAAGGGTCGGAGTGAATTCGGGTTCCCTGGAGCGCGATATAGTGGACAGGTACGGAGGTGTGACGGCAGAAGGCATCGTGGAATCCGCCATGGATAAGGTGTCTATGATAGAGGAGGCGGGGTATGAAAATATCGTGGTCTCGGTCAAATCCTCCGATGTGCTGATGAGTGTGCACACTCATGAGCTTCTTGCCGCAAAGTGCCCTTATCCCCTCCATGTGGGCATCACGGAGGCAGGATCGCTCTTATCGGGCAACATCAAATCGGGAGTAGGCATAGGTATCATACTCTATGAGGGAATAGGCGATACCGTGCGCGTATCTCTTACGGGAGACCCCGTGGAGGAGGTTAAGAGCGCCAGGATAATCTTAAGATCGCTCGGCCTTTTTGAGGGCGGCATAGAGATAGTGTCATGCCCCACATGCGGACGCACCCAGATAGATCTTATTTCCCTTGAAGAACGTGTCCGGAAGATGCTCGATAAATACAGCAGTCTCAACATCAAAGTAGCCGTGATGGGCTGTGCCGTGAACGGCCCCGGAGAAGCCAAGGAAGCCGACATAGGGGTGGCAGGCGGCAACGGTGAGGGCCTCATCATCCGCAAGGGAGAGATCATACGCAAGGTAGCCGAATCAGAGATAGTAGAGGCGTTGGAAGATGAGCTCAAAAAAGCCTTTCTTTGAAGTTTTTTCATCATACGATCCGCAGTCGCAGGAGATCAGGGAGATGCTTTCGGAGGTGACCATATCGGAAGTGTCGATGACGAGCACCGGATCCAGGATAGATGTTTATATCGAAAGCCCCCATCCTGTCCATAAGAAGGATATATATTCCGTGCAGAAGGAACTGGCCGGAAGCCTGGACGAAAGAGGCCGGGTCAAGGTGACGCTCCACGAGCGCTTTACCCTTTCTTCGCAGTACAATGCGTTTAATTTTTTTGATGAATACAAGGGCAGCATCGGATATGCCATGAAGGCAGAGCATCCGATGATGTATTCCATATACCATCAGGCCAAAAAAGAATTCAAAAACGATAAGGAACTCCTGATCACTCTTCCCGACAGCGTGATAGCGCGGGATGTCGCACACGACCTGCAGGATTATCTTTTCGAAGTCTTCAACGGGACGGCCGGTCTCGACTGCAATATAACGATCGATTACGATCAGGCAGAGATATCTCCGGAGCGTCTTGCTGCGGAAAACCGCATCAGACAGGAGATAGCCGCCATATCGGACCGGATGGCGAAGGCTAAGGAAAACGCCTCTGAAGCAGTCGCTTCAAAAAAGAGCGCAGGCTCAAGGGGTGAAAGAAAAAGGGCCGGGCAGTCATCAGGAGCTTCAAAAGACCGGGGTCATTACGGTAAGAAGGCTTCCGTGAGTGATGATCCGGACATGATCTATAAAAAATACATACAGGGGCCTGTGATACCCATAGCCGAGATAGACGAGGTCTCAGGTGATGTGACCGTAAAGGGGGAAGTGATCTCCTATGAGGACAAGGAGGTCAAGGACGGGACTCTCCTTATGATGAAATTTACCATCACCGATTATACGGATACGATAGGTGTGAGGATCTTCCCGCCCGTGGAAGAGGGGAAGAAGCTCAGGGAGTTCATCGCTCCTCATAAGTTCCTCGTGGTGTGCGGTTCGCTCGCCATAGGGAAGTATGAGCACGAGCCGTCCATCAGCATGGTGCGCGGGATAAAAAAGATCGAAGACTTCAGGGTGAAGCGTCAGGACAATGCCGTTAAAAAGCGCGTGGAGCTCCACTGCCACACCAAGATGAGCAACATGGATGCCGTCGATGACGTGGAGAAGGTGATAAAGACTGCTGCAGGATGGGGGTGGAGCGCCATCGCCATCACGGATCACGGCTCGGTGCAGGGGTTCCCGCCGGCGGATCATACGGAGGTCGCAGATCCCGGATTCAAGAAGATATACGGCATGGAAGCCTATGTGGTGGATGACATGAAGAACGCGGTCGATGTATCCGGAGACTGCGATACATCTGTTCCATGCAGGCTCGATGACACCTTCTGTGTCTTTGATATAGAGACCACCGGCTTTTCACCCGTGCACAACAGGATCATAGAGATCGGCGCAGTCATAGTACAGGACGGAAAGATAGTCGACAGCTTTGATGAATTCGTCAATCCGGAATGTCCCATACCATACAGGATCACAAAGCTTACCACCATAACCGACAGCATGGTGAAGGATGCGGATACCATAGACAAGGTACTGCCGAGATTCCTTGAATTCAGCCGCGGGGCAGTCATGGTAGGCCACAATGTCACCTTCGATATATCTTTTATAGCAGAGAACGCAAAAAGACTCGGCATCCCCTTCGGAAGGGTATATGCCGACACACTCATACTCTCAAGGATACTGCTTCCCAGACTCGGACGGTACACTCTTGACAGGGTCGCCCATGAGCTCGGCGTCTCTCTTACCCAGCACCACAGGGCCGTGGATGATGCGACGGCT
Organism: Lachnospiraceae bacterium AC3007; assembly: GCA_000621405.1. Taxonomy (GTDB): domain Bacteria; phylum Bacillota; class Clostridia; order Lachnospirales; family Lachnospiraceae; genus NK4A144. The sequence continues at coordinate 37,601 of JHYK01000010.1, forward strand.
ACCGGAGGCATATGGGTGAGACTCTGTGAGCTTATGAAGGAGGAGGGGATAGGAGAGCTTGCCGAAGTGCATGAAAAGCTCTCGATGCCGGCCTCCGCCCTTGCCCATATCATGCCCTTCCATGTGTCGATCCTTGCAAAGAACGAGACGGGAAGAGTCAATCTCTACAGGCTCGTATCCATGTCGCATGTTAAATATTTCGGAGGCACCTACGAGAAGGTGCCGCGCATACCGAAGAGTGAACTCATCGCCCACAGGGAGGGACTTCTTTTGGGGAGCGCCTGCGAGAGGGGTGAGCTTTACAGAGCTTTGATAGAAGACAGGCCCGAACAGGATATAGCGAACATAGTGAGCTTCTATGATTATCTTGAGATACAGCCTTCTTCCAACTATCTCTCGCTCATAGACAGGGATAACGATATCAGTTCCGTGGAAGACATCAATGAGATAAATAAAAAAATATGCGAACTCGGGGAGCAGTGGAACAAGCCTGTGTGCGCTACCGGGGATGTACATTTCATAGATCCCGAGGATGAGATATACAGAAGGATAATCAAATTCAAGCCGGACGATAAGCGTTCGTTTGAGCATCCGCCGCTGTATCTTCGGACCACCGACGAGATGCTCGCGGAATTCCAGTACCTCGGATCCGATAAGGCAAGAGAGGTCGTCATAGAAAATACGAACCTGATCGCGGACATGATAGACAGGATACGTCCGGTGAGACCGGATAAATGCCCGCCCGTCATCGAAAGGTCTGACGAGACATTAAGAGAGATATGCACGAAAAAGGCTCATGAGCTGTACGGCGAGACGCTTCCCGAAGTGGTGCAGGAGAGGATGGACACGGAGCTCAGGTCCATCATAGGCAACGGCTACGCCGTCATGTATATCATAGCCCAGAAACTTGTGTGGAAGAGCAATGAGGACGGATACCTGGTCGGAAGCCGCGGATCTGTCGGTTCTTCTTTTGCCGCTTACCTTGCGGGCATCACCGAGGTAAATTCGCTCAGACCTCATTATCTCTGTCCCAAATGCAGGTATTCGGATTTTACATCCGATACGGTGATGAAGGCTCATCAGAACAATGAATGCGGCATAGATCTGCCTGATGCCGTGTGCCCGGAGTGCGGGGAGAAGCTTCAGAAGCTCGGTTTTGACATCCCGTTTGAGACCTTCCTTGGATTCAAGGGAGACAAGGAGCCTGACATAGATCTTAACTTTTCATCGGACTATCAGTCCAAGTCCCACAAATATACCGAGGTCATATTCGGATCGGGATATGCCTTCAGAGCGGGGACCATAGAGACGCTTGCCGAAAAGACGGCCTTCGGATACACAAAGAAGTATTATGAAGAGCAGCATGTGAACGTTAGGGCAGCGGAACTCGACAGGATAGCCTCCGGCTGCACGGGAGTGCTGAGGACTACGGGACAGCACCCGGGCGGCATCATAGTCCTTCCGCACGGTGAGGAGATAGATACCTTTACTCCGATACAGCATCCTGCGGACAAGATGGAAGACCCCACGATCACGACCCATTTTGATTTCCACTCGATAGATCACAACCTTCTGAAGCTTGACAATCTGGGACATCAGGATCCGGAGATGATCAAATTCCTTCAGGACATCACAGGCGTGGACCCCAGGACCATCCCGCTGGATGACAAGAAAGTCATGCAGCTTTTCAAGGATACCTCATCCCTCGGTATCAAAAGCTCCGATATAGGCGGGACCCCTAACGGATCAATGGGGCTTCCCGAATTCGGGACCGACAATGCCATAAGGATGGTCATGGAGGCAAAGCCGGAGAATTTTACGGATCTGGTGCGTATATCCGGACTGGCCCACGGAACGGACGTCTGGGCCGGCAATGCCGAGGATCTTATTAACAGCGGCACGGCAACGCTTTCAACTTGTATCTGCTGCAGGGATGACATCATGCTATATCTCATAGGGATGGGCATGGACAGTCAGATGTCCTTCAAGATAATGGAGAATGTAAGGAAAGGAAAGATCGCAAAGGGCAAGTGCGAAGAGTGGGGTGACTGGAAGAAGGAGATGACTTCGCACGGAGTCCCCGACTGGTATATCAAGTCATGCGAGACCATAAAATACATGTTCCCCAAGGCTCATGCCGCGGCATACGTCATGATGGCGTACAGGATAGCCTGGTTCAAGGTATATATGCCGCTTGCATATTACTGCGGTTATTTCTCGGTGCGCGCCAAAGGCTTTTCCTACGAGAACTGCTGCCAGGGCCCGGATATGCTCTCCGAGCTCATAGCCGATTACAGAAGGCGTGAGAATGATCTTAAGGATAATGAGGTGAAGGAACTCAAGGATATGAGGATCGTGCAGGAGATGTACGCCAGGGGTTTTGAGTTCTGTCCGATAGATCTTAACCGGGTACAGGCGAGGCACTTCCAGATAGTCGACGGAAAGATAATGCCCTCTCTTTCGTCGATCACTGCCATAGGTCCCAAGGCCGCCGATGCCATGATAACAAAAATATCGATGTCAGCGGACAAAGGCCCGTTCCTGTCAAGAGATGATTTCTGCGCAAGGAGCGGAGCAAGTCCCGCCATGGCCGACAAGCTGACCGAGCTGGGTGTTCTTGATGAAATGCCGGAATCAAACCAGCTGTCACTATTTGACCTCTGATCGGTTGTTCTTTTATAATACCTCGGGAGTGTGCACAGTACCTGTGTACAGTTCCTTTGCGCAGAATTAATGATCATATAGAGGTACAGATGGAAGAAGAAAAGGAAAAAAAGCGTCACGGAAAGAAAAAACGTTTCCGCGGCAAGAACAATGACAGACCCAGGGAGAAGCAGAAGGACTCCGAGAAAGCTCCGGTAAAGGAGAAGAATAACAACAGGGACGGGAAGGGAGCCAGATCGCAGGATCAGGGCAGAAAAGCATCCGAAGAGAGAAAGCATCCCGCCAGGCCTGAAGAGGTCGATGAGATCCAGGAAGAGAAGGCTTCCAAGACCAGAAGAGAGCCGGAGGAGCCTGTTTTTGAATTCACATGGGCAGATGCCTGGGGACTGTACGGAACCGGTTACCATGTCGTGATAAAAAACAGTCAGGACAGACTGTATCTGTCCTGGTCGGTGGATCTTTCATACGGTGAGACAAAGATAGGAGACAGACTTCAGGAATTCCTCTCTGATATGAAGAACTGCGGGGTGGCTTCCTGGGACGGCAGGAGATACACAAGGCAGGGAATATTTGACGGTGATACCTGGTCAGTCAGGGCCAACAGTCTCAGCCTAAAGGTCGAGACCCAGGGCACGAACGACTATCCTCCCGAATGGAAGGCCTTTCTGAAATGCCTGCATGACAAGTGGAATATTCCCGTGTCAAAGAGAGAGCAATGGGAATGATATTGTAACAGGAAAAAAATAATGCATCCGTTATCCAAGTGGTGTATAATATATGGCGGTAGGCTTTGCATACGGCATCATGAATATGATCATCATGTTCATGCCGGGGGTTGGCAAGGTAATAAAACAGGAGAGGGATAAGATATGTTAGCTACATTAGTACCTTTGTTTGACAAGAAGATGATGACCTGCGCATATTCGATATTTGCGCAGAAGGAGAACCTGCTGATGACTCCTGCAGCTGCAGGATCGGCCAGGTTTGACGGAGCAGGATTCGTTACCGGACTGGATATCGTTGATTCCACCGGCATAGATACTCTGTCAGGTAAGAGAGAAGTCTTCATAGAGGTCAATGATATATCGATCTTCGCTGATCTGGGTGCTCAGTGCAATGCTCCTCACGACAAACTGGTGCTTCTCATGGGACCCGAGGTCACGCCTTCGGAAAATTACGTAAGAAGGCTTGCCGAACTGAAGAATTCAGGGTACAAGCTTGCTATACGTAATCTTGCCATAGATAAGTTTGAAGAGTACAGAGTCATATTAAAGCTTATGGATTTCATCTTCCTCGATCACAAGAAGATCAAGATCCAGGTGGCAAGAGTTTATTTCCAGACACAGTTCCCCAATCTCAAGCTCGTGGCAGTCAATGTCGACAATCAGGAAGAGTACGACAAGCTCACGGCCGACGGCGGATACAGTCTCTATGAGGGTGATTTCTTCAGACTTCCCAAGACCTCTCCGGACAAGGAGCTCGCTCCTTTGAAGATGAATTACCTCGAACTTCTCAATATAGTCAATGATGTGGACTTCGATCTTACAAAGGCTGCCGATATCATACAGAACGATGCGGCTCTTGTCGTATCCCTTCTCGAGATAGTCAATCACATGGCGATGAATTCAGAGATCACATCTGTCAGGCATGCGGCTGCGATGCTCGGACAGAAGGAACTGAAGAAGTGGATCAATACGGCAGTCACAAAGGAACTCTGCGCAGATAAGCCTTCGGAGGTTACAAGGATATCGATGCTCAGGGCAAAATTCTCCGAGAACCTCGCAGAGCTTTTCGGGATCGGCGGCATGTCTCAGGAACTTTTCCTTACCGGCATGTTCTCAGTGCTCGATCTCATGCTCGACAAGCCGATGGAGGAGGCACTCTCACTGGTCAGGATCTCAAAGTCAATTGACGAGGCTCTGCTCCACAGGAGGGGTGAGCTTGGAGAAGTTCTCTCATTCGTCGAGGAATACGAGACCGCTTCATGGCAGGAGGTCTCCAGACAGATGATCCTCAAGAATATCGACATGGACGCTGTCTACTCAGCTTATCTCGATTCACTCAGGTGGTTCAGGGAGCTGCTCGCCGTTGGATAGAATCCAATGGCCGCGCATTAGGTTGAAAGCCAACGGCCGCTGTTGGATAGAATCCAACTGCCACGTTAGGCTGAGATCCAAAAAATACTTGCAAAAGGTATATCAGTCTGCTATAGTTATCGGGATTGGTCATTAGCAGACGCATATACCTTATGTATGGCTCGTTGGTCAAGCGGTTAAGACGCCGCCCTCTCACGGCGGAAACAGCGGTTCGATTCCGCTACGAGCTATTTTCCGTAAGATATACCCCCGAAGACGGACGGTTTTCGGGGGTATTTTAATCCAAGGATAAGGAGGATCAAAATGCAAGGAACATTCTGGGCTCTGGTGCCCGCATTAGTTGCCATCCTGCTCGCTCTTATCACCAAGGAGGTGTACAGTTCACTCTTTGTCGGTATTATCGTGGGCGGACTTTTTTATTCCGGCTTCAGCTTTGAAGGAGCCATAACCCATATCTTCATTGACGGATTCATAGCGGCTCTGTCCGATCCGTACAATGTCGGTATTCTCCTGTTCCTCGTATTTCTGGGAATAATCGTAGCCATGATGAATAAGGCCGGAGGCTCTGCGGCTTTCGGAAGATGGGCATCCGAGCATATCAAGACAAGAGTCGGAGCCCAGCTTGCGACAGTCCTTCTGGGATGCCTCATATTCATCGATGATTACTTCAACTGTCTTACAGTCGGATCGGTCATGAGACCCGTGACCGACACTCATAAGGTATCGAGAGCGAAGCTTGCCTATCTCATAGATGCCACGGCAGCGCCTGTATGCATCATCGCACCGGTTTCATCCTGGGCTGCAGCAGTATCGGCATTTGCTCCCGAGGATACCAACGGACTCATGCTTTTTGTAAAAGCTATCCCTTTTAACTATTATGCACTGCTCACGATAATAATGATGGTGGGCATCACCATAGTTAAGGCCGATTACGGTCCGATGGCTCTCCACGAGAAGAATGCCGCTAACGGAGATCTTTTCACCGTAGAGCACAAAGCCGAGGAAGGCAGTAAGGATGTCAATGAGAACGGCAAGGTCATAGACCTTGTGCTTCCTGTCGTGTTGCTCATAATCGCCTGTGTCATAGGCATGATCTATTCGGGAGGATTCTTTGAGGGAGAGAGCTTCATCGATTCCTTTGCCAATTCGGATGCTTCTGTGGGACTCGTGCTTGGATCCTTCTGCGCGCTGTTCCTTATGGTTGTCTTCTATATCATTCGCGGAGTGCTTCCTTTTAAGAAGAGCATGACCTGTATCACCGAGGGCTTCACGGCCATGGTTCCTGCGATCTGTATCCTGACTCTTGCATGGACATTGAAGATCATGACAGATTCACTCGGCGCCAAGGAGTATGTTGCCGGAGTAGTTGAAAATGCCGCTGGTTCTCTGCTGAATTTCCTTCCGGCTATCGTCTTCCTTGTGGCATGCTTCCTTGCTTTTGCATCGGGCACATCCTGGGGTACATTCGGCATACTGATACCCATATGTATAGCTGTATTCCCTCTTACCAGCGGCAATACGCTCTCCATCATATGTGTCTCGGCCTGCATGGCAGGAGCTGTCTGCGGAGATCACTGCTCTCCCATATCCGACACGACTATAATGTCCAGCGCCGGAGCTCAGTGTGACCATGTGGCGCATGTATCGACCCAGCTTCCCTATGCCGTGACGGTGGCTGCCGTGTCGTTTGTCACATATGTAGTCGCGGGCTTTTCAAGGAATGCGATCGTTTCTCTTATCGTCGGCATAGTGCTGACACTGGCTGTCATCTACTTTGCAAAGTATATGACGAAGTCCTCCGGGGAGGGCAAAGCCTGAAGCAAAGATAAGCGCAGGTATTTGACAGAATACTGTCACTGTGTTATTTTAAGTAGCGTAGTTGGAGGTGGCCTTTACGAGGCCACCTTTATCATTGTAGAAAAGAGGGTGCGATGAAGGGAGATCAGGACGCCAAAGTCATAGCGGAGAGATTTGAAAAGCTTCTGCTGCCCATCCTGAAGGAAAAGGAATTCCATCTTTTACGGACGGAATACTGTAAGGAGAGCGGTAACTGGTTCTTGAGGGCTTTCATAGACCGTGATGACGGGGCTGACATATCCATCAATGACTGTACACAGGTCTCGAGGATCGTCAGCAAAAAGCTTGATAAGGATGACTTCATAGATGATGAATACACCCTTGAGGTCTGTTCAAAAGGATTCATGGATGATCCGTCCACGGATGACGGATAAGGATGAAGCAGCAGTCGGTGATTAGCACACATTAGTTTTCAGGAGGAAACGGGAAAATGAACACAGAATTGATCGAGGCTATAGATTTACTCGAGAGGGAAAAGGAGATAAGCCGCGATACCCTTTTTGAGGCGATAGAGAATTCTCTGATGATCGCCTGCCGCAACAACTTCGGCAAGGCCGACAATATTCATATCACCATGGATCACGAGACCTGTGAATACGAGGTCTATGCTGAGAAGACGGTCGTAGAGGAGGTCGAGGACAAGAGCCTTGAGATAAGCCTTGAGGATGCAAAAAAGGAGAATCCCGACGCCAAGGTCGGAGATACGATCCGCATAGATATCAACTCAAAGGAATTTGGCCGTATCGCCACTCAGAACGCAAAGAATGCGATACTGCAGAAGATAAGAGAAGAGGAGAGGAACTCCGTATATGACAGATTCTCAGGCCTTACACGTGATGTCGTGACAGGCATAGTCCAGAGGGTCAGCGGAAGGAGCATAAGCATCAACCTTGGAAAAGCAGATGCGATACTTACCGAGAGTGAGCAGGTGCGCGGCGAGATCTTACGTCCCACAGACAGAGTAAAGGTATATATCCTTGACGTGAGACATACACCGAAGGGACCCAGGATCACCGTGAGCCGTACTCATCCAGAGCTTGTCAAAAAGCTTTTCGAGTCCGAGGTCGCCGAGGTACGCGACGGCACAGTCGAGATCAGGAGCATATCCAGAGAAGCAGGAAGCAGGACAAAGATCGCGGTATACAGCAATGACCCCGATGTGGATGCAGTCGGAGCCTGCGTCGGAATGAACGGAAACCGCGTCAACGCCGTGGTATCCGAGCTCGGCGGAGAGAAGATCGATATAGTGAACTGGGATGAGAACCCCGCATTATTCATAGAGAATGCGCTTTCTCCTTCTCAGGTCATATCTGTAATAGTGGATCCCGATGAGAAGACGGCGAAGGTCGTGGTCCCTGATTTCCAGCTCTCACTTGCCATCGGCAAAGAGGGTCAGAATGCGAGACTTGCGGCGCGTCTTACCGGTTATAAGATCGACATCAAGTCTGAGACTCAGGCAAAGGATGCTCCCGGATTCAGGATGGAGGATTATCTCACCGACGAATATGAAGACGGTGAGTATGAAGAATACGAAGACGGTGAATATCAGGAGGAGCCCGTTACCGGTGAGGAAGCTGTTTTCGAAGAAACCGCCGATGCAGCAGAGGAGACTGAGGTCATAGAAGAGGCTCCTGCTGACGATGCCGGATCAGAGGCTGATGAGTGAGGGGATACCATCCGGGATCTTATCCAGGATACTGTCCACACTGTCCCTTGCAATGAAGGCAGGGAGAGTCACATCAGGCGAGACCATAGTGCTTACGGACATCAAGCAGGGAAGATCAAAGCTTCTGCTGATAGCGGAAGATGCATCCGACGGCACTAAGAAGAAGTTCACAGATAAGAGCGGATCATATGATGTTCCGTGCTACATACTCGGTACGAAGGAAAGCATAGCGCACGCGATAGGAAAAGAAATGAGGTCTGTCGTATCAGTTAACGACAAAGGCTTTGCGGATACCATGATTTCCAGATTGGAGGAAGCAGATATCAATGGCGAACAACAAAAGAGTAAATGACATCACGAAGGAGCTGACAGCAGAAGGTCTTAAGGTCACGAACAAGGACGTGATCGCTTTCCTTGATGCATCAGGCATAGAGGGAAAGAAGCCGATGTCATCCGTAGAGGAGGATATCGAAAAGAAGATCAGGGACCACTTTGCAAAAAAAACTGCTCCCAAAGCGGCGGACGCAGCTAAGACAGCGACAGCGGCATCAAATGCGGCAGATACTGCAGCAGCCGGTGCGAAGAAGCCTGTGAAGACTGCGGCAAAGCCTGCCGATCAGGCACAGGCAAAAGCAGCTGCCGATCAGACTCCGGCTAAGAGCGCGGCAAAGCCTGCAACAGAAGGGGCATCTGATAAGACTCCTTCCGAGCCTCCGAAGAAAAAGAAGAGGATAATCTTCACCGTCAATAACGGCAGTGACAGATACGGCTCCAACAGGCAGTCCGGCAATATAAGTTCCGGCCGCATACAGGGCGCCGGCGGATACAGGACAGGCATAGTCCGTCCCTCAGTGAAGCCTTCGCCTACACCCACGGCCAATATCATAAGGCCCGGCGATCAGCAGAATAAAAAGAAATTTGTCCACAGAGAAGACGAGGCACCTGCCGTTAAGCCTGTGACCGGTGCGGCAACGGCTGAGTCCGCGGCTCCGTCCGGCACATCAAATGCTCCGGCGCGGGATGCACAGACTCCGGCAAGGACAGTTACAGGTCAGGACAGAAGGGCAGGCAGCACATATGAAAAAACTAATACGAACCGTCCGGAGGGTAGGAACAGCGCTTACGGTGCTGGCAGGTCTGATAGGCCTGGCACAGGTGATCATAGAGGCGCGCAAGGCGGCAGAGGGCCGGGTGCTAAAGCCCCAGCTTTTGGAAGGGATAAGCGCTTTGAAACAGCACCTGCTCCGGAAAAAGGAGGAAACAGAAGGAAGCAGCCTGACGTAAGGCGTAAGAAGGAAGAGTACCGCAGGGACGACGAGAAGGAGAACAAGAAGTTCAATCCCCACGGCTTCAAGAAGCCCACGCCTGTGGCAAAGCCCGAGGAAGAGGAGATCAAGGTCATCACGATCCCCGATACCCTGACTATAAAAGAGCTTGCCGATCACATGAAGATGCAGCCTTCGGCTATCATTAAAAAGCTCTTCCTGTCGGGACAGATCGTTACTGTCAATTCCGAGCTTTCATACGAGGAGGCAGAGAATATAGCGGCTGATTACGATATCCTCTGCGAGCAGGAGAAGACCGTCGACGTAATAGCGGAACTCCTGAAAGAGGATCCTGAGGATGAGAGCAGGATGGAGAAGAGACCTCCCGTGGTCTGCGTCATGGGACATGTCGATCACGGTAAGACTTCACTTCTTGATTACATCCGGAAGGCTCATGTAACAGACAAGGAAGCAGGCGGCATCACACAGGCCATAGGAGCATATACCGTTAATATCAACGGAAGCACCATAACCTTCCTTGATACTCCCGGACATGAAGCATTCACGGCCATGCGTATGAGGGGAGCCAACGCCACGGATATAGTCATCCTTGTGGTTGCGGCGGATGACGGAGTCATGCCCCAGACCGTTGAGGCCATCAACCATGCCAAGGCGGCAGGGGTCGAGATAATAGTGGCAGTCAATAAGATCGATAAGCCCAGCGCAAATATCGACAGGGTCAAGCAGGAACTGTCGGAGTATGAGCTCATCTCCGAGGACTGGGGAGGATCCACGACATTCGTGCCTGTATCCGCAAAGTCCGGTCAGGGCATAGATGAGTTGCTGGAGATGATACTGCTTCAGGCTGATGTCATGGAGCTTAAGGCCAATCCGAGACGTCAGGCCCGCGGCATGGTGATCGAGGCAGAGCTTGATAAGGGCAGAGGCGCAGTGGCCACCGTTCTCGTACAGAAGGGAACACTGCACGTAGGTGATTTTGTAGCCTGCGGTATGAGTCACGGAAGAGTCAGGGCCATGATCGATGACAAGGGCAGGAGAGTCAAGGAGGCAGGACCTTCCATGCCTGTCGAGATCCTTGGACTTGATGAGGTTCCCGAAGCAGGAGAGATATTCGTGTCTCCGGATACCGAAAAAGAAGCTCAGGAATTTGCCAAGACCTACAACGAGCAGCATAAGAAGGAGCTTCTGTCAGAGACCAGGAAGAAGTCGGTCAGCCTTGATGATATCTATGATCAGATCAAGGAAGGCGATCTGAAGGAGTTCAACATCATAATAAAGGCAGACGTTCAGGGATCTGTGGAAGCTTTGAAGACATCGCTTCTGAAACTTACAAACGAGGAGATAGCCGTCAAGGTGATCCACGGAGGCGTCGGAGCGATCAACGAGTCAGATGTGGTGCTTGCATCGGCATCGAATGCCATAATCATAGGCTTCAACGTGCGTCCGGATAATACCGCGAAGCAGATAGCCGAGTCCGAGAATGTGGACATACATCTCTACAAGGTCATCTATCAGGCGATAGAGGATGTGGAAGCTGCCATGAAGGGCATGCTGGGACCTGTATACGAGGAGAAGATCATAGGACACGGAGAGATAAGACAGGTCTTCAAGGCATCCGGAATAGGCAAGATCGCAGGCTCCTATGTGACAGACGGAATAGTCGAAAAGGGCTGCACTGTCAAGGTAACGAGAGGAGACGAGACACTCTTCGACGGACCTCTTGCTTCACTGAAGCGCTTCAAGGATGATGTGAAGGAAGTAAGGGAAGGCTTCGAGTGCGGACTTGTGTTTGACGGATTTGATGATGTGGAAGAAGGAGATCTGCTGGAGTTCCATAAGCAGGTCGAGGTCGAGCGGGAGTAAGTCTTGAAAAAGAACAGTACAAAGAACAACAGGATAAATGCTGAAGTGATGAGGGCGCTGTCCTCGATCATACGCACGGTGAAGGATCCGAGAGTGGATCCCATGACGTCCGTGACGGATGTGATAGTGGCGCCTGATCTGAAGACATGCAAGGCCTATGTATCCGTGCTGTCGGATGACGGCGAGGAGACCATAGCCGGACTTACGAGCGCGGAGGGGTATATAAGGAGAGAGCTTGCAAGAGAAGTGAACCTCAGATACACCCCCGAGATCAGATTTCTGCTTGACACATCCATCAGCTACGGCGTGGATATGTCTAAGAAGATAGAAGAAGTGATGGCTGCTGATGAAGCGGCCAGGGAGGCCAGAGGATAAGCATGATAGATCTTATCAGTATGTGCAAAGACAGGAAAAGCATAGCCATAGGGTCGCATTTAAGACCCGACGGTGATGCGATCGGTTCGTCACTGGGGCTTGGAACTTTTCTGAAAAAAAGATTCCCGGAAATAAAGACGGATGTATATCTGCTGGATCCTAATCCCGAGTTTTCTTTCCTTCCGGGTTACGATGATATTAAGACCGAACCCTCCGATGAGGCATATGATCTCTTCATAGCGCTAGATCTCGGAGACAGGGAGAGGCTCGGAAGAAACGCAAAGGTCATGGACAATGCCGCGGAGAGGATCTGCATAGACCATCATCTGGGATACAAGGGCATAGCGGATGAGGCGCACTCTTATATCGTGCCGGATGCAAGTTCCACAGCGGAGCTTGTATATGACGTGATAGGAGGCGATTCCATCGATAAAGACACCGCTGTCTGCATCTATACCGGCATCATATGTGATACCGGAGTGTTCCAGTATTCCAATACTTCTCCAAAGACCATGGAGAAGGCAGGGCACCTTATGAGCTTTGGCTTCGATCACTCCAAGGTGGTCGAAAAAGCATTTTTCGAGAAGAACTACAGACAGACGCTTCTCCTCGGCAGAGCGCTTCTTGAGAGCATACTGATGATGGACAAGAAGGTCATAGTATCTGTCATCACCCAGAGGACATTGAGATTCTATAACGCTACGTCAAAGGACCTCGAGGGCATAGTCAGCCAGATGAAGCATACCGAGGGAGTGGATGTCGCGGTATTCATGCATGAGACTGTGACGGGAGAGTTCAAGGTCTCGCTGAGGTCAAATGAGAATATAGATGTCGAAAAGATCGCAGCCAAACTTGGCGGCGGCGGGCATGAGAGAGCTTCGGGCCTTACCATGACCGGAAGTTATTATGATGTCATCAATAACGTGACAGCAGAGATAGAAAAGCAGTACAAAGAAGCAGAGGGATCCGGGGAGGACTGATGATCTTTCCCGGTTTTATACAGTATCTTGACCCAGGCAGATAAAGGTATGGCGGCAGGACAGTTGAGCGGTGTGCTTCCGGTTATGAAGGAGAGAGGTTATACCTCGAATGATGTGGTGTCCCGCTTAAGAGGGATTCTGCACATGAAGAAGATCGGCCACACCGGTACGCTGGATCCCGAAGCAACGGGCGTGCTCCCTGTTTGTCTGGGACGCGCGACAAAGATAGCAGGATATCTTACGGATACAGATAAAACATACAGATGTGTCATGAGACTCGGGATCACTACAGACACCGAGGATATGACGGGCAGCGTGACGGGAATATCCGACACGTCGGGCATGGATGATGAAAAGATCCGGCAGGCTCTTTTATCCTTTATCGGAGAATACGATCAGATACCGCCGATGTATTCCGCAAAAAAGGTCGGAGGAAAGAAACTCTACGAGCTTGCGCGTGAAGGGATCACGATCGAAAGAAAGCCCTCCCGGGTCAGGATAGAGAGTATCACAGATATCAGCACAGACATCAGTGAAGACGGCATGCTGACAACTTTTACTGTCGAATGCTCAAAGGGAACCTATATCAGGTCGCTCTGCCGGGATGTCGGAGAGAAGCTCGGATGCGGAGCTTCGATGCAAAGCCTTGTAAGGACCAGGGCCTGCGGCATATCAATTGATGACTGTATGACTCTTGATGAGATCGAAAAGCTTGCGCATGATCCGCTCTGGCAGGGATCTTCCGTCATCCCCGCTGAGCACTTCTTTTTGGATCTTGCGGATATCACAGTGAGCGGTACGGACGAAAAGTTTGTGAAAAACGGCAATAAGCTTAAGGTCAGGGGACTTGCGCGCGGTCGTTACAGGGTATATCTTTCGGACGGGACCTTTGCCGCACTGTATGATGTGGATGGAGAAGAGGCAAGACTTTGCAGATTGTTTCTGGAATAGAAGAAGGCACAAAGACCGCGGTAGCCATCGGCAAGTTTGACGGTGTGCACTCAGGTCATAAAAAACTTATAGACGAGATAATGTCGTACAGGGACCGTGGTTTTAGATCGCTTGTCTTTACTTTTGAAAGCCCGGTCGGAGATTTCTTTACCGGGGAGAAGAGCAGATCTCTGACCCCCAACAGCGAAAAGATACGTCTTCTGGATGAAGCGGGCGTTGATTTTCTTTACATGATGCCCGTGAAATCGGAGACCGTCTCCTGCGATCCGGAGCGGTTTGTAAGGGACATACTTGTATCCCGGCTTAATGCCGGCGTCATAGCAGCAGGTTCGGATCTCTCCTTCGGAGACAGGGGAGCCGGAGACATGTCTCTCCTGAAGAGTCTTTCGAAGGAAGGCGGCGGAGATCTTCCGTATACTGTATCCGAGATAGAAAAGGTAAGGTATAAGGGAGAGGATATAAGCTCTACACTTGTGCGTGACGCTGTATGCAGAGGAGACATGGAAAGAGTGGCTGACATGCTCGGCAGACCCTATGCCATAGAGCAGACTGTCGTCCACGGAGATCATCTTGGCAAGAGCATCGGCATGCCGACTGCGAATCAGATACCTCCCGACGATAAGCTCCTGCCTCCTTACGGAGTGTATGCAAGCACTGTATATACCCGGGAAGGAGTATTCCGCGGGATCACCAATATAGGCGTGAAGCCCACGGTGCATGACAGTGAGACCGTGTCCGCCGAGACGCATATATTCGACTTTGACTGGGATATATATGGAGAGAGCATACGTGTAGGCCTTAAGCGGTTCATAAGGCGCGAGATGCGCTTTCCCGACATAGAGGCACTGAAAAAGCAGATGGAAAAAGATATCATGGAGGCAAAATGAGTCCTGTGGTGATACTTCAATCAATGGGTGGTCTGGGCCTTTTCCTTTTCGGAATGAAGGTCATGAGCGACAGCATAGAAAATGCAGCGGGAGCAAAGCTCAGAGGCATACTTGAGCGGCTTACCACCAATAGGTTCATGGGCATGCTGGTGGGTATATTCTTCACGGCAGCGATCCAGTCGTCCAGCGCCTGTACGGTCATGGTCGTGTCTTTTGTCAATTCCGGTCTTATGACTCTGTATCAGGCGGCAGGCGTAATATTCGGTGCCAACATCGGTACCACAGTCACATCACAGCTCGTATCCTTCAACCTGTCCGAATATGCCCCTGTCTTTCTGCTTGTCGGAATACTGATAGTGATGTTTTCCAAGAATACGGCGATCAAGAAATGGGCCATGGTGCTCGTCGGCTTCGGAGTGCTGTTTTTGGGACTGTCCACCATGTCGGCAGCAATGTCCGGCATCAAGAACGATGAGCGTGTCATGGCAATACTTGGATCATTGCAGAATCCTGTCCTTGCGATAGTAGTCGGTGCTCTTCTTACAGCCATCATCGAGAGTTCGTCGGTCACCGTATCCATCATCCTCCTTCTGTGCAAGGGAGGACTCATGGATATCCATATCTGTCTCTTCATGATACTCGGATGTAATATCGGTGCCTGCGCTCCGGCGCTCCTTACAGGTTCACAGGGTAAGAAGGACGCCAAGAGGGCGGCTCTCATACATCTTTATTTCAATATTATCGGAACTATCATCATGTTTGTGATCCTGAGCCTGTTCGAGGATCAGATCATATACATGCTCCAGGCTATCAGCGGAGGAGATCCGGGCCGTGAGATAGCTAATGCGCATACCATATTCAAGATATTCCAGGTTGCAGTGCTCCTTCCTTTCAGCACTCCCATAGTAAAGCTCACTTACCTTACCGTAAGGGGCAAGGACGAGGATGGAGGATACAGGGCGCAGTATACGCTGCAGTATATCGGTGAAAAGGTTGTATTCTCGCCTGCCACTGCTGTCGTGGATGCCATCCTGGAACTCGAGCGTATGGGAAGCCTTGCTTCAGAGAATATCAACAGGGCCATGAACGCGCTGATAACGCTTGATAAAGAAGATATAGATGAAGTCTACGAAGTAGAGAAGAACATCAACTTCCTCAATCATGCCATAGTGAATTATCTCGTCAAGGTCGGACAGATGAACCTGCCCGTGGATGACAGACGGCAGATAGGTGCGCTGTTCCATGTAGCTAACGATATCGAGCGCATAGGTGACCATGCCGAGAATGTGGCGGATGCCGCAAGGCAGAGAGAAGAAAAGGGAGTGGACTTTTCCAAGGATGCCCAGAGAGAGATGGGTGAGCTTCTTGAGATGGTGAACGAATCTATCCAGTATGCGATGGACTGCTTTGCAGGCAACGGCAATGTGGATGAGAAGATCGCCATGGTCCAGGAGCTTGAAGATAAGATCGACGCGAAAGAAAGGGAACTTCAGAACAGGCACGTGGAGAGACTTGAGAAGAACGAGTGCTCACCTGAGGCCGGGATGCTGTTTTCTGATGTTATATCCGGACTTGAAAGAGTCGGTGATCATGCTACGAACATCGCGTTTGCGATCAGGGATTCAGAGATGGAGGACATGGCTGTAAAGCAGGCTGCAGTGCGTGCATGACATTATCTTTATTTAAGAAAACTGCATTTTTTGTGCTCATGATGGCCCTCGAGGCTCTTTTTGTCATGCCTGCTTTTGCGGCGACAGCCGGTGAACTCTATACCGCGGGCGCCACCAAGGTCATGGAGACCGGCAAGCTCGAGACTGTCTCTGCCGAGAAAACACTTACCACAACAGCTGCAGGATCGGGAGATGTAGAGTCCGTATACAAGGCGGCATTAAATGTCCAAAAGGAAGAGGTCATAGCAGGGTATACGAATCTCGGTATCGCCAATGTCACGGACCACTTGAATATAAGGAAGGAAGCAAAGGAAGATGCCGAACTTGTCGGAAAGATGACAAAAAATGCGGCGTGCGAGATACAGGAGATAGACGGACCATGGGCTCATATCAAATCAGGCAAGGTAGAGGGATATGTGAGCACGGAGTTCCTTCTCACCGGTGAAGAGGCGAAGACGAGAGCCATGCAGGTCATGAGACTTGTCGCTACAGTCACTACGACCACTCTCTTTGTCAGGGAGGAACCCAATACCAATTCATCGATACTAACTATGGTCCCCATGCAGGAGAAGCTTGACATCACTGAAGGCAAGGAGGGGGATCCCTGGGTCAAGATAGAGATCGATGAAGATCAGGGATATGTGAGCACCGATTACGTGACCATATCGGAGGAACTTGATAAGGCTATGACTCTTACGGAGCTCAGGTATGGTCAGGGTGTATCGGATGTCAGAGTCTCGCTTGTCAACTATGCTATGCAGTTCATAGGCAATCCTTATGTATGGGGCGGAACAAGCCTTACAAAGGGAGCGGACTGCTCCGGATATGTACAGTCGATATTCCGAAAGTACGGATTTTCGCTTCCCAGGACATCGAGAGAGCAGGCCAAGGTCGGTACCAAGGTGTCCCTTGCGGATGCTAAACCCGGAGATCTTGTCTTCTACGGCAAGGGCGGCACCGTCAACCATGTGGGCATATACATCGGCAACGGACAGATAGTCAACGCTTCCAACAGACGTACCGGAATAAAGGTAAGCAATGCGACCTACCGTACGCCGTACGCCGTCAGAAGGATACTTCCGTAACAACATGTGGCCCTATCCCCGCAGGATACATGATGTCGACCGAGCAATAAGCCGGTGTTTCTTAACGAGGCAAAGTCTTATAGATTTCGCGGTTGCGATGGCCGTGCTGCTTTTTAGCACGGAACAGTGCAGAGCGAAATCTTGTATATAAGACTGCAGGCGAGTTTAGAAACATCCGAGCGCGAGGTGATATCATGTATCTGAGGGGATCGCGAAACCGTAATGCATGATAAAAGTATTTGTTGCTTTACAGTGGATATTATGGTAGTATGTTTGGGCTGCATTGAAACTGCCTGTGCCCGGTGGACCGAACAGTCTCTGAAAACTGCATTATTGCAGGTACGGTCTCGCTTAGCACATGGCGCATGAAAAAAGGAGACATAGATATGATCACAAAAGAAAAGAAGACAGAGATCATCGAGAAGTATGCTACGGCTCCCGGTGATACAGGTTCACCCGAGGTTCAGATAGCGATACTGACTGAGCGTATCAGGGAGCTCACAGAGCATCTTAAGCTCAACACTCATGACCATCATTCAAGACGCGGACTCTTAAAGATGGTCGGTAAGAGAAGAGGACTTCTTGATTATCTTAAGAAAAAGGATATCGAGAGATACAGAGCTATCATAGAGAAGCTCGGAATACGTAAGTAGTGCATTATGGGGCAGGACTTTACTTCCTGCCCCTTTTTTTCAGAATGAAGAAGCAATAAGAGAAGCTAGAAGAGGAGAGAAAAATGGCAGACTACAGAACTTACACTATGGAACTCGGAGGAAAGACACTTTCCATTGATATAGGACGTGTCGGCAAGCAGGCAAACGGCTGCGCTTTCATGCACTACGGAGACACCACCGTGCTCTGCACCGCTACGGCATCAAAGGCGCCCAGGGACGGGATTGACTTTTTCCCGCTGTCCGTTGAATATGAAGAGAAATTCTACTCGGTAGGCAAGATGCCCGGTGGATTCAATAAGAGAGAGGGCAAGGCATCCGAGAATGCAGTGCTCACATCACGTGTCATAGACAGACCCATGAGACCTCTCTTCCCGAAGGATTACAGGAATGACGTTACTCTTGACTGCATGGTCATGGCTGTGGATCCCGAGTGCAGGCCCGAACTCGTGGGAATGCTCGGCGCATCCCTTGCGACCACGATATCGGATATACCCTTCGACGGTCCCTGCGCGATGACACAGATAGGAATGAAGGACGGACAGTTCATCATCAATCCTTCACAGAAGGACTGGGACGAGGGCGATCTTGAGCTCACCGTCGCATCCGTAGGCGAGAAGGTTATCATGATTGAGGCCGGCGCTAATGAGATACCCGATGACAAGATGCTCGAGGCTATCTACATGGCCCATGATGTCAATCTCAAGGTCATGGAGTTCTTCAGGGATATAGCGGCAAAGGAAGGAAAGCCCAAGCATGAGTACGTGTCATGCGCCATCCCCGAGGCCCTCTTCGATGAGATCAAGAAGATAGTGCCTCCCGAAGAGATGGAGAAGGCAGTATTCAATGATGACAAGCAGGCGCGTGAAGCAGCTGTAGCCGAGGTTCAGGAGAAGATCCAGACAGCTCTTGCCGATAATGAAGAGTGGTCGGCTCTCGTGCCCGATGCCGTATATCAGTATCAGAAAAAGACAGTAAGGAAGATGATCCTTAAGGATCACAAGAGGCCCGACGGAAGAGACATCAAGCAGATCAGACCTCTTGCGGCCGAGGTGGATATCATACCCAGGACACACGGCTCTGCAATGTTCACGAGAGGACAGACTCAGATCTGCGATATCGTGACGCTTGCTCCTCTTTCCGAGAAGCAGAAGGTAGACGGACTGGATGTCAATATCACAGAGAAGAGATATATCCATCAGTACAACTTCCCTTCATACTCTGTCGGCGAGACAAAGGTATCAAGGGGACCCGGAAGACGTGAGATAGGTCACGGAGCACTTGCCGAGAAGGCTCTTGTTCCGATGCTTCCTTCAGAGGAGGAATTCCCCTATGCGATCCGTGCGGTATCCGAGACCTTCGAGTCCAACGGATCCACATCACAGGCTTCTGTCTGCGCATCCTGCATGGCTCTCATGGCTGCAGGTGTGCCTCTTAAGAAGCAGGTCGCAGGCATATCCTGCGGACTTGTGACAGGAGATACCGATGATGATTTCATCGTGCTTACAGATATACAGGGACTTGAGGATTTCTTCGGAGACATGGACTTCAAGGTAGCAGGTACACACGACGGTATCACGGCTATCCAGATGGATATCAAGATCCACGGACTTACACGTCCCATCGTAGAGCAGGCTATACGTCAGTGCCATGAGGCAAGGGATTACATCATGAACGAGATCATGACTCCCGCCATAGCTGAGCCCAGGAAGCAGGTCTCCAAGTATGCTCCCAAGATCATACAGATCACTATCGATCCCGAGAAGATCGGTGATGTCGTCGGCCAGAGAGGCAAGACGATCAATGAGATCATCGCACGCACAGGCGTCAAGATCGATATCACTGATGACGGAGCCGTATCAGTATGCGGCACTGTCCAGGAGGATATGGACAAGGCTATTGAGATGGTACAGATGATCGCTTCCGATTACGAGGAAGGCCAGTTCTACGAGGGAACTGTCGTATCCATCAAGGAATTCGGCGCATTCGTGGAGTTCGCTCCCGGCAAGGAGGGTATGGTACATATCTCCAAGATAGCCGATCACAGGATCAACCGCGTGGAGGATGTCTTAACCCTCGGCGATCATGTGCGCGTCAAGTGCCTCGGCAAGGACCGCATGGGCCGCATGAGCTTCTCGATCAAAGACGCGAAGTAATTTTTGACACAGAATTAACATGCCTGAAGCGTGGGCACAAGTCACTCGGGCGCATTTGGCATCTTTAAAGCACTTAAGCCTGAAGCATGAGTGCGTGCCGGGCGGGCGCATTTGCGCATCTTTTCAGCGCTTAAGCCCGACGGCATGTATCTCATGCGAAGGCGTACCATTGCCAAAGTACAGCGCTTAAGCCCGACGGCATGTATCTCATGCGAAGGCGTACCATTGCCAAAGTACAGCGCTTAAGCCCGATGGGACGTACCTCATGCGAAGGCGATGATGCTGAATTAAAAATCCGTTCATTATTGGCTCATGGTGTGATATCATAGCACCATGAGTCTTTTTTTATTTATTCTCGCGATAATACTTATAATAGCCGGACATATAGTGAAGTCCCTGCGTCAGAAGCAGTTCGCGGACTTCTACGAGGATGTGAAGCTTCCGGTATTCAACGAAGCCCTTGCGGCAGGCTATATCATCAATCTTGCAGTACCGTTCAGGCTCGGAGACATACTCCGTGCCGTCATCCTCGGACGCAAGATGAAGAACGGCTTTTCCTTTGCGTTCGCCACCGTCGTGGTGGACAGGATCCTCGATGTGATAGTAGTCGGCTTCATATATCTTGTGATCTATCTTGCAGGCTTGAGCTCATACGACGAAGCCGGCCGTTCCGCCATCTTTTACGTGATCCTGTCTCTTGCAGCGATAGCGCTCATAGCCGTCGTGACATTTGCAAGGAGGGCGGTAAAGAAGATCATCAAGTCGTTTGCCGGCATCTTCAACGAAAAGATCGAGCTGACGCTCATGTTCTTCTTCTGGTCTGTGATCACTGCTTTCAGGGATGTCGCCAAAAGACTCGATAAAAAAAGACTGATACTTACCACAGCCGTAATGTGGGGTGCATATACAGCCTCTTATTACATCATATCCCTTGCGATCAGGAGCATGGGAGGAGAAGCATCTCTTCTGTATGTATTTTCCTATCTTTTCTCCAGTTCCAGCATAGACAAGGGAACGCTCTCGATGGCCTATACCGACAGGGTCATGATAGTATACCTCGCTGTCTCGGCAGCGCTTCTCTTTGCGATAGGCCTTGTAAGCTCGGTCATATCAGGCAGCTCTTCCAGGGAAGATGCCCCCGAAAAGACCATGATGCTGCTCCCTCAGGTACATGAATCCGACAGGAGGAGCTTCCTTGAGAATTACTTTGAGGGCAACAGGCATGCATATGTAAGAGGATATCTCGAGGCTAACAGCGACATCCAGATAATCAGCGATTATTCCGCAGGCTCCAACGCCACGACGCTATTCGCGATAAAGGATGACAGGACTATATTCAGGAAATACGTGGTGGGCGATGATGCCGACAAGCTGCACGATCAGGTCGGATGGATCAAAGCCTACAGCAGCGTGCTTCCTTTGCCGGCAATACTTGAAGAAAAGCAGGAAGAGGGCATGACGCTCTATGATATGCCTGCCGTCACGGGCGCATCCGGACTGTTTGAGTATATACATACCAATCCCGTTGACAGATCGGCTTCAATTATAAAACGCGTTTTTGAGGATCTGGAGAGGGGGCTTTATTCCGGGGGAGAAGGAAAGGCATCCGAAGAGACAGTTGAAAGATATATCGATGAGAAGATACTTAAGAACATACGCAGGATAGAAGAGAACCACCGCTGGGCGGAACTTTTAAGATATGATGAACTCATTATCAACGGACGCAGGGTAAAGGGTTTTCCTCACCTTAAGGAGCTTATGTCAAAGGAGAGGCTCAAAGGGATCTTTGCAGAGGATAAGATTTCTCCGATACACGGGGATGTGACCGTGGAGAACATCATTACGATGCCCAATACAGATAAGGATGACAGACCTTATTATCTTATAGATCCCAATACCGGCAACATACTCGACAGCAGATTCATAGATTATTCCAAGATGCTCCAGTCTCTTCACGGCGGATACGAATTCCTTGTGAGGACTGAAAGATGCAGCGTGAGCGGCAATGAGATACGTTTCATGTCGGGCGCGTCAAGAGCATACAGAGATCTGTACGGAGAATTCATGACATATCTTAAGGATATATTCAGCGAGAACGAGATCCGTTCTGTCCGTCACCATGAAATAGCAGACTGGCTGCGCCTCATGCCTTATAAAATGGAGCATGATGAGAGCAGGGCTGCCGTATTTCTTTCCGGAATGCTCCTTGTCGCAGATGACATAACTGATTGACTTATGTAAAACGTTTTAGTATACTGTTTGGTGCCTATTGGTTGTGGTTTATGTCAACAAAACTAACACTATATTGTAGTTTCAGTATGATTAAGACGGTTTACAGAATTAAGGAGTGTAAAATTGTATAAGCCTTGTATGATGAAAAAGATGACTGCGTTTGGTATCACGCTGATACTGTCCGCGGTTTTTTTATTTGGATGCGGAAAAGAAGCCGAGACCGAGGAGGCTGAAGAGGATACGAGCATAGAAGTCGAAGTGCAGAACCCTCAGATAAAGAACATCACGGTAAGCGCGAACTTCTCCGCAACTGTCGTTGCTGAGAGCGAGGTAAAGGTCATACCGCTGGTGTCCGGTGAAGTAGTGGAGAAGAACTTCGACGTCGGAGATCATGTGAATGCAGGAGATCTTCTTTTTAAGATCGATGATGAGCCGTATCAGATAGCGCTGAAGCAGGCGCAGGCATCCGTGACGACTGCGCAGGCAGGATACACACAGGCCAAGGCTGCTCTCAATCAGACCGAGGCCAATGCGAATACCACCAGAGCCAAGGCCATACAGGATATAGGGGAGATACCCTATAACGAACAGAGTAAGAACTATGCGGTGGACAGCGCATATGTATCGAAGCGCAAGGCAAATAATGCCCTCAAGGATGCCGAGGACAATGTTGAAGTGACTGAGGATACACTTGAGGATTATAAGGCGGCCAGAGATGCGGCAGGGTCTGCGCTTGAGACCGCAAAGAATAACGGAGCATCCGCGGACAGGATAGCAGAACTTGAGAGTCTTTATGCGACAGCCGATGCAAGAGTCGAGTCAGCGGAGAACTCACTTGACAGCGCCAAAAGGGCTGCCGACAACGCAGAGATGGGATATGAGCTGAGCCGTGAGAGTTATGGCCTCGCTGAGATGGAAAGATACAACTACAACACCTACACTAAGGCTACGACGATCTACGGCGCCTATGCATCCGCTGTGGGAGCCGACAGTTCGGTCACAAGCTCCAAGGCTACGGTGACGAGTTCTGCTGCCGGAATCCAGTCCGCAGAAGCAGGACTTGAGAGCGCACAGCTGAATCTTGATCATACAAACGTGAAAGCGCCGGTATCAGGAACGATCACCGGCATAGACGTATCCCTTCACAATATGGCCAGCCAGCAGAGCGCGGCTTATACCATACAGAGCGATGAGCCCTGCAAGGTTGTGTTCTATGTCGCCGAGGAGACAGCGCGCAACATCCTTCCGGGGACCGGCGCTGTTGTTACAAAGAACGGCGTGGATTACGAAGCGAGCATCATCTCGGTCTACGATACGATAGATGCCTCTACGGGACTTTTCAGAGTGGAAGCGAGCGTTACGGGACAGGATGCGAAAAATCTTATCGCAGGCTCCAGCGTCTCGATAAAGACCGTGACCAGAAAAGCAGACAATGCGCTATCTGTCCCGATCGATTCGGTCTATTATGAAGGCGAAAAAGCATTCCTTTATGTCGCCGACGGCAATAAAGCGAGGAAAGTATTTGTGACTACGGGACTCTCTGATGATACCATGGTGGAGATCCTCGACGGCATCAAGGCTGAAGACAGGGTCGTCATCACCTGGGACGGAAGCCTAAGAGACGGATCAGAACTTCGTGTCCAGGGTTCATCTGCCGGTAACAATGCGAAGCCGGTAAGCGAAGTGTCCGCAAAGAACGGCGCTGCCATGACTATTGTGGATGAAGGCGAAGAGCCTGCGGCAGGCGCAGGAGATATAGAATGAAAGGTCTGGTAAAAGCTTCAATAAGCAGACCTGTCACCGTGCTCATGTGCGTTATCGCGCTGGGCGTTTTCTTCGTGACTGCTCTGACGAAGATCAGTCTGATGCTGAGTCCCGATCTGTCAGTTCCCATTATGATGGTCGTAACTCCCTATCCCGGAGCTTCCCCTGAAGAAGTAGATGAGCTGGTATCCGACAAGATATGTAATTCTCTTGGTTCCCTTAACGGAGTAAAGACCATCAACAGCACTTCTTTGGAAGGCGTGTCTCAGGTAATGCTCCAGTACAATTACGGTACCGATATGGATAAGGCCTACAATGATCTGAGGGAGGCAGTGGACGGTGTCAAGTCCGGATTTCCCAAGGATGTCGGTTCGTCTACCATAATCGAAGCGGATATGAGTTCCGAGCCGGACATCATGCTTTCCATCTCCGGTACTTCGGAATCCGTAGATGTGGCAAATGTTGTCAATAACGATATAGTACCGGAATTAAAAAAGATAAGCGACCTTGCGCGCGTCGATGTCTACGGCGGCGACGAAAAATATATCAGGGTCCAGATCATACCGGAATATATGTATCAGTACGGTCTGAGTCTGTCCGGAATAGCGCAGGCCATAGATTCAACGAATTTTACAAGTCCTGCCGGTACCGCTCAATACGGTGATCAGGAGATCAATCTTTCATCACAGGTCAAATATGATTCTATCCCTGAACTGGAAAAGGTTCCCATAACAACATCAAAGGGACAGACGATATACCTTAATGACGTAGCCACGGTCAAATATGCAGTCAGCGATCAAAGCTCAGTATCAAGATACATGGGTATGCAGAATGTCTCCGTGGATCTTAAAGGCAAGCAGTCGACATCACCCGTGACGCTGTCAAGGGCAGTGAAGCCGCAGCTCGAACGTATAGAGAAACTGCATCCCGAGATAAAGGTAGAGATAGAGTATGATGCGGCTGATGATATCCTGGCTGCTCTTAAGGGTGTCGGAAAGACAATGGTACAGGCCATTTTCCTTGCCATGTTCATCATATTCATCTTCTTTGGAGACATCAAAGGTTCGCTCATAGTCGGAAGCACCATGCCGGTGTCCATAATGGCTGCAGTCGTCTGCATGCAGGCGGCAGGGATATCTCTTAACGTTGTCACTCTGGCAGCTCTTATCATAGCCATAGGAATGATGACCGATAATGCTGTCGTCGTTATCGAGATGTGCTTCAGGAGGCATCAGGCGGGGCTGTCCTTCAGGGATGCTGCCTATGAAGGCACGACCATTGTCGTGAACGCCGTTGTAGGCTCCACGATCACCACTCTCGTCGTGTACATACCTCTTGTGATGATGCACGGTATCATGGCGCAGATGTTCAAGCCTCTGGCAGCCACCATCATATTCTCACTGACGGCATCACTCATATCGGCTATCCTTCTGATACCGATCTGCTTTGCGGTATACAAGCCTGTGGAGCGCAAGGAGATAATAACAAACCGTGTACTCAAGTGGCTCTCAAAGCGTTACAGAAGAGTCCTCAGGTTTTCGCTCAAGTGGAAAAAGAGTGTCTTCCTTGCTGCAGTAGTGCTGCTTGTGATCACGGTATTCCTCGGCTCGTTCATCAAGACGGATATGTTTTCCGATATCGATCAGGGTAATATCAGTATCTCGATGACATTCAGACCGAATCTCGATCTGGAGACCATGGATGTAGAGGTAAAGAAAGTCGAGGCCTTCGTTGCATCTCAGGATGTCGTGGAAAACTATACCAGCAACGTTTCCAAATCAGGGGCCAGCGCATCTTTGACTGTCCGTCTGCTTGATGATATCGATACTCCCACTCAGGAGATCGTCGATGACTGGAATCTTAAATTCAAGAACGTGTCTCCCATATGTCAGGTTAAGGTGTCAACTCAAGGTTCGGGCATGTCGACCAGTAAAGACAGTCAGGAGTACGATATCACCGCCAACAATGTAGATGACCTGAAGGCGGCTTCCGCAGAACTTATAGAAAAGATGGAGGCTGTGGACGGCGTATTGTATGTATCCTCGTCCTTCAAGGATTCCGGGGCCAAAGCAAATGTGGTAATAGATCCTGTCCTTGCTTCATCCAAGGGATTCTCGGCAAAGGAACTTGCCGGTCTTGTGTATTCCAATATGTCCGGAACCAAGGCTACGGACGTGACCATCGATAACAAGAAATATGAAGTAAGGGTCAGATATCCCGAGGGATATTTTGAGACACTGTCCGATGTGGAGAGCATGAGCTTTGTCAATTCGAGGGGAGTAAGCGTTCCTCTGTCAGAGATGGCTCATGTCTCCTTTGAATCCGCTCCCATGACAGTGAGCAGACAGGACGGACGTTATATCGACCAGATAACTGCCTCCATGCCTTCGACCGAAAAGGACAGGGTAGTGGAGGAACTCGATCAGGTCGTAAATGATTTTGTTGAAGACAATGAGGATATCACCTTCCAGGAGAACCTGCTTGACAGTATGATGAACGAGGAGTTCGCAAGCGTGTTCCAGGCTATACTGATAGCTGTATTCCTGGTATTCTTCGTGCTGGCTGTTCAGTTCGAATCCGTCATAGTGGCTCTGCTCATCATGCTCTGCGTGCCGTTTGCCGGTATAGGCTCCATCCTTTTCATGCTGGGACTCGGCATAAGGCTTGACTTTGCCGCTGCGTTCGGAGTGCTGATGCTTGCAGGTATCGTCGTTAATAACGGTATCATACTGATAGATATGGCCATGCAGAACCAGAGGTCCGGAATGGATACCGTGGAGGCGCTCGTGGATGCCGGAAGCGGCAGGCTCCGTCCGATCCTGATGACAACTCTTACCACGGTTATCGCCATGGTACCGGTTGCGCTGGGATGGTCCAAGGACGCCATGTCCATGCAGGGAATGGCTGCAGTCATAGTCGGAGGACTGACGGCTTCGACGGTGCTCACGCTTGTGCTTCTTCCTACCTTCTATCTGCTGATCGACAGGATCCGTGTATGGAGCGCTGCCAGGAGTGAGAAGAAAAGGGCCAAGCTTGAGGAAAAGGTCGCAGCCGAAGAAGTCAAGCTCAAAGCAAAGCAGCGTACCGATGCCAGAGTCAATCTCGTATTCCCGATGGCAGGTGCCGGTACAAGATTTGCCGATCAGGACTTTGAGATGCCCAAGCCTCTTATAGATCTTGAAGGACAGCCGTTCTTCAAGCGGGCGGCCGACTCTATGGTGAATCATATAAAATACGAGAGGATCGTCTTCGTAGTGCTTAAAGAGCACGTGGAGAAGTTCGGTATCGATAAGAAGATACGCGAGTATTATCCGGATGCAAAGATAGTGCAGCTTCCGGCTGTTACTGAAGGGGCACTCATGACAGCCATGGAAGGAGCAAAGGCGATACATAACGAGTATCCCGTTGTCTTCCTTGACTGCGATATGATGTTCACATCGGAAAAGATGTACGAATATTATCTGACGGATAATTATGATTCTGCAGGAACACTTCTCACATTCAAGTCTGATCTTGACAGATACAGCTATGTAGAGGTCACAAACTGGCAGGATGATGCGGGTAATGACGTCAATATCGCTTCGGCCACTGCAGAAAAGAAGGTCATTAGTGAGCGCGCAATAACAGGAGCTTACGGCTTCATCAATACGGCTGTATTCCTCAAGGCAGCCGAGAAATACATAAAGAACTGCCCTTATGACGAATACTACATGAGCGGCGTATACAATGAGATGATAGAGGCAGGCAGAAGGATAAGAGTATTTGATACCGATACCTTCTGCACATTCGGAACTCCCGAGGAATTTGAAGAGGCAAAAAAATACTTAAGAGGTCTTCAGTCTGAAGAAGATGCAGCTTCCGGAGAAGAAGAGAGCGGGGCAGAAGATGCCACAGCAGATGATACATCTGCAGAGGAGACCTCTGCGGAAGAGATCGCGGCAGATAGGATCTCAGCAGAAGAGAAGATCTCTTCAGAAAAATCCGGGGATACAGAATCCTCATCTTCTGATAGTAGCGGAGCGGATAAGGAGACAGCATCTTCCGACGAAGATCAGGAAGATAATATCGATCCGGAATTATAAGTGCCGGTTTTATTCTGTTGAAAAATAACAGTGATGATGATAGATTAGGTGTGTGTTTTTGATTTTCTGACAGGAGGATCCATGTCAGGCGTTTCTTCATTCAAGGGGGGTGTACATGAAAAAGTCCGTCGGACTCGGATTTAAGCTTGGGGCGGTTTTCAGCGTCTTCCTTATAGTTGCCCTTGTTCTCTGCGGGATCATGACTTATGTCAGTCAGATGGCCATATACAGGAACCAGTGCCAGAGAAACATGACCAGAGTGGCCTCCTATCTTGCAAGTCTTATAGAGGCTGACGGACAGGATTTTCTTGATTACAAGGAATACTATGAGGGTCATTACGCCGAGGTGGATATCCCTATAGATGCCAGTGAGTATCTCAGCTATGAAGCCCGATTCAATGAACTCTTTGCCTCCAGATATCCCGGTAAGACGCTCGGTAAGGATATCACCATTTTTGATTGCGATGAAGATGTACAGCATGCATGGTTCATCTACACACATCTGTACTGGCTTCTTACTTTCGAACGGGCTAGAGCGGATTTCAATCTTCCCTACTCATATTTCCTCATCCCCAACGAGGAGGACGAGACCAATGTCTATATGATAGACGGCGAGAGGTCTTCCAGGGCAGGTCATATAGAATTCATCACGGAGCATACCCAGTATCAGCCTTATGACCATTATCAGGGTGATGAGGATGAGTACATGTATCTTAATGATACTTATTACAACCCGAGATCAGAGCATCAGATACTCTGGGCTACATGGGATTCGGGTGAGGCTCAGAACGGATACAAGGTCTGGCACAATACCTGGGGAGATACGTATTCGTACTATGTTCCCGTATGGATCGATCATGAAAAAGTCGGGCTGGTCACGACAGAGGTTGATATAGCCGATGTGAACTCAGAGATAATGAGCAATACTTTAAGGCAGCTCGGAGTTATAGCGATGGTGCTCATCGTCTGTCTTGTCATTGCCATACTCTTCATCAATAAGACTTACATATCAAAGATAGTTATCCTTGAAGCCAGCGTACAGGAATACGCACTGACAAAGGATCCGTCAGTGGTCGAGAGCATAGAGAACAATATGAAGGGTCAGGATGAGATAGTATCGCTGTCTGAGAAGATCGTGTCCATGATCCATGAGATAGAGAACTATATCAAATCTCTTACGGCAGCTCATGCAGAGCTCGCTGATGAGAAGGTCAATTCCGCAAGGATGACGGAGCTTGCCAATAAGGATGCGCTGACCGGCATCAGGAACAGGACTGCTTATGAGAAAGAGATCCAGAAGCTGGAATGGGAGCTGTCCGACGGCAGGACAGAGTTCGCCATTGCCGTGATCGATCTTAATTTCCTTAAGACGATAAATGATACCTATGGCCATGAACAGGGCAATCTTGCCATCAAAAAACTGTGCTATATCGTCTGTCACGTGTTTGATCACTCGCCCGTGTTCCGCATCGGTGGAGATGAATTCGTAGCCATTTTGAAAAACGAAGACTACATGGACAGAGAGGATCTTGTGGATGATTTCAGAGCAAGACTTGATGCCCTTGCTGACGAAGATGATATAGAGCCCTGGGAGAAGATATCTGCAGCCATCGGACTTGCCGTATACGACAAGAACCGCGATGCCGGCGTGGATGATGTCTTTAAGAGGGCAGACCAGTTCATGTATGAGAATAAAAAAGAAATGAAGGCTGTCAGGGAGATGTAGGAGCCGTCAGTAATGCAGATAAGGCGGGCGCGGCATATGCCGCGCCTGTTTTCTTTGACACAGTATTGATTCTGTCCAATTCCAAGAAATAAGCCTTATATGATATTATTTTAGGTCGTTTGGATATTACTTTTGAGGTATGTATGGAAAAGAAGCATATGCTCGGCATAGACATAGGATCGACCACTGTTAAGGTCGTTCTTATGGACCCGGATATGAACATCCTCTATTCCGAGTATCGCAGACATTTTGCAAATATTAAAGAGACTCTGTCTGACCTTATCGAAGCAGCCTTCGGGGAGGTCGGAGATGTCAGCGTCGCGCCAATGATCACGGGATCAGGCGGCCTTACACTCGCCAATGCGATAGAAGTGCCCTTTACCCAGGAGGTTGTGGCTGTAGCCACGGCCCTTAAGCATTATGCGCCTTGTACCGATGTGGCCATAGAGCTTGGCGGTGAAGACGCCAAGATCATATATTTTGAAGACGGCAATGTCGAGCAGAGGATGAACGGCATCTGCGCCGGCGGGACCGGATCCTTCATAGATCAGATGGCATCCCTTCTCCAGACTGATGCCACGGGTCTCAATGAACTCGCATCGGATTACAGCTCGATGTATACGATAGCAGCCCGCTGCGGCGTGTTTGCCAAGTCTGATATCCAGCCCCTCATCAATGAGGGCGCAAGAAAAGAAGACCTTGCGGCTTCGATCTTCCAGGCGGTCGTGAATCAGACTATATCTGGTCTTGCATGCGGCAAGCCCATAAGAGGCCATGTCGCTTTCCTGGGAGGTCCCCTTCATTTCCTGGATGAGCTCAGGAATGCTTTCATCCGCACATTAAGACTGGATGAAGATCATGCGATCATCCCGGACAATTCACATCTTTTTGCGGCCATAGGATCCGCAATGAATCATGATGACAGATATGCAAGGCCCCTTTCGGCTCTTGTGGAGGTCTTAAGATCTCCGATACATCTTGAATTCGAAGTAGAGAGGATGGAGCCTCTTTTCGCCGATGAGAAGGCTTATAAGGCGTTCAGGGACCGCCATGACAGGGCGCGTGTCAGGAAGACTTCGCTGTCTTCCTATAAAGGACGGGCTTATCTCGGTATAGATGCGGGTTCCACCACGACCAAGTGTGCCCTTATTTCCGAGAAGGGTGATCTTCTTTACTCATTTTATTCCAATAACAACGGATCACCTCTGATGACGGCCATCGAGTCGATCAAGGAGATATATGATAAGATGCCCGAAGGCGTGACGATAGCGGGAGCCTGCTCCACGGGCTACGGTGAGGCATTGATCAAATCTGCACTCCGGCTTGACGAAGGAGAGGTCGAGACTGTCGCTCACTATTATGCAGCGGCTCATTTCCGCCCCGATGTGGACTGCATACTCGATATCGGCGGA
Organism: Lachnospiraceae bacterium AC3007; assembly: GCA_000621405.1. GTDB lineage: Bacteria > Bacillota > Clostridia > Lachnospirales > Lachnospiraceae > NK4A144. The sequence continues at coordinate 69,024 of JHYK01000010.1, forward strand.
CAGGACATGAAGTGCATCAGGATCAAAAACCATACAGTCGATTCCGTGATGCTGAACGAGGCGTGTTCATCAGGCTGCGGATCCTTCCTTGAGACCTTCGCAAAATCGCTGAACATGTCGGTGGAGAGCTTTGCGAAGGCAGCGCTCTTTGCGCCGCATCCCATCGATCTCGGCACGAGATGCACCGTTTTCATGAATTCAAAGGTCAAGCAGGCTCAGAAGGAAGGAGCGGGAGTGGATGACATCTCCGCCGGCCTTGCTTATTCCGTAATAAAAAATGCTCTTTTCAAGGTAATAAAGGTATCCGATGCCGAGGAGCTCGGACGTGTGATAGTGGTCCAGGGAGGCACCTTCTATAATGATGCGGTATTAAGATCACTGGAGCGTATAGCAGGCGTAGAAGTGGTACGTCCCGATATAGCAGGCATCATGGGCGCCTTCGGAGCAGCTCTTATCGCCCGGGAAAGACACGCAGAGAACGTGGTTGATCTATCAACTAAGGATGATTTATCATCCATGCTTTCCATCGAGGACATCCGTAATCTTGAGTTCACCACATCGATGACCAAGTGTCAGGGCTGTACGAACAACTGCCGTCTCACGATCAACCGCTTTACCGGAGGTCGCACCTTTATATCCGGCAACCGCTGTGAGAGAGGTCTCGGACGCACCAAGACCAATACGGATGTGCCCAATCTCTATGAGTGGAAGATGAAGCGGGTCTTTGATTATGAGCCTCTTGAGGGCTTTGAAGCGCCAAGGGGAGAGGTAGGCATTCCGAGAGCCCTTAATATGTACGAGGACTATCCTTTCTGGTTTACTTTCTTTACCAGGCTTGGATACAGGGTCGTGCTATCTCCGCAGGCAAGCCATAAGATCTACGAGCTCGGGATCGAGTCCATACCTTCCGAGTCCGAATGCTACCCGGCAAAGCTTGCGCACGGTCATATACAGTGGCTCATCAATAAAAACGTGAAGTTCATTTTCTACCCGTCCTTATTCTATGAGAGGAACGAGTTTGAGGATGCCGGCAATCATTTCAACTGCCCGATAGTGACTTCCTATTCCGAGAATATCAAGAACAATGTCGAAGATCTGAAATTAAAGAATGTCGACTTCAGGAATCCCTTCATTGCCTTTGACTGTCCGGAAGACATATATCCGAGGCTTATCGAGGCGCTGCCCGAGGTGCCTGCCGATGAGATAATAAAGGCTGTGTTTGAAGCCTGGGAAGAGCAGGGACGCGTAAGGATCGACATACAGAAGAAGGGTGAGGAAGCCCTTGAATGGATAAAGAACAACAATGCCCGCGGGATAGTGCTTGCGGGAAGGCCTTATCATATAGATCCCGAGATCAATCACGGCATACCGGAACTTATCACATCGCACAGGGTCGCCGTACTCACCGAGGATTCGGTATCGCACCTTGGCAAGGTGGAGAGACCTCTGCGCGTCATAGACCAGTGGATGTACCACTCAAGGCTCTACGCCGCCGCGGAATTCGTAAAGCTGAGAGATGACGTGGATCTTATCCAGCTGAATTCCTTCGGCTGCGGACTGGATGCCGTAACTACGGATCAGGTGGCGGAGATACTGGAGACCGGAGATAAGATATATACCTGCCTTAAGATCGATGAGGTCAATAATCTCGGCGCTGCAAGGATCAGGGTGCGTTCTCTTCTTGCGGCCTTAAGGGTGCGTGATATGCAGGGCACCGTGCGTGATATACGTCCTCTCGATCAGGAGAGAGTGATCTTTACGGAAGAGATGAGGGACAAGGGCTATACGATAATAGCTCCGCAGATGTCACCCATTCATTTTGAGGTGCTTGAGCCCGCCATGAGGGCTGAAGGATATAATTTCGTGTTCCTTGACAATGACGGCCGCGAGGCTGTCAATGTGGGGCTTAAATACGTCAATAACGACGCCTGCTACCCGTCCATGATGGTCGTGGGCCAGATAATGCAGGCTCTGCTTTCCGGAGAATATGATCTCAACCGTACAGCAGTCATCATGAGCCAGACCGGAGGAGGATGCAGGGCGACAAACTATGTTGCTTTCATAAGACGCGCCCTTAAAAAGGCCGGCATGGAGCACATACCCGTGATCTCGCTGAACGCAGTAGGCCTTGAGCCGAATCCCGGGTTCAAGCTCAATCCTTCCTTTGTCGTGCGCATGGTATACGGCGCGGAGATAGGAGATCTCTTCATGAAGTGCGTCTATCGCATGAGGCCTTATGAGAGAAAGCCGGGAGCTGCCAACAGACTTCACAGGAAGCTTCTTAAGGAGGCGCAGGATTTTCTTGCCTCCGGAAGCATCTCCTATTCAAGATATAAAAAGCTGTGCAAAAAGATCATAGAGGAGTTTGATTCTCTCCCCGTTAAGGAGAGGATCTTAAAACCCAGAGTCGGAATAGTGGGAGAGATCCTTGTAAAGTACATGCCTGCTGCCAACAATCATCTCGTGGAATTATTGGAAGCCGAGGGAGCTGAGGTCGTGGTTCCTGATTTCCTTGATTTCTTCTGCTACAGCTTCTACAACCAGGTATATAAGGGAGAGTATCTCGGTCAGTCAAAGAAGGCGGAGAGACTTAATAAGTTCCTCATATGGGCAGTGAACAGGATAAGGAGTTATCCTTCAAGACTCCTTAAAAGATCGGAGCATTTCACTCCGCATACAAAGATCACGGATATAGCGGATCTTGCGCGGCCCATCGTCGATATAGGCAATCAGACAGGGGAAGGATGGTTCCTTACAGGAGAGATAATGGAACTCATACACACGGGTGTCAGCAATGTAGCCTGCGTGCAGCCTTTCGGGTGCCTGCCGAACCACGTGGTGGGCAAGGGCGTGATAAAGAAGGTCAGGGAGCTTCATCCCGGATCCAATATAGTGGCCATAGACTATGATCCCGGGGCATCCGAGGTCAACCAGCTGAACCGCATCAAACTGATGCTCTCAAGCGCAGTGAATAAGCTGCATGAGGAGGCGCACTCCGAGGACATACTGGTGTCTTGAGTTTTTAAGGCTTGTATTTGCCCTTCTGGGCTACTGCGATATATGTCCTGCCGGTATTCAGTTCGATCTCTTTTCCGTCATCGTCATAATACTTTGTGGGAGTATAGTCATCTGTCTTCTTCCAGTGGATATGTATCCGCTTTCCTTTTGTGAAGAAGTATCCGTCCTCGGTCGAATCTATCATCTTAAAATCAAGATAGCCCTTTTCGTCCTTTGTCTCCCATTTTGTATTCTGTATTATGACATTCTCAAAGGAAATCTGCTCATGCGTTACGGCATCCTTCTGGGGGCCGCCGTGGATGTTCTTGTAGTACTTTCCTTCGGACTTGTCATAGGTGAGTTTTGATTTGCTGTATGGGAAAACGGAAGCAAGATCAATAGTCTCGGCATCTTCTGCATCCTTATACTGCGACAGATCGTTCACCTTTGATGCAAACTTAAAATGCGTGGGGTTGTAATAGCCCTGACGGAGGTTCAGCGAATACCCCTGCTGGGTCGCTGCTTTCTTTATCCCGGATGCCGAGATATATGCATTGTGAGGGGCGGCCCTGTCGCTGCTCCTGAAGAAGAAGCCGGCGCCGGGAGCATTGCCACCGACTCCGTATTCATATGTCCCGGAGAGATTGTTCACATCCGGACCGTTGATGACTCCGTTCATGTAGGTGACTCCGCCGAAGTGTATCAGTATCGGATCCCACTCCTTTGCGGCATAGATGTAGTAGAGCCTGCAGCTCCTGATATTGCCGATGCGCTCAAGATCCTGCCAGTCGGGGATTATCGCCATCTGTCTTGATATGCTCCCTTCCTCCATGATCTCATAGAGCACTTCCGCTCTGCCTATCCCGAAGGAAGGCTGAGCTCCCTTGTCGGTGGGCATCATTATCGCTATGGGTCTTTGATTTGCAAGATCGCTGTCCACGGGCTCATTGGTGTAGACGCTTTTCTTTGCCGTAGTCTTATAGGTGCCGGTCACGGTCTTCGTCGAGGCCTCATCATTATCCGCATCCTGACTGCCGCCCGTAACATGAGCCGATCCCTCGGCTGAGTCGGATATATTGTAGTGTCCGAGATATCTTCCGAAATAATTCGCATATGAATAGCTGTACTGTCCGACAGGCTTTTCGGCGTCGGAACCGAGCGACTTGTAGGCTGCAGATTCCAGAGCATTTGCCATCACTTCGGCATCGACTTCCTTCTTGTACTCCCTGACGTTGAAGGTCTCATTGCCCTGACGTCCCTCGTAGATCCCGGTCTCAACGAAGTGTCTGAGGAGACCGGCAGGGTCGTCGCCTATTGATTTCTTAAGGCCCGGATTGTGTTCCAGATAATAAGAGGCGTCAAATACCTTTGAATAATCCCTTCCGTTGTATGTCTTTGCAGTCACTTTGGGTTCGGGACGGTTCAGGATATAGGGATTGTTGAGGCAGTCAGACATCACGTTGTAGAAGGCGTCGGGCTGCCCGTTTTTCTTTCCGAGATATTCTTTGCAGTAAGCGGAGAGCTCATTGTAATCCATGGTATAGCCGTTATCCAGGAGCATCTCGAGATTACGGTAGCAGTTTTTGGCCATGTCTATCGTGATCTTTGTAGAGCCGAGATCGCTCTGATCGGCAAATGTCCAGTATGTATTTTCAACCTCCGTAAGATATGCCGGAGACCACGCCTTCTCATCTGAAGTCTTAAGCTTATCCTGCATCACTTCGGGCGTCGTGAAATACATGTTCCTAGGAACCCTTCCGGCGGCATATGCCTGATCCGGAACGGATACTCCCGTGAATACGACGGCTGCTGCAGTTATTAATGCGATGATACTTTTTCTCATAATGACTCTCCGGGTATTTCAACTTGCGATATCTGCGGCAGAGCGAGACCGTGATAAAACCTGTCTCCAAAGCCGCATCTAGTAATATACATCTTTTTCTGTATTAAGACCACCCTGCCTGTGCATTGGCACACAACAGGCTGGCGCATGACAGGCCCACGCATAACAATCTTACACATAGCAAGCCGGCGCGTCCAGCGCTGTCAAGAAAAAAACTTGACAGCGCATCCCGCCTCTGATAATATATGTCTCCGGTGCGTCATCATGGAGAGGCTTATTGAGAGAGGACTGCTCTTTGACCACTACGGCGGTCTTTTGAGCGAGAAGAATAAAAGAATATACGAAGCCTGCGCAGTGGACGATATGTCTCTTGCTGAGATAGCGGAGGAGGTCGGCATATCAAGACAGGCCGTATCCGAGACCTTAAGACGTATCGATGAGAAGCTTAAAGGCTACGAGAAAGAGCTCGGACTCATAAGTAAGAGCAGACGGCTGGAAGAATGCGTCGAAGAGCTCAGATCGGTCATTGAAGACAAGACACCGGACAGAGAAGCGCTTAAGTCCATAGCCGACAGGATTGAAGAGGTCATATAAGTGGCATTTGAGAGTCTTTCGGACAAACTGCAGAACGTATTCAAGAAGCTTAAGAGCAAGGGCACACTCAGCGAAGAAGACGTAAAAGCCGCGATGAAGGAAGTCAGGATGGCTCTTCTTGAGGCTGACGTTAATTTCAAGGTTGTCCGTCAGTTCACGAAGTCTGTCGAAGAGAAGGCTGTCGGATCGGACATAATGAACGGTCTGAATCCTGCCCAGCAGGTAATAAAGCTCGTTAACGAGGAGATGACATCCCTCATGGGCAATGAGGCTGCCGCTCTGACATTCGCCAATGCGCCCGACCCTACTGTCATCATGATGGCGGGACTTAACGGTGCAGGTAAGACGACGACCTGCGGCAAGCTTGCTCTGCATCTTAAGAACAGGAGCAAAAAGACCATGCTCGCGGCTCTTGACGTATACCGTCCTGCGGCGATAGAGCAGTTGAAGGTCAACGGCGAAAAGGTAGATGCTCCGGTATTTGAGATGGGGACAGACAGGAGCCCTGTGGATATAGCGCTTGCCGCGTTTGATGAAGCAAAGAAAGAGCATTTCGATGTAGTCATCCTGGATACGGCGGGAAGACAGCAGATAGATGAAGGACTGATGCAGGAGCTTACCGATATCAAGGCGAAGCTCCATGTGGACGATACGATCCTCGTGGTGGATGCCGGCACAGGACAGGCTGCCGTGGACGTGGCATCGGGCTTTGATGAAAAGGTCGGCATAGACGGCATCATACTCACCAAGCTCGACGGAGATACCAGAGGCGGAGCAGCTCTCTCCATCAAGGCTGTGACCGGGAAGCCGGTATTCTTTGCGGCCAGCGGAGAAAAGCCTCAGGATTTTGATATATTCTATCCCGACAGGATGGCAAGCCGTATACTCGGCATGGGAGATGTCCTGTCCCTTATCGAAAAAGCCGGCGAGGCTGTAGAGGAAGAGGATGCCAGGAAGGCAGCCGAGAGCCTAAGGAAGGGGAGATTCACATTCAATGATTATCTCGATTCCATGAAGCAGGTCAACAAACTCGGCGGCATGGGCTCCGTGATATCGATGCTCGGCATGGGAGGCAAAGGACTCCCCGAAGTGGACGAGAGCATGCTGAAGCGCAACGAAGCCATAATAATGAGCATGACGCCTGCCGAGAGAGACGATCCGAAGCTCCTTAATCCCAAGCGTAAGATGCGCATAGCAAAGGGCTCGGGAGTGGATATCATGTATGTGAACCGTCTGGTCAAGCAGTTTGAGCAGATGAGCAAGATGATGAAGCAGATGACCGGCGGAGGTAAGAAGAGAGGGCGCTTCGGACAGATGGCCCAGATGAAGAACCTCATGGGCCAGCTGAAAATATAAAACACAGTATAGAAATTTTAATTTTCAACGGAGGACAAAAAGAAATGGTTAAGATCAGACTCAAGAGAATCGGCAAGAAGAAGGCACCCTTCTACAGGATCATCGTATCCGACCCCAGAAAGACGACTCACAGCACCACACTCGCTGAGATCGGCACATACGATCCCTTAAAGGATCCCGCAGAGATCAAGATCGACGAGGAGCAGGCCAAGAAGTGGCTTAATAACGGCGCCCAGCCTACTGACACCGTTGCAGGTCTTTTCAAGAAGGCGGGCATCACAAAGTAATACTGCTTTAACCTAAGAATTATGGAGGTGGATTGACATGAAAGAGCTGGTGGAAGTAATAGCCAGAGCCCTGGTCGATAATCCCGATAAAGTAGTAGTTACTGAGGAAGAAAAAGACAGGGAGATCAACGTGACATTAAAGGTCGCGAAAGAAGATATGGGCAAGGTCATAGGCAGATCCGGAAGGATCGCCAAGGCCATAAGGTCTGTTGTGAAGGCCGCTGCTACAAAGACCGATAAGCACGTTAACGTGGATATAGCGGATGAGGAATAAATTACGACTCCTTTCCGTGGGACAGGTGACATCGACTCACGGACTCAAGGGTGAGGTCAAGGTCTATCCCACGACCAACGATCCCGAGAAGAGATTCAGGGAGCTTAAAGAGGTCATATTAAAGACCCCGAAAGAAGAGATAACAGTACACATCAGATCGGTCAGGTTCAATAAGAACCTGGCCCTTTTGAAATTCGAAGAGATAGACGGCATAGATGCTGCGGAAAAGTTTAAAGGAGCCTATGTCTGCATAGAGCGCGACAGGGCGCAGAAACTTGGACCCGACGAGTATTACGAGGCAGATCTTCTCGGTATGGAAGTCGTATCGGATGAAGGGGAGCAGTTAGGAATCCTGACTCAGGTGCTCCATACAGGCGCCAATGATGTGTACGAAGTGCAGCCTGAAGGTGAAGGCGCAAAGAGCATCCTTATCCCTGCGATCAAAGACTGCATCAAAAATGTCGATATCGATGAAGGCATAATGATGATACATGTCATGCCGGGACTGATAGATAAATGATAGGGTGATCGGGTGCGATCACTTGATCCGACTGCTATTACTGACAGAGGGTGAGCATGAGATACGAAGTGCTGACAATTTTTCCGGATATGGTCGAACAGGCCTTCAGGACCGGAGTCACGGGACGTGCATCCGGGGACGGTATCATAGAACTGGATACCGTGAACATAAGGGAGTACAGCACCAATTCCTACGGCTCCATAGACGGCTATACCTATGGCGGCGGAGCGGGGATGCTGATGCAGTGCGAGCCTGTGTATCAGGCCTATGAAGAGGCATTGAAAAGACTGGAGGAGAAAAGGACGGATAAGGAAGACGGATCAAAAGACTGTCATCCGGTCCGTGTAATATACATGACTCCCGTTGGCGAAGTCTTCACACAAAAAAAGGCAAAGGAACTGTCAAAGGAGAGCGAGCTCATATTCCTGTGCGGACATTACGAGGGTATAGATGAGCGCGTCATAGACGAGATAGTGACCGACAGGATATCCATAGGTGATTATGTCTTAACGGGCGGTGAATTGTCTGCGCTTGTGGTGATGGATGCGGTGGCGCGTCTTATCCCCGGAGTGCTGAAGAATGATGAATCTGCCGAGACCGAATCCTTCAATACCGGAGGGCTCCTGGAGTATCCTCAGTACACAAGACCCGACGAATGGCACGGCAGAAAGGTGCCCGAGATACTGCTGTCGGGAGACCATGGCAAGGTCGATAACTACAGGATGCAGGAGATGAGAAGGGTCACAAAGGAGATAAGGCCTGACCTGTACCGGAAGTACATGGAGGATCGCGGGATTTATTAAATTCCGAAACTGCTGAATCCCGGATCTACAGGACCCAGGATCTACAACACCCCGGGATCTGCCGGAATAAAATATGTGTTGAAAATACGCTTGATATGATATGTGTTTTTGTGTTATCATATTGCGGTTGCGAGATTTTGATGGTCCTCTGCGGGAGCGCGGCATTAGGCGGTAACGGGTCCGCCATCAGGCAATAAGCCACATTTTGTAAGCTGCGCATTATATATCCCGGAATGAACGTCGGATACGGCCGGCCAAAGATCGCCGGCTTGGCATACAGGAGGAAAAAAAGATGAACGCTGAGATCATTAAAGAGATCGAAGAAGAGCAGAAGAAGCAGGAAGCACCTGAATTCAACGTAGGAGACACCGTTAAGGTGCACAATAAGATCCGCGAGGGTAACAGAGAGAGGATCCAGGTGTTTGAGGGAACTGTCCTTAAGAAGCAGGGCGGCGACACAGCAAGGGCTACATTCACCGTAAGGAAGATATCCAACGGCGTAGGAGTCGAGAAGACCTGGCCCCTTCATTCTCCCAACATCGAGAAGGTGGAGGTAGTAAGACGCGGTAAGGTCAGAAGGAACAAGCTCTTCTACTTAAGGAAGCTGACCGGCAAGAAAGCCAAGGTCAAAGCGGCAGAATAAATCAGTCAGGAAGTTTAAGAGAGCTCATGCTGCTTAGCATGGGCTCTCTTTGAATCAGGATATCAGGTATGATCCATGTTTGGTAAAAAACCGAAAAACGGACTTGTATTCTATGAAAAAAAGAAGCTTATCACGGCTAAGGCGGTCTATACCTTTTTATCCTGGGCCGCAATAGTTGTCGGCGCCGTGCTTTTTGCCTATGTGTCGGTCTTTGCCTTTGGAGTCAGGACCACTGTCATAGGAGATTCGATGGAGCCGACTCTTGTCAACGGTCAGGAGATAATGATCAACCGTCTTGTCTATAATATCTTCGAGCCCAAACAGGGAGATGTCGTGGTGTTCAAGCCTAACGGCAACGAGAATGCCCACACCTATGTCAAAAGAGTCGTCGCGACCCCCGGCGATACTGTACGCATAATGAACGGAATACTGTATGTGAACGGAGATCCGACCGATTATTATTCGGACAGCATCACTAACGCCGGTGTTGCAGGACTGGATCTTAAGATGGGCGAGGATGAATTCTTTGTTATGGGAGATAATCCGAATTCGTCGGATGACTCCCGTAATGCAAACATAGGCAACGTCAAGATCGATACGATAATAGGCAAGGCCTGGTTCCACATGGGCGGAGGCCGGATGGGAATAGGGAGGATACGCTGATGGCGACTTACCACTGGTACCCCGGACACATGGCCAAGGCAAGGCGTGCCATGGAAGAGGACATTAAGGTCATAGACGTGATAGTCGAGATCCTGGATGCGCGCATCCCGCTTTCTTCCAGAAATCCCGATATCATCTCAATGGGAAGCGGCAAGGAACGCATAATGATCCTGAACAAAGCGGATCTTGCATCCGAGACCGTCACCAGGGAATGGGTAAACCACTTCAAAGAAGACGGATATAGGGCCGTGCCGATGAACAGCCGTGATAAAAGATCCTTTTCTTCTGTCATGAAGGCAATAGATTCTGCTGCCGAAAAGAAGAGAGAAAGGGATCTGAAAAGAGGCATAAAAAACAGACCCGTGCGACTTTTGGTCTGCGGGATCCCGAATGTAGGCAAATCAACCTTCATCAATTCACTCTGTAAAAGGAATGTAGCAAAGACGGGCAACAAGCCCGGCGTCACCAAGGGCAAGCAGTGGATCTCGGTGCAAAAAGGAGTCGAACTCATGGATACTCCGGGCATACTCTGGCCCCGCATAGATGATCCCGTATCACAGAAGAATCTTGCTCTCATCGGCTCGATGAACGATGAAGCGATCAACAGGGACGATCTTTTTCTGGAACTGGCTTTTGTGCTGAAGGAGAAAGCCTTTCCCGTGATGCACGAAAAATACGGGATAGAGCAGACAGATGATGCCGCCATGATGCTTGAGAAGACAGCGGAGAAGCTCTCAATGAAAAAGGCAGGGGGCGCGTACGACACCGACAGGGCATTAGAGCATTTATTTACAGCATACAGAGGCGGAGACCTCGGAAGGATAAGCCTTGAAGAACCGTAAGAAAAAGAAAGAAAACGGAGCATTGAGCTTCAGTCTGTATATCCTTGTAGTCATCCTTCTGGCGATCGCCTTAAGGACTTTTGTAGTGGAGCGCGTGGTCGTCGTCGGTGAGTCGATGGAGCCCACTCTTGATAACGGAGATAACATCCTTATCGAGAAGATCTCGAAGATCAAAAGATATGACATAGTGGTATTCCCTGCGGAGGGAGTGCTCCTTATCAAGCGTGTATACGGCCTTCCCGGAGAAAATATACGCATAGACGGGACCGGGCTCATATACATTAATGACAAGGTGATAGATGACAGATACGCCTACGAGATAACCCACGATCCCGGTATAGCGGGAGGTGGCGGCATCACACTCGGACCGGACGAATATTTTGTAATGGGAGATAACCGCAATAATTCATCCGACAGCAGGGTGGCCTCGATCGGCAGTGTGCCAGAGAAGAACATAAGAGGCAAGGCGCTGCTCCGCCTTACGCCGCTTGACGGATTCGGAAAGGTGGACAAAAGATGACGAAGGAAGAAAAGGCCGCGCGTCAGGCTGAGAAGCTGAGGCTTGAAAGAGAACGTCTTCAGGGGATGATGACATATGAAAAGAAGTACGGATCCTGCCGTTATATCTGCGGCGTGGATGAGGTCGGCCGCGGGCCTTTTGCAGGTCCCGTCATGGCAGGCGCCGTGATCCTTCCGAAGGACTGTGAGATCCTCTATCTCAATGATTCCAAAAAGCTCTCGAAGAAGAAAAGAGAGGCTCTATATGAGGAGATAAAAGAAAAAGCAATATCCTGGGCCGTCGCCCGCGTGGAGAATGATGTCATAGATGAGATCAATATCCTTCAGGCCACATTAAAAGCAATGAGAAAAGCTATTTCCCAATTGGACCCAAAACCCGATATAATACTTGTGGATGCAGTTAACATTCCGGATATCGATATACCTCAGGAGGGGATCGTGAAGGGAGACGCCAAGTCAGTCTCCATAGCGGCGGCCTCAATACTTGCAAAGGTCACGAGAGACCGGGTCATGGAGGAATACGCGAAGGAGTATCCGGGATACGGTTTTGAAAAGAATATGGGGTACGGCACTGCGGAGCACAGAGAAGCGCTGAAGGAGCACGGGCCTACTCCGATACACAGAATGAGCTTTATCCATAATTACGTATGAACATCCGAGTAAGCAACAGTCTACTTAATAACAACAGTCAGGTGGCGGATACTTCCACCACCCAGCAGGCGCAGACATTAAGACCCGCGTCATCTTTGGCGAGTCAGATAAGCGACATGAATGTCGGTGATGTCTTTACCGGCAAGATCACTGATCTGAACGGTCAGACGCTGCAGCTTCTGCTATCGGACAAGAGCCAGATATCGGCCAAGCTTTCCGCCATGATGAAACTGAATATCGGTCAGACGATGTCCTTTGAAGTGACTCAGAATTCGGGCGGCAGGGTGCAGCTCACTCCGCTGTATGCCAATCTTACCGGCGAGAATCAGGTCGCAAAGGCACTGGGCGAAGCCGGTCTTCCCTATGACGCAAGGACCTCCGAGATGGTGAAGTCCATGATGGAGCAGGGGATGAAGATAGATGCCGACAGTCTTTTATCCATGGCACGCACGGTCAATAATTATCCCGATGCGGCTCCTGCCTCCATAGTGAACATGAAGGCTCTTAACATACCACTTAATCCCGATAACGTACAGCAGTTTGAGATATACAGGAACAATGCGCATCAGATAGCAGAGCATGTGGGAGGGATAGCTGAAGGCTTTGCCGAGGTCGCATCCGAATCGCCTACTGTGAACAACATGCTGCTGCAGGTCTTTACAGGAGGCGAGGATCCGGAGATCGCAAATATGCTCACTCAGGCCAAGCAGCTTGCTGCTTCAGGTGAGAGTGTTGTTTCTGCTGAAGCCGGAGCGGGCGCAGAAGGAGCAACAGTAGAAGAAGCTGTTGCAGCAGAGAACGCTGAGGCGGCCCAGCTTGCGGAAGGAGCCTTGAACCCTGATGTAAAGGATACGTTATCGTCCGATCAGTCCGGTATGAAACAGAGTCCTTCCATCTACGGTGAGAACACAGTTACCGAATCCCTTGAGGAACTCTATACTCCCGAAGAAAGAGAAGCTCTGGCATCCGATCTTGAAAAGCTCGGAGTCCCGAAGCAGCTTACGGATAATATCAGAAACAACGAGATGAGCACGCGCGATGTGCTGAACCTTACAAAGAGTGCCATATCACAGGGCAATACAGAGCTTACCGGGGAAGCGCTCCAGCAGTTCGGTGAAAATGTGAAGCATATGCTGAAGACCCCCGAGTACGGCAAGCTTGTGAAGAACGAGATAATGAACGAGCTCTTATTAAAGCCCGAGAATGTGGCCGATAAGGAGAAGGTGCAGGAGTACTTTCAGAAGGTGGTGCGTGACACGGCGCATGCAGCGGAGGTCCTTCAGTCGACGGGGCGAGGCGAGACCACGCTCGCCACTGCGAATCAGAACCTGCATGATAATATAGATTTCATGAATCAGATGAACCAGCTCTTCACCTATGTGCAGCTTCCTCTCAAGATGGCTTCCGAGGCGCAGCACGGAGATCTGTATGTCTATACAAACAAAAAGAAGCTGGCTCAGGGAGATGGCAACGTCTCGGCTCTGCTTCATCTTGATATGACGAATCTCGGTACTATGGACATCCATGTATCCATGAATCCGGAGGGCGTGGTCAACACACATTTCATCCTTCAGAATGAAGGCATTCTTGATTTTGTGGCAGAGCATCTTCCGGAACTCGACGAGCGTATCAACCGCAGAGGCTATCATATGCACAGCGATGTGTCGCTGAATGCAGAGAAGAAGACCGTGCCCGAGATCATGTTTGACAAGGGCAAGAATACCAAGCTGATACAGTTCACATCATTTGATGCCAAGGCATAAGAACGGAGCAGAAGTTGGCGAAAAAAGAGAAGGATCTTAGACATCTTACAGCTGTCGCGCTCTCATATGAAAAAGGCGATATGGCTCCTACCGTGGTCGCATCCGGTAAGGGACGGGTCGCTCAGCGCATCATAGAAGCAGCCGAGGAAAATGACGTTCCGCTGCATGAAGACAGCAAACTTGCCGAGACTCTCTCCAATCTGGAGATCGGCGAGATGATACCTCCCGAGCTTTATGAGGTCGTGGCAGAGGTCCTTGTATTTGTCAACGATATGGAGCGCATAAGAAGCAAGCTTCAATGAACAAAAGAAAGACAGGCTCCGAAAAAGAAGACAGAGCCGCCGCGTATATCATATCTTCCGGCGGACGGATCATAGAAAGAAACTATTCGACCCGCATGGGGGAGATAGATCTTATAGCGCATGATGCGGGTGCGATCTGCTTTATAGAGGTCAAATACAGAAAGACCGTAAGAGCCGGATATCCGGCAGAGGCCGTCGATCAAAGAAAGCAGTTTAAGATCTGCAGGGTGTCCGACCACTATCGCATGACAAAGGGCCTGAGGGATGATATCCCCTACAGGTTTGATGTGATAAGCATCGTAGGTGATGAGATCACATGGTATAAAAACGCTTTTGAATACATACCGATCTGATCGTTTAATATCATGTGATTTCTTATTTTTCGGTTGTTTTTTATTTTGCTTTGCCGATATATATATCATGTACAGCGTTTTATATCACGGGGATAAAACGGCGTAATGAGCGTTTTGAATATAGTAGCCCATAATCTTCCTGCAATGTATACCGACAGACAGCTGGGGATCGTCACGGGGGAGAAGGCAAAATCATCTGAAAAGTTAGCATCAGGCTACAAGATCAACCGCGCGGCAGACGACGCAGCGGGTCTTTCCATTTCCGAAAAAATGCGCAAGAGAATACGCGGACTCAATCAGGGCTCTGCAAATCTCCAGGACGGAGTCAGTCTCTGCCAGACGGCTGACGGCGCTCTCATGGAGGTCGAGGATATGATACACCGCATGAACGAGCTTGCGATAAAAGCCGCCAACGGGACCAATTCCCAGAGCGACAGACAGGACATCAATGATGAGATATCCCAGCTCAAGGATGAGATGTCGCGTGTGTTCAATACCACCAAGTTTAATGAGATATATATCTTTAAGGCTCCGTACGTTCCGGACGTGATGGGCAAGCCCGATGATTTTGAGCTTTTCAACGGTCCTGACGGAGTCAATCCTGCAGGCGTCCTCATCAACAATAAGCGCTATACCTGGGATGAGCTCGAAGCTCCCTCCGTAGCAACAGGCGGAGACTGGGTCAAAGAGATCACGGATCCCGATGTGCCGGAAGAGCTGATAAGACTTCGTATCAAGTCGGGAGAGTCACGTGAGGAGATGCACAGAGTATATGTCATGACCGCAGATGATAACGGCATCATGATCAATAATCTCTATGCCGGAACCTGGGGCGATACCATAAAACAGGACGGCACCACATTTTCTTTTTCATACCGCGGCATGGATGTCTCCATCGAGGCCGAATCAACTGAGCGTTCTGATGTCATAGACAAATTGAGAAAGGATCCCATAACCGAGATCAGTTGGGATGCGATCCCTTTTGCGGGCGATGGGAACAGTGCAGTCGGATCCAGCCAGCATGAGATGGTCCTATACGTGACTGATTCAAATAAAAATGATATAGACAGCTGGGAATACAGGATCATAGCTGACGAGGAAGGAGTCGGCCTTGTACAGACCGTGGGTGATGACGGCTTAGATCATACTAAGACAAAGTGGAGTGATTTTACCAACAGATACAGCGGAGATCCTTTTCCTATCTCAGACTGGGGTACGGAAAATGAGGGTAATAACCCGGTCACTCTTGACAGTTCTGCATCATATGAATACCAGGATGGAGCAAGAGCGCCTTATCTTTATCTGAACGGTCTGTCTTTCAGTTTTCGCTTCTCTGAAAACGAAGTGAGCAAGAGTCAGGCGATAAACGGGCTGACGCAGGACCTTTCCGGAGCCCGTGTAAGGTCTCCCATATCCAGCGTGACATCAGACGGCTCCGGCGTTACCGTGGGATCTAATAATGTGACCGACTTTTATTTCCAGCGTGACAAGCTTCTGAGGAATTTTGGGAGTGATGGATCACCTACTTCTATGACGCTTACCGTGGAGAGGACGATGGTACATGAAGGCACCATCACAGATCATGAATGGAGACGCAAACTGTCCGAGGCTTACGCCAAAAAGATCGATAATTATGTCGATACGAAGACGACCACTTATAACAAGACAGGAGAGACGTTTTATGATGTTGACGGAGTAACGCCGATAGCCATGCCGGCTGATGCTCACTATGATGATTCCATCCCGACAGGATCTTCTGTCACTACCGGAAGGGGCACTGTCAATCCAAGCGGATACGTCCTTAATACCGGTCTTGCATATGACTGGAGTGAGACTGTAGATTCCGTATTATCGGACAATTCCGAGAATAAGACCGTAAGACGTGAGATGAAGGATGGAGAGGGGACTCTGATCGGATATGTTGATATCGATTATACGGAGAGGGTCGAGAACAAGAGGAGTACTACCAGCAGATATGAGACGAGCGGTACGAGCATAAAGAATTATGTTTCAGACGGACATGGCGGATACACTGAGCCAGATGGTAATACAGCTTACGTAATGGATGCTTCAGCCGGAGACAAGGATGTGAACGGTAACGCATACAGGTCCGCCGGAAGCTCGGAATCCGGTCAGCGCTATGTTCAGAACGGAAGCGCATATGTCGCGATAAAAAATTATAACCTTGAACATTACACATACGAGGGCAAAAACTCCGCAGGTGACGCAGTGATGTACAAGACTGCAGGTAATCCGAATTTCCTGGTCACTGACACGACAGCTTCTTCAATCACCATCACTAACAGTGACGGAAGCACGACCACGTATAAAACTGAGAATAACAGCGAAGTGCTTAATACCAGGATAAGCAACGCAAGCTACAATAACGGTAACACTTATATCAATCTGAGCTATGATGCTTCGGGCGCAGGAAGCAAAACCAATACACTGACCATCACGCCAAACGGTCCTGCCACCCGCACATTTACAAAGAATCCCCAGGTCGCCGGACGCTCTACGGATACCGATCTATTGGTCAGGGTCAATCCTCCTGAAAAGAAGCTTGAACTGCAGGCTGCTGATGTCAATCTTAAGGCAGAAAGGGAGATACTTGAGTGGACGCCTCTTTCAAACAGTATCTTAGGCCTCAGCAATGCCAATACTAAGACGGTTTCTGCTGCAAGGGCTACGATCTCCAGCATAGAAGGCGCATTGCAGATACTGAACTTTGACCGTTCCGTATTCGGTGCCTATCAGAACCGCCTGGAGCATGCGATAAAGATCAATGACAATACATCAGAGAATACACAGGCTGCTGAGTCCGTGATCCGTGACACGGACATGGCACAGGAGATGGTGAAATATTCCAAGCAGAACATCCTCCAGCAGGCGGGCCAGTCTATTCTTGCTCAGGCTGATCAGAGCAATCAGGGAGTGCTCTCACTCCTTCGGGGATAATGGACCACTGACCCCGTCCCCCGGGTCCACACTGGGAAGTCATATTACCTTCATCACCCATAAAGCGAAGCTGCTTTTGAGGTCCCGGTCGCTTACGGTCAGGGGACAGATGCCGGCTTCAGGTACGTCTTCGAGCCAGCCGCATTCTCCTCCGCCGCCAATTCCGGGGATCTTCATCACGATGTCATAATAAAAATACACACACCGATCCCTCGGAAAATCAACAGGGAGGATCTCACGCAGTTTCCCCGCATCGATCA
The DNA here is from genome assembly GCA_000621405.1 of Lachnospiraceae bacterium AC3007. Lineage (GTDB taxonomy): Bacteria > Bacillota > Clostridia > Lachnospirales > Lachnospiraceae > NK4A144. The sequence goes on from JHYK01000010.1 coordinate 86,652, forward strand.
TGATACCGTCACCGGTCCTGATAAAAGCACCGGAATCAATGACCTTGTTGTAGTCGGCATATGTTCGGCCGTATTCATCGCCCACTACTACATCCGGCAGGACTTCGTACTTTGGATGGGATGCGTTTATGATAAATAAAAGCGAGATAAGTAATACAGCAGAGAAGAAGGCCGCCTCTGCAGAGAGTTTTCTCCGGTCATACGGACAGTAATCTCTTATTCTCTCAAATCTGGACTTCATATCCCTGAAAACCCTGTCGTCTGTGAATGTCGCAGAAACGTGTGCAGTATCGTTCCTGAACCATATCGAACTCTGAAGTATCAACTTACCGTATTCCTCAGGCTCACCGCCGCTTTGCTGTATGGTAGCCCTGTCGCAAATCTGTTCCATGTCAGAACGAAGTTTTTTTTCAATAAGCAGCAGGAGAGGGTTTATCCAGAGCACGGAAGCGAATATCTCCCACGCTTTGAATATCCAGAGATGTCCAAGACGGATGTGATTTTTTTCATGAAGGATGATCGTTTTAAGCTGTTCTTCGGGAAGTTTCTCGATCATGAGCTCCGGTATTATTATCCGGGGCCTTAAAAGCCCAACTGCACATGGGGAAACCGCCATATCAGTAATATAAATCTTTTCACCATAAAGCTTGGTTTCTTTTGTATTCCGGAGCAGACGTTTCATCCTGACAGATATGACATGGCGGCGAAATAGAAGCAGGAAGATGACTGCAAAATACAAAGCCCTAAGCCATGGATATGTAATGGATATCTCTTGACACATAAAGAACGGCAGGCATATCTTCCATGACTGTTTCATTCCCTCAAAATATACTTTAAGCCTTCCGAAGAACGGTACAAGAAGAAACAGGCTCCATATCGCGCCTTTTAAGAATACTGTCCGCTTCAGTACAGTCGAACGGAGAAGCAGTACGATAAACACCGCGAGAACGGAGATGATAGCACACCTTGCAAAGACCGTTGTCAGATAAGCAGAGACAAAGTCCAGGAGATCCTGAATAAAAGCCGCTTCATTCAGGAATATCACCAAAAGAGTGTCATACATTCTTTTTCTTCCGCTGTTTTAATATCTTTTCAAGTTCCTTAATATCCTTGTCCGAAAGCTCAGCTGCCTGGAGAAAAGACGCAGCAGCCCCTGACTGGCTACCGCGGTAATAGGTTTTCACAAAATCTTTTTGCTTCTGTTTAAGACATTCTTCCCTTGTCTTTTTCGGATAATAATGGAAAACCCTGCTGTCATGCTCGTCAACGGTATAGCCGACAAGTCCTTTTCTTAAGATATGATGAAGCAGGACACGTTCAGTCTGATCGCTCATGTCGTCAACGGCCTGTACCTTTTTCAGTATTTCGGAAGATGTGATCCCTTCCTCGCCGTCCCATATTGCCTCCATCAGCAGCCACTCCCTTTCGGTGGGCATCTTGTCATCTTTTCCCACGTTCATCCTCCGTATTAAAAACGAAAAACAGTTTATATGCATTAACAATTATACATCGTTTGCAATTTCTTGCGCAAGAAGTCAGAGTGTAGTATCTATTGCTCCTCCTGTTTCGGGGGTAGGGGGGATTTCAGGTTCCACGGGAACATCCATCCCGTCAAACGTCATTATTACACCGCTTCCAGTATAAGCCTGGGAAGAAGTTTTTTTCCCGTTGTTTTCCTTTTCGGCCTGCAGCCTGTCAAACAATGCCTTCAGGTATTTGAGATCGGCCTGGAGGATATCTCGTTGTTCCTCGGATCGGTGCTTCAGTTTCAACTGTTTTAGATCCTCCGGTTCCATATCTCCCGACAGGGCTTTGGAAAACTCCTCCAACTCCTCGTCGAATTCGGCTGTCTCCTCAGCCTTCTCATACATCTCCTCCATATCAAGTTCCAGTTTTTCCATCAGCGCCTCGAATTCTTCAGATTCAAGGGCCTGTTCTTTTTCATCTGCCGCTGCTTCTTCTACAGGATTTTCCTGTTCTTCAAAAGCAGATTCCTCCATATGCTTCTCGGCTGCTTCTTCCATCTTCAGATGTTTTTCTTTTTTCTTACATGCTCTGAGGATCTGCTCTGCGTGCAGGATAGCGCGAGTGATCTCCTCCTCATCATATTCACCGCCTTTCCTTCTCTTATAGAGAAGGTTCAGCTTCATTCCGATGGATGTCCTTACCTGGGAGGCTTTGTCAGATGTCTTGGCGTTCAATACCTGCGCGGATATCTGCTTAAAACTGTAATCAGATCTGCGCTTCTTATTGTTCTTCGAAACAGGGCGGGATACGGAGATGGTTCCCGCGTATGATCCATCTATATTATGCAGTTTTGTAATCCGCCTTTCCGTGTTACCGGTCCTTATTATGCTTACTTCATTCATTGGTTGTCCTCATATGATATAAATAGTTAACTGCGCTTAACAATTATATCGGTTAAAATGCATTAACAATCAATTCCCATACTGCTCAATACAAAAATTGTTAACAGGGGTTGTCTGTTAACACGAATTAACCGATAATATATTCAACATTGTTAACGTATGATAACAGATTGAGCTAAGGAGGAGTTTCTATAATGGCTATTTCAAATGTGATGTCGAATTCTTTGATTTCCGCAAACTGTTCCATAAAGGCGGCTCGTATGCAGAATGGGATAAAAAAACAGATGGAGGACAGAGGCGGAGTGCTTGAATCGGAGATCAAGCAAGAGAAAGGCAACGCTCCCGAAAAACAGAAGGAACTTGAGAAAATAGAGAAAAAGGCTGCCAAGGTTGAAAACATGACTATAGATACACTTTCCGAGGCGAATACTGATCTTATGAAAGCAGCAAAAGAGGATCAGGAGAAGGCGAGATCTGAAAAGGGAGAGGAAAAGAAGAAAGATATATCTCACATAACACAAAGGAGGATGGAAAACATGTCAATGAACGTAGGTACTGACTATTCAGCCAACAAAGCAGGATTTACAAGTGTGGATATTCCCCAGGTGGAAAAGGGCGATTCTGAGGAGAACAGAAAATGGTCGGCATCAGTTAAGCCGGAATATGGCGGGGTTGTTTATAACAGGTCAGAGGAACCAATCGATAATTCCACATATTCGATCAATAAGATGAGTGCATCTGACAGGACTGCAATAGTGAATCAGCTAAAAGCAGATGCAGAAGAGCGGAAAAACCAGATGATGAACCTCGTGCAGAAGACCCTCTCCGGCCAGATAGGGACATTTGGTAAGGCTTCCGGAGATGATCTCTGGAGGACGCTTGCAAGCGGAAAGTTCGCTGTTGATGCGGCTACTAAAGCACAGGCACAGGAGGATATCAGCGAAGACGGCTACTGGGGAGTAAAAAAGACTTCACAGAGACTATTTGATTTTGCATCTGCTCTTGCCGGTGATGATGTAGACAAAATGAAAGAAATGCAGGCTGCGATGGAAAAAGGATTTAAGCAGGCGACAAAGGCCTGGGGAAGAGAACTTCCTGAGATAAGCAGAAATACCCTGAACGCTGCAAACAAGCTGTTTGAGGATTATTTCGCATCAAAGCAGTCAGCTGAAACGGGTTCAGTTCCGGAATAGATAATATGAGTTGTCATTTATTATGAGTGAGCCGATATAAGAAATGAGTGATTATACGGGACATGGAGGTTCTTGGATATGAGCGGAATTGAGGGTATCAATAACAGATTAGCCGCTGTACAGCAGGATACAGGAGTTCCAGGATATGCCGGTAAAGTAAACGGTACCGGACAGGGGGATTCTGGAAGTCTTTTATTTGCCGGCAATCTGAATTTTCCGCAGGCTCCTGGAGAAAAGATTGGCGTTGCACGGAAACAGGCAATGAAACTTGTAATGGATGCCTTTGACAGGGAACGTGACACTGACAGGAGCCTGGATGAGATTAGAGAAAACAGGACTGATGCAGAGAATGATCTTGCAGAACGGCTGGACAGGGTGCGAAGCATCAGGGAGAATATAACGAACTACGCCAAGGATCATGGCATCACTGAGGACAGCAGGGAACAGAAGGATCTAGAGCTTATCCGAAGGGTAAGAGATTACAAACGGGAAGATATGGCTTCAGCTTTGCAGGATCCTCTCGGATGCCTGACTGATGATGAGCGCGAGCGGTACGGCGCTGTCATGGAAAAAGGTCTTACGGAATATCAGAAACTCGCTCTCGATGCTGACGATGATATCAGAAACGCACGGATAGAGATCGATCAGGATAAGCAAATGATAGAGGCATATAATTCCGCAATAAGAGGGATCAAACTTGAAAGCCTGAAGGATCAGAGCATGGTGAAGGCTCAGAAGGGAAAAGACGAGATAATGCATGCCGCATTCAGGGATGCCATAAGCTCCATCGTACAGGAGGCTGTTCAGCATATTGACGAGGAGATCGAAGAGATCAGGGAAGAAGCGGAAGAAAAAGCAGAAAAGCAGGCTGAGGAAAAAGAGAAAGCTGCTAAACGTAAAGAGGAGAAAAAGGAAAAAGAGATACTTGAGGGCGAAGCAAAGCTTGAACGGCTTAATTCACAGAGCGTCAGTTCTGATCATCAGGGCCAGGTGAATTCCGAAATACAGAATATTCTCAATAAACTTAGCCTTCTTGAAGAAGATATCAAAGGTATAGAAGTAAATAAACAACTATAGGTCCGTCATCTTGCGAATAAAGATTGCAGTCTCAATGATATAGTAGTAGAATTACAGACAAATCTAGGGCAGATCGCCCTGAGGCATGAACAAAATTTGATCATCCGTTCAAGGATAATGCTCATGCTGTTTTCAACCCAATAATAGCAGGAGCAGCCCAAAGCCTCCTGCGAATACTACTTCAAAAGGAGGAAGGATGATGAAAAACTACATACCGCAGTACGTTTATCCGTTGAGAGAGGATGACGGATGGAAGGAGCTGACCGGAGATCTTCCCGTAAGGATGACAAACGATTATCTCTTCCGAGCGCTCCTGCAGTCAGACAACGAGACTCTAAAAGAACTTCTGACAGCCCTGCTGCACAAGGAACCGGGCGAGATCGTATCGGCAAATGTAATGAACCCGATACTTCTCGGCGAGAGCATCGACGACAAGACCTTCATCTTGGATGTGAAGGTGGATCTTGATGATAAGAGCATCATCGATCTGGAGATGCAGGTCATCCACGAGGCATACTGGACAGACAGATCCCTGTCATATCTATGCAGGTCGTTTGACCAGCTGAATCAGGGAGACCCGTACGGAGCAGCCAGACCCGTACTGCAGATAGCATTCTGTGACTTTACGTTATTTGAGGATGCGCCGGAATTTTATTCGGTTTATAAGATAGTAAATATACGAAAGCCGGAGATCGTATACAGCGAGAAGTTTGTATTCGTAAATATAGACCTCACAAGAGAAGACCTTGCGACTGAAGAAGACAGAAAATACAGGATAGATGAGTGGGCGAAACTGTTTAAAGCGGAAAGCTGGGAGGATTTGAAGATGCTTGCGACGAAAAATGAAGCGATCGACAGAGCGGTATCCGGAGCATGGCAGCTCACAGAGGAGGAGATGATCCGCGAGAAGTGCAGAGCCCGTGATGAATGGGTCATCAATGACAAATGGAAGACCGATACTATTGCTCAGCAGGAAGCTGCGTTGAAAGAATACGAGATCAACGACAAATGGAAGACCGATACTATCACTCAGTTGCGTAATGAAACGAATTCAGAGCGAAACCGCGCTGACAAAGCCGAGGCCCGTATACGTGAGCTTGAGGCAAAACTTGCCGCACTGAAAGGCTAATGTGGTATACTACTTTTATGGCGCATTATTTTTCATAAAACGGGGGTAAGGTATATGTTTGGGAAGTCAAATAAAGTCAATAATCAGGTAAACGCTTCTGAAATTCAATTGCTGAAAAAAGAAAATGAAGAACTGCGCGAGAAACTGAGGTCAAGCGAGATCGAGCTCGAAGCTGTAAATACGAGCACGCATCTAGGCATATGGAAGTGTTTTTATAACGAGGACGGCAGCCAGGGGGATGTGATCTATTCTGATGAATTCAGGAGGATGCTGGGCTTTAGCAGATCTGAGCTTGAGGATTCACTGGAGGCGCTGCCAAAGATCATACATCCTGATGATATGGATAAAGCCTTCGGCGCATTTGCGGCTGCTGCAGGAGATAAGACAGGGCGCGTCAAATATAACGTAGAGTACCGTATCCTGACGAAATCCGGTAATTACAAATGGTTCCATGCTGCCGGTGAATGCTTAAGATATCCAAACGGAAACCCGAAGGAATTCATCGGTACTTTTTCCGACATAGATGAGCAGAAAAGGAATGCCGAGATCTTCGAACATGACAGCAGGCGCCAGCAGGCAGTGGAGATGATGATGCTTGAAGGCAGCTGGAGCATGGACCTTACGAAATATGCGATAGACGATCCCAACTCTCCGATGGTCTTTTCGGATCAGTTCAAGAAAATCCTCGGGTATACTCCGGGGTCTTCAGAGTTTCCCGATATCATGCAGTCATGGATAACCAAGATACATCCCGATGATGTTCCGGGAGCGTCCGAAGCCATGGGAAAGCAGCTTGCCGATCCCAGCGGAGCCACGGTCTTTGACATGGAGTACCGCATGAAGCATAAAAACGGTGAATATATCTGGGTCCGTGCGTCCAGTTATGTAGTGTGGTCCCATGACGGCGTGCCTCTCATGGCGGCGGGAACCATACTTGATATCACAGAGCAGAAAACAAACAAGGAACGCTTTGAAAAGGAAATGGAGCCCAATATTGAGTCACTGAGAAACGGCATAGCAAATATAGCCGAGAATGTTGAAAGGGCGGCTACACAGATGCTGGAGGTTTCCAGGAGACAGGACGAGGTAACGGAAGCAGCTAACTCCATCGAAAGCGCCGTGGATGCATCAATGGAGATCATAGGCAGCATCCAGAGCATAGCCAACCAGACCAATCTGCTTTCCCTTAATGCCTCCATAGAAGCAGCCAGGGCAGGAGATGCCGGAAGGGGCTTCGCAGTAGTCGCTACCGAAGTACAGACCCTGTCACACTCCACGAAGGAGACGACAGAGCACATATCCGAAAAGCTTACCAATGTAAATGAAGCGGTAAAAGACATACTTGCCAAGATCCGTCAGATAAGCGAGAGCATTGCGGAAGAGAACGGTGAGATGAGCAACATAAACGCTACAGTCGAAGAGCTTCATGCAGCTGCTGACGAGATAGCGCAGATGGCGGAGACGCTGTATTAGAAGGGGCTTTATGTCTAAAAGGATCATCGCATTATTACTTGTCGGAATATTGACAATATCATTGACGGGCTGCGTCGATTCCGAAAAGATGAAGGAATCATTTGAGAAAGGCCGGGCTGAGGCATCATCGCAGGAAGATGAAGCGGCTGCAGGATCATCTGAGGAGGTTGCAGAAGAGGATACTGATGATGTACAGGATCTCAAAGGCAGTATGTTTGCTTCCTCAGGAAATGATGAGAAAGCAGATGATAAGAGTGAAGATCCTGAAGATGATGTAGAGGAAACCGATCCTGAGTATGCGGATAAGTTTGAAAAAGCCGCTCATGATAAATATACTGCCGATTCCGATGATCTCGAGGGCACAATGATATGGACAGAGGGAAAGGTGGAGAGTTTTGAGGAGAAGGATCTGGCGCTGATCCTTGAGGCTGATGACGGCAAATGGGTCATATCTGTCGGAACCAATGGATCGGAAGACGTAAAGGCAAAGCTTAAGGATTACGTAGGAAAAAAGATAAGAGCCTACGGCTGTTATGCGGGATACGAGGGCAGCTATGACATGCCCATCCTCGGAGTGGTGGAAGAGGAATTCACCGGAGATGCATTCCGCTTAGAGACACCGGATGGACAAAACAGGATGACCGAGATCGCGGGATACTGGGATGATCCCAAATTTGACTACAGGGGAGGACTCGGAAATCTGGCCTGGAATATGACATCGACCTGGCTCGACAGCGAAGAGGTCAGGACCTGGAATGAGACGGCTAAGAATCTCGCATATTATCCATTCCCGAACTATGCAGCAGGGTCATATCTTTACAGGGAAAAACTGCCGGATGCGTATGCTGAGATGGAAGGCAAAGAAGCTGCCCGGAAAGTGACGGAGGAGTACTATGCAGGCAGCAGCGTCAAGGATATGGAGGATACAGAGGTTGCGGGACTGCCTGCCACAAGATCCCATATCATGCAGGAATACGATGGCATTGATTATCCGTTTGAGCATCTGTGCTATATAATCATAAGCCCGGATGGCTACTACTATGCTCTGGGTGTAGCCGAGCCATATTTCGTGAGCAGTCTGCTGGAGGATGCGCTGGAGAGTATCGTGGGGAGCGCAGGCTACGGTGACAGCTGGTTCAAGGATGCAGGACTTAAGATCACGCCTCAGGGAGATTTTAATTTCAAGGCACTGTCTAAAGATGGCAAGAAAGATATCGATGTTACAGGAGATATAAGCATTGAGGAGACCACGAATGGGGCTCCCAAGGGCTGTAAGAAGGTTAAAGCCGTGGTCAAGACTCAGATGGAGGATGAGGGTTTCTGGTGGCTTTCTGTCTTTGACCGGTACACCGGCACCTCATTTGAGTTCGGTGACAAGCTGCTGTCAACTCCGAATTATGATGACGTAAAGAAGGGCTATGTGCGCATCCTGCACGGGGATGACTGGTACGATATAGCCGTCGATTTTGATCTGAGTGGAAAGGCTCTTAAAAAGACTTCAACCATAACAGTAACATGCCCTGCGGATTATGACGGTACGGTATTCCAGATCGGCTATTCCAGCAAGGAGATAGGGGATGAGGTTGCCAAGATGGATCTTGACGTCCTTCATACCATTGACGAATTCGCAGCTTATGACAGCAATGGACATGAATATCTTTACTATTCAGCCCTGGATGAATAAAATGGACCACTAACCCCGTCCCCCAGGTCCATTCCGGGAGGAAGTTTTGCGCCCGCCAATTGATATGGTATAATCTCTCCGTCAGATTTTTTGGAGGGGACTATGGAAATCATCAACGAAAAGGACGATCTCTTTACTAAAAAGCTTGCAGTGGCGCCGCTGAAGCTTCTCGTGATGCCGAACATCCAGGAGCTCGGAGACAAGGTCGATGAATATCTGGTGGACTTCAGACATGAGAGATTCCCGGACGGCATCAATGATCCCGAGCACCAGGGATATGTGGCCGATTCTTATAAGACACAGTTTTCACTTCCCAGATTCGGTTCCGGCGAGGGCAAGGCAATACTCCAGGAGAGTATCAGGGGCAAGGATCTATATATACTCACAGACGTTATCAACTACAGCATGACTTATCAGATGAACGGCTTTAAGAACCGGTATTCGCCTGATGATCATTATCAGGACTTAAAGCGCGTAATCGCGGCAGTTGCAGGCAAGGCGCACAGGATCTCTGTCGTGATGCCCTTCATGTATGAGTCGAGACAGCACAAGAGGACATCGAGAGAGTCCCTTGACTGCGCGATGATGATAGAAGAACTCTCCGATATGGGAGTATCGGATCTCATGACATTTGACGCGCACGATCCTTCAGTGCAGGCAGCTGCTCCTCTTTGCGGATTTGATAATTTCTCACCGTTCTATCAGTTTTTGAGAGCACTCCTTCAGGGTGAAGAGGATCTCATGATAGATGCGGATCATGTAGTCGTCATATCTCCCGATGAAGGCGCCCTGAACCGCGCGATATATTTTGCGACAGTCCTTGGCGTGGATACGGGCATGTTTTACAAGAGACGTGATTACGCTCATATCGTGGACGGCAAGAACCCTATCGTCGCGCATGAGTTCCTCGGGGATCCCGTGGACGGCAAGGATGTCATCATAGTCGATGACATGATATCATCCGGAGGCTCCATGCTCGATACCGCCAAGCAGCTTAAGTCTATGAATGCCAACCGTGTGTTCATCTGCTGTACCTTCGGCCTCTTCACCGACGGACTGGATCGTTTTGATGAGGCATACAATAACGGCATATTCGACAGGATCATAACGACCAATCTGCATTACAGGCGTCCCGAACTCCTTGACAGGGAGTGGTACATCGAGGCCGACATGAGCAAGCTCATAGCGCAGATCATTGATTTCTCGAATCATGATATGTCCATGGACAAGGTGGTAACGCCTACCGAGAAGATAAGAGAGATATTAGCCAGCTACAATGAGCATATCGATATCTGACACGGCATCCTGTCCGGGGGCATGACGATATAATGATCATGGACGATTCGACAAAGGTGATAAAGGATGTCAGGCCCAATACCGCAGCATCGGAGGCCGGCATCATCCCCGGAGACAGGCTTGTGTCGGTGAACGGACACGTCATACATGATATCTTTGATTATCAGTATGAGTGCGAGGACACAAATGTCGAGATGACAGTCCTGCATGCCGACGGCAGCGAGGAGACCTGTCTTTTGATCAAAACAGAAGATGAAGATCCCGGTCTTGTCTTTGAGGACGGGATAATGGATGAGTACAGGAGATGCCACAATAAGTGCATCTTCTGTTTTATTGACCAGATGCCGAAGGGCATGAGAGATACTCTGTATTTCAAGGATGATGACAGCAGGCTGTCCTTCCTGCAGGGCAACTACGTGACTCTCACCAATATGTCCGATGAGGATATAGACAGGGTCATACGCTACAATCTGGAACCCATCAATATTTCTTTTCAGACTACCAATCCAAAGCTTCGATGCATGATGATGGGCAACCGCCATGCGGGAGATGCCCTTAAAAAGGCCGACAGGCTGTATGAAGCGGGTATACGCATGAACGGGCAGATAGTCCTGTGCAAAGGTATAAATGACGGTGAGGAGCTCGACAGGTCGCTTAAGGACCTCTCGTGCTACATACCCTATCTTGAAAGTGTGTCCGTGGTCCCGGTCGGTCTTTCCAAGCACCGCGAGGGTCTTTATCATCTGGAGCCTTTTACCGCTGCAGATTCGATTGAGGTCATCCGTCAGATCGAAGGATGGCAGGAGAGGATATACAAAGAGCACGGGATACACTTTGTGCATGCTTCGGACGAGTGGTACCTGAACGCCGGAGTCGATATACCTCCGGCTGACAGATATGATGATTTTCTGCAGCTTGAAAACGGTGTCGGCATGGTAAGGCTCCTTATTGATGAGACGGAGGAAGCGATGAAGAGCTTAAGGCCTGACGGCAGGAGCAGGCGCTTCAGCGTGGCTACGGGAAGCCTTGTATATCCGGTCATCAAGGATCTTACGGAAAGAATGAAGTCTTTATTTCCCAATATCGAAGTCATGGTCTATCCGATAGTCAATGACTTCTTCGGAGAGCATGTCACGGTCTCGGGACTGCTGACAGGAAGGGATATATGTGGTCAGCTTAAGGGAAAAGATCTCGGAGATGCGCTCTATCTTCCTGAGAGCCTCCTTCGTCACGGAACCCTTACACTGCTTGATGACATGACGACTGAGGACATACAGGATGCTTTACAGGTACCTGTGGGTATTGTAAAATCAGACGGTGCGTCGTTTGCAGCACTTTACGGAGAAAATGCGGGATGAAACCGGTAGTAGCCATAGTAGGCAGACCAAATGTAGGAAAATCATCGCTCTTCAATTATCTTGCCGGAGAGCGCATAGCGATAGTCAAGGATGAGCCCGGTATCACGAGAGACCGGATATATGCCGACGTGGAATGGAACGGGAGACAGTTCACCATCATAGATACGGGCGGCATAGAACCTGATTCCGGAGATATGATGCTGCGTCTCATGCGTGAGCAGGCGCAGATTGCCATTGATACGGCTCATGTCATCATATTTATGACTGATGTGCAGATGGGACTCGTGGATGCCGACGACAAGGTCGCGCAGATGCTCAGGAAATCCCGTAAGAAGGTGATCCTTGCTGTCAATAAGGTGGACTCTGTAAAGAAGTACGAGGCCGATGTATATGAGTTTTACAATCTGGGCCTCGGTGATCCCATACCCATATCAGCGGGACAGAAGACCGGAGTGGGAGAGCTCCTCGATGAGGTAGTGGCCAGTCTTCCCGAGCATGACTCCTCGGATGAGGAAGATGACAGGCCGAGGATAGCTGTCGTCGGGCGCCCCAATGTCGGCAAGTCGTCTCTTATCAACCGGTATCTGGGGAAAGACAGACTCATCGTATCGGATGTTGCAGGGACCACGAGAGATGCTGTCGATACAGTCGTAAAAAGGAACGGCAGAGAATATATATTTGTCGATACTGCAGGACTCAGGCGTAAGAGCAAGATAAAAGAGCAGCTCGAATCCTATATGGTTGCGCGCACAGTGACCGCGGTCGAGAGAGCGGACATTGTGGTGCTCGTTATCGACGGGACGGAAGGCGTCACCGAGCAGGACGCAAAGATAGCCGGCATCGCGCATGACAGAGGCAAGGGACTTATCATCGCCGTCAATAAATGGGATATAGTCGAGAAGGACGACAAGACCATATATAAGATGAGCCGCGATATCATGCAGACGCTGTCATTTGCTCCGTATGCGGAGATCCTCTTTATCTCGGCAAAGAGCGGGCAGAGAACGGAGAAGCTGTTCGAGTCCGTGGATACTGTCATCGCCAATCAGAACTTAAGGGTACAGACCGGAGTGCTCAACGAGATAATAAGCGAGGCAGTGACGCTCCAGCAGCCGCCGTCCGATAAGGGAAGGAGACTCAGGGTACTGTATGCCACGCAGGTGTCCGTTAAGCCGCCTACGATAGTGATATTCGTCAACAGCCCGAAGCTCATGCATTATTCATATACCAGATATCTGGAAAACAGGATCAGGGATGCCTTCGGCTTTCAGGGAACGCCGATCAGGTTCCTGATACGTGAAAGGAACAATGAGAAATGAAGATCAGGATATTATGTCTTTTGATAGGATATTTATTCGGACTTTTTCAGACAAGTTATATCTACGGCAGGCTTCACGGTATAGACATCAGGAAGCACGGATCCGGGAATGCCGGGACCACGAACATGCTCCGTACCATGGGGACTAAGGCGGGTCTTATAACCTTCGCCGGAGATGTGTTAAAGACGATAATAGCCGTAGTCGTATGTCTTCTGCTCTTTTACGACAGGGAAACCAATCCCGAGATGCTGCAGCTTATCAAGACATATGCATCCGCTGGGGCGATCCTTGGCCACATATTCCCGTTTTATCTGGGATTTAAGGGAGGCAAGGGCATTGCATGCACGGCAGGCTGGATCATCATAATGGAGCCCTGGGTCATTCCGATAGGGATCATCATCTTCTTCGGGATATTCTGTACGACACACTATGTGTCGCTCGGGTCCATATGCCTCTATATTTCCTTCTTTATCGAGGTCATCATAATGGGTGCGCTGACCCTTCATTACTTTGCGAACATTACTCCTTCGGGTGCCATAGAGTGCGATGTCATAACGGGACTTCTCTGCGCTCTTGCGATAGCTATGCACAAGGACAACATAGCAAGACTGCTACACCATAACGAAAAAAAGACTTATCTTTTCAAGAAAGGTGAGATGGAAAAATGAGCAAGAATATAGGTGTTATAGGAGCCGGAAGTTGGGGTACGGCGCTGGCAAAGCTGCTTTCAGTCAACGAACATAATGTGACGGTATATTCGGCGATATCGCAGGAGATCGATATGCTGAAGGAGTTCCATGAGCAGAAAGAAAAGCTTCCCGGAGTGATACTTCCCGATGACATGGTATTTACCACTGATATAGCGGAGGCCTGCGAAGATAAGGACGTCATTGTGCTTGCCGTTCCTTCTCCTTTTACCAGGAGCACGGCGCGCCTTATGAAGGGGCACATACCGGATGAGAGCATCGTGGTGTCGGTCGCAAAGGGACTTGAAGACGGATCTTTCAGCACGCTCTCGGAGATAATAAAAGAGGAGACCGAAGCCCGGCACATAGTGGTGCTCTGCGGCCCCACTCATGCAGAGGAAGTGGGCACCGGAATGCCGACTGCCATTGTAGCCGGATCAAAGGATATAAAGGATGCAGAGCTTGTTCAGGATATATTCATGAATGACTCCTTCAGGGTGTATACGTCCGATGATCCTTACGGAATGGAACTCGGAGGAGCTTTGAAGAACGTCATCGCGCTCGCAGCCGGAATAGGCGACGGGCTCGGATACGGAGACAATACGAAGGCTGCCCTTATCACAAGGGGCATACATGAGATAGCGCGTCTCGGAGTGACCTGCGGGGGAAAGAAAGAAACCTTTGAGGGACTCACCGGTATAGGTGATCTTATCGTTACATGCGCTTCCATGCACTCAAGGAACAGGAGAGCGGGGATACTCATCGGCAAGGGAATGAGCGCCGATGAAGCCATGGCTGAAGTGAAGCAGGTGGTAGAGGGCGTCTATTCCGCGAAGGCTGCCATGCATCTGGCGAAAAAGCATGGCGTATCCATGCCTATCATAGAGCAGGTGAATCTTGTGCTCTTTGACGGAAAGGATCCCGCAGAAGCAATGTATGACCTTATGAGGCGTGACAAAAAGGCAGAGGTCATCTGACCTCGCTGAATATCGCGCGGGCCGTATCAGGCTTGTTCATCACATAGAGATGTATTCCGTCCACGCCGTGTGAGAGAAGATCCTTTATCTGATCCGTGGCGTATTCGATCCCGGCTTTTTTCATATCGTCATCATTCTCGCCGTACCTTGCAATGACATCGGAGAGACTCTTCGGCACAGAGGTGCCTGAGAGCGTAACTGTGGTACCGAGCATACGGGCGTTGGTTATCGGCATTATGCCTGCTGATACCGGAGCGCTGATCCCGGCGCGGTCCATCATATCCCTCATCTTATAGAATTTGTCATTATCGAAGAAAAGCTGCGTGATAAGAAACGAGCAGCCCATGTCGACTTTCTTTTTCAGATTTGCTATGTCTTCTTCATAGCTTGCCGCTTCGAAATGCTTGTCAGGATAACAGGCTCCCGCTACAGTGAAGCCCGGATGATTCTTTTTGATATGTTCCGCCATGTCTGATGCATGGAAGAAATCTCTTGAATCGTACTCCTCATCAGTCATGTCCTTCGGCCTGTCGCCTCTTAAGGCGAGGACGTTCTCTATTCCGTTTTCTCTGAATATATCAAGAGAACTGTCCAACTTTTCCTTTGAAAAACCTACGCTCGTGATATGTGACAGCACATCCACTCCGACCTCGCGGCGGATAAAGGAAGCAGTCTCTACTGCATGTCCTGCATTGCTCCCGCCTGCTCCGTAGGTTACGGAGAGAAAATCCGGAGCTATATCCTTAAACTCCCGTAGCTTTTCCATGACAGGCTCCAAAGGCTTGTCTTTTTTGGGAGGGAAGACCTCGCATGAAAAAACCGTTTTTCCCGACTTATACATCTCTTTTATGCTGCTCATATATGGCCTCCGAAACTTGAAAATAAACGCGGGATATTTTATCATAGTAAGGTGTTTTATTCAACAAGTAACGATCAGGGGGAGCATGATGAAACGGATACTGGTAGCTGATGATATGCCCACTGTGTTTGAGCAGGCCAAGGAAGTTATAGGTGACAGATATGATGTCATCACGGCATCCAACTCCGAAGAGGCACTGGAGATGTCGAAGAAGGAAAGACCTGATGCGATACTGCTCGATATGTTCCTGGATGAAGAGAAGTCCGAGGAGATATTAAAGGAGTTGAAATCCGATGCGGTTACCAGGGACATACCGGTCATCATCACGGCTTCGGATGCTTCTGTAATGGCGCTCAGCAGATATTACAAGCTTGGAGCAGCTGACTTTGTCAAAAAGCCCTTTGTGGAAAATGTACTCTCACGCAGGATAGATGTTGTCTGCGCCCTGAAGGATGACGGACATCTCGACCTCATCTGATTAGAGACGGAGTGTAACGTGCAGGGATTCTTGAATAAATGGTTCGGAGATGACAGTCCGAGGGAAATGATCAATTTCAACATAGGCATGGTCTTTATTTCCCTTTCCTATGTGGCTGCATTGGCAAGCGGACTGTATCTCGGCCTTGACAGGAGCTTTTACTACATCACCGGTATCGGCATGATACTCGTCGCTTTTTTCGTTGGTTATGCGGCCCAGAGCGGAAGGTACCAGCTGGCTGCATTCTGCATCGTCCTGCTTCTGGATGTCATCATCTATCCCATAGCTTATTTTCTTGACGGGAGACTCCTGTCCTTCATGCTCTTTTATTTCTTCGTTGTATTTCTTCTCGGGACATTTGTTCTGGAAGGAAGGATGAGGATCACTTCGTTTTTTATCTTTCTGATATTCTGGATGGGCTCTCTTGTCAATATGCATTACTATATTGCTTCCGCCGGCAGGCCTCCTTTTGACGGGCTCGCTCCGATAGTCGACGTGGTCATTCCGCTGATCATCTGCATCGTGTATTCCGTCACGAGCATGATCGCCTCTGCAAGATATTACAGACTGGAGAGCGAGAATGCGGAGAAGGAGAGACACAAAGCAGATGAGATGGAGAGGGCGAAGGATATCTTTCTGATGAACATGTCGCATGAGATAAGGACGCCGATGAATGCGATAATGAGCGCCGGTGAGATCATGCTGTCCAGAGATATATCCGAGGATACAAGACGTAACGTCCACCATATCATGAACGCATGCAAGGCACTTATATCCACTCTTGATGATCTGCTCGCTTTTTCAAAGAGCGAGGACAGGGTGCTCGTGATACAGGAGTCGGAATACGATCTCGGAAGTCTTATTGACGATATCATCAATATCATATCCGTAAGGCTAATGGGAAGCGATGTAAAGTTCTATGCATATATCGATCCTTATATCCCGCGCAGACTGTTCGGTGATGCGGTCCGCATCAGGCAGGTATTCATCAATATATTGAACAATGCTGTGAAATATACAAAAGAAGGCCATATACTCTTAAGAGTCGTCATGAGTGAGGTCAAGGCGGACAGGATGGTCATGCATGTGGATGTGGAAGATACCGGCATAGGCATCAAGGAAGAGATGATCCCAACTCTCTTTGATGATTTTGCGAGAGTGGCTGACGATATGAATGAGAGCCTTAAGGTTGAGGGATCGGGACTGGGCCTTTCCATCACAAAGAGCATCCTTTCTTCGTGCGGCGGGGATATCTCAGTCACAAGTGAGTACAATAAGGGATCGGTCTTTTCTTTTGACATTCCGCAGAGGATCTCCGACGTGGGAAGTCTTGCAAAGGTTGGCAGGGCAAAAGAGCTTGGAGTCATCGTGTGTGATGATGATGAGAAGATGATAGCCGTACTGCTCGATACGCTTAAGGCAATGAGGATCAAGTGTATATCCGTAAAGGACAGCGTCGAGATGGATGCAGCTATTGCGGAAGGACTGTACACCCATCTTTTCATCACCCCGGAGTGTCTCATGGGATCATGTGATCTTCCTGCTCTCATGAGCGCCAATATCACCATCGTCATGATGAAGAATGTGGATGACCCCGAGGAGGAGATGGGAGAAGCAAGGCTTATAAAACCCATCAACTGTCTGAACATAGCGCAGTTCTTTGAAAATGAAGAGCAGAAAGAAAAAAGCTCACTTACTCCGGGGGCCGGGGAGATGATCAAGCCTGAAAGGGTCATCGTATCCAAGGCGAGAGCCATGGTCATAGAGGATAACATCACGAACATGATGGTGGCGGAGCGGCTGCTTGACGGGATGGGTTTTGATGTATCTACCGCCAACAGCGGCCTGACTGCGTTGAGCCTTGCCAAGGTCATGAGCTTTGACATCATTTTCATAGATTATATGATGGCCGGAATGAACGGCATAGATACCCTAAGGGAGATACGGAGGCTTAAGAATGAGTGGGCGAAGAACGTTCCATGCATAGTGCTGACTGCCGATACTCATGAGGGTGCCAAACAGACGCTTATCAACGCGGGATTTGACGATTATCTTGCAAAGCCGATCAATCTTGCCGAGATGGAATATATGGTCAAAAAATATCTGCCTGAAGAGAAGCTGGTGTGATGGATACTGGAAAGAAGATCTCGTTCTATAATTTTTATTATGATGACGGTGTGGACCTCAATGTAAGGCTGCTGCGCCTTGTGGGGTTCTACTCCATGGTGGCCGTGGCCCTCTCCGTGCCGTGCTTTTTTGTCGCGCAATATGATAAGACGGCATATATTGCATCCCTTATATCCATTATCCTTCTTACAGGCAACTTTGGAGTATTCTATTATTCAAAAGATGTAGTGGTGTCATCGGTTTTATTCTGCTATCTGATGAATATCGTCATCATGCCGATGTATTTTCTTTTCGCCGGAGGTATATACGGAGGCTTCGTCCTGGTCTTTGTATGCGGCATAGTGGATGCGCTCATCCTGCTGAAGGATACCACGAGGACCGTATCGATCATTGTTTTCACCGCATGGTATCTTCTGATCGTGATCTACAGCCTTTATCACGGGCAGATAGTCCATAATATCCCCGAGGGCAGCATGGTGATCCTTTCCATGGGAGTATGCGTTGTCTTCAGCTCTGTGGTATTCCTTATCGTGACCGACTATGACGGGTATCTTCTGAAGGCCAAGAAGAAGAACGTGGGTGAGGCCGTAAAGGAGAGCATACTGAGCGCCGAGACCAAGAGCAGGTTCCTCTCGAATGTATCACATGAGCTCAGGACTCCTATGAATGCTATCATCGGAATGAGCGGCATCATACAGAATTCGGATACCGACGGACAGCTCACCGAGGAGATATCCATAATCACTCATAATGCAAGGGATCTTCTGTCCACCATCAACAGCATTCTTGATTATTCAAGGCTTGAATCAGGGAAGCTCGCACTCTCATTTGACCAGTTTGAACTGGATATGATGCTGAAAGAACTTCTCGGAGAGGCATCAATAAGGGCAGAAGAAAAGGGCATAGATATCTTTGTGGACATTGCTCCCGATAGTCCCAATGTGCTCTACGGAGATCACATCCAGCTGGAGATGATACTGCAGGATCTTTTAAGTGATGCCATTGATTCCGTTACAGACGGTAGAGTGCATTTCAGGATGTCCGGCAGGTATTCAAAGGACAGAAGCCGCGCGCGCTTCGTCGTCGAGATATCCGATACGGGATCCGGCATATCCGAGGAAGATCTGAAAACTATCTATTCCAGCTTTGAGACCTATGATTCAAGACAGGACAGCAGGATCAAAAGGCTTGGACTTAAGTATTCCGTATTCAAGGGGATACTTGAGCTTATGAACGGTGATTTTGAGATCAGGAGTCTCAGAGATGTAGGTACGACCGTCATAGTTACTTTTGAGGTCTTCACCGTGGAGAGGATAGTGCTTGCGGACAAGACCTTCACTGCCGGCAGGAGAGTTTTTCTTTACGCATACGGAGAGAAGGGTTTTTCCTATATCGAAGAGGCGTTCAAACTCTTCGGAGTGATACTGGATATCGCCTTTACTCCGGATGTTTTTGCCAAGATGTATAAGAGCACGGTCTATGATTACATCTTCATCTCGGAAGACGGTTACCCCGATGTGGGAGATATTATCGAAGAGTCTGACAGGGAGAAGGTATTTGTCATAACCGACAGGATGGGTACGCCTGCTGATTTTGACAATCTGAGGATAGTCAGAAGGCCGGTTACCACCCTTAATCTTTCTGATATCTTCTTTGAGAGATGGGATGATATGGATTATTCAGGTGTCATATCTCCCGAGGGATTCCTTGCTCCCGATGCCAGGATACTTGTCGTGGACGATAACATGGTCAATCTTAAGGTCGCAGAGTCTCTTCTGGACAGGTTCATGGTGAGCACAAGGATATGTGACAGCGGATTCAAGGCCATGGAGTTCCTTAAGACCGAGAGCTTCGATCTGGTGCTCATGGATCAGGTAATGCCGGGCATGGACGGCTTTGAGACGATGAAGCTGATCCGCTCAAGTCTTGTGATAAGGGGCGCGAGACGGATCCCCATAGTGTGCATGACGGCGGATTCGGGTTCGGAGATAAGGGAAAAAGTAATGCATTCCGGATTCAACGACTATCTGCAGAAGCCGGTCAAGGAGAGTGAGCTGGAGCGCATCCTTACTTCTTTCCTTCCTGAGGATAAGATCAGGGTGAATAAAGAAGACCTGGGATGAGACTTAATAAATACCTTGCAAGATATGCCGGAGTCTCAAGACGCGAAGCGGACAGGCTTATAGAGTCCGGAGAAGTCACGGTCAATAAAGCCCCGGCTTCTTTGGGCATGTCGGTGTCTGATGAGACTGATGAAGTCTCTATCGGCGATCGAAGGATAATTCCTGATAGCGAACGTCATTATTATGCTGCATACAAGCCTGTCGGTTACATCTCATCCACTGTCAGACAGGGTGATGATGATCTTATCGTGACCGATCTTGCGCCGGATGTGCCTTACAGGCTCTTTCCCGTAGGAAGGCTTGATAAGGATTCCGAGGGGCTTATCATACTTACCGATGACGGCACTCTGGCTGACAGGGTGTTAAGATCCCGTAACGGTCATGAGAAGGAGTATATAGTCCGTCTTTCAGGGCCTGTTACGGACGAAGTCATAGACAGCATATCTGCCGGAGGACTCGACATAGGAGAGAAGAGGCTTACCGGGCCCTGCAGTGTGGAGAGGATCTCTGAAGACTCCGTGCGCATAGTCCTTAAAGAGGGTATGAACAGACAGATAAGAAGGGTATTCGAGCTCTTTGACGAAGAGGTTAAGGGACTTTTAAGGGTCCGTTTCATGAATATCCTTATATCCGGCCTCGAGCCAGGTGATGTGAGAGAACTCAGGCCCGAAGAGATAAGGGTCATGAAAGAGATGACAGAAGATGATTGAAGAGAAGGATATAATAACCGAATACAGCGACCTCTGCGACAGGATCAGATATCATATGGACCGTTATTATAACGATGACGCTCCTGAGATAGAGGATGCAGAGTATGATGCGATGATGCGCAGACTTAAGGAGATCGAGCATGATCATCCTGAGATGGTACGCCCGGATTCGCCCTCTCAGATAATCGGCGGTAAGACAAAGAGAGAGGCCGGCATCAATGTGGAGCATGATGTGCCCATGCTGTCCATAGAGGATGTGTTTTCCATGGAGGATGTGCTCTCATGGGTCCATGAGGTTCGCGAAATGCATCCTGATGCGCATTTTTCCGTGGAGCATAAGATAGACGGCCTGTCAATGAGCATCAGATACGAAAAAGGGAGGCTTACGCTTGCCGAGACCAGAGGAGACGGTCATATCGGCGAGGATGTGACAGCCAATGCACTGGTTGTAGGGGATGTAGTCCCTGTTCTTAAAGGCATTGATTCAGATATCGAGCTCAGAGGCGAGGTATACATGTCCCATGAGGACTTTGACAGGGTTAATGAAAAGATGGAGCTTGCCGGCAGGAAGCCTTTTGCGAATCCGAGGAACTGCGCTGCAGGTACATTAAGGCAGCTCGACAGCTCGGTGGTAAAAGAACGCGGGTTATCCATGTTCGTATTCAATGTGCAAAGGGCGGAGGATGCGTCTTTTATGACATCGCACACTGAAGCGCTGAGGAGGCTTAAGGACGCCGGTGTGCATGTAGTGCCGTCTTTCTTATGCGTAACCGATGAAGAGATAGTAAAGGCCATAGATGAGATAGGCGACAGGCGGGGCGAATATCCCTATGACATCGACGGAGCCGTGGTAAAGATAGACGAGATCTCCTACAGGGCTGATTTCCCTGCGGGAAGCAAATATTCGGCCGGTCATATAGCTTACAAGTATCCTCCGGAAGAGAAGGAGAGTGTCATCAGAGAGATAGAGCTCTCCGTCGGGATGACAGGGCGTATCAATCCCACTGCGGTGTTTGATCCGATAAGGCTATGCGGCACCTCGGTATCAAGGGCAACACTTCATAACCAGGACTTCATATCCACTCTGGGTATCGGCATTGGCCGAACCGTCGTGGTCTACAAATCAGGAGAGATAATCCCCAAGATAAAGGAGGTCGTGTCATCGAAGAACCCTCCGGGATCATCC
The DNA here is from genome assembly GCA_000621405.1 of Lachnospiraceae bacterium AC3007. Classification (GTDB taxonomy): domain Bacteria; phylum Bacillota; class Clostridia; order Lachnospirales; family Lachnospiraceae; genus NK4A144. Next base: position 108,696 of record JHYK01000010.1, read on the forward strand.
GTATATGAGATACCACGCATATGTCCGGTATGCGGCCATGAAGCCACAAGAGAAGAAGATACTGCCGATATCAGATGCACAAACCCATTCTGCAAGGCCAAGCTCATTAAGAGGATCATCAACTTCGTAAGCCGTGATGCCTATGATATCAAGGGCTTCGGAGACGAATATATCAAGACGCTGATAGACAGGAAGTATATCTCGGGGATAGCAGATATCTTCAGGCTTAAGGATCACAGGGACGAGCTCATATCGGAAGGCATCATCGGCAAGGAGAAAAATACCGACAAGCTTCTCGGCGTGATCGATGCATCCCGCGAGAACCCCCCTGAGAGGCTCCTGGCCGGACTTTCGGTGGAGAATGTAGGAAGAACATCAGCAAGGACCATAATGCGGCATTTCGGGTCATTTGAGGCCCTTATGGGGGCATCTGAGGAAGAACTGAGACAGATCCCGGATGTCGGAGAGAAAACAGCCGTTTCTATTTACAGCTTCTTCCATGATCCGGATATAGCAGGAATGATGGCTGATCTTAAGGCTCTGGGACTTAATATGGAGTCCCCGGACAATGTATCTTTGGGAGATGCATTTGCAGGAAGGACCTATGTCATCACCGGTGATCTTGAAAGCTTTGCCAACAGGGGAGAGCTTGTGGATTATATAGAGGCCCGCGGAGGGAAGGTCGCAGGATCGGTATCAAAGAAAACATATGCTCTTATTAATAACGACGTCGGCTCTAATTCCGGAAAGAATAAAAAGGCGAGAGAACTCGGCATACCCGTGATCCCGGAAGCTGATATCCTGAAAGAGGGTGGATCATGAGAGGCATTTTAGAGAATCTCAACATGTTTTTCCTGGACTATATCATCGTTCCGGTCTGGATGGTCTTTTCGGTGCTCGGAAATATGAAGTCTGCAAAGATAATGATCCCCATAACGATCGTTTTTATTTTACTGAATTACTTTTCGACCAGGAAAGCCACAAAGCTTTTCCTTCTGGATATCAATCTTGCAGCAGCCAGTATAGCAGGCATTATCCTCAATTCTTTTCTTTACCTCAGGTTCGTGTACGCCGATCCGGAGACAGTGACGGATATGGCTGTCATCATATTCGGATACACACTGTTCATCATCACCGGCTGTATGATATGCCTTCTTTTTAAGTCTGTCATGCACCGCAGGAATATGCGAATAATCAACCGCATGGCGTACGGACCGTACGACGACGTGGATGATATGGACATATATGATGATGAGGAGGAAGATGAAGACGATGAAGATGATGAGGAAGAGGAGATAGATGCGGGAAAGAGACGCAGCTTCTTGTCGTCCATCCAGGGACTTCTCGGAAGCAGCGATGAGGAAGATGAGGAAGAGGAAGACGGGGACGAAGAAGAGGATGAATATGAAAAGCCTGACGGACCGAAGTTCAGAGTGGTAAAGAAATAGGCAGATATAAGACCTGTATCAGGATCAGAACGAAAATAAAGGAGGATCAAGCAACATGGGCAAGGATACTGAAAACAACGAACAGAAGGATGCGATCAACGAGACTGAGAACAATGACTCTTCCGAAAAGGAGAATGAGGCTCTGACAGAAGGCGAATCTTCTAAAGAAGGCGCACCTTCTAAAGAAGGTGGGGAATCAAAAGAAGCCTGTGCTTCCAAAGAAGCCTCGCAGAGCACCGAGGATCTTTTGAGGCAGATACTTGAGGCTGATAAAAAAGAAGTCAAATATGCCAAAAGAGCAGCCTTTTTCATGATGGGGATATTCCTGATATTCCTTGTTGCGGCCATAATCCTGGTTCCGAAGATCGTGACGACGTTGAACAGCGCCAATACCGCGATCAAAGCAGCAAATGAGACACTTGTCCAGGCTAATGAGGCGCTGACCGGCATCAATACGATGACGACTTCGATAACAGGAACCTCGGATAAGATGAATTCTATGCTCGTTGATAATTCTCAGTCGCTTACGGATGCGGTGGACAAGATGAATAAGATCGATTTTGCGGGGCTTAATCAGGCCATACAGGACCTGCAGGATGCCGTAGGACCGTTTGCCACACTGATGAACAAGTTCAAGTAGGAGAGGACACTTTAAGCCTGTCAGATGAAATCCAGGATATTTGTCACATTGCAGTAGAGTGCGCGCGACAGATCATATACGGTGGCTGCGGCAGCGCGGTTGATATCTTTGTCTTTTATCTCATACTGCTGCAGAGTCCTGAGATTCACTCCCGAGAGGTCCGATAATTCTTTTTGCGAGAGAGCAAGCCGTTTTCTTCTGGTCTGAAGATCGGAGGAAGACGGCTTTCTTGCGGCAATTCTTGCTGCGATTCTTGCTGATATCCTCGCTGCGTCACGGCGACTTATCATAACGGCCGTTTCTTCAGCTGATCCATCCCCGTGATCCCCGTGATCTTCGGAATCCTCGGGATCCTCTGGATCCCCGCATTGAGCCTGGATTCCGGAAAAAGAAACCGCAGAGAGTATCTCTGAAAATGACATATGACTTTCATGCTGGAAGTAAGCGAGCATACATCCTGCTCTGTATGCCTGGCCGGTCTCGAGTCCGTCATAGCCGGTATCCTCCCAGTCATCCCTTCCAAGACCTGCTTCCTCCATTACCTTATGATGCAGCTCCATGCCGGACAGCCCGCATATGACCTTTGGATCACCTTCTTCGAAGAGCCTTGCGTATCTGCTTACAGAAAAGATATCCAGAGCATTGTCAGGAGAAGAGTATGGAGAGACTGCGCTTACATATCCCGTGAATTCGCCAAGGCATCTCATGGCCTCTTTCAGATACCTTGATGAGGCATCTTTGAGGGAGGGGTATGCCCCGTGCTTATCTGAAATAAAAGATGCTGTCGATCTCAGATCCCTCATCATTCTCTGAGGATAGTATGTGCTTCCGTTCACAGTGACGGCTTCTTTGAATTCGAGTCTGTCTGCAGCCTTTTTTGAACGAAGACATACCTGCTCTCCCGTTCCGGAATACCTGAGGTGATCTGTGAGCGCTGCTTTGGATATATTACCAGCAAGATGATCCTTAAGAAAGATAAGATTTGAATCATCGGCCCTGTATCCTTTTATAAGATCGGCCTCAGCCAATATGGGAAGGGCGGAAGAGTGGATCTTATCTTTTGCTCTTTTCAGGGAGGGCGGGATACAGTCGGGGCGGTTAAGACATACGAATGCGATCCAGTCATTGATATCAAAACTGTCGCCTGAAAGATCTACTACCTTTAATCCTTCGGTATCCAGCTCGTAAATATTAAGAAAACCCCCGCAGACAGTGGACGCAGCCCATTCCTTTCCAAGCTCGTCGCTCTCAGTGGCGTAGAAACCGTCTCCAAAGTCCCCTGAGCCGCTTTTGCGGTCCCATTTTGGCATTGTGATGATCCTGTCAGAGCCGTGATATAGTTTCATGAACAAACTCCATAATAGAATATACGTCTAAAGTAGTATTTTTATATAATATACGTCCAAAGAAGTATAATGTCAATATAGACGGCAGATTCAGTATTTACAAGGCGTGCAAGGGATTATATGGTGAAAATCGGGGCCAAATATAAAATTTTCGGAAGCATTTTGCCCCTCAGGCAATATTCCTGTATAATTTCTGAGCGAAAAGATCTCTTTGATCGGAGAAAGATACCGGGTGTTACATATAATCGAAGGCCCCGCAGGGAGCGGAAAGACTACAAAAGCATATGACCTTCTTCTTCAGGGCGCCGGGGAGCACAAGGACAGGACGTATATCCTTGTCATACCCGAGCAGTCTTCTATTTCCGCACAGAAGGATATAATCGACAGGAGTCCGCGCCGGGGAATACTGAACATAGACATCTTAAGCTTCAACAGACTGGCGCACAGGATATTTCAGACTACCGGAGGAGAAGCCTCGGAGCTTATAGATGATTCCGGCAAAAATCTGATCATAAGACGCATAGCGGATGATATTATTGACAGCCTGACTGTCTTAAAGGGAGGACTTAAAAAGCAGGGGTATATCTCCGAAGTCCGCTCCGTGCTCTCGGAATTCATGCAGTACGGCATATCGCCTGAGGACCTGAAGCTAATAGCGGAGAATGCAGCTCCTTCTTCTGTATATCTGTCCAATAAGCTGAGAGATGTTGCTCTTATCTATGAAAAGTTCAGGGATTATATGGGCAGCAGCTTCATGACGAGAGAGGAGCTGCTTGTAAAGGCATCTGCCCAGGCTCAAAATGCTGCTTTTCTGAAGAATTCCGTATTCATATTCGATTCTTTTACCGGTTTTACACCGGTACAGTATATGTTTCTCGAAGCGCTACTTACTCAGTGCCTGGACATCTATGTCTGCCTCACGAGAGATCCTTCTGTATCCGGTAATCTCTTCAGTCTCGGCGATACTTCTTTTGAGAAGCTTGAATCGATAGCAGAGCGCCACGGCGGAGTTGAGGAGATATGGCTTGAAAAAGACCTGAGACACAAAATACCATCCGATATCAATACTCTCGGCACACATATATTCTGCATTTCTGCGGCCTCTGGGGGAGCATCGGACGGATCGGTATCCTTCTTTGCTGCTTATGATCCATATGAGGAAGTGTATCACGTCATGAGGCAGATATCGGATCTTATCCGCGAGAGAGGCTACCATTACAGGGACTGCGGTATACTTATGGGGAATACGGCACTGTATGCCGACATCGTAAGAAGCCGGGCTCTGTCTTTCGGGATACCCGTGTATGTCGATCAGACACGGTATATCAGTCTGAATCCTTTCACCGAGCTTATACGCGCCCTTATTTCCGTTATAAAAGAAGATTATTCTTATCCTTCTGTATTTCATCTTCTGAGATCCGGACTCACTGATATAGTAACAGATGATATCGACCGCGCGGAGAATTATATCCTTGCAACCGGTATCAGGGGCAGGTCTGCTTATGAAAAGCCGTTCAAAGTATCCTTTAAGGGGATTACAAAAGAAGACCGGGAGGCTGCCGAGAGGATAAGGGTCAGTCTTTCTGAGATACTGGCTCCGGTTTCTGAAGCCTGCGCTGATAAGCAGAGTATCGTTACGGGCGATATGATACGGGCCGTAAAAGAAGTTTGTCTTTATCTTCACGCGGAAGAAAAGCTGGAGACGTATGTCGGGCGCTTTAAGGAGGATAATGATCCGGAGCGGGAGATAGAATATTCCCAGATATATGACATCCTTATGAAGCAGCTCGATAATATGGATTCCCTGATAGGAGATCAGAAGGTATCGATCGGAGAATTCTCCGAGCTCTATGAAGATGCTCTCTCCGAGATAAGAGTCGGCGTTATACCTCCGAAATCCGACGTCGTAATGGCAGGTGATCTTACGAGGAGCAGGTTCAGCCATGTGAAGGCTCTTTTCTTTATCGGCATGACGGAGCAGGATATCCCGACAGCGGGCAATAAAGGCGGACTTATCTCTGATGCGGACAGACAGCTCTTAAGCAGTCTCGGCGTTGAGGTGGCTCCTACCGCAGCCGAAAATGCTGATAAGGAGAGATTTTATTTCTATATGAACCTCATGAAGCCGGAGGAGCTTGTAAGTTTTTCCTATCCCTTCACGACTCTGGACGGCGGAGCTAACAGGGAATCCTTTTTTATGAAGGAAGCAAGGCGCCATATGGGCGCAGGGGAGGCAGAGCCGATCGGAGAGGGCGCAAAAGATCACATGCGCTTTTATTCACCCGATGAGCTCTATGATGTCTTCTCGGAAAGCCTGGGAGCTGATGATGACAGGGCGGCTTTGAGTCTCAGAGCCCTGGAACTGCTGGATCCCGATGATAAGGGACCTTCAAGACTTCTTTTACGGATAAAGGACAGGTATGAGCCCGAGGAGCGTCTTACGGAAGAGGCCGGAAGCATTCTTTTCGGTGAGAGTTTTCTGGACAGTCCCACTGAGCTAGAGAGATTTGCGGCCTGCCCCTTCGATCATTTCCTGCGATACGGACTGAGGCTTTCGGAGAGGAGAGAGTTTTCCCTTGACCACAGGGATGTGGGAATAATGCTGCACAGGGTGCTCGAGCTTTTTTCAAGAAGGCTTGCCGAGAGCTCCGAGTCCTTTAAGAGCGTCAGGGATGAGGAGGCGGATGCGCTTCTTATCAAGGCCATTGAGGATGCTGTCGCTGAGGAAAGGATCGCATCTCTGGTATCTACGGGCGCGAGATACGCATACAATCTGGAAAGACTGAAGAGATATGCCGGGACCAGCATTGATACCTTGCGTTATCAATCAAAGCAGGGGATCTTTGACAATATTTATTTTGAAAAGAGATTCATGCACGAAGGCCTTAAGGGAACCATCGACAGGTGTGACGAGGCAGTCACGGATGATGGCATATATATTGATATCATTGATTATAAGACCGGAAATAAAGACTTTGATCCGGACAGGATATACTACGGACTGGACATACAGCTGCCTCTCTATATGAGGGCAGCGATGGAGCTCAGATCAAATGCTCTGGGCAAGCCTGCCCATCCTGCGGGATTCTTTTATTATCATGTGGATGATCCGGTTATCGAAGGTGCAAGGAGCACCGGAGAAGACAGTATAAAAGAGGAGATGCGAAAGGAACTGAAGCTCAGAGGCGTCGTGAATGCCGATAAAAGGGCGCTGACTGCATTTGACAGGGATATCGAGACCAATTCAAAGTCTTACGTGATACCTGTCGGATTCAAGAGTAACGGAGATTTTGTGGCTTCGTCAAACGTATGCAGCGAGGAGGAGCTTATCGATCTGATGGATCATACGGCGAGACGCGCAGTTGATCTCAGGAGCAGGATACAGGAGGGCATAGTCTCCAGGAGCCCGTATCAGCTGGGCAAGCATACCGGATGTGATTATTGCTCGTTCAGAGAGATATGTGACGGTGGAAAGAAGAGGAGACTCGAGAAGATGAACTATCCGGAGGCATGGAAGGATAAATGACTTTTACTGATGAACAGAAAAGCTTCATAGAGGACAGAGGCCATAATATCCTTGTGTCAGCTGCTGCAGGTTCGGGGAAAACAGCCGTTATCACTGAGCGCGTCCTTTCTCTTATTTCCGATGACGGATACTCGATATCGGAGCTCCTTGTCGTGACATTCACAAGGGCGGCTGCTTCCGAGATGAGAGACAGGATCAGGGATGCGATATCGGAGAAGCTGCTGTCACCGGATCTTACAGATGGGAAAAAAGAGCATCTCCTAAAGCAGATGACTCTTATCTACACGGCTGATATAACGACGATAGACAGCTTCTGTCTGAACCTCGTAAGAGAGCATTTTAATATATGTGATACGGATCCTTCCTTCAGGGTCGCTGATGAGAGCGAGCTGAAACTCATTGCAGAAGATGTAATGGATGAGCTGCTGGAGGAGAGATATAAGTCTGAGGATGAGGCCTTCTACAGGTTTGTGGACGATACAGCCACTTCAAAAAGCGATGAAGATGTGGCTGAGGCCATAAGGAGCGTATATAGATTTGCGGTGGCAAGACCTGATCCGGCCGGATACATATCCTCGATGATGAAGGAATATGAAGCGCATGATACAGAAGAACTAGGCAATACCGCATTCATGAAGGAGCTTATGCGCATCGTCAGAGACAGGCTGGGGCTTGCCGACAGCATACTTAATAACGCACGTTCTTTATGCGCGTCGAACGGCGGTCCCTACATGTATGCGGATATGATAGATTCCGATCTGGAACAGCTGGAGATGATCGCTGGTAATGATACGTACGATGGCCTCAGAAGTGCGCTTGAAGGCATTAACTTTAAGCAGCTGTCCAGAAAGAGTGACGATTCGGTCGATCCCGAACTTAAAGAAAAGGTAAAAGGACTTCGGGACCGCGCTAAAAAGATACTTAAAGACGAGATCGCAGGTAAGTATCTCGCAAAAAGCACGGACGATATTTTATATGAACTCTCCGGTTGCCTGCCCGGTGCTACGATGCTGGCTGATCTCACCCTTGAGTATATGGACAGATATGCGGCTGCAAAAAAAGAAGCCGGTGTAGTAGAGTTTTCGGATCTTGAGCATATGGCTCTTAAGATACTGGGAGACGAAGACACAAGAGAGATCATGCAAAGGCGGTACAAAGAGCTCATCATAGATGAGTATCAGGATACCAACCGTGTCCAGGAGGCGATCTTTGCGGCAATATCTAACGGACATGATTACGTGACGGTAGGAGATGTAAAGCAGAGCATCTACAGTTTCAGAGATGCCTGTCCCGCGCTTTTTATGAATAAATACGCGCGATATGAAAGCGGAGCGGAAGAGTCATCCAGGCTTATAACTCTATCAAAGAATTTCAGGAGCTCCCTGCATGTCATCAATGCAGTAAATGACGTTTTTTCGAACATAATGTCTTTAAGATGCGGCGGTGCAGTATATGATGACAGTCAGAGCCTGCACTATGGCGATATATACAAGCATGAGGATGAGAGACTGTCCTGCGAATACCTGAACATCATCCCCGATGAGAGCGGGAGCACGGATGCCCTGACCTGCGAGGCGGAAGCGATCGCTGCAAGGATAAAGGAGCTTACGGGAGACGAAGGACCCGACATCGAGGACAGGAAAGACCACAGTATCCATCACTGTTCATACGGCGATATAGTAATACTCTTAAGATCAGCTAAAGTAACGGCCGATACCTTTTCGGAAGTGTTTGCACGCGAGGGTATTCCTCTGGTTTTTGATTCACAGAGCGGATATCTTTTCTCGTATGAGATACTGGAGATAATGAATCTTCTTAAGATCATCGACAACCCGCGTCAGGACATTCCGTTAGCGGGTGTTATGCTTGGGTATTTCGGGGGCTTTTCTGCTTCCGAGATGGCTATGATTCGCGGAAGTGTTCCGGAAGGAGATCTGTACGACAGTCTGAGGGGGGCGGCAGCCGGCTCTCCCGGTGCCGGTGGGAAAGTTTCCTCTGAAAGTGAAGGACTAAGCGGGAAATGCTCTGATTTCCTCGATATGCTCGAGCGATACAGAGGGATGTCCGTCTATACGCCTATACATGAGCTTGTGGATATCATAATACATGATCATTCTTATGACCATTATCTGCGCAGCCTTAGCGACGGTGTCAGGAGAGAGGGCAATCTCAGGCTTTTGAAGAAAAGAGCGGCTGATTACGAGGAGACAAGCTTCCATGGTCTCTTTAAGTTCCTGCGCTATATTGAAAATATGAAGAAGTATGAGATAGACCTTGGAGAGGCCTCATCCGGGAAAGTCACCGATGCTGTCAGGATCATGAGCATACATCATTCGAAGGGACTTGAATTCCCCGTGGTCTTTGTATCCTCACTCACGCGCGCTATCAACCAGTCGGACTCCACTGCCAGGATCCTTTTTGATGACGAGCTTGGAGCCGGGATGGACCTTGTGATAAGAGACAGGAATCTGAAGATCAGGACGCTGATAAAGCAGGTCATTGCAGCAAAGAAGAAGGAGAGCACTGTAAGCGAGGAGATGAGGGTTCTGTACGTGGCTATGACACGAGCTCAGAATAAGCTGATCCTTACATCCAAATATAATGAAAAAGCGAATCTTAAGACAGATCCCGTGGAGTCAGTCTCCCTTGCGGACATGATCGATATATCCGAGAATCTGGCCAATGATAGCGTGCGATATCAAAGGCGGCAGATCCCGTACGAACCTTCGGAAAATGAGTCGACAGAGGACTCTGCGGCAATACCCGGGATCCCTTCAAAAAAAGTGCTTGAGCTTAAAGCCGCTATTTCGGATGAAGAGGCCGGAGCTCTTCTTAAAGACATAAGATTTGTCTATCCCTATGAGCGTTCTGTGAACGTGCCTCAGAAAGTTTCTGTTTCCTTTATAAAACATGAGGCCATGGAAGAGAAGGGAGTATCCATCGCATCGGATCCGAGAGGAGACCGTGTGGTCCCCACGGCAGGCGCCACAAGAGGTACGGCCGTGCATACGGCTTACGAGAATCTGCCGCTTGACCTTAATCCCTGCGTGGAGGATGCCGAGGCATTCCTTGACAGGCTGGTTGCGACGAAGAAGCTTACAGATACGGAAAGAGGTTATATCAAAGCGAGTGATATCATTGATTTCCTTAATACCGCTATCTGCAGTCGCATGAGAGAAGCCGATTCAAAGAAGCAGCTGTACAGGGAACAGCCCTTCATCATATCCGTGCCGGCGTCTTCGATAGACAGCTCGTATCCTGAAGAGGACAGGGTCATGGTTCAGGGTATCATAGACGCTTTCTTTATAGAAGACGGGAGGATAGTTGTAGTTGATTATAAGACTGACAGTGTATCCGATGAAAAAGTGCTGACAGACCGTTATGAGAAGCAGCTTGATTATTATGAGAGTGCTCTGTGCCAGCTTTTGGGTATCGATGATTCACAAAAGATCATTTATTCTGTATCTTTAAAAAAGGAGATCCTGCTTTGACGTAATGTAATCTTATTGTCGCTGCAGGTGTATATGAACAATGTATTTTAATAAAAGAACACACTTGTTATCTTATTCAATAATGATCTCATCGCTGGTGAGACTTGGCGGGGCGCTGGCAGAAGGAGTCATAAGGCGGATCCTGAACAGTGATGTCTCCCTTGCGCCTGATATGCTCGATGTTGCGCTCTGGCGTGTCCAGGTGGCCATGTCCGTTGTCGAGATAGTATGTATCGCCCTGATCTTCCTGTATTTTTCGAAAAAACTCTTTTCATACAGAGACAAGATCGATGCTGATGATCAGGAGGAACTCGGCAGACTTCAAAAGGAGTATCTGGGAGAGCATCTGTCATCGTTGTCTTCACACGAGATAGGACATCTGCTGCAGATGTGGGCCGTGATACTGATCGGAGCGGAGTTCATCTATTGTGTTACGTCCGCCATCTACAGGAAATTCATAATCAACCTGATGCTGCTTGCCGTGAGCGGCGGACAGTATACTTCGTTTGTCTCGGTATACAATATGACTCATGGATTTAAGTATCTTGAGATGATAACTGCGATAGTCTTCGGGATAACAATGACCGGAATATTGCTAGAAGACCGTCGTCTTAAGATCGCAGCTTTGATAATAACTGTTATCTTTTTGCTTTCTTTTGGAGTTTTTCAGATGCAGACCATATCATTTTCGGGGAAGGATGTCGGTATCGTATGGGTATCCGTTATATTCCATCTTACCGAGACGATCGGGCTTTTTGCTTTGTCGGTCTATCTGTCAAAACATTACAGAGGTCTGTAGATATGTCTTCTGCTCTTGAATCTGCAGCCCATCAGTCGTATGATGTTTGTCGTGCCGGCACGGACCTTATACTTTGTACTGTGTTCGGCAGGAGAGGAGAGTAATACATGATCGCATCACTGAAACGTAACTGGAAGGGAATGGTGCTTATGCTGATATCGGCACTGACGCTTTCCATCGGATCCTTCCTGTGGAAGCTGGCCGATCTTTCGGATGCAGCGCAGGCCATAGGGAGCATAGCAGGCATCTGGGGCATTTTCCTTAAGATACTGCCCGGCTTTATCGTATATGTCATAGGAGCAGCAGTCATGACCATAGCGCTCGGCTACGGAGAACTCTCCGTTCTGCAGCCGATGAACTGCATGAGTTATGTATTTGCACTCATCATATCCGCGATCTTCCTCAGCGAAGTGATCTCTCCTTTGACGGTCGCGGGTATCGTAACCATCATAGTCGGAGTGTTTCTTATAGGAGGGTCCGGAGAATGAATATTAAGATGATACTTTTCCTAGCCCTTGTGCTTTTGGCTGAGACACTTGTGGCTTCATTTGCAAGCTTTTTCTTAAAGAAGTCATCAGGTACCGACAGCAAGGTAAAGATACTCATATCGCCTTTCTTCTATCTGGGCGGCGTGATGTATGTGGTCTCTTCGTGCCTTAGCATCGTGCTGATGCAGTTTTTGCCCTATGCGATAATACTTCCCTTAGGATCCCTTACCTATGTCTGGACCATGTTCATATCAAGGTGGCTCCTTCATGAGAAGATAACCAGAAGGAAGCTGGCAGGCATAGCTGTGATAGTAGTCGGTGTGGTGCTGCTGGCAGTGGGTCAGGTCTGATTTGACACCGAATCTTCCCGAAGACTTTATATCAAGAATGAAAGAAGACCTCAAAGAGAGAGCTGATCTCTTTCTGAGGTCTTATTCAGATGCTCCGAAAAAGGGTCTGAGGATCAATAAACTCAAAACAGATGATGAGCTGGAAGAGGTTATCACCAAAGGTCTGAAACATATTCCCTGGGAAGAACACGGATATTATTATAATATTAGCTTTGGAGAGGGTGCTGAGTCTGATACTGATACAGACTCAAATGCTGATACCGACGCAGATACCGGGTCTGATTCCAAAAGAGATGCGGGCCCTGCTTTCGGGAGGTCTCCACTCCACGCAGCAGGAGCTTATTATATACAGGAACCTTCAGCCATGGCTCCTGTGCGGTATCTTGACATCAAACCGGGAATGGCAGTACTCGATCTGTGCGCCTCTCCCGGAGGGAAGAGTACCCAGGCTGCATCATATCTTGCAGGGAGCGGACTTCTCGTCTGCAATGAGATAGTGCCCCAGAGAGCATCCGTATTATCTTCAAATATCGAACGAATGGGAATAAGAAATGCCGTAGTCACATGTCATTCGCCGCAGGAACTTAAGGATCGCTTCCCAGCTGCATTTGACAGGATATTGGTTGATGCTCCATGTTCGGGCGAAGGAATGTTCAGGAAAGAGCCTGCCTCCACAGAGGAATGGTCGAGGGATATCGTCGATATGTGCGCTGCAAGGCAGAAGGACATACTTGATGCGGCTTCAGTCATGCTGAAGCCCGGAGGAAGACTTGTATATTCGACCTGTACTTTTTCGGGAAAAGAGGATGAAGAGCAGGCAGAAGCCTTTTTAGCTGATCATGAGGACTATAAAGGCGTAAGGATCGAGATCGCAAAGGGCATGAGATATGCCGGATCCCCACATAACAAAACGCTCGATATGGAATATGGCATCCGGATATGGCCCGAGGACGGATATGGAGAAGGTCATTTTGCCGCTGTATTTCAAAGGGACGGAGAGGAGAGCGGCTTTGGTTACAGAGGAGCCTCGGAGAGACCGCTTTCTTCAAAGGAAGCACAGAAGCTTGCTCCGTACCGTGATTTTATAGATTCGACTTTTGTACCCGGTGACTGGAAGGAGAGTCTTCTTGATAAAAGCAGACTTTTCATGTTTGGGCAGAGGCTCTGTCTTATGCCTGAAGACAGTATGATCCCGCTCCTTTCGGGATTGCGTACTTTAAGGGCAGGGCTGGAACTCGGCGAATTCAGGAAGGACCGCTTCATTCCCTCACATGCGCTGGCGCTTGCCGTAAGAGCAGAAGATATGATGCGTACCGCAGAACTTATGACTGTTGATGCTGGCGACTTAGTCAGTCTTACCGATGGCTCTGATCATACCGGGAAGTATCTCAACGGGCAGACTCTTGATTCCGGGATAATAAAAGGACCCGGCCTTGCGACCCCCGGATGGACTCTTGTGACCGTATACGGGATATCGCTTGGCTGGGCCAGATCTTCAGGCGGTATCCTGAAGAATCATTATCCTAAAGGACTTCGGATCCCTTAATAAGGAGTATTGAACGGACAATCGTTGGGCTTGGCGTTTCTCTTGTCGCCAAAAGCCGGCGTCTCTCCGTTATTCGACACTGTAGCCTTATCTTCGGGCTCATCGGTTACCCTGATCTCTCTGTATTCTCCGTCAGTATAACTGTTATCCGACGCATCGGATCCTTCGTCCGCGCTGTCTAGTGTACTGCTGTCAGAAGCATTATCCTCAGTCATATCTGAAGATGAGCCATATGGAGTATTGTTGTATGCGGAATTACCGTACGGAGTATTGCCATAAGCATCATCGGCAGTGCCGTATCCGGATCCGTTGCCATATCCCTGATACGGCTGTCCGCCGTAAGGAGGATTGCCATATGGCGATGACCCATATCCGGGATCGATAGTAACTGGCCCTGTGACCGGATGTTCGCCGCTAAGTACCAGATAGAGCTCCGCATCGGCTGCCATCATGTAAGGTCTGACGTAGAAGATAGCGAGCAGTCCGCATGTCAAAATAGAAAGGAATATCCATCCGATGTATGAAAGATCATAAAGGAAGGTGTGCCACTTATGCCCGGTCATCATCTGACGGCTGCGCGCGAAGGCCTCGGCAGACGGCATGGCCGGATCATCCGCTATGATATAGGGAATCATGCGGTATTCATAGGCTTTGACCACGCCGGGTATTATCAGCAGAAGAGTCCACAGGAATATCTTTATATCCATAAGGAAGAGAGTCTTCACTACATTAAGATAATTGCTGTTGAAGGCATATGCTATGTCTGATATCGAGTAAGAACGTTTTCTTGAGCTCTCGGCAAAGAATTTCTGACATCCGCTAGACAGCGGCAGCAGCAGGAAAGCCGAGATCACAAAAGAGATCACGAGAACAATGAGAAATAACAGCACAAAGACGCCTATTATGAAATAAAGCGTCGGCCCGAGAGAAGAAAGCTCGCTTGCGATCTCGTTGTATGTCTCCGTAACCGCTTCCGGATCCGGCGTGCCGAATATGCTTGAAATATCCATATTCCCGCCGGATTCTGTTATCCCGCTCATGGTGTTTGTTGAATTAAAGCCGTTGAAATTCAGATTGATCGAACTGAAGCCGCCCGTCACGATCAGCATGATGAAGCCCGTGAGCACGCATCTCCAGTAGCCTCCGAAAAATGTTTCTCTTCCCCGTCTTTTTATCTCAGAAATAGTCCAATCCATATCTGCCGCTCCTTATCCTTGATCTGAACTGTTACATTAGGAAACTATATTATCGAAGGGATTATAAACCAAGGAATAAAATGCCGCAAGGATTCAATTATTTCAAAAATGTTTTGAATTTGGTACAAAATTTTTTGTACATATCTTACAGTTTGTGGTAGAATATTCTAGAGTTTGCGTGTATTGTATACACAGACTTGTGGAACAGCCTAACAGTCGACAGATTTCAGGTTATTTCATAGAGATTGGTAAGGATAAAAAGTTGGGATTCATACGTAAGATAATAGATTTTTTCAGCAGTGACAAGAGCGGAGAGGACAGGACGAACAGTCTCATGATCCTTCTGAGATTCGTTCTCTGTCTCTGCACCCTTCTTCACTTTATCATCTGCGGTTATCTGACAGCTACAAGGTATGCCCCTCAGAACGGCATATTCCTGATCTCGGGCTCCGTACTTATCGTCATATTTGTTCTTTCTTATTTTGTACCACGAAGTGATGTTATTGTTGCTCTGTTTTCAATGACCACTTTTGTTGTCTGTGTCACGGCGGGGCCGGCCCTTGGATGGATCATATCCGGCTATGGCTTCATGCTGGTGGCCATCATGCTGCTCTGGTTTGATTCATCGAAGAGCATTAAGATCAAGACAATACTTACTGTTATTATCACGGCTTCGGTCTGTGCTCTCTTCATTATCAAGGGATCATCGCTTAATATAATCCTCAGTGATAACGATTATTCAGTGCTTCTGGTGATCAACACGATACTGCTCTCGGCGTCCATAGGCATAGTTGCTTATTTCCTGTGCCGTGACAATGTCTCTGACGAGAGAAAGCTTCTCCAGTATAATGCAAAGCTGAAGCAGATGGCAGGCATCGATCCTCTGACCGGTCTTATGAACAGACGCGCGATAGGAGAGAGATTTGAGGAGTTATTAAAGGAAGATACACAATGCATTACTGTCGCCATGGGTGACATAGACTTCTTCAAGAAGGTCAATGACACCAGAGGACATGATTGCGGTGACTATGTTCTTAAGGCTTTAAGTTCCATATTCCAGGACTTCATGAAGGATAAGGGTTATGTGTCTCGCTGGGGAGGAGAGGAGTTTGTCTTTATCTTCGAGAATTTCAACGGCGACGATGCTTATCCCATGCTGGAGGACTTAAGGCGTAAGATCGAGAAGACCGATCTGGAGTTCTTCTCGCACAAATTCAATGTGACCATGACATTCGGCATGGAAGAGTATTCGCCTATGTTTGGCTCCGAGGAAGCTATCAAGAAAGCTGACGAGAAGCTCTATATAGGTAAGGAATCAGGAAGGAACAGGGTGGTATACTGAGCCTTCAAGTCCCACGGAAAGGAATTAAACAATGTTCATCAAAGTAACACTTCTGATCGTGTTCTTCGCGATCATGGTAATCGTCGGTCTTTATTCCAGACGTAACGCAACCAACGTAAATGATTTTGTGCTCGGCGGCAGAAAGGTAGGCCCCTGGCTTACAGCCTTCGCATACGGCACCTCGTATTTCTCGGCGGTTGTCTTTGTCGGATATGCAGGACAGTTTGGATATAAATACGGCTTGTCATCCACATGGATAGGCCTTGGTAATGCGTTTTTAGGTTCGCTTCTTGCATGGGTGGTGCTCGGCCGCCGCACGAGGATAATGACAAAATTCCTCGATGCCAAGACAATGCCTGATTATTTCGGTAAGAGATATCATTCGAAGCCACTGAGGATCGTGGCTGCGATCATTTCTTTTGTTTTCCTTATCCCCTATACATCATCGGTGTATAACGGATTGTCCAGACTATTCGGAATGGCTTTCAATATACCTTATGAGGTTTGTGTTGTGTCTATGGCCGCTCTGACCTGCTTATACGTGATCCTTGGCGGATACATGGCTACTGCGATCAATGACTTTATCCAGGGTATCATCATGGTGGCCGGAATTTGCGCTGTCATAGCTGCGATACTCAACGGCAACGGCGGATTCAATGCTGCAGTAGCGAAGCTTGCAGAGATCCCTTCGGATGTGCCTGTCACCATGGGACAGCCCGGTGCATTTACTGCTTTCTTCGGTACTGATCCACTGAACCTCCTCGGAGTCGTGATCCTTACATCATTGGGCACATGGGGCCTTCCGCAGATGGTTCAGAAGTTCTATGCGATAAGAGATGAGAAGGCTGTACAGACAGGTACCATCATCTCAACGGTATTTGCCGTGATCATAGCCGGAGGTTGTTATTTCCTCGGAGGATTTGCAAGACTCTATGATACGGCAGCCATATATAAGGAAGACGGTTCGGTAGCATATGATGCCATCATTCCTTCGATGCTCTCGACTCTGCCCGATATCCTTATCGGAGTAGTCATCATGCTCGTGCTCTCGGCATCCATGTCGACGCTTGCGTCTCTTGTACTGACATCGAGCTCGACACTGACCATAGACCTTATCAAGGGCAATATAGTCAAGGAGATGGATGAGAAGAAGCAGGTACTGACGATGCGGGTGCTTCTGGTTGTCTTCATAGTGATATCGGTTGTGATGGCGCTTGATCCGCCTACCTTTATAGCTCAGCTGATGGGAATATCCTGGGGCGCTCTTGCCGGAGCATTTCTTGCGCCTTTCTTATACGGACTCTACTGGAAAGGCGTTACGAGAGCGGCGGTATGGGCGAGCTTTGCTTCGGGCATACTTATCACCGTTATCAATATGTTCCCTGCCACCAAATTCATCCAGAGCCCGATCAATGCCGGCGCAGCTGCGATGATAGCAGGACTTGTGATCGTACCCATAGTAAGCCTTATCACTCCCAAGATGGAGCAGGGCGAGATCGATTTCGTATTTGACTGCTTCAAGGAAAAGCATATGGTCGAGCAGAGATATGCTCTTCCCGAGGATCAGGAGTAATTGTATTTTTAATATCTGTATAGTAAAATCTATGGAGTAGGAGTGTGGTCATCCCGCACCGTAAGGAGGAAGCCATGGATGTAAAAGGGGTAAACAGTACAAGTTACGCTGAGATGAGGCTTGACAAGCAGCAGACGTCATCGGAAGAAGCTACAAAGACTCAGAATACCGAGGCTAGCAGGCAGGAGAATCCCGAAGTAAAAAAGCAGGGAGATGCTCCGCTTTCAAAGGAAGAGCAGCAGCTTCGTATGAAGAGGCTTCAGGATACGCTGAAGCATCATAATATTGAGATAAGCTATAACGATGAAGTCAATCGCTATGCGATCAAGGTATTGGATTCGAAATCAAAAGAAGTCGTAAAAGAAATACCGTCGGAGAAGAGTCTCGAGATGTTTGCAAAGATGCTTGAGATCGAAGGCCTGCTCGTAGACGAGAAAAGGTGATCAGCCGGAGATAATATGAAGAAGGTAATGATCGTTTCTTCAAGTACACAGAAGATGCACGACCTTGTAAATGTCATGGAGCAGTATTACAAGGTTCAGGGTATTTTAATGACGAATACCAATCTTCTGAGTGACCTTAACATAGGCCGTCCCGACTGTATCGTGGTATATGCGGAAGCAGTAGCGCGCACCAAGCTTTTCGGAGTCATAGATCTGAGAGAGAATGAAGATCTCCTCAGCATTCCGATGCTCCTTATCGCGGAAGAGAATGATGCGAATACTTTCAAGATGCATGTGCGTCCGGCACCGGATGCCACTCTGGACAGGGATGCTGCATATTCTGATATCAAACTCGCCATTGACAAGCTCTGCGCGACTTCCGAGAAATCATACAGTGTGCTCGTGGTAGATGATGATCCGGTCGCATTAAAGCTTGTAAAGGCACATCTGGATTCAATTTATAAGGTTAACTGCGTGAAGTCGGGTATGTTGGCTTTGAAGTTCCTTGAAAAGCAGAAGGTCGATGTGATATTGCTCGATTGCTTCATGCCGGAGATGACAGGACCGCAGACGCTTCAGCTTATCAGGAATATGCCCGGATACAAGCGCACGCCGGTGATATTCCTTACGGGCAATTCAGAAAGAGATATGGTGATGAGCGCATTGAGCCTTCATCCTTCTGGATTCCTCGTGAAGCCCGTCAAGAAAGAGGAGTTGCTTAACAAGATAGACGAAGTACTTGACGCATAAGTACAGGATCTTAAAAGGATCATAATGGCAGGTCACGTAAGCACCGTGGGGGTATGATGTGACCTGAAAGAAAAGACTCCGGATCATTCCGGAGTCTTTCTTTATCAGTTTTGTCCGAATATAAGCATTATCCCGATCCGGACATTGCGGCCGTATATTCCGGCCTGTTTGGAGGATATGTATGGCCGGCGCTATTATTTTGCAAAAAGCGCCGTTGAAAGGTACCTGTCCCCGGAGTCGGGAAGGAGAGCGACTATCGTCTTGCCCGCGTTCTCAGGCCTTGAAGCCAGTATCTCAGCGGCCTTAAGCGCTGCGCCGGAGGATATTCCGACCAGCATGCCCTCTGTTACGGCAAACTGTCTTCCCTGCTCGAAAGCATCATCATTTTCTATAGTTATGATCTCATCGTAGATCTTTGTATTGAGGACATCGGGCACAAAGCCTGCTCCTATTCCCTGGATCTTATGAGGGCCTGCTGTTCCCTTTGAAAGCACGGGAGAGGTGGCGGGCTCGACAGCTACGATCCTGATATCGGGATTCTTCTCCTTGAGGAATTCGCCGACTCCTGTAAGCGTTCCGCCTGTGCCTACGCCCGCTACGAAGAAGTCGATCTTCCCGTCAGTCTGCTCCCAGATCTCTGGGCCTGTAGTAGCTTTGTGTATCGCAGGATTGGCAGGATTGGTGAACTGTGAGAGGATGACGGAGCCTTCGATCTCGCTGTTGAGCTCCTCAGCCTTGGCAATTGCTGCCTTCATACCCTTTGCGCCCTCCGTGAGGACCAGCTCTGCGCCGTATGCCTTAAGAAGATTACGTCTCTCCACTGACATCGTATCGGGAAGAGTAAGGATAGCCTTATATCCCTTTGCTGCTGCTACTGAAGCGATACCGATGCCGGTATTACCGGACGTGGGCTCTATGATGGTAGCGCCGGGCTTAAGTTTTCCTGATTTCTCGGCCTCCTCGATCATGGCAAGAGCGATCCTGTCCTTTACGGATCCGGCGGGGTTGAAATATTCGATCTTAGCAAGGATAGTAGCCTTGTCTGCTCCCACGGCCTTAGCAAATCTGCTGATATTGACTATAGGAGTGCTTCCAATAAGTTCGAGTGCGCTGTTCTTGATGTCTGACATAACAAACCTCCTTTGATTTATTAATAAACTTAATTCCTATATGAATACTATGAAAACATCTGAGAATACTATAATGCTTCCGGGAATAAATGTCAACATGTTTTTTTTCAGAATGATCCAGATTGGACATCCGGAGCGAGAAATGTTATATTTTCATATATTTATATGTAATTTCTTAAGCAATGTATCCTGAAAAGGGAACGTCAGCAGGAGGTAAAAAATGAAAAA
The DNA here is from genome assembly GCA_000621405.1 of Lachnospiraceae bacterium AC3007. GTDB lineage: Bacteria > Bacillota > Clostridia > Lachnospirales > Lachnospiraceae > NK4A144. The sequence goes on from JHYK01000010.1 coordinate 128,992, forward strand.
GAAATACTCTACTACACAGGTCCTTGTCGGCACTGCGGTCCTTGCAGCTTTGGTGGTCGTATTGCAGACAGTCGGCAGTGGCATCAAGATCGGACCTTTCAGTCCGACACTTTCACTTGTACCTATTATAATAGGAGCGGTTATATTCGGACCCAATATAGGCGGAGTTTTAGGGTTCGTCTTTTCCATGGTCGTCCTTATTTCCGTTTTAGCCGGAACTGAAGTCGGAGGCGCTACCATGTTCTCCCTGAACCCTGTGGCGACAGTGCTCATTATATTGATAAAAGGAACTCTCGCAGGATATCTTTCCGGATTTGTAGCTGCAAAGCTTGCAAATAAAAACACTACTCTCGGAGTAGCGGCATCCGCTGTTGCTGCTCCTGTATGTAATACAGGTATTTTCTGCATAGGCGCTCTTATTTTCTTCTATGACCTGATCCAGGGATGGGGGATGCAGGCAGGGTATGATAATGCATTTGCATATATCCTCCTCGCTCTGATAGGACTTAATTTCCTTGTAGAGCTAGCCATCGATATTGTGCTTGTTCCTGTGATCGTAAGGATCATCAACGCTGTCCGCCGGACTGTATGACGGAGGGCTGATCTATGATACTTGCACTTGATATGGGCAACACCAACATCGTCGCGGGCTGCCTTGGCGACGATGACAGTATTTATTTTACCGAAAGGATCTCGACCGACCGTAATAAGACTGAGCTTGAATATGCGGTCCTCCTGAAGACGATCCTCGAACTCCATGATATCTCCGGAGATGATATAAAAGGCGCAATCATAGCGAGCGTCGTACCGCCTCTTACTCACATACTCAAGAACGCATTAAGGAAGCTCCTTAACTGCGAGCCTCTGGTCGTGGGTGCGGGGATTAAGACGGGACTCAATATCCATCTGGACGATCCGTCCACACTTGGAGCAGATCTCGTGGTCGACTCAGTCGCAGCCATGAATATCTACGGATCCCCCGCAATCGTTATAGACATGGGGACAGCCACTACGATCACTGTTATAGATAAGGATAATACCTACATCGGAGGAGCGATATTCCCCGGTGTCAATGTATCTGTGGAAGCTCTTGCTGCAGGCACTTCGCTTCTTCCGAGAGTGTCTTTGGGCGCTCCCAAGAAGCATATAGCAACTAATACCATGGACGCCATCAAGAGCGGTATCATCTATGGTGAAGCCTCGAGACTCGACGGGATGATAGACCGTTTTATCGAGGAGCTCGGCTATGACGCGAAGGTTGTCGCCACCGGCGGACTGGCATCTGTCATCACGCCGCACTGCAGTCATGATATAACCGATGACCCGGAGCTCATGCTCAAAGGATTGAAGATACTGTACGATAAGAATAATTAACCCATGATAAGAGAATTCAAAAAACTGTCCGGTGATCTCGTGGACTCAAATGTGATATTCGACTACTGCAAGGATCAGGTCGAGCTTCCGAACGGCAGGGTGGAAGAGTATATAGCCTGCAGGCATAAGGGAGCTTCGGCCGTGATCCCTGTTCTGGATGACGGCAGGATACTCATGGTCCGTCAGTACCGCTATGCGATAGGAAGAGTCACGCTCGAGATCCCGGCCGGCGGAAGGGACAGCAGAGAAGAGCCTTTTGAGACGGCAGCAAGGCGTGAGCTTGAAGAAGAGGCCGGCTACACCACGGACGGAGAGCTGGAGCATCTTATCACCATAGCTACAGCCATAGCATATTGCGATGAGATAATTGAAGTATATGTCGCAAGAGGTTTGAAGAAGACATCACAGCATCTCGACCCCGATGAATTCATCGAGGTGGAGCCTTATACCATAGAAGAGCTTGTCGACATGATCTATGACGGCAGGATCCAGGATTCCAAGACTATCGCTTCTTTGATGGCGTATCGCAACAGTATTTCTTAGATTTTATTTGATAATATATGTCCTCGCATGAGATGCATGTCATCGGACTTGATACCGAAACAACAACTTTGTTACGATGCCATAAAAAATTTACATAATTCCAGAAAAAATTGTTTAAATTTTATTTTTCACAACATGTCGGAAGCTATCATGCGGGCCGTCACAAGATATTGTGATTTTGATCCGAAAGTGGTGGCTTTTGACCGAAAATCCTTGAAAAATCGGTTTGCTTTTCTCATATTTACTCTATATAATGTTCTGAGTGGTAAGCCACCGTATAGGCTGAACCGCTATTGGAGAGGGAATCATTGGGAATATGGAAGACCGTATCGAAGCGTTCATAAGTTATTTACATAATATCAAAAAGACTTCGAAGAACACAGAGCTTTCTTACAGGCGGGATCTTAAGAAGATGGTCGTATACCTTAGCAGGAAGGGGATTGATGATCCGGCTAAGGTCACTTCTGAATTGCTCAAGGAATACATCGAAAACAGTGAAGACGGAAAGGCAGCACCTGCCTCTGTTTCCCGTGCGATAGCATCCATGAGAGCCTTCTATTCTTATCTGGAGAAGGAAGGAGTCATCTCCGAGAATCCCACGGAAGGACTCAAGGCTCCAAAGATCGAGAAAAAGCTTCCCCAGATCATGACGATGGATGAGGTAATACGCCTTCTGAACCAGCCTTCCGGCGATACTCCGAAGGAGATAAGAGACAAGGCGATGCTGGAACTTCTTTATGCTACAGGCATGAGAGTTACAGAGCTCATCACTCTTAAGGTTGAGGATGTGAATCTTCAGATGAATTACGTGGACTGCCACGATCCTCATAAGGACAGAGTCATTCCTTTCGGTATAGAAGCAAGGAATGCGATAAGAAATTATTTGGAGCATTCGAGAGATGCTCTTATTGCCAACAATGACGAGAGGACTCTCTTTGTGAATATGTCCGGCGAGCCCATGAGCAGACAGGGATTCTGGAAGCTCATCAAGTATTACACCAAGAAAGCCGGGATAGAGATGGATATCACACCGCATACGCTGCGTCACAGCTTTGCGGCTCATCTTGTGGAAAACGGCGCGGATCTTCGTTCCGTGCAGGAGATGCTCGGCCATTCCGATATCTCCACCACTCAGATATACGCTACATTAAGTCATAATCATATCCGCGAAGTATATGCCAAAGCTCATCCCAGGAGATGAGTTGATCCGGGCGACAAAACACACTGTTTTCTGATATAATACTTATTGCTGAGACCGCAGCGCAGTCTGCGACAGTCTTTGACGCGATCGTTGCCTTTCGCTGTAAGTGCGGATGGTATGTTTTCTGGTCGCTGAATATATCCTGAGAGGTCGAAGGGAGGAGACAGTATGACCCCGTATGCTGAAATGACGAAGGATGAGATGAGAAGAGCCCGCGAGGAGCTTCTTGCTGAGTATGAGAAGTTCCAGAATATGGGACTCAATCTTGATATGAGCCGCGGAAAGCCCTGCAAGGAACAGCTGGACCTGTCAATGGGTATGATGGACGCTCTGTACTCAGGCGCCGATCTTACATGTGAAGACGGAACAGACTGCCGTAACTACGGCGGACTCACCGGTATCAGGGAAGCTAAGGTTCTCATCGGCGATATGATGGAGAACAACCCCGATAATATCATAATCTATGGCAATTCTTCTCTGAACGTCATGTACGATACCATCTCAAGAGCCATGACTCACGGTATATTAGGCCATAAGCCCTGGTGCAAGCTGGATCGTGTGAAGTTCCTCTGCCCTTCACCGGGATATGACAGACATTTCAAGATCACGGAGTATTTCGGCATAGAGATGATCCCCGTCGATATGACGCCTACAGGACCTGATATGGATACTGTAGAGCAGCTTGTGGCTGAAGATCCTGCGATAAAGGGTATATGGTGCGTACCAAAGTATTCCAATCCTCAGGGATATTCATATTCTGATGAGACGGTAAGGCGCTTTGCGAGACTTAAGCCCGCAGCTCCTGATTTCCGTATATTCTGGGACAACGCTTATTGCATACATCACCTCTACGATACGCGTCAGGATCATATCATAGAGATCCTTGCCGAGTGCAAGAGGGCAGGCAATCCTGATCTTGTATATAAGTTTGCATCGACATCCAAGATTACCTTCCCGGGAAGCGGTATCGCGAGCCTCGCGGCATCGCTCAACAATCTCGAGGATATCAAGGATCAGCTCAAGAACCAGACCATAGGCCATGACAAGGTGAATCAGCTCCGCCACGTAAGGTTCTTCAAGGACATACATGGCATGGTGGAGCATATGAGAAAGCATGCAGATGTGATAAGGCCCAAGTTCGAGGCGGTCGAAGAGATCTTTGACAGGGATCTTGAGGGACTTGGTGTAGGAGAGTGGACAAAACCCAACGGAGGATACTTCATAAGCTTTGAGACTTTGCCGGGATGTGCAAAGGAAGTAGTGGCACGCGCCAAGAAGGCAGGTGTTACGATGACCGGAGCAGGAGCCACCTGGCCCTACGGGAAAGACCCTAAGGACAGCAATATCAGGGTCGCTCCAACCTATCCATCTCTGCAGGATCTTAAGACGGCAGCAGAGCTCTTCACTCTCTGCGTGAGGATAGTAAGTCTTGAGAAGTTGATGGAGGAGTAGGACCGTTCTTGTTCAGACGGAAGTGATATGCGAAGACATCAGAAATGGATGCTGCTGGAGCTTACAGGAACTCTGTCCGAAGCTCACGAGCAGATAAAAAAAGAAATAAAGAATAAAAACGCCGAAACAGTCACTGCCCTCCTGGGATCATGCCAGGAGGGTGCAGTTTCAATTGGAGAGGCTATTGAGGCCAGCGAGGGGGAAGGCACTAAGACAGTGCAGCTGCTCGAGGATTATTGCGAAAAGCTGTACGGGATATCGCAGGATCTGGAAGCCGGAAGCGCCAATTCCGATAAGGCGGCCAAGATCCTCGAAAGATCCATAAATGCCATCCAGAACAGCATCTCGGCAGATATACCGGAGAGGCTGGAGACTGTATTTCTTCCCTATAAGGCATCCATGTGGGACAGCCTTGAATCTGTATGGAAGAAGGCCGATGCAGATCCTGACTGCGATGCATATGTGATACCTATACCGTATTTTGACAGGAACCCCGACGGCAGCGCAAAGGAAGAGCATTACGAAGGAGGAGAGTACCCCTCATATGTGCCTGTCACTGATTACAGGGAATATGATTTTGAGGGGAGACATCCGGACAGGATATATATCCACAATCCCTATGATGATGGAAATTTTGTGACGAGCGTCCATCCCTTCTTTTATTCTAAGAACCTTAAGGAATACACGGATGAACTTATTTACATCCCCTACTTTGTACTTCCGGATCCTGATCCTGAAAACGAAGCACAGGTGGAAGGGATAAGCCACTTCATCACAGTGGCAGCCGTGATCAACGCCGATAAGGTCATAGTCCAGTCGGAAAACATGCGAAAAGCATATATCAAGGTGATGACAAAATATGCCGGAGCCCAGACTAAGGAGTATTGGGAGCATAAGATATCCGGCGAAGGCTCGCCCAAATTTGACAAGGTCGAGAATACAAAAAAAGAGGACCTGGAGATCCCAGAAGAGTGGCGTAAGATCACGACAAAGCCTGACGGAAGCATGAAAAAGATCATCATGTACAATACGAGCGTCCAGGCGCTCCTTGATAATGATGAGAAGATGATAGATAAGATAGAGGACGCGCTCAGGATATTCAAAGAGAATAAGGACGACGTGACGCTGCTCTGGAGACCTCATCCTCTTATCAAGGCTACGATAAGCTCGATGAAGCCGCACCTCTGGGAGAGATATTCAAAGATCGTGGAACAGTACCGTAAGGAGGGCTGGGGCATCTATGATGACAGCGCCGATCTCGACAGGGCGATAATACTGAGTGATGCCTATTACGGAGATCCTAGCTCAGTAGTGGAACTGTATAAAAGGACTAAGAAACCTATCATGATACAGAACGTGGATATTATAGAGGAGACAGGGGAAGCATAAAATGGAAAGATTTGAACTGATGGCGTCGATGATGTGCGCCAACTACGGGAATCTCGAAAAAGAAGTCAGAGAACTCGACGAGGGAGGCATAGATTCCTTCCATATAGACATAATGGACGGAAGATATGTGCCTAACTTTGCGATGTCTTTAAATGATATGAAGTACATCAGATCCGCCACAGACAAGCCGCTCGATGTACATCTGATGGTGGAGCATCCGAACAATACCGTGGAGCTCTTCATAGAGCATCTGAAGGAAGGAGATACCATCTATATCCATCCGGAGGCTGAGTATCATCCCTCCACAACGCTGCAGAAGATAATAAATGCGGGACTCACCCCGGGAATAGCCATTAATCCCGGAACCAGCGTCGAAAACGTAAGGATGATGCTGCGTATCGTAAAGAAGGTCCTCGTCATGTCCGTGAATCCCGGTAACGCTGGTCAGATGTTCCTCCCGTATATCAGGGATAAATATACGGAACTCCTTCGGCTTAAGGATCAGATGGACTTTGATATCTACTGGGACGGAGCCTGCGGAGAAGACAAGATAAAAGAGTATGCGCCTCTTGGAGTAAAAGGTTTTGTGCTGGGGACTACGCTGCTTTTTGGAAAGAAGCGGCCTTACGGAGAGACACTTCAAAAGATAAGGGAGCTGGAATTCTGACCGTGTGGTATGTGATCCAGACCAGAAGCGGCGAAGAATCCGGGATCAAAGACTATATCGAGAGCATCGCAGAGCCTTCCCTCTGCAGGGTGATACTTCCTCTCCGTGAGGATGTATGGCGCAAGGGCGGCATAGGGCATATCTCGGTAAAGAAACTATTTCCCGGATATCTTTTTATAGAGACGGAAGATCCCGAAGAGGTATATCATAGGCTTAAGAAGATCGCTCACTTCACAAGGCTTCTGTCCATGGATGAGAGAGACTGCAGCAAGACCTTTCTGACAGTGGGACAGGAGGACGAGGAATTCATTAGATCCCTTACCGATGACGGGATGATGGGAGTAAGCTATATCAGGAAAAAGCCCGGAGGACGGATAGAAGAGATAAGAGGTCCTCTTAGCCGGTATACGAATAAGATCACAAAGCTTGACATTCCGCACAGAAGGGCTATCGTAGAGACCGACGCCTTCGGAAAGCACAGGACGATCAAATATTCACTTTGGACCGATGCCGATCCGCATCTGGCAAGATTTGATGCCGGTGGAGGGAGCGCGACCGCGGGTTCGAATCCCGTCAACTATGATATCGGTATCCATGAAGGAGATATCGTGACAGACGAGACCGGCATATACGTCGATATGGAATTCAAAGTGAACCGGGTAGATCCCGTGAGGCGCATTATCCATGCAAAGGCCGAGTTGCTCGGCACCACCGTATCCTTTGAACTGGATGCGGATTCTGTAGCAGTGAAGAGGTGAGGGAAAACGAAGTTTCTTATAGACATTGATTATATGAATAATGGTGAGGGATACAGGACTCTGCCTGATAGTGAGATACTATTTTATACATATTCGATTCATTTGGAGATGTTGTAATAGTACGGAAAAAGAGGAATGGAGGTCAGGCTATATGAAAGAGATGGCAGTTATAATGGATGCTAAAGAAGAGGGTGCGGCAGAAGAACGCAAGAATACCGAGGCGGAGCGTAAACGTGCGGATGCAGCAGAGACACGTGCGGATGCAGCAGAATCTGAACTCGCTAGATATAAAGCCGCATTTGGTGAACTGACATAAATCATCACTCATAAGAATAAGGACATGATTTAATAAGCCCTGACGGCAAGGAAACCCCTGAACAGTCAGGGCATTTTAATCTGTAAGAGGGTTTTGCGAAAGCCTAGACAAGCCGATATAATTGTATAAGGTGTCTATAACCAGCCAGGACGTATTCGAGTAAAGCAGCGGTATATGCCGCGCCTCATCGGATGCTGAAATATTGAATGCAGCCACCACATTGAGCAGGAAATGTGGATGGCGAAGCATGGTCTGATCCGGGATATCAGTGTAAAGATATTGTCAGTTAAAAATTGAAAAGGAATATAAATCCTGCATATCATAACTTTACAGATATACGAAAGTCTGCTATCCTACGTGTAATCTTATACGGAACTGCCGCGAAGGCATCCGGGCGTATCGCCCAAAGATTCCACGAGATCACATAGCACAGCAGATATACATCAGACATTTTTTCTATAATCTCATGATTTCTGTACCAGATCTATCCTTTGCAGCAGTTCAAGTACTGTGGCAGTTCAAGAACTGCGGCAGTTTTAATGCTTTGACATTATTAAGACTGCTTGAAAAGGAGGAATGGAATGGGAACTGAGGGACAACAACCATCGAACCGCGGGAAAAAGTCAAGAGACGGCACGGAGATATCCTATCAAAATAAGGATATCACTATGAAACACTTTGCTGACAGACTCAAAGGAAAGACGCTGTCTGTCGTAGGTCTGAAGGACATAGAGATCGAGGAAGTGCTGCCGACCAACCTTCCGATCATAGAAGCAAACGAGTTGAGGCTTGACAATCTCTTCAAACTAACAACCGGTGAATACGCCATAGTCGACTATGAGAGTGTTTATTCTGAAGACAACAAGGTCAAGTACATCGGCTATATTGCGAGGGTATCCCAGAGACTCTACAATGAATACGGTGAATTCAAACCGCTGAAGATCATAGTTATCTATACAGCAGACATAAGCCTGGGAATGACAGATCCCATGATAGACATGGGGGATATAAGCGTAAGGATAACAGAAGCCTTCCTGACAGGACTGGATTCGAAGGATATAAGGGACAGGCTGACAGCTAAGATAAAAAGCGGGGAATCATTCACAGATGAAGACATGATGAGTCTGGCGATATACCCTCTGAC